>NZ_BNAW01000029.1 GCF_014654205.1 Amycolatopsis bullii
TGGCGGCGGCTTCCGCCCGGGTGGCGGCGGTCCCGGTGGCGGTGCCCCGGCCGGTGGCGGCGGCTTCCGCGGTGGCGGCGGCGGTCGTGGCGGCCCCGGTGGCCGTGGCGGTACCGCGGGTGCCTTCGGGCGTCCCGGTGGTCCCTCGCGCAAGGGCCGCAAGTCGAAGCGGCAGAAGCGCCAGGAGTACATGGACAACATGCAGGCGCCCAGCGTCGGCGGCGTCCGCCTGCCCAAGGGCAGTGGCGAGACGATCCGGCTGCCGCGCGGTGCCTCGCTGACCGACTTCGCCGAGAAGATCGACGCCAACCCGGCTTCGCTGGTGCAGGTGCTCTTCCACCTCGGCGAGATGGTCACCGCGACGCAGTCCGTGTCCGACGACATCCTCGAGCTGCTCGGCGGCGAAATGAACTACAACGTTCAGGTCGTCAGCCCCGAGGAGGAGGACCGCGAGCTCCTGGAGACCTTCGACATCACGTATGGCGAAGACTCCGGCGAGGAAGAGGACCTGCAGGTCCGGCCGCCCGTCGTGACCATCATGGGTCACGTCGACCACGGTAAGACCCGCCTGCTCGACACGATCCGGAAGACGAAGGTCCGCGAGAGCGAGGCCGGCGGCATCACGCAGCACATCGGTGCGTACCAGATCGAGACCGAGCTCGACGGCAACCCGCGCCTGATCACCTTCATCGACACCCCGGGTCACGAGGCGTTCACCGCCATGCGTGCCCGTGGTGCGAACTCGACCGACATCGCGGTGATCGTGGTGGCGGCCGACGACGGTGTGATGCCGCAGACGGTCGAGGCGATCAACCACGCGCAGGCCGCCAAGGCCCCGATCGTGGTCGCGATCAACAAGATCGACAAGGAAGGCGCGAACCCGGACAAGATCCGGCAGCAGCTGACCGAGTACGGCCTGGTCGCCGAGGAGTACGGCGGCGACACGATGTTCGTCGAGATCTCCGCGCGGCAGAACATCAACATCGACGGCCTTCTCGAGGCGATCCTGCTGACCGCCGACGCCGCTCTGGACCTCCGGGCCAACCCGGACATGGAGGCCCAGGGTGTCGCGATCGAGGCGCACCTCGACCGCGGCCGCGGCCCGGTGGCCACCGTCCTGGTCCAGCGCGGCACGCTGCGCGTCGGTGACTCGGTCGTGGCGGGTGACGCCTACGGCCGCGTCCGCCGGATGGTCGACGAGCACAACGTCGACGTCACCGAGGCGCTGCCGTCGCGGCCCGTCCAGGTCATCGGCTTCACGTCGGTGCCGGGTGCGGGTGACACCTTCCTGGTGGTCGACGAGGACCGCGTCGCCCGGCAGATCGCCGAGCGCCGGTCGGCTCGCACGCGCAACGCGCTCAACGCGTCGCGCCGCAAGCGGGTCAGCCTCGAGGACCTCGACTCCGCCTTGAAGGAGACGAACAGCCTCAACCTGATCATCAAGGGTGACAACTCGGGTACGGTCGAGGCCCTCGAAGCCTCGCTGCTCCAGCTGGACGTCGGCGACGAGGTCGAGCTGAACGTGGTCCACCGCGGTGTCGGTGGCGTGACCGAGTCGGACATCGACCTGGCGACCGCGTCCGACGCGATCGTCCTCGGGTTCAACGTCCGCGCCCAGGGCAAGGCGACCGAGCGGGCCACCCGCGAGGGCGTCGACGTCCGGTACTACACGGTCATCTACCAGGCGATCGACGAGATCGAGCAGGCCCTCAAGGGCATGCTCAAGCCGGAGTACGAAGAGGTCGAGCTGGGCCGCGCGGAGGTCCGCGAGGTCTTCAAGTCCTCCAAGATCGGCACGATCGCGGGTTGCCTGGTCATGTCCGGCGAGATCCGGCGCAACGCCCGGGCCCGTCTCCTGCGCGACGGCACGGTCGTCGCGGAGAACCTGCCGATCAGCTCGCTGCGGCGGTTCAAGGACGACGTGGTCGAGGTCCGCGAGGGCTACGAGTGCGGTCTGACGCTCGGTTCGTACGGCGACATCAAGGTCGACGACGTGATCGAGACGTACGAGCAGCGCGAGAAGCCGCGGGCGTAATGCCTGTGTCCCCGGGTGTGCGGCTCACCGCCGCACACCCGGGGTTCCCATCCCTACGACACACCCAAACTTGCCTATGTTCGTCGGAGCTCTCGAGCTCGACATCCTGCTCGGTGACGTCCATTCGCTGAAGCAGAAGCGATCCGTGGTCCGTCCGGTGCTGGCCGAGGTGCGCAAGCGCTTCGCCGTGTCGGTGGCCGAAGCCGGGCACGCCGACCTGCACCGCCGGACCCTCATCGGGGTGGCCGTGGTCGCCGAAGGTGGCGAGCACGTCCGGGACGTGCTCGACTCGTGTGAGCGGTACGTGGCGAGCAGGCCGGAGTTCGAACTGCTCTCCGCCCGCCGCCGGCTGCTCGGCCCCGATGATTAGATCTTCCTAGGAGAACGACATGGCCGATCCTGCTCGGGCTCGCAAGCTCGCCAAGCGGATCTCGCAGATCGTCGCGTCGGCGATCGAGCACGAGGTCAAGGACCCCCGGCTGGACTACGTGACCATCACGGACACGAAGGTCACCGGCGACCTGCACGACGCGACGGTGTACTACACGGTCCTCGGCGAGAAGCTGGACTCCGTCCCGGACTTCGCCGGTGCGGCGGCCGCGCTCGAATCGGCGCGCGGGGTGCTGCGCACGAAGGTCGGGCAGGGCACCGGCGTCCGCTACACGCCGACGCTGACCTTCGTCGCGGACACGATTCCCGAGGAGTCGAAGCGCATCGAGGACCTGCTGGCCAAGGCCCGCGAGGCCGACGCCGAGGTCGCCCGCCGCGCGACCGGCGCCCAGCACGCGGGCGACGCCGACCCGTACAAGGCACCGCGCGAAGAGACCGAAGACGCCGAAGACGCCGAGTTCGCGGAGGAGGAGAGCCGGGGCTGACCCGTGCTCTCCCGCCGCCGTCTGCTCGCCGGCAGCGCACTGGCGCTGCTGGCGGGCTGCTCGGCTGCCGAACCCCCACCCGGACCGCCGCCGGTGCCGGCACCCACCCGGCCGGCCGCACCGCGTGACCCGGTGACGGTCCAGCGCATGCCCTCGGCGGCCCGCGGCACCGACGTCGACCTGGTGCTGATGACGCCCGAAGGCGTCCCGGCCGCGGGCCTGCCGGTCTGCCTGGCCCTGCACGGCCGCGGCGCCCGGGCGCGGACGTTCCTCTCCCTGGGGGTCCCGGCGGTGCTGACGGCGGCGGTCCGCGCCGGAACGCCACCGTTCGCGATCGCGGCCCTCGACGGCGACCACTACTGGGTGAAAACCGGCGGTGACGACGACCCGCAGCGCATGCTGGCCGACGAAGTCCCGGGCTGGCTGACGGCCCGCGACCTGCGCCCGCCGTCGGCGGTGTTCGGCATTTCGATGGGCGGCTTCGGCGCCCTGCGGTTCGCCCGCACCCACCCGGAGCTGAAGGCGGTGGCCACGGCGAGCGCGGCGCTGTTCGCCAGCTGGCCGGACGCCCGCAGCCGCAAGGTGTTCGCGGACGAGGCGAACTGGCGCGATGCGGAACCCCTGCGGCACCCGGCCGAGCTCCGCCCCGGCGCCTTGGGCGTGTGGTGCGGCGAGTCGGACCCGTTCCTGGCCGCCGACCGGCGGCTGGTGAAGGCGGTTTCGCCGGAGGTGTCCCGCTTCTCGCCGGGCGGCCACGATGACGAATACTGGCGAGGCGTACTCCCGGAGATCGTGAAGTTCGTGGGGGAGCGCCTGTCGTGACCGCGGTGTCCAAGGCCGTGCAGGCGTTCGCCTAGAGTCAGACTCAACCGACTGGACCGCTGAGGCGTTTCCTCTCCGGACGTACACCGTCAGGAAAGGTGAGGACATGGCGATCAGAAGATGGCAGGTAGCCGCGGCGCTGGCTGTCGCGGGACTGAGCCTCGGACAACTGCCGGCCAACGCGGCGCCCGCGTACGCCACGGACCACTTCAAGCTGTGCATCGACGGCTGGGACTGCCGAACGGTCTACCTGGAGGGCTGGATCTACTGGGGCAACCGCACGGCCCGCATGACGGTGGACCACCAGGGCGCCACCATGACCGGGCACTTCGACGCGTTCGCGGGTTCCAGGAAAATCGACAGCCGCGTGACGATTGCGGACACCGACTACTTCTCGATCGGGGACCCGAACCTCGTCGGTGGCATCAACCGGATCAGGAGCCAGGCCTGCATCACCGGCGACGGCGGGGCGTTCAAGTGCTCCGACCAGTGGAACGACATCCGCGACTAGGAGCCCCGGCACCGCCTGTCGTGAGTGAAAAAGAGGGTTCTGACCCTCTTTTCACTCACGACCGCGCCGGGCGAACAGGATCGCCTGCGACACCGGGTTTTCCGGGTCGAGCGCCCACTCCGCCTCGACCGTGAACCCGGCCTCCCGCACCCGCCGCGCCAGCCACCACGGCTGCCGCAGGTGCACGCTGACCTTCATCGGGTGCCCGCCGTAGCCCTGGGTCTTGAGCCGGGTGCCCGCGCCGACGTG
Source organism: Amycolatopsis bullii (assembly GCF_014654205.1). Taxonomy (GTDB): domain Bacteria; phylum Actinomycetota; class Actinomycetes; order Mycobacteriales; family Pseudonocardiaceae; genus Amycolatopsis; species Amycolatopsis plumensis. The sequence continues at coordinate 4,493 of NZ_BNAW01000029.1, forward strand.
GTAGCCGATCACCAGCAGGCCACCCGGCCGCAGGACGCGGTGGAAGTGGCCCAGCGCCGCCGGCACCGCATCGTCCGGGACGTGGATCAGCGACCAGAACGCCAGCACCCCGGCCACGGACGCGTCGGGCAGCGGGAGGTCCGTCATCGACCCCACCTCGAACCGCAGTTCGGGGTGGGTTCGCCGGGCCAGGTCCACCATGCCCGGGGACAGGTCGATACCCCACGCGTCGACCCCGAGCGAAGCCAGGTGCGCGGTGAAGTGCCCCGGGCCGCAGCCGACGTCCACCGCGGGCCCGTCGACCTCCGCGGCGAACAACGCCAGCGCGGCCCGCATGTACGGCTGCTTCTCCAGCGCGTTCGAGACGAAGTCCGCGTAGCTCGCAGCCACCGTGTCGTAGGAGGTGGCGGTGTCGGCGAGCCAGGTCATCGCGCGCGCAGGCCGTCGAGGACGATGCCGAGCGCGCGCCGCCAGTCCGGGGTGGCGGTCGCCGCCGCGAACACGATCGGCAGGTCGGTTCCCCGGAAGTCCTTCCGCAGCGCACCGGCCTCCTGGGCGCGCGTGATGATCCGGTGCATCCGGGAACCGTTGGCCTGCTTGGCTTTCTCCAGCCCCGACGCCGGGTCGAACGTCCGCGAGCACACCTCGGTGAAGCCGCGGTCGGAGACCTGCATCAGCACCGAACGTTCGAGGAACAGGACGAAACCGTCCCACGGGTCCTCGCACGCGAGGGCCTCCTCCAGCACGGCCTGCGCCTCTTCGAGCGTCGGCAGGAACGCGGCTTCGACGAGGTCCGCCCGCGTCGGGAACCGGTTGTAGAGGGTGCCGATCGCCACTTCGGCGCGCCGGGCGATCTCGTCGAGCGGGGCGTCGACCCCCTTGGCGCCGAACACTTCCCGCGCCGCCGCGACCAGCGCCTCGCGGTTGCGCCGGGCGTCCGCGCGCAGGGGACGTTGCTCGACGGTCACAGTCGGCGAGTATAGCGACGGCTGTACGCTCGGGCGGCCCGCCCGGTTGCCTGCCTGATCGGAACCTCACAGTGCCCACCGCGTGCGTCCGGCGGGAGCACAATGGGACGAGCGGGGGTTCGCCCCGCACCGAGACGGCCACCGAGGGAGGTCGGCACCCGTGCACTCCGACCTTTCCCCGTCCGGCCGCACCGGAGTCCTCCTGGTCGGCACCCGCGGGCAGCGGGGCCCCGGGGAGGTGCTGATCAGGATCAGGGGCGGCCTGGAAACCTTCCTTGCCTGGTCCGACACGGAGCTGCCGAAGGGCACGACCGTCCTGGTCGTGGAAACCCGGGGACGGCGCACGGTCGACGTCGTGGCGTGGGACGCCTCGGATCCCGCTTCTTAGTGCTTTCCAAAGGACAGCCGATGTTCGGTTATCGCGTGCCTGCTCCCAACGAGGCGATGCTGATCTCCGGGGGCAAGAACAGCAAGGGCGCGTCGCCGTTCCGGGTCGTCACCGGCCACGGTGCCTTCGTCATGCCGGTCTTCCGGAAAGTCCGGTTCCTCACGCTCGCCATGTGCGAAGCCGAGGTGACCGAAGTGTGCGTGACGAAGCAGGCCATCGCCCTCACGGTCCGGGCGGTGATCGCGTTCAAGGTCGGCAACGACACCGAGAGCATCGTCAACGCCGGCCAGCGGTTCCTCTCCGACCAGGACCAGATGTCCGTGCTGACCGGCCGGATCTTCGCCGGGCACCTGCGGTCCATCATCGGGTCGATGACCGTCGAGGAGATCATCACCGAGCGGCAGAAGCTCGCCACCGAGGTGCTGGACGGCTCCGCGGTGGAGATGGCGAAGATCGGGCTCACCGTCGACGCGCTGCAGATCCAGTCGATCGACGACATGAAGCTCGGCTACATCGCCGCGATGGCCGCACCGCACAACGCCGCCATCCAGCGGGACGCGCAGATCGCCCAGGCCGTGGCGAACAAGACCGCGGCGGAGGCCGAGCAGGAGTCGCAGCGGACGCAGGCCGAGTACGCCCGGCAGACGTCGATCGTGCAGGCGCGGTACCGCGCCGAGGTCGAGGCGGCGCAGGCGCAGGCCGGCCAGGCCGGTCCGCTCGCGCAGGCGAGGGCGCAGCAGGAGGTCATCGACGCGCGCACCGAGCTGGCCCAGCGGGAAGCCGAACTGCGGCAGCAGCAGCTGGTGGCCGAGGTCATCAAGCCCGCCGACGCCGAGGCCGAGCGGATCCGCATCCTGGCGGTCGCCGAGGCGGAGAAGATGCGCATCCAGGCGGAGGCGGCGGCGTCGCACAACCGGGTCGCGCTCGACCGGATGCTCATCGACCAGCTGCCGCAGATCGTCAAGGAAGCCGGGCGGGGCCTGTCGGGGGCGAACGTCAACATCCTCAACGGCGCCGACGGCCTCGGCGAGATGGCCGCCGGGCTGGTCGGCCAGGGATTGTCCATTCTGGACTCGGTGAAGCGCGGCCTGAGCACGCCGCCCGCTCCGGCTCCGGCGGCGGCACCGGAAGCGAACGGGCAGGCGCCGGCGAAGCCCGAGCTCACCGCGTAGCGCTTTGTCGACTCAGGACGCGGGTTTCACGGCGACGACCAGGTCACGCAGGATGGCCTGGTCGACGCGGTGGGCGAACTCCTCCCACGGCCCGCCTTCGCGCACGTCGAGCCCGGCCTTCCGGAGCACCTCGACCAGCTCTTCCCGCGGCAGCACGGTGGTGTTCCACGAGATGCCGAGCGCCCCACCGGGTTTCAGCACCCGCGTCCACACCGGGACGGCCGCCGCGAGCAGGTCGCGCGGGCTCCGCTGCAACCCGGTTTCGCGGTGGCTGCCGTGCTGCACGCCGTACGGCGCGTCCGTGACGATCACGTCGCAGGAGTTCGCCCGCAGCACCTCGTCGGTCGTGAGCGTGTCGGCGTTGAAGTAGGTGAGCTTGCGCGTGTCACCCGCTTTGTACGCTTCCTTGTCCAGTGCGTACTCGATGTCGAGGCGACGGCCGAGCCGGACCTTGTTGCGCCGCAGCTGGCCCGACTCGGCGGTGTGCTTCACGCGCTTGTTCCGCAGCCACGTCTTGATGAACGCCTCGTAGGCCTCGAAGTCCTTGGCGTCGACGTCCAGGCCGGTCGCGTGCAGGCCGTACATCATCGCCTGGTTGAGCGTGGTGCCGCGGCCGCACAGCGGGTCGAGCAGGTACTTCGGCCGGTCCGAGAACGGGTCCGCGGTCGCCAGCAGCGTCACGTTCACCAGCAGCTTGGTGAACAGCTCGTTGGTCTTGCCCGCGTACTTCTGGATGGTCAGCAGGTCCGAATCGGCCTTGGCCAGCGGTGTCACGCGCACCGGACGGAGGACGCCGTCACCCAGCTCGAACAGGGCATACAGCGACGAGAGGTTGGACAGCAGCGCGAGGTCGCGCTCGCCGAGGGGCGCCGAGCTGGTGAAGCGCACGTAGCCGACGCCGCCGAGCTCGACCTCCTCGATGGCGGACAGCTCGGCCGCCAGGCCCGCGCCGAACACCGCCAGCTCGGCGCGCAGCAGCGCGGGGGAGGAGGCGGCGTAGACCCGGTTGGCCGAGGGGTAGACCAGCATCGCGTACTCAGGCATCCCGCAGAGCGTAGCGTGACGCACCGTGACCCCTCCTTCGGTGCAGCACATCCGGGCCGCGGCGGCCCTGCTCGCGTCGGCCGGCGACGTGACGATCCTCGGCCACGTGCGGCCGGACGCGGACGCGCTGGGCAGCGCACTGGCCCTCGGCCGGGCGCTGCGGCAGCGCGGCGCCCGCGTGCGCGTCTCCTTCGGCGAGCCCGACGAGGCCCCGGAGACGCTGCGGTGGCTCGACGAAGACGGCCTGCTCACCCACCCGGACACACTCCCGGACTCCGAGGAGCTGCTCGTGTGCGTCGACACGCCGACGCCGAAGCGGCTCGGCCGGCTCGCCGGGCGCGTCGAGCTCGCCGGCGCGGTGCTGGTGATCGACCACCACGCGACCAACACCTTCTACGGCACCTGCCACGTCGTGGACGAGCGCGCCGAGGCCAGCGCGGTCCTCGTGTTCCGCGTCCTGGAGGCACTGGGCGCGGAGCTGGACGAGCCGATCGCGCGCGGGCTCTACGCGGGGATCGTCACCGACACGAGCGGGTTCCGCCGGGCGAGCCCGGACACGCACCGGATGGCGGCCCGGCTGCTGGAAGCGGGGGCCGACCCGGAGGCGATCGTGCGCCGGATCGTCGACGAGCGCCCGTTCGCCTGGCTGCCGATGCTCTCGTCCGTGCTGCGCGAGGCCCGGCTGGAGCCGGAAGCCGCGCAGGGCCGGGGTTTCGTGCACGCGGTGGTTTCCGCCGAAGCCGCGCGCACGGTCCGCAGCGAGGAGGTCGAGTCGGTCGTCGACGTCGTCCGCTCGGTGCGCGATGCGGCCGTCGCGGCCGTGCTCAAACAGGACCCGGCGCACCCGGAGCAGTGGCAGATCTCGTTGCGTTCCACCGGGATCGACGTCTCGGCGGTGGCGGCCGAGTTCGGCGGCGGCGGGCACCGGCAGGCCGCGGGCTGCACGATCGCGGGCCCGGCCGACGAGGTCGTCGCGGGTCTGCGCGCGGCCTTGGAGCGGGCGCCGCTGCTGTAGCGCGCCGGTCGCGCTTTCGCGCCTTCCCGTGGTGATCACCGTCCGGTCCTGTGTGGAACACATGGCGCGGCACGGCATCCGGCACGCCTTCACCGGCCGCCGCACTAGGCCGGGGAGCGAAGGGAGGCCGGGCATGACCGAACCGACCGAAGCGGCGGGCGACCGCGGCGACGGGCTGCTGACCGGACCGACGCGGTGACCGGGCCGGCCGCCCCGGCCGACCGGCTGCTGCTCGACCTCCGCTTCCCGGCGATGGGCACGCTCGACGACCGCACGGAGCTGTCCATCACGGCGAAGCGGGCACGCCCCGCCGGTGGTCGGTCTCCGCGCGCCGGCGACTGCGCGATCGCGTGTGCCTGGACCCGCGTCCCGGCGAGGTCCGCGCCGAACGAGGTTCCCGCCGGCCGGAACTGTCGGTGGCGGCGGTTAGAGTCCGGATCGTGGCGAACGTGGAGGAGATCGAGCGGGTCCCGGCGAAGCGCGTGCTGGGCTTGGCCGTGCCCGCGCTGGGCGTGCTGGCCGCCGAGCCGCTGTACGTGCTGGTCGACACCGCCGTGGTCGGTCACCTCGATGCCTTGCCGCTGGCCGGGCTCGCGCTCGGCGGCGTCGTGCTGGCCCAGGTGTCGAGCCAGCTGACGTTCCTGTCCTACGGCACGACGTCCCGCACCGCCCGCCTGCACGGCGCCGGCCGCCGGGCCGACGCGGTGCGCGAAGGCGTGCAGGCGACGTGGCTGGCGGTGTTCGTCGGGCTCGTCGTGCTGGCCGCGGGGCAGCTGCTGGCCTGGCCGATCGCGCGGGTCCTTTCGGGGAGCGACGAGATCGCCTCGGCCGCCGTCTCCTGGCTGCGGATCGCGTTGTTCGGAGCGCCGCTGATCCTGGTCACCATGGCCGGCAACGGTTGGATGCGCGGAGTCCAGGACGCCGCGAAGCCGTTGCGGTACGTGCTGGCGGGCAACGGGATCTCGGCCGTGCTGTGCCCGGTCCTCGTCTACTGGGCGGGGCTGGGCCTGGAGGGTTCGGCGATCGCGAACGTCGCGGCGCAGGTGATCTCGGCGTCGCTGTTCATCCTGGCGCTGGTGCGCGAGAAGGTGGGCCTGCGGCCGGACTTCAAGGTGATGCGCGCCCAGCTCGGCCTCGGCCGCGACCTGGTGCTGCGCAGCCTGGCCTTCCAGGCGTGCTTCGTCTCGGCGGCGGCCGTCGCGGCCCGGACGTCGACCGAAGCGGTCGGCGCGCACCAGGTGGTGCTGCAGCTGTGGACGTTCCTGGCGCTGGTGCTGGACTCGGTGGCGATCGCCGCGCAGTCGCTGGTGGGGGCGGCGCTGGGGGCGAACTCGGCCCGGCAGGCGCGCGGGGTCGCGTCGCAGATCACCGGGTACGGACTGCTGATGGGCTGTTTCCTGGGGGTGCTGTTCGCGGCGCTGTCCTGGGTGCTGCCGCACGCGTTCACGTCCGACCCGGGCGTGCTCGCCGAGATCCCGCACGCGTGGTGGTTCTTCGTGGCCCTGCAGCCGATCGCGGGCGTGGTCTTCGCCCTGGACGGCGTCCTCCTGGGCGCGGGCGACGCGGCCTTCCTCCGCAACGCGACGCTCGGCAGCGCCGCCCTCGGCTTCCTCCCGCTGATCTGGGCCTCGCTCGGCTTCGGCTGGGGCCTCACGGGCATCTGGACCGGTCTTTCCCTCTTCATGCTCCTCCGCCTGGCCGCGGTCCTGGCCCGCTGGCGCTCCGGAAACTGGGCCGTCACCGGCGCCACCCGCCCCGCCTGACGTGCGCAAACCGGCATCACGCGTGTCCGGAGGGGCATCACGTGTGATCCGGCGGGCATCACGCGTGATCAGCGGGGCATCAGCCCGATGCCCCCTCAATCACGCGTGATGCCCCTCCAAGCACGTGAGATGCCCGCTCGATCACGGGTGATGCCCCGCTGAGCACGGGTGATGGGGGTTACCTGTGGGGAAAGCCACGCGGGTCGTGGCTATGGTTCGTGGTTGCTTAGGCGATACAAGTAGTAGGGACGGCAGCGTGGGCGTCCTGCGCCCCGAACCGCCCACCTCTGGAGGAACCTGTGCCCGCCACCGGCCGTGCCACCGCCCGGTCCTGGCTGATCTGGCTCGCCGCCGTCACCGTCTACCTCCTCGCCGTCTTCCACCGGACGTCCTTCGGGGTCGCCGGGCTGCAGGCCGCCGAGCGCTTCGGCGTCGGCGCGGCCGCGCTCGGCACCTTCACCGTCCTGCAGGTCGGTGTGTACGCCGCGATGCAGATCCCGACCGGCGTCCTGGTCGACCGCTACGGCCCCCGCCGCGTCCTCACCGCCGCCGTCCTGATCCTCGGTGCCGGCCAGCTCCTGCTCGGCGTCGCCCACTCCTACGGCCTCGGCCTGCTCGCCCGCGGCGTCCTCGGCCTCGGCGACGCGCTCACCTTCGTCAGCGTCCTGCGCCTGGTCGCGGCCCACTTCCCGGGCCGGCAGTACGCGCTGCTGACGTCGTTCACCGCGGCCGTCGGCTACATCGGCAACCTCGCCGCCACCGTCCCGCTGGCCTTGGTCCTCGACGGCGCCGGCTGGACGCCCACGTTCCTGGCCGTCGGCGCCATCACGGTCCTCTACACCGCCGTCGTGGCCCTGCGGGTCCGCGACGTCCCGGCGGGCGAACAGCCGCCCGCGCGCGAAGAAGTCCGCCCGCGCGAGCTCGCCGGCCAGGTCGCCGAGGCCTGGCGGACGCCGGGGACGCGCCTGGGTTTCTGGGTCCACTTCAGCACGATGTTCGCCCCGAACGCCCTGACACTGCTCTGGGGCGTCCCCTGGCTGGTCCAGGGCCAAGGCCAGTCGAAGGCGACGGCGAGCGCGCTGCTCACCGTGTTCGTCTTCGGCTCGATGGCCGGCGGCCCGGCCCTCGGCGGCCTGATCGGACGGCGTCCGTCGCTGCGGATGCCGCTGGTCGGCGGCTACATCGGCGGGGCCGCGCTGGTCTGGGCAGTGCTGCTGGGCTGGCCGGGCCAGGTGCCCCTGCCGGTGCTGGTGCCCGCGTTCGCCTTCCTCGCCCTCGGCGGCCCGGCGTCGATGATCGGCTTCGCGCTGGCCCGCGACTACAACCCGCTCACCCGCGTCGGCACGGCGACGGGCGTGGTCAACGTCGGCGGTTTCGTGGCGACGACGATCGCCGCGCTGGCGGTCGGCGTCCTCCTCCAGGTCACCGGCGGCAACTTCCGGCTGGCGCTGCTGGCCCTGGTCGCCGTGCTGGCCTTCGGCACGGTCCGCATGCTCGTGTGGTGGCGCCGGACCCGCACCCACCTGTTCCTCGCCGAGGCCCGCGGCGAGGAGCTCCCGGTCCGGATCACCCGCCGCCGCTGGGACGCGGCGCTGCCGGAGACGCCGATCGTCGCCGCCTGACTCATGCGCCCCAAGGCGGCCTTGGTTGCGTCTTCCGCACCGAAGGCCGCCTTGGTTGCGTCTGACGCACCGAAGGCCACATTGGCGCGCTTGCCGAGCCTGCACCAGCGGCCTGATCGATCCGCAAGGAGCGGCCGCTAGGGTTGCCGCGTGTCGAGCCCCAAACCGCCCCGCCGCCCCGCGCCGCCCCCCGGCCTCCTCATCGTCGACAAGCCCGCCGGCATGACGTCGCACGACGTCGTCGCGCGCGCCCGCCGGATCATGGGCACCCGCAAGGTCGGGCACGCCGGCACGCTCGACCCGATGGCGACCGGCGTCCTCGTGCTCGGCATCGAACGCGCCACCAAGCTGCTCGGCCACCTGGCCCTGGACCGCAAGACCTACCTGGCCACCCTCAGCCTCGGCAGCAGCACCACGACCGACGACGCCGAGGGTGAAGTGCTGAGCCAAGCCGAGACGGAAAAAGTAACGGACGAAGACATCGCCACCGGCGTCGAGAAGCTCACCGGCGACATCCAGCAGGTACCCAGCGCGGTCAGCGCGGTCAAGATCGACGGCAAGCGCGCCTACGCCCGCGTCCGCGCCGGCGAGGACGTCGTCATCCCGGCCCGCCCGGTCACCGTCTACCGCTTCGACGTCCTCGCCGTCCGTCACGAGGAGGACCACGTCGAGGTCGACGCCGTCGTCGAGTGCTCCTCGGGCACCTACGTCCGTGCGCTGGCCCGCGACCTGGGCGCGGACCTCGGCGTCGGCGGCCACCTGAAGGCACTCCGCCGTACCACGGTCGGCCCGTTCACCCTGGCCAAGGCGAGGACCCTCGACCAGCTCGAAGAACAGCCCGAACTGAGCCTCGACCTCGACGCCGCCGTCGCCGCCGCGTTCCCGCGCCGCGACCTCGACGCCGCCACGGCGAAAGCGGTCCGCCACGGCCAGCGCATCCCGGCGGCCGGTGTCGAAGGCACGTACGGGCTCTTCGGTCCCGACGGCCGGGTGCTCGCCCTGGCCGCCGACGAACAAGGCGTGTCCCGCGCGGTGGTCGTGTTGCTGCCCGCCTAGGGTGGGCTCGAGAGACGGGAGTCTGACGTGCTTCGGTGGCGTGGGCTGGGGGACCTTCCCGGCAGCTGGGGCCGGTGCGTGGTCACCATCGGCGTGTTCGACGGTGTCCACCGCGGGCACCAGGAGCTGATCAGCCGGACGGTGGCGGCGGCGGCCGAGCGCGGCCTGCCGAGCGTGATGCTGACGTTCGACCCGCACCCGTCGGAGGTGCTGCGCCCGGGCAGCCACCCGGCGCAGCTGACGACCTTGCGGCGCAAGGCCGAGATCGTCGAGAGCCTGGGTGTCGACGTCTTCTGCGTGCTGCCGTTCACCCTCGAGCTGTCCCGGCTGCAGCCGGAGGAGTTCGTGCACGAGGTGCTGGTCGACCGGCTGCACGCGGCCGCGGTGATCGTCGGCGACAACTTCACCTTCGGCGCCAAGGCGGCCGGCGACGTCGCCATGCTGCGCACCCTCGGCCGCCGGTTCGGCTTCGCCGCGTTCGGTGCCGAGCTGCAGGGCAAGGAACTGTCCGAAGAGGACCAGTCGGCGATCACCTTCTCCAGCACCTACGTCCGGTCGTGCATCGACGCCGGTGACGTGGTCGCCGCCGCCGAGGCGCTCGGCCGCCCGCACCGCCTCGAAGGGATCGTCGTCCGCGGCGACGGCCGGGGCCACGAGCTCGGCTACCCGACGGCGAACCTGTCGACCCCGCGTTTCGCCGCGGTCCCGGCCGACGGTGTCTACAGCGCGTGGTTCACCCGTTCGGCCGACCCCCAGCGCCGCCTGCGCGCGGCGGTCTCGGTGGGCACCAACCCGACGTTCTCCGGGCGCGAGCGGACCGTGGAGGCCTTCGTCCTCGACGTCGACGAGGACTTCTACGGCCAGCACGTGGCCATCGACTTCGTCACGCGGCTGCGGGACCAGGTGCGGTTCGCCGACTCGGCCGGGCTGGTCGCGCAGATCGACGACGACGTGGTGAAGACCAGGAAGGCACTCGAACTGCCCCCGGACGCCCTGACCGGGGACGAATAGGGGATTCCGCGTCCACGAACCGGGCAGCGATGGCAAGATGCTCACGGACGGTGTGCGCGAAAAAAAAAGGGGAGCTGGTGGAGGACCACAAGATCGTCCAGCGGAACATCGCGTTGCAGCGCGAGTGGTACGGGGAGCCGCTCGGTGACCGCGTGCGCCGGCTCGTCGTCGCGTTCGACGTTTCGCAGGCGTTCCTGGCCGAGGTCCTCGGCATCAGCGCCCCGATGCTCAGCCAGGTGATGAGCGGGCGCCGCGCGAAGATCGGCAACCCGGTCGTGCTGGCCAGGATGATCATGCTCGAGCGCAAGATCCTGGTGCCCGAGGTCGCCGCCGGCAACCGCGACGCGATGCTGGCCGCGATGGAGGACGTCCGCGACTCCCGCCCCACCGTCGGCCGCGACAACATCCCGGTGGTCAACGAAGACCAGAAAGTCCTCGCCTACCTGCGCGACCTGGCCGAGGACGAGGACCTGGGCGAGGCCGCCAAGCGCCTCGACGACGACTTCCCGGCCATCGCCGACCTGCTGCGCCGGGCGGGCAACAGCGCCTGATGCCGGTCCTGTTCAGCGCGCTGCTCCCGCCGGAGGACGTCGTCGAAGAGATCACCGCGGCCCTGGGCGACCCGGGGGAAGGCCTTCGCTGGGAACCGCCGGAGCGCTGGCACATCACCCTCGCCTACTACGGGCCGGACGACGTCGGAACCCGCGCCGCCTGGCTGGGCGAGCGGCTGGCCGGGCGCGGGGGTGTCGACGTCCGGCTGGAAAAGGCCGCGACGTTCCCCGGGGTGCTGTGGTTGACTGCCGTCGGACCGGAGCTGACACCGCTCGCGAACGCCGCGGGCGCCGACGCCGAACCGAGGCCATACCGGGCGCATCTGACGCTCGCGCGGTTCCCCCGGGAAGAACCGGGGCTCGCCGCGCGTTGGACCAAGAGCCTCGAGAGCTTCACCAGCCGGAGCTGGCGGGCTACCGAAGTGGTGCTGATGACCAGCGAGCGCGAGCGGGGCGGTCACCGGTACTCCGTGGCCCGCGCCTTCGAGCTGGACCGCGGCTGAACAGGCAGTTCAGCGGGCTGGTAACCTCAACGACCGGGTCCGGCTGCAGTCCGTGGCGGCCGTGACCGTCTTCCCGGCGTGCATCCGGCGTCCGGGGCCGCACGGCACTGATTATTTCGAGGAGCAACACAAGTGGCGCTGTCCACCGAAGAGAAGAAGTCGATCCTGGCCGAGTACGGCGTGCACGACTCGGACACCGGATCCCCCGAGGCCCAGGTGGCGCTGCTCACCAAGCGCATCGTCGGCCTCACCGAGCACCTCAAGGCTCACAAGCACGACCACCACTCGCGTCGCGGGCTCCTGCTGCTGGTCGGCCGTCGCCGCCGGCTCCTGAACTACGTGATGAAGGTGGACATCGAGCGTTACCGTGCGCTGATCCAGCGCCTCGGCCTGCGCCGATAGCTTTACCCGAGGGGGAGTGACCACGAGGTCGCTCCCCCTCGCCACAGAACACGGCGCGAGCGCGCACGAGGGTCCGTCCGCCGGTCCTCGGTAGTGGCTTCCGGGAAGCGTCCCGGGGGCTTCGATCGAAGACCGGCCTCATTCCTCGAGCGTCCTCAGGCGAAACGGGTCCCAGGGTGGGAGACTCGCGTCGTACGAAGGAACCAAAGAGGAGAACAATCTATGACCGACTCCACCGGAGTCACCGTGCACGAGACCGAAGCCGTCATCGACAACGGCCGGTTCGGCACCCGCACCGTCCGCTTCGAGACCGGCCGGCTGGCCCGCCAGGCCGCCGGCGCCGTGGTCGCGTACCTCGACGAAGAGACCATGCTGCTCTCGGCGACGACCGCGTCGAAGCACCCGAAGGAGCACTTCGACTTCTTCCCGCTGACCGTCGACGTCGAAGAGCGCATGTACGCCGCGGGCCGCATCCCGGGCGCGTTCTTCCGCCGAGAGGGCCGCCCGTCGACCGACGCGATCCTCACCGCCCGCCTGATCGACCGCCCGCTGCGCCCGTCGTTCGCCGACGGTCTCCGCAACGAGATCCAGGTCGTCATCACCGTCCAGAGCCTCAACCCGGACGACCCGTACGACGTGCTGGCCATCAACGCCGCCTCGGCGTCGACCCAGATCGCCGGCCTGCCGTTCTCCGGCCCGGTCGGCGGCGTGCGCGTCGCCCTGATCGAGGACCAGTGGGTCGCGTTCCCGACGTGGACCCAGCTGGAGAAGGCGACCTTCAACATGGTCGTCGCGGGCCGCATCGTCGGTGACGACGTCGCCATCATGATGGTCGAGGCCGAGGGCACCGAGCACACGCTCGACCTGATCGCCGCCGGCGGCAAGGCGCCCGACGAGACCTCGGTCGCCGAGGGCCTCGAGGCCGCCAAGCCGTTCATCAAGGTCCTGTGCGAGGCGCAGCAGCGCCTGGCCGCCGACGCCGCCAAGCCGACCGGCGAGTTCCCGGTCTACCCGGCCTACCAGCCGGACGTCTACGAGGCCGTCGCCGCCATCGCGACCGACGACCTGGCCCGCGCGCTGCAGATCGCCGGCAAGCAGGACCGCGACGCCGCGACCGACGAGGTCAAGGCCGCCGTGATCGAGAAGATCGGCCTGGGCGAGGGCGAAGCCTTCGAAGGCCGTGACAAGGAGATCGGCGGGGCGTTCAAGGCCCTGACGAAGAAGATCATGCGCCAGCGCGTCCTCACGGAGAAGATCCGCATGGACGGCCGTGGCCTCACCGACATCCGGTCGCTCTCGGCCGAGGTCGCCGTGATCCCGCGGGCGCACGGTTCGGCGCTGTTCGAGCGCGGCGAAACCCAGATCCTGGGCGTCACCACGCTGAACATGCTGCGCATGGAGCAGCAGATCGACTCGCTCTCCCCGGAGACGACGAAGCGCTACCTGCACCACTACAACTTCCCGCCCTTCTCCACCGGTGAGACCGGCCGCGTCGGTTCGCCGAAGCGCCGCGAAATCGGCCACGGCATGCTCGCCGAGCGCGCCCTGGTCCCGGTGCTGCCGAAGCGCGACGAGTTCCCGTACGCGATCCGCCAGGTCTCCGAGGCGCTGGGCTCCAACGGCTCGACGTCGATGGGCTCGGTCTGCGCGTCCACCATGGCGCTGTACAACGCCGGTGTGCCGCTGAAGGCGCCGGTCGCGGGCATCGCGATGGGCCTGGTCTCCGACGAGGTCGACGGCGAGACGCGGTACGTGGCGCTCACCGACATCCTCGGCGCCGAGGACGCCCTGGGCGACATGGACTTCAAGGTCGCCGGCACCAAGGACATCATCACCGCGCTGCAGCTCGACACGAAGCTCGACGGCATCCCGTCGGAGGTCCTCGCGGCCGCGCTGAAGCAGGCGAAGGACGCCCGCAGCACCATCCTCGAGGTCATCGCCGAGGCGATCGACGGCCCGGACGAGATGAGCCCGTTCGCGCCGCGCGTCACCTCCGTGAAGATCCCGGTCGACAAGATCGGCGAGGTCATCGGCCCGAAGGGCAAGATGATCAACTCGATCACCGAGGAGACCGGCGCCGACATCTCCATCGAGGACGACGGCACGATCTACGTGGGCGCGGCCGACGGCCCGTCGGCGGAGGCGGCGATCGACAAGATCAACGCCATCGCCAACCCGCAGCTGCCCAAGGTCGGCGAGCGCTTCCTCGGCACCGTGGTGAAGACGGCCGCGTTCGGCGCGTTCGTCTCGCTGCTGCCGGGCAAGGACGGCCTGGTGCACATCTCGAAGCTGGGCAACGGCAAGCGGATCGCCAAGGTCGAGGACGTGGTCAACGTGGGCGACAAGCTCCGCGTCGAGATCGCCGACATCGACAACCGCGGCAAGATCAGCCTGATCGTGGTCAAGGACGACGAGGCCGCCAAGCCCGCCGAGGGCGGCGAGCAGCCGGCCGACGCCGACAAGGCCGACGCCAAGTAAGACAGCTCGTTTCTGGTTCGTGAAGGCCACCTCGGGATGTCCCGAGGTGGCCTTCACGGCAAATTGAGTAAGGAACCCATGGCACGGCAGGTTTCCGGGCACGAGCAGCCCGTCGGCACCACCCGCACGCTGGAGTCCACTTCGGACGGTGCGGTCGTCAAGCGCAGCGTCCTGCCGGGCGGCCTGCGCGTGATCACCGAGCACGTCCCCGCGTCGCGCTCGGCCACGGTCGGGCTGTGGGTCGGCATCGGCTCCCGCGACGAGCCGGCCGCCGTCGCCGGTGCCGCGCACTACCTCGAGCACCTGCTGTTCAAGGGCACGAAACACCGCGACGCCACGCAGATCGCCGAGGAGATCGACGCGGTCGGCGGCGAGTTCAACGCCTTCACGGCCAAGGAACACACCTGCTACTACGCGCAGGTGCTCGACGCCGACCTCCCGCTCGCCGTGGACCTGGTCACCGACGTCGTCTTCGACGCGCTGTGCACCGACCGCGACATGGACATGGAACGCAGCGTCGTCCTCGAAGAGATTTCGATGCGCGACGACGACCCCGAGGACCTCCTGCACGAGACGTTCGTGACGGCCATCCTCGGCGACCACCCCCTCGGCCGCCCGGTGCTCGGCACCGAGAAGTCGATCATCGAGATGTCCCCGGCCGCGCTGCGGAACTTCTACAAGCGCCGCTACACGCTGCCGCGGATGGTCCTGTCGGTGGCCGGGAACATCGACCACAGCCAGGTGCTGCGGCTGGTCCGCAAGGCGCTCGGCGAGCGTCTGGCCGGCACCGCGACGCCGATCGCGCCCCGCGAGGGCCGCGCCCGGATCAAGACCCCGCCGAAGCTGGCCCTGCACACCGACGACACCGAGCAGGCGCACGTCATGCTCGGCCTGCGGTCGCTGTCCCGCCACGACGACCGCCGCTTCGCGCTGTCGGTGCTCAACGCGGCCCTCGGCGGCGGGATGAGCTCGCGGCTGTTCCAGGAGATCCGGGAGCAGCGCGGGCTGGCGTACCAGGTGTACTCGTCGGTCGCGAGCTACGCCGACACCGGGCACATGGCCGTGTACGCGGGTTGCCAGCCGGAGAAGCTCGGCGACGTTGCCGGCGTCATCCGCGAGGTGCTCGACAAGGTCGGCGTCGACGGCCTCACCGACGCCGAGGTGGCCCGCGCCAAGGGCCAGCTGCGCGGCGGGCTGGTGCTGGGCCTGGAGGACACGTCGTCGCGGATGTCGCGGATCGGCAAGAACGAGCTCAACTACGGCCGCTACCTGGGCGTCGACGACACGATCGCCCGCATCGACGCGGTCACCGCGGACGACGTGTGTGCGCTCGCTCGCACTTTGTTCGCCAGGCCCGGTGGCGTCTCCGCGGCGGCGGTCGTCGGCCCGTACGCTCACGCCGACGAACTTCCTGACGACCTGCACGAGGTGATCGCTTCATGACCATCAACGTCGGTGTGCTCGGTGCGCGCGGCCGGATGGGCGCGACGGTGGTGAACGCCGTCGAGGGCGCGTCGGACCTGAAGCTCGTGGCGGCGCTGGACGCGGGCGACGACTTCGCGGCGCTCGCCGACGCCCAGGTGGTCGTCGACTTCACCCACCCCGACGCGGTCATGGGCAACCTGGAGTACCTGGTCGAGCACGACATCCACGCGGTCGTCGGCACCACCGGCTTCAGCGAGGATCGGCTGGCGTCGTTGCGTGCGCTGCTGGAGCCGAAGCCGGAGCTGGGCGTGCTGATCGCGCCGAACTTCGCCCTTGGCGCGGTTCTCGCGATGCGGTTCGCGGCCCAGGCGGCGAAGTTCTACGCCTCGGCGGAGATCATCGAGCTGCACCACAACCGCAAGGCCGACGCGCCTTCGGGCACCGCCGCGCACACCGCCCGGATGATCGCGGCCGCGCGCGCGGAAGCGGGCGTGACGCCGGGTCCGGACGCGACGACGTCCGAACTGGACGGCGCCCGTGGAGCGACGGTCGAGGAGGTCCGCGTGCACTCGGTCCGCCTGCCGGGCCTGGTCGCGCACGAGGAGATCCTGTTCGGCGGCGAGGGGGAGACCCTGACGATCCGCCACGACTCCCTCGACCGGACGTCCTTCATGCCGGGCGTGCTGCTCGGCGTGCGCGAGGTGCTGAAGCGCCCCGGCCTGACGGTCGGCCTGGAAAACGTCCTCGACCTGTGAAGGCCCGCAATGTGGCGCTGCTGCTGACGGCGGCGCTGATCGTCTACCTGTTCCTGCTGGCGGACCGGGCGTTCGCCCTGTTCAAGACAGGCACGGGGGCCGGGATCGCGCTGGGTGCGGGCGTCCTGCTGCTGCCGGTGCTGGGCATCTGGGTCGTGGTGGTGACCTGGCGCAACGGCCTGCAGATCCAGCGCCTGTCCCGCCGCCTGGACGCCGAGGGCGCGCTCCCGGACGTCTCGGACCTCCCGCGCCGCCCCTCGGGCCGCGTCGATCGCGAAGCGGCCGACGCGTGGTTCGAGCAGCGCCGCGCGGAGGTCGAGGCCGACCAGGGGAACTGGCGGGTCTGGTACAAGCTCGCGTACGCCTACGACATCGCCGGCGACCGGCGCCGAGCCCGCGAGACGATGAAGAAGGCCGTCGAGCTGGAGGCCGCCGACCGATGACAGGGCACTTTCACGTGAAGGTGCCCTGCTCTGGCAGGCTGGACGCAGTGACGTTGCTGCTGAAGCTTGTGCTGGCTCCGCTGCTGGTGGTCGGCTCGTCGCTGGCCGGACGGCGCTGGGGGCCGGGCCTGACCGGCCTGCTGGGAGCCCACTCCAAAGAGAACGCTGCCGGTCGTCGCCGGGCCGATCCTGCTGATCACCTACCTGGAGCACGGCCCGGCGTTCGTCGCCCGGGCGGCGACGGCGTCGCTGCTGGGGCTGGTGTCGCTGGCCGCGTTCGCCGTGGTGTTCGCGCGGGTGTCCCGGGCCCGCGGCTGGGTGGGCGCACTGGTGGTCGGCTGGCTCGTCTGCCTGGCGCTGGATTTGGCCCTGTCCTTCGCGCCGGTGCCGGTGTGGGTGGCGCTCGGGCTGGCGTGGGCGGCGGCCTGGGCGGGCATCCGGTTCCTGCCGGAGCCGGGGGAAGCAGGGCCGGTGCGGCTGCCGTGGTGGGACCTGCCCGCCCGCGTGGTGGCGACGGCCGCGCTCGTGCCGGCCCTGACGGCCGCGGCCGGACGCCTCGGCCCGGACCTGACGGGCGTGCTGGCGCCCTTCCCGACCGGGACGAGCGTGGTGGCCGTGTTCGCGCTGGCGCAAGCCGGTCCGGCGGCGGCCGCGGCGACCACGCGCGGAGTGCTGCGCGGGCTCGGTGGGTTTTCGGCGTTTTGTTTTCTGGTGGCGGTGCCGGCGGAGCCGATCGGCGGGTGGGCTTTCCCGGTCGCGGTCCTGGGAACCGGGGTGTGGCAATTCGCTGACAGTTGTCGTTCATTCGGGAAATGAGCGCGGTTCGTACTATCGGCCGCATGAAACCGACTTCGTCTTCTCCGGGTTGCCGGGCGTTGTCCGCGTCGCTGCGTGAGGTGCGTGAAGCGCGGAAGTTCGGGTTGCGCGAGCTGGCCCGGGCCCTGGAAGTGGATCCGCGGTTGCTGTCGCAGTGGGAGCTGGGGATCCGGGTGCCGCCGATCGAGGAGGTGGCCCGGATTCTCGGGTATCTGCGGGTGGATCGGGTGGTGACGAGCCGGATCCTGGACTTGGTGCGGCACGCGAGGGAGCTGAACTGGCTAGACTCCAACCCGTCCGACCTGCCCGCCGCGCTCACGGCGGTGATGCAGTGCGAGCGGACGGCCAGCCTGATCACCAACTGGTCCCCGCTGATCATTCCTGGCTTGCTGCAGACCCCCGACTACGCGCGCGTCTTGCTCTCCGCTTCCGATATCAAGGCTGAGGATGTCGATGCGCGGCTGGTGGCTCGCCTGAAACGGCAGCGGATCTTGTCCGGTTACGAGCCGGTCCGGCTCAATGCCATCATCTCCGAAATGGCGATCCGCGAGGTGGTCGGCGATGCGGACATCATGTCGGACCAGATCGACCACCTGCTCCGGTTAGCTGTTACATCTAACATTTCAGTGCGTATCGTGCCTGCCGACGTGGAGTATCACCCGGGCAAGAATGGCATGTTCGCCTTATTCGACTTTCCAAGTGAGCCGTCGATCGTGTTCATCGAGCATCATCATGCCTGCGCCTTCGTCAACGAGTTGGAGGCTACCGTCAGGTATCAGAAGCTCGTTAAGCTCTTGCAGGACAAGGCATTGACCGAAGACGCCTCGCGGGACCTGCTTCGGGAGGCGGCGCGATAAGGTCGGAGGCATCGTGCTCACGTGGCGGAAGTCGAGCTACACCACACACACGGAATGCGTCGAGGTTTTCCTCGCCGAAACCGTCGGGGTGCGGGACACCAAAGCCCGTCACCTGGGCCAGCTCACCGTCTCGCGCGCCGCTTGGTCCGCGCTGATCTCAGTGGTGGAGCCAGCCCGCGAAGACCGCAGGTGAAGCCGCTATCAAACTGAAGCGGATCCACCTTCCGGCGAGACCCGTCGTCAAGAACGTCGCCAGGCGCATCCGCACCAGCCCCGCGAGCACGCTCGTCGCCATGAACGGGGGCAACCCCACCAGGGAGCTCACCCCGTACGTCCCGGCCATCCAGTGCGGGTGCCGGTGGCACCGCTCGCGCAGCCGGTCGACCCATCCGCGCACCCGCTTCGTCCGCAGCTGCCAGCGCACGCGCCGGGGTGTCAGCGGGCGCTCGCGGTGCAGCCGGTCGTGCAGCGGCTTCGGCAGCTTGATCGTCCCGCGCGCGGCCAGGTAGTACAGCGTCTTCCCGGCGATCTGCCCGACGGCCACCGCCGCCCCGAGCCACAGCCAGTGCAGCCCCGGCTGGCTCGCGCACAAGCCCAGCAGGAACACCTCGGCGTTGATCAGCGGCACGATGGCCGAACCGAACGCGACGCCCAGCGTCAGCAGGATCCAGCTCATCGTGTCACCTCCTGAATATCGCTCGCGTTCTTCCAAGTTATCAGTTCGAAATCACCGCGCACGGGGGTTAGCCCCCGTCTTCGGCGGGTGGTCCGCACCAGAAGATCACCTGCCGGACGGCTTCCGGTCACCTCCCGCCGGAACACTGACGGGGTGGCCGCCGACCGACCCCGTACGCCCGCTGACCGATTCGGCGCCCTCTGCCGGACCGTCGTGCGCTTCCTGCCACTGGGTCTGTCGCGGATCGTGGCGCCGACGTTTCTCGGGTTCTGCCTGATCAACGGGTTCACCTTCGGCGTCGACCTCGGGCTGCTCACCGTCTTCCACGGCGTGCTCGGCTGGCCGGTGTGGCTGGCGATCACGCTGGCTTACGTCTGCGCGTTCGGGCTGAGCTTCGCGCTGAACCGGACGTTCAACTTCCATTCCCACGCCGCCGTCGGAATCCAGCTCGGGCTTTACATCGTGGCGATCGCTGTCAATTACGCGGCATTTCTGCTGGGTGTGGGCGCGGGGCTGACGGCGCTGGGCGTCGAATACCACGTCTCGCGGCTGGTCGCGGGTGCGTGCGAGGGCGTGTTCATGTACGCCGTGATGCGGTGGGTGATCTTCCGGGACTCAGCTCAGGGTGAGGTCGAGGGTGCCGGTGAGGCGGACCTCGCGGACCATGCGGTCGCCGGTGTCGAGGGTGCGGACGGTGCCGTCGGGGTTCCAGCCGGCCCGGCGGTAGAAGCCGAGGGTGGCGTGGTCGCCCTGGGCGACCCAGGCGATGCCGCGGGAGGCACCGTCGGCCCGCAGGCCCGCGGCGGCCGTCGCGAGTAGCCGTCCGGCGTGGCCCCGGCGGCCCCACCGCGGCTCGACGAGCAGGGTGGCGATCAGCCCGGTCGTGTCCGCGTCCTCGGGCAGGCTCCCGTCGGCCTGGGCGACCTCGTCTTCGGGCGCGCGGCCGGCGACGCAGAAGCCGACGGTGAACTCGCCCTCGGTGGCGACGTAGACGAGGCTGCCGGGGTAGTCGATCGTTTCGGTCCAGGTGCCGGCGAGGTCGGTGGCGTCCAGTTGCGCGAGGGCTTGCTTGCCGAGCAGGTCCTCGTAGGCGGCGTGCCAGGTTTCGCGCTGGATGCGGGCGATCTCCGCGGCGTCGGACAGATCGGCGGGACGGACGGCGGCGTCGCTCATGGGCCTGAAATTAGTACAGCGGAGCGCAGCTCCTCCGTTGAGGGCGGTGGTGGGGGCATGGATGGACTGGGGGCCCGGTTTTTGTCGGTGGTGGGTGGCACCATGACCTCACCATGCAAACGATCAGCGTCTCGACGGCCCGGAAGACGTTCCTGGCCGCACAGGGCTTCACCGACCCGCGTCCGTCCGGCCTGCCTTCGCGGCAGCACCTGAAACGGGTGTTGTCGCGGGTCCAGTTGCTGCAGCTGGACTCGGTGAACGTGGCGGTCCGGGCCCACTACATGCCGGTGTTCGCGCGGCTGGGCGCGTACGACCCGGCTCTGCTGGACGCGGCGGCGTGGAAGCACTCGGCCCGTCAGCCACGCCTGCTGGTGGAGACGTGGGCGCACGAGGCGAGCCTGCTGCCGATCGAGGACTGGCCGCTGATCCGCTCGGGCGCCAAGCGCGACGGCTGGTGGCGGCACTACGGGTCGCTGATCGAGAAGTCCCCGGGCCTGGTTGACGAGATTCTGTCGGTGGTCAAGGAGCTGGGCCCGATCGGCGCGGGCGGCATCGAGCGCGCGGTGGAGGCCGACGCCCAGCGCCGCGGGCCGGGCTCGTGGTGGGAGCGGTCGGAGGTCAAGCGCGTCTGCGAGTACCTGTTCGGCATCGGCCAGCTGACCACGGGCACGCGGCGCTCCTTCGAGCGACTCTACGACCTGACCGAGCGGGTGGTCCCGCCGGAGATCCTGTCCCGGTCCGTGTCGGCGGAGGAGGGCGCGCGGGGGTTGATCTCGCGGTCGGCGCGAGCGCTGGGCGTGGCGACGGAGACGGACCTGCGCGACTACTACCGCCTCGGCCCGGCCCCGGCCCGCCAGGCGGTGGCGGAGCTGGTGGAGGCAGGGGAGCTGGAGCCGGTCGCGGTCCGCGGCTGGAAGCAGCCGGCCTACCGGCACACGTCGGCCCGGACCCCACGGGCGGTGACGGGCCGGGCGCTGCTGTGCCCGTTCGACCCGCTGATCTGGGAGCGGGCCCGCACCGAGCGGTTGTTCGGGTTCCACTACCGGATCGAGATCTACGTCCCGGAGCCGAAGCGGGTGTACGGGTATTACGTGTTCCCGTTCCTGCTCGACGGTTCTTTGGTCGCGCGGGTCGACCTCAAGTCCGACCGCGCGGCGGGAGTGCTGCGGGTCCAGGGGGCGTTCGCCGAGGAGGGCGTGGATGTGGCGCGGGTGCTGCCGGAGCTGGCCGCGGAGCTGAAGCACATGGCGGAGTGGCTGGGGCTGTCCGGCGTGGCGGTGGGAGAGCGGGGCGACCTCGCTGCGCCACTGGCGAAACTGGTCCGCTGAGATGAACTCCGAAAGGGCCCGGACCCTGCTCCGCTCGGTGGTGCCGGCGGTCGCCCTGCTCGTGCTGGCGAGTTCGTGTGCCACGGGCAAGGATGCCGTGGCACAGGAGAACACCTTCGAGTTCGATTCGCCAGGTGGGCAGACGCAGATCTTCTACCCGCTCGAGCAACGCAAGAAGGCCGCCGAGCTGTCGGGGCCGAACGTGGTGAACCCCGGTGAGACGGTGTCCCTGTCCGACCACGCCGGGAAGGTCGTCCTGCTCAACCTCTGGGGTGCGTGGTGCGGGCCGTGCCGCGCGGAAACGCACACCCTGAAGGCCATCGCGGACGCGGGCAGGAGCGAGGGCATCGAAGTCCTGGGCATCAACGTCCGCGACAACCGCCAGTACGCGGCCGACTTCATCAGCAACTTCGGCGTCGGCTACCCGTCGATCTTCGATCCGTCCGGCCGGGTCGCCCTGCAGTTGCGCGGCATCCCGCTGGCGGGTATCCCGGTTTCGCTCATCGTCGACAAGCAGCAGCGGGTGGCGGCGGTCTACCTCGGGTCGATCCTGGAAGAGGACGTGCGTCCGGCGCTGGAACGAGTGCGGGCGGAATAAGACCCGCGCTTTCTCCGGTATTTCGCGCGAACGGGCCGTCCCCGGCACCCCTACCGGGAACGGCCCGTTCTCCCCCTTTTACTCAGCCCGTTCTTCGGGGCTCCGGGTGCCGGAGCCCCCGGCCCGGGCCCGAGGCCCGGTTGTTTCAGCCCGCCGCGCGCGTCACCACGGCGTTGCCGGTGCCCGTGCGGGCGCGGACCTTCAGCTTCACGCCACCCTCGGGGGCGGTGTCGGCCACGTCCAGTTCGCTGGACACGCGGCCGCCGCTGGAGGTCAGGTCGACCTCGGCGGACGTGCCGCCGCGGATGCCGACGCGAACCTCGCCGGAGCCGGTGATCAGGTCGAGCGTGCCCGACGCGGCGTCGGCCACCGACAGGTCGCCGCTGCCCGTGCGGGCCATCACCTCGCCGGAGACCGCGCCGAGCCAGACGTCACCGGTGCCGGTGGCCAGCGTCGCCGACCCGCTGATCGACGACGCCTCGACGTGCCCGCTGCCGCTGCGCAGCTGCAGCCCGCCGAGCGTCGGGCCGAGCTTGACCGCGCCGCTGCCGGTGCGGATCGTGGCCGAGCCGTCGGCGCGGTCGAGCTTCACCTCGCCGGAGCCGGTCAGCAAGTCGACGCGGCCGGCCGAGCCGGTCACGGTGACGTCCGCCGCGCCCGCCCGCACCTCGACGTGCGAGCCCGCCGGCGCGTGCACCTTCACCGCGAGGGCGACGTTGCGCAGCTGCCAGGCCTTCGGGGCGCTCACGACCAGGCGGTTGCCCAGCTTCTCGATCCGGCTCTGCCGCACCGCCTCGGCGGGGGAGGCACTCGGGTCGACGCCCAGCTGGTCGCCGAAGCGCTCGCCGACCCAGGACAGCAGGCTGTTGACCCCCGCCACCCACGGCTGCTGCTCGCCCTGGTCGTGCCGCAGCTCGACGCGCGCACCGGAGTCGCCCTCGAGGACGACCTCGACGCGGCCGATCGTGACGCTGAGGTCGAGCTCCAGCGGGACGTCGGTCTCGAACTCGTCGACCCGGACCAGTTCGTCGTTCGGCTCTTCGGCCGGTGTGGTCTGTTCTTCGCTCATCGTCTCGTCCCCTCAGCCTTCGACCCAGCCGTGCAGGTGCGATCCGCTCCCGCCGCCCTTGCCGTGGTGCTTGTGGCTCCCGCCCCCGCCGAGCGCGCCGTGGCCCAGTGCGCCCTGGACCGCCTGCGAAACGAAGGTGTTCAGCGAGATGCCCTGCGCGGCGGCGGCCCGTTCGGCCTGGCCCTTGATCTGCTCGACCAGCCGGAGGGTGATCCGGCTGATGTCACCGCCGTCGATCGGCGGCGGCGGTGTGGTGTCACGTGGTGTCGCCCGTGACGTCGTCTCCTCGGCGTCACCGGTGACGACCACCCGGACGTCGCGGCCGTCGAGCCGGACGTCCACCACCTGGCCCGGCAGCGCGGCCGTGACCTCGGCGGCGAGGTCGGCGAGGGCGTTCATCAGGGTCAGGCGGACGGCGGGCTCGAGCGCGGAGGACAGCAGCGCGGCCGCCCGCCGGGTGTGCTCGTCCCCGGCGGCAGCCGTGTTCGCGAGGTCCTCGCGAAGGTTGGCGATGTACGGCGTCAGGTCCATGACATCACTATGACGTCATCCGTGATGTCAGTCAAGGTCGGCGTGGTGTCACGTGTCCCCCGGAAGTGATCGCCCTCACGCGGTTAGGCTGCGCGGGAGCCGGGAGAAGGAGTGCCGAGTGACCGGAACCGTGTCACCCAGAGTGCAGCTGATCGCGAAGACCGAGTTCTTCCCGCCCGGGGACGTGCCGTGGTCGACCGACGCGGACGGCGGTGAAGCGCTCGCCGAGTTCGCCGGCCGCGCCTGCTACCAGTCGTGGAAGAAGCCGAACCCGGCCACCGCGACGAACGCCGGCTACCTCGAGCACATCATCGACGTCGGGCACCTTTCGGTGCTGGAGCACGGTTCGGTGACCTTCTACATCACCGGCATCTCCCGGTCGCTGACCCACGAGCTGATCCGGCACCGGCACTTCTCCTACTCCCAGCTCTCGCAGCGGTACGTCCCGGAACGCGACGCCGAGTTCGTCGAGCCGGAGATCATCGCGAACGACCCCGTGCTGCACGAGAAGTTCGTCGCCGCGACCCGGGCGAGCGTCGAGGCCTACACCGAGCTGCTGGCCGGGCTCGAGGAGAAGTTCGCCGACGTCCCGAGCGCGACCCTGCGCCGCAAGCAGGCCCGCCAGGCCGCCCGCGCCGTGCTGCCGAACGCGACCGAGACCCGCATCGTCGTCACCGGGAACTACCGGGCGTGGCGGCACTTCGTCGCCATGCGCGCCACCGAGCACGCCGACGTGGAGATCCGCGAGCTGGCCGTGGAGTGCCTGCGGGAGCTGCAGAAGGCCGCGCCGAACGTGTTCGCGGACTTCACCATCTCGACGTTGCCGGACGGCACCGAAATCGCCACGAGCCCGAAGGTGCTGGAAGCCTGATGAAGCGACTCGCAATCGATGTCCGGCCCGGCGAGTACGCCGTCGTGCGGCTGCCCGCGGACGCCGCGGTGCCCGCCGAGCTCCTCGAGCCGGGCGACGGCCTGGTTTCGGTGACGCGGACGCCCGAGGAACTGTCGGTGATCTGCCCGGCCGGCCGCGAGCCGGGCGGGGCCACGGCGGCCGAGGACGGCTGGCGGCTGCTGTCGGTCCGCGGCCCGCTGGAGTTCACGCTCACCGGCATCATCGCCGCGCTGGCCTCGGAGCTGGCCGCGGCCGGGGTCGCGCTGTTCTCCCTTTCGACGTTCGACACCGACCACATCCTGGTCCGCGCCGGCGACCTCGACCACGCGGTCGCCGCCCTGCGCGAGTCCGGCCACGAGGTCGCCTGACTTTTCGCACTTTTCACCGCCGTCGAACCGGGTATCCGGGGTCGAGGGTGGGAGCCGTCACCCTTGAAAAACAAAGTTCGGAGCTCCTAAACTTCGGTTTAGGGTCCCCGACATCCGGTTTTCGAGAGGTGGGCGTCATGGCTGTGACCGAGGCTGTCCGGCCGAGACTGGTGACCCGCCTGCGCACCGGGTCGGCCCTGCTGGGCCCGGCGTTCGTCGCCGCCATCGCCTACGTCGACCCGGGGAACGTCGCCTCCAACATCAGTGCCGGTGCCCGCTACGGCTACCTGCTGGTCTGGGTGATCGTCGCGGCGAACCTGATGGCCGTGCTGGTGCAGTACCTCTCGGCGAAGCTCGGGCTGGTCAGCGGGCGGTCACTGCCCGAGGCCCTGCGCGCCCGGCTGTCCCGGCCCGCGCGGCTGGCCTACTGGGCGCAGGCGGAGATCGTCGCCGTCGCCACCGACCTGGCCGAGGTGGTCGGCGGCGCGATCGCCCTCAACCTGCTGTTCGACCTGCCGCTCATCGTGGGCGGCTTGATCACCGGCGCGGTGTCGCTCACCCTGCTGGCGGTCCAGGACCGCGGCGGCCAGCGCACGTTCGAGCGGGTCGTCACCGGCCTGCTGGTGGTGATCGCCGTCGGCTTCCTGGCGAGCCTGTTCGTCGAGCCGCCGTCGGCCGCGGCGACGGTGGGGGGCCTGATCCCGAAGTTCGACGGCTCGGGCAGCGTCCTGATCGCGGCGGCCATGCTCGGCGCGACGGTGATGCCCCACGCCGTCTACCTGCACTCGGGCCTGGTCCGCGACCGCCACGGTCGTCCCGACGGCGTCCGGCGGCACCGCCTGCTGCGCGCGACCCGGGTCGACGTCGGCTTCGCCATGCTCCTGGCGGGCGCGGTGAACCTCGGCATGCTGCTGCTGGCCGCGACGAACCTCCAGGGCCAGGAGGGCGTGGACAGCATCGAGGGCGCGCACGGCGCGGTCGCCGCGGCGCTCGGCCCGGGCGTCGCGCTGCTGTTCGCGATCGGCCTGCTGGCCTCGGGCCTGGCGTCGACGTCGGTGGGCGCGTACGCGGGCGCGATGATCATGCAGGGGTTGCTGCACAAGCGGATTCCGCTGGTCCTGCGCCGCCTGGTGACCCTGACCCCGGCGATCGTGGTGCTCGCCCTGGGCGCCGATCCCAGTGCGGCGCTGGTCGTTTCCCAGGTGGTGCTGTCGTTCGGGATCCCGTTCGCGCTGGTGCCGTTGATCCGCTTGACGGCCGACCGTGATCTGATGGGGGAGGACGTGAACCGCCGTTCGACGACGGTGGCGGCCTCGGTGATCGCGGCGATCATCATCGCTCTCAACCTGGTGCTCATCTACCTCACGGTCACCGGTTGACCCAAGGAACGGGGACACGCGGCCATGGCCTGGATCTTCGCCCTCAACGCCGAATGCGGGGAGCGCGAGACCCACGCCCGCGACCTCGCCCGGCACTTCGACGGCTGGCCGGTGCGGGTCTTCTCCGACGGCCCCGGCTGGTGGTGCGGGGTGACCCCGGAAGGTCTCAGCCGGTCCGGAATCGGCTCGCCCGAGGACGCAACGGCCATGACTGCGGCCGGGCGCCGGCTCTACTGGCTGCTGCGGACCGCGCCGCCGGTGTACCGCTACGCGCTCGCCGGCGTCGAGACCGGCGGGTTCCGCAGTTGCGACGAGCTCATGGCGGAGCCGGACCTGACGATCTTCCCCGGTCTCGTCGTGTCCGAGGACATCTGGGCCGCGACGGGCAAGCGCGCCGAGTTCAGCGACTTCGCCCCGGGCTACCGCTGGCTGCCCTACCGCGGCGAAACCCACCGCTGACCCCACCCTTCGGCTCCCTAGGGATAACTGTCCCAGTGATGTGGCGGTTATTTACTGCCTCGTCGCTGTGACAATTATCCCTAGGCTCGGCGAGCCGACCCGCAAGCACGCCGGTCCGGGCACGAATTCCGCGGAACCCGCGGCGCCCCGCGGCGGTCCGACTAGCATCTGCGCGACCGCCGCCAAAAGGAGCACCGTGACCGACGAACAGACCCGACCCTATCCGCCGCAGGCACCCATCACGCCTGGTCAGCGGGTCGTCGCGGGCCGCTATCTTCTGCTCGGCGAACTCGGCCGGGGCGGCATGGGCGTCGTGTGGCGGGCGCGGGACCAGGTCATCGGGCGGCAGGTCGCGGTCAAGGAACTGCGGCTGCCCGACGCCGAGTCGGCCGCCGTCTTCTCCGAACGCGCCCTGCGGGAGGTGCGCACCGGCGGGCGGCTCAACGATCCCGCGATCGTCACCGTCTACGACGTCGTCACCGACGGCGGGACCACCTTCATCGTCATGGAGCTCGTCGAAGCGCCCAGCCTCGCCGACCTCGTGCGGCAGCGCGGCCCGATGCCCGCCGCCCAGGCCGCCCGGCTGGGGGAGCGGGTGCTCGCGGCGCTGCAGGCCGCGCACACGGCCGGGATCGTGCACCGGGACGTCAAGCCGGCGAACATCCTCGTCGCGCCGGACGGCCGCGTGAAGCTCACCGACTTCGGCATCGCCCACGCCGTCGACGACCCGCGGCTGACCACCAGCGGCATGATCGTCGGTTCGCCCGCCTTCATGGCGCCGGAGCGCGTCGAGGGCCGGGACGCGACGCCGGCGTCCGACCTGTGGTCCCTCGGCGCGACGCTGTTCTTCGCCGTCGAAGGCTCGATTCCGTTCGAACGCGCGACCACCGCCGCGACGCTGCACGCGATCATGACCGAGATCCCGTACCTGACCCGCGGCCAAGGCCCGATCGCGGCGGCCATCCTCGGCCTGCTCGTCACCAACCCGGACGCGCGGCTGACCGCGGCCCAGGCCCAGAACCTGCTGACCACGGCACAGGGCATGCGGCCCACCCCGCCCCACGGCACGGCGATGCTCGGCGCCCCCGCGCCGCAGCCGCCCGCGAAGAAGCCCCACCGCGCGCTGTGGCTCGCGGCGGCCGCCGTGCTGGTCGTGGCGGCCTTGATCGGCGGGTTCTTCGCGGGCAAGGCCTACGAGACGCCCGCGGTGGACAAGCAGAAGCAGCCGACCATGACCTACGGCGTCGGCGGGCAGCTGCGCACCGACATCGGCGGCTACTTCCGGTGCTTCAACACCACGGTGCAGGACGGCTCGATCATCAGCGACGATGACAACAAGTCGAGCGAGTGCAGCAAGAGCCACACCCTGGAGGTCTACGAGATCGGGAACCTGCTCTCGGTGGAGAACTGGAGCTCCGACGACGCCAAGATCGCGGCCTATCCGAGCCTGCCCGCCGTGACGGCCAGTGCCGAAGCGGCGTGCGCGACCGCGTTCCGGTCGTCGATCGTGCCCGAATCCCGGCGGCCGGACCTCACCTACCGCGCCATCGTCCCCACCCAGGCCGAGTGGGAAGCCACGCCGGTCAAGAACGAGGAACCCGCCCGCGAGTTCTACTGCCTGCTCGCCCGCGCCGACGGCGGGCCGATCACGGCCCCGATCGTGACCAAGGTCAAGTAGAAGTTCCGCGACGAACGGCCGACTCCGGGAAATCCTCCTGGTGACCAGGTCGACGCGGTTTTCGTCGGACCCTCGGGGTACCTTCTTCCCATGTCCAACCCACCTACCGCAGCGCCCGGACGGCCGTTCGGGCGCGTGCTCACCGCGATGGCCACCCCGTTCGACGCCGAGGGCGCGCTGGACCTGAAGCGGGCGCAGGAGCTGGCCGAGCACCTCGTGGAGCT
Organism: Amycolatopsis bullii; assembly: GCF_014654205.1. GTDB lineage: Bacteria > Actinomycetota > Actinomycetes > Mycobacteriales > Pseudonocardiaceae > Amycolatopsis > Amycolatopsis plumensis. The sequence continues at coordinate 33,137 of NZ_BNAW01000029.1, forward strand.
GGGGAACGACGGCCTCGTGGTCAACGGCACCACCGGCGAGAGCCCGACCACGAGCGACGCGGAGAAGCAGGACCTGATCCGCGCCGTGGTCGAGGCCGTCGGCGACCGCGCGACCGTCGTGGCGGGCGCGGGCACCAACAACACCGCACACAGCATCGAGCAGGCCAAGCAGGCTGAAGAAGCCGGGGCGCACGGCCTGCTGGTCGTCACGCCGTACTACTCGCGGCCCAGCCAGGCCGGCCTGTTCGCGCACTTCACCACGGTCGCCGACAGCACCGGGCTGCCCGTGCTGCTCTACGACATCCCGCCGCGCTCGGTCGTGCCGATCGAGGTCGACACGCTGCTGCGGCTGGCCGAGCACCCCCGGATCGTCGCGGTCAAGGACGCCAAGGGCGATCTCATCGCCGGGTCCGAGGTCATCGCCAACACCCACCTCGCCTACTACTCCGGCGACGACGGCCTGAACCTGCCGTGGATCTCCGTCGGCGGCGTCGGCGTGGTGAGTGTGATCGGTCACGTCGTCGCGGGCCGGATCCGCGCGATGATCGACGCCTACGAGAACGGCGACACCTCCACCGCGCGCACCAACCACCGCGGCATGCTGCCGGTGCTACGCGCGATGTCGCGGGTCGGCGGGGTCGCGTTCAGCAAGGCGGCGCTGCGGCTGCGTGGCTTCGACATCGGCGACCCGCGGCTGCCGATCGTCGCCCCGACGAGCGAGCAGACAGCCCTGATCGCTGCCGATCTTGCCCAGGGCGGCGTGCCGCTGGGCGACACGGCGGCCCAGGACTGGCATGGTGAGCGGGTGGCACAAGCAGATTCGCGAGCGGCCTACGTCGCGCCGACCTCGCACACCAGCGTTGGGACCCTGCCTCGGTGAGCTCACTTCTCGTCGGCCCAGGCCCCACCAACGCCCCGCCCGCACTGCCCGAAGGAGCCCTGCGCGTCGTCGCGCTGGGCGGCATCGGCGAAGTCGGGCGCAACATGACCGTCTTCGAGTACGGCGGCCGGCTGCTCATCGTCGACTGCGGGGTGCTCTTCCCCGAGGACGACCAGCCCGGCGTCGACCTGATCCTCCCGGACTTCCGCGCGATCGAGGACCGCCTCGACGACATCGAAGGCCTGGTGCTCACCCACGGGCACGAAGACCACATCGGTGCCGTCCCGTTCCTCCTGCGCCTGCGGCCGGACCTGCCGATCTACGGCTCGAAGTTCACCAACGCCCTGCTCGCGGCCAAGGCCAAGGAGCACCGGCAGCGGCCGAACCTGATCCAGGTCCGCGAGGGCGAGCGCCGCGACGTCGGCGTGTTCAACCTCGAGTTCTTCGCGGTCAACCACTCCATCCCGGACGCACTGGCGGTGGCGATCCGCACCCCGGCCGGCGTGGTCCTGCACACCGGCGACATCAAGCTCGACCAGCTCCCGCTCGACGGGCGCCTCACCGACCTGGCCGGCTTCTCCCGGCTCGGCGACGAGGGCGTCGACCTGTTCTGCGTCGACTCGACCAACGCCGAGGTCCCCGGGTTCGTCATGCCCGAGCGCGACATCGGCCCGGTCCTCGACGACGTCATCCGGAAGGTCGACCAGCGCGTCATCGTGGCCTGCTTCGCCAGCCACGTCCACCGCGTCCAGCAAGTGCTGGACGCCGCCCACCGGCACGGCCGCCGGATCGCGTTCGTCGGCCGCTCGATGGTCCGCAACATGGGGATCGCCGCCGAGCTGGGCCTGCTGAACGTGCCGGACGGCCTGCTCGTCGACCTCGACCAGGCGAGCACCCTGCCGGAGAGCAAGGTCCTGTTCGTCTCGACGGGTTCGCAGGGCGAGCCGCTCTCGGCGCTGTCGCGGATGGCGCGCGGCGAGCACCGGCAGATCTCGATCCGCGCGGGCGACACGGTCGTGCTGGCCAGCTCGATGATCCCGGGCAACGAGACCGCGGTGTTCGGCGTGGTCAACGGCCTGACCCGGCTCGGTGCGAACGTCGTCCACCAGGGCAACGCGAAGGTGCACGTGTCCGGCCACGCGTCGGCGGGGGAGCTGCTCTACCTGTACAACGCGGTGCGCCCGAGCAACGTCATGCCGGTCCACGGCGAGTGGAAGCACCTGCGCGCGAACGGCGAGCTGGCGATCCGCACGGGTGTCGCGCCGGAGAACGTGGTCATCGCCGAGGACGGCGTGGTCGTGGACCTCGTGGACGGCAAGGCGTCCCGCACCGGCCGCGTCGAAGTCGGTCACGTGTACGTCGACGGCCTGTCGGTCGGTGACGTCGGCGAGTCGACGCTGTCGGATCGCCTGGTCCTCGGCGAAGGCGGGTTCATCTCGATCAGCGTCGCGGTGGACTCCAGCACCGGCCGCGCGGTCAGCAGCCCCACAGTGTCCGGCCGCGGCTTCTCCGACGACCCGAAGGCGCTCGCCGCCGTCGTGCCGCTGGTGGAGATGGAGCTGGCGCGCACGGAGGCCGAGGGCATCACCGACACGCACCGGATCGCCCAGGCGGTCCGGCGGGTCGTGGGCCGCTGGGTGGCCGACACCTACCGCCGCCGCCCGATGATCGTCCCGACGGTCATCCCGGTCTAGACCGGATCCGTCCGTGAAGGCCGCACCGGGAATCCCCTCGGTGCGGCCTTTCGGCTTGTTACGCCGTCCGGCCCACTGGACACCGCTTTCCCGCGGGATAACCTTGATCCCACCCCGCCTCGCGCAGAGAGGCCGCGCCGATGGGACGTCATTCGGACGGTAGACGACGCCGGCTGCTCGTGCCCGCCCTCGCGACCGGTCTCGTGCTCGTCCTCGGAGCCGCCGCGTGGGTGACGGTGACGACCGTGCGTGCCCGGCCGTCGTGCGAGCAGCCCGCGAAGGTCCTCGTCACCGCGTCCGCGGACATCGCGCCCGCGCTGTCGCTCGTCGCGCGCGGTCTGGACCTGGGGTGCGGCAGCATCGAGATCCAGACCCGGGAGGCGACGCAGGCGGCCGAACGGCTCGCCATCTCGGACGGCAGCCCGCGGCCGCAGATCTGGGTGCCGGACTCCACCCTCGCCTTGCGGCGCGCCCACCAGCTCGGCGCCTCCGACGTCCCTGAAACCGGCGCGTCGGTGGCGAGCTCGCCGGTGGTGCTCGCGGTCGCCGCCGACGTCGCCAAGGGCCTCGGCTGGCCGGAGCGGGTGCCCACCTGGGCGGAGGTACTGGCCGCGCCGGGCGCGGTGCCGGGGATGCCGGACCCGGCCCGCGACGCGGTCGGCGCGCTGGCGCTGCTCGGGTTGCGGGACAGCGTCGCGGCGTCGCCCGAGCCGTCGGCCGCGTACGTGGCGACGCTGCGGCGGTTCTCCGCCAACACGCTCGGCGCGGAGACGGAGCTGATCGCCCGGCTGCCGGGCTCGAGCGACGGCGGCGGCACGGCCGCGGTGACGGCGTTCCCCGCGTCCGAGAACTCCTTGCTGCGCCACAACGTCGAGGACCCCAAGCCTCCGCTGGTCGCGGTCTATTCGGCGGCGGTGCCCACTTTGGACTACCCGTTCGCGGAGCTGGGCGGGATCAGCCCGCAGCAGCGCCCGATCGTCGAGGCCTTCCGCGACGCGGTGCTCGGTGACATCGGAGCGGACGCGATCGCCCGCACGGGCCTGCGCGCGGCGGGCGGCCAGGCACTGCGCAACCACCCCGACGACCCGCGGGTGCAGCCCCAGGGCATCCGGACGGCGAACCTCCCGCTCGCGCCGGCCGTCGACGAGCTGCTCAATCAGTGGGCGGGTGTCAATCTCAGCGCGCGGGTGCAGGTGCTGGTCGACGTGTCGGGCTCGATGAACGCGCAGGTCCCGGGAACGGGCCTGAACCGCATGCAGGTGACGATGCAGGCGGCGGCGAAGGCGATGCACCTGTTCAAGCCGGCGACCCAGCTGCGCATGCTGGCGTTCTCGACGCGCCTGGACGGCGACAAGGACTACCGCGAGCTGCTCCCGATGGCCCCGGTCGCCCAGCACCTGGCGAGCGGAGCCCTGGAGAAGCTGGACCAGGTGAAGGCCACCCCGGACGGCGGAACGGGCCTCTACGACAGCGTCCTCGACACCTACCGCACGGCCCGCCGGGAGTGGGAGGCGGGCCGGTTGAACGTGGTGATCGTGATGACGGACGGCCGCAACGACGACCCGCACGGCATCTCCCGCGAGGACCTGCTGGCCGAGCTGGCGAAGCTCCAGGACCCGCGCCGCCCGATCCCGCTGATCGGCGTGGGCATCGGCCCGGACGCGGACAAGGCCGAACTCGACCAGCTGACCGCGGCCACCGGCGGCCAGGCCTTCGTGGCCCCCGACCCGGCGAAGATCACGGACGTGTTTTTCGGGGCCCTGTCCCGCATCGCCGGCGGATGAGCCCGTGCGCCGGCGGGCATCACGCGTGTCCCGAGGGGCATCACGCGTGATCCGCGGGGCATCAGCGCGATGCCCCTTCAATCACGCGAGTTGCCTCGCCAAGCACGCATGATGCCCCTTCAATCACGCGTGATGCCGGTTGGCGCACGGCGGGATCGCCGGCGGATGAGGACGTAGACACCGAGGATCACCGCCAGGCTGATCAAGCTCAGGTACAGCTGCGCCCGCGCGTCCTCGTCGACGAACAGCATCGAGGCCACGACCACGAGCGTCAGCACCAACGTCACCCAGCTCAGCCACGGGTAGCCCCACATCCGCAGCTTCAGCTTCTCCGGTTCTGACGCCTCCAGCCGCCGCCGCATCCGGATCTGGGAGCCGCAGATGATGGCGTACACGAACAACGCCACCGCGCCCGCCGAATTGATGATGAAGTAGAAGATCTTGTCCGGGGACACGTAACTCATCACCACCGCCACGTACCCGACCGACGTCGACGCCAGGATCGCCTTCCACGGCACGCCGCGCGCGTTCGTGTCCGCGATCCAGCCCGGCGCCCAGCCGTGGCGCCGCAGCGCGAACAACATCCGGGATGCCGTGTACAGCCCCGAATTCAGGACCGACAAGGCGGCCGTCAGGACCACCGCCGAGACGATCGTCGACGCCGCCGGGACGCCGAAGCGGCCGAACGCCGCCGCGAACGGGCTCGTTTCGCTCGGGATCTCGCGCCACGGGGTGATCATCACCAGCAGGGCCACCGAACCGACGTAGAACACGATCACACGCCAGACGATCGTCGAGGTCGCCTTCCGGACCGCCGTCTCCGGCTGGTCGGACTCCGCCGCCGCGATCGTGACGATCTCCGCGCCGAAGTACGAGAAGATCACGATGACCACGCCGTGGACCACCGAAAACGGCCCGTTCGCGACGAAGCCGTCGAGCCCGATGTTGCCCACCGAGAAGTGCGCGTCCGGCCAGAGGCCGAGCACGAACAGCGTTCCGAGCAGCAGGAACACGATGATGGTGGCGACCTTGATCGACGCCAGCCAGAACTCCGTCTCGCCGAAGGACCGCGCCGACGCCAGGTTCGTCGCCGTCAGCAGCAGCATCAGCGCCAGCGAGAACACCCACTGCGGGACGCCGGGGATCCAGCCCTGCAGGATCTTCGCGCCCGCGACGGCCTCGAACGCGACCACGCCGACCCAGAAGTACCAGTACAGCCAGCCGATGGTGAAGCCCGCCCAGCCGCCGAGCGAGTCGCGCGCGTACTCCATGAACGAGCCCAGTGACGGCGCCGCCGTCGCCATCTCGCCGAGCATCCGCATCACCAGCACGACGAGCAGCCCGCCGATGGCGTAGGAGAGCACGGCGGCCGGCCCGACGGTGTGGATCACCGCGCCGCTGCCGATGAACAGGCTCGCGCCGATGATGCCGCCAAGGGCGATCATCCGGACGTGCCGCTGCCGCAGGTCGGGCCGCAGCCCGGACTTGGTGGTCAAGGTGCTTCCTCCCCGGGGACGTGGGTGGCGGAATTTTCGCACCCGCTCCGCACCCGGTGCAGAATTTGCGCAAGCTCAGCGGGCGAGGACTTCCGAGTTCCGCTGCACGAAGTACGCCCCGGCCAGCAGGATCGCCGAGCCGAGCAGCTGCGGCCAGGCGAGCTGCTCGCCGAGCAGCAGCCACGCCGCGACCGTCGTGATCACCGGTTCGACCAGGCCGAGCACGCTCGCCACCGACGCGGGCAAGTGTCGCAGCGACGAGGTCCCGCAGACGTACGCGAGAACCGTCGCGACCAGCACCAGCAGCGTCAGCAGCAGCCACACCGGCGGGTGCCAGACGCCGAACCCGACTTCCGCGTCGAGCAGCCCGACGGGCCACGTCCACGGCGGCGCGACGAAGCTGATCGCGAGCGCGCCGATCACCATGCCCCAGGTGACCAGGCCGAGCGGGTCGATGCCGGCCACCGCGCGTTCGCCGAGCAGGAAGTACCCGGCCGAGCACAGCGCCGCGCCGAACCCGGCCAGCAGGCCGAGCCCGTCGAGCGTGACGCCTTCCCAGACCTGGGCGACCAGTGCGAGCCCGGCCATGGCCAGCGCGATGCCGCCCCACACCGCCCGGGGCAGCCGGTGCCGCCGCACGAACCGCACCCACAAGGCGATGAGCACCGGTGAGACGAACTCCAGCAGGATGGCGATGCCGACCGGGAGCCGGCCCGCCGCGACGAAGTAGAGCAGCTGCACGCCGGCCACGCCGAGCAGGCCGTACCCGGCCAGGACGGGCAGATCGGCCCGGCGCACCCGCAGCTTCCGCGGCGCCACCAGCGCCACCCCGGCGAGCAGCACGACACCGGCGAGCGCGATCCGCGCCGCGGCCACCTGCTGCGGCGTGATCCCGGCGGACATCGCGGACTTGCCGAGCGTGCCGGACGTGCTGAAGAACAGGGCGGCGAGCAGGACATAGGTGGTCCCGCGGCCCCGGTGGGCAACCCGGGGCGGCGCGACGACGGGGAGTTCGGTGGTCACCGTCGCGACTGTAGGTGCCCCGGCGTCACCGCCGAAACGATTATCCCGGTTACTCGGGTCACGAGGGTGCCGAGTCCGTTTCGTTACTTTCCGGTGGGAACCGGGTCTGCGGGTGGACGTCTTCCGGATGTCTCAAGAAACAGGGGGCCCCGCGGTTGATCCGGCGGGGAATGAGTTTCTTTTTCATTCACGCACGTGTTCGTCGTGCGATGAATCCTTGAAGGGGAAAATGCTGGGGAAGATTTCTGCTGCCGTGGGTGTGGCCGCCGGGTTTGTGCTCCTGTCGCCGGTGGTGGCGTCGGCCGCGGAAACGCCGACGGGTGCGCCGACGACGATGATGGTCACCGTGTCGGGGAGCACGGTGACCATCACGGGAACGTGCGTTACGAAGGGCATCCAGGCCGAAGCGGGTTACGGCACGCACAATGGGCACGAGCCGCTCGACTACAACGTCATGAAGGCGGCCGGCAAGGGCTACGCCCTCTCGTTCAATGGGGTGCCGCCGGGGACCTACGAAGCCATGATGTCCTGCCAGGAGGGCGGCCCCGGGAGTCGCCCGAGCGGCATCCGGGCCTTCACCGTCGGGAAGCCCGCCAAGCCGGCTCCGTCGACCCAGCCCGCCAAGCCGGCCCCGTCCGCCAAGCCGACGCAGCCGGGCAAGCCCACGCAGACCGCGCCGCAGGTGGAGGTGAAGCCGCAGGGGGCGCCGCAGACCGGTGGTGGACCCGTCGAGGACGAATCCACCGCCACGCCGCTACTCGTGGGCGGTGCGGTCGCTCTGGTGGGCGCGGCCGGTGCCGGTGCCGTGGTGCTGCGCCGCCGCGCGGCCCGGCGCTGAGCGGCATCGCGGGTAATCGCACGCGATGAACTCTTGGAGGGGGAGAAATGCTGCGGGTAATTGCTGCCGCTGCGGGTGTGGCCGCCGGTTTCGTGCTGCTGTCGCCGGTCGTGGCTTCGGCTGCGGACCCGACATCCATGAAGATCACGGTGTCGGGAAGCACGGTGACCATCACGGGGACGTGCTTCACCAGTGGCGTCAAGGCTGAGGTGGGTATCGGTGTGTCCAGCGGACAGGAGCACATCGACTACCACGTCATGGCGGTGGACGGGAAAAGGCAGTCCTTCACGTTCACCGGGGTGCGGCCCGGAAACTACCGAGCCAACATGTCCTGCAGCGAGGACAGGGAAGGCTTCGGTGGCCTCATGCGGGCCTTCACCGTCGGGAAGGCCGCCAAGCCGGCTCCGTCGACCCAGCCCGCCAAGCCGGCCCAGCCGCAGGTTGCGGTGAAGCCGCAGGGTGCGCCGCAGACCGGCGGGGGCCCGGCCGAGGACGAATCCACCGCCACGCTGCTCGTCGCGGGCGGTGCGGTCGCCCTCGTGGGCGTAGCCGGTGCCGTGGCGCTGCGCCGCCGCGCAGCCCGGCGCTGAACCGAAGTTTTCGAAACAGCCGTACATCGCAGGCAATCGGCTTGCGATGAATTTCTGGAGGGGAAAAGAAATGTTGCGGGTAATTGCTGCTGCCGCGGGTGTGGCCGCCGGGTTCGTGCTGCTGTCGCCGGTCGTTGCTTCGGCCGCGGAAGCGCCCACGGGAAACGTGGCATCGGTGCATGTTGCGGTCGCGGGAAGCACGGTGACTGTCACCGCCACGTGTGTCGCCAGTGGTGTCCCGGCTGACGCGAGCTACTTCGCTCGCTCGGGTGACCGTGTGCTCGGCGGGGGACCCCTGACGCTGAACGGAAACAAGCGGTCCATCACGTTCAAAGGGGTGCGGCCGGGGGACTACCGGACCGAAGTCTTCTGCGACACGCACGACAAAGACTTCGCCGGCGTAACTCGGTTCTTCACCGTCCCCAAGCCTGCTCCGTCGACCCAGTCGGCCAAGCCGGCGGCGAAGCCCGCGCCGCAGGTCGGGGCGAAGCCGCAGGGGGCGCCGCAGACCGGCGGGGGCCCGGCCGATGACGAATCCGGCGCCACGCCGCTGCTCGTGGGCGGGGCGGTCGCCCTCGTGGGTGCGGCCGGCGCGGGTGCCGTGGTACTGCGCCGCCGCGCGGCTCGGCGCTGAACCGGAGGGTCCGGGTGCTTCGGCACCCGGACCCCTCACTCCGCGCGCTTCAGCCCGGTCGCCACGTGCGTGGTGATCGTGGCCAGCCGCCGCCCCTGGAGGCGGAGGGCGTCGAGCGCGACGTCGTCCGGCGCCGCCGACTTCCGGGACACGAACGAGCCGCCGTACGGGTTGCCCGACTCCTTCAGGTGCGGGTCGGTGTAGCCGAGCGGCACGACGATCGCGCCCCAGTGGTAGAAGACGTTGTTGATCGCCAGCAGCGTTGACTCGAGGCCGCCGTGGGCGGTGGACGCCGTCGTGAACGACGTGGCCACCTTGTCCGCCAGCTTTCCCTGCGCCCACAGGCCACCCGTACTGTCCAAATAGGACTTGAGCTGGGCGGCCGGGCCGCCGAACCGGGTCGGGCTGCCGACGGCGAGCCCGTCGGCCCACTCGAGGTCGCCGAGGGTGGCGAGCTCGTGGTGCGGGCCCGTGCCGACCCAGGCCTGCCAGCGCGGGTTGCGCGCGATGGCGTCGGCGGGCACGGTCTCCGGCACCGTCCGCACCCGCACGTCGGCGCCGGTCTCGCGCGCGCCCGCGGCGAGCGACTCGGCCAGGGCGGCGGTGTTCCCGGTCGAGCTGTAGTAGACGACGAGTATCCGTGTGCTCACGTCGCCGACTCTAAGGCCGCCCGCCGGGGTGTCTCACAGTGCGGACGACGCTTTCGGGGGTCCGGGTGGCGGAGCCCCCGGCCCGGAGCGAAGCTCCGGTTGTCACTGCGGCTTCCAGGGGCTGACCGTGTCGGTCGGCCGGGTCGGGTCGTGGAACTTGGGCCGGTCGAGCTCGTCGCGGCGCAGCGGGACGAGGCCGTCGGTGATCGCCTGCATGATCTTCGCGTGCGCACGCACCCCGGCACCCGGCCGCTGCGTGTCGATGTCCGACAGGTCGACCGGGTCGCCGAAGTGCACGCGGAACCGCGGGCGGCGCAGCGGGGCGCTCAGCCCGGAGCGGGCCAGCGGGACCAGGTCGGCCGGGCCGTTGACGGTTTCGGTGCCCCAGTAGACGGCCTCGTGCGCGCCCCACTGGCTGATCGGGATCACCGGCACGCCCGCCGCGAGCGCCAGCCGCGCCGCGCCGGTCTTGCCGCGCTCCGGCCACAGGCCCGGGTCGTGGCTGATCCGGCCCTCCGGGTAGACGATGATCGGCTCGCGCGTGGTCCTCATCGCCTCGACGGCCTCGGCGAACTGCCCCACGGCGGTCCCGGCGTGCTTGCGGTCGACCCGCAGGTGCCCGCTGACCCGCAGCGCCGGCCCGATGACCGGTGCGTCGAGGATGCCGCCGGCCAGCATGAACCGCGGGTTGATGCCGATCCGCTTGCAGGCGGCCATCAGCACGAAGGCGTCGAACACGCCGATGTGGTTCGCGGTCATCAGCAGCGGCTTGCCCCGCAGCTGCGCGGGCACCCGGCCGGTGACCGTGAGCCGCCCGACGAGGTTCACCAGCCCCCGGTCGATGTTCAGCATCGTCCGCCAGATGGCGGGCGCCCGGCGGGCGGTGTTGTCGGAGTTCAACGCGACCATGGGGCAGAGCATGGCAGACGCCGGTTTCACCCGTTTGCGCACTGGCCGGATCGGTTCACCCGGATGGCCGCTCAGCCGCCGGTGTGAGGCAGAAGTTCACCCTGGGCCGAGAGTGGCGCGTGGGACGAACCGCGATGGCCGGTTACCGTAAACGGCATGGCTGGGTCGGCGACGAGGAAGAGAAGCACGGGAAGCGGCGCGAAGGGGGCAGCGGCGCGTAAGCCGCGTACACCCGCGAAGTCACGCCCGGCCGCTCGCAAGCCCGCACCACGCGCCCGCCGAAAGACTCCTGGGATCTTCGGCAAGGGCGTCCGCGGGACCTGGAACCTGCTGGCCAAGGGCATGGGCACACTGGCCCGCACGGTCGGCCGCACCCGCGAGCTCGAGCCGGAACACCGCCGTGACGGGCTCGCGCTGGGGCTGATGGCCCTGGCCATCGTCGCGGCCGTCGGCGTCTGGTGGCGGGCGGCCGGCCCGATCGGGGCCGGGGTGGAGATCGCCACCCGGACCGTCCTCGGGGCCGGGGCCGTCACCCTGCCGCTGGTGCTGGTGGTCGTCGCCGTCGCGCTGATGCGGTCCGAGCCGCACCCGGAGACGCGGCCGCGTATGGTCGTCGGCACGATCATGGTCGTGCTGTCGGTGCTCGGGATGCTGCACATCTTCACCGCGCTGCCCGAGACGAACGACGGCCGGATGTACGCCGGCGGCATCGTCGGCGCGTTCTCCGGCGGCCTGCTCACCATGGGCGTCACCACCTGGGTCGCGGTGCCGCTGCTGATCCTCGCCCTATTCTTCGGCGTGCTGGTCTTCACCGGCACGCCGGTCCGCGAGATCCCGCACCGGCTGCGCAACTGGGGCCTCGACGAGGAGGAGATCGCCGAAGCCGAGGCGCAGCGCCCGGGCTTCGCCACCGACGAGGACACCGTCACCGAGGCCGACCCGAAGTCCGCGCGGCTGCGCAAGCCGTCGCGGCGGCGGCAGGCCACCGACGCCAACCCCGAGCAGCTGGACATCGACGCGATGCTCGCCGAGGCGCCGACGCCGATCAAGCCGCCCAAGCCCAAGCCCGCACCGGTCGAAGTCCCCGAGAAGAAGCCGAAGAAGGCTCCGGAACCGCCGCTCGCGGTCACCCGCACGGTCGAGGGCGACTACCAGCTCCCGCCGCCCGACCTGCTGAAGCTCGGCGACGCGCCGAAGTCCCGCAGCAAGGCCAACGACGCCATGATCGAGGCGATCACCGGCGTGTTGGAGCAGTTCAACGTCGACGCCCAGGTCACCGGCTTCACGCGCGGCCCGACGGTGACCCGCTACGAGGTCGAGCTCGGCCCGGGGGTGAAGGTCGAGAAGATCACCGCGCTGACCAAGAACATCGCCTACGCGGTGGCCACCGACAACGTCCGCCTGCTGGCGCCGATCCCGGGCAAGTCCGCGGTCGGCATCGAGGTGCCGAACTCCGACCGCGAGATGGTCCGCCTGGGTGACGTCCTGCGCGCGCCGACCACGGTCAAGGACAACCACCCGATGGTGATCGGCCTCGGGAAGGACATCGAGGGCCACTTCGTCACCGCGAACCTGACGAAGATGCCGCACCTGCTGGTCGCCGGTTCGACCGGCTCCGGTAAGTCGAGCTTCGTCAACTCGATGCTGGTGTCGCTGCTCGCGCGCTCGACGCCGGACGAGTGCCGGATGATCCTGATCGACCCGAAGATGGTCGAGCTGACGCCGTACGAGGGCATCCCGCACCTGATCACGCCCATCATCACCCAGCCGAAGAAGGCGGCCGCCGCGCTGGCCTGGCTGGTGGAGGAGATGGAGCAGCGCTACCAGGACATGCAGGTCAACAAGGTCCGGCACATCGACGACTACAACAAGAAGGTGCGCTCGGGCGAGATCACCGCGCCGCCGGGGTCCGAGCGCGAGTACCGGCCGTACCCGTACATCATGGCGATCGTCGACGAGCTCGCCGATCTGATGATGACCGCCCCACGCGACGTCGAGGACGCGATCGTCCGGATCACCCAGAAGGCGCGCGCGGCGGGCATCCACCTGGTCCTGGCCACGCAGCGGCCGTCGGTCGACGTGGTCACCGGCCTGATCAAGACGAACGTGCCCTCGCGGCTGGCGTTCGCGACGTCGTCGCTGACCGACTCGCGGGTCATTTTGGACCAGCCGGGCGCGGAGAAGCTGATCGGCATGGGCGACGCGCTGTACCTGCCGATGGGCGCGGGCAAGCCGGTCCGCATCCAGGGCGCGTTCGTCGGCGACGAGGAGATCGCCGCGGTCGTCAACTACGCGAAGGAGCAGGCGCAGCCGGAGTACCAGGACGGCGTCACGGCGGCCAAGGCGGGCGAGAAGAAGGAGATCGACCCGGACATCGGCGACGACCTCGACGTCCTGCTGCAGGCGGCGGAGCTGATCGTGACGTCCCAGTTCGGCTCGACGTCGATGCTGCAGCGCAAGCTGCGGGTCGGGTTCGCCAAAGCGGGCCGGCTGATGGACCTGCTGGAGAGCCGCGGTGTGGTGGGCCCTTCGGAGGGCTCGAAGGCCCGCGACGTGCTGATCAAGCCGGAGGAACTGGAGTCGGTCCTGTTCATGATCCGCGGCGGCGGCCCGGTGGACGCCGATACGAGCGACGACGAGTAGCGCGTGCAACCCGCTGCGGCCTGGTTCCGTCCTGAGCGCGTGGACCTACCGCGATTCCTAGCCGGACTGTTCGCCTTCGCCGTCGTCACGGTGGGCTCGGTCGCCGCCGGGCAGCCCGCTGTCTCCGGGCCGGCCGCGTCGCCGTCGACCGTCAGCGTCCCGGCCGGGCAGGACGTCACCCTGCACCTGGGCCAGGAGGCCGCCGTGCAGGGCAAGGACCTGACCGTGCGCTACCTGCGGGTCGTCGCCGACTCGCGGTGCCGTCCCGGCATGCAGTGCATCTGGCAGGGCGAGGCGACGCTGGCGTTCCTGCTGAAGCAGCCCGGCCACGGCGAGAGCACCACGGCCGAGCTGCACAGCGGCGTGCGCACCGGCCCCCAGGCGACGTCGTTCGCCGGCAGCCGCATCGAGCTGGTGGCGGTGAGCGAGGACGCGGGGGAGGCGACGGTCCGGATCAGCTGAGCGGCGTGCCCCAGTGGTCCAGGTAGGCGACCTCGGACAGCGGCGTGCGTGCGGCGGCCTTGAAGTCCGGGACCGTCGTGTAGGCGACCGGCAGCAGCCCGGCCTGCGTGTGGCCGTCGGGGATGCCGAGGATTTCGGCGGCTTCCGCCTCGCGGGACAGGTGGTACGTCGTCAGCGTCGAACCCAGCCCGCGTGAGCGCAGCGCCAGCTGGAAGTTCCACACCGCCGGGAAGATGCCGCCGTAGAACGCCGCGTCGGTCGCGTTGTCCCCGGCCGGGCGGCCGGCCAGGACCGGGATCACGAACACCGGGACGCGCTCGATCACGTCGATCAGGTGCCGCCCCGACGCCAGTGCCCGCGGTTCGGCGTGCTGCGCGAGGTTGGCGAGGTAGGCCTCGCCGACCTCGCGGAACAGCACGCCGAGCCGGTCCTTGACGGTCTGGTCGCGGACGACCAGCCAGCGCCACGCCTGGACGTTGCCCGGTGTCGGTGCCTGCAGCGCGAGGTTCAGGCACTCCTCGAGGACTTCCGGCTCGACCGGGCGGTCGAGGTCCAGCTTGCGGCGCACCGCGCGGGTCGTGCTGAGCAGGTGATCGATCTCCATGATCACCATCCTGGCTCAGCCGCCGAACTTGCGCACCGCCTCGTAGTACGTCCACGCCGCGCCCTTGCACGCGATGTTCGACCCGCAGACGCTCTTCAGGTCCGTGTACAGGTTGTCGTCGATCTTCAGCCGGTTCGCCGAGGTGAACCGGCCCTGCTTCTTGTAGTTGCGGTAGCCGAAGTCGTGCCGGTGGCAGCCGGGCAGGAACTTCCAGCCGAACGGGTTGTCCGGCGCCCACGAGCAGCCGTCGGACGACCAGTCGAGCTGGCCGTTGTAGGGCGCGGAGTTCCGGATCGTCTCGAAGTTCGAGAGCGAAGTGCTGAAGAGGTACTGGTCGGTGACCGCCGGAATGTCGACGGCGGCCGCGGTGCCGGTGCCCAGCAGGGCGCCCGCGCCGACAGAAACGGCCACCGTCAAGGTGGCCCCCAGGTTCCGCAGTGTCGTGCGCATCGTGTGCTTCCTTGCCGATGGGGGAAAGTGCCCGATCAGCTTCCGGCAGCGCGGTGGCGCACGTCACCGCCCGAAAGGAGGTTTTCACTCACAGTTCGAGCAACATGCGGGAATTTCCCAGAGTATTGGGCTTGGCGTAGGGAAGATCGAGGAATTCCGCTACGCCGGTGTCGTGTGACCGCCGCATCTCCTCGTAGACCTCCTGCGAAACGGGTGTGCCGTCGATCTCCACGAACCCGTGCCCGGCGAAGAAACTGGTCTCGAAGGTCAGCACGAACAGCCGTTTGAGGCCCAGCTCACGCGCTTCGTCGACCAGCCGGGCGACCAGCACGCGCCCGACGCCCTGGCCGCGGACGGCCTTGTCGACCACGACGGTGCGCAGCTCGGCGATGTCCTCCCAGAGCACGTGCAGCGCGGCCGCGCCGACCACTTCGTCACCCACTTCGGCGACCCAGAACTCCTGGACGTCCTCGTACAGCGTGACCAGGTCCTTCTCCAGCAGGACGCGGCCCGCGTCCGCGTCGACCAGGGCCTTGATCTTGCGGACGTCGGCGATCCGGGCGCGGCGGACGGTCGGGCGGGGCGAGTCGGACGGCACGATCGTCAACCCTGCCACATCGCCCGGCACGCGCGGTGACACCATGGGGCTACGCCGTCGTCGGGCCGCCCGGGACCGGCGGCTACCCTGAACGTCGTGCCTTCCCCTGCCGCGGACCCAGCTGCCACCCGACGCGTCTCCCTGCTGACCCTGGGCTGCGCCCGCAACGAGGTCGACTCGGAGGAGCTGGCGGGCCGGCTCGCGGCCGGCGGCTGGGAGCTGGCGGCCGACCCCGAAGAGTCCGACGTCGTGGTGGTCAACACCTGTGGCTTCGTCGAGTCGGCCAAGAAGGACTCCGTCGACACGCTGCTCGCCGCGTCCGACACGGGCAAGAAGGTCGTCGCGGTCGGCTGCATGGCCGAGCGCTACGGGCACGAGCTCGCCGACAGCCTCCCGGAGGCCGACGCGGTGCTGGGCTTCGACCACTACGCCGACCTCTCGGCCCGGCTCGACGACGTCGTCGCCGGCCGCAAGATCGCCTCGCACACCCCGGGCGACCGCCGCAAGCTGCTGCCGATCAGCCCGGTCGAGCGGCCCGCCGCCGCGGAGACGGTCGAGGTCCCCGGCCACGCGCAGAAGGGCTGGGGCCCGCGGGTGCTGCGCACGCGCCTCGACGACTCGCCGGTGGCCGCGCTGAAGATCGCCTCCGGCTGCGACCGGCGCTGCTCGTTCTGCGCCATCCCGTCGTTCCGCGGCTCGTTCGTCTCGCGGCAGCCGGACGAGATCGTCGCCGAGGCGATGTGGCTGGCCGAACACGGCGTCAAGGAGCTGTTCCTGGTCAGCGAGAACTCGACCTCCTACGGCAAGGACTTCGGCCGCGACGGCGCCACCGCGCTGGAGCGCCTGCTGCCGCGCCTGGCGGAAATCGACGGCATCGAGCGCGTCCGCGTCTCCTACCTGCAGCCGGCCGAGACGCGCCCGCAGCTGGTTAAGGCCATCGCGACCACGCCGGGCGTCGCCGAGTACTTCGACCTGTCGTTCCAGCACTCCAGCGAGCAGGTGCTGCGCCGGATGCGCCGGTTCGGCTCGACCGACTCGTTCCTCGCGCTGTGCGAGCAGATCCGCGAGTACGCGCCCGAGGCCGGCATCCGCACCAACGTGATCGTCGGGTTCCCCGGCGAGACGGAGCACGACCTGAGCGAGCTCGAGCGGTTCCTGACCGGCGCGCGCCTGGACGCCGTGGGCGTCTTCGGGTACTCGGACGAGGACGGCACGGAGGCCGAGACCTTCGACGGCAAGCTCTCCGCCGAGGAGGTCGCCGCGCGCGTCACCCGGATCTCCGCGCTGGTCGAGGAGCTGACCGCGCAGCGCGCCGAGGACCGGATCGGCACCTTCGTCGACGTCCTGGTGGAGCTGGACGACGACGGCGAGCTCACCGGCCGCGCCGCGCACCAGGCGCCGGAGGTCGACGGCGAGTGCGTCATCCTCGACGCGCCGGAGAAGGTGCAGGTCGGTGACTTCCTGCGCTGCGAGGTCGTCGACTCGGCGGGCGTGGACCTGATCGTCCGCGCGGTACCGGACGCCGACCGGTGAGTGCGCTCCCCAGCGACGCCGCCGACGAGGGCCTGGCCCGCGACACCCCCGCCCAGGTCCCGGAGCCGACCCCGGTCCCGACGCTCAACGTCGCGAACCTCCTGACGCTGTCGCGCCTGGTCCTGGTGCCGCTGTTCGTGATCGCGCTGTTCGTCGGCGACGGCCACGACACGACCTGGCGCGCGCTCGCGACCGGGCTGTTCGCGATCGCCTCGGCCACCGACCAGCTGGACGGCTGGGTGGCCCGCAAGTACGGCCTGATCACCGACTTCGGCAAGATCGCCGACCCGATCGCGGACAAGGCACTGACGGGCGCGGCATTGGTCGGGCTGAGCGTGCTGGGCGAGCTGGGCTGGTGGGTCACGATCGTCATCGCGGTCCGCGAAATCGGCGTGACGCTGCTGCGGTTCTGGGTCATCCGGCACGGCGTGATCCCGGCCAGCCGCGGCGGGAAGGCCAAGACGATGGCCCAGATCGCCGCGATCGTGGCGTACCTGCTGCCGCTGCCGGCCGGGGCGGACCCGGTGCGGTGGTCGCTGATGGGGCTCGCGCTGGTGCTGACCGTCGTGACCGGCGTCGACTACCTGGTCCGCGCGGTCCGGCTGCGGGCGGCCGGGCGCCGGGTCACCGGGAGCTGAAGGTGGACGAAAAGGCCCTGGTCGCGGCCCTGACCGCGCGGGGCGAGACGGTCGCCGCGGCCGAGTCGCTGACCGCCGGGCTCGTCTGCGCCACCCTCGCGCGGGTGCCGGGAGCGAGCGCGGTCCTGCGCGGGGGACTGGTCGTCTACGCCACCGACCTGAAGGCGGCGCTGGCCGGCGTCTCGCCGGAGCTGCTGGCCGAGCACGGCGCCGTCCACCCCGAGGTGGCCGCTCAGCTCGCCGAGGGTGCTCGCGACCGGTGCGGGGCGACCTGGGGCCTCGGGCTCACCGGCGTGGCCGGCCCGTCGGCCCAGGACGGCGTCGATCCGGGCACCGTGCACGTCGGGCTCGCCGGGCCGGGAACACGCACAGTCCGTAGCCTGGCCTTGGACGGCGATCGGGATTTGATCAGGACCGAGTCGGTCTTGGCGGCGTTTGCCCTGCTCGGGGAACATCTGGCGTGAAACACGCGTTCGCCCTTGGCGTACGTGCACACCAACTCCTGCGCCCGGGGCGCCGCTCTGGGTAACGTAGGGGGTACTTGTTCGGAAGGGAGGCGCGTGATGACCGTGCTGTTGCGTGAGGCGATCGGTGATCGGCTCCGTCATGCCCGCACCAACCAGCGTCGTACGCTGCGCGACATCTCCCGCGCCGCCAGGGTCAGCCTCGGCTACCTCTCGGAGGTCGAGCGGGGCCAGAAGGAGGCGTCGAGCGAGCTGCTCGCGTCCATCTGCCAGGCCCTGGACCTTCCGCTCGGCGAACTGCTGCACAACGTGGCGGCGGACGTTTCGGCCCTCGACAACGTCGAGGTCCCACCGGTCGACGAGCGGATCGTGGAAGGCGCACCCCGGGAGAAGCGGGGCGCAGAGGCTTCGTCGGCGGGCATCGAAGGCGGCCGCCTGATGTCCGAGCTGATCGGGAACGACCTCGCCGACCTGCGGGTTTCCCCGGCACCGCGGATGAACACGACCTTGCGGACGACGATCGGCCAGCCCAAGCTGGCCTCCACCATCGCCGCGTAGGTCCAGAGCAGATCGACCGACGGCCCCGGGCAACCCGCCCGGGGCCGTCCGCGTTGTCTACGGGTAGTGATCGGGGGCATCCCTGAATTCGGCCGGGTCGCCTGGAACGGACGTGGCCGACCTGACACGATGGAACCCGACGCCGGGGTTGGTGCGTTGGAACAGGCAGCAGGGGAGCGACGCCCCACACCCCGAGTACCTAAGGCCCGTGGGACGCAAGAAGGCAGGCGGAGGAGATGGCCAACCCGTTCGTGAAGTTCTGGAAGTACATGATGGCGGCGTTCTCGTCGAAGATCGACGAGCACGCCGACCCGAAGGTACAGATCCAGCAGGCCATCGAGGAGGCGCAGCGCAACCACCAGGCGCTGACGCAGCAGGCCGCCTCCGTGATCGGCAACCAGCGGCAGCTGGAGATGAAGCTCAACCGGCAGCTCGGCGACGTCGAGAAGCTGCAGGCCTCGACCCGGCAGGCGCTCGTCCTCGCGGACGAGGCCCGCGCCAAGGGTGACGAGCAGAAGGCCGTCGAGTTCGAGAACGCCGCGGAGAGCTTCGCCACGCAGCTCGTCACGGCCGAGCAGAACATCGAGGACCTGAAGACGCTGCACGACCAGTCGCTGCAGGCCGCGGCGCAGGCCAAGCAGGCCGTCGAGCGCAACTCGCAGATGCTGCAGCAGAAGCTGGCCGAGCGCACCAAGCTGCTCTCGCAGCTGGAGCAGGCGAAGATGCAGGAGCAGGTCTCCGCTTCGCTGAACCAGATGAGCCAGCTGGCCGCGCCGGGCAACACGCCGTCGCTGGAAGAGGTCCGCGACAAGATCGAGAAGCGCTACACCACGGCTCTCGGCCAGGCGGAGCTCGCCCAGAACTCGGTCCAGGGGCGGATGATGGAGGTCCAGGCCTCCACCACGCAGCTGGCCGGCCACTCGCGGCTCGAGCAGATCCGCTCGTCGATGCGCGGCGAGTCGGTCGCCCAGGTGACCGACGGCGGCAAGACGGCGGCCCAGAAGCCGGCCAGCAGCTCGGCCGACATCCAGCGGGAGATCCAGGCGCGCGTGCAGGCCGAGCAGGGCAAGAACCCGGCCTGACGCGACACCGAAGGGGGCGTGCACCATGGGGCAGCAGGGCAGACGGCGTGACTTCGGCGAGCTGAGCGCGAAGCTGGAGAAGCACATCGAGAAGCTGCCCGACTACGCGGTGCGCGCCCAGGAGAAGCTCCAGAAGGTGCAGAAGTACTTCCCGCCGGCCGACCAGGCCGGCGGGAAGCACGCACGCCCCAACCCCTTGCAACGGCCGCCGGTGCGGCGGCCCGACATGACGGCCTCGCTGTCGTCCATGGCCGGCCAGGTCCCGGCGTTCGCCGAAGCCCGGGCCAGGTGGGACCGCTGGAACCACCCGGCCGCGAAGCTCGAACGCCGCAAGCGCCGGACGTCGAAGGCGCTGACGCTGTGGATCATCCTGACGATCCTGTGCGGCATCGTCACCGTGGCGGCCGCGCTGGGCTGGATCAGCCCGACCCACGCCGCGATGATGCCCCAGGCGATCACGGCGTTCGCCGGCGTCGTCATCTTCGGCACCTTCAGCGTCCGATCCGGCATGAAACTGCGTGAACTGAAGCGCACCCCGATCCCGGCGGCCCCGGCCGGGCCGCCGCCGCTGCCACCCGCCCGGTCGGCGGCCCGCGAGCCGATGGAACGCCTCGCCGAGTGCGAAGCCTCGCTGACGGAGCTGCTGCGCCAGCTCTCGGTGCCGTCTTCGCTGGGGGCGCCGCCGGTCTCGGAGGTGTCGGTCGCGGACGCCCGCCAGACGGCGACCGAGGCGGCAGCCGCGTTGCGCGGCCTGGCGGCCCGCATCCAGGCGATCGAGCGCGGCCGCGACTCGGCGCCCGCGCGTGAGCAGGCGGCCCTCGACGCGGCGGTGCGCAAGCTCCGCGAACAGCTCGACGACGGCCTCGAGGGCTACCGCGGCCTGGTCGCCGCGGCCGGCCACACGGTCGCCGCGGCCGGCGACGGCCTGGTGACGTCCAAGCAGGCCCTCACCGACGCCACCGACCGCCTGGCCGGCCTCGCCATGGCCCTCCGCGAACTCTCCTGACCCGAGCTGAAAGAGGCATCACGCGTGTCCCGAGGGGCATCATGCGTGATCCTAGGGGCATCACCTCGATGCCCCTCCAGACACACGTGATGCCCGGCCAGACACGGATGATGCCCCGCTGATCACGCGAGATGCCCCTCCGGTCACGCGAGTTCCGGGTTCCGTCACGCGGGTTTCGGGGCTGATCACGCGAATTCGGGCTTTGCTGGGCCGTTTGGGCCGGGGACTCGGCCGATCGGGTGCCGCCGACCGGGCGTACCGGCTGGTCGTCACCGCGCGTGCGTGATCGTGCGTTTCACCCCGGCGTCGCCCCCTGTTCACCTTCCGGGGCCGAAACCCGCGCGTAATCGGAAACTGATGGCTACGGAAACGTCCGCGCCCTAACGTTTCTGTCATGCATGCCGAGGTGTCACTCGCCGGGAGGCCCGCCGTGCACTGAGGATCGCCGGCGCCGACCGTACACAGTGGACTTTCTCGACCGCCGAGGAAAGGACGCCCCGTGAACACGCTCCCGCCGGACCCGGATCCCGTGCCGATCACCCCGCCCACCGCCTCCCAGCGCGTCATCGCGGCCTTCGAACGCCTCACCGAGGCCGGCCGCCCCGAACTCTGGACCACCCTGCGCGCCGTCGAAGACGTCCTCGTCGACGCCAAGGCCGTCGACGAACGCGTCAAAGCCGGCGAAAACCTCCCGCTGGCCGGCACGGTCATCGCCGTCCAGGACCTGATCGACGTCGCGAAACAGCCCTCCGGCCACGGCGTCCCGGAAACCAGCGCGCCCGTCGTCGCGCGGCTCACCGCCGCCGGCGCCGTCGTGCTCGGCAAGACCGGCGCCGCCTTGATCTCCGGCGCCTGGGACCGCACCAAGGCCGGCGGGAACGGCGCCGCGGTCGCCGTCGCGCTCGGCATCGTCGACCTGGCGCTGAGCACCGGGGGCGCCGTCCCGGCCGCGCTGAACGCCGTCACCGCGGTGAAGCCGACGCGCGGCCTGCTGCCCGCCGCCGACACCGTCTCCGTGTACGCGAGCGGCCTGGTCGCGGCCCGCCGCGCGCTCGCGCTGATGACCGGCGGCGACCGCTCCTGGCCCGCCGACGTCCGCCTCGGCGCCGGCGAGCACCCGCGGATCGCCTACCCGTCGGACCTTCCGCTCGGCGAGGCGGCGACCCTCGCGCTCCACACCGTCGTCGCCCGGCTGACCGCGGCCGGCGCCGTGCTCACCCCGATCTCCCTTCCCGAGCGCGGTTTCGACGGCTTCGACGCCCTGCTCCTGCCGACCGTGCCGGAGCACCCGGGGATCGCCGAAGCGCTGGCCGACCCGGCCGGCGTGGGCCACCGCCTGGCCGCCTGCACGGCTTTCGCGAACCTCCTCGACGTGGCCGCGGTGACCGTCCCGGTGCTGCCGGGCGACCGCCGCCCGTTCGGCGTCACCTTCCTGACGCGCGCGTTCGAAGACCAGATCGCCCTCGACCTGGCGACCGTCTGCACGGACGAGCCGATGACGCCCTACCCCGAGCCGGGGGAGGACGTCGTCGTGTTCGGTGCCCACCTGCGTGGCCAGCCGCTCAACGCCGACCTCGTCGAGCTCGGCGCCCGGTTCACCGGGCCGGTCCGGACCACCGAGGCCTACCGGATGGTGCTCCTGGACACGAAGCCGCCGCAGCCGGGCGTGCTCGACGGCGGTACGGCCCTCGACGGCGAGCGCTGGCGGCTGTCGCCGGCCGCGTTCGACCGCTTCGCGGCGACGCTGAAGCCGCCGTTCGTCCTGGAGCGCGTCGAGCTGGCGGACGGCAGCACCCCGCTGGCCGTGCGCTGCGACCCGGCCGCGGACGGCCCTGGTCTGGACCGCTACGAATCCTGGCGCGGGTACGTGCGCTTCGCCTCTACCGCCGGGCTGCGAGCCCCCGGCTGACGCGCCGCACCAGGCCCGGCCCGTGCAGCGCGAAGCCCGTGTACAGCTGCACGAGCGACGCACCGGCGTCGACGAGCCGGATCGCGTCGTCCGGGCCCAGGATCCCGCCGACACCGATGATCGGCAGGTTCCCGCCGGTGTGGTCGTGCACGAACCGCACGACCTCGGCCGCGCGGGTGGTCAGCGGCCGGCCGGACAGTCCTCCCGCCTGTCCGGCCAGGCCGCTTTCCGCGGGCGTGACGCCGTCGCGGGACAGGGTCGTGTTGGTGGCGATGATCCCGGCGACGCCGTGTTCGAGCGCGACCTCCAGCAGTTCGGCCAGCGCGTCGTCGGTCAGGTCGGGCGCGACCTTCACCAGCACCGGCGTCGGCGATGCCCCACCGGCGAGCTCGAGGGACGTCGAACGCAGCTCGCCGAGCAGTTCGGCGAGCGCGGTGCGGTCCTGCAGCTGCCGCAGCCCCGGCGTGTTCGGCGAGCTGACGTTGATCGCGAAGTAGTCCGCGTACGGGTGGAGCGCCCGCAGCGAGAACCGGTAGTCCTCGACGGCTTCTTCGAGCGGCGTCACCTTCGACTTGCCGATGCTGATCCCCAGCGGGACGCCCGGCTTGCCGTCGCGGGCGAGTTTCGCCGCGAGTGCGGCCGCGCCGTCGTTGTTGAAGCCCATGCGGTTGATGATCGCGTCGCTGGCGGGCAGGGTGAACAGCCGCGGTTTCGGGTTGCCCGGCTGGGCCAGCCGCGTCACCGTGCCGACTTCGACGAACCCGAAGCCCAGCGCGGCCCACGCCGGCAGCGCGCGGCCGTTCTTGTCCATCCCCGCGGCCAGGCCGACGCGGTTGGGGAACCTCAGGCCCAGCACGGTCACCGGGTCGTCGACGCGCAGAACGCCGCGCGGTGCGAACTTGCCGAGCCGGGCCAGGACGCCGATCGTGCGCTCGTGCACCAGCTCGGGGTCGTGGTAGGACAGCCGGTACAGCGCCGGGCGGACGATCTTGTCGAAGAACACGCCCCTATGCTGCCAAACCGCCCGGAACCCGCTAGTCGCGGTCCTTCCACTCGTCTTCGAGCATCGCGTAGATCAGCTCGTCGGTCCACTCGCCCTTGACGATCTCGTTTTCCCTGAGGTGCGCCTCGCGGCGCATGCCGAGGCGTTCCATCAGCGCGGCGGACGCGGTGTTGCGGCCGTCGCAGCGGCCGATGATGCGGTGCAGGCCCAGGTCTTCGAAGCCCAGCCGCAGCAGTTCGGTGGTGGCCTCGGCGGCCAGGCCCTTGCCGTGGTGGTCCGGGTGGAAGACGAACCCGATCTCGCCCTGGCGGTGTTCGCTGCTCAGCCACTCCAGGTTCAGGTCGCCGATCAGCTGGCCGGTCGCGGCCAGTTCGACCGCCACGGCCAGGAACTGCCCTTCCTTCGTCAACGTCGAGCTGTGCACCCGTTTGGCGAGCGCCGCGGCCGACTCGGCGCGGCTGCGCGGACCCCAGTAGAGGTAGCGGGCGACATCGGCGCGGGACTGGAAGGAGTTCAGCGCGTCGAGGTCCCCGGACGTGAACGGGCGCAGGATCAGCCGCGCCGTGGTGATCGGGTAGTCGGGCCTGAGCATGCGTCCAGGCTAGCGAGCTTCAGCCGTCCGGGGGACAGAACACCGGAACGCTGATCGCCGGACGGTCGTCTTGCTACGCCGGGTGGCACGACCTGCACGAATGAGCGAAATAAAGGGGCCCCCGGGGGTGCTCTCAAGCGCCGTCAAACGCCTGAGCCCGAGCCGGACTGGTGCTCGGGAACCCCGGGGGCACGGTGACTGCCTGGTATTCGCTATCAGGCACCACGTGAAGCAGGCGATGAGCCGAAGGTGGCTCGGTTGTATCGCTGCTCAAAGTCCTCCACGTGCCATCCGCTAGCGGACAGTCACCTCACGAGTCCTGTTGGAATACAACTTAGGACCACCTCCTTTCTCGTGTACTGCCACGCTAGGTGAAGTTCGGCGTGCCGTGCAACGTCATTTCTGTGATTTCGGTCCGCAGGACGGCTTTCCGCTGCTCGTCGAGGAAGGAGGCGTCGACGGCGTTCTCCGCGAGCCGGCCCAGTTCGGCCGCGGTGAGGCCCAGTGCCTCGGCGACGGCGACGTACTCGCCGGTGAGCGTGGCGCCGAACATCGGCGGGTCGTCGGTGTTGAGCGTCACGACGACGCCGTGGTCGAGCATGCGCCGCACCGGGTGCGCCGTGATGTCCGGGACTTGGCCGGTCCGCACGTTCGACGTCGGGCACACTTCGAGCGGTATCCGGTGCGCGGCAAGGTGTTCGAGCAGCGCCGGGTCGGCGGCGCAGCTGGTGCCGTGGCCGATCCGCTCGGCGCCGAGGTCGTGCAGCGCGCTCCAGATGGTGGCCGACCCTGTGGTCTCCCCGGCGTGCGGGACGCTGTGCAGCCCGGCTTCCCGCGCCCGGGTGAAGTACGGCTCGAACTGCGCCCGCCCGACGCCGAGCTCCGGGCCGCCGAGCCCGAACGACACCAGGCCTTCGGGGCGTTCGCGCAGCGCGAACACGAGGGTCTCCTGCCCGGCCCGGCTGCCCTTTTCGCCCGGAATGTCGAAGCACCAGGCCAGTTCGACGCCCAGTTCGGCGGCGCGGGCCCGGCCGGTTTCCAGTCCGGTCAGCAGGTCGTCGCCGGACACGCCGTCAAGCAGATGGTTGTACGGCGTCACGGTGACTTCGGCGTAGCGGCAGTTGTGCGCGGCGAGATCCGCGGCCAGACCCGCCACGAGCGTGTGGACGTCGTGGCGGTCGCGCACCAGCGAGGTCACCGCGAGGTAGACGGTGAGGAAGTGGGCGAAGTCGCGGAAGGTGAAGAACTCCGCGAGGTCGCGTTCGTCGGTGGGGACGCCTGCGGAGGGACGTCTCCGGGCCAGTTCCAGCACGGTCGGCAGACTCGCCGAGCCGACGAGGTGGACGTGCAGTTCGACCTTGGGCAGGGCGTGCGCGAACGCGCGCAGCGCCTGCCCGGAGAGGATTCCGGGCATGACAGAGCTCCCTGGGTGTTCGGGTGAGGTGACGGAAGGAGCGCGCGCGGCTCAGGGAGCGAGGTCGCCGCGTTCGGTGTCGGCCCCGTAGAGCGGGAGCTTGAACGTCGTCACGTGACCCAGCTTACTGCTCGGGGTACGGGCCTGTCTGGTCCTTCGGGCAGAACCACGTCGGCCGCCGCCGGACGTCGTGGCCCTGGGTGCGGACCAGGAGCTTGCCGCCGCAGCGGAAGCAGCCCTGGCGGGTGCGCTCGTACACCCAGTTCTTGCGGTTGCGGTCGAGGTGGCCGGTGGTGCTCTGGTCGAAGCGCCCGGCGAGGGCGTTGGCCAGCAACAGCCTGCGGGCCAGCGCGACCGTGCGTGCGGCGTCCACTTCGGACACCGGCGTCCACGGCGTGACCCCGAGCAGGAAAGCTATTTCACACTTGTAGAGGTTCCCGACGCCCGCCATGACCCGCTGGTCCAGTAAGGCGAGCCCGAGTTCGCGAGCCGGGTCGGCGGCCAGGGCCGCGGCCGCGCGGGCCGCGTGTTCCTCCGTCCACTTCGGATCGAGCAGGTCCGGGCCGAGGTGGGCGACGAGGTCGTGTTCCTTGCTCGTGGCCACGAGTTTCAGGTCGTGGACACGGAACCCGATCACCTGGACGTCGGCCGCGGTGAAGATCACGCGGGCGTGGTGGCCGGGCCGCCGCCACTTGGCACCGGCCGGGTAGACGTCCCACATCCCGTCCATCATCAGGTGCGAATGCAGCGTCAGATCGCCGGAGAAGCGGGTGAACAGGTGCTTGCCCACCGTCCCGACCCCGAGCACCTCGCGGCCGGAAAGGTCCACAGTGGCCAGCTGCGGCACGCGGAATTCGCCGCGCAGCAACGTCTTCCCGGCCATCGCCTTCGCGAAGCGCTTGGCGACCAGGAAGACGGTGTCACCTTCGGGCACGGCTCACCCCGCGGATTCGGACACCTCGGCGGGCGTGTCGGGGGCCTCGGGGGTCTCCGGGGCCGGGCCTTCGGGCCAGTCCGGGCCCTCGGCGTCCTCGCCGGCGATGCGGTGCCGGCCCGCCCGGTTGGAGCGCAGGATCTTCGCCAGCACCATGTTGAACGTCAGCGCGATCTCCTGGGCGCCCGGCGAGTGCCACTCGTGGATCGGGCTGCACGCGCCCTGGGCCTGCTGCACCGCGAGCCGGTCGGTGATCGCCGTCGGCATCACCAGCGAGCCGAAGTTCTCGCGCAGCTCGGCGATCCGGAACTGGTGCTCGTAGGAGCGCACGCGCAGCTTGTTCACCAGAACGCCGATCGGGCGCAGGTCCGGGTTGAGCTCCTTGCGGATCTTCTCGATCGCCTCCAGGGCGCGGCCCGCGCCGGCCACGGCGTACATCGTCGGCTCGGTGACGATCAGGGCGCTGTCCGCGGCGACCAGCGCCGACTTCGTCAGGCGGCCCAGCGACGGCGGGCAGTCGAGGATCACCAGCTCGTACGGCGTTTCGCGCAGCGGCGTGCGGTGCAGCTCGTCCAGCGCGCGCGAGAAGTTCGCCAGGCGCCGGCTGTCGGCGTCCGGGTCGTTGAGCAGCTCCAGCTCTTCGGTGCCGACGAGGACGTCGACGTCCTCGCTCCAGACGCTCGGGGCGATCGCGCGTTCCAGCGTTTCGCGGGTCGGGGTCTCGAGCACGTCCGCGAGGGTCGCGTCGGTGAAGGGCGGGTCGAGCGAGGTGGTGGCGTTGCCCTGCGGGTCGAGGTCGACGACCAGCGTCCGCGTGCCCCTACGCAAAGCGGCGGACGCGATACCGAGAGCGACCGTCGTCTTGCCGACGCCTCCCTTGAGGCTGAGTACGGCGACCGTGTGCACGGTCTCCAGCCTACGGGTGCGCGGGAAAGGCGCCGCCGGGCTAGGGCCGTTCACTCGAAGGGAGGAGCTCGGGAGGCGGGCGGAGGCGGGCACTACCCTGTGCGACATGAAGACGGAGACCGTGGCCGCCCGGGGTTCGGGCGCCGTCCGCCGGGTGCTCGAGGCCGAGCTGAAGGCCGCCCGCGCGCGGGGCGCCGAGCACCCCCGCGTCGTCGACGTGGGTGGCGGCAGCGGCGGCTGGGCGGTGCCGTTCGCGGCGGCCGGCTGCCGGGTGACGGTCGTCGAACCGAGCCCGAACGCGCTGGCCACCCTGCAGCGCCGGGCCGAGGAAGAAGGCGTCTCCGAGCTGATCACGGTGGTCGCGGACGACTCCGACGCCCTGGGCCGGCACGTCGAGGCCGGCTCGGCCGACCTGGTGCTGGCGCACGGGCTGCTGGAGATCGTCGACGACCCGGCCGCGGTGCTCGCGGCCCTCGCGACGGCGGTCGCGCCGGGTGGCGCGGTGTCGGTGCTGGTCGCGAACCGGCACGCGGCGGCGTTCCACCGCGCGCTGGCCGGCCGGGTCGGCGAGGCCCGGCAGCTGCTCGAGAGCGCCGACGGAGTCGTCGCGGGCGACACGGTGCTGCGCCGCTTCTCCGCCGCAGGCCTGCGTGCCGGCCTGGAGGCGGCCGGCCTGGAAGTCACGCTGCTGCAGGGCGACCGGGTGATCTCGGACCTGGTCACCGGCGACGTCCGGGACGACGAGCTGGCGGAGTTCGAGCGGGTCGCGGCGGGGACGCCGGCCCTGCGGGACATCGCGGGCCGGCTGCACGCGGTGGCGCGCCCGGCCTGACCTCTTCCGGCGGGTTTCCGCCGTCGCGCTGCCCGGTGATCCGAAACTGTCGGGGGTGGCCGGTAGCGTCCCGGGTGTGGGGCGAAATGCCGAGTTGCCGGGCGGGATGGGCCGGTTCCGCGTCCGGCCGGGAGAGCCGGTGCCGGACGACACCGGGTGCGGGATGCTGCACGTCGACATGGACGCGTTCTTCGTGTCGGTGGAGCTGCGGACCCGGCCCGAGCTGGCGGACAAGCCGGTCGTGGTGTCCGGGGGCGGGCCGCGGGCGGTGGTGGCCGCGGCGAACTACCCGGCGCGGAAGTTCGGCGTGCGCTCGGCGATGCCGTTCTCGACGGCGAAGCGGCTGTGCCCGCACTTGATCAACATCCCGCCGACGTCGGGGCTGTACAGCTCGGTGTCGCGTGGGGTGATGGGGATCTTCCGCGAGCTGACGCCGCTGGTCGAACCGCTCAGCCTGGACGAGGCGTTCCTGGACGTCAGCGGGGCGTTGCGGCGGCTGGGCGCGACACCGGCGTCGCTGGGCGCGGAGATCCGCTCGCGGGTGGCGGCCGAGCACGGGATCACCTGCTCGGTGGGGGTGGCGAAGGTCAAGTTCGTCGCGAAGCTGGCGTCGGGGATGGCGAAGCCGGACGGCATGGTCGTGGTGCCGGCGGCGGAGACGCTGGCGTTCCTGCACCCGCTGCCGGTGTCGGCGCTGTGGGGCGTCGGCGCGCGGACCGAGGAGCACCTGCGGCGCCTGGGCCTGGCCACGATCGCCGACGTCGCCGCGTTCCCGCCGGAGCGGCTGAAGAAGTCGCTGGGCGTGGCGGCCGGGGAACACCTGTACCGGCTCGCGCACGGGGTCGACGAGCGGGCAGTGGTGGTCGACTCGCCGGAGAAGTCGATCGGCGCGGAGCACACCTTCGACGTCGACCGGCACGACCGGGCTTCGCTCGCGCTGGAGCTGCTGCGCCTTTCGGAGCGGGTCGGCGCGACGTTGCGGGAGCGCGGGGTGCGCGGCCGGACGGTGTCGATCAAGGTGCGGTTCGCGGACTTCCGGACGATCACCCGGGCCCGCACGCTGGTCGCGGCGACGGACGTGGCGCGCGAGATCCACGCGGTCGCCGTGGCGCTGCTCACCGAGCACGCGCCGACCGGGGCGGTGCGGCTGATCGGCGTCCGCGTCGAAGGGCTCGACACGGGGGAGGCGGGGGAGCAGCTGGTGTTCGAATCCCCGGCACCGCGCTGGCGCGACGCGGAGGTGGCGGCCGACGTCGCGCGGTCGAAGTTCGGTTCGGCGGCGGTGCGGCCCGCGTCACTGCTGGGGCCCCGGGAGCACGGACGGTGATCTTCCGCTTGGCGGCATTCCCCCACAACGGCGGCCGAGCCGCAAAACGGTCACGATCGGCGACGGTGACGGTCCGCAACGCCCTTCAGTCGGGATTTAGCCCAATTCGATCCCTTCTGGATGCGGGATCGGGTAGTCGTGGGGGGGCGGGCCTCGTATCCTGGACAGTGCCACCCCGCCTGGGGTTGGCTGTTGGGTCCAGGACGTTGCGCGGCCCGGCGCCCGCGACAGCTGTGCCGGAGGAGGAAAGATGCCACTCTCCGAGCATGAGCAGCGGCTGCTCGATCAGATCGAGCGCGAGCTCTATGCCGAGGACCCCAAGTTCGCATCCACGGTGCGTGGCACCCGGTTGCGTCGCCCCGCTCGCCGACGGCGTATTCAGGGCATCGCCCTGTTCGTAGTGGGCGTGGCCCTGCTGGTGCTGGGCGTGGTGGTGCCGCAGTTCCGGGTGGCCGACATCCCGCTGATCAGCGTGCTCGGGTTCCTCGTGATGTTCTTCGGAGTCATGATGGCCGTCACATCGATTCGGCACGGCGCCGACGGAGACGGCAGGGCCGGTGGGCCGGCCACCCGCGGCGGCAAGCCATCGGGCCGCCGGAGTTCCTTCACCCAGAGGATGGAGGAGCGCTTCCGCCAGCGCTTCGAGGAGCAGTAGCGCCGCAAGACGACGAGATCCGCGTCCCGCCGAACAGGGCGGGACGCGGATCTTCTTGTGTGCTCAACCACCCCACGACATCCCACCCGGCCGCGGTAACACGGGGTGACCCCCACCCGGGTGACCCCGCCCGTGACCAAAGAGGTATCTCGCGTGCTTGCGGAGGCATCACACGTGATCAGAGGGGCATCACACGTGATCAGCGGGGCATCACGATGAAGCCTCGCGGATCACGCGTGATGCCCCTCCAGACACGAGTGATGCCCGGCTGATCACGCGAGATGCCCTTCCCAGCACGCGCGAGACCGGGACCTCGGGTGGGGGTGGTCAGGTGCGGTTGCGGAAGATCGAGCGGGGGAACAGCTTTCCCTTCCACGAGAGCGGCGCGTTGCGGCGAAGGCTGCGCCGGAGTCCCTCGAACGCCGGCGGGAGCTCCGGTTGCGGGGCGTCGTCTTCGCCGTACCACGACCTCTCCAGCACGCCGATGACCGTCCGGAGGCTCTGGCGGCCCTCGTCGTCGAGGTGGTGCTTCGCCGCCAGCTTCTGGCCCGCCACGCGGACCGTGTCGCTGCTCGGGATCGGGAGCCCGCGGTCCGCGCACTCCGCACGCAGCTCTGCCCAGGCGGCGTCCGACGCGCCCGGCTGGTGCTGGACGATGCGCTGCAGGCGCCGCCGTCGGACGACCTCGCGGGCCAGCGCCGGGCCCGCCAGCAGGAGCTGCAGCACCACCACCAGCAGCCCGAGCCACCAGACCACCGACGCCGCGAGCAGGCCCAGCGCGGTGATCCAGAGCGCCACCGCCAGCAGCGGCAGCCAGCCGGCCAGCGCCTGGAACCGGGACGGCGCCGCGACCGGCGCCGGCGCTCTCACCAGCAGTGAGCCCTCGCTCCGGTCGCCGTCGGCAGGCCCGGGCGCCGGAGCGCCGTCGCCCGGCCGTGGACGTCCGCGATCCAGCAGCCGCCGCAGCAGCGCCGCGGCGGCCAGCGCGACCGCGCCCAGTGCGGCGAGCGCCACCGCGACGTCGAACAGCCAGTCGTCGCCGCTCGACGTGTCCTTGGCCGCCTGCGCCGGGAGGTTCGGCTCGTTGTCGCGGGGCACGCCGGTCGGCGCCGCGCTCGACTGCACCGTGCTCGGCGCCACCTGGGTGTCGTCGGGCTGGTTGCCGTTCTGCGGGCCGGCCTGCAGGTAAGACGGGGTGATGCCGCGGCCGTCGGACAGCGGCGTCGGGTCGAACGTCACCCAGCCCTTGTCGCCGAAGTACGCCTCGACCCACGCGTGCGCGTCCTGGGTGGTGATCGACAGGTAGTCGTTGACCTGCACGCCCGGCGTGAAGCCGATCGCCACCCGCGACGGGATGCCCGCCACCCGCAGCATCACGCCCATCGCCGAAGCGAACTGTTCGCAGAAGCCGCGCTTGCCGTTGAGGATGAAGTCGGCGAGCGCGTCGGCGTCGTTCGCCGGCGCGGTCTTCGTGTCGTAGACGAACCCTTGCTGCGCGGTGAAGTAGCGCCAGATCGCCGTGGCCCGGTCGAAGTCGTTGGACGCGCCGGCGATCAGCTGCTCGGTCTTCGCGCGGACGCGGTCGTCGACCCGGTCGAGCTGGGTGTAGCGCGGCGGCAGGTCGTCGACGCGCGGCGTCACGCGCAGTTCCGCGGCCGTCGGTTCCCTCAGCGACGCGTATTCGGTGTACGCCGGCGGCGCTTCGCTGCGGGTGGTGAACACCGTGCCGCTGATCTGGTCGTAGAGGTAGCCGGTGCCCGCGCCGTCGATCACGCGCGGCGCGCCGTACACCGGCAGCCAGTTATCCCGCCAGCTGGCCGGCTCGACGTCGATCCGGCGCGCGGTGCCGGTGCCGTCGTCGCCCGGGGCGGGCGGCAGCTGCGGGCCGACCGGGACGCCCTGCTGCGAACGGCCTTCGTCGTGCAGGCCCCAGCCCTTGTTGGGGTAGTAGGTGTCCAGCGTCATCGCGCGCAGCAGCCGCCGGTCGGTGCCGAGGCCGCGGACCTTGAACAGCTCGCGGTTCGACCCCTGGTCGAGCATGCCGCGCAGCTCGGTGAACGGCTGGATGCCGAAGCCGCCGGCGCCGGCGCCGGGGCCGTTGCCGCCCTCGCCGAACGGCATCCGCCCGATGGTGCCGACCCAGGAGATCGCCCCGCCCAGCAGGCCGAGCACGATCGCCGCGCAGACGACCGCGACCGGCGCGGACAGCACGCCCGGCTTGCCGCTGCGCCCCGGGGCCTCCCGGGTGCGCCAGCGCCGGTGCCGGTGGTTGCCGTCGACGGCGAGCAGGCCGGCGAACGCCGCCCCGCCGAGCAGGAACGTCCACCACGGCAGCATTTCTTCGCTCAGCGCGGCCGGCACGGCGTAGACGCAGAGCAGCACGAGCCCGGTCGCCGCGGGTGCCGCGGCGGCGACGGTCAGCGTGTCGACGAGGACGGCGACCAGCCCGATGAGGATGGTGACGAGGCACAGGATCGGCTGGCTGCCCTCGACCGGCGGCAGTCCGACGCGGATCTGCTCGGCGGCGCTCGACAGCGTGGTCCCGATCTCGGAAAACGCTTCCGGGCCGGGGATGACCTGCAGGATGCCGTGCGTGGTGAAGGCGCCGGTGATGAGGAAGAGCAGGACGAGCAGCTGCCCGAAGCCGACGAGGACGGTCGGCGCCTGCAGCGAGCGGAGAGCCAGCCCGGCGGCCCCGATGAGCAGGACGGCGACGAACAGGTACCCGAACCAGGCCAGCCCGGAGACGACGCTGGTGACCGAGGTGGCGGCGCACAGGGTGGCAATCCCGGCGGCGACGGGCGCGAGAACGCTGCTGCGCCAGGCGGAAAGCGGCCGCTCCGGCCGGGGCGCGGGCCGGTCGAACTTCCGCGGCGGGGCGGCGGTGCTCATCGCGGACCCCCGATCAGGACGTGGTGGCGGGCAGTGCTCGGCGTGGTTTGGCGCGGGTTGCGGGCTGGTGCGTGCCGGGCGCGGCTCATGGCGGGCCGCCGGTTGGTGCACGGCTGCTGCGCGGCTTGGCGGGGGTTGCGGGCTGTCGCGTGCCGGGCGTGGCTCACGGCGGGCCGCCGGTCGGTGCGCGGCTGCTGCGCGCCTTGGTCCGGCAGCGCAACCCCGCCCGGGTCGTGCTCCGGTGCGTGCCGGGCGGCGCTCATCGCGGGCCTCCGATCAGCGTCCCGCGGCGGGCCCCGCTGCGGCACAGCTCGGCCCACACCTGCGGCATCGGCGACCCCGGCCCCGCGACGATCACGCCCCACCCGGCCGCGCGCAGCAGCGCCGCCGAGTCCTCCGTTGCCGCGGCTCTCTGCTCGGGTGCCGAAACCCCCGCCGACCACGTCGGCGTGTCCAGCAGCACCGCCAAGCTCCGGATGCCGCGCGGGCGGTACTGGGTCAGCTCGTGCACCGCCTCCGTGCTCACCGTGCCGAGCACCGCGATCAGCTCCTGGCCCTCGGCCGGGTCGCCGGCCAGCGTGATGTCGCGCTGGTGCGCCGGCTGCAGGGCGGCCAGTGCGTCGAGCACCACGTGGTCGTAATGGTCCCCGCCGTCGCCCGGGGTGTCCGCGAGCGTGACGCCGTGCTCGCTCACCAGCCGGACGCGGTGGCCGGACCGGCGCAGGTGCAGGGCCGCCGATGCCGCGAACGACACCGCCCACTCCAGGCTCGCCGCCGGGCCGGCGCCGTGGTGTGCGGCCGCTCGGTGGTCCAGGAGCACCGTCGTGCCGCCGCGCCACGGGCGTTCCTCGACGCGGACCATGATCTCGTCGCGGCGGGCGGTCGAGCGCCAGTGCACCTTCCGCAGGTCGTCGCCCTGGCGGTACTGGCGGACGATCACGTCGGCCTCACCCTGCCCGGCGTGCAGCCGGACCGTGCCGTCGTCGCCGACGCCGATGCCCGCGCCGCTCGGCAGGCCCCACAGCGACACGACGCGGGGTACCACGACCAGCCGCGAGTGCCCGATCAGCTCGCGCTCGAACTCGCACAGCCCGAACGGGTCGGTGATCGTCGCGCGCAGCGGCCCGACCTGCTGGATCCCGCGCAGCACCGGCTGCAGCGGGTAGCGCAGGGCGACGCGCCGGTCGTGCGGGAGCCGTTCGACGACGAACCGCGGCCGCGAACCCAGCGCGTACGGCACGCCGTCTTCGAGCAGGATCTCGCCGGCGGGCAGCCGTCCGCTGCGCCACAGCTCCAGCTGCACCTCGCTGCCGCCGCCGACCGCGACCCGCTGCGGGCGCAGGGTGCGGGTGGCGCCGATGCGCAGCCGCGTCGCCGAGATGAACGCGGCGACCAGCAGCGGCAGCGCCACCACGAAGACCGCGACCCGCAGCAGGTCGCGTTCGTTGAGCACGAACGAGCACACCGCGGCGGCGATCCCCGCGGCCAGGAGGCAGCGGCCGCGGGTGGTCAGGCCGGACAGGGCACGCAGCATGCCGTTCTCTTCCCCGTTGGAGGTGAAAGCTAGGGCCGGGCGCCCTGCGGCACCGGCACCCGGTGCAGCACCGCGCGCACGACGTCGGTCGCCGACCGGCGGGCCGCGTGGGCTTCCGTGGTCAGCACCAGGCGGTGCGCCAGCACCGGGACGGCCACCGTGTGCAGGTCGTCCGGCACCACGTACTCGCGGCCCGACAATGCGGCCTGCGCCCGCGCCGCGCGGACGAGGTGCAGCGTGGCCCGCGGGGACGCGCCGAGCCGGATCTCCGGGACACCGCGGGTGGCCGCGACGACGTCGACGGCGTACCGGCGGACCTCCGGCGCGATGTGCACGCCGCGGACCGTCTCGATCAGCCTGTGCACGGTCTCGCCGTCGGACACCGGCTGCAGGTCTTCCAGCGGGTTGTGGCCGGCGTGCTCGTCGACCATGGCCAGCTCGGCCTGCTGGTCGGGGTAGCCGATGGAGACCCGCGCGGTGAACCGGTCGCGCTGGGCTTCGGGCAGCGCGTAGGTGCCTTCCATCTCGATTGGGTTCTGGGTCGCGATGACCATGAACGGCTGCTCGAGGCGGTAGGTCGAGGTGTCGACGGTGACCTGGTGCTCTTCCATGCACTCCAGCAGCGCCGACTGCGTCTTCGGCGAGGCGCGGTTGATCTCGTCGCCCACCACGATGTTCGCGAACACCGGGCCGGGGCGGAAGTCGAACTCGCCGGACTGGCGGTTGTAGATGGAGACGCCGGTGACGTCGCTCGGCAGCAGGTCGGGGGTGAACTGGATGCGGCTGACCGTGCAGTCGATCGACCGCGCGAGGGCCTTGGCCAGCGACGTCTTGCCGACGCCGGGCACGTCTTCGACCAGGAGGTGGCCTTCGGCGAGCAGCGTGACCAGCGCGATCCGGATGACGTCGGGTTTGCCGACCAGCACGCGCTCGACGTTGGCGGCGATCCGCCGGGCGGTGTCGTGCAGCTCGTCCAGCGGCACTCTGCCGGGGTGGCCGTGGACCCGGCCGTTGCCCGAGGGCTCCGCCGGGTAAGGCGGCCGCCCGGATGCCTGCTCGCCCGATCCGGGCGCGGCAGACTGGATTCTCGACGTCACTCGACCTCCTGGTGGCGCATGGCCGCGCGCGTTGTGCGCACCGCCGGGCCGAAACGGCCCCCTCGCTGCTGTCCGCGCGCAGCGACCAGCCTTCCACCCAGTGTGTCAAACCCGGGCGAACCGGGGGGTGGAACCCCGCGATGACACTGCGCAAGCAGCGACGATACCCCGAACGGGTGGGTGTTCACCCGATTCTGGGTGCTCCCGCTGACGTCCTGCTCTGTCGTATGCTGCGGTTCGAGGTCGCCCGGCTACGGAGAGGCGTAACCGCTTATGAGCGAGGTGCTGCCCTACGACTTGCGCGGCTTCGCGGTCGCGCCGGAGC
The DNA here is from genome assembly GCF_014654205.1 of Amycolatopsis bullii. Classification (GTDB taxonomy): domain Bacteria; phylum Actinomycetota; class Actinomycetes; order Mycobacteriales; family Pseudonocardiaceae; genus Amycolatopsis; species Amycolatopsis plumensis. The sequence goes on from NZ_BNAW01000029.1 coordinate 69,093, forward strand.
TGGCCACGGACGCCTACGCGAAGCTCGGCCGGCTGCAGGACGTCGTCGGCGAGATGGTCCGCGAGGCCAAGGTGCTCGGCCGGAGCGTGCCGCTGGGCGGCGGGTACGCCGGGGAGATCGGCGCGTTCATGGCGGAGTATGGCATCGGTGGCCAGGGCTCGGCGGTGCAGCAGCTGACGGCGTTCGGCAAGGAGCTGGAGACGCTCAAGCGGCGGATCGGCGAGGCGCTGGCGAAGTACCAGCACGCGGACGAGCAGGCAGCCGAAGGGGTGGACTGCACGGGTGGATGAGCGGCGGCGGACGGTCCGGTGGCTCGCGCCCGTCCTTCTTCTCTGGCTCGGCGGCTGCGGGCAGCACCCCGCCGAGGCCGGGCACACCTCCGCGTCGTCCCGGTCCGCCACGACCGCGCCACCGCCGGTCGCCTGGACCGGTCTCGCCGCGCTGGACCCCTGCACGCTGCTCACCCCGCAGGACCGGTCGACCGCCGGGATCGGCGTCCTCGGCAAGCCGAAGGAGATCGCCGGCGCCCGCGCGTGCGACTGGACCGTGCCCGGCAGCTTCGGGGTCACCGTGACCCTCAGCGCCACCGACGGCCTGGCCGACCTGGAGGTCGCGAAGAAGAACGTCACCAAGACCACGGTCGGCGCCCACCCCGCGCTGAAGGTCGCCGACAAGAAGGCCGCCGACGGCACCTGCGCGGTCCTCCTCGGCGTCGGCGACGGCGCCAGCGTGCAGATCGACGTCAGCAACACCGGCTTCTCGGACACCCCGCTCGCCTGCCGTCGCGCGGGCACGGTGGCCGGGCTGGTCGAACCCAAGCTGCCCTGACCAGGAGGTGCGCCGTGCCCGAACCACCCGTCCCGACCGCGCGGTACGAGGCCTACAGCCACGAGGCGATGGCCGCGGAGGTCGAGCGCGGCAACGACCCGGTCGCCGCGGGCGAGGCGGGCGCGCGCTGGGACGGGCTGGCGAAGCGGCTGCAGGAGTCCACCGCCGACGTCGCGGCGCTGATCGCGGCTTCGGACGAGCACTGGCGTGGCCAGGCGGGTGACGCGGCGCGCGCGGCGCTGGGCCGGGCCGCGCAGTGGCTCTCGCACTCCGCCGCCGTCTCGGCGTCGGTCGGCCAGGCGGTCGGGGCGCAGGCCGAGGTGGCCGCGCGGGCCCGGGCCGACATGCCGCCGCCGGTGTCCTACGACCCGGCGTCGATGATCCGCGACGCGGCGTCCAGCGGGAGCGTGTTCGTGCTCGCCGGGCTGGCCGGGGAGATGGCGGCGCGCCGGGCCGAGGCGGAGGCCGCGCGGCAGAAGGCCATCGACGTCCTCCGGACCCGGGACACCGCGCTGCGCGGGCACGTGCCCGCCGAGGAGTTCCCCGCCCCGCCGGCGCTGGGGCGGGCTTGATCCGGATTTCGGCGTCGGCGTTCGACATCCTGTGGACCGACCTCGGCCACGACCGCCCGCCGGAACCGCTGAGCGTCCGCAGCGTCGGCGTGACCGATGCCGAACGCGCCGAGGTCCGGAAGGCCGTCTACGAGAATCTTGCTTCGCGGGGCCTTTATGACGGGTCCCGGCTGGAGCCGGCCCTGGCCGCGCGGCTGCAGCTGCTGGCGGACGCGGACGTGTTCGTCGCGTGCGAGGCGCTGGCGGACATGACGGCGTCGTTGCCGTTCCGAGCGGTGACGGCGGTCCGCGGGCGCCGCGGGGTGCTGGCGACCCAGCCGGAGCAGACGATCGGCCTGGACTCCATCAGCTCGGGCGAGCTCGCGACGGCGATCGTCGACGTCCTGCCGGAGCTGTCGGCGGGACCGGGGTACGGCATCAGCCTGCCGGCGTCGACGCTCGCTTCGGAGGTCGGGTCCGGAACGGCGTCGGCGCAGCTCGAGGAGGTCCGGGCGATCCAGGCGCGGCCGGTGTACGCGGCGGGGCAGTTCAGCGTGCTCCGCCGGTCGGCGTCGGGCCGGGTGGCGCGGGTGGGCGGCTTGACGTGGTTCGACACCGACGTCGGGGCGTACTGCGCGACGAAGACGCCGGGCCGGGGTGGGGCGGGGTGGGTGACCGTCAGCCCGGTGGACAGCACCCGGCTCGCGGCCCGCGTCACGTCCCTCCTGAGCCCGGAAGACTGAGCCGCTTCAGCGCAGTGAATGACTCATTCCTGGCGTCCGACGCAAGGAATGAGTCATTCACTGCGTGCGGCGAGCTTGACGGGCGGGCGCGGGCGGGCGGCGGCGGTGCGATAGGCGGAGACCAGTTCGGCGACTACCGCGCGTGGCTCGTTGCGCAATCGGCTCGGCACGGTCTGGACCAGGGCGATCCCGGCGGCGGCGTACCGGTTGTTGCGGGCGAGGGTGGCCGCGTAACCCGGTTGCCCGAAGTGGAACTCGTAGGAGTCGATCTCCCAGGCGAAGGCCACCTCGTCGCACCGGGCGTCCGGGGTGGCGATGTAACGGCCGTGCTCGTCGTGGACCTCGAAGTTCCAAACCGGCTCCGGCAGCCCGGTGCGGCGCCACAAGCCCATCGCCAGGCCTTCCGCCGCGGACCGGGCACCACGAGCGATTTCCCGGAGGACCGCGCGGGGCACTGCGGTTCCCCGGCGGCTGCCGGTTTCCAGCTCCGCGCTCAGCTCGGCCGGGTCGAGTCCGAGCTGCTGGACGGCTTCGGCGAGCAACGCCCGGATGGGCGGATGTTCGCGCAACCGCCGGCACTCGTCCAACACCGCTCGCGGTGCGGGGGCCAGCGGGAGCCCGTCGCGGTGGACCGGGACGGGCATGCGGGTGGTCCGCTCGACGAGGACGTAACCGCAGCTGGTGGTCTTCAGATGGGCGGGCAGGAGCAGGTGGACCGGTTCATCCGTGCCCACCTCCCGCCTCAGGCCTTGGCGCCGGCATGACTCCATACCGGTGATGATCGCGTTGTCACCGCAGTGGAGAAGGGCACCTTCGAGCAGCTGCCGACGTGTGGGCTCACCGGTGCGGAGCAGCACCACCCCTGGCAGGAGCCGCCGCCAGGGGCGGCCGGGAAGGCACCGCCGGTAGCTGGTCTCCTGTGGCACCCCCAAGGCTTCCAGCTGGGTCACGGTGATCACGCCACGGCGGCTGGCGGCGAAGAGTCTCTCCGCGTCGCGAGTCCAAGATCTTCTGTCCATCCGCCGATCGTGACGGATGGGGCCGCGTTCGGAGGTGTCGTTGTGTGATCTGTGGACTACTCGGGGTATCTGCGTCCGGCTGTGGACAACCTGGCGGTGCAGTGAATGACTCATTCCTGGCGTCGGATGCAGTGAATGACTCATTCCTGACGTTGGGGCCGGCGCCCGGGGCCCCTGGTTCCCCACTTTGGGCCACCTGCGTCCCCCACGGAGCCCCACTTGGGGGGTGGAGGGTTCTGTCGCGGCCGTTATGCGGACGCGCGGGGAACAGCTGAGGTTGCTCCGGACCCCGGTGCGGGGGATCTTGGCCACCGTCCCCCACCATGCCCCCCACCAGGCCCCACCCGGCTGACCTGCGCAAACGGAACACACGACGGAGTGGTCTGCCCGTTTGTCGCGTTGACTGTGGTGAAAAGTGGGGTACGGTGGTGGCCAGTGGGGCGGAAGGGAAGCCCCGTGGCCGTCCGGGGTGGTTCGCCACCGTGGACGGTAGGGAGGTGGAGGCCGTGTTCCTCGGCACCCACACCCCGAAGCTGGACGACAAAGGGCGGCTCGCGCTGCCCGCGAAGTTCCGTGACGCCTTGGCGGGTGGGCTGATGCTTACCAAGGGGCAGGACCACTGCCTCTTCGTCTTCCCCCGCGCCGAGTTCGAGCAGATGGCGCGGAAGGTCGCCGAGGCCCCGTTCACGAACGAGGCGGTTCGGGCCTACCAGCGCTACCTGTTCGCCGGCACGGATGAACAACGCCCTGACGGGCAGGGGCGCATCACCATCGCGCCCGAGCTCCGCCGCTACGCGGGGCTCAGCAAGGAGTGCGTGGTGATCGGGGCGATCACCAGGCTGGAGATCTGGGACGCCCAAGCGTGGCAGGGCTACCTGGAGGAGCACGAAGACAGCTACGCGAAGGCTCGAGAGGAAGTACTGCCGGGCGTCTTCTAGTCGTGCGGTCGCGGTGCACCTTCGTCGTCGGGGGACGAGAGGTTCGCCCGCCCGCGCGAGGAGGGGAAGCCCACCCGGATGCCGTGAGGCCTCTGTCCGCTCAATGGCCCTGGTGCACCTTCCCCGGTACCAGGTCAGCAGCGGGCGGACAGGGACCTGACGGCATCCGTCATATTTCCCCCGGGCCGCCCAGGCGAGAGAGGGGGAGACCACGATGACCGAGCACGTCCCGGTGCTGCTCGACCGGATCGTCGAGCTGTTCACCCCCGTGTTCGCCGACCGCGACGGCGTCCTCGTCGACGCGACGGTCGGCCTCGGCGGGCATTCGGACGCCCTTCTGGAGGCCTTCCCGCGGCTGCGGCTCGTCGCGCTGGACCGCGACCCCGCCGCACTCGAGAAGTCGCGAGAACGCCTGGCCCGCCACGGCGACCGCGTCGACTTCGTGCACACGGTCTACGACGGGCTTCCCGAAGCCCTCCGCAGCGTGGGCCTGAGCCACGCCGACGGCATCCTGTTCGACCTCGGCGTCTCGTCGATGCAGCTGGACCGGACCGAGCGCGGGTTCGCCTACGCCAAGGACTCCCCGCTCGACATGCGGATGGACCCGACGACCGGGTTCACCGCCGCCGACGTCCTCAACACCTACGCGCCCGGCGAGCTGGTCCGGATCCTGCGCGACTACGGCGAGGAACGCTTCGCGCAGCGGATCGTCAAGAGCGTCGTCAAAGCCCGCGAACAGGAGCCGTTCACCACCAGCGGGCGCCTGGTCGAGCTGCTCTACGACGCCGTCCCGGCCGCCACCCGCCGCACCGGCGGGCATCCGGCCAAGCGCACCTTCCAGGCGTTGCGGATCGAGGTCAACGGCGAGCTCGAGGTGCTCCGCCGCGCCATGCCGGCGGCGCTGGGCGCCCTGAAGGTCGGCGGCCGGATCGTCGTCGAGTCGTACCAGTCCCTGGAAGACCGGCTGGTCAAGCAGGCGCTGGCCGAGCTCGCGAAGTCCCGCACCCCGGAAGGGCTCCCGGTGGAGCTGCCGGGGCACGGACCGGAGCTGAAGCTCCTCACGCGCGGCGCCGAGAAGGCCGGCGAAGAGGAGATCGAACGGAACCCGCGTGCCGCCTCGGTGCGGCTGCGGGCCGCAGAGAGGATCGGAGAGCCGCGATGACCGCTCCCGCGAAGTCCTCCCGTCGCCGGGCCGCGCCGGCGACAGGGAGCCGTCGCACCGAGGCCGCCCGCACCTCGACGACCGTCGAGCCGGACCAGCAGCCGGCGCCGGCGCCGTCACGGCGTGGGTCGCGAGGCCGCACGTCCGCGGCCGAGCGCGCCTACGCCCGCCGTGCGCAGCGTGCCGACCTGCTGAAGGAACGCGAGGCGCGCCCGGAGCCGAAGGCCCGGCCGGCCGAGGCGGTGGAGAAGCCGAAGCTCAAGCTGAAGCTGCTGCTGCCGAAGTCGCGCGCGTCGTTCGTGCTGATGATGATGGCGCTGCTGGCCGCCGGCGTGGCGACCACGCTGTGGCTGACCACGCAGGCGATCGCCGACTCCTACCGGCTCGAGCAGCTGCGCACCACCAACGCGAACCTGGCCGAGCAGAAGGAACAGCTGCAGCGCGACGTCGCCAAGGCCGAGTCGCCCGCTTCGCTGGCCCCCGCGGCCCAGCAGCTGGGCATGGTGCCCGGCGGTGACCCGGCGCGCATCGTCGTCGGCCCGGACGGGAAGACCTCGCTCGTCGGCGAGCCCAAGAAGGCCAAGGCGGACGCTCCCGTCGTGCCGGCCGCGCCGCCCGCCGCGCCCGCGGCGGGTACGCAGTCGCAGCAGGGCGCGCCGATCGAGGGCGACCAGCCCGCCGTGCCCGCCGAGGAACAGCCGCCGGCCCAGCCGGGAGGCGGCCAGTGATGGCTTCGGGCCGCAACCAGGCTCGCGCGCGCGCCGTGGGCAGCGCTCGGCGGACTTACGCCGCGGGCACCCGCAGCGCGGCCGCGCGCCGGGGGAACGGCGGGCACCGGAGCCGGTTCTCCGCCGTGCGCCTGCTGCTGGTCGCCGTGCTGCTCGTCGCCGGCGTGAAACTGGTGCAGGTGCAGTGGTTCGACGCCGCGGCGCTCTCGGCCGCGGCCGAACGGCAGCGCACCCAGACCATCGACATCCCCGCCCAGCGCGGGTCCATTGTGGACCGCAACGGCGCGAAGCTGGCGTTCAGCGTCGAGGTGCGCACGCTGTCGGTGAACCTCAAGGCCCTGCACAAGAGCATGGACGACTTCGCCGCGAAGAACCCCGGCACCAAGAAGACGTTCGACAGCGAGACCGCCGCGGCCGCGAAGTACATCGCGGCCAAGGTGCCGAACCAGCTGAACGAACAGCAGCTGCTGGACCTGTTCCACAAGCAGGCGTCCTTCACGTACCTGGTGAACAACGTCGAGCCGTCCGTCGCCGCCGACATCGTGAAGCACTTCGCGTGGATCGGCGTCGAGAAGCGCGCGCTGCGCGAGTACCCGGGCGGCGGCCTGGCGGCCAACATCGTCGGGGCCGCGAACTGGCGTTCCGAAGACAAGGACGTGTCGAAGCACAACCTCCACGGCCTGGTCGGGCTGGAGCTGCTGCGCGACAACGACCTCGCCGGTACGCCGGGCCGGATGATGGTCAACACCAAGAACGGCAGCGACAACGTCGTCATCCCGGGCACCGAGCGCGACCTGCAGGCCGCCGTCCCCGGCTCCGACCTCGAGCTGACCATCGACTCCGACCTGCAGTACGAGGTGCAGCGGCAGCTGGCGGACTACGTCCAGCAGTCGCACGCCAAGGGCGGCCAGGCGGTCGTCATGGACGCCAAGACCGGCGAGGTCTACGCACTGGCCAACGACAAGACGTTCGACCCCAACGACCAGAGCACCTGGAACACCGACGACCTGGCCAACCCGGCGGTCACCACGCCGTTCGAACCGGGGTCGGTCAACAAGCTCGTCACCGCGACCGGGGCGATCGACTACGGCATCGCGACGCCGGAGTCCACGGTCGAGGTGCCCGGCGCGCTGCAGGTGGCCGACAAGACGGTGCACGACGCCTGGACGCACGGCACCCAGACGTTCACCACCACCGGGATCTTCGCCAAGTCGTCCAACATCGGCACGCTGCTGCTGGCGCAGAAGATCGGCGAGGAGCGGTACTCGAACCTGCTCAAGCTGTTCGGCCTCGGCCAGCGCACCGGCGTCGGCCTGCCCGGCGAGAGCGCGGGCGTGGTGCCCGCACGCAGCCAGTGGTCGGCGACCACCTTCGGCAACCTGCCGATCGGGCAGGGCCTGATGATGACCGTCCTGCAGATGGCCGGGATGTACCAGGCGATCGCCAACGACGGCGTGCGCGTGGAACCCCGGATCGTCAAGGCCAAGGTGAACCCGGACGGCACGACCGTGCCCGAGCCGGCCCCGAAGTCGGTCCGGGTGGTCAGCCCCGAGACCGCCAAGACGGTGCGCGACATGATGCGCGCGGTCGCCCAGAACGGCAAGGGCCTGCAGAAGGGCACCGCGCCGACGGCGGCCGTCGAGGGCTACCAGATCTCCGGGAAGACCGGCACCGGCCAGCAGGTCGACCCGCGGACGAAGGCCTACAGCGACCACCTGTACAACATCACCTTCGCCGGCATCCTGCCCGCCGACCACCCGCGGTTCGTCGTCGGGATCCGGCTGGACGCGCCGGACACGACGCTGCCGGTCGGGCACTCCGCCGCGCCGCTGTTCCACACCATCGCTTCCTACGTGACGCAGCGGTACCAGATCCCGTTGTCCGACGGCCCCTCGCCGGAGGTCCCGCTCATCATCACCCCATAGGCACCCTCGCGGGGGTGCAGTGAATGACTCATTCCTGGCGTCGGACGCCAGGAATGAGTCATTCACTGCGTTCGGGCTGGCGTCCACATGGGCCGGCAAGGGGGAAAGTGTTGCGGGGCAAGGAGGAGCGGGCGGGGGCCTAGCACATGTGCCCGGGCCGCACGCAATCGCCGTACCGCGTGCGGGGGCCCGGAGCGGCCGCCGGTAGCCTCTTGGCCGTGTCCGTGTCCTCGTCCAGTTCCCAGGTGCCGGAAAGCCCGGTGAAAGCGGTCCCCGCGCCGCCCCGCCCGGCGCGCATCGACCCGGTCCCGCTGGCGACGCTGCTCGCCAGGGCGGACGCTCGCCTGATCGCGGAGAGCCCCGACGCGGCCGAGCTGACCGTCACCGGCACCACGCTGCGCGCGCAGCACGTGCTGCCCGGTGACCTCTTCGCCGCGCTCCCGGGCGCCCGTGCCCACGGCGCCGACTTCAGCGACCAGGCCGTCGCGGCCGGGGCCGTCGCCGTCCTCACCGACGCCGCCGGTGCCGAGCGGCCCGCCCTGCGCGACGCCGGCGTGCCGATCCTGGTCCACGCCGACCCGCGCGCGGCCCTGGGCGAGATCGCCGCCTGGATCTACGGCGAGCCGTCCCTCAAGCTGGCCGTCCTCGGCGTCACCGGCACCTCCGGCAAGACCACCACGTCCTACCTCGTCGACGCCGGCCTGCAGGCGGCCGGGCTGACCACCGGCCTGATCGGCACGGTGGAGACCCGGATCGCCGGCGAACGCCTGGTCAGCGGGTTCACCACGCCCGAGGCGCCGGACCTGCAGGCGCTGCTCGCGGTGATGCTCGAACGCGGCGTCACGCACGTGCCGATGGAGGTCTCCAGCCACGCCCTGGCGCTGGGCCGGGTCAACGGCACCCGGTTCTCCGTCGGCGCCTTCACGAACCTCTCCCAGGACCACCTGGACTTCCACAAGGACATGCAGGAGTACTTCGAGGCGAAGGCCCTGCTGTTCGACGGCCGCTCGACGCACGAGGTCGTCGTGGTCGACAGCGCGTGGGGCCAGGCCCTGCTCACGCCGCAGACGATCACCGTCACGACCGACCCCGGCACCGACGCCCTGTGGAAGGCCACCGACCTGGAGGCCACCCCGCAGGGCGAGCAGACGTTCACCCTGCACGGCCCGGGCGGCGTCCGCGCTGCGGCCCGGATCCCGCTGCCCGGCGAGTTCAACGTCGCCAACGCCGTGCTCGCCGCCGCGATCCTCGGCACCGCGGGCGTGTCGCTGGAGCACATCGTCACCGGCCTCGCCCAGGTGCAGGTGCCGGGCCGGATGGAGCGGGTCTACGTCGGCCAGGAGTTCACCGCCGTCGTCGACTACGCCCACAAGCCGGCCGCGGTCGCCCAGGGCCTGGACGCGCTGCGGGCCCGCACCGAGGGGCGGATCATCACCGTGCTCGGCTGCGGCGGCGACCGGGACACCGCCAAGCGCCCGATGATGGGCGAGGCCGCGGCCCGCCGCAGCGAGGTCCTGATCGTCACCGACGACAACCCGCGCTCCGAGGACCCGGCGGCGATCCGCGCCGCCATGCTGGCCGGCGCCCGCGCGGTCGGTCCCGCCGAGGGCGGCGAGGTCATCGAGATCGGTGACCGCCGCGAGGCCATCGCGCACGCCGTTTCCCTGGCCGAGCCGGGCGACATCGTTTTCCTCGCCGGCAAGGGGCACGAGTCCGGCCAGGAGGCCGGCGGTGTCGTGCACCCGTTCTCCGACCGCGACGAGCTGGCCGCGGCCATCCGCAACAAACTCGAGGTGAGTGTGTGATCGTGCTCAGCCTGGCCGAGATCGCCGACGTCGTCGGCGGCCGGCTGCACCGCGCCGAGCCGGGCGCGCAGGTGACCGGCACCGTGGAGTTCGATACCCGGAAGCTCACCCCCGGCGGCCTGTTCGCCGCCCTGCCGGGGGAGAAGGTCGACGGCCACGACTTCGCCGCGCAGGCCGTCGAGGCCGGCGCGGTGGCCGTGCTGGCCGCCCGCGAGGTCGACGCGCCCGCGATCGTCGTGCCGCCGCTGCCGGCGGGCGAGGCCCACGAGCGGTCGGTCGCGCTGACCGGCGACAAGGACGGCTCCGGCGCCGCGGTGCTGGCCGCGCTGGCCAAGCTCGCCCGGCACGTCGTCCAGCGCCTGGCCGAGGGGACCCTGACGGTCGTGGGGGTCACCGGCTCGTCCGGCAAGACCTCGACCAAGGACCTGATCGCGCAGCTGCTCGAGCCCCTGGGCCCGACGATCGCGCCGCCCGGGTCGTTCAACAACGAGCTGGGCCACCCGTGGACGGCGTTGCGCGCCGACGCCGGGACCCGCCACCTCGTGCTGGAGCTGTCCGCGCGCGGGCCCGGGCACATCGCCCACCTCGCCGAGATCGCCCCGCCGCGGATCGGTGCGGTGCTCAACGTCGGCAGCGCGCACGTCGGCGAGTTCGGCTCGCGCGAGGGCATCGCGAAGACCAAGGGCGAGCTGGTCGAGGCCCTGCCCGAGGACGGCGTCGCGGTGCTCAACCTCGACGACCCGCTGGTCGCGGCCATGGCGAGCCGCACGAAGGCCCGCGTGGTGTTCTTCGGCGAAAGCGCGTCCGCGCAGGTCCGGGCGACCGGAATCACCCTCGACGATCAGGCCCGCGCGTCCTTCCGGCTGGTCACCCCGGCCGGGGAGGCCGACGTCCAGCTGCCGCTGCACGGTGAGCACCACGTGAGCAACGCGCTCGCCGCCGCCGCGATCGCCCTGGAGCTGGGCTCGTCGCCGGACGAGATCGCCGCGCGGCTGTCCGCCGCCGAGCGGCGCTCGGCGCGCCGGATGGAGGTCGTCACCCGCGAAGACGGCGTCACGATCCTCAACGACTCGTTCAACGCCAACCCCGAGTCGATGCGGGCCGGTCTGAAGGCCCTCGCGGCGATGACGCGGGACACCGGCCGCCGGTCCTGGGCCGTGCTCGGCGTGATGGGCGAGCTCGGCGCCGACTCGGTCAACGCCCACGACGAGATCGGCAGGCTCGTCGTCCGGCTCAACATCTCGAAGCTCGTCGTCATCGGCCCTGAGGCGGCGGCCATGCACCAGGGGGCGCACCAGGAAGGCTCCTGGGGCGAGGAGTCCACTTTGGTACCCGACGTCGAGGCCGCCGTCGCCCTGCTGCATGATCAGCTCCGCCCCGGGGACGTGGTGCTGGTCAAGGCCTCCAAGGCGGCCGGCCTCTGGCGGGTCGCGGAAGCCCTGCTCGAACCCCGGGAAACCGACAACTCCGAGAATCGCTCGAACGGTGGTGACGCGTGATCAGCATCCTGATCGCGGCCGCGGCGGGCCTGCTGATCTCCATCCTGCTCACGCCCTACCTGATCCGGGTCTTCTCCCGGCAGGGCTTCGGCCAGGAGATCCGCGAGGAAGGCCCCCAGGGACACAAGTCCAAGCGCGGTACCCCGACCATGGGCGGTGTCGCGATCATCATCGCGATGGTCGTCGGGTACTTCGCCGCGCACCTGATCAACTGGATGTTCAACTCCCGCAGCGGCGCGCCGACGGCGTCGGGGCTGCTCGTCCTGATGCTCGCGGTGGGCCTGGGGATCGTCGGGTTCCTCGACGACTTCATCAAGATCCGCAAGCAGCGCAACCTGGGGCTGAACAAGACCGCGAAGCTGGTCGGGCAGCTGGTGGTCACCATCGCGTTCGCGGTGCTGGTGCTGAACTTCCCGAACGAGCACGGCATCACGCCGGCGTCGGAGAGCCTCTCCTACGTCCGCGACCTCGCGCTGATCACCTTCCCCTCGGTGATCTTCGTGATCTTCTGCTACATCGTGATCTCCGGCTGGTCGAACGCGGTGAACTTCACCGACGGGCTCGACGGCCTGGCCGGCGGCGCGGCGGCGATGGTGCTGGCCACCTACGTCGTCATCTCGTTCTGGCAGGAACGGCTGTCCTGCGCCAACGCGCCGGCCGCCGCCTGCTACGACGTCCGCGACCCGCTGGACCTGGCCGTGGTCGCCGCCGCGGCGACCGGCGCCTGCGTCGGGTTCCTCTGGTGGAACGCGGCCCCGGCGAAGATCTTCATGGGCGACACCGGTTCCCTGGCCCTCGGCGGCCTGGTGGCCGGGCTGTCCATGACGACCCGCACCGAGCTGCTCGCCATCGTCATCGGCGGCCTGTTCATGGTCGAGATGATCTCGGTGGTCGCGCAGATCGCGGTGTTCCGGACGACCCGGCGGCGGCTGTTCCGGATGGCGCCGTTCCACCACCACTTCGAGCTGGCCGGCTGGGCCGAAACCACGGTGATCATCCGGTTCTGGCTGCTCTCGGCGATCTGCTGCATGTTCGGCCTCGGCCTGTTCTACAGCGAGCAGCTGGGCCTCGGCGGCTGACATGGATGTTGCCGGTCGTCACGTACTCGTCGCCGGGGCCGGGGTCACGGGCAAGTCCGTGGTGCCGGTGCTGGTCGAGCTGGGCGCGCGCGTCACCGTCACCGACGGCAACGCCGAGCGCCTGGCCGAGCTGGACGGCCTCGGCGCCGAGCTGGTGCCGGGCCTGACCGAGCCGCCTTCGGACGTCGTCCTCGTCGTCACCAGCCCCGGCTGGCGGCCGACGTCGCCGCTGCTGGTGGCCGCGGCCGAGGCGGGTGTCGAGGTGATCGGCGACGTCGAACTGGCCTGGCGGGTCGGGCAGCTGCGCGAGCACCCGCCGTGCTGGCTGGTGATCACCGGCACCAACGGCAAGACGACCACCGCCGGCATGCTGGAGTCGATCCTCAAGGCCGCCGGTGCCAACGCCGTGGCCTGCGGGAACATCGGGTACGCGGCGCTCGACGCGGTCCGCGCGGGCTACGACGTGCTGGCCGTCGAGCTGTCGAGCTTCCAGCTGCACTGGTCCTCGACGCTGGCCCCGGACGCGGCCGTGGTGCTGAACCTGGCCGAGGACCACATCGACTGGCACGGCTCGATGGCGGAGTACGCGGCCGCGAAGGGCCGCGTCTACACCCGCGCCAAGGTAGCCGTGCACAACGCCGACGACGACTGGTCCACCCGGATCGCCGCCGAGCACGCGCCCGAGAGCGCCCGCCGCGTCGGCTTCCAGCTCGACACCCCGCGCGCCGGGGAACTCGGCGTGGTCGAGGACCTGCTGGTCGACCGCGCTTTCGTGGCCGACCCGGCGAACAGCGCCGAAGCACTGGCCACGTTGACGGACGTCCGCCCGGCGGGCCCGCACAACGTCGCGAACGCCCTCGCCGCGGCCGCGCTGGCCCGCGCCCACGGCGTCACGCCCGAGGCCGTGCTGAAGGGCCTGCGCGAGTACCAGCCGGCCCCGCACCGGGCCGTCGAGGTCGCCGAGGTGGCCGGCGTGCGGTACGTCAACGACTCGAAGGCGACCAACCCGCACGCGGCCGCCGGGTCCCTGCGCGCGCACGAGTCGATCGTGTGGATCGCCGGGGGCCAGCTCAAGGGCGCCTCGGTCGACGAACTGGTGAGCAGCATCTCGGGCCGCCTCCGCGGGGTTGTGCTCCTCGGCGTGGATTCACCCGTGATCGCCGCCGCGGTTGCGCGACACGCGCCGGATGTCCCGGTGAACAGCCTCCGTCCGGGTGACGATGAACCCATGACTGCGGCGGTGAATGCGGCCAGCGCGATGGCCCGACCCGGTGACGTGGTGCTGCTGGCACCCGCCGCGGCGTCGTTGGACATGTTCTCGAGCTACGGCGAGCGCGGCGACGCGTTCGCCGCGGCCGTGCGTGTCCTCCGCGACGACGCAGCGGGGGAGCCGAGTGACGACAGCTGAAAACAAGCCGGAACCGCCGCCGAAGCGGCCGCGCCGCGAGCGCAAGGAGAGCGGCTTCGTCGCCTTCCGGACCGCGCTGACCGCGTGGCTTTCGCGGCCGCTGGCGTCGTTCCACCTGGTGCTCGCCCTCACCGGCGTGCTCACCGTCATCGGCATCGTCATGGTGCTCTCGGCGTCGTCGGTCGCCTCCTACAACCCGAAGACCGGCAGCGGCGTGTACTCGCTGTTCATCAAGCACCTGGTGTTCGTCGCGCTCGGCTCGGTCGTGTTCTGGCTGGGCCTGCGGGTCAAGCTCGAGCGGATCCGGCGGATGTCGGCCACCGCAACGGTGATCTGCCTCGGCCTGCTGGTGCTCGTGCTCACCCCGCTCGGCTCGGAGGTCAACGGCTCGCAGGGCTGGTTCAAGATCGGCGAGTTCACCTTCCAGCCGGTCGAAGCCGCGAAGGTCGCACTGGCCTTCTGGGGCGCCCACATCCTGGTGATCAAGTACAACGTCATCCACCAGTGGCGGCACCTGCTGGTGCCGGTGGTGCCGATCGCGCTGCTGATGTTCGCCCTGGTCATGCTGCAGCCCGACCTCGGCGGCACGGTCACCCTGGCGGTGGTGCTGCTGGCGCTGCTGTGGTTCGCCGGCGCCCCGAAACGGCTGTTCGGCGTCATCCTCGCCGGTGGCCTGGCCGGGGTGCTCGTGCTGGCCGTCATCGCGCCCTACCGGCTCGCCCGGGTCATGTCGTTCCTCTCGCCGGACGCCGACGTCAGCGCCGAGGGCTTCCAGGCCAACCAGGCCAAGCTCGCGCTGGCCGACGGCGGCTTCCTCGGCAAGGGGCTCGGCCAGGGCACGTCCAACTGGGGCTACCTGCCGAACGTGCAGAACGACTTCATCTTCGCCCTGATCGGCGAGGAGCTCGGGCTGATCGGCTGCGTCGTGGTGCTCGTCCTGTTCGGCGGGGTCGCCGTCGTCGGGCTGCGGATCGCCACCCGCAACATCGACCCGTGGATCCGGATCGTCTCCGGCACGCTGACCGTGTTCCTGGTGGCGCAGGCCGGCATCAACATCGGCTACGTCGTCGGCCTGCTGCCGGTCACCGGCGTCACGCTGCCGCTCATCTCCTACGGTGGCACCTCGCTGGTGATCACCATGCTCATCATGGGCGTGCTCGCGAACGCCGCCCGGCACGAACCGGAGGCGGTGGCCGCGCTGCGCACGCAGGGGCCGGGTAAATTCGGGCGTCTGCTGCGGCTGCCCGCGCCCGACCCGTACCGTCCGCCCGCCACGCGCAAGGGGGCGGGGCGCAGTGGGGCGAAGGCGGCCCGGCCGGCGCCCCGTGCGGCCCGGCCCGCCCCGGCGCAGGAACGACGCAGGTCGGTCCGCGAGCCGGTGCGCCGCAGCGCGGCACGGACGAGCACGGCCACGTCTCGCGGCGGGGCCGCGCGGACAACAGCGAGCCGTGGTACCCGGAGTACCGCGAACCGGAGAGGTCATAGGTGAGTAAGCCCGTCAAGGGAACCGAGCGAGCCGCCACGGGCAAAGCGCCGGTGGTCGTGGTCGCCGGAGGTGGCACCGCAGGACACATCGAACCCGCCCTCGCCCTGGCCGACGCCGTCATGCGGCTGCGCCCGGACGCGAAGGTCGTCGCCCTCGGCACCGAGCGCGGCCTGGAGAACAAGCTCGTCCCGGCCCGCGGCTACCCCCTCGAGCTGATCCCGCCGGTGCCGCTGCCCCGCAAGCCGACGCCGGAGCTGGTGAAGCTGCCGCTGAAGGTCCGCGACTCGGTGCGCAAGACCCGCGAGGTGCTGGAGCGCGTCGGCGCGGACGTCGTCGTCGGCTTCGGCGGGTACGTCGCGCTGCCCGCCTACCTGGCCGCGCGCGGGCGCGTGCCGATCGTCGTGCACGAGGCCAACAAGTCGGCCGGCCTGGCCAACAAGGTCGGTGCGCGGTTCGCTCGCCGGGTGGCGGTCGCCGTTCCGGGGACGACGCTGCCGAACGCCGAGGTGGTCGGGATCCCGCTGCGGCGGTCGATCACGGCCCTGGACCGGGCCGCGCTGCGGGCCGAGGCGCGCGAGTTCTTCGGCCTGGACCCGGACGCGCCGACGCTGCTGGTCTTCGGCGGTTCGCAGGGCGCGCAGTCGATCAACGCCGCGGTGTCCGGCGCGGCGAAGGACCTCGCGGACGCCGGGGTCGGCGTCCTGCACGCGCACGGGCCGAAGAACACCCTGGTCGTGCAGGAGTTCCCGGGCAAGCCGGCGTACGTGCCGGTGCCGTACCTGGAGCGGATGGACCTGGCCTACGCCGCGGCCGACGTCGCGATCTGCCGGTCGGGCGCGATGACCGTCGCCGAGGTGACCTCGGTGGGGCTGCCCGCGGTGTTCGTCCCGCTGCCGATCGGCAACGGCGAGCAGGCCACCAACGGCCGTCCCGCGGTCGACGCCGGGGCCGCGCTGATGATCGACGACGCCGAGCTGAGCCCGGCCAAGGTCGCCGAGCTGGTCGTCCCGCTGGTCACCGACGCCGACCGCGTCGCGAAGATGGGCGCGGCGGCGGTCGGCATGGGCCACCGCGAGGCCGACGAGACCCTCGCCCGGATCGTCTTGGAGGCTGCCGGTGCTTGAGTTGCCTGAGGAACTGCGCCGGGCGCACCTGATCGGGATCGGCGGGGCCGGGATGTCCGGGATCGCGCGGATCCTGCTGGCCCGCGGGGCTTTCGTGTCGGGTTCGGACGCCAAGGAGTCGCGCGCGCTGCTGTCGCTGCGTGCCCAGGGTGCCGAGCTGTTCGTCGGCCAGGCGGCCGCGAACATCTCCGCGCTTTCCGAGCCGCCGTCGGCCGTGGTCGTCTCGACGGCGATCAAGGAGACCAACCCCGAGCTCGCGGCGGCGCGGGCGGCGGGCATCCCGGTGCTGCACCGGGCGCAGGCGCTGGCCGGGCTGATGGAGGGCCACCGGGTCGCCTGCATCGCGGGCACGCACGGCAAGACGTCGACGACGTCGATGCTCACCGTGGCGCTGCAGCACTGCCGGCTCGACCCGTCGTTCGCCATCGGCGGCGACCTCAACGAGTCCGGCGCGAACGCCCACCACGGCGAGGGCGGTGTGTTCGTCGCCGAAGCCGACGAGAGCGACGGCTCGTTCCTGACCTACTCGCCGTCGGTCGCGGTCGTGACGAACGTCGAGCCGGACCACCTGGACCACCACGGCACGGCCGAGGCCTACACGAAGGTGTTCACCGAGTTCGTGAGCCGGATCGTGCCGGGCGGGCTGCTGATCGTCTGCGCCGACGACGCCGCGGCGGACGAGCTAGGGTCACAGGCCGCGGAGCTGGGCGTCCGGGTCCGCCGCTACGGCCGCACGGCCACCGACGCGCGGGTGCTGGACTACGTCCCGGCGCCGGACGGCGGGGTCGTGCGGCTCGAGCTGGACGGGACCGAGGTTTCGGTGCGCGTCGCCGTGCCGGGCGAGCACATGGCGCTGAACGCGGTCGCGGCCCTGCTGGCCGGGATCGAGCTCGGGGCGCCGGTCGAAGGCATGGTCGAGGGGCTCGCGGCGTTCGGCGGGGTGCGGCGGCGGTTCGAGTTCAAGGGCCGGGCCGGCGACGTGCGGGTGTACGACGACTACGCCCACCACCCGACCGAGGTGGCCGCGCAGCTGCGCGCGGTGCGGACGGCGGCCGGGTCCGGGCGGGTGATCGTGGTCTTCCAGCCGCACCTGTACTCGCGGACCAAGACCTTCTCGGCGGAGTTCGCTTCCGCGCTGTCGCTGGCCGACGAGGTCGTGGTGCTGGACGTCTACGGCGCGCGCGAGGAGCCCGAGCCGGGCGTCACCGGCGCGCTGATCGCGGACCAGGTGACCGCGTCGGTGCACTACGAGCCCGCGTTCGACGTCGCGGCGCCGCTGGCGGCCGGGCTGGCCAAGCCCGGCGACCTCGTGGTGACCATGGGCGCCGGCGACGTCACGCAGCTGGGGCCGGAAATCCTCGCCGAGCTGGACAAGCGCTGAGGCCATGAGTCCGACCAGGGAACGTCGTCCGCCGTCCGCCTCCTCCGCGGAAGAGGATCGCGCGTCCCTGGCCCGGCAACGACGGGGGCGGCGCTCCGAGGAGGAGCGCCGCCGGACCCGCGCCGCGCGTGCCAAGCCGTCGCCGCGCAACCGGCCCAACCGGCAGGCGGAGATCCGCCGCCGGTGGGTCGCGCTGCTGTCCGTGCTCACCGTGGTGGCCCTGGTCTACCTGCTCTTCTTCAGCTCGATGCTCGGGGTGCAGGACGTCTCGGTCAGCGGGGCCCGCACGGTGCCGGCCGACCAGATCCGCGCGGTGGCGGCGGTGCCGGCGGACAAGCCGATGCTGCGGCTGAGCACCGACGAGATCCGCGACCGGGTGGCGGGGATGCCGGGCATCGCGACGGTCGAGGTGTCCCGCTCGTGGCCGAACACGGTCGAGATCACGGTGACCGAGCGGACGGCGATCGCGTTCTTCGACAGCGGCCCGGGCGGCGACGGCGTCCACCTCGTCGACGGCGGGGGCGTGGTGTTCAAGACGGTCGCGGCGCGCCCGCCGGGCCTGCCGGAGCTCAAGCTGCCGAAGGTGTCGGCCGACGACCCGGTGACCCGCGCGGTGACGGCGGTGCTCGGGGTCATCCCGGAGCAGCTCCTCAAGCAGGTCACGACGGCGACGGCGAAGACACCGGCGAGCGTGGAGTTCACGCTGGCCAACGGAAAGATCGTCCGCTGGGGGACGGCGGAGCAGACGGACCGCAAGGCGAAGGTCCTGGCCGCCCTCCTCACCCAGGACGGCAAGGTCTACGACGTCGCGGCACCGGAACTGCCGACCATCACCTCCTGACCGACCTTCCAGGTACGCAGGCTGACCCTCAGGGTACGCAGGTTGGTCTCCTTCTTGGGGTTGGCAAACCGTGTGCGGCGGGTTCTCGTATGGCGTACGATCTCGTACGGCATACGAGAACGAGGGAGGACGCTCATGACGATCCTGGTGACCGGCGCGACCGGCAGCGTCGGCCGGCTGGTGGTCGACGAACTCGTCGCGGCGGGCGTGCCCGTGCGGGCGCTGACCGTCGATCCCGGACGCGCGAAGCTGCCGGCCGAGGCCGAGGTGGTCGTCGGGTCGCTGGCGAGGCCGTCGACCTTGCCGGTGGCGCTCGAGGGTGTCTCGGCGGTGTACCTGGCGCCGATGGCGCGGACCGTCCGGCGGTTCTGCGAACTGGCGGCCGACGCCGGGGTCGCGCGGGTCGTCGCGCTGTCGGGCAGCAGCGTGGGGGACGAGCACGAGGGGTCGAGCGGGCACGAGTACGCCGCCGTCGAAGCCGCCGTCCGGGACGCCGGGTTCGCCTGGACGTTCCTGCGGCCCGGCGTGTTCATGAACAACACGCTCGACTGGGCACCCATGGTCCGCGCGGGCGAGGTCGCGATGGCCTACGGCGACGCGACGCAGACGCCCATCGACCTCGGCGACATCGCCGCGGTGGCCGCCCGGGTGCTGACGTCCGAAGGGCACACGGGCGCCACCTACGTCCTCAGTGGACCGGAAGCGATCACCCTGCGCGGACAGGCCGAGACCCTGGGAACGGTACTGGGCAAGGAAATCCGGTTTCGCGAGCTGACCCCGGCCGAGCAGCGCGCGCAGTGGATCGGGTACGGCATCCCGGAAGACGCCGTCGGCTGGCTGCTCGAAGGCTTCGCGGAAACCCTGCGGCACCCGCAGGTGCCGACCGGTGTCGTCGAGGACCTGCTGGGCCGTCCGGGCACGACGTACGCGGAATGGGCCGAGGCGAACCGGGCGGTCTTCGCCTAGGCCGGCTGCCCGGCCGGCTCCCGCGTCCCCGTCCGCTCCGCGCCGATCCCGGCCGCCACGACGAACACCACGCCCGCCGCCGCGCTCGCGTCCGGGACCTGGTGGAGCACGAGGAACCCGATCAGCAGGGCGATCGCCGGTTCCAGGCTCATCAGCGTCCCGAACGCGGGAGCGGTCAGCCGTCGCAGCGCGAGCATTTCGAGCGTGAACGGCACCACCGGCAGCAGCACCGCGAGCCCGAGGCCGGTGACCAGCAGCGGCCACGTCAGGTGCTCGACCACGCCGGGCCCGTAGACGAGCGTCGCCACGATCCCCGCCACCGGCATCGACACCGCCAGCCCGCGCACGCCCGCCACCTCGTCACCGACCCGCTGCGTCAGCACGATGTAGCCGGCCCAGCAGGCGGCGGAGCCGAGCGCGCAGCCGATGCCCGCCAGGTCCGCGCCGCCCCGCCACGGCTGGGTCAGCAGCACCACCCCCGCCGCGGCGAGGGCGGGCCAAAGCCGACTGCGGCCACGGGTGGCGGCGACCGTCAGCGGTCCGAGGAACTCCAGCGCACTCGCCGTGCCGAGCGGCAGCCGGGCGGCGGCCTCCATGAACAGCATCGTCATCCCCGCGGTGACCACGCCCAGGGCGCAGCAGGCCGCGAAGGTGCTGCGCCGGAAGGAGGACGGACGCGGCCGGACCACGACGAGCAGCAGCACCCCGGCCCAGGCCAGGCGCAGCCACGCCGCGCCCTCGGGGCCGATGCGGTCGAACAGCCCGACGGACACGGCGAGACCGAGCTGGACGCAGAGCATGGCGGCGACGGCGAGGGTCGCTCCGGTGCGGGACGAGGAGGGCACGGCTCCAGCAAAGCCCACCGCGACCGTTCACGTCCACGTGGCAATCATGGACATTCCGTTCGTCATTCCTGGACAATGGCACCGTGGACACCCGCCGGCTCCGCTTCCTCCTCGAGCTGTCCCGGCACGGCTCGATGCGTGCGGTGGCGGACCTGCTCGGGACCACCACGTCCACGGTCTCGCAGCAGATCGCGGTGCTGGCCCGGGAAACCGGCGTGCCCCTCCTGGAACCGGACGGCCGGCGCGTGCGGCTCACCCCCGCGGGACGGCGCCTGGCCGAGCACGCCGTCACGATCCTGGCCGCCGTGGAGGCCGCCCGCGCCGACCTCGACCCGCACGCCGAGCCGGCCGGCACCGTGCGCGTCGCCGGGTTCGCCACCGCCGTGCGGCGCTCGCTGCTGCCGGCCGCGGCCGCGCTCGCCGCGCACCACCCGCGGGTCGAGCTGCAGATCAGCGAGTACGAACCGCCCGAGGCGTTCGCCGCGCTGCTGGCCGACGACATCGACCTCGCCCTCACCTACGACTACGAACTCGCCCCGGCGGGCACCGACGCGGCGGTCGAGGCGCGTCCACTGTGGACGGCGAAGTGGGGGCTCGCCGTGCCGGCCGCCGACGCGGCCCGGGTGCGCGGCGACGGGACGGTGGCGGTCTTCGGGGCGTTCCGCGACCACGGCTGGATCGTCAACTCCCGCGACAGCACGGACGGGGACGTGGTCCGCAGGCTGGCGGCGATGGCGGGGTTCGAGCCCCGCCTGACGCACCGCGCGGACACCCTCGAGCTGGTCGAGGACCTCATCGCGACCGGCCCGGCCCCGGCGGTCGGCCTGCTGCCGGCGGACCGTGCCACGCGGCCGGGGGTGACGCTGCTCCCGCTCGCAGGTCCGGACGTGCGGCAGCGTGCTTTCGCGTGCACGCTCCGGGGGCGGGAGGCGTGGCCGCCGCTGGCGTTGGTGCTGGGTCTGCTGGCCCGCTAGACGCGGGTGCGGGTCATCCCGGCCAGGCCGAGCAGCGGGAGCACGCCGGCGAACACGACGACCGCCGTCCAGCCGCCGAGGTGGTAGGCGATCGACCCGGCCTGGGAGCCGATGGCGCCGCCGACGAAGAACGTGCCCAGGTAGACGCTGTTGACGCGGGCGCGGGCCGCCGGGTCGAGCTGGTAGATCACGTGCTGGCCGGTGACCAGCGTCGCCTGGACCGCCGTGTCGATGGCGATCGCCGCGATCGCCAGCAGGATGACGCTGTGCGCGCCGAAACCGGCGAGCGCGAAGGCCGCCGCGCAGAGCACGAAGGCGCCCGCGGTGAGCCGGCGGCCGTGGCCGTGGTCCGACCACCGGCCGGCCAGCGGCGCCACCGCGGCCCCGGCCGCACCGGCCAGTGCGAAGAGGCCCACGCCGAGCTGGGAATAGTTGAAGGGCGGCGCGGTGAGGACGAACGCGATGGTCGTCCAGAACGCGCTGAAGGCGCCGAACATCGCCGACTGGTAGAGCGCCCGGTGGCGCAGCGGCGGGTGTTTCCGCGCCATGGCGAACGTCGAGCGGAGCAGTTCGCCGTAGCGGACGTCGGTCTTGGGCGCGCGCGGCGGCAGGATGAACCGCAGCACCAGGGCGAGCGCCGCCATCGCCCCGGCCGAGATCAGGAACACGACCCGCCAGCCGGTCACCGCGGCGAGCAGGCTGGCGACGACGCGCGAGAGCAGGATCCCGAACAGCAGCCCGCTGACGACCCGCCCGACGATCCGGCCGCGGATGGCGTCGGGGGAGATGTCGGCGGCGAACGGGATGAGGATCTGCACGACGACCGACGCCGCCCCGACGGCCAGCGAGGCGATGAGCAGCACGGCGAACCCGGGCGCGATGCCGGTGGCGACCAGTCCGGCGCAGGCGACCGCCAGCAGGGTCGCGACGAGGCCGCGGTTCTCGAGCCGGTCGCCCAGCGGCACGAGCAGCAGCATCCCGGCGGCGTACCCGATCTGCGTGGCGGTGACGACCCCACCGGCGGCGGCCTCGCCGATCCCGAAGGTCTGGCGCAGCTCGGCGAGCAGCGGCTGGGCGTAGTAGAGGTTCGCCACGGTCAGTCCACAGGAGACGGCCAGCAGCAGCACGAGCCAGCCGGGCGGGGCCTTCTGCTCGGTCTCGGTCATGTGCGCCCCCATCGTGGAACCGGTTTGATCGGTTCTCGACGGTACCAGTCAAACCGGTTCCGGCGTACTGTGACGCTTATGACGGACAGATTCCGCTCGGGAGCGGGGCGCCTGTGCCTCGACTTCATCCGGACGCTGCGGTACCGGGGCACCCCGTCGGAAACCGAGGAGCTGCCGGACGCGTCGGCGTGGGGCGCGTGGATCGACCGGTTCGGCCCGTTCGCCGCGCCGGTCCGGCCGGAGTCGGCCGACGAGGCCCGTGCCGTCCGCGAGGCGATTCACGAGCTGCTGACGACCTCGGTGCGCCCGTCGACGCGGCAGCGGCTGAACCGGGTCGCGGCGCTGCCGGTACCGGCGCCTTCCTTGACGCCGTCGGGTGAGTTGCGCTGGCAGGCCGCGGATCCCGCGTCGGCGATGCTCGCGCTGCTGGCGCGGGACGCGCTGGAGCTGGTCACGTCACCGGAGTTCGCGCGGGTCCGGAAGTGCGCGGGAGCCCGGTGCGGCGCGTTGTTCCTGGACACGTCCCGGCCGGGGACGCGGCGGTGGTGCTCGATGGGGGTTTGCGGGAACCAGGCGAAGAAGTCGACTTATCGAGCGAAGGTCACCACCGGTTTCCAGGCCTTGGGTGGCGCGGACGAGCCGGCGACGACGTTCAGCTCCTGAACCGCCGTCGCCGGCGTCGGCTCAGCTGGGGTCGGCGGGTTCGTAGAGGCTGAACGGCGTTCCCTGGTCGTCGTGGCAGTGGGCGATCCGGCCGACACCCGGGACCGTCTGCACGTCCTCGCTGCGCCCGCCGAGTTCGTGCAGCCGCTTGACCGAGGCGTCGACGTCTTCGGTGGCGAAGTAGACCCTCGGGTGGGTGAAACCGGGTTCGGCGGCCGTGATGGCACCGGCCGGGCCGTTGCCGATGACGTGGTAGTCGCCGCCGAACTCGCTGGTGTCCCAGCCGAACAGCGCGCCGTAGAACGTGCGCGCCTTGGCGGTGTCGGCGGCGGGGAGCTCGATCCAGTTGACCTGTCCGGGCATGTCGGTTCCTTCCGGTGCGTCGGTTGACTCACCCGAGGACGAACGGCGGCGGCGAGACTCGACAGGATCACACCCCGGCCGCCCGGCGGCCCGCCTCGAAGCTGGTCAAGGCGGCGCCGACCGCCGCGGCGACGGTGACCTCGAAGATCTCGTCTTCGCTGTGGCCGGCGGACCGGAGCCGCTCGATGTCGGCGTCGGTGATGCGGTGGGACGCCTCGCGGACGGTCTGCGCGTACGCCCGTAGGGGCTCGGGGAGCTCGTCGTCGAGCCGGGCGGCGACGTCGGCCAGCTCGGTGCGGGGGCCGTCGGCGAGCAGGAACCGCGGGAAGCGGTAGCCGAACCGGTGCAGGGACCGCGTCCCCGTCTCGAGCTGGCCGTCCCGGAGGACGAAGCCGAACGCGTTCGCGAGGCGGTTGACGACGTTCCACACCAGGTTCACGCGCAGCGCGTCGAGGACCGCCTGCCGGGGCAGGCCGGCGACGGCGGTGGCATCGACGTGGGCGGGGTCCCGGCTGACGTTCTCGAGGAACACCCGCACGGCGGCCAGTTCGGGACGCGCCGAAGCGGGGTCACCAGGGTCGATTTCACCGGTACCGGCGATCCGGGTGAGTTCGGCGTGCGTGACCGCGCAGAACGGGCACTCGTGCACCTGGGCGGTGGCCATGGCGAGGTATTCGCGTTCACCGGCGGTCCAGTACGACGGCCCGCGCATCGCGTCCGCGGTGAGTTCGAGCAGCGGGCGGCTGCCGAACCCGGGCCGGTACAGCAGCATCTTGACGATGTCGGGACTGTCCACTCCGGACGATCTGGAGGTCAGTGCGAGGAACAGCTTGGCGCGGCGGCGGTGGCCGTTGTCGAGAACGGACAGTCTCATGTGGACTCCAAGGCGTGCAACCGGCCGGTGAGGTAGCGCCGGTCGGCCGGATTGGTGGCTAGGTCGTGGGCGCGCCGGTACGCGGCCGCGGCTTCGGTGGTGCGGCCGAGGCGGCGCAGGAGGTCGGCGCGGGCGGCGTGCAGCAGGTGGTAGCGGTCGAGGCCGCCGATCCGGTCGATGAGCGCGAGCCCCTCGGCCGGGGAGGTGGCCATCGCGACGGCGACCGCGTGGTTCAGCGCGACCACCGGGGACGGGTTCAGCTCCAGCAACCGGCCGTAGAGACCGGCGATGCCCGCCCAGTCCGTCCGGGCCGTGTCCGGTGCCTGGGCGTGCAGGACCGCGATGGCGGCCTGCAGCTGGTACGGCCCGGGTGCCCCGAGCCGCAGGGCCCGGTCGAGCAATCCGGCCGCTTCGGCGATCTCGGCGCGGTCCCAGCGCGTGCGGTCCTGGTCTTCGAGCAGGACGACGTCGCCGTCGGCGGTGTAGCGGGCCGCGGCGCGGGAGTCCTGGAGCAGGAGCAGGGCGGCCAGGCCGAGCGCTTCCGGTTCGTCCGGCATCAGGGTCGCGACGAGCTCGGCGAGCCGGATCGCCTCCTGCTGCAGCTCGCGGAACTCCGGCTGGTCCGGGACCGCGGTGTAGCCCTGGGTGAAGATCAGGTAGAGCACCGCGAGGACACCCGAGAGCCGCTCGGGCAGCAGGTGGTCCGCCGGGACGGCGAAGGCGATCCCGGCGTCGCGGATCTTGCGCTTGGCGCGCACCAGCCGCTGGGCCAGCGTGGGCTCGCCGACCAGGAACGTGCGGGCGATCTGCCCCGCGGTCAGCCCGGCGACGGCTTGCAGCGTCAGCGCGACGCGCGCTTCCTCGGCCAGTGCGGGGTGGCAGCAGGTGAAGATCAGGCTGAGCCGCTCGTCGCCCACGCCGAGCAGGCTCTCCGCGCCGGGATCCACGGTCGTCGCCTCCGGAGGTGCGTCGAGCTCGGCGAGTTTCTCCCGGCCGCGCCGGGCCCGGCGGAGCCGGTCGATCGCGCTGTTGCGGGCCGCGGTCAGCAGCCAGGCGACGGGGTCGTCCGGCCCGGCGTCGTCCCACTTGCGCAGGGCCAGCGCGCACGCCTCCTGCAGCGCGTCCTCGGCGAGTTCGAAGTCGCCCAGGACGCGGACCAGCGCGGCGAGCATCCGTGATCGGTGTTCGCGGTAGGCCGCCTGCAGGACGGGCGCGGCAGTCATGCGCCCGTCGTCGTCCGGTGGTTCAGGCCCGGCACGCCGGCCAGCGGCCGGACCTCGATGGTGCCCTGCGTGGCCATCGGACACAGCGCGGCCAGTTCCAGCGCCTCGTCGAGGTCGCGGCAGTCGAGGACGTAGGCGCCGCCGAGGTGCTCGTGGGTCTCGAGGAAGGGACCGTCGGTGATCAGCGTCTTGCCGTCGCGGACCGCCACGGTGGTCGCGGTGTGCTCGCCCTGCAGCGGGTGCGCGGCGACGAAGGCACCGCGCCGGCGGCATTCGTCGGCGAAGGCGTTCACCCTGGCCAGCGCCTCGGGGAAGCGCGGGTCGCCGGGTTCGGGGCGGTCGCAGTCGAAGATCAGCAGCATGTACTGCACGTGTCCTCCAGCTCGGACGGTGGTGCTCGCGTCGAAGAGGATGACGAACAGCGCAACCGTAACTCGACAGGCGGCGTCGCTCAGAACATCGTGTTGCCGTTGCGCGAGGTGGGCGGGATGATCTGCAGGACGTCCCAGTGCTCGACGATCTTCCCGGCTTCGTCGAAGCGGAAGATGTCGATGCCCGCGTAGTCCTCGCCGGGCCAGGTCTGGTGGCAGTGCAGGACGACGTGGTCGCCCTCGGCGAAGGCGCGCTTGAAGGTGACGTGCTTGCCGGGGTACTCGGCGGCCATGCGCTCGAAGTAGTCGACGAACGCCTGCTTGCCGTCCGCGACGTGCGGGTTGTGCTGGGTGTAGGTGTCGCCGGCGTAGCGGTCGATGGCCTCGGCGGGGCGGCACTGGTTGAACATCAGGTCGTAGAAGGCCTGGGCGGTGGCCTTGTTCTGCTCCGGATCGGTCACGGGTCTTCCTTGTCTCTTTCGGACGGCTCGTCGTCAAGCTAGCGGCGAAAATCCAGCCCAGGCGGATACGCTGGCGACCAGAGATGGCCAAAATCCGACAGATTCCCGAGATCTCCTTCACCGCCCCGGCCGGCACGCCCGCCGGGGTCGAGGTGCTGTCGCTGGCCGACCTGCGCCGCCGGGTGCCGGCCGAGGAGCTCGCCGTCCCGCGGCGGCCGGACTTCCACCACCTGCTCACCCTCACCGCCGGCCGGCTGCGGCACACGGCGGACTTCACCGGCTACACCCTCGAACCGGGCTCCTGGCTGTGGGTGCGTCCCGGCCAGGTCCACCAGTGGGGCGACCTCGGCCACGCCGAGGGCACGCTGATCCTGTTCCGGCCGGACTTCCCCGCCCCCGCCACCGCCGGGATCGACGACCCGCACGCCCCGGTCCTGCGCCGCCCGCTGCCGGAGGACGCCGCGGCCCTGGACCTGGCGGCCGGCCACCTCGCCGCCGAGTTCCACGCCCTCGGCCGGCTGCCCCTGGAGGTCCACACGGCGGTTCTGCGCCACCTGCTGGCCGTGCTCGTGCTGCGGCTGGCCCACCTGACCACCGGCCGCCCGGCTCCCGAGCCCGATCCCACGTACCTGCGGTTCCGCGACGCCGTCGAGCGGGACTTCGCCTGGACGCGCCGGGTGGAGGACTACGCGAGCGCCCTCGGCTACTCGGCCCGGACCCTCTCCCGGGCCACGCTCGCCGCGGCGGGGGTCGGCGCGAAGGAGTTCATCGATCGGCGCGTCGTCCTCGAAGCCCGGCGGCTGCTGGCCCACAGCGAGCACACCGCGGCCGGGATCGCCGTCCGGCTGGGGTTTCCCAGCGCGACGCACTTCAGCAAGTACTTCCGCGCCCGCACCGGGCAGACGCCGATCGGGTTCCGGGTCATGGTGCGGCAGCGGGGGTAAACCGATTGCCCGGGTGCGCCGGCGCAGCGATCATCGGCTGATGTACTCCGACGTGCGGCTGGACGAGGTGAAGTCCGGGCTTCGCCGCGCCTTCACGTGGCGCGGGGACCGCACGGACGAGCGCTGGTACGCCGACGTCACGGGCTGGTGGCGCCGGCCCGAGCTGCTGGCCGGCCTGGGGCCCGCGCTGGCGCGGCTGTTCGCCGACCGGCCGCCCACCGTCGTCCTCGGCCCGGAGGCCAGCGGGTGCCTGCTGGGACCGCTGGTCGCGCTCCACTTCGGCGTCGGGTTCGTCGAGGTGTGCAAGAACCGGGGGACGCCGGTCGACAGTGACGCCTGGCTGCGGCGGACGACCCCACCCGACTACCAGGACCGGCACCTCAGCCTCGGCTTCCGCCGCCGGCTGGTGGGCAGCGGCGACCGGGTGCTGTTCGTCGACGACTGGATCGAAACCGGCGGCCAGGCCCACGTCGCCCACCTGCTCACGCAGGACGCCGAAGCCACCTGGCTCGGCGCCGCGACCGTGGTCGACGCGCTGGACAGCGCCCGGGTGCGTCGGCACCTGAACGTGCGGTCCCTGCTGCACGTCCGGGAGCTCTGACGCGCGCCAACAGGGCTGCTGATGATCCCGTCGTAACATCAATGTGCGTGATGACAGATCTGCCCCTGGACCAGGTCAGGACGCTGCTGGCCGTCGTCGACGCCGGCACGTTCGACGCCGCCGCCGCCGTGCTGCACGTGACGCCGTCGGCGGTGAGCCAGCGGGTCAAGGCGCTCGAACAGCGGACCGGGAGCGTGCTGGTGACCCGCACGAAACCCGTGCGGGTCACCGGCTCCGGGCAGGTGGTGGTCCGGTTCGCGCGGCGGCTCGCGGCGCTCGAGCGGGACGCGCGAGCCGAGCTGGGCATGAGCGGCGAGCCCGTCCGGGTGCCGATCGCGGTCAACGCCGATTCGCTGTCCACCTGGTTCCTGCCGGCGCTCGCCGGCGTGGTCGCCGACCCGCCGATCTGCTTCGAACTGCACCGCGAGGACCAGGAGCACACCACCACCTTGCTGCGGGAGGGCCGGGTGATGGCGGCGGTGACGTCCTCGGCCACCCCGGTGCAGGGCTGCTCGGTGCGCCCGCTCGGCGCCCTGCGTTACCTCCCGCTGGCCAGCCCCGGGTTCGTGGCGCGGTGGGTGACCGGCGACCTGCGGGCGGACCTGTCCGCGGCACCGGTCGTCGTGTTCGACGACCACGACGACCTGCAGGACGCGTTCGTGCGGTTGCTCGGCGGGGCCGGGGCGAGCGCGCTGCGCCACCACGTCCCGGCGTCGGAGATGGTTGTCGCCGCGGTGGCGGCCGGCCTCGGGTGGGGCATGGTGCCGGAAGTGCAGGCGGCGCCGGGGCTGCGGGCCGGGACGCTGGTGCCGCTCGTGCGGGACCGGCCGGTGGACGTGCCGCTCTACTGGCAGCAGTGGAAACTGGACCTGCCCGCGCTGTCCACAGTGGCCGAAGCGGTCGCGGCCGCGGCGTCGTCGTCGTTGCGCGGCCCGGGTTCCTGAACCCGCACGGGTCAGTGTTCGCGCAGCAGCCGGCGGACGGCGGCCAGGTCGCCCTCGATCGCCAGCCGGCCGTCGTCGATCGCGCCGGCGAGGTGGGCGGGGCGTTCGAGCAGGGCGTTCAACGTCGGCGGATCGGTGCGGACCGTGGCGTCCGGGGCGGCGGGCTCGCCCGGCTCGACGGTGAGGCGGCCCGGCTCGGTGCGGACCGTCCACACGCGAGCGTCCAGTTCGAGGCGGTAGCACGCGGTGGCGCGCGGCCGGGCGGACTCGCGCAGGTACAGCAGCACGGAGACGGCCCCGAGCGATGCCGGCTCGGGGCGCGGGAGTCGCGCGCCCCACGCACCCAGCGCGAGCACGACCGGCTCCAGCTCGCGGCCTGGTTCCGTGAGCTGGTAGACGGTCGCCGCGGCCGGGGGCGGCAGCTTCCGGCGTGCCACGACGCCGTGGCCCTCGAGCTCGCGGAGCCGGTCGGTGACCAGGTTCGAGCTGGCGCCCGGCAGCGCGCGGCGGACGTCGGAGAACCGCTGCGGCCCGAGCAGCAGCTCGCGCACCACGAGCAGGGCCCAGCGCTCCCCGACGACGTCCAGCGCGCGGGCGATCGTGCAGGCGTCCCCGTAGCTGCGGCTCGTCGGCATGCTTTCAATCTACAACTGCGTGGTTGTTTTTAACAACTACACCGGCGTACGGTGGGCCGTGTCCGGACGTCGACGGGAAGGAACGGTCATGGGCCGACCGGTCGTGCACTTCGAAATCATCGGCACCGACCCGGCGCGGCTGCGCGGGTACTACGGCGAGCTGTTCGGCTGGGAGTTCGACACCTCCGGCCCGGTGTCGGAGCGGGTGTCGGAACCGGACGGCTACGGGTTCGTGGAAACGGACGGCATCCCGGGCGGCGTCGGCGGTGGTGCGGCCTACGAGCGGCACGTGGTGTTCTACGTGGGCGTCCCGGACGTCGCCGCGGCGCTCGCGGAGGCCGAACGCCTCGGCGGCACCCGCCGGATGGGGCCGGACCGCGCACCGGGGCGCGACCTGGTGGTGGCCCACTTCACCGACCCGGAGGGCAACCTCGTCGGCCTCGCGGGGCCGGCCTGACGGGCGCGCCGGAAACCGTGAACCGGCGGATTCAGTAGGGATTGCCGGGCACGTCGAGGTGCGTCCGGTAGAGGCCGAACCCGCCGGACACGCCGGAGGTGATGTACAGGGTTCGCCCGTCCGGTCCGCCGAACGCCGCGTTGGTCGTGTTGCGGCCGGCGGAAATGGTGCCGAGCTGCGTGCCTGACGGCGAGAAGACGTGGACGAGCCCTTCGTCGTAGGAGGCCCAGTACAGGTTGCCCGCGCAGTCGATGGTCGCGCCGTCGGGGGTCTTCATGCTCGCGAACGTCGTGCGGTTGCCGGTGGTGCCGTCCGGGAACACCGTGTACTTCATGATCGCGTTGGCCCCGGTGGCTCCCACGTAGAGCGTCTTGCCGTCGGGGGACAGGACGATGCCGTTCGGCTGGGGCAGCGTGTCGTCGACGAGGGCGACCACGCCGTCGCGGACGCGGAAGACGCTGGTGTGGCCGCCTTGTTCGTCCGCCCGGTTGCCGCGCTGGTAGTTCGGGTCGGTGAAGTAGGTGGTGCCGTCGCGGCCGGTGGTCAGGTCGTTCGGCGAGTTGAACGCGTGGCCGAGGTAGCCGGCCGCGACGGTCGTCCGGCTGCGGTCGGCCAGGCGGTAGGCGGAGATGGTGCGGTTGTCGTGGGTGGCGGCGAGCACCCGGGTGCCGTCGGCGCTGATCGCCAGGCCGTTGCTGCCGGAGTCGGCGATGAACGTCTCGAACGTGGCCGGCGGCGTGTACCGGAGCATCGACGACGGCTGCACGCCCTGCGGGCCTGTCGGATTCTGCATGTTCGACAGCAACAGGGTGCCCGTGCCCTGGTCCCACGTGGGCCCTTCCAGGAAGCTGAACCCGCTCCGGATGAGCTGGGCAGCCACCGACCGGCTCGGCAACGGCGCGCCGTAGGTCGCTCCGGGGGTGCACGGTGAGGCCGTGGTGGCGCCGGAGGCCGCGGGGGCCACCGCGCCCGCGAGGACGACCGCCGCCGCTGTCACTGTCCACTTGCGACGGTGACGCGCTGTCCCGTGGTGAGCCATGGCGGCTCTCCTTCCGTGCTCGGCCGGATCCTGGGAGCGCTCCCAATCGCACCGTAGCGTAATCCGCTGACCACCGGCAAGACCGGTGAGTGGGTAACTCACCGCGGTCCCCGGAGGGCACCACCCCGGTCGAACTTTCTCCGGATTTCTCGCCGACTCGTGTCGAGAACGGGAAACCGGCTCCGACTGGGGGGTATCGGCGGCCGGAAAGGGGCCGCCACCACGAGCGGAGCGCGAACGATGACCAAGGTGACCGCCCAGATGTCGGTGTCCCTCGACGGCTGCTACACCGGGCCGCGGGACCCGCGGGGCGAGCAGGACATGAAGGGCTGGATGCGGGGCCCCGAAGCTCCCGGGTTCTTCCGGGTGACCCGCTGGGCCGTCGACGCCATGGCCTGGCGGGAGCGGCAGGGCTTCGCCGGCGGCGAGCAGTCCGCCGACTCGGAGATCGTCGCGGAGATGTTCGCGTCCGCCGGGGCCTACGTCATGGGACGGCGCATGTTCGACGCCGGCGAGGTGCCCTGGGGCGAGGAACCACCGTTCCGCGCCCCGGTCTTCGTCGTCACCCACCGGCCCCGGGAAGTGCTCGAACGCCGGGGTGGCACGTCCTTCACCTTCGTCACCGAGGGGCCCGAGCGGGCCGTCGAGCTGGCCCGGGCCGCCGCCGGGGACAAGGACGTGGCGGTGGCCGGTGGCGGGGAGCTGCTGCGCCAGGTGCTGGCCGCCGGGCTGCTCGACCAGCTCGACCTGCACATCGCGCCGGTGCTGCTGGGCGAGGGCCAGCGGCTGTTCGGCCCCGGTCTGGGCCTCGGCCCGGGCGAGGGCATCGAGCTGGCGCCGGTCCGGGTCGTCGAGTCGCCCGGGGTCACCCACGTCCGCTATACCGTGACCGGACGGTCGGAGCTGGTGCTGGACGATCGCGGTGCGAGCGGCGAGCTGGTCGGACCGGCCACGGCCGGGCAGTGAGAGAGGAACGTCCCGTGAAGTACATGCTCCTGATCTACGGCAACGAGGAAGCCTTCAACTCGGTGGGTGCGGAGACCCTCGCCGAGATCATCCGCGAGACCGACGCCCTCAACCAGGAGCTGTTCGAGTCCGGCGAGCTCGTCGGCGCCTACGGCGTCGCCGACGAGGAGAACACCAAGATGGTCCGGGTCACCGGGGGGACACCGGTGGTGACCGACGGTCCCTACGCGGAGGCCAAGGAGTTCCTGGGCAGCTTCATGATCGTCGACTGCGACGGCATGGACCGCGCACTGGAGATCGCCGCCCGCGCCCCGTCGGCGCGCTACTGGGGGGTCGAGGTCCGGCCGTTGATGCACGAGGCGAACGTCGAGCCGTGACCGGGTGGCAGGCCGTCCGGCGGCTGGTCCCGGAGGTGCTCGGCGTGCTGGTGCGCCGCTACGGCCGGTTCGACGCCTGCGAGGACGCCGTCCAGGAAGCGCTGCTGGCGGCCGCGGCCCAGTGGCCGGCGGAGGGGTGGCCGGAGAACCCCCGGGCCTGGCTGGTGACGGTGGCTTCGCGCCGCCTCGCCGACCAGGTCCGCAGCGACGCCGCCCGCCGACGGCGGGAGGAGGCCGACGCGCTCCGCACTCCTCCCGCCGGCGGCGAGGCCGAAGCCGGTGACGACACCCTCACCCTGCTGTTCCTGTGCTGCCACCCGGCGCTGACGCCGTCGTCGCAGATCGCGCTGACGCTGCGGGCCGTCGGCGGGCTGTCGACCGCCGAGATCGCCCGGGCCTTCCTCGTGCCCGAGGCGACCATGGCCCAGCGCATCAGCCGGGCCAAGCACCGGATCAAGGCGGCCGGAGCCGGCTTCGAGCTGCCGCCGCCCGCCGAACAGGCCGCGCGGCTCGGCGCCGTGCTCCACGTGGTCTACCTCGTCTTCAACGAGGGCTACACGGCGACGTCGGGGACGCGGCTGGTGCGGGCCGAGCTGACGGCCGAGGCCATCCGGCTGGCCCGCGAGCTGCACCGGCTGGTCCCCGGCGACGGCGAGGTGGCCGGGCTCCTGGCGTTGCTGCTGCTGACCGACGCCCGCCGGCCGGCCCGCACGGCCCCGGACGGGTCGCTGGTGCCGCTGGGCGAACAGGACCGGACGCGCTGGGACGCCGAAGCCATCGCCGAGGGCGTGGCGCTGGTGACCGGTGCCCTGGCGAGCGGCCCGGTCGGCCCGTACCAGCTGCAGGCCGCGATCGCCGCGGTCCACGACGAAGCACCCACGGCCGAGGTCACCGACTGGCCGCAGATCCTGGCCCTGTACACGGTGCTGGAGCGGGTGGCCCCCAACCCGGCGGTGACGCTCAACCGGGCGGTGGCGGTGGCCGAGGTCCACGGACCGGCCGCCGGGCTGGCGCTGCTCGACGCCCTCTCCGCCGACGAACGCAGCTCGTTCTCCCACCACCTCGTGTCCGTGCGGGCACACCTGCAGGAAATGGCGGGCGACCACGCGGCGGCGCGCGCCGGCTACCAGGAGGCGGCCCGGCGCACCACCAGCGAACCCGAGCGGCGCCACCTCCTCGCCCGCGCCGCGCGGCTGAGGTGATACCCCTGACCAGACCGACGACACAGCCAGGACGGAGCGGCCGGCGATGAACACGAGCAGAGCGGTGGCCTGGGAAGGCTTCTTCAACACCAGGGACCTCGGCGGACTGCCCACCAGGTCCGGCGGCACGACCGCCTTCGGCGCCTTCTTCCGGGGCGCGGACCTCCGGTTCGTCACGGAGGCGGGCTGGACCCAGGCGCGCGAGTCCGGCGTCCGCACGATCATCGACCTCCGGAACGCGGACGAGATCCGGCCGGCGCAACGTCCGGTGACGGCGCAGGCGGGCTCGGCGCAGTTCGCCGCCGCCCCGGACGGCCCCACCACGCCGGCGGCCGTCGGCCGGGTCGAAGTTCCGCTCGACGACATCGACGACCTCGAGTTCTGGCAGCGCGTCAACCGGGAGGGGCTCAACGGCAGCCCGCTCTACTACCCCGTCTTCCTCCGGCAGAAGGCCGGGCGGTGCGCCGCGGTGATCAAGGCGATCGCCCGAGCCGAGCCCGGCGGCGTCCTGTTCCACTGCGGCGGCGGCCGGGACCGGACCGGGCTGGTCGCACTCTTGCTGCTGGCACTGGCCGACGTCGAACCCCGCGCCATCGCGGCGGACTACGCCCTGTCCGCCGAGGCGCTCAAGGCCCTGTACGCGGCGATGGGAACCGAAGACCAGCAACCGGTCATCCAGGCGATGCTCGCGGCCCGCGGGACCACGACCGAGGAGGCCGTCCTGGCGACCCTCGACGATTTCGAGGCCGAGCAGTACTTGCTCGGCGCCGGGGTCACCGCGAGCGAACTCCAGAGCGTGCGCGGCAGGCTCTTGGGGCAGCCCCGGCACTGAGGCGCCGGCTCCGAACGGCCCTGCCCGCGCTCTCGGTCGTAGAGGATCATCACCTGATTTCCAGCCGTTCGCCGCAGGGTGCCATCGGCCGAACGGGCGATCGAACGTCCGTCGTCCTCGCGCTGCCGGGCCTCGTCCGCCGCGCGCTCGACGCGATCTCCGTCGACTGACGGTGCCGGGTTCGTCGTCGCCCCCGACGGGCCCGGAATGCGGCAGGATGTCCGGCATGACGTTGCCAGTTCTGCCCGAGGAGTCCTTCCGGCGTGTGCTCTGCGTCGTCGCGCATCCCGACGACATGGAGTACGGCACGTCCTCGGCCGTCGCGCGCTGGACCGCCCGCGGCATCGAGGTCGGCTACCTCCTGCTCACCCGCGGCGAGGCCGGCATGCCGAACCCGCCCGAGGAAACGGCCCGCCTGCGCGTGGCCGAGCAGCAGGCCGCCTGCGCCGCGGTCGGCGTCGAGCACCTGACCGTCCTGGAACACCCGGACGGCGTCCTCGTCCACGGTCTCGACCTGCGCCGGGACATCTGCCGGGAGATCCGCCGCTTCAAACCCGACGTCGTCTTCGGCAGCAGCTTCGAAGTCGAGACGCCGTACGGCTTCGACCAGGCCGACCACCGCGCGGCCGGACTCGCGACGCTGGACGCGATCCGGGACGCGGGCAACCGGTGGGTCTTCCCGGAGCAGATCGACGACGAAGGCCTCGAACCGCATTCCGCGCGCTGGTACCTCACCCCGGGCATGACGAACCCGACCCACGGCGTCGACATCACCGGCGAACCACTGCGCCGCGGTGTCGCCTCACTGGAGGCGCACGCGGCCTACCTGGCCGCCCTCCCGGACCACCCGGCGCCCGCCGACTTCATCCCGCAGTTCGCCGCGATGGGCGGCAAAGCCCTGGGTGTCGAGCACGCCGTGCTCTTCCGCGCCCACGACCTGCAGGCACCGCCGGAACTCCCCACGGAAACCACCGAAGACTGACTCGGGTCCGGCCGGCGGGAGGAGCTGGGGGGTGGAGTACGTGTCCCGGGTGCCGCGGCCGCCGCTGGACGGGCTGATCGACGACCTCTACTACCTGGAGGGTGCGCCGCCGTACGCCCGGCTGACGCTGCCGCCGGCCCCGACCGCGCTGCTCGTCGTCAACCTCGGGGCGCCGTTCCGCATCCGCGGCGGCACCGACGCCGAGCCGGCCGAGTACGCCGACGGCTGCGTGATCAGCATGCCGACCCGCGCGTTCGAGTTCGGCTACCCGCCGGGGACGCGGTCCGTCGGCGCGCACGTCAAGCCGTGGGGACTGGCGCCGTTCCTGCCGATGCCCGCGGCCGAGCTGTGCGACCGGCCGGTGACGCTGGAGCAGATCTGGGGCCGGGCCGCGGTTGCCGGGCTGCGGGACCGGCTGGCCACGGCGGACGGACCGCACGAGATGCTGGCGCTGTTCGAGGAAGAGCTGCGGCAACGGCTGCGTGAGACCGCCGGTCTGGGACTGGTCAGCCGGACCGGCAGCGTCATCGCGGCGGCCGGTGGGGCGGTGGCGATCGGCGACCTCAGCGCGGCCGCCGGTGTCAGCGGCACTCATTTGGCGAAGCGGTTCAAGGAACTCGTCGGCGTCACCCCGAAGCGGCTCGCCCGCGCCCACCGCTTCACCGCCACCGTGTTCGCGATCGACCCCGCCGGACCGATCGACTGGAGCGGCCTCGCCGGCGGCGCGGGCTACTTCGACCAGGCCCACTTCGGCCACGAGTTCCGGGCGTTCACCGGGCTCACGCCGACCCGGTACGTCGAAGTCCGGCGGCGGTTCCTGCGCGAACACCCCGGCCACGTGCTGAACGGCTGGCCGCTGCCGTCCGATTGATTTCTTACAAGAGCCACCGCGCACGAGCGGCTAATTTGGGCACCCCCAAGCAGAGGAGAGTGCCGTGGGCAAGGTGGTCATGTACGGCTCGGTGTCGGTGGACGGCTTCGTCGCGGACGAGAACGACCAGCCCGGACCGCTGTTCGACTGGCTGTCCGGAGGTGACGTCCCGCTGGACGACAGTGGCGTGGTGAAGGTGTCGCAGCAGTCCTACGACTACCTCCGGCCGTACTGGGACGAGATCGCGGTGACCATCGCCGGCCGCCACGTCTTCGACATCACGGACGGCTGGGACGGCAAGCCGCCGAGCGGGGTCGGCCACGTGGTCGTCGTGACGCACCGGCCGCCACCCGAGGGCTGGAACCCCGAGGCACCGTTCCACTTCGCCGACGGCATCGAGGCAGCCGTGGCCAAGGCCCAGGAGCTCGCGGGTGACCGCGTGGTCGAGGTCGCCGCCGGCGACGTCGGAGGCCAGGTGCTCGCCGCGGGGCTGGTCGATGAAGTGCGCATGGACGTCGTCCCCGTGGTGTTCGGGTCCGGCAAGCGGTACTTCGGGCCGGTCGACGCGCAGCACCTGCTGGAGGATCCCGACGTGGTGATCCGGGGCAACCGGGTGCTTCACCTGCGCTATCGGGTGCGCGGCGGGACCGGCGGCGAAGGCTGATCCCGCGCCTGGCTCCCGCCTCCTCACCACCGGCGGAGGCGGTGCCCGGCGTCGCCCCACAACGAGGTCAGCCGCACCCCGTCGTCGGTGCAGAAGAACGTGGCTCCCGCCACCGCCGCGCCAAGACCGAGGACTTCGGCCAGCATCGGCAGCACGTACGGCAGCGCGGCCGGCTCGCCGAGTGCGTCCAAGGCGACCAGACGGCCGGTCGACGGCGTGGCGATCAACGCCCCCAGCAGGAACAGGCCGAACCAGGCCAGCTTCCACCGGCGGCGCCGCGCGCGGCCGAATACCCGCACCCGCACCCGGCTCCCACAGGAGCCGCAGGTCACCGTGGCTTCGACGAGTCCGGTGGCGGGCCTCGGAACCGGGATGTCGCTCAGCGAGTACCGGACGGTGGTGGCCGGCGCCAGGTACTCGCGGTACCGCTCGCTGTGGACGCAGGCCAGACGCACCCGCGGAAACTCGCCTGTCTCGGTCACTGCTCCCTCACGACTTCCCGCACCGGGTGCTGCTTCCGGAGTATCGGGCTGGGTCTCGGGGACCGGTCCCGGAAAGCCGCTCCGGTGACGCGGGGTCAGCGGTCCGACACGGGATTTCGTACACTCCATGGGTGGGCATGGGGAGGGTCGTGGCCAACCGTTACCGGTTGGAGGAAGAGCTCGGCCGGGGTGGGATGGGCGTCGTCTGGCGGGCGGTCGATCTCGAGCTCGGCAGGCAGGTGACGCTCAAACGCGCGCTGGGCGAGGACGCCGGGCAGATCCGGCGGGAGGCGCGGATCGGCGCCGGGCTGCTGCACTCGAACGTCGTCACCGTGTTCGACACGGTCGTCGACGGCGACGCCCGGTGGCTGGTCACCGAGTACCTGGCCGCCCGGACCCTCGAAGAGCTCGTCGACGACGACGGGCCGCTGCCCGAGGAGCGGGTCCGGCGGATCGGCGCACAGCTCGCCGCGGCGCTGGCGGACATGCACGCGCGCGGCATCGTCCACCGCGACGTCAAGCCGGGCAACGTCCTGGTGACCGCGGACGACGTCGCCAAGCTCACCGACCTGGGCATCGCCCGCTGGACCGAGGTCACCCGCACCGGCGGCGCCCAGCTCACCGGCACGCTCGGGTACGTCGCGCCGGAGGTGGCCGACGGCGCCGAAGCCGGGCCCGCCTCGGACGTCTTTTCCCTGGGGGCGACCCTTTACGCCGCGATCGAAGGCCGGTCGCCGTGGGGCTCGGGCGAGGACGGCCCGTTCGCGCAGGTGCGCCGCGCCGCCGCCGGGCGCACCGCGCCCACCGAGCGCGCCGGGCGGTTCGCGCCGGTGCTCGAGGCGCTGATGGCC
>NZ_BNAW01000030.1 GCF_014654205.1 Amycolatopsis bullii
ATCTTCCCGTTCACCCGGAACGGGAGCCGACCGGCTCTATCGACGAAACGGACCGCCTGAGGTGAGGTCTGTCCGTATCGTCGTGCGGTATCGGGGTTCACCACCACCCCGAGGTAGCCGCGATCGCCCCTCGCCGATGGAGGGCGAGGGCCCAACGCCAAGATCGTCGGCGACATCGCTGAACGCCTGCAGAAGCTTGCTGGCAGTTTGGCATGTTGTGACTGATGAAACTTTGCCCCGTGCCGAGTTCACAATCACCGCTTGCCGGCTCAAGTTCTGTCGTGACGATAGTACGTGTGAACCTGCGTGGTGGATTCAGATCTTGTAGAAGTCCGTGTAGTGGTTGGGCGAGAACCACACCACGCCGGTGGTCAGGTCAACGACGATCCGGTAGGCGTCGCGGGCCGCGCCACAGGTGCGGGGGTAGACGTCGAACTCGCGGAACGAGTGGCCGGCCGGCAGCTCACCTTCGCGGTTCTGATAGGTGCCGCCCGCGTAGTTGCACTTGCCGCCGGGCCAGTCGTACCAGCCACGCGTGCCGGGATAGCCCTTGCTCTGCCAGGTCGTATTGGCCGAGCGGGCATCCGAGCAGCGGGACTGCGTGCAGGAGCTGTAGACGGTGGCGTCGGCGACCGTGACGCTGACACCGAGCGTGGCAGCCACCGCGGTCACGGTCACGGCGAGCCGCTGCGCGGTCCGGGAAAGCAGGGAAGCGAGCACGGAACCTCCTCGTCTCGTACGGGCACCGGAAATGGTGGCTGCCCCGCTTCGCCGGGAGGAGACCGGAAACGTGCCGTTCCGGTGAATTTTCGGCGACGGGTGTCCTCCGCACCTCACGTTTGCCTGCTCTTCCATTTCGGGTATCTGAAAGGAAGAGACCAAGAGCCGGACGGAGATCCCTGCCGATGAGGAACGACGAATCGGGCGACGGCGACGATGTGACATCGCCGCCGTTCTCTCTGGACGTCGCGGACAAGTCGCCCGTCCGGGACGAAGACGAGCTGCCGAACTTGATCGCCGGGCGCTAGGAACTCGGACAGCTTGTCGGCAGCGGAGCCCGCTGGGGGCGGCCCCGACCTACGCCGATGCCGAGGCACTGCTCACCGCGTGGCACGCAGCCCTCGGCTGGAGCCACTGCCCCACAGACACCCCCTAGACGTAATCAGCCGACCGATCGGATCGTGACTGTCTGTTAGCTAGTTGAGCTAACTGTTGTCGGACGTCCGCAGTCCGCGACTCATCGACAACAAACGAGTAGGTTCAGACGTCGCCGAAGTCATCGCCGCTACCGAAATCGTCGCCGTAGTCGGCGGCACTGTCGGCCGCGTCGCCCTGGTCGTAGCCGTCCTCGTAACCCGCCGCGTACGCCTCCTCGTCACCGCCGCCGAACAAGCCCCCGTCGCCCAGACCGGTGTCGAACAACGCGTCGGCCACCGCCGAGCCGACGACCACGCCGGCCACGGTGCCCAGCAGGCTGCCGCCGATCATGCTGCCCATCCCCATGCCCCCGCCCATGCCGAACCCGCCGCCGCCGTAGCCCCGTCCGTACACGCCGTAGCCGTCTCGGCCGTATCCGCCGAAGGTCCGTTCCAGGAACCCGGGCTGGCGGAACTCCGCCCGGGTGGCGACCCGGGCCAGGCCCTGCGGGTCGTCGGTCCGCGGCCGCTCGGACTCCGGGACAGCGTCGGCCAGCTGCTGCAGGACCTGCTGCCGCTGCTGCGGGGTGAGCTTGGCGAAGGCCTCGGCGTGCGCGGCCTCGACCTGGTCCGGCGGTGCGGTGCGCAACAGGTACCGGTACCGCTCGATGGCGCGTTCGTCCTCGGACTGCGCAGGATGTCCGCCCGGCTGCGCCACCGGCCCGCCCGGCTGACCGCTGTACTGCCCGGGCAGGTAGCCGTCCCCGTGATACCGGTACGGCACCTGCCCGTACTGTCCTTGCGAGCGACGGCCGAAAAGCCGGTTCAGCAGTCCCACGGCGGATCCCCTTCCTCGTTCGAGTCGGTCGGAGCCCGTCATCCACGGGTCCTGGTCTGCAAGGTGGATACCCGGCCGAGCGCTCTCTACAACTTCTCCCAGCCCGGCCCGCCGATGCAGGCGAGACGCACGCAGGGCGAACGCCCCTCATTTGGGCGGCTCCACACCGGCGTCACCAACGTCATGGCTTCGAACAGCTAGAGCGTGTCCTGTGAGTCGTTGAGCTGGACCTCTGGTAGTCGTGTCCGGTGGTTGGTCGCGGTGAGTTGACGGATGAGGCGTGGGCGGTGATCGAGCCGTTGCTGCCACCGGTGCAGGACTTCTGGAGCTCGGCGGTGGCCGCCGTGGTTCGCCCGTCGAATCCGGTGTACTCGACATTCGCGGTCCGGTCACCGGCCGCGACCGCCGGCCCGGGAAGGACCCCCGACCGGTTCCCGTCCGCGAACGCGTGAACACCGACGCACATGACCACCAGCCAGCCCCGGCAGCCGCAGCGGCAGCCACAGCACAGCCGCGGGAAACAGCTTGGATCTCGACGACGTCATGCCTCGACACGCCGGAAGCCGTCTTGGTTGCCTCGGTGCGCTGGAAGATCCCTAAAGCTGCATTTAGTCCGACGCGACGGGAGCACCATTCGGCGTCGCGGGCCCTCGTAATGGTCGGCGATGGAGCCAGCCGTGCGCTGCCCGCCTTCCGGGAGGGCCGCGCACGCCGGGAGGCGCCCGGGGACCAGTTCGACGACGCTCACTCCTTGGTCGATCACCGCTCCCGGCTGGCCGGCTCCCAGGTATGGCCCGGCGAGCCCTCGTCGCCCCACGCGATCGGCACCTCGTCGGCCCATCTGCGCCTGGTACCTATGTTTGACACTTAGAGTTCTAACACTTAGAGTCTTAAGTGTCCTGATCGATCGAAAGGAGCACGAGATGCATGCCAAGCAGCCGGGAATGGTGCTGAAGGTCAAGGCGAAGCCCGGGATGGGGGACGAACTGTTCAAGGCTTGCCGCGAGCTTCACTTCAACGGTGACGCCGACGGCCCAGTCGACTGGGTCCTGGCTCGCTCGGACGAAGACCCGGACCTCATGTGGGCCTTCGAGTTCTATCGCGACGACGCGTCGTTCGATCGCCATTACTCGAGTCCGGCGCTCCAGGAAGGGCGGCTCGACGAAGGGCACCAACGGATCGCTGACCTCGTCGCCGACGGCGCTGAGGAATGGGGCGTCCGGACGCCGGTGCACATCGTCTCGTCCAGTTGAGGCGAAGGATGGATGCGCAGGGCACGACACCGACCAGCAGCCTTGATCTGATGCGCTGGATCGTCTGGGCGCAGCGGAAAACCGGTGAGGAATGGATCCGGGAGCGCGGGCTCAGTCATGGGCAGAGTGCCGCGCTCGTCTACCTGGTCCGGAATCCCGGCGCGATCCAGCGTGACATCGCCCAGATGAGCCGCACCAGCGAGGCAAGCGTGTCCAGCCTCCTGCAGGGGCTCGAGCGGCGTGGTCTCGTCGAGCGGCGCACGGACCCCGGCAACGAGCGCAGCAAACGCGTCTACGCAACACCGGCGGGAAGCGAACTCATCGCCGGGTTCGACACCGCGATGACCACGGTCGAGGAGACGATTCTGGCCCCCCTGGACCAGGCGGAGCGGGCCACCCTGCAGACTCTGCTGACCAAAATCGCCGCGGATCTGCCGCAGCCGACCCCGTCTTGACTCAGCGCGTGGCCCGCCGCGCATCCCACCACGTCCGCGCCGCGCCGGCGTGCGCTCGATCCTGCCCGGAAACAGGAGCGTCATGAACACCCCTGAGGTGACGATCATCGGCGCCGGCCTCGGCGGCCTCACACTCGCCCGCGTCCTGCACATCCACGGCATCCCGGCCACAGTCTACGAAGCCGAGCCCGCGCCGACGGCCCGCGCGCAAGGCGGGATGCTCGACATCCACGACTACAACGGGCAGCTCGCCATCCAGGCGGCCGGCTTGATGGATGAGTTCCGTGGCATCATTCTCCCGGGCCGCCAGGCCATGCGGATCCTCGCCTCCGACGGGACCGTTCTGCTCGACAAGGCCGACGACGGCAACGGCGGACGACCCGAAGTGCAGCGCGGTGACTTGCGCCGGATCTTGCTCGACTCACTCCCCGCCGGCGCCGTGCAGTGGGGCCGCAAGGCCGTCAGCACCCGTTCGCTGGGCGAGGTGCACCATGAGGTGACCTTCGCCGACGGCGCCACCATCACCACGAGCCTCCTCGTCGGAGCGGACGGCGCCTGGTCGCGGGTGCGGCCGCTGCTCTCCGACGCCACACTCGAGTACACCGGTATGTCCTACATCGAGACCTACCTGTTCGATGTCGACACTCGGCACCCGGCTGCCGCACACGCCGTC
Organism: Amycolatopsis bullii; assembly: GCF_014654205.1. Classification (GTDB taxonomy): domain Bacteria; phylum Actinomycetota; class Actinomycetes; order Mycobacteriales; family Pseudonocardiaceae; genus Amycolatopsis; species Amycolatopsis plumensis. The sequence continues at coordinate 4,356 of NZ_BNAW01000030.1, forward strand.
GGCAGCGGCTCCATGGCCGCACCCGCGGCGGGCGGCAAGGGGATCCAGGCCCACCGGGAGAAGGGCCAGACCATCCACACCTACGTCGTACTCCGCGAGTCGCAGGAGTGGTTCGACGCCATCGACTTCGCCGACAGCGCGGCCGCGGCGGCACGGATCGCGAAGGAGTTCGACGGGTGGGAGCCGGAACTGACCGCGCTGATCACCGACGGCGATGTCCCACCGCTGCTGCGGCCCATTTTCGCCCTGCCGCTGGGGCACAAGTGGGACCGGGTGCCCGGGGTGACCCTCCTCGGCGACGCCGCCCATCTCCTGACGCCGAACGGCGAAGGCGCCAACAGCGCCATGTACGACGGCGCCGAACTCGGCAAGGCCATCGCCGCACACCCCGGCGACATCGAGACCGCTCTCACCCAGTACGAGGAAGCCATGTTCCCCCGCAGCGTGGAGTTCGGCTCCATCGGCGCGGAACTCCACGACCTCGACGACGATCCGGCCGCGGGCCTGATCAAGCTCTACACGGAACACAGCAACTGAACGTCACAGCCACCGCGATCACGGGAGAGCTTCGAACGGTGCTTCCAGCGACTAGCGAAGACTCGGCAGAACCCGCGATGCCAGCGGGGCGCGCCCCCGCGGTCGCCGCGGTAGCTGGGCTGGCGCTGCCCCGGCCGCCACAGAAGGCGACGTGAGGCCGGCGCACGCACGGTCCAGGCCACTCCGTGCCAACAGGACGGGAGGACCAGCAAGCGCGCAGGCGATTCCGAGGGCATGGGCGCTGGCGACGGTGTTGACCAGGACCGACAGGCCGCCGGAGAAGTAGAAGCCGACCGCGGTGAGGTCGATGATGAGCGCGGCGAGCCGCAGCGCCAGTTCCTCATCGAGCCGTTTCTGCAGCCGCGCGGTGTTCGACGGCGAGTGCGGCCGGTCCGATGCAGCACGGCGGTGACCCGCGCGACCAGCTCGGCTAGCACGAACGGCTTCACAATGTAGTCGTCGGCGAGGTCGCCGGATGACCGGCAGCACCTCCAAGCCGTCGCGGCCGAAAACTCGGCGTCGCCCCAATCTCGGGATGCCGCAACGTCGACGAGCTGCTCCTGACGGTGACACTCCCCTGACCGAAGCGTTCGTTGACAGCGACCTGGTACCCGCCGGTGACCGACCGCGCTGACCCACGCGCCCGCACGACCGCGACGCCAGTACCCGGGCAGAGCGGGCCAAGCCCGCACGGAAGGGCGCGGACCCGGCAACCACGGCCCAACTGGCCTAACGGGGCCGTGGCGGTCACATCACACAGTGTGTTCGTCGCCGCCCATCCAGGTAATCACTCGTCCGTGTCTGCTTTTCCGGCGAATCCCCCCGAATGCCGCAGTGCGCCCCACTGCGCGTCGGCAGAATGCCGATCTTCGCGGTCTTCAATGACCTCTTCGAGTTACCCGCGGGGCCGGAGATCACGTTTCGCGCACCGTTCCTCTCGCCGCCGACGCCGCGAATCCTATGGCCGAGTGGTTCACCGATCCGGGTACCTGCCGCCTCCAAGACCTCCTGCCACCCACCGCACCGCGTTCACCAGCCGGCCGGACGGAGGTGAGGAAGCGATTTCGGGTACTTCAGGTCGAGTTGGACGGCCAGTTCCGCAGCAGCCGTACGATGGTTTCGAGCCGTTCGCGGATCATCGCCGGCGTAGGTACCGGCAAGTTCCTGATGCGCCTGGGCCTGTTCGTGGAGGTGGTCCCCTCGCGCTGCAATGGCAAGTGCGAGTTCGTACTGCCGGACAGCTTCGATCACATCTCCGACGGCGGCTGTGGGCGCCAAGCAGGTGGATCGCGCCGGGTTCGCCGGCGCCGGTCACGGTGGTGCCGCGCAAGAAAATACTGCTGTCGGTGCGGAGACCTTCGGCGTGCAGGGCGGGACCGGTGACGTTCGTGATGGTGGCGCCGCTGAGGCCGAGCTGGCCCCCGATGTGGGCGCCAAGCAGTCGGATTGCGCCGAGTTCGCGGGCGCCCGTGACGGTGGCGTCCCACATGAACAGGTCGCTGTCGGTGCGGAGGCCGTCGGCGTGGAGGGCTGGGCCGGTGGTGTTCGTGATGGTGGCGCGATCGAGCTGGAGTGTGCCGCCGATCTGAGCGCTGAGCAGTCGGATCGCGCCGGATTCTCGGGCGCCGGTCACGTAACGTCGTACAGGAACAAACTGCTGTCGGTGCGGAGCTCATCCGCGTACAGGTGGGTAAGCAGACTGCCTCTCAGGTATAGATGGCGAAGGCGTGCGTGTCGGCAGGTGATGCCGTCCGGGACCGCACATCGGAACAAGTCCAAACCGGTGACAGCGGTGACGTGATCGAGGTCGAGGCTTCCGACGACCCGCACCCCTCCGACCCGAATCCCGCGGGGGTCGAGGTCACCATGCAGCCCGCGGAGCAGTTCGCGGAGCAGATCAGCTCGCACGCGCAGTGCGGGGTCATCGGTGACCGACAACTTCTCAACGGTCGTCGTCGTGGCAGGTACGGCGAGTTCCCCGCGTCGGGCGGCGTCGACTACCTGTTGCTCGAGCTCGGTCAGGTCCGTCAGCACGGGTACGGGCTGTGTGTCGTCCACCCCACCATAGTCGATGACTCACTGCGGGATCTGACACCTGATAACGACTTCAACTCATTCGATTGGCGCAGAGGCGGCATTCGAAGCTGCAGTATTCGTTTGCCCAGGTCCGAGGCCTGCCAGCGTGGCGGTGCTGGTCAGGCCGGTTTGCGGACCAGTCCGGTATAGGCGGCGATGGCGAGGGTGGCCAGGCTTCGAAGGATGGCTCGGAGTGCCGAGACGATGACGGTGAAGGTTTGGCCCCAGCCGGTGGCGTGTCGAGGTCGCAGCGGGTGCGCAGGCCGGTCGCGCCGAGCGGGAGCCCGCGGTCGATGCCGAGCCCGACGGGTTCCACCGGTGAGCAGGGTCTGCCGGGGTGTCAGGTTTCGCCGTGGCGGGTTGCACACGTTCGGCGGCGTGGTGGCCGGGGTGGGTGGTGACGTGCCCAGCGAGCAGGCTCAGTCCGGCGGCGAGGGCGAGGGCGACGGCGAGGGCGAGGGCGAAGACAACGCGGTGGGCGCGGTAGCCGTAGCGGCCGAGCCAGACCCAGCGCGTGCCGCCATTGTGCGAGCCGATCGCCCAGAGCCTGAGGGGTTCGGCGGCGGAGGTCGTGTTGTTGGGTGAGCAGTACTTCGCGGGCGCTGTTGTTGTGACCGGCGGCACGCTCGGTCGCAGATGGCGAGTTTAGCGACTTCCCCGCCGTCGGGCGGTGTCGATCACCCGTTGCTCGAGCTCGGTTAGGTCTGCCAGCACGGGTCAGGGCTGCGTCTCATCCACATCCCCATAGTCGATGACACGCTACTGAATGTGTAGCACTCGCATACAGGCAGACGACTGAGTGTCGGTGATGACACGGAAGTCGACGCTGTTTCGCCGGTTCCGATTCGCGCAGCTCTTTCGACCCCAGCTCTCCTAGACGGTTCACCCGCGCCGACCACGACAGCGCAGGCACCCAGACGAGGTGAAGATGACCTTCTACGAGATTAGTTTCGCCCGTGCCGCATTCTCATCGCCACCATCCAGACCACACACGCCGAAGCCTATTTTATTCACCCTCCCCCGCTCCGGCACCAAGGCAGCATCTGTGAGGCGTCGCCAGCTCGACCGAGCTGCCGGCGTCAGCCCGCGGGTGACCCTCAGTAAATGATCACAAAGAACGGGTCGCCGTCCAGGATATGATCATCTGTCAGCCATCGACCGTAGATCCGTCCCGCAGTCTCGTTGTGCAGAGCATTGATCGCCCTGACGGCGTAGGTGTACGGGCTGCTGTCATCGACTCTCGCAGCGTTTTCATAAGTGGTTTTGAAGGGATACTCGTCGCATTGGAGAATTTCACCAGCCGCATTGAGGGTGTAGCCAACGCCCCACCGAACTTGACAAGCGCGACGGACCTTGCGGGACGAGCCGTCGATATCGTTCTCGGTGTCATAGTCCTTGTACAACCTGTGCAACGGTTCCGGCGGTGATATCGTGCCGGGTACCTTCTTACCCAGAAGACCGGGGTAAGTCAGGCCGATATTGGTCTGGGCGTCTCTGATGAACCTCGCCGACTCGCCGTGCTCCGGATCATTGGCGTAAAGACCCAGTGACGAAGTAACCTTTTGAAAGACGCACTTGCTTCCGGCCACATAGGTGGCCTCGTCACATCGGACATCCGCGGCGGGATGGAAAATCGTCCTCGGCCCCGTCGAGTCCTCCGTGGTGACAACTTCGTCCACCGAGAAGTAGCCGCGCTTCTCTGCGGCGTACTTGTCAGCCGGCACCTTGGTCGTCACCATCGCGGACTCGAACCATGCCGGATTCGCCCCCTTCTCGGCTTTCCACTGACCGAGGGTCTTCTTCACCTCGCCCGGCGACACCGTGCAGTAACCCACCCGGTTCGGGTCAAGATCGACCTCCAGACATCCGATCTTGATCGCCAAGGTCGTATTGTCGTCAACAGTGCCCAAATCGCTGTCGTGAATGAGCCGGACGCCAAACTTCATCTTGCTCTCCCCGGCTTGCGCGATTGAAATAGCGCTTCTGAGGAAAGTGGAAGTACCGGCCAAATACGGGCGCCCCTCGGCATCCCTCTCCCAGTACTGGACCTGCAGCTTGACTGAACTGCATGCGTTGTACTTGTTTTTGTACCAGAAAGGATTCTCGGGGGTGACTTGGTGCGATTGGCATTGATCGAAGGTTACTGGGTCGATCTCGTCGCCCGCGAGCATCTCCGGTGTCGTCTGCACGACGTACTCACCCTGCTCCGCGAGGTTGTACAGCGCGGCGCCCTGCGGACCGGCCTTCAACCGAGCCTCGTGGACCTTATCGGTTTCCACCGTCGATCCGACGAAGACCGCGGACCGACTAGGGTCGAGCACCGCTGAATCAGCAGCAGGAAGCGCGGTCGCAGCCGTCGACACCGGAGGCACCACTAGAGCGGCCACCAGGGCACACACGGCAACTTTGGTTATCATCTTCACAGCGTGAACACCTGTTTCCTAGGTCGAATGGGCCGGATGGGTCGACGAGGGTCAGGTGATCAGGTCAAAGGCTTGCCAGCCACCATTGCCGATCTGTCTCGGCGTCCCCAGAGCCGGGTTGGACTTCCAGCCGTTGAACGGGTAGTAGACCAACGCTCCCGCCGGCGTAGTCTTGACCACGTCGTCCTTACCATCCCCGTTGACATCCATCAGAAAGACGCGCTGAGTGGTGGCAGGCGCGAGCTCCTGCGCGGTAGCCCACTTCCACACATCAGTGGTGTCCCAGGTTCCAGGGCCCACGTTCAGCTTGTGTGTGTGTCGGGCGGCCTCGCCATTGCCAGAAGGGGCGCCGTCTTCATCATATATAGTTCCAACCAAGTCAGGGTCTTCCCGGCTCCACTCTGTGAGGAACATCCAGGTTCCCAACCAGGAGCCTTCCATCCAGAGTTGCCGCGGCATGAACGTTGACTTTCCGTTAAGCCTTCCGCTGTGCAGGTAGATGTAGACCTTTCCCTCGTCGTTGTCGATAGCGAAGATGTCGTCGAATCCATCGGTGTTGATGTCGCCAAGAATCATGAATTCGTAGATATTCCAGTTCGTGCCTGCGACGATCGGGGCCAGCCAGGTACTCTTACCGTTGAGGGCTCCGCTGTGCGGGTAGATGAACAGGGTGCCGTCGGTGCGCCGGGCGAGCAGATCGGCCGGCGCCGACGCCGACGTTTCGTACTCGGGCGTGTCACCGGTGAGTTCGGCGACGCCGATCCAGCTCATCGTGTTCCAATTCGTGCCCGCCATCGTCCTGGCCCCGAAGATGGCCCCCTGCGGGGTGCGTGCGTGGGGGTAGACCCACAACGTTCCGTTGTTCAGGTCCGGCTGCCGTGCGATGACATCAGGCCAGCCGTCGCCGGTGACGTCCCGCGACCGGGCAGTCGAGCGTTGCAGCTTGTCGCCGACCGCCGCCGCCGACATATTCGTCCGCCCGGTCGATCTGAGAATCATTGACAGTGGCGCCTGTGGGTCACTGGCAGCCGCTGTCGCCGGCGCCGCGGCCCCCAACGCCATCACCAACACCAAGAGCGTTCGCGACACCAGACCACGTTTGATGGCCAACTCTCCGCCTCCCCGCCGTGGATCGGACAACCGGGAGCTCCGGGCCCGCGACGTAAACGCGGACATCGAAGGCCAGGTTGACGCCCGGCGCACTTCTTCACCCAAATGTCGTAGGCAGGAGAGATCAGCTGGTCGGGCAGCTGCGTCGCCTAGGCCTGACAACCCTCGGTGCCTTCGCCGCGCTCGCCGAACGCGACATCGCCAGCCGGTTCCCGTGGCCGCGCTGGAGCTGGACGCGCTGGTCCTCACCGACCACGACGGCCTCTACGGCGCGGTCCGGTTCAACGACGCCGCCCGGGAGCTCGGGGTGCGGGTCGGGTTCGGCGCCGAACTGTCCCTCGACCTGCCCGGGCCCCAGGCCGGCGAACCGGACCCGGCCGGGTCGCACTTGCTGGTCCTGGCGCGGCAACAAGAGGGTTATCACCGGCTGTGCCGGGTCGTCTCCCACGCCCAGCTCGCCGGTGGAGAGAAAGGCCGCCCGGTCTACGACCTCGAGGAGCTGGTCGACGAGTTGGCTGGGCACGTCGTCGTGCTGACCGGCTGCCGTAAGGACCCGGTCCGCCGGGCCCTGGCCGAGCGCGGTCCCGCCGCCGCGCACGCCGAGCTGGGCCGGCTGGTCGACTGGTTCGGGCGTTCGCACGTCGCCGTCGAGCTGATCGACCACCGGCTCCCGCTGGACTCCACGATCAACGACCAGCTCGCCAAGATGGCTAAGGAGCTGCGGCTGCCGACGGTCGTGTCGAACAACGTTCACCACGCCCGCCCGGAGGACGCTGTCGTCGCCGACACCGTCGCCGCGGTCCGCGCGCGTCGATCCGGCGAGGAGCTGGAGGGCTGGCGGCCGCCGTCGGGGCAGGCGTTCCTGCGCTCCGGGATGGAGCAGCGGCGCCGGTTCGAGCGCCGCTATCCGGGCGCGGTCGGCCGGGCCGCCGTCCCTGGGCGTCGAGGTGGCGTTCGACCTGCAGCTGGTCGCGCCGGACCTGCCGCCGTTCCCGGTCCCGCCTGGCCACGACGAGATGTCGTTCCTGGCCGAGCTCACGTGGGCCGGCGCCGCCACCCGCTACGGCAGCCGCGCCGAGTCGCCGCGGGCGTACGCGCAGCTGGAACACGAGCTCGACGTAATCAAGGCCCTCGACTTCCCCGGCTACTTCCTCGTCGTCTGGGACATCGTCCGCTTCTGTAAGGAATCCAACATCCTCTGCCAGGACCGCGGCTCGGCCGCGAACTCCGCGGTCTGCTACGCCCTCGGCATCTGCCACGCCGACCCGGTCAAGTGGAACCTGCTGTTCGAACGCTTCCTCGCCCCAGAGCGGGACGGGCCGCCGGACATCGACATCGACATCGAGTCCGATCGCCGCGAAGAGGCCATCCAGTACGTCTACGAGAAACACGGCCGGTTCCACGCCGCGCAGGTCACCAACGTCATCACCTACCGCGCTCCCTCGGCCATCCGTGACGCGGCGAAAGCACTCGGGCACAGCCCCGGGCAGCAGGACGCCTACGGCAAGCTCGTCGACCGCTGGGGCGGGGTCGCCGCCACGAAGCAGCAGGCGGCCGGGGCGATCCCGGACGACGTCCTCGACCTGGCCGCGCGGATCGAGGACTTCCCGCGCCACCTCGGCATCCACTCCGGCGGCATGGTGATCTCGAAGCAGCCGGTGTCCGAAGTGGTCCCCGTCGAATGGGCGACGATGAAGGACCGCAGCGTGCTGCAGTGGGACAAGGACGACTGCGCCACCGTCGGGCTGGTCAAGTTCGACCTGCTCGGGCTCGGCATGCTCTCGGCCTTGTACTACATGATCGACCTCGTCGCCGAACACCACCAGACCACAGTGGATATCGGGAAACTCGACCTCGCCGACCCGGCCCTCGTCGCCGCGGCCCCCGCCCGCGCACCCGGCTACACCTGGACTGCGCCGCTGCCCGACAGCGGCCCCGGCACGTCCTTCCGCGCCCGCATCTCCTTCCCCAGAACGGCACCACCCTGCATCCACCGTCAGCAGAGCTCCGCCCGCTGATCAGCGCCACGTACCCGCCGCGGCATTCTCGGTTCCCACTGCCTTACCGGCCTGAACAGGGCCGATGTACCCCGGGGCTCCCGGGTCCTCCTGTCGCGCAACGATCAAGGAAGAGGAAGGGGCCTGCCGGTGAAGGGCGACGTCGAGACCTACCACGAGAACGGCCAGTGGCACAACAAGATCGAAGGCACCACCGAGATGCTCGGCAGCCACGACACCAAGGCCGCCGCCGTCGAGAAGGGCCGTGAGCTGGCCAGGGAACGCGAGGTCGAACACTTCATCCGCAACATGGACGGCACGATCGGCGAACGCAACAGCTAGCTGCGGGTCTACGGCCCGGCGGTCGCCGTGCGCAAGGTCTACTCCGGCAGCACCTTCGTGATAGCCTCCGCCACCGCCGAAGCCGTCCTGCACGCCGGCGGCCTCAGCACCGCACCGCGCCTGCCGACCAGCGCTTGGACGCTGCTCATGGTGGTCGCCGCGGCCGCGGCCTGGTGGCTGACCAACTACGCCCTCGTCGTCTTGGCGATCCTGCTGTCCTCCGACGAGCGCATCAGCGCCAAAGCCGCCCTTGGCCACCCCGCCGACCAGCTGGTCGTCGCCGCCGCGCTCGGTCTCGGGGTGACCATGGCGGTAGTGCTGGTGCACTCCCCGTGGGTACTGCCCGCACCCATGCTGGCCGTGCTGTGCGTGCACCGCGACCTACTGCTGCCTCAGTACATGCGCCAAGCCCGCACCGACCAGAAAACCGGCCTGGCCGCCGCCGTCTACTGGTCCGACGCCCTCACCGCCGCGCTGCGCCGCGCCAAGCTCGCCGGCACCTCAGTCGGTGTGCTGTTCCTCGACCTGGACCGGTTCAAGGAAATCAACGACATCTACGGCCACCCCGCCGGGGACCAAGCCATCCAGGTCATCGCCGACCTGGTGCAGGCCGAGGTCCGCTCCTGGGATCTGGTGGCCCGCTGGGGCGGCGACGAACTGGCCGTCATGCTGCCCGACCTCGAACATCAACAGCTACTCGACGTCGCCGAACGCATCCGCTCCCGGCTCGCCGGCACACCGATCACCCTGACCGCCACCAGCGACGGCAAGCACCACATCCTGCGCGGAGTAACGACGTCCATGGGCGTCGCCTCCTTCCCCCAGGCCGGCGGCACCGCCGACGAGCTTCTTCTCGCCGCCGACCGGGCATTGCTGCACGCGAAGAAGACCGGCCGCAACCGCGTCGTCCTCGCGGTGCCCACCGAGCTCGCCACCGCGGACGGCTCCGCCGCCGACCCGACCACGACACCGGCCGCGTAACGACCGCGCGTGCCGCTGACCCACTGCTCTCGTGGTCCTACGGACGGTTCACCCGGAATATCATCACATCGGAGCCGTGCCCGGTACGTCCAACGTCCCCGTTGCCGCCGAGCCAGCCTCTCTCATCCAGACCACTCCCGTTTCGGCGCGGCGTGGCTGGATATCACCGAGCTGGTAGCGGCGCCGTGGTGTCGTGGAGGTGCGCGAGGAGGTCGCCGTGCTGCCGGACGCTGCAACAACTGACACGCGTTGGCGGTTCCGCGTCTCGGACGGGATTCCGCGTCCGCCTGTAGCGTGGGCGTGCTGGTCGTCACTGCAGAGCGGTCACATCGCCCCGTGTCTCGACGTCAGCGCCGGCTGTGGCGCCGCAGCGTTGGCGCGTGCCAGGAACGAGTGTCGAGGAGTGCGGATTCAGCAGAAGGTGGGGCTGATTCGTTCGTATCTCGCAGCGTGAGCGCAATTATTGAATGTCTCGTCGGCAAGATCACTTCTAAATCTGATGCTCCATTAGGGTGATTTGACCCGGTTGCACGGTATCTGTCGATTTTGCTGAGCCTACAGTTTGCTCATACGTAGTCGTCGCGCCAATGGGGGGATCATGCGCGCACGTCGTGGTTTGATCATGTGTTCGTTTGTTGCGATGGTGCCGGCGTTGGCCGGTGTGAGCGCAGCTCAACCAGCGGTCGCCGTAGAGCCGGTAACGCAATGGCACAACACGGTGACGGTGTCCACGCCGGCGGCCAACGCGCCGATGACCGGATCGCGTCTCGACCGTCCCGGTCCGCAGGAACGGATGAAGCCGGTGCACTCGGTGGCGCAGGCGGCAGAGGTGGAGCGCGCCGCTACTCAGAAACCGGCCGCGGCGCTCGCGTCGCAGGCCGTCGCTGCGCAACCCTACAACTGGTACACCTTGGAAGAATGCCGCCAGCAGTACAATTTGGATGGTAAGACACCCAAGTACCGCAACCACTTCGCGTCACGTCTGCACCCGACCTGGGCAGTGCACTGAGGTCGGGACGACGCGTTTCCGGTTCACACAGATCGGCATGGGCAACCGCGGCGACCGCGGTATCAGCTACGTCGCAGAGATGGACCAGCCCCAACATGTGGGCGAGATGGGGCCCTCGCCCCAGATGAGGGTGGAGATGGACTGCGTGGCATTGCCCGGCGCGAATTGCGGCAGCCAGACCGTCTTCGGCGTCACCAAGACGATCCCGGAGTGGGTCGCGGACCGGACCATGCCGGTCGCGCACTACGATACCTCCGCCTCGCCGGGAAGCGGTGACGGCGATCCATACCACAACAAGCTGGACAAGGTCAGCTACCACGAGTTGCAGACCTACTTCACCAACCCGGCCGAGTTCGAGGAGGTCCAGCGGCTCACCGCACCGTTCCGCTGCGACGCCGCGGCCTACGCCAGCGGCGGCGGCTGCCAGTTCACCGAGATCGCGGCCGTGCACTACCTGAGCCTGCGCCCGGAGGACGGCATCGACGAGGAAGCAGCGCACGTGCTCGCCGCGCAAAAGGTTCCCGAGGAGACGAAGCCGGGCGCTCACGGCAAGCTCATCCCCGGCGACGACCACGCCCAGATCCCCAAGAAGCTGACCCGCATGTACCCCGGGTACAACTCGAACCGCTACCGCATGAACCACGACACGGCCGTGGAGACCTGCAAACGCTATTGGGGCGTCGACTATGCCCGCGGCCCCGAGGGACCCCGCGAGTGCGACGAGTATCCTTTCCGCAGCACCTACGAAGGTGCCTACTTCAGCGTGCTGTTCCCCGACTCGTTCTGGTCCTACTCCGCGCGTCCCATCAACCGGGATCACAACAACAAGGCCGGCCGCGAGCTCGGCGCCTGGTACACCGCCGACGGCATCCTCGACGGCGACACCTTCTGGGTTCAGGTCACCGGCTGCGACGGCTGCGGCGGCGAGCCGGGACCCATCCCTCCCGGCAACACCCCACCCACCGTCAACGCCGGTCCCGACACCACCGTCACCGAAGGCGCCACCGTGGCATTGGCCGGCAGCGTCACCGACCCGGACGACACCCCGGCCATCACCTGGTCCTATCAGCTCGACCCGGACACCGACCCGGGCATGACCTGCCAGTTCGGCAACCCGAACCAGCCCGCCACGACAATCGCCTGCACCGACGACGGCACCGTCACCGTGACGTTGTTCGCCGATGACCGGCACGGACCGCCGTCCCCGGTCACCGACAGCGCAGTGGTCACCGTCACCAACGTCGCCCCGGCCGCGACCATCACCAGCCCTCAGGCGGGACAGTTGTTCAACGCCCGCAACCCGGTGCCGGTCAGCGTGACCTTGACCGACCCGGGCGCCAACGACCGTCACACCTGCACCCTGGCGTTCGGAGACGCCACTCCACCGGCGACCGGCACGGTCACCGAAAAGGCCGGAAGCGGCACCTGCACCGCCAGCCACACCTACGGTTTCGGCGGCCTCGGCCCGCGCACCATCACTGTCACGGTGGCCGACGACGACGGGGCCACGGCCACCGCCACCGTGCGGATCGTGCTATACGTGCCCGGCCACGGATTCGCGCTGCAAGCCAGTGGCCTGCTCACCGTGCCGGCGACCCCGGACGTGCACTGCCCACCCGATGACCGCCAGACCCAAGTCGGGCTCACCACCCCCGTTGGCAGCACCGGTGCACTCAGCGTCACCTGCACGATGGACCCGGCCATCGGCCACACCGACGTCCGCGCCACGCTGTCCTCGGCGAGCCTGCTGACGGGCCTGATCCGCATCGACGCGATCGAGAGCCGCTGCACCGCCGGCGCCGAGGGAATCACCCGCACCTCCACCGTCGGGCGCATCAACGGCATCACGATCACTCCGGGCACGACCTCGCTCGAGATTCCCGGCGTGGCGTCGCTCTACCTGAACGAAAGCACCACCAACGCACGGGGAGATCTTGTGCAGAACGCGGTCCGCGTGGTCAAACCTCCCGTGGTCGTCGGCGGCGTCGTCATCGTGCCCGGACAGGAAATCGTCCTCGCCCAATGCCGTCTCGGCTGACCGTGCCCGCACCTTGACGGAGCACCCCGAGGCGGTCGTGGAGGAGGACGTGCTGGTCGAACACCGCACGTTCCTCCTTCTCGACCCCCACCTGCGCACCCGTCAGGATCCCGGCGACCCGCCTCACCACCTCGCCACCGCCACCCCCGGCGCGCTGTGGCTGCACAGTGGCGGAACCGATCACTACGCCCACGTCCGAGTCGAACTCTGGACCACGCCACCCCACGCAGCGGTGCCCGGCGACGCCCACGCCCGGACCACCCTCGTCGTAGCCGGAAACAAGCTATGCCTGGCCACCACAATCAACGGTCCCGTCCTCCACCTTCCCGCCTCCGACAACCCGGACATCACCGCCCCCACCATCCGCTACCTCCGCCTCCCGCACCCCGGGCACTACCTCGCCGACATCACCGTGCGCGGACACGCCGACGCCGCCGAACTCCCGGAGGCGAACTGGCAGCACCACGTTGAAAACTGGACCATCCGACTCATCAGCAATTGAACAAAGGCAGCGGCCTCACGATCGGCAAACCCGGTCCGTAGCAGCTGCCTGAGGTCAACACCGTCCGGCGGGCGCCTGAGCAGCCGCTATGAGGAGGACCAGTACTCGCCGTTGTGCAGGAAGTCGATGTCCCACCGGTACGCGGGGCATCCCCGACCGGTGGGCACCACCACCAAGGTCGCGCCCACGTTGAAGCCGTGACCAGTCAGGCTATTTCCCGCATGTTGTCGATCATTTCGTTGATCGTTTTACAGGCATCGCCATCGTACCGACACCCTCCTGTAGGATCTCGCCACCCAGCGACTTGGCCAATGCACCGGAGGCAAGCAGGATGGACGAAAAGGACGGCAGCCAAGCTGAGAGACAGAGCAACCACGGCGTTCTCCTGGGCATCTTGGGAGTTCTGCTTGCCGTCGCCGCCCTCGCCGTGAAGGTGAGCTTCCCATTCTACCTAGACACCTGGATTGGCTTTGCATTCTTACTGATCTTCCTGCTGTCACTGACCCGGCTGACCGTCCTTGCCCTAGCAACGCGTAAAGGCCAGAGAAGGCCGATTGCCCTTTCCGCGACGGTCGCAGTCACCTTGATCTCTGGGACACTCGTGGCCGTAGTCACCGAGCCTGTCTACAAAAGCGACGAAGCGATCGACTGCAAGTTCGGCAACGTGGGTTTCGGCGTCGGTGAAGGCCGCGTATGGGTGAAGGCCGAAGTCCCACGTGACGGCACCTACACTTTTCACATCACCTGGGGAGCCGTCGAGGCAACCAGGAAAGCGGATTTACACAGCGAAGTTTACTTCACATTTCGCAAGAGAGACTTCTGGTCGATCGGGTACGCGACAGCGTCCATCTCCCCCACTGCCACGCTCTCCTGCGGAAACAACACACCACCGTCCGGTGTCAAGAACATCGAAATAGTGGACACCGACTGGCACAAGCGAGCCGATGCGAACGCTGGCGCGTCATCTCGAACACCTCCGACCGGCACATCCCCGTCACTTCAAGCCGGCCTGGCCACGGTCCACCGGGTCTAGTCCGATGTTTACGCCCCTCCGCCGGTGCACGGCCTTCCCGTTACCAGGGGGTAGACGATCGAGGTTACACAACTCGACAGCAGACAAACGTGGAACTGCGCCGCTGGGGATGCCACCAGTATGCATGCACCTATTACTGGACTGGTCTCACACGTGGGGCGTCCCCGCCTGGTCTCGTGAGCGGTGATCATCGTCTCTTCCGGGCTCGGTAATGAGCTGGTGCGAGGCCGACCTCGCGGTGAGCGGCACACCGATCTGCTCACCGCTATGCGTGATGATTGCAGGCGTGACTCAGGCCAACTTGAGCGGGGCGAGGTCGGTGGGCACGAGGGTGGTAGACCGGATGAGTTCCGTTATGAGATTGTCGAGGATTGCGTAGCGGGGCTGATCTCCGATTTCCTCTCGGGCCAAACCTGGGACGCCGGCGTGCAAGAGGCGTGTACGCACCCCGTCAACAACTTCTTCCACCCGGCGTGGCGTCCATCCGGCGCCGGGTTGCAATCGGTTCATGTGCTCGGTGACTTGTTGCCATGACAGCGGTAGTGGAGATGCTTCATAAGATAGGTATTTCTGGGCGAGAGTGGCCAGCACCAGCCGTTCGTCCTCGACGAGACGCCAGCCCACTGGCACGGAGTCAACAACCTTGGACTGTACCTGTGAGTCGGTGACGACCACCTCGATCAGATGCTGACGACCGCTTCGCCCGCTGAGAAACAACGGGGTGTATCCCATTTCCAGCGGCACCGGTTCGTCGGTGGTCCGCAGCATGCGCGAATATGGCATTCGAATAGGCAACCGGCCCGTGTTAGTCAACCACCATCTGGTCTGGCGGTAGGTCAGTGTCCCCTGACGGCGACCCACGTACGGGTCGTCCTCGCCTACGCGAACGTCCACTTCCAACGGGTGCCGCCCGAACGCGACCGTTCGGCCCTCGCCTGGTTCGATGGCAACCCCCCCAGCTCGGCTGAGCACGAAGATCGTGCCAGGCTTCGCGTTCGGCACCCCATACGCCAGACTGTCATGTCCCATTTTCAGCGATCGAATTTCCGTTTTCGCGCTCGGATGCGCGTCGATCGCAGGCGAGCTCGGTGCGGAGGATTCGTCTCGTTCAAGATCACGGTGGGATGCCGGGGTCGCCGACTCACCTGTAGCAAGGTCAGGCGGCTCGATGGGCAACCTGCCGACAGCGCGGACAAGTCGCTGACCGAAGCCCGCGGCTGGTAAGCCGGACTCGACCACTTGTCCCCTTCGGTGATGGGAGAGCGCGTCAAGGAGTCGGTCAAGGAAGCGGCGGAACTCAGCGGATGTCATGTGGTCGACTTCCCAACCGACACATCGCGACCGCTGGTGAACGGTGGCACCTCTTGCGCGATGCGCGCAACGATCAAAGGCGCTGAGATCCCGACGCAGAATGCTGGCCATCTACCCGCGAACTGATCGGACATCGCGGCGGCCACGAGCGCCGCCGCAGTCAACCGCAAGCCCACCGCCAGCAGCGATGGCCACAGCCGTGGACCTGTCCAAGGCCAGCGGCCCTTTCTGCGGCGGATCTCCGCAGCCAATTCGAGCACCTCGACAACCAGCGCGCCGACAAGGCCCCATGTGGCGGCCGCTAACGGTGTCATGCGGCTAAAGTTAGCGTCAGCCACGTACCAGATGACGTATACTTGCGAGGACTCCACCTGAATGAACCCGTTCGGCCGATTTCCGTTGAGGTGTCAGCCGTCGGTGTGACCGTCGCTGGCTTCGACATGTGAGGCGTCGACGAACCCGGCGGGTGACACGGGGACTGGGTGTGAGTGCTGGAATGAGGTCCGATGGCTGGGGAGCACTGGTGGGTGGGTTGGGTGCACAGTTGTTGGCACCCCGACACGGCGTTGATCAGATCCACTGAGTGAGTTGGGTGAGGCTGGCTGCGGCCCAGCGCCGCTCATGCCGCTGATCGAATGGGCGAGAGCCAAGTCGAAGTTCGCGTGCACTACGCGGTTGCGCCCGTGTCCGGCGGTCTGTTCGACTCTGTTGACTCAGCGAGGTTGTCGAGCTGTTGTTGTATGCGGGCGGCGTCGTCGGCGCGGTCCTGTTCGCGGTACAGCGCCAGCGCCTCTCTCCAGGCTGCACGGGCCTGGTCGGGGTGTCCGAGAGCGGCGTGGGGGTGGCCCATGGCGTCGAGGGTGTTCGCTACCTGATAGGTGTTGCCGAGGCTGCGGAGCAGAGTGAGGGCTTGGTGGTAGTGGTCGACCGCCGCGCGGTGGTCGCCGGTGCGGTGGGCGATGAATCCGAGGCTGTCCAGGGTGTCCGCCTCGCCGGCGGGGTTGTGGTGGCGCCGGTGGAGGACGAGGGCGGCGTGGCAGTGGTCGCGGGCGGTGGCGAAGTTGCCCAGACGTGCGGCGAACCAGCCGACCGCGTTGAGCGCGTCGGCATCCCACACCGGGTTGCCGACCGCGTGGTAGAGGTCAAAGGCGCGCAGGGAGTGGTCCAGGGCCTGCTGGTCGTCTCCCCTCAGTGCCCACGCGGCCATGAGCGCCCGATGAGTGTGCGCCTGTTCGGTGTCGTCGCGATGGTGCGTGGCCGAGTCGAGGGCCCGGCCCAGGTGCTCGAGGGCCTCTTCGTGCCGCCCCAGCCGGGAACAGGCGCTGCCGAGAAACCGCTGGGCGCGGATCCGGACGGTGGGGTCGGACTGGTGCGCGGCGGCGTCGAAGGCCGCTCGCCACGAGGCGAGTGCGTCGCGCAGGTGTCCTCGCCGGAAGTGAAAGGCGTCCAGCACCCAGGCGAGGTGCCAGACGACGTGGTGGCGGCCGAGGGCGACGGCGGCCCGCTGGGTGGCCAGCAGGGTGGCGTGCTCGACCTGCAGCCAAGCCAACGCGGCCGCGGCGTCGGGCAGCGGGTGCGGGTGCACCCCGGACATAGGCGGGTCAGGGCGCAGGAGTTCGCGGTGGGGTTCCAGAAGGCGGTCAGCGAGGTAGGCGGTGTGCAGGTAGAAGTCCATCACCCGGAGCAGGGCCGCTTCCCGCGCGCTGTCGGGCAGGTCGTGGGCGGTGGTGGCGGCGTAGTCGCGGATCAGGTCGTGCATCGCATACCGGCCGTGCGGCCGCCGTTCCACCATCGACGCCTCCTCCAGTGCCGACAGCGCCTTGCGTGCGGCGGCCGGGGGCAGACCGGTGAGGGCGGCCACGGCGGGCAGTGTCGTGTCGGGGCCGGGGGCTATGCCCAGCAACCCGAACACGGTGCGCTGTTCGTCGGTCAGGTGGCGCAGGGACCAGGACAGGACGGTGGGCAGGCTGGCGGCGGGGTCGGTGTCGTGGTCGAGCATCTCCAACCCGAGCTCGCGTAGCTCGGCGGCGATCTCGGCCAGTGGTACGGAGGGGCGGGTGGCGGCGTGGCGGGCGGTGATCGACAGGGCCAGCGGGTAGCCCCCGCACAGCTGCGCCAGCTCGTCGACGGCATCGGGCTCGGCGGTGACGCGGTCCGCGCCCAGCCGTGCGGCCAGCAGCGCCCGCGCCTCGGTGCGGTCCAAGACGTCCAGGCGCAGGTGACGGGCGCCGTGCCGGTCGATGAGTGAGGCGAGTCCGGTGCGTCCGGTGACCAGTACGGCGCAGGTCGGGCTGCCCGGCAACAGCGGGATAACCTGGTCGGCGGTGGCGGCGTTGTCCAGGACCACCAGCATTCGTTTGCCGGCGACCAGGCTGCGGTACAGCGCAGCAGCGGCGTCCATGTCGGCGGGAACGCGATTCGCGGTGACCCCCAGCGCGGTGAGGAACCCGAAAAGCGCCGCGTCGGGCGTGACCGGCGCGTCGACGAGGCTGAAACCGCGCAAGTCGGTGAACAGTTGCCCGTCGGGGAACCGTTCCAGGTGCTGGTGCGCCCACGCCAGCGCGAGCCAGGTCTTGCCGATCCCGCCCGCCCCGCCGATCGCCGAAACGACCACCGTTGTTCCCGATCGGGTACTGGCCGGCCGGCAGGCGATCAGAGCCTGGTCCAGCCGGGCCAGTTCGGAGCCACGGCCGGTGAAGCACCGTGGCGGCGCGGGCAATTGCCGAGGCACCGGCCGCTCCAGCGTCCCTCCTTCGATCGTCGGCGGCGGCGGCGGGGCGAGGGCGGGGTCGGTGTCGAGGATGCGTTGGTGCAAGTTCTGCAGTGCGGCACCGGGCTCGGTGCCCAGTTGCTCGATCAGCCGGGCGCGCAGTCGCCGGTAGTGGGCCAGCGCGTCGACGGTGCGGCCGGCGCGGTGCAGGGCGAGCATGAGCTGGGCGGCGACGCGCTCGTCCAGGACATCCTGATCTGCCAGGGCCAGTAGTTCCGGCAGCACCTCGGTGTGCCGGCCGCACCGCAGGGCCACGTCGACGCGGTCCAGGCGCGCGGCGACGCGTTCCCGCTCGAGGCTGGTGCGCACCGCCGCGAGCCACGGGGTGTCCAGGCCGGCGAACGGTTCACCCCGCCACAACCCCGCCGCCTCCTCCAGCAGGGCCAGCGCCTGCGGGTCTTCTCGCCCGCGTGCGTGCTCCACGAGCCGGTGGAACCGGTGCAGATCCACCGACTCGGGATCCGTCTCCAGCACGTACCCGCCGCCGCGCCGGAGGACCGCGACGTCGCCGGCCGACGTCAGTGCCCGTCTCAGCCGCGACACGTAGTTGCTCGCCACCTGCCGTGCCTTGTGCGGCAGGCGATCCGCCCAGACGCGGTCCAGCAGCTGCTCCGTCGTGACGACCCGGTTCACCTCGACCAGCAGCACCGCCAGCACGCACCGCTGCCGCGCGTGGCCGACCTCCAGCACGCGGCCGTCGACCCGCAGCTCAACCGGTCCGAGCACAGACATCTCCGTCCCCACGATGTCCACCTCCCCGCGCCCTTTCCTACTCCGCTCGTACACCGCCGTACGACCGCTGACCAGGCGATTGCCAAAACGTGGTGACGTCGTGAGGAACCGCGGGCCGACTCTCTTCACGAACCGGCCCGCGCCGGGCGGACACGACAGAGGGGCACATATGAGGAAATCGATCACGGCGGCGGTGGCCGCCACGGCAGCGGCGGGCGCGATGCTGGTGGCCACGTCGGAGCCGGCGTTCGCGGCGGACGATCACTACTGCACGGTGAAGACCAAGACCTGCACCGCCGGCAGCACACCGGCCAGTGCCTCGCACCAGATCTTCCTGGCCACCGGCACCATCAGCTCGAACTACCAGATCAAGGTCGTCGACGTGAACAACGGCAAGACCGTCTACAGCGGCTACTTCAACTCAGCGCTGTGGAAGGGACTGTCCAACGTGTACTCCGCGTACGACGCGACGATCATTTGCGACGTCGGCTGTCCCGGCGCCACCGTGCACATCTGGAGGTAACGCGCGTACCGACCGATGACGACAGACGAACAAATTCGCCATTCGAACTCGACAGAAGGGGACGTGATGAGAAAAACTGTGAAACGCTGGCAGAAAGTGACGGTCGCGAGTGCGGTCGCGGCGTTGGGGATGACGCTGATGTCGACCGCGCCCGCCGACGCCCTCGGCTCTCGGAACGTCAACCGCTCCTGCGGCACCAACTACATCGCCAGCGGCGGCGGTGGAGGTAACTTCTGGGCCCAGACGACCAAGGTCAGCGGGACCTGCGACGGCGTCCTCTCCGTCGCGCTGCAGTCGTCGGACGGATACATCTCGCCCCGGGTCTACGGCACCAACTCGCAAGCGTTCACCCGGATCTACAACATCGACGCCATCCGCGGCCTGCACTGGGGCTGCAACAGCTGCTCGGTGTCAGTGACGTGATGCCGGCCTCGTCCGCCCGCGCCGTGACCGCGACCGTCTTGGCCGCTCTGGCCCTCGCGGGCTGCGCCGACGCGGGCGCGGGCGGACGGGGCTCCGCTGCGCCCGTCAGCGCCGCGGAGTACCGGGCCGCCGTGACTTCGTTCCTGGACTGCATGCGCAGGCACGGCTACCTGGTGTCCGGCCCGGTCGTCAGCCCGCTCGACCAGCGCCTGCTGTTGCGGGACGTCGTCCCGCCGCACGACGGACGACCCGCCGAGTTCAACGCCAGGCTCGCAGCCTGCGACCACGACGCGGACCTGGGTGACATCGAGCCGGCTTACCTCTCGACCCACCCCGGGAAACTGGATCCCCGATTGCGGGACGACGCCGTCGAATGCCTCCGACGACAGGGCATCAAAGCGCGAGGAGATGAGACCGACTACGGCGACTACCACGGCCAGGCCCGCGCCGGCACCGAATTCAACGACTGCCTGACGGCGGCCGCTAAAGCGACGTTTCCGGACCTGCCGGGCGCAATCACCATCTTCTACTGAGGTCGGTGGGACATCGTCGCTCGCTCATGCCGACGAGCGGATGAGCGGAGCCGGGTAGGACCACCGGGGCACATCAGTGGCATCAAGCCTCGAATTTCGCTCGCCGCACGCCTCGCCAGCACCGTATCCTGCAGCGATGTTCGCTCCGGACGACGGCACCCGGGCCGCGGCGCTGCTTCGGGCCCGGCTGCACTTGGCGCTGGAGTCGGTGACCGAAGAGTGGCACTGGTACCAACGCGAGCAGAGCTCACTGCTGAGGGTCTGGTTGCATTTTCGCCACGCACTCGTTCTGCGGCTGCACTGCACGGGCGACCTGCTTCACCTGCAAGAATCCGTGCCCGGTGGCTCCTATGACATGGGCGAGTACGGCGAGGGCAGAGTAGGTCCCGCTCAGGCACCAAGCCTTCTCACGAAGTA
Organism: Amycolatopsis bullii; assembly: GCF_014654205.1. Lineage (GTDB taxonomy): Bacteria > Actinomycetota > Actinomycetes > Mycobacteriales > Pseudonocardiaceae > Amycolatopsis > Amycolatopsis plumensis. The sequence goes on from NZ_BNAW01000030.1 coordinate 25,113, forward strand.
CGTCGGCTCCCGTCTTCGCGATGCCACCTTGATCCGGGAGTCCTCCACGGAGCCATCCGTCGGCGGAGTCCTCCTCAGCTTCGACGCGGGCGACTTGACTGTCGCGTCCTCGGCCGACGAATGGCTGATCACCACCGACGAGTTACCTCCCGACGCCGCACCACACCACCACATCGAAACAATGACCATCACCGGCCGCCCATGGCCCCGCCGGTGAGCCGGTCATCGGCCCCGGACCGTTGATCACCACTGTCGCTCAAGCGAGCAACTGCTGCACCGCCGCCGTAACGCATGCACCGCCAATGCACTCACATGCCGCTGAGCGTGTGCTGGGCCCACGCATGGCAGCACTTGGCAATACAGAGTCACGTGCGACGCAGGCTGTGGGCCTGGCTCTCCGCGCGTGCTCGGCCGGTCCGGCTCGTCCGGCCCTCGCACTGCTCAGACGACGGGCAGGATCCCGCCGTCCACCCGGTACTGCGCGCCGGTCAACCAGCGGGCGCGGTCCGAGGCGAGGAACACGACGAGTTCTGCCGCGTCTTCGGGTGAGCCGGGCCGAGCCATGGGAACGTTGAGGCTGGTGGCGAGGTCCCGCTGGGCCTGCTTGAGGCTGACGCCGCGGCTCTGGGCGATCTCGCGGTGGTGAGCGATCGCCCCCGGCGTGGGAATGAAGCCGGGCAGCACGCTCACCACCCGCACGCCGCTCGGGCCGAGTTCGGCCGCCAAAGCACGGCTGTAGGTGTTGAGCGCGGCTTTCGCTGCCGCGTAGGCGACCTGCCCCGGCTGCGGCAACCGGCTCGCGATCGACGAGACGTGCACGACCACGCCGCGCCCGCGTTCGACCATCCCGGGCACGAGGTGCCGGTCGAGCCGGACCGCGCCCAGCAGATTGAGCGCCAGGTCGGCCTCCCAGCTTTCGTCGCTGCGGACCAGGGTGTCCGCCGGTGGCGAGGCGCTTCCGGCGTTGTCGACCAGGACGTCGACGCCGCCCGCGGTGTCGAGCACCCGGCGGGCCAGGTCCGCGGCCCCTCCGGCGGTGGCGAGGTCGGCCGCGAAGAACGTCGCGGGCAGTTCACCCGGCTCCGGTGGTCTGCGGGCGGAGGCCAGGACGGTGGCGCCGGCGGCCGCGAAGCGCCGGACGATCGCCGCGCCCAGTCCCCGGCTGCCGCCGGTCACGAGCACCCGGCGACCGGCCAGTCCTGCGGAGACGACGTCGTAATCGGATTCCATACCGCCGAAGATACCTGACTTACGTGTAAGTCAGTTTGCTGGGTGGGATGCTGACCGTATGAGCGAACGCGCCGACGGTCGGCGTACTGACACCCGCGAGCGCATCCGCGCCACCGCCTTGGAGATGTTCACGACGCAGGGGTACGAGCGGACCACGCTGGCCGAGGTCGCGGACCGACTCGCCATCACCCGCCCGGCGGTCTACCACCACTTCCGCAGCAAGGAAGACGTGCTGGCGAGCTCGTACGGCGAGGTTCTGCCCGAGCTGGCCGAGCTCGCGGAGGCCCTGCACCCGGAGCCGGCCCCGTGGCACCGGCGCAGCGAGGCCCTGGACCGGTTCGCCGCGCTTATCCAAGGCGAGCACGGTGCACTGCTCGTGTGCGCCCGGATCAACGAGCACGCGCTCGCCGGCCGCCCGGCGGCGGCCGAGCTGCTCCACCACCTCGACGACCTAACGCGGGCACTCGCCCCGGCCACCGACATCGACGGCCGCATGCGCGCCCGGCTCGCCGTGAGCACCCTGATCATGGCCGAAACGCGCGGCGCGCAACTCGGCGGGACAGCGGAGCAGCGGGCTACGGCAGCGCTCGCACTCGCCCGTGAACTACTGAACCCGAAGTAGCGCCTCGGACCACTAACCCAGTCCGCACACAGATCATTTCCTCACGAACGCCCGAGCGGTGACATCGTTCCCGGGACGCGCCAAGCCGCCGCCTCGGCGAACAGGATAGGAGCCTGCCGCAGCTCCCAACAGGGTTCCGTGGCCCTGCTGGGCTCACCCAGGGTGACGAGTCGACAACAGTGACGACATCGCACGTCCGGACATGCCGATGAGCGCGATCTGCCAAGTGAGCTTCGCGAGCTTTCCAGGCGAGCGGTACTTCAGTCACCACACGAAGGGAACGAGCCGAGCCCGGCGCGGCAAACCGTCGGTAGCGGCCGCCCAGAGTTTCTTCGACGGCGCGTTCCTCAATGCGGGCGCCGCCGGTCAGCGGGTGGACGTCCGGACCGTCGCTGTCCATTCCGCTGCCCGTGCCGCACCGCGCTCGCCGAGGGCGATCAGGGCGCAGTCGCGGCCCTGGGCGAACAGTGACTGCGTGATCGTCGTGAGGCCCGCGGCTTCCGCGTCCGGGCCGCCGTCCCACCCGGCGACCGCGAGGTCTTCGGGCACGCGCAGGCCCCGGCGGACCGCGGCGTCGAGGACGGCGAACGCGAGCTGGTCGCTCATCGCGACCACGGCGTCGGCTCCGGTGCCGAGAAGCTCGTCGGCCAGGTTCGCGGCTTCCTCGCGGTCGTTGCGCGCCACGACGGCCACGGGCAGGCCGCTTGCGTCTTCGAGGTGGTCGTAAATCCCGAGAAGACGTTCGCGCGTCACCGGAAACGACACGCCGCCGGGCGACGGTCCGGTTTCCCGGCGCGGCCGGCGGTCACGGTCGAAGGGGAAGCTCAGCACGGCGGGCCGCTGCGCGCCGGTGAAGGTGCGGGCGGCCAGCTCGCGGGCCGAGGCGCGGTTGTCGATGCCGACCACCCGCGCGCCGGGAAACGCCGGGCCGCCATGGATCGCCACCGGCTTGCCCTGCCCGGTCACGACTTCGAGCACCGGGTCGGTGTCGACGGTCGTCCAGACGATGTAGCCGTCGACCGACGCCGACCGGACGCGCTCGACGTCGTCGTCCGCGCCGGTCGTCGGGATGAGGTTCAGCCCGCTCCCCCGCTCGCGGCAAACCTCGGCGACCCCGGCCAGGAACCGGCGGGCCTGCGGGTCTTCGAAGGCGTACGCGAGGTGTTCGCCGAGCACGACGCCGATTGCGCCGACGTGCCGGCGGCGCAGCGACCGCGCTGTCGGGTCCGGCCCCCGGTAGCCCAGCTCGGCGGCCGCCTCCCGAACCCGGCGCCGCGTCTCCGGCGCGACCCGGTCCGGCTGGTTGTAGCAGTACGACACGGTCATCGCCGAAACCCCGCACCGGCGCGCCACATCGGCCATCGTGGGTCTGGACATGGGCCCACCTTAGCTGTGTATCGTTAAACAATGCTCGTCGAGCCCCGTACCCGAATCGCGCTGGGAGCCCTCAGCGCGGCTTGCTTCGCGTCCGTGACCTCGGAGAACCTGCCTGTGGCGCTGCTGCCACAGCTCGCGGCGGGCCTGGGCGCGGACGACTCCGCGATCGGGCTGCTGATGACCGGGTACGCGCTGGTCGTCGCGGTCTCGGTGGTGCCGCTGGTCGCGCTGACCTCCCGCTGGGACCGCCGGACGACGCGCTGCTCACCCTCGGCCTGGTCGTGGTGTCGAACATGGTGCTCGCGTTCGCGCCGACGTACGGCGTCGCGGTCGCCGCGCGGCTCGTGGCGGCCGCTGGCCACGGCGTGTTCTGGTCGGTCGTCGCGTCAATGGCAGCCCGGCTGCTCGGTCCCGGGAAGGGCGGCCGCGCGACGGCGGTCGTGTTCGCCGGGAATTCCGTGGCCTTCCTGTTCGGGCTGTCGGTGAGCTCCTGGCTCGGCGCAACGCTCGGCTGGCGGACGGCGGTGCTCGCCGTGGCAGGGGCGGCGGCCTTGACAGCGCTGGTCATACGCCTCACGGTCGGTCCGATGCCCGCGGAGACGTCGGCACCGGGGCCGCGGATCGTCGCCGACCGGGCGCTCGCCCCGGTGCACCTGACGACCCTGCTCCTGGTGACCGGCCACTTCGCGGCGTTCACCTACATCACGGCGCTGATCGCGCGGTACGTCCACCTGACCGGCCCGCCGACGTCGGTCCTGCTCCTCGCCCACGGCACGGCCGGGCTGCTCGGCTTACTCATCATCGGCCGCCACATCGACCGCCACCCGCGCGCGACGGCGCTGGTCACGACGGCGGGCCTGGCCACCTGCATGCTGGTGCTCCTCTGGGCGCCGGGCCCGGTCGCGGCCGGCGGCGCGGTCGTGGCGTGGGCCGCCCCGGCGGCGGGCATCGGCGTGGTGCTGCAGGCGGCAGTGCTGCGGGTCGCAAAGGGACGGCCGGACCTCGCGTCGGCGGTGTACATCGTGGCGTTCCAGATCGGTATCGCGCTGGGTGCGGCCCTGGGCGGCCTCGGCGTGGACCACGACGCGCTCCCGGCCGCGGTGGCGATCGCGGCCGCGGGCGGACTCACGTCGGCTTTGGTGGTCTGGCGCGCGACGGCGTTCAAGCGAGCTGAAGGGGACTCTCCTCGCATCTGACTGCTCTCGGTAGTTGCGAGCCAAGGTCCGCGCCGCGAGCCCCCAGTTGCTTGCCGTCCTTCCGCGGAGTTCACCATCGGCCAGTGCGCAGGATCCGACTCGGATTCGTAGCGGGTCTGCCACCGACGTACCTAGACGAGCCGGGAGTACTGCCAACTGACCACGCCCGCGACTCCCATCTCGACGGTCGTGACGAGAAGTCTCTCCTGAAGCATCGCCCGTTACGCCAGCAACTCGACCACCAGCCGAGACTTCCGCCAGGCACGCCTAGCCCGGCATCGGGAGAGGTCGCTGCCGCCTGCATCGGCTGCTTGCAGGACGACCGGTGTGGCCGGGTCGGGCCGGGCCGGGCCCCGGGGCCGGCAGAGATCCAACCTGTCGGCGAGCTCGCAGCCCCGGACGATTTCCGAGCCACATTCCTTTCCGTCGCTGTGTCACAGCAGTCCGGCCTGGTGCAGGCGAATCACCGCCACGAGCACGCCGCTGCTGCCGAGGAGTGCGCTGAGGAGAGGACCTTGAGGAGCGTCAGCGCCCGCGCCGCGCGCTGGTGGTCAGTTGTCGTGAGCGCCACCCCGGTGGCGGCGCCGACGGCGGTGAGCAGCACCAGTGCGATGAGGGTGACCAACGGCGTCCACATGATCATTTCCTGTTCTCCCGGTCGCGAGCCCGGCCAGTCCGTGCTCGAGGACCAGCCGACCAGCCCGGGACGGGGTCCGGCACGGGCTCTGTAGCGACCCGGACAGCAGAACGGCACGCAGGTGCAGCCTGACCAGCAAGAATGCAGGGCACTATCGGCGGGAGTACGGTGTCCGACACTGTCCGGTGAGCCTCGCTGGACGGCTCCAGGTCGGCACGGGGGGTGGTGAGCATGATCTGGTGGAGATCGTCACGCTGTCCCGGCTGGCCGCTGCGCTCGATCAGCTGCGGAGTGACCGCGACCGCTGGAGTCGATCGGTACCGCGTCAGCTGGCGAGCCACGGCTCTTCCGTAGCATCTATTTCGTGGCGACAGAACCCGACGAGCAAGAATCGACGCGCTGGAAGATCCACGGCGAACGACTGGTCGATGACACACGCCGTGATCGCGTCAGCATCGCCTCAGTCGAGCTACCTGACGGGGTGACCTTCGAGCAGTGGGTGTTCCGCATCCGCAAGGCCGCGATGATGGCCGTTCTCGACGATCAGGACCGAGTGCTCATGCTCTGGCGACACCGGTTCATCATCGACCGGTGGGTGTGGGAGTTACCAGGGGGTTACGTCGACCCGGAAGAAGACCCCGCCGTGACCGCGGCGCGAGAGGTCGAAGAAGAGACCGGATGGCGACCGCTCGATGTCGAGCCGCTCGGTTCGTTGCAGCCGCTTGTGGGAAGTGCTGACGCCGAGAACCTATTGTACGTGGCTCGACGATCCAAGTACATCGGCGAACCCGAGGACATCAACGAAGCGGCGCGGGTTGCGTGGATTGAACTCGACACGGTCAGAGACCGCATCATGAAAGGTGAGATCGTCGGTGCGGCGTCGCAGGTCGCGCTACTTCACATCCTCGCATTCTACCGTTGATTGGCTACACCGGCGTGGGCACACCCGCAGAATTCATTTGGCTGTAGAGCCGGCGCACGCGGTGGTCGCCCTTGTGCCGGGCGAGGCGTCGGCCAACATCGGTGAGGTAGGCGCTGCCGCGGATAGACCGGACGTCCTCACTCATCCTTACTGCCTTCGTGGCCTCCGCGCATGCTTCGTCGACACGCCCTTGATCCGCGAGTGTCGAAGCAAGCAACGCCGTGTTAAATAACCTGCCCCGGTCGTACCCCTCACTCATTCCGAGTGATCGACGCGCGAACTGCTCGGCCTCGACTGGTCGACCGAGGTCTCGGAATGTATGCGCAAACTTTGCCGACAGGTATGCGCTGTCGAAATAGGCCAGCCACGCTGGTCCCGAACCCGGCAAGAATCGCTCGAAGGCGCGTTCGGCCTCGCTAAGCGAGGCGAAGCACGCCGATGTGTTTCGTTTCAGGGCATGTCCATGAGCTTCGAGGACCGCGGCTTCTGCCTGGAGGGCGACTAGGCCGGATCGCTTCGCCCGCTGCCGGGCGGCGAGCGCCATGTCAAGCGCGACGTCGCGGGACACGTCGAACGCCTTGTGCTCGTCCATCGCGGCGAATGCGGCGTGATGACTCATCGCAGCGAGCATCTCGGCCTCGAGCGCCTCGTCACCGACGTCCTGCGCGAGCTTGAGAGCGTCGCGCAGATGCCGTTGGCCTTCTGCGGGTTTGCCGACGTCGTAGGCAATCCAGCCGGCCACGTGGTGCAGCTCCGCGGCAGCGGCGAACAGTTCGTCACGTGATGCTCGATGCCTACTCGCGTCGTTCAGCATCGGTGCAACAGTCGAGGTCAGGTATGCGGTGATCGTGGTTGTGGCTCTGCTGTGCCCGCCGCCGAATCTGTTGTCAAGGCACCGAAATGTGGCGGTCATGTCGCGCACGATCTCGACGTCGGAGCTTCGCGGTTTTAGCGGGCCGACTGCCACCGGTGTTCTGGCTCCGAGCAGCGAGGCGCCGATCGCTGTGGCGCCTGCGCCTGCGGTCTTGAAGAACTGTCGCCGTTGCACGTCTTCGAGGGTAGCCGCGAGTTCAGGTTCGACTGATTCGTCGAGCGTATAAGACACATCGAACCAGAGCAGCGTCGGTGGAACATGAAGAGCTTTCGCCCAGCGCTCGAGATTGCGCAGGTTGCTCGGCGGGGGCGCGCCGGGAGCTTCAAGGCGGCTGACTTGTGCTTGTGTCATGCCAAGCCACTGGCCGAGCGTGGCCTGTGACACGCGCGGAGTTGATTCGCGGCGGTAGGCCGCAAAGAGCTGGCCAAAGTGGCGCGCATTGATTGCAGCACTGATGCTGTCGGACTCCCAAAACGCCGCCGTCTGCTGGCGTGCGTTGGTCGAGATCAGCAGTCGGGTGCATGCGCCGCAGTGATTGCTCACGCGATGACGGGCGAGGCGCGAACCGCATCCGACGCACGTGCGCTCTGCCTTCCGCACCAAAGTACCTCCCTCGCCCGACGTTCACCGCAGTATATGTGACGCGGCGAAGGTCTCGTCAGATTCCATACGTTTGATGTATGGAATCTGACGTTAAGCGGCTCCGAGCGTGCGATCTGATACCCCGACATCGTTTTCTCCGGGGCACATCAGGCAGATGCTCGAGGCATGCCCGAGGTAACACACCGTGATAGGAAGGTCGGTGACGGCCTCTCGGACCGTCGGACAGCACAGTCTGAGCCACTGTCACGAGACAAGCTGCTCGATCTCGCCGATTCCGCGCGTGAGCCGAGCGGAGACCACTCCGGATGCGATAGCGCGACTGGCCTCGGCGATCATCCGCGCCATGGGCGGCTCGACGAGTCAGGTTGTGACCTCCGATGATCCTGCCCGTCATGAGCTCGTTCGCGTTCCTCTGGGACGAGCCGGCCATCGAGCCGTTCACGACCTTGCTGCGACGCCACTGGGAGTTCCTGCCCGTGTTTGACGCCGACGGCCTCCTCAAGAAGATTACGGGCGCCTTCACGTGGGAGGTGGACGGCTTCGTCGACGCTCTCCGAGTCAAGAGCGAGACCGACGCCGCCGCCATCCGAATGGATCACGCCGGTGGGAAGGTCTGGGAACGCGAAGGCGACGCCCTTACCATCCTGCACCAGCTCGTCGACCTACCCGCGCCCAGCGACCCCCGCGCACCCCGCCTCGTAATCGGCTCGGCCCCGCGGGTGTGGACACCGTGAAATGGCCGGGAGCGCGACGACAGCTCACCATCGCCGACGCCCGGCAGGCGCTGGTCTCTCTGCCGGACGTCCGCTGGCACGATCCCGAGTCCGAAGAACAGGCACGCACCCAGCTGCAAGAGATTGGCGCGATCGTCGACCGCGCACTGCGGCGAGTTCACGCGTCATCGGACGAAGCGCGGGCGTTGAAATACGCGCAAGCGAGGTTGACAGCGTTTCTCGCGGGCTGGGGCGACCCCGACCTGATCGCACCGACACACCTCGCCCCCATGTACCAGAGCCTCATAGATGCACTGCGCGCCCTTTCTCTGCGCTTGGCAACGAACGGAAACGCCGATCCGCCAGGTGACCCCGACGATCCCGTCTCGCGAACCTAACCCTCCGCAATCCCAGCCCGGACAGGCAGTGTGCGTACCTCCGTTCTGTCCGGTTTGCACGCCTCGACCGAACGCGAACTCCCAAACCGGGCGGTCGAGGCGCATCCAACGTGCTCATCCCCAAACCTGGAACGTGATCACCATGCACGACCTCAACAACAACACCGTGCTGCCACGGAGCCATCCGCGAATCCGCCGCGTCGATCTCGTCACCCTCGACTCCGCAGATGTACTCGCATCAAACGGCTCTGGGCCGACCGTCACCGGTCTCGCACGCAACAACTGCTTGCCTCACCGTCTAGCTGACCACGTCACCGGAACACACTGATGACCGACTCCGAACGATCGCCGGATCAGCCCGGCACACCGCCGATGAAGCTGCTCGGCTTGATCACCGACGCCTACACCGATGCATTGGTACGCCTCGCCTACGCCGAGTGTGACCGTCATGACTGGACGTCCTACAGGAAACTTGGCTACGACCTGATCGGGGTCGGAGCACAGGTCCTCATCCACGCCTGCGCTCGTCGTGACCAGCCGGCCGACGACCCTCGAGAGGTTGCGGCGGAAGTTGCCCAGGAGCTGCGGACCACCCTTGGCCTCGCAGAGCACGTTGCGGGCGGCTCAGCGAGCGCGGATTCGGTGGCGATGGATATCGAGGCGTTGGCCGAGGATTGCGCGCAGGCCACCGGGCGGCTGTATCGACTTGCGGCCGGGCTGTCCCCGTCAGTCATCGCCGAGATCCACCCGGTCGGCGAGGACCACGACGACGCCATCGGCAACAAGGACGACGGCCAACGGTCGGATGGTGAGCTCGCATGACCGACCACAGCAAGGTGGACACCGACCGCTGGCGCACCGACTCAGGTGAGAAGCCACTCGCCAGCAACAAGAAGAAGCGAGCGACGCCGAGCACGGCGAAGCGATCGCGACATCCCGCTTCGAAGGGTGTCTACCGGTGGAAGCGCGAGGTCGTGGCATGACGGCATCCTCAAGCAGTCGGCCGACCGCGATCGTTCTACGGTCGCCGTCGACCAACTATCCGCGGATCCACCGCGTCGATGACGCCACGTTCGAATCCACAGGGGTGCTCGCACCCGCGTGCGCGTCAGCGGATTCCCGACGCGACACTGTCCACGCCGCTCGCTCCCGTTGGCCCCGCTACCGAGAGACCTCAGCCGCCGTGACCTGCGAGAAATCTCGATGCAGTGGGGACGACGCTGGCGCCGACCCGCCGGCTGATGTGACCCACTTTCCAGTTACCGCGGAGTCACCATGCCCGTGACCGACGGCGCAAGACCCCACACCTATTGGTGGGCCATCGTCCGCGCGCGGCCGCTGCACGACTACCTCGACTCCCGCACACCCACGGCTCGGATACGGCATTGGCCGACTCGCGATCCCGACTATCCGCACACCGTCCACCCGCTCCAGGAAGCCTTGGATGACCCTGATGACCACGACCGACACCGGCGAGCTTGCCCATGCCGTGGGCGCGGAACTGCAGCGGCAGCGGGAAGACCGTGGCTGGTCCCGCCCTGCTCTCGCCGCATGGTCCGAGGGCCGAGCGAACGCGCGAACACTCATCATGTGGGAGAAAGCCACCCGCTCGATGTCCCTGCGTCAGCTCGGCGACGTTAGCCGAATCTACCTGATCCGTCCCTCGCAGCTGCTGGCCCGCGCTGAGCGCCGCATCGGCTGGGATCCCGACCTGGCCGTGGACCTCGCTGTCCTGGCTGTCACCCAGCTCGACGCACTCCGTCCCGCGGCCCGCTGGGCGCAAGAGGAACTCCGCGCTGGCGGACCCCCGTTTCGAGGGCTGCGGCCCGTCGACCTCGCGCGGCTGGCGGATCGATGTCGCCTCAGCATCGCGCACCTGACCGTCCTCCTGTCCACCGAAGCGCCGGCACGCCCATGACGCCATCAGAAACGACACACGCCACCCCGATGCACCAACCCACAGTCACTGGGAAGCCCTGGTGGCAAAGACCAGTCGGGACGAATCCCGACCGGGTCAACCTCGCCTTCCTCCTCGATGCTTTCCGCACAGCCAAAAATAGCGACAACCGCGATGTCCCCTGCGTCAAATTCGCCCACAACAACGAACTCGACGCTGCGCTCCTGCTCGAAGCCCAGGTGCCGGACGCAGGGTTCGTGTTCCGGTCCGAACGCTCGTTCCTTGATCGCGCAGCCGCCTACCTGGTTGCCCGGCAGGGCGTCAGCAGCATCGTGGTTGCCGGTGCGGGACTGCCCAACATCGCTGGCGAACACGACCTGCACTCGCTCATCCGCCGCAGCGAGGCGACTAACCGCACGCGGGAGCAGACCGTCGCTCGCGCGAGTGTGATCTATGTCGATCACGACCCTCTGGTCTTGGCGCACCTGCGCACTCTCGCCGACGAGGGCAATGGCGTCCACGTCGTTGACGCCGACCCCTGGGATCCCCACGCCATGTGGAACACGCTCTACAACACCGGCAAGGAAACCTCGGGCCTGGTTTCGCCTGATCACGACCGCGTGGCGCTGCTGCTGGGCGGGGTGATGTCCTTTCACGGCGGCAGCCGCGCCGAAGCCGCGCAGGTCGTGCAGGATCACCTCGCCCGGCTGCCCGCCAATGCGTTCCTGGCCATGACACATCTGCTGCAGCCCGAGCATCCCGACCTCGCCGTCCAGGCACTCGAGTTCGAAGCTGCGCTGCAGCGCCGTGGCCCCGGTACCGGAAGCCTCGCCACCGAAGCCCAGATCGAAGCGATGATCCACGGCACCAGCCTGTTACCGCCTGGGATCGTCCCCGCGTTCGCCTGGTTTCCCGACGGGCCACCGACGGACACGCCGCTGTGCGGGAACTTCACCGCCGCGGTCCTCACCCAGAAACCTGGACCGGACCGCGACCTGCCGGAACCCCCGTGGCGGCCGGCACGCCCTTGACTTCCTGACCGTCCGTGCCCCGATGTCGCGGACAGTCAGGGAACCGGGACCGGCGTCCTCGCACGGAACGGGATACCCGCGCGAGGACACCGGTTGCCCGGATTCGACCGGCTACCGGGGTGGCCGGTCACCCGCCCGCGATCACAAGGTCAAGCAACCGGCCTCCCCCGATCGCGGGTGACCACCGGTGCCTGGCCGTGCTCACGCCCCCCACGCACGGCCAGGCACCCACACACCGCACCCGGCGCACTCGAATTGCGCCGAAGCTTCGTTGAGAAAGGACATTCGACTCGTGCGTCTCAGAACAACAGCCGCAGCAGCGCTCGCCCTGCTGCCGATGCTGTTCAGCATCTCCGCCGCGACCGCCGACACCGGCACACCCCCGCCCTCACCGTCTACCGCCACGGCGTCGCCGCGGATCGTCGGGGGCGACCCCGCCCCGGTGGCCTACGCCGGCGCCGGGTCCCTGCAGCTGCTCGACCACGGCGAACCCGACTGGCACTCATGCGGGGTCACCCTCCTCCAGCAGGGCTACGACGAAACCGGTAAGCCGGCCGCGGTCGCCGCCACGGCCAGCCACTGCCTCAGCAACCCGCCCAGTCCCGAAGAGCAATCGCGGATGAGCCCCGCGGCGAAGAAGACCTTCGCCAGCTTCCGCACTGACCTGCGCGACCCGACCATCGACCGCAGCGATCCCGCGATCTACCACGCGCGGTTCGGTTCGCCCAACCGGCTGCAGGACGGCGTCGTCCGCATCGGCGCCAAGATCGTCGTCCCGCTGCGCTGGGCCTGGGGCCTGCCGGACAATGAAGGCAAGATCTGGGACGTCTCCCTCATCCGCTTCACCGGCCACGTCGACGGCGTCCGCCCGGCCCGCATAGCCCCCGCGTGGCTGTGGCAGCCCGCGCGGGCGATCGGCTGGGGCATCACCACTGACCCCGCCGCCTGGACCGGCCCCGCACCGGCCCAGCTCAGCCAGCTCGACGTCCCGCTCCTGCACACAGCCAAGTGCGCCCCCGGCGGCATCGGCACCGGCGAACTGTGCGCCGGAGTCCCGCCCACCGGCGGCGGCATCTGCAACGGCGACTCCGGCTCCGGGCTCCTGCAACGCCACGGCAGCGACTGGTACCTGCTCGGTGCGGCCTCCCGCACCATCGCCGAGTTCTGCGGCAGCGCGGCCATCTACACCAACCTCCACGCCTACCAGTGGTGGATCAACCAGCAGATCCACAAGCTACTGCCCGGCGCCCCAGGCGCAACCATTCACACCGCGTCGGCCACGCCCGTCGGCTGACACACACAACACCTGCTCTCGGGGTGGTCGCGGCAGATCCGATGCCGCGGCCACCCCCGGTCCAACGGACGCCCCGCCACTGCGCGAGCGCCTGACCAGCTTCGAAAGCACCTCGACATGCCACCACGCACCGCAGCCACACCCGCTCACCCGCACGATGGCGAACGCGTCCACGTCGACATCGAAAGTCCCCGCCGGGACGCTGTCGCCGACTACCTGCTCGACGGCCACCTCAACACCACCATCGACCGCCTCTTCGCCGACCGCCTCCTCGCCGACCACCCGCAGCTGCCCCAGCTGGCGATCGCGGCCGCCACCTGGGATCGCCGCGCCCCAGCGGCCATGCTCGATCACGGGCTCCGCCACTTCCTCGTCCTCGGCACCGGCGGCCTGCCCCTCTGGGCTCACTCGTCCACCCTCACCGACCTGCACGACGCCGGCGCGCGGATCCTGGTGATCGAACACGACCCCGTCACCCAGCACTTGCACAGCCGCATCGACCACGGCGCCGCCGCCGGCCGCGCCCACGTCCTCTGCCTGCCCGCCCACCGCCACCACAACCTCGCAACAACACCCGCGGTCACGCACCTACTCACCGACCGCGCGCCGCTCGGCATCCTCGCCACCGGGCTGCTACGGCCAGCCGAACTCCGCCTCGCCACCATCCTCGCGCTGCTGGACAGCGCACCTTCCGGCCGCCCCACAGCAATCACCCAGCTCATCACGCACGGGACGGACGATCAGGACCACACCGGTGCGTCATCTCTCGGAGCGCGCTTCGCCGAAGCCGGCATCCCGCTCGCAATCGAGCACCGGCTCGCAGCCGATCAGCTGCTCGGCGACATCGCGCACATCACGACGGACTTCGACATACGGGCCGCGCTGGACCGAGACGCAGCCAGCCCCATCATGCACACCGCGCTGCTCGGCCAACGTGACCCGCGCAGCCCACGGCGCTCCACCCCGGCAGTGAGCGGGCCATCCACGTCGGCGGACGGAGGCAAGGCCGGTGACCTGGAGTATCGCCTGCTCCTGTGGCGTCGCCAGCCTGGGCGGCCTGGTCCGGGCGGACGCCCGGCACGTGGTCGTGCCGAGTCTGCGGCACCTGCCCCTGACCGCACTGCTGCAGGACGCCATGTGCGAACGCCTGGCTCTGGACGCCGGGGCACAGGTGCGCGCAGCAGCCCGGCGATGGAGTAGCCAACCGATGGACCAGCAAACAGCCGAACTGGTACGCACCCTGGCTGGCGTGCTCAAGCATGTGCCGGAAATCAGTTGCGAGCTCCTCACCGGCACCATGCCGCCTGAGCGGGAACGCGCCTTCGCCGCTCTTCTGATGGAGCTGGCGGACGTGCTGACAACCCACGCCAACAATGCGGACGCACGAGGAGCACCGGTGACCTTGGCGGAACACGTCGGCCTCGGCGGCCGCCACCTCGTGGCGGTCGCGGTGCGCCTGCGCACGACCACGGCGACGCCGGACCAATTCCACGACACGGCTGACTCGCTGCTGGAGGTCACCAGGATGCTGCAGACTCACGCCAACACGCTGGGCCTGCGGACCCCGACGAACGCAAGTGGCCAACCCGAACCGCCAGATCAGTGAACTTCGGCGTGCTGGCCGTGCTGGCTTGCCTGGCGCTGCCGATCGCGTTGGCTGTCGCGCTCATCGTGCACGACGCCCGACACAACCGGCACATCCAGCGCAGCCCCACCAGCGTGGCGAGCATCCGCAGCCGAGTGGCCCGCGAACGCGCCGAGGTCGAAGCCGCCGACGCCCCGACCGAGGTCCTGCCCGTCATCCACCCCGCCCTGGACATGGAACCCACCGAAGTCCTGCCACTCGTGCTTCCGCCCCGCCCGCGGCCGTACGTCGGCCGTGCCGAGGCGGCACCCCGTTGCTCATCCGAACGACCGGACCCGGAAGTCGTGGTCCGCGTGTTGCGCGGCCTGCGCCGCTTTCCTGCACGACCGTCCGCAGCTGCGACGCCGCGGCAGCAAACCGACAACCCGGACAGCACAGGTACCTCGGTGTAAAGGAGCCCCAGCCCGCTACGTCTGCTGACGTCACCAACGACGCCCATCCCAGCTCATGACGACGCCTCACCCACCGAAAGAAGCCGCAATGCGCACACAGATCCACGGCTCACGCCACAGCACGAACATCATTCAGAGTCCCGCGACAGTCGCCGTTGGCCAGGCACTCCGCACACTGCGCACTGCCCGGGGTATCGGGCTGCGCCGGCTGGCCGCCAAGCTCGAGCTCCGCGCGCAAGTTTTGTCGAACTGGGAAACTGCGAAACGCATCCCGCCGATCACCGTCGTGGCCCAGCTACTCGGCGCACTCCAGGCCGACTCGGCCACAACCCACCGCATTCTCGATCAGGCTCGCCACGCCAGCGACCCCGCATTCGTCGACCTCGACCACTGGGACCACGCCACCCTGGCTTCACATTACGAACAGCTCGCCACCCACGTTTTCGCGTGGGCACCCACCCTCATTCCCGATCCGCTACGAACCCCTGAGCATGACCTTTACCTGCTCAACCACCCGGTCTCCGACATCGGCCATGCCGACGCGCCCAGCCTCCTCGCACCTGCACGCCGCAACAACCTCGCCGACCGCGAACGGCATTACACGTTCCTCGTCGGCGACGCCGCGCTGCGCGCCTGCCCACCTCAGTTACGTACCGATCAGCTCGGCAACCTCGAGCGCCTGGCGACCAAACCGAACATCACACTGCTCATAGTTCCGGCCGACGTGTGCCCACCTGGCCTGATCAGCGCGTTCACCCTCTACAGCGACCACACGGTCGCACTTGCCATCGCGCTACACCACTACCGCGCTAGTACCTATCTCGCCGACCGCGACACGCTTGCCGCCTACCAGCGCGTCACGCACAAGTTGCGCCACCACGGCGTCGACCTGCAGGACATCGACGAAACGCCGCTACGCCCGACGGACGGCACCACGCAGTCGCCCGACGCAGCGGAGACACCGTGACACCGCCGTCCCGCTCCCCCGACCCCTCTGATGTCGGCCCGGACGACGTTTGCGCCGCAATCACATCGGCGGCAGACCAAGTGCGCGCCGCCGTCCGAGCCGGCACTGTGCCACCAGCCTCGGCCGATCAGCTCGCGCACCTGCTCGACACGGCCGCCGCCATGCTCGACACCGCGCCCACCTCGCCTCCAGAAATCACACCGGGCAATGGCGACGGAACGCCCGGACCTCCGAGCTGAGCAAATCTACTCACCGCGCCTGCGCAACCCCACCTGACGTGCTTTTCCTCGTCCCTGCGGGCACCCTCGGCGCGTTGAAGTGGCTCGCGGATGTCCCATAGAGTGATGCGGCGACCACGGGGAGGGAACACATGGGATTCCGGACGGTGCCCGACGCGCTCCGAGCCGCCGGACGAGCCATTGTCGACGCGCTCAGCCAGCTCCGCAGCGCCGACTGCGCCCAACCCGTCACCGGCGTGGCCGAAGCCCTCCCCGGCGGCCAAGCTGCGCCGGCCGCCTCCTCGTTCGGAACGAGCTGGGGCATGACGTTCCGCAGCTGGTGCACCGAAGCCGAACGCTACGGCAGCGACCTGGTGCTGGCTGCGGACCACTACGAAGCCGGCAACCACGGCGCCGCCACCGCGACCACCGACGCCGGCCGACTGCACGGGCCACGCTGATGGTCGCGCTCTCCGACGTCAAACGGTGGAACACCGCGCAACTCGACGAGATCTTCCAGACCGTCCAGCAACGACTCCAGACCCTCACCCATTCAGGTGATGACTTCGGTAAGGTGATGCCCGTCGACGGCTGGTCCGGCCCGTCCGCCGACACCGCCGGCTCGGCCCACCACAGCCTCATGTCCAGGATCGACAAGATGGCGGCCGGCGCGAGCGTCGTCGCCAAAGCGATCGGTCAAGCCGCCGACGCCATCACCGGCGTCCAGCACGCCATCACCAACGCCGAAGCCCTCGCCGGCAAATACGGCTACCGCATCGCCGAAGACGGCACCCTCATCGACACCTTCCCCGCGGGCCACCCGCCACCGGACATCCATCCCGAGGACCGCGCCCGAATCCGCACCCAGGTCGCCGACGCGGTCACCCAGGCATTGCGCACCGCCGACGACATCGACGCCGACCTCGCCTCCGTCCTGAAGCGGGCCCAGGAGGGCGACTTCGGCACCGGCGACGAAACCACCGTCACCGCCGCGGCCGCCGACGGCGCCCGCGACCCCGGCCTCACGCTGCCCGAACCACCGCCCAACGCCACACCGTCCCAGACGGCCGCCTGGTGGAACTCGCTGTCCCCCGCCGGACAGGCGATCCTGCTGCACGACCGGCCCGCCGCCCTCGGCGCCATGGACGGCATCCCCGCCGACATCCGAGACAAAGCCAACCGCGTCGTGTTCACCCAGCGCTACGACGACCTCAAACGCCAACGCGACGACCTGCAGCACCGGATGGACAGCCTGAACCAAAGTGACCCTACCCAGCAGAACGAGTACTTCGACCTCGAGCGGCAACGCGACCGCCTCAGCGGCACACTGACCGGGATGGACCAGATCAACGATCGCCTGACCAATCCTCTGCCCGGGCAGCCCCACGCTTACCTGCTGGGCATCAACCCGCAGAACTCCGGCCAGGCCATCATCGCCATCGACAACCCCGACACCGCCGTCAACGTCGCCACCTACGTCCCCGGCACCACCGCCGGCATCAACGACGGGATGGCCACCGACATCAACCGCTCCGACGCCATGGTCCAAGCTGCCCAGCGCGCCGGATCACCCTCGACCTCGGTCATCACCTGGGCCGGCTACGACGCCCCGCAAACCCTCGTCGACGCCGCCAGCACCAGCTACGCCGACCACGCCGAAACCTCACTCCGGCGCTTCCAGGACGGCCTCGGTGCCACCCACCAGCCCGGCGAGGTGAACACCACGATCATCGGGCACAGCTACGGCACCACCGTCGTCGGACAGACCGCCCGAGATCTCGGACTCCCGGCCGACAACCTCGTCATGGTCGCCAGCCCCGGCGTCGGCGTCCAACACGCAGGCGACCTGCGCCTCGACGGCATCCCACCCGACCAAGTCGGCCAGCACCTCTACTCCACCAAAGCACCCACCGACCCGATCCCGGCCCTGACCAACTTCGACAACCCCGCGGCCGACACGATCGACCCCCTCGGCCCCGACCCGACAACAGCCTGGTTCGGCGGACAAACCTTCCAGTCGGAATCGACCAACCCGCTGACCTCACACGGCGACTACTGGCTCCCCCGCTCCGACTCGCTCAGGTCAATGGGAAACGTCATCGCCGGAGGCCGACCATGAACAGCAAGAGCCGGACAACCATCACACGCGCCCTCGCAGCCGCAACAGCAACGGCGCTGCTGTTCACGGTGTCGGCATGCGGAGAGCAGGGAGACATGGAAAAAACCGCGTCACTCGCCGAGGTCCAAGCCAACGCGGACAAGATGGTCAAGGACGCCGCAGGCGCCGTCTTCCCCAGCGGATTCCACCTCACCGACCAGGGACCCCAGCCCCTGCAGTGCAACGACTCCACCGACAGGCCCACCGGCAAAGTCCTGACAAGCGTCAACTACTGGGTCGACGGGATCGACAAGGCAGCCAACACCACCTACTTCGACAAGCTGAAGACGTGGTTCGCGGCCAACGGCTGGCACGTGGAAGCCGACAAACGCCCCCACGATCCCTTCCTCAACGCCTCACGAGACGACTACCTCATGAGCCTGGAAGCATCCTCCGCCGGCCGCCTCAACATCGGCGCCAGCACACCATGCGTGTGGCGAGACGGCACGCCACCGGCAAGTCGCTAGCGTTGGTGTCGAAGCCGACTGACGTTCGACGCAAGCTCCACCACCGTCTCCATTCGCCACAACGAACTTGCAATGGTTCGACGGCCTCTTAGTGGATGAAGTCATAGGAAGCTGCCTGTGCTGCGGTGAAGGTCCGGTAGCTGACGACGTTCCAGGCAACCTGGTTCATTTCGGAGACCTGCCAGCTGCCGTCGGCACCGACGGTCTCGACAAAGGCCACGTGCCCGAGACTTCCAGCATCCGACTGCATGACGGCGCCTGCCTCAGGGGTCTGGTCGACCGCATAGCCATCTCGGCGGGCGAAGTCATCCCAGGTCTTGGCATTACCCCAGAACTGCGGGATGGGGCGGCCAACTTCAGCGCGGCGGGCGGAGGCCCACCACGTGCACTCGCCAGGTGCGTAGTGGTTGACGAGAGGGACGGGCACTGCGTCGGCCGGAGGCGCTGCCAGCGCGGCGGACAGCATCAGCAAGATTGCGCAGAACCGCAGAGCACGCACCATCAGGTCCCCCGGGAGTGTGGCGGCGAGAAGAACAACAACCTTACTGGAACCACTCGTCGACGTCACTCGGATTGAGCATTCACTCGACGTGCCTCGTATGAGGACAAGGGGCAGCGGCTTATTTAACCTTGAAATTGGCTCAGGAGGAGCGCCCTCCCCAGTGCCCCCTCCCGAGCCGGGAATCCCTCTACCACCGGGGTTTTGGCAGCGGACCGGATCCCCAGAAGGGTCCACTGTGGCCGCTCCTGTGGACCACCGTGGATCACCTTCTGAAACCAGAGTGCCCCACAAACCAGTAATTCGCCACAAGTGTGGCGGATTTTCTGACAATTACTTTGAGTGTCGAGTCATGCGCGATACGCAGCACCGGTCGACATCCTCCCCGGACGACCCCGACTGGCCGTGCCTGCAAGCGCAGTGCAGCAGACCCGCGGTCCGGGGCAAGCCCACCGTCCACGGCGGACACCGCCAACCGGGCGCCGCCGGCTTGCCCCGGACCCGCGGGGCCCGCTCGCGGACCGCGTCCACCGCCCATCCGGGCGAAGCCACCGAGGAGGAACCGTGCTCAAGTACTTCGTCTCCACCCACCGCACCCAAGGCGACCGGGACAACGATTCCAACAGTGTTCCCGACGTCGAACTCGTCGACCTCCCCGGCACATGCCATGACAATCCCGACAGCCCCATCTGCGGATGCGCGCGCAGCTTCGTCGGTTTCGACAGCCGTCAGGCCACCACAACAGCCGAGATCGTCGAATCCGACATGACCCCGACGGAGTATGTCGACCGCTTCTACGCCATGCTCCTCGCCCTCCGCTTCGAAGACAGTCCGAAGCTGCGCACTGACGCCGCCAACGACGCGATGGAGATGCTCCGGATCGCGGCGCAGTGGCCGGTCGGCACCGTCGTCGAGCGACGCGGCGACGAGATCCGCGTACGTCGCTTCCCCGACGAAACCTGAGCGCCCTCGCCCCCTCACACCCCCAGCACACTGCTTGAAGGAGTCCTCATGCCCGATTCCGCCGAGGCGCGGCGCGCCCGCGCGTTCCTCCAGCACGCCGCCGAACCCACCACCCCGGTCATCGCGCACTACATCGCCGACGTCGGACCCGTCGACGCCGCCCACCACGTGGCCGACCGCACCGCCCCCACCGAGGTCCTGCACGAGTGCCGCCGCGACGTGAGCTGGCGCTCGGTCGACACCAGTCTTCAGACCGCCGCCGGTCTGGGTGGCCGCTTCGTGATCCCCGAGGATGACGAGTGGCCGACCGCCGTCTTCGCCGGACTCAGCCCCCTGGCCGCCGACGGCGGCGCCCTGGGCGGGCCGCCACTGGGCCTGTGGGTTCAGGGCGACGTACGGCTCGACGGGCTGGCAGCCGCGCCCTCGATCGCGATCGTGGGATCCCGGGCCGCCACCGCGTACGGCGAACACCACGCCGCCGACCTCGCCTACGGGCTGGCCTCCCGAGGCGTGCCGGGGGCCTCTGGCGCCGCTTACGGCATCGACGGCGCCGCGCACCGAGGCGCCCTCTCCGCCGACGGCGTGACCGTCGCCGTGCTGGGCTGCGCGATCGACGTCGGCTACCCGGCAGGACACGTCAGCCTGCTGAACCGGATCGTCAGCAACAGTGGCGCCCTCGTCAGCGAATACCCGCCCGGCACCCCGCCGGCGCGCCACCGTTTCCTCGCCCGCAACCGGCTCACCGCCGCCCTCACGAGAGCCACCTTGATCGTCGAGGCCGGACGGCGCAGCGGCACCCACCACACCGCCCGCCTCGCCGGCAAGCTCGGCCGGCCCGTCCTCGCACTCCCGGGTCCCGTGTCCTCAACGACATCGGCAGGGTGCCATCAGCTGATCCAGGACGGCACCGCGCGCCTGGTCACCTCCGCCGATGACATCATCGCCGTCGTCAAGGACGGCGACGATGCCGGCACGGAACCGGAGACGGCCGCTCCTGCGGATGAGGCCGGGCGACGCTAGCGCACGCTCCGGCGGCAGCCCTGGCTGACGAGGCCCTGGTGACGCCGGGAAGTTTCGCAGGCCGCCGCCGGGCCACGCGCTCGGGCGGTGGCGGCTCACACCTGCGTGGGCCGTCACCGCCTCCCCGGCCTGCTCGCCGGAGAGGCCGATCTCCAGGAGCGCTGACCGTGATCACGTACCGGACCCCCGATGAACTGATCGGATCCCTACAAGACTGCACGTCATCGCCCTGCCACCCCACACCCGCCCCCGCACCACCATCCGACGACGCCTCACCACACCGACCGGCACGGCATTCCCGTCACCCGGGTACGCGGCATGACCACCCACGAGATCGCCGAGCATCTGCGAGCCGCGCTCTCGGCCGAGCGCGACACCGACCTGGTCGTCGTGATCGCCGAGGAGAACCCCCGAGGTGGGCTTCCGCTGCGGGCGGCGATCGCCGCGCTCGAAGCCGACCTGCGCCCCGCCGGACACACCATCCTCGGCCGCTACTGAGCTCCACACACCCGCCCCGGCGCCCCATGGCGCGACTACCGCCGTCCCACCCTCATCGGCACCGTCATCGCCCCGCGCGCCGACCTCGACTTCGCCGCACCTCTGCATCTCGGCGGGGACGCCCCGACCCCGACCTGGAGCCTGCCCTTCACCCAGCCCGGCGAGACCCTGCCGGCCACTATCGGCCCGATTCACCCGCCGGGTCGTGCCGCTAATCGCACGGCGCAGAGGCGAGGCGAACCGGATCGTCGCCCACACCACCACTCAGGCCGGCCGCGGCGAATTCGTCGACAACGTCGCGGCGCTCGCCGTCACCACCGCGCTGGCCGACAACACCATCTACGGGCCGATGCTTCTGCCGCCAGCCGAGTTCGGTCCGCAGCGGGTCGAGCAGCTGCGGATGGCCCTCTGCCGCAGCACCACCGACCCCCGGACACGGGCTCGGCCGGCCACCTTCATCGCGGCTAGCACCCTGCGCCGCGACGACCAGCCCCTCACTTCCCGGGCGCTGGCCCACGGGCACGGAGCACTCGGCGCCGCTGCGATCGGTGTGCTGTTCCAGCAGCACGCCGAACCCCATGTCGTCGAGAATGAACTCGACATGCTCACCGGCCGCGTCGGCGCGACCCGCTGGTAACCACGCTCGACACCCATCTCGGCCGTGGCATCCCGGGCATCGTTACCCGCTTCGGGACGTCGCCGCCCTCACCTCTTGGAGGGTCACCTCGTGCATCACGTGCTCTAGCGGTCCGGTGGCATCGGTTCCTGGACCGCCACATCTGCCGCGTGGACCCCGACGACCCCATCACCCATCTGTTCGCCGGCTCCCGGATCGAGGACAGCGACCTCTACCGGTTCCACGCCGACGCCTCCTTCTGGAGTCCATTGGCGGACTGAAGCCAAGAGTGGATCAACGGGTGGAGGCGGGAGCCCGGTGCGGTCTATGCGCCGGGGACCGCCCGTCTACTGCAAATGTTCGGATCCTTCTCGCTCGTATGGACATCCGATGAAAATCGACAAGGTCATCGCGAGCCTCAGCACGACAATGACTAAAACACCAGGTTGGCGCGCATGTCGCTCCGATAAAGGGCGTTATACAGCTTACCCGACTTCCCCCTGTGGCTTGACAGCCATCGAGCGACACTTTCGCGTCTACGGAGACCGAACCGGATTCGCAGCCGGGTACCCTTTTTCACTGGGCTTTACGGAGACTTCTCGCGGAAGCGAGGCGATCCGCTGACGGGGCCCCCTGGACTCCGTAAAGTGGAGGCACCATCGATCCGGGGGGAGCGAACCGGTGCTCGTCACTACCTCAGGCCCGTGGCGCGGATGAAATTTCTGCTGTTGGGCCCGGTCGAAGTAACCGCCGGCCCCTGGCCCGGCGGTCCCCGTCAGCTCGCGGTGCTGGCCGCGCTGCTGACGCGGGCCAACGAGACCGTCACCCTGCCCTACCTGTGCGAAGCGGTGTGGGACGTCCCGCCGAAGGCCGCGGACTCAAACATCCGCACCTACGTCGCCAAGATCCGCCAATTCCTCGGGCGACGGGGCCTCAGCGACCGGCTGACCACCCGGAACCGCGGCTACCGACTGGCGGTGCAGCCGGGCGAGCTGGACCTCACCGCGTTCGAGGACGCCTTCCGCCAAGGCCAGTGCGCCGCCGGTGCCGGCAAAGACGGCGAAGCGGCCGACGCATTCGCGGTAGCTCTGGGGCTCTGGCGCGGTGAACCGTTCGAGAACACCGAACCGGGGCCGGCACTGCGAGCCGAGCGAGCCCGGCTGACCGAGCAGCGGCTCCTGGCCACCGAGGGACTCGCACGGGCAAGGATCGCGCTCGGCGCAGCGGACACCGTCGTCGCCGACCTGCACCGGCTCGTCGCCGAATATCCCACGCGTGAAGAGCTCGCCGCGCTACTCATGCTCGCCCTGCATCACTCCGGCAGGCAGGCCGATGCGCTGACCGTGTTCGCCGAGGCGCGCCACCGGCTCGTCAGCGAACTGGGTGTCGAACCCGGCGCCCGGCTCAGCGCCGTGCACCGGGACGTCCTCACCACAAGCCCCTCCCCCGTCCCGGCGACGCCGGTCAGAGCGCAGCACCAGCTGCCCATGGACGCCCGCGGATTCACCGGCCGCAAAGCCGCGCTCGACGAGGTGTACCGGTTGGTGGCGCAGGAACCGGCCAAATCGGTGACGGTCTGGGTCGTGACCGGCATGGCCGGAGTCGGCAAGACCCGCCTGGCCGTGCACGCCGCCCACGAACTGGTGCGCCGCGGCCGGTTCACCGATCTGCAACTGTGGGCCGACCTGCGTGGCTTCGACCCGGAAGCGGCGCGGGCGGAGCCGGCGCAGGTGCTCAGCCGATTTCTCGCCTTGCTCGGCGTGCCACCGGATAGGGTGCCAGCCGATCCGGCAACTCGCGCGGCGCTCTACCGCGACCGGCTGACCGGCCGGAAAGCACTGGTGCTGCTGGACAACGCCGCCGATGAGGAGCAGGTCCGCCCGCTGCTGCCGGGTAGCAGTGGGACACTGGTCGTGGTGACCAGCAGGCGCGCCTTGCCAGACCTCGACGGCACCCACGTCACCCACCTCGAGGTGTTCGACACCGCGGACGCGATCACGCTGCTCGCCCAGGTCGCCGGGCGGGAGCGGGTGTTGGCGGATCGGGCCGCGGCGGCGCGGGTTGCCGAGTTGTGCGGACGGCTGCCGATCGCCATGACCATCGCCGCCCAACGGCTGCACACCAGGCCCAAGTGGACGATCGGGGATCTTGCGCGGCTGCTGGAGGTCCGCACCGAGCGGCTGGCGGCACTACATGGGCGCACCCGGGCGGTCCGGGCGGCGTTCGACCTGTCGTACCGGCTATTGCCGCCCGGCGTGCAGCGGGTGTTCCGGTTGACCGGTCTGCACCCCGCGGAGTCCTTCACTGCCCTATCGGTCGCCGCGCTCGCCGGGATCGGACCAGCAGCCGCCGACGACGCGCTGGAAGCGCTCGCCGACGAGCATCTGCTGGAGGAAATCACGCCGGGCCGATTCCGCCCGCACGACCTGATCCGGCTCTACGCCATGTCCCGGGCGACCGAAGAACAATCCGATGCGGCCATTCACCGTTCCCTGCAGCGCCTGCTGATTTGGTACCTCCACGCGGCGGACGCGGCGAGTGGGGTGGTAAATCCCGCTGGCAGGCGGGTGCCGCTCGACCCGGCCGCCGCCCCGGCGCACCTGCCGTCGCTCCGCGACCGCGAAGCGGCGCTCGACTGGTTCGAGGACGAGCGCTCGGCGCTGGTGACGCTGGTACAGACTGCCGTCGACCGGCGCGAGCACAAGATCGCCTGGCAGTTGCCGTGCGCGTGCCTGAGCTTCTTCTACCTGCGCAAGCACTGGGACGACTGGGTGGCCACGCACCGGCTGGGCCTGGTCGCCGCCCGGGAGGTATCCGATTCGGACGGCGAGGCGCGGATGCTCAACGGACTGGGGGTGGCCCACAGCGACCTCGGCCAACTGGACGATGCCGTGTGGTGCCACCGCGCCGCGGCGGAGCTGTTCCGCCGGTCCGGCGACGTTCTCGGGGAGGCGTGGAACCTGAACAACCTGGGCGTCACCTACGACGACTTGCACAGCTACGCGGAGGCGGCGGACTGCTATCGGTCGGCACTGCCGTTGTTCCGTCGGGCGGGAGATCCGCACGGCGAGAGCATTGCGCTGTCCAACCTGGGTGACGCCCACCGCGAGCTGGGCCGCCCGGATGAAGCGACGGCGAACATACGGGAGGCACTGTTAATCCAGCGCCGTACAGGAGAGCGGGCCGGGCAGCGGTTCACGTTGACCAGCCTGGGCGACCTCCAGCGCGACACGGGCGAGCCACAGCTGGCCGATGCCAGTTACTCCGCGGCCCTGGCCATCGCCCGCGAGGTCGACGACCGCCGCACGGCGGCCAAGCTACTGCGGCGGCTAGCGGATCTGCGTTCGGCAACCGGGAGACCGGCGGAGGTCCGCCGCCTGCTGCAGGAGGCGTACGGGATCTTGTCGGCACTGGGCGGCCCGGAGGCGGCCGCGGTGGGTGCGCTCCTCCAGGCCGCCGGGATGACAACCAGGCCAGAGCCGTGACCGCGGGCGGGACGGTCAGCGGGTCGCCAGGTCAATGTCCAGTTCCATCCGCGAGGCGGCGTGAAAGTCGAGCACGGCCTGGAACACCGGCTTGAGCGCGCCCACGTTCAGGTGGCAAGCAGCGAGCAATTCGTCGGACGCTGGCACCACCGGAACGATGGAGTCGTCCACCGTCAACCTGAAGCTCCGCCGACCTCCTTGATCGTCGGCCAGGGTGACGGCGTAGCAGTTGGAACCGAGATCCTGGATCGAAACCAGCCGAACAGCGCTCATTTGAACACGACCCTCGACGTCCATACCCGGTTGAAAGCTTCCCGCGTCATCTTGTAGGTGCTTCCCCCGCTCCACGGGTCCCTGATCTTCAGGTTACCCGCCTCGTCGAACCCTTCGACGATCACCGCATGGGGCATCTTGCCCATCTCCATCAGCTCGGCGACCACCGGCGTCTCTTCGACGATGTTGTGGAAGTCCTTCCACGAAATCCCACCTGCCCGCCACTCCGGACCGAGTTCCTTGGCCAGAGACTCGAACGGCGCCGGCGCGCCGATCTTCCCGATCAGCTCCTCTTGGCTGCGGCCCCCGCTGGTGATCATCTCCCCGCAGGCTGAAACACAAGAGCCGTTGTTCAGCTGGCCGACCGCGCCACCTGGTGATTCGTCAATGGTCGGCCAGTGACCTCCCGCACCGGCGAGCCGCGGCTCCGGCGGTTCCCCGGCCGCCGACACGTGGGTGGAGGTCCGCGAGGTCTGCCGAGCTCCGCCGCGGAGGCGGCGGATCAGCCCGCCGATCATCTCCGCCAGCTTCGACAGCTGCTCGCCGAGCCGACCCAGCGCCCGGGTCAGCTTCTCGATCAAGCGGGCGACCTTCTGGCCCGCCTTCGCGATCATGCCGACCGCCTTCGCGGTGCCGCCTCCCGGGGGCAGGAGCGCCGAGATCAACGACGCCACCAAGGTGGCGATCGTGTCGCGGACCATCGTGCGGACCGTGGCCACCATCGCGCCCGCCTGGACAACCGCGTCGCCCATCGTGTCCGCCGCCTTCGCCGCCGCGTTCATCGCCGTCACTCGCTGCGCTGCTTCGCCGCGGTAGGTCCGGGACGCTGGGCCCGTCCAGCCTGCGAGATCGGCTTTGACGTCCGCCTCGTGCCGGTGTGCGACCTGGCGGACGCGGCCGGCGACGTTCTTCCACGTCTGACCGTAGGACTTGATGACCGCGGGGTCACCGGCCAGGTCGTCGAGTGCCTTTTTCAGCGGACCGACGTGCTCCATCACCCAGCCCAGGCCCGCGGCCACCAGGATCCCCAGTGCCCCTGCGGGGTCGTAGATCAGCGTCAGGCCGTCCATGGCGAGCCCGCTGCCGCTGATCGTGGCGTCTTTCCAGTCGCCGTGGTCAATCGCGTCGCACAGTGACACGACCTCCTCGGCCTGCGCGATCCCGGAATACCACTTCGTCTCGTCCTTCGGTGCGGCGATCAGCTCGTTGGTCATCTCGCCAGCCCCCTGCGGAAGGCGTCGGTGTGCTTGCGTTCGGTGTCGCCGTAACGCGCGCCCGAGACGCCCAGGGATCGCGCGACCTCCGTCATGCCCTCGACCGCGGCTAGCAGCGCTTCGACCCCCTTGTCCTCCGCCGGGTCGAGCCGGGACGGGAAGAACTGGCAGATCCTGCCGTACGCCTCGGTCGGGAGCGCGACGCCGCGCGCCGCGGAATGCGCCTCGCGCAGCTCGTCGGCCAAAGCCTCGACGTGACCCCGATGCCGGGCCAGATCGTCCGGATCGACCTGATATCCGTCAGGCACGACGGCCCACTTCCGCCGCGCGCGAACCGTACCGCCGGTGGCTTCGGCGCGGCGGGTCGTCGTCGGAGTCGTCCCAGCCGAAGCTCAGCACCGCCGGGTCCGCCGTGGTGCGTGGCGGGGACGCAGGTTCCGGCGCCGGGAACCGTTCGCGCAGCGTGCTGACCACGTGCACTGCCATCTCGTCCTCGCCCACCGTCTGCCGGGCCACTTCCTCGACTCTGGCGGCGATCCCGGCCTGCGCACGCCGGACGCAGGCCAGCACGCGCGGACCGACCTGCTCCGGCGCCAGCCGCGCCACGACCGGCCCGGTGCGTACTTCGAGCAGGCGCCCTTGCGCATCCACGGTGACCGCGATCGCGCCGCTTGGGTCCGTCTCGGTGACGCGCAGAGACTCCGTGGCCCGGTCCAGCTCGGCGTAGGACCGCGCCATCCGTTCCAGTTTGACGTCCTGCTCGTCGAGCCGGCGGGCCATGTCGACCGGGTCCTCCACCGCGAGGATCTCGTCGAACTCCTCGAACACACTCCACCCCCTCGCCCCGGGGGCCGGGTGGTCCCCACCCTGCCGCCCGCCTCTCCGCTGAGGCCGCAAGCATGCGTCCCGGCGTGCACACGCGGCGCACACGCGACGCACACGCCGTCCAGGCGACCGGCACAGCCACTCGGCGCCGCCCACGGCGATCCGGAAGCGCTGCCACTGCTGGCGGCGTACGGATCGCTGCTGTGCACGGCGAGCTACGCCGCCGCCCAGCTCGGCTCTCGTCGTCGCCGGCGGTTTCCCAGTGCCGGCCAACCTGGTCGTAGGACTCGAAGGCGTTCGCGATCCGGATCGTCGCGTGCTCCGGCGACGGCGACTGACCAGGGCCTTCGGTGCTCATGCCGGGCATCTCGGCGTACGGCGACGTCAGGTTCGGGGAGTTCGCGGCCGGTGTCCGGCCGGAGGGTGGAAGGGCGGGGAGCCCGTCACGCGGACGGGCTCCCCGCAACGGGTTACGCGGCGTTCCAGACGGACCGGTAGGACACAGCCTGGGCCTGCAGGTAGCCGTCGAGCGCCTGGCGGCTGGTGTTGCCGTGCAGGCGGTAGGCCGTTCCGCCGTTGAAGCGGAGGGTCCCAGACCTAAGGCGAAGTTCGGCGACGACGCCGATTTCGGCGGAACGGAGTTCGGCGGCGAGGCCTTGTTCTTCGGGGCGGAGTTCAGCGGCTACCCCGGGTTCCGCGAGGTGAAGTTCGACGGCGACGCCTGGTTCAACGGGGCGAAGTTCGACGGCGACGCCTGGTTCAACCGGGCGAAGTTCGACGGCGACGCCTGGTTCAACCAGGCGGAGTTCGGCGGCGACGTCGGGTTCGACGGGGCGAAGTTCGCCGGCTACGCCGCGTTCGTCGGGGCGAAGTTCGCCGGCTACGCCGCGTTCGACGGGGCGGAGTTCGGCGGCGACGGCGCGTTCCGCGGGGCGAAGTTCGGCGGCGACGCCGCGTTCGACGGGGCGGAGTTCGGCGGCGACGCCGAGTTCGACGTGGCGAAGTTCGGCGGCGACGCCGCGTTCCGCGGGGCGGAGTTCGCCGGCGACGCCGAGTTCCGGGGGGGTGGAGTTCGGCGGCAGCACCATCTTCGACGGGGCGCTGTACGCCGGCGGACGCGCATTCGACCCGGCTGAGCATGGTGTACCCCGGCGCGCTGATGAGCCTGATCCCGCTGGAGGTCCCAGCCCGGCGTAAAGGCGGGAATCGCCCTCACAAGCCTTCAACGGGGTGCTACCATCATTTCGGCCAATGGGGTTCGATGCGTAGCCCGGCGGCTTCCTGGTGCGAGCAGGGGCTCGCCGGCGCGCGCGGCGCTCCGACCCGGGCCCATAACGCCGCCGCATCAGCCTCGTCCGGCGGGTTGGCGCTCCAGCTGAACCCACCACCGCGCGCTGCTGCGGCACGGGCGAGGACCCGGCCGACGCCGCGGCGCCGGTGCCGGGGCTCGACGTGCAGACCGAGCAGCAGGCCGCGCCGGTCGACCGGGCACAGCGACAGCTCGACGTGGCCGTAGATCGTGGCGCCCCACCGCAACTGGATCTGTCCGGCCCCGGCGCGGACGGGCGGCGGGACGACGACCAGCTGCAGTCGCCGCTGTTGCACTGGTCTTCGGTGACTTGGGCCGCGATCGAGGTGTCGACCAGCGCCCATCGGCCAACGCGCTCCGGCTGGTTCTCACACCACAAGCACACTTGTGCACTGCTGGTCATGACCGGGCTCGCGGACGGTCGGCCACGGATGTCTGCAACGTGCGGGTTGCCTTCGGCGACGTAGACGAACATGACCGACGACACCACGCCACCACCGAAGTCTTCGGCGGAGGCGGCTTCGCAGCAGTCCTCCGCAGCAGCACCACAGGCCCGGTTGCGGGAACTGTCGCCGAGGGCGATGTGGCTGACCGCTGCGGTGATCGCGCTCCTGACCACGGCCGTCGTGGTGGTGCTGTGGTGGGCGGCGACCCGCGGCCTCAACGGCGCCGAGCTGGTCACCGCCCGGCTGGACGCGCTCAAGATCGGGCTGAGCGTCGGTGTCGGCAGCGGCGGCGTCGTCGCCCTGTACCTGTCCTGGCGGCGCCAGCACTCCACCGAACGCACCCTCGCCCACCAGCAAGAAGTCCACACAGCCACGATGGCGCACCAGGACCGGGTCGCCACCGCCACCGCCACCGAACGCGATACCGCCCAGCGGCGGCAGAACGAGCTGTACCTCAAGGCCGTCGAGCAACTCGGCTCCGCCGAGGCCGCGGTCCGCCACGGCGGCCTCTACGCCCTCGAGCAAGTCGCACAAGACGACCCCAAACGGCAGCAGACCGTGGTCAACGTGATCTGCGCCTACCTGCGCAGCCCCTTCACCCCGCCATCGAACACCGCCGGCACCCGGCGGCTGGGTGTGCACCGGCCCCTGCTGAAATCCGCCGACCGCTCCCGCACACCCGCGAGCCCCTCCGCCGGCGGCACCCGGGAAGCCCAAGTGCAGGAACGCGAGGTACGTCTCACCGCGCAAC
The DNA here is from genome assembly GCF_014654205.1 of Amycolatopsis bullii. GTDB lineage: Bacteria > Actinomycetota > Actinomycetes > Mycobacteriales > Pseudonocardiaceae > Amycolatopsis > Amycolatopsis plumensis. The sequence continues at coordinate 55,653 of NZ_BNAW01000030.1, forward strand.
GCATCCTGCACCAGCACCTCCAACCCGGCGAGGACCCCGAACATCCGCGACCCGACTTCTGGCCAGGCATCAGCATCGACCTCACCGGCGCCACCCTCATCGACTTCTCCCTCGCCAACTGCACAGTCGCCAACGCCGCCTTCGGAAGGTCAGCCTTCCACGGCTACGCCATCTTCAATAAGGCGAAGTTCAGCGGCTCCGCCTGGTTCGGCGGGGCGGAGTTCGGCGAGGCCGATTTCGGCGGGGCGGAGTTCGGCGGCGAGGCCGATTTCGGCGAGGCGGAGTTCGGCGGCGTCGCTGAGTTCGGCGGGACGAAGTTCGGCGGCGTCGCTGGGTTCGGCAAGGCGGAGTTCGGCGAGGCCGATTTCGGCGGCGCGGAGTTCGGCGGCGACGCCGGGTTCGGCGGCGCGGAGTTCGGCGGCGACGCCGGGTTCGGCGGGACGGAGTTCGGCGGCGTCGCTGATTTCGGCGGGACGGAGTTCGGCGGCTTCGCCTTGTTCGGCGGAACGAAGTTCGGCGGCGACGCCGTGTTCCGCAGGACGAAGTTCGGCGGTCTCGCCTGGTTCGACGAGGCGAAGTTCGGTGGCAACGCCTTGTTCCGCGGGGCGGAGTTCGGCGGCGACGCCGGGTTCCGCGGGGCAGAGTTCGGCGGTCTCGCCTGGTTCGACGAGGCGAAGTTCGGTGGCAACGCCTTGTTCCGCGGGGCGGAGTTCGGCGGCGACGCCGGGTTCCGCGGGGCAGAGTTCGGCGGTCTCGCCTGGTTCGACGAGGCGAAGTTCGGTGGCAACGCCTTGTTCCGCGGGGCGGAGTTCGGCGGCGACGTCGGTTTCCGCGGGGCGGAGTTCGGCGGCGACGCCAGGTTCCGTGGGGCGAAGTTCGGCGGCAGCACCAGCTTCGACGGGGCGGTATACGACGGCGGACGCGCATTCGACCCGGCTGAGCATGGTGTACCCCGGCGCGCTGATGAGCCTGATCCCGCTGGAGGTCCCAGCCCGGTGTAAAGGTGAAAATCGCTCGCACAAGCCTTCAACGGGTGCTACCACCATTTCGGCCAACGGGGTTCGATGCGTAGCCCGGCGGCTTCCTGGTGCGAGCAGGGCTCGCCGGCGCGCGTGGCGCTCCGACCCGGGCCCAGAACGCGGCCGCGTCGGGCTCGTCCGGTGGGTTGGCGCTCCAGGTGTATCCGGCGCCGCGGGCGGCTGCGGCTCGGGCGAGGACGCGGCCGACGGTCAGCACTCGGCGCGCCGCCGGCCACCGCCACGTCCTGGTCACGGCGACGGCCCGGGCCAGCTCGACGGCCCGCTCGGCTCGGTGACGAAGGTGAAGGACGTGCCACCCCGGCGTCACCTTGGTCGCCGCCGGGTCGGCGGCATCGCCCCGGTCTCGCTCATTGCGGCTGCAGGTACGGCCTCAGCGTATCGGGCACGGCCAGCCACGTGTGTGGTTGCACGTCCTTGAGCAGTTTGTCCGCCCGCTCATGCGAGAGGACCATGCCGCGCTTCTGATGCCACGTCTCCTTTTCCGGCTTGTGACCCGCAGCTCGCTTCGCCACCCTGTCCTCCCGCTTGGGGCGGGGGTGCAGTTTCTTGCCGGCGAACACCTGGAAGTAGTAGCGGTCGTAGATCGGCTTGACCTTGTTGTTCAACGCAAACAGGGCGATGTCCGCGGCTGGTTGTCCCGGCTTGGCGTGTGACCGGTGCTGGGCGACCGTCAGCGCCAGCAGCGCGGCCGCCACGCCCCGGACGGGCCGTACATGCGGGGGCTGCACATCCGTGGGTACGACGATGTTGTGGGGGTTGCCGGCGATGTTTTCGATGCGGCTGGCGTCGGGGTAGTTCCACTCCACGACGCCCTGCAACTGCGTCCCGTGGTAGAGCGCGGCAAAGCTCGCCAAGCCGGGCCCATTTGCGGCTCGCAGACCTTTCGCCACGCTCTTGCACTCGTCCTTTGCTCCACCCAGGTGCCTGAACGCGGTGCGCAACGATTTGGAGCGGGCCCGGATCCTCTCGTTCTCCGCCGAGTAGTAGGCCACCCCCATCGCGACGCGCTCATCTTTCAGGTCTTGGAAAAGTGGCCTGAGCGCGTTCCACTTTTGTTCGGCGTACTCCTCCCATTCGTCGAGGATGGGGACGATTTCATCCCGGACGCGCTCGGTCACGATCACCGCGCTCATCTGGTCGTACTTGGGGTGGCCGGTCAACGCCGGCACCTGCCGGTTGCCCGGCGCTGCGGGCGCGGCCGCCCCCGCAAGGGCGCCTGCGGGCGCGGCCGTGGACGGTGCGCCGCCCACGGCGGTGTTCCCGCCGGCCCCGGTGGCGATCCCGATCAGCAACCGGCAGAACCGGAACAGGTCGTCGGATGAGTCCAGGGCCACAGTGCCGTGATCGGTCGGCGAATCTCTCGCGGCCCGGAAAGCTTTCCCGATTGATAGTCGGCTCAACTGCGTTTTCGCTTTACCATCAACCCACCAGGCTTCCGGTATTGACGACCGCAATTCGTCCATCCGCGCGTTGAACGCTTTCCAGATCTCTTCCGGGCTAACGCTCGACACCGGCGTCCCGTCCCGCGTGAAGGCCACCGTCCGCTGGACGGCCCCCCTCGCCACCAAGCCCACCGCCCGGTTGCCCACGCTCCGCTGCAACGACAGCAGCAAGGCAGGCGACGGCGCCCCGGCCAGCGGTGCACCCCCCGCATCTGGGCGCCCGACCGCGCCGGCCCGCGACCTCGCGGGAGCGACCGACCGGGACCTGAGGAACTCGTGCGACACACCACCGATTCAACCGGTGTCAAGGAGCCGCGTGAAGGACCGGGCGGGCAGCCGAACGACCGTCCACTCTGCCCGGACGGGCATCGGGGGAGTCGTAGGTGCGGTAGTCGATCCGGATGCCGTAGGCGTTGATCGCGCGCCAACTTCACCGGCAGCAGCTCGAGGTAGTCGGTGCCGCTGAGGGTGAGCGGCAGGTAGCCGGCGACGACGACGAGCGCGGTGTAGCGGTCATTGGGGGGTGAGCTTGCGACGCGGGGTGTGCGGATCGCGCAGCGCGTCGTGCGGGCGGCGGGCCCAGCCGACGATCAGCCACTCGTCCAGCAACTCCTGGAGCTGGTCCAGGGTCCACTCGGCGGCGACAGCGCGGCCGCGCTGCTGGGTGTTGGCGCCCTTGAACCCGGCGACGTGCTGCGCGAACAGGGGGCTGAAGGTGCGGGCCCGTCGTATCGGAGCTGGGAACCGGCCTCATCAGCGTTCAACGGCGGGTGCTACCACCATTTCGGCCAGCGGGGTTCGATGCGTAGCCCGACGGCTTCCTGGTGCGAGCACGGGCTCGCCGGCGCGCGTGGTGCTCCGACCCGGGCCCAGAACGCGGCCGCATCAGCCTCGTCCGGCGGGTTGGCGCTCCAGCTGAACCCACCACCGCGCGCTGCTGCGGCACGGGCGAGGACCCGGCCGACGCCGCGGCGCCGGTGCCGGGGCTCGACGTGCAGACCGAGCAGCAGGCCGCGCCGGTCGACCGGGCACAGCGACAGTTCGACGTGGCCGTAGATCGTGGCGCCCCACCGCAGCTGGATCTGTCCCGCCCCGGCGCGGACGGGCGGCGGGACGACGACCAGCTGCAGCCTCCGCTGCTGCACCTCGGCTTCGGTGACCTGCGCAGTGATCGAGGTGTCGACCAGCGCCCACCGGCCGCCGCGATCCGGCTGGTTTTCACACCACAGGCACACGAGTTCTCGGGTGCCGTAGTCCTGGTTCGGGGTCTCCTGCAGTGACCCGGGTCGCAGGCGGTGTCCGGCCGGGCAGGTGCCGGGCAGGTGCTGCTGGCCGTCGAGGGGGCGGGGCCACGGCCAGAGCGGGACGTCGAGGTAGCGCCCTGCCCGCGCGGCGCCTGCCCCGGTGCCGTCGCGGCGGTCGGTCGGGTCAGCGGAAGTCACGGCTCTTCGCCGCGAGGGCGCGCAGGTCCAGCGGGGTGATCTGGTCGGCGACGACCGACGCGGTGCCCTGGGTGACCTGGGCCTGGCCGCGGATGACCAGCGCCGAGCTGGCGGCGAGGATCTGTCGGAATTTTGTCCAGGTACTGGGGTGGACCAAGACGTTGATCATGCCGGTTTCGTCTTCGAGGTTCAGGAAGGTGATTCCTCCGGCCGTGGGCGGGCGCTGCTTGTGGGTGACGGCGCCGCCGACGCGGATCCGGCTGCGGTCGAGGACGTGCAGGACGCGGGCGGCCGGGACGACGCCGAGCCCGTCGAGGTGCTCGCGCACGAACGAGACCGGGTGCCGGTCGGGGGTGATGCCGGTGGCCCACACGTCCGCGGCCGCGACCTCGAGGGCGGTCATGCCCGGCAGCGCGGGCGCGTCGACCCCGGTCGCGATCCCGGGCAGATGCCCGGCCCGCGTCCGCGCGGCCGCCCCGGCGGCCCACAGGGCTTGCCGTCGGTCCGGGCCCAGCGCGGTGAACGCGCCAGCGGTGGCCAGGGCCTCGGCCACGGGCTGCTTGAGCTGGACGCGCTCGGTGAGCTCGCCGATGCTCTCGTACGGGCCGCCGCGGTCTCGCTCGGCGACGATCGCGTCGGCGACGTCGGTGCCGACGTGGCGGACCCCGGCCAGCCCGAGCCGCAGCGCCACCCCGCCGGTTGAGCCCGGCTCGGGCTCCAGCGTGGCGTGGACGAGGGAGGTGTTGATGTCGGGTTCGCGGACGTGGACGCCGTGGCGGCGGGCGTCGGCGACGAGGGACTGCGGTGAGTAGAAGCCCATCGGCTGGGCGCGCAGCAGCCCGGCGCAGAACGCGGCCGGGTAGTACCGCTTGAACCACGCCGAGGCGTAGACCAGCAGCGCGAACGACATCGAGTGCGCCTCGGGAAACCCGTAGCCGGAGAAGGCGTGGATCTGCTCGAAGATCCGGGTGGCCAGCTCACGGTCGATGCCGTTGGCCGCGCACCCGGCGAAGAACCGCGCCATCAGGGCCTTCATCTTCGCGCTGGAGCGCTTGGCGCCCATCGCGCGGCGCAGCTGGTCGGCCTCGGCCGCGGTGAACGACGCGACGTCGCGGGCCATCTGCATGACCTGCTCCTGGAACAGCGGCACCCCCAGCGTCCGGTCCAGGGAGTTGGCGAGGAGGGGGTGGGCGTGGCGCCAGGTCTCCTCACCGCGCCGGCGCCGGATGTAGGGGTGCACCGAGCCGCCCTGGATCGGGCCGGGCCGGATCAGCGCGACCTCGACGACCAGGTCGTAGAACTTCCGCGGCCGCAGCCGCGGCAGCGTGGCCAGCTGCGCGCGGGACTCGACCTGGAACACCCCGACCGCGTCGGCGGCGCACAGCATGTCGTAGACCGCCGGGTCCGCGAGGTCGAGCTCACCGAGGTCGACCCGGCGGCCGTGATGTTCGGCGACGAGGTCGATCGTGTAGTGCAGCGCGGAGAGCATCCCGAGGCCGAGCAGGTCGAACTTGACCAGCCCGATCTCGGCGCAGTCGTCCTTGTCCCACTGCAGCACGCTGCGGTCCTTCATGGCCGCCCATTCGACCGGGACGATCTCCGAGACCGGGGTGTGGGCGATGACCATCCCGCCGGAGTGCACGCCGAGGTGGCGCGGGGTGTCCTCCAGCCGCGCGGCCAGCTCGCGGACGTCGTCGGGGACGCCGTGCCCGCGCTCACCGGGGTTGTCGGCGTCGGCGACCCGGTGCCACCGGTCGACGGCCTTGGCGAAGGCGTCCTGCTGGCCGGGGCTGTGCCCGAGCGCCTTCGCCGCGTCCCGGACCGCCGAGCGCGCCCGGTAGGTGATGACGTTGGCGACCTGGGCGGCGTGCAGCTGGCCGTGCCGGGCGTAGACGTACTGGATCGCCTCCTCCCGGCGGTCGGACTCGATGTCGACGTCGATGTCCGGCGGCCCGTCCCGCTCCGGCGCCAGGAACCTCTCGAACAACAGGCCCCAGCGGACCGGGTCGCAGTGGGAAATCCAGAGCGCGAAGCACACCGCCGAGTTCGCCGCGGATCCACGGCCCTGCGCGAGGATGCCACGCTCGCGGCAGAACCGGACAATGTCCCAGACGACCAGGAAGTAACCGGGGAAGCCGAGTTCGCGGATGACGGTGAGCTCGTGTTCAAGCTGGGCGTAGGCCTCCGGCGCCTCCGCCGGGGTCCCGTACCGGACGGCCGCGCCCTCCATCACCAGGTGCCGCAGGTACGCCTCCTCGTCGGCGAACCCGGCCGGGACCGGGAACGGCGGCAGCTTCGGCGCGACCAACGCCAGGTCAAAGCTGCACTCGACGCCGAGCACGGCGGCGCGGGCGACCGCGCCCGGATACCGGCGCTCGAACATCCGCAGCTGCTCGGCGCCCGAGCGCAAGTACGCCGTCCCGGCCGCCGGGAGCCAGCCCTCGATCTCCTCGACCGACCGGCGCGCGCGGATCGCGGCGACGGCGTCGGCGTGCCAGGCGTCCTCGGGGCGCGCGTAGTGGACGTTGTTCGACACCACCGTCGGCAACCCCAGGTGCTTCGCCATGGCGGCCAGGTGGTCGTTGTGGGTGCTGTCGAGCGGCTGACGGTGGTCAATCAGCTCCACGGCGACGTTTCGGAGCCCGAACCGGTCGACGAGCACCCTCATCTCGTCGGCTGCCGCGTCCGGGCCGCGCTGGACGAGGGCCTGGCGGACTGCGCCCTTACGGCAGCCGGTCAGCACCTGCACGTGCCCGGCCAGCTCATCGACCACCTCGTCCAGGTCGTAGACCGGGCGGCCCTTCTCCTCCCCGCGAGCTGGGCGTGGGAGATCACCCGGCACAAACCGCCGGTAGCCCTCGATGTCGCGCGCGAGCACCAGCAGGTGCGTGCCTTCGGGGTCCGGCACCCCGGCCTGCGGCGCGGACAGCCCGAGGCTCAGCTCGCGCGCGGCGACCGCGAACCGGACCGCGCCGTACATGCCGTCGTGGTCGGTCAGCACGACCGCGTCCAGTTCCAGCCGCGCGGCCTCCTCCACCAGCGCTTCCGGCGAGGACACACCGTCGAGGAAGCTGCAGTAGGAGTGCGTGTGCAACTCGGCGTACGGCGCCGCAGCTCGCCCGCGCCGTCGTCGCGGCTGCGGCGCGCCGGCAACCCCTCCGGCGGACGGTAGCCCTCGCGCTTACGCGACCAGGCCGGGGAATCGCCACCGTCGCCGCTACGGCTACCGCACCCACCGCATTGTCTTCGCCCTCGCCGTCGTGCTCGCCCTCGCCGCCGGACTGAACCTGCTCGCCGGGCACGTCACCACCCACGCCGGCCACCACGCCGCCGAACGCGTGCCACCCGCCACCGCGAAACTGACGCCCCCGGCACACCCTGCCCACCCATGGAACTCGCCGGGCTCGGCGTCGACCACGGGCTCCCACTCGGCGCGACCGGCCTACGCACCCGCTGCGACCTCGACACCGCCACCGGCTGGGGCCAAACCTTCACCGTCATCCTCTGGGCACTCCAAGGCCTCCTTTGGAGCCTGGCCACCCTCGCCATCGCCGCCTACACCGGACTCGTCCGCAAACCGGCCTGACCAGCAACCGCCACGCTGGCAGGGGCTCGGACCTGGGCAAACGAATACTGCAGCTTCGAATACCGCCTCTCCGCCAGTCAGTGACGGCACCTTCGCCCCGAACTCGACAAGGACGGTCGCCGCGTGCAGATCGTCACGGCCGCAACCCAGCGCCGGGCCACCGAAACTTGGCGAACAGTCCCGCTCGACCGGTGATCAGCTGGCAGAGCTCGGCCGACGCCTCGTAAGTGAGTGATGCAGGCCGCATTACTAGAAACCTTGGGTAATGCGCGCCGCGATGTAACGGTTTTGAGGTCCTGCGGATCGACGATCGCGCTGCGGCACGTGGTCCGAGCAAGCATCACTGCCGTTCCCAAGAGCGCGCGGAGATCCGGGAGGTCGCCCGGGCGACCGTAGAAAGTTGCGCGGGCGAACCTGGCGCCGCCCACAACGGTCACAGAGTCGAGCTCGACGATGCGGGTGAACCTGGCCTCGTCGAACTGGACGCTGCCGGTGAAGGTCGCGCCGACGAACGAGGCGTCGCCGGTGAAGATCGCCTCGTTGAACCGGAGGTTGCCGGTGAAGGTCGCGCCGACGAACCGGACGCTGCCGGTGAAGGTCGCGCCGACGAACCCGGCGTGGCCGGTAAAGGTCGCGCCGCGAAACCCGGCGTGGCCGGTAAAGGTCGTACCGCTGAACGAGGCGCCGCCGGTGAAGGTCGCCAAGTGGAACGAGGCGACGGAGAAGGTCGTACCCTCGAACGAGGCGCCGCCGGTGAAGGTCGCCTTGCTGAACGAGGCGCCGCCGAACTGGACGCCGCTGGTGAAGGTCGCGCCGCCGAACGAGGCGTCGCCGGTGAAGGTGGCCTTGTCGAACGAGGCGCGGCCGGTGAAGGTCGCCCCGACGAACCAGGCGTGGCCCGTGAAGGTCACGCCGTCGAACCAGGCGTCGCGGGTGAAGGTCGCGTCGCCGAACCAGGCGTCGCCGGTGAAGGTCACGCCGTCGAACCAGGCGTCGCGGGTGAAGGTCGCGCCGACGAACCAGGCCTCGCCGGTGAAGGTCGCCTCCCTGAACCAGGCGTCGCCGGCGAAGGTAGCGCCGTCGAAAGATGCCTTCCTTACTCGGCATCGGTCCAGCGTGAAGCCAATTAAGTGGGCGTTGGTGAGGTCGAGGTCGATGTCTGTCCAGAACGTCCGGCGGACCTCTGGCTGATGATGCTGGACGAGGATGCGCTGTGCCGCGAGTCGGACTTCCTGCTCCTGCACCCGGCCCTGGTGTTCCTTAAGCTGGGTGTCTTCGGTGGCGGCGGGCGGTTTGGGGTCCGGCGGGGTGAACGGCATCCGCAAATAGGCGCAAATGACGTTGACAATGCTTTGCCGCTGGCCAGGGTTGTTGTGAGCCAGCCGCTCGAGCGCGTACAGCCCGGCCAGCCGGACCGGGGCCTGTTCGGAGCCGAGCTGGTCGGCGGCCTTGGTGTAGAGCTCGGTGACGTTCTTCTCCGTCGCGTCGCTCTCGGTGTGCTGCTGGCGCCGCACCGCCAGCAGCAACGCGAAAATGCCGGTCGTGCCCGCGCCGATCCCGAGCCCGGTCTTGATCGCCTCAACCCGCGCCGCCGCCCGTTTGTCCGCATCGCCGGCCTGGTCGGCCTCGCCGAGCAACCAGCTGGTCGCCGCCCACCCCACCGCGGCACCGCGATCGCGGCAGCCACCACGACCCACCAGCTCATCCCCACCGCCCGGGCCCGCGGCGCCCGCTCACCGCGCCGCCGCGCCACCGCAATCGCCAGCCCGCCGGCGGCGACGGCGAACAGGGCCAGCGGCACCGCCAGCGGACGCGCCCACCGGCCCAGCGCAGGCCAGTCCACCCACCCGAACAGCACCACCATCCCGGCCAGCAGCGCCACCCCGCTAAGGACCAGCGCCCCGCGCGCCGGCGCCCAGCCCCGCCCGACCGATTCGAAGAGCATCAGCTTCCGCTTCGTCACAGATGGTCAATCGCCGCGGCGTGGCCTGCCGCTACGACCGCGCTAGGCAGCGCCGTGCCAGCCAAAGCCGGTGACGTGCAGGTACTGGATCCAGCCGATCAGCACCGCCGCGCGTGAAAAGCCGGGACATCGCCGACCCGATAGGGGCCGCCCACGGCCAGCACGGCGGGTGCGCGGCGGCCATTCCCGCAGCCACAGGCCACAGGTCGGGTTTTGTGCTCGTACGAGGCGGCGAGACTGGGACGTGAACAGGAAGAATTGAAGTGGATCGGCCTTCGAGAGGAGGATGCCATGTACCCACCGGCCCGCCGCGCAGCCGCAGGCTCCGTCGCGGAGACAGCAGGCCACGTGCGCCTGGCCGACCGGGTCGTCGCGATCTCCGCTGTCCGAGAACACCCGGAGCGGTATACCTCGCTGTTCGAGCGTGCGCGCAGCGAGGTCGGGCACGCGGTGTGTCTGTGCCGCACTGATCAGCTGGTCCGACTGGTGATCCGCTGCCGCTCCGGGCGCTACCACCTGGCCAACTGGCCGGCGGGCGGGCAGCAGCATGCTGCCGGATGCCCGTGGTTCCGCAGTCCGTCCTCGCTGTCGGGGCGCAGCGCCTACGCCGAGGCCATCGCCGTCGACGACGACGGGACGTCGATACGACTGTCCATTCCGCTGACCGTTCGCGGCGCGACCGCCGCGCCGTCCGACACCCCAACGTCCCCGGCGGCGGCCGGGTCTGACGCGACCGCGCGACGCTCGATGGGCCTGCTGGCGTTGCTCCACTTCATGTGGGAGTCCGCGCAGCTGAACGTGTGGCATCCGCGCGACGGACGCAGGAGCTGGCACGACTGCCGGGAGCTGTTGAACGAGCAGGTCACCGACTGTCGGGTCAACCGGTTGGAGCTGGCGGACGCAATGTGGATCGTGCCGCCGTTCCAGCGCGACCAGGCCGAGAAGATCAACGCCGCATGGGAGCGCTATCTGGGCCGGTTGACCAACCTCCGGGGGATACGTCGGCGCGGCTTGGTGCTCGGCGAGATCCGCGCTGTCGAGCCGACCGACTACGGCATGCGGATTCGCCTGGCCCATCAGCGCGCGCCGCTGTTCGCTTCCTCGCAGCTGATGAACCGTGTCCGCCGCTCGTATCCGAGCGCTTTCGGCGAGCAGGCGACCCAAGGTGGCCATCGGCAGGTGGTGTTGTCCTTGGTCGAGCGCAGCCCTCGCGGCTACCCGACCGTCGTCGACCTGGCCGCGATGCTCACCACCAGCTCGTATCTGCCGGCCGACTCAAGCTACGAGGCGCAGATGGCCGACGCGCTCACCGCGGCCGGTCGCGCATTCCACAAGCCACTGCGCTACGACGGCACTGAGGTGTTCCCGGATTTCGTGCTCGTCGACGTTGACCCGGAGACCTACATCGAGGTGTGGGGCGTGCGCGGACGGGAGAGCTACGAGGCGCGCAAACGCGCCAAACAGTCCTTCTATCGCGAGTCGGGGCGGACGCTGCTGGAGTGGGACGTCCGCAATCCGCTGCCGGCCGTCACCCTCGGCTGACTAGAACGGCCGGAGTTCGAGCAGCGTGCGCCGCGCGCCGAGCTCGGCGGAGGCTCGCACGGTTCGCGCGGAGCTGCTGCTTGCACTCAAGACTGGACGAACGAAACTTACCGACGTCCTGCACAAGTCCGACATCGGCGACGAGGTCGTGAAGAAGACGAAGGTCCTCGCGGTGGTGAAGGCGTTGCCGGGCATCGGGGCCGTCCGGGCGCGCCACTGCTCGAGCAACCCCGGGATAGCTGGCAGCCTCCGCATCGGCGGACTTGGCCCCCGCCAGCGCGAAGCTCTTCTCTCCGCGACCAGCTGATCTGGCTTTCCGCGCGACGGCTGCCCTCCGAGCCAAGCGCTCGATGGCGGACGGGATGATGGCGCAACGGCCTCCGGTCTGGATCGTGCACGGTATGCCCTGCAGCAGGGTAATCCCGAGGCGCTGCGCTCGGTCCAAGAGGCACCGTTCTCCCGGGCGAGGTCCCGGATGCGGCTGTTGTAGAACTCTGACAGCGTGACCGCGGCGGCTAGGACGGTGCGGCCGTCCAGCGCGGTCCAGCGCCCGTCCGGGCCCTGGACCTTCGACGAGATCGTCACGTGAGTGTGCAGGTGCGGGTCTCCGGCGCGGGAGTCTCAGTGCTCGAAGATAGCCGCGGTGATGCCCTTGACGTCGTACTGGGTGTAGCCGCCGTCGCCGCGGCGGGTGAGCGCGATGTTGTCCTCCGCGTAGGTCAGGGTGTCGAGCATGGCCTGGCGGTGGATGCTCATGGCGCGCTCGCGGGTGGGTCGTCGCCGAGTGCCATGAGCACGCTGAGCGACTTGGACGGGGCGAGCATCGTCGACGCCGTCTCCAGGTGGATGCCCTCCCACGGCGGGAACTCGGGCCGGGTGACGTCCCGGCATGCCCCTCGCACCCCGATGGAGCGGCGGTTGCGGGGTGCCGGGCGTTCGGCCGTCGCGGTGTGACCGGACCGAGGGAACCAGGCCCGCGCCGGCGGTGCACGGCCACCTGTCCACAGCACCGGCTCACTCCGCGGTTCCGGCGCGTTGTGCACCGCCGGCGCTCGGCCTGGTGAGCCGTGGCCGTCCACCCGCGAGCCCGCCGCCCCGTGCGGCGGGCAAGCACCGGCCACGAAGAGAGGACTCCGACCGTGTCGAAGGAAACCAGCACGTGGCTCAACACTCACGTCCTCATCGGATTCACCGACAAACGCGGCCACGCCTGGCACTACCGCGCCGACCACCAAGGAACCGAACCGAACCACTACCCCGGCCCGATCCCCATCACCGAGGTCAAACGACGCCTGTTCGGCTGGAGCGCCGAGCCGGCCCGGGTGTTCGTCGAAGACCGGTTCGGGCTCCGCCTTGCCGAGCACCACTTGGGCGTCACCACCTCCGACACCGGCGACCTTCTCGCCATCCACACCGACGAATACGGCATCCACCAGTACAGCACCTGGCTGCTGGACAACGTCGCCGCCCTGCTCGACGACGGCCTCGCCATCGGCTCCGCCGGACTGCTGCGCGAACGCAAGCAAGCCTGGGTCAGCGTCGAAATCCCCGACAACATCACCACCCCCGAAGGCGTGCAGTTCCGGCCCAACCTGCTCGCCTGCTCCAGCCACGACGCCAGCCTCAAGACCCGCTACAAGCGCGTCGTCACCAACGTCGTCTGCGACAACACCATGAACCTCAGCCTGCGCGAAGACGGCCAAGAAGTCGCCATCGTCCACAAGCGCAACAGCGCCCTGCATCTGCTCTCCGCCCGTGAGGCCCTGCAGATCGTGCACACCGTCGCCGACGACTTCGCAGCCGAGGTCAAGAAACTGTGCCAGACCACGGTCACCGACCGAGCCTGGAAAGCCTTCCTCGACGCCCACACTCCGATCCCCACCGAGCCGGGCCGGGGGCGCACCAACGCCGCCAATAAACGCGCCGCGCTGACCCGATTGTGGACCAGCGACAGCCGAGTCAGCCCGTGGAAGAACACCGGATGGGGTGTGGTGCAGGCAGTCAACACCCACCTCAACCACGAGGCCCTCATCCGCGGTGCCGGACGCGCCGAACGGAACATGACCCGGGTGATGACCGGTGAACTGGCCAAGCACGACCGCACCGCCGCCGCGACCCTGCACAAGGTCCTCGCCACCGTCTGAACGCTCTCCGGTCCCCGCGCTCGCTCACTGTTCCGGCCCGCGAAAGGACGTCTGCCATGACACCAGCACCATCACGCCGATGACGTGCGGCACCGACGGCTGCACGAACACCGGACACGGAATCTCGATCGCGGTGCCCCGCCCGAGCATCTACCACTGCCACGACTGCATCGCCTGCCTAGACGTGCTCGCCCCTCGCTGGATCCGCGGGTTCACCGACGAGCGCGCCTACGCCGACCACAACACCGAACTCGGGCACCTGAACGCGACACAGCTGCAGCAGCAGGCCGCGCCGGTGCTGGCCGCAATCAATGAGGCGCGGGATGCGTTCATGATGCTGGCCGACCTCCTCGGCCCGGCGCTGGCCCGCGACACGGTCACCGCGATCGTCAACGCCGGCGACCACGTCATCGACTGCTCCGTCACCAACTGGTGGGCCGCCTACCGCTACCCCGAGCACCACCCGCGCACCGCGCCGGTCCGTGCGGCATACCGGTTCGATTATGTCTGGACGGTGCCTGTCGACGGCCGCGCCGTCGGGACCGTCCATCGTGTCAGCGCTGGCGTGCTCGACCGCTACGAACCCCGCAACCTCACCGGATCCCTGCTACGTCCCGACCTGCCCGACGACGAGCAGCCCCGCTACGACTCCGTCCACGCCGCCGCCGACGCCCTCATCGCCTGGACGGCCGATCGCGAGCCGCACCCGATGCCGTGTCCCGGGCACCCGTGACCTCGCGGTGTCGTGCGGTCCTAATCACGCGACCAGGTCCCGCGACACCGGTCAAGGCCCCACCTCGGCACATCGACGTCCCCGCCGCAGGCACGGGGCCTTGACCGGCGCCACGGCGGAACCTGGGTGACCGCGGTCGTCCGCACACCACCCCACGCGAGGCCACCTGAATGAACCGGGAATCCCCGAGCGGCACGCCTTCCCCCGGGCGAGCCGGCTCCCGGTTCGGGGCTGGCCGGGCCAGCGCACGCGCCGCGCTGCCCGGTCAGCCCCCTTTGCTTCGCCACCTGCCATCGGAGATCCGAGCATGTCCCAGCCAGCCACACTGACCGCTACGGAGCGGGAGGTCCTCAACGACGTCGCACGCGGCCTGAGCAACATCCAGATCGCGCTCAAGCAGTTCCGGTCACACGAGACCATCCGTACCCACGTCAAGAACATCCTCGCCAAGCTGAAGGCCCGCAACCGCGCGCACGCCGTCGCCATCGCCCACGAAACCGGCATCCTCCAGTGCCCACGACCGCACCTGCCGACGACTCAAGCGATACCGCGGCGGGTGTCGCCGCCGGGCCACGTCAGGTGCGACCCCGGGCAGCCGGGTCGGGCGGCGTCCGCAACTGCTCGTCGCGGCGTCCGCCACGGGCGAGGGCCGCGATGACCGAGCCTGCGCTGTTCTCGCTCGGGAACCAGCGTGGGAGCCCTCCGCTGGACGCGGTGTCCTGCGGTGCCGGTGGGGAGAGCTCTGCCTACCTCACCGAAATCCTCGCCAACCCCACCCGGTACGACGTCGACCCCCAGAATCTGGTCGTGCTGCACGCCGTCGTCGGCTCGGAGTTCACCGACACCCTCACCTTGTCGTTCAGCTCGGCCTTGAGCAGGCTGGTCAGCGTCGCAAGCGCAGCTACTTCATCGAGGTGGACCGCGGTACGCAGTACGGCGTCAAGATCTCCACCAAGATCCCGCAGCAGCTGGCCTACTACGGCTGGCCTGAGGGCCAAGACGTCTTCCCGTTGGTCGTATTGTTCACGCGAACGGAGCGTCGCGCTTGCTACCTCGAGCAGGTCATCGCCCCGTTCCGCGACCAGCGGCGGCTATTTCGCATCGGGCGACTTGATCAGCCGGCCTCAAACTTGATCAATTGACTGCCACGCAGTCGAGCAGGCCTTAGTAACGAAACGAATCAGCTCCCCCGGACGGACAATCGCTCACCAAATTGAACCTATCGCTAGATATCTCGACTGGGCCATCCGAGTGCAGGTCGCCTCAACAGGCCTACCGAGGGTTGATTTCGTAACAACACAACCGACGACAGCGACCATTACTCAGGTCGCCATACCCGGCCTGCGCAACCGGCCCTTGCATGAGAGACACCCATGACATCATCCAAGTTGATCGTGGCACTCCTCGCTGTAGCCACAGTTGCGTTGACCAGTTCAAACGTCCCGCCAGCTTCCGATGCACGCACTACCAAAGTTGCCGCCCAACCGGACAGCTACCCCTTCAATGCCCGGTTCGTGACCACGACAGCCAATGGCACAACTGGAGGAGTTTGCTCGGGGGCATTAGCTAGCCCCCAGTGGGCGATTACGGCGGGCCATTGCTTTCACGACGCTCAGCACTTTCGGACAGCTGGAGCACCTCGCTATCCGACAAGTGTCACAGTGGGGACGGCCGACCTCAAGGAGACCAGCGGTCATCTACGACAGGTTGTAGAAGTCCATCAATCGCCAGTAAACGACATCGCCTTAGCGAAACTTGCGCAGCCGATTCTCGGCATCCGTCCAGCGATGCTGAGCACCACGGCCCCGCACGTCGACCAGCAGTTGACCTTTGCCGGCTGGGGCGCCGTCCTGCCGCGGCTGACTGAACCCGCAGCCCACCTACATCTCGGCACAGTGAGCGTTGCAACAACCGCAGCGACGACGTTCGGTGTTCACGGTCTGTCCCCGTCAGCTGCCACAAGCGCCTGCCTGTTCGACTCGGGGGCTCCCTATCTGAGCCAACCATTCGACCAGCAACCCGCCATCGTGACGGGCATCGAGGTCGGCGGCCCCGCTTGCCCACACACTTCAACCGAGACAGTCGCTCGTGTAGACGTCTTGAACGAGTGGGTACACCGCATCGTTGACGAAGACACCTCCCCGAGGCTCGGGCCGACGCCATCGCCAGGTCCAGCGGGGACGCAGCGATGACACAGTGCCACTCAACGCCAACGGACTCGAAAAAAGCGCGAACGCTGCCGCCGCACCTCGCGAAGGCTATCGAAGAGCCCACTAGACCACATCCGGCTCAAGGTCCCGGCAACGCTACGTTCGTGCTGCTTTCGTTAACCGTAATCTGGGGTGTCCTGGCCGGCGGCGCGTTCTACGGTATCAACCTAATTATCTTTGTTATTCTAGCTCTCTCAACGATGCTGTCACTCGGATTCAAGCCGCTGCCTCGGTCACTTCGCTGGTGGTCGTTGACCGCAACACCGGCGACGGCAGCCATCGTCGCGTCGGCCGTCGCAACCAGCGCGGCTAGCGACCTTGTCGTCGCCTTGGCGCCTCTCGCTGCCGCGGTCAGCCTCGGTGTCGTCGCGTCAGCGTGTTGCGAAAGTGGCATGCACGTAGTCCGCCTCGTCGCCAATGTCATGACTCTAGAGGCGGTGCTTTGCTGGGTCGGCGTAACCTTTCACGTGCCTGCGTTCGCGCAACTGCTCCACGATGGCTGGCGAGCATCGGGCACGCTCGGCTATGCCAACGTCGCCGGCCTCCTGCTCCTTATCGGCTGGCTGTGTGCTGGCATCATTGCCCGCGAGTCAGGGCGCGCCGTCGACCATCTCCGCTGCGCCACGCTAGCCGCAGCCGCACTGACGACTCAGTCTCGGAGCGTCCTCGTGGCGGTCCTCGTTTGCGGCGCAGTTCTTCTCGTCGTTCATCGGAGGGTAGCGGCAAAACTGTGGAGCAGCCTCGCGCCGGCTGCGGTCGCCTTCGCCGGCTTGCTGCCAGCAGTAAGAGGCGATGGTCCGTGGTCTGCCTTTGCCATCTTGAGCGCACTTGCTGCCGTCGGTCTAGTCCTCGGCACGCCGTGGCTAAGCCGTCACCGACTCGGACGGATCGCCGTTCAGCTACTTCCTCTAGCCTGCGGCGCAGTCGGAGTCGTCCTCCTTCGCTCACGACTCCTGGACAACGGTAGCAACCGAGGACGGATCGACATCTGGCAAGGTGCGCTCGCACGCATGCAAACAGTCGGTCTCTTCGGAGAGGGACCGCACGAGTTGGCGGCGCTCAGTCATCACGAGACCGTGGCGCTGCTCGTGCACAGCGACGTCCTTCAATACGGTTTGTACTACGGGATACCCGGCCTGCTGGGACTCGTGTTCTGCGTGTATCGACTCGGACGTCTGTCCTGGAAAACACGGACAAGCCACCAGCGCGAACTCTGGGTCGTTGGCGTCTCCTCTCTCCTCTGCGTCAGCGTCGTCAGCTCGGTCGACTTTCCCCTCCAAGTGCCGCTTGTACCAGCGGTCGTCGGCTTGATCGTCGGTGCAACTCTTTGGCCAGCTCGAGCTGTTGTGGTCCCACAGGACCGCCCTAACGCGGCGAGACAACCTGCACCAACCGAGACGTAGGTACGCAATATCTAAGTTGAAGGGAACTACGATGTTTGCAGCAACACGTGCCCCATCCGCCTGGCGAAGAACGCTCCAAGGCCGTATCAATCGAACCCAGCTGACAATCGGAGTCCTGTTCGTGGTCGCGGCGCTCACCACGACGTTTACCGCCGCTGGGGCTTCACTTGGCAGCCTATCCAACAGCCTGCGGTACGTCGCTCTCGGCGATTCCTACGCCTCAGGCGAAGGCGTCTCACCGTACTTTGATCCGAACAACAGCTGCCATCGGTCGAAGCAAGCCTACTCAACGCGGGTCCAGATCCCGTTTAGCGGCGGCGCGACCTTCTACGCCACACGCAGCCAGACCGACCACGGCTGGGGTTTCCTGGCCTGCAGCGGAGCTACGACCGACGACGTAACGGCCAGACAACTCGACAATCAAGTCGACCGAGGCAACTCGAACAACCTTCGACTGAGCTCCGCCACAACCTTCGTCACACTGACTGTTGGTGGCGATAATCTGGGCTTTGCCAACGTGTTGACGTTCTGCGCATGGGACCACAGCAACTGTCAGAATGACCCATACAGCGGTCGACGCAGCCTCGCCGACTGGATGAACAGTCAACTCTCGGCCCTGCACTCTAGATTGGTGGCCCTCTACCGCAACGTACGAGCACATGCACCCAATGCCCGACTCATCGTGACTGGCTACCCTCAGATCTTCCCCGCATCCGATCATGAACAGAACTGCGCATGGCTACGCGAGTACTGGACGCCAGGCGCCGTCATCGGAAATCGCTATTTCCCGGGACCGACCATCGGTTTTAGCCACAACGAGCAGAACTACCTTCGCTCAGTCGACAGCCGACTCAACGATGTCATCGCCTCGGCCGCCCGAGACTCCGGCGTCGCCGAGTTCGTCGGCGTGGCCGGCACGTTTGCCGGGCACGAGGTCTGCGGCGACCGCGGGCAGTGGATCGCCGAACCGAGCCTCGAGCTCACGTCGAACCCACCGTTCGTCAAGGTGGCTAGCCGCTCGTTCCATCCGACAGCGACTGGCCAATCCCAGTACGCCGCCGCCATCAATAATTACACAACACCGTCGTTCTGATCCAGGCGGTTACCGGGCACGGCAAAATTGTTATGGTTGTACATAATTAACGAATGAACAGACTATGACACGCGCGCCAAAAAATGTGCTTCTTCGCTCCATCATGCTCGGCGTCGTTACCGCTGCGGGTACCGGGCTCGTCCTGGCGCCCGCAGCGGTGCTTCTTGCTCTCGGCGGAGTACTGGGCAGTGATGCCGATGCCTGGTACGGCATCCACGAGCACGCGAATAGTCGATGGTGGGCGGTCCTGGCCACTGTCGGCATACCGATCTTGTGGCTCGCCGGGTCTGTCACCGTTGGCATTGTGGTCGGGCGTCGCTACTACCGCAGACGCTCCTAGCCGGCCCATAGCGGCAAGCTGCGCTGGATCGTCGACAACCCGCGCCTGAGACATGGCTCTAGAGGAGGTAAGGAGACTCGAGCCCTGACCGTGCCGAGCCGGCGACACCCTCAACTCGAATACACCTCGCGACGCGAGCCAGCCCGGGGCACGACCACCCGATCGGGTGACTCACCGTGAAGCTACATCGCCGACATCTGGCTGACACTCTCCCACCGCAGCGGAATGCGGACCTTGCTACGGAATCCGGCTCCGAGGTGAGTTGAACAAGAGATGAGCGACGCAAGAGCCCGATCGCGATAAGTCCGCTGCAGCAGGGCTGGCAGAGAGACGCGGACAGTGTTGCTGCGCTCAGAAAAGCGGTGCGGGTGTTCCGGTCGGGCCGACGCACTCTAGCGGAACCTGGCGTCAGCGGAAGCCCGCCCGATCACGACGTCGGCGGCGGATGGGCAGGAAAGGGGCGGGCTTGCCGCCGACGCGGGCGGCCCCGCTCGGGCGAGTGCGTCCCGACCGGGACGCCCGCACTCCGCTTCTCCTTCACCGCGACGCGGTCATGGAGAAAGAAGGTGGTGCGGGGTTCGTGGTCGGTCATCGAATTCGTTCCGGTGACCGGCCGGCCTGTGTGAAGGAGTCCCTTCGTGACCAGCACGATGGATCTGCCCACCCAGCGCGACACCGACAGCCTCACGACCACACCGGACACCGACATCCCACCGTCCGACCTGGACCGTGCCGCCCCCGCCGACGCCGCCCCCGACGGCGACACGTCCTCGTCCGACGGCGAGGACACCGCGCTCGACGAGCTGTCCGACGAGGACCGCGCGGCGCTGCACGCGACGTGGGATGCCGAGATCGACACCATCGTCCGGGCCGACCCGCACACCGTGCTGCTCGCGCAGAACGTGCGGGCCACCGACGCTGAGGCCGACGAGGACACCACAGCGAACTTCAAGACCCACGGCGTCAAGACCGCGGTCAACGGCTACCGCGACTACGACACCGGCGCCATCGTGGTCACCGAAGGCCAGCGCCGCGTCCTCAACGCCCGCGAAGCCGGCTGCACGGTGCCGGTCTGGATGAAGACCCCGCCGCCGGCCGACGAGCGCAAGGCCACTATCGAGCGGATCGTCAACCAGTTCATCGAGAACGAACCCGCCCTGCGCAGGTCCCTGACCCTGGCCGACACCGCTCGCGCGCTGCAGCAGCTCGCCGCGTTCAACCTCAAGCCCGCCGGGATCGCCCGCAAGCTCGCGCTGGGCAGGAAGGGCAAAACCTACGTCGAGAACGTCCTGCGAGCCGGGCAGAGCGAGCTGGCGCTCAAGGCCAGCGAACGCTACGACCTGGATCTGCTGCAGGCCGCGGTCATCGCTGAATTCGACGAAGCCGGCGACACCGACACCGCCAAGGAACTCATCCTCACCGCGCGTACGGCGCCGAACAACTTCGCCCAACTCGCCGAGCGCAAGCGCACCGAACGCGCCGACCAGCAGCGGCTCGCAGCCCTGACCGAGGACCTCACCGAGGAACTGACCGCCGCGGACGTCACGATCTTCGACACGAGCCTGGCCGGGCACCATGGGGACGCGCGCTCGCTGGACCGGCTGCGCCCCACCCCAGAACACGAGCCACACACCGAGCTGACCGCCGAGGACCACGCGTCCTGCCCGGGGCACGGCGCCTGGATCGAGACCGACCACCACGACGAGCAGGGCAACCAGATCCCGGTGGCCGTCTACGGCTGCGCCGACTTCCTCGCCCACGGTCACGCCCTCAGCTACGCCCCAGCCAGCCGCGCGGACTTCACCCCCGCGCCCACCAGCACCGGCATACCCAACGACCACGAGTCCTCCGACGACGAGGACGCGGCCGAGCAGGCCGATGA
Organism: Amycolatopsis bullii; assembly: GCF_014654205.1. Lineage (GTDB taxonomy): Bacteria > Actinomycetota > Actinomycetes > Mycobacteriales > Pseudonocardiaceae > Amycolatopsis > Amycolatopsis plumensis. The sequence continues at coordinate 76,473 of NZ_BNAW01000030.1, forward strand.
GGTCGCGGCCGCGCGCGCCGCCCACGCCGCCGCCGAACTCGACCGCCGGAAGGCGGCGATCATCCGCAAGTGGGTGATCCAGAACAACAAGGACTGGGACGCCTCCGCAGCCCCGCGCCGGGAATGGCTGGCCGACCTGGTGCAGCGCAAGACCGCACCGCAGGGCGCACAGATGTTCCTCGCCCTGCAGAAGGCCCACGGCGGCTACGCGCTGCGGCGCGCGTTCGAGCGCAACCACCCGCTGGCCATGAAGCTGATCGGCCTGCAGGTGGGGGCCACGCTCGCTGACCTGACCGCCAAGGTCGCCAAGGCCCCGACCGCGGGGAAAGCCACCCTCTACGACCTGTTCCTCACCCTCTGCGCGATCGAGGCGGACCTCTCCCGCAACACCTGGCGCAACCCGTGGGGCTCCGCGCGGGAGTACATGGCCGCGATCATCGGCTGGGGCTACCCGGCCTCCGACGTCGAGCGGAAGGTCGTCGACCCCGAAACCGAGCAAGAGGTCATCGCCGCGCAGCTCGGCGACCTCCCCACCGACCCCACCAGCGACGGCGGCACCACCGCCGAGGGTGACGAGGCCGACGGAGCCGAGGCCCCGGACGACGCCGACCACGCCGAAGTCGAAGACCCCGCCGACGACCCCACCGCCGTGGTCGACGACGTCGACAGCGCGGGCGCAGACGACCAGAACGACACGGAGACCGACCACGCCGATGGCGACGCCGCGGACGGCACCGGTCCGGAGCCGGTCAAGCAGGACACCAACGTCGAGGCGGAGCTGACAGGCCCCGCGATCTAGCCCAGACAGTCGGCCGCACCCGGTTCCTCCCCTGGGGCGGGCCCGCGCGCTGCGCTGCCGGGCCCGCCCCAGCTTCCTGCCACTTCCCGTCGTCCTCGCCTCCCGCCGGGCTCGCCGCGAGCCCGCGCGTGAACGGAGTTCACTTCGATGCATCCGCACCTTCCGCCGGTCCTCGACACCATCCACCGCACCAGCACCTACGCCGCCGGACACCACCCCGTCTGGCCCTACGCCCCGCTGCCGCCCGGCCCGTGCTGGACTCACGTCACCTGCCGATGTGGTTGGGCTGAAATCGCCGAATCCCACCGTGACGCTCGCGCCCTGGCCCGCCACCACCGCCGCTACGCCGCCGACCACCCCACCTACCTGCCCGGAACGGCGCTACGCATCGGCGGCCGCACCCACCAGGCCGACGCCACCGGCACCCACGTCCCCCTCGTCGGCGCCCGCCACGGCTGGGCCCTGGCCGACGGCATCGGCGACTCCCCGCTCGCCGTGCACGCCGCCGGTAGCGCGGCCGACACCGCCGCCTACGTCGCCGCCGACCGCGGCGCCGTCGCCGGGCTGCTCGCCGCCACCGGCACCCTCGCCGCCATCCACGACGGCGACACCGTCATGGTCGTCGCCGCCCCGCGCCCGCGCGAGCACGGGGGCGGGTGGGACATCGCGTGGGTCGGGGACTGCCGCGCCTACGAATACGACCCCGACTCCGGCGTCCTCACCCCGCTGACCGTCGACCACACCGAAGGACAGCATCTGCGCGACAGCCTCGCCGAGCACTACTGCGACCGGCCGCAGGACCTCGAGGAGCTGGCCGCCCGGCGGGACAACGTCGTGACCAGCTCCGTGGCCACCGCCGAGCACGACTCGCTCGGCCACGTCACCACGAACGGGCCGCGCCACCGGTTGGTCCTCACCAGCGACGGCGTCCACAAACCCGTCCCGCACGCCTCCCTCGTCCGCGCGTGCCGCACGTTCAGCGGCCCAGCTGCGTGCGCGAACAGGCTGACACTCGCCACCCGGTACTTCGGCGGCACTGACAACGCCGCAGTCATGGTCATCGACCCCGTCCCAGCCCCGGTCTCGGCCGAGCCGGTGCCATGACCACCACGACTACGCCGACGCCGGCGCTCGTCCCCGCCACCAACAGCCTGCTGGCAGCCGCGTTGGGCGCCGCCGGGCGCGGATGGCCGGTGTTCCCGCTCGCCCCGCGCAGCAAGCGGCCCGCCATTCCCGACTGGCAACAGCGAGCCACCTGCGATCCCGACCGCATCCGCCGCTGGTGGCGCCGCCACCCGAGGCACAACGTCGGCATCGCCTGCGGACCCGCGGGTCTGCTCGTGCTCGACCTCGACGCCGCCCACGGACCCATCCCCATCCACTGGTCCCGCCGCGGCATCACCCACGGCCGCGACGTCCTCGCCCTGCTCGCCCAGCAGACCGGCGAACCCGACCCGGTGAACACGTTCACCGTCGCGACCCCCCGCGGCGGCGAACACCGGTACTTTTCCCGGCCGTCCGGGTCGCGGCTGCGCAGCACCGTCGGCGCCCGCGGCCGCGGGCTCGGCTGGCACGTCGACACCCGCGGACCCGGCGCGCTCATCACCGCCCCAGGATCCGTCGCCGCCGTCCACGGCGTGCCGGTGCCCTACGCCGTCACCTGGGGTCTTCCGGTCGCTGTCCTGCCTAGTTGGCTCGTCACCGCCCTCACCCCACCACCTGCACCGCTACCGGCCGCCCATCAGCTACCACCGCCGCTTCCGGCGACCAGCCGCCGCGTCAGCGCCTACGTCCAGGCCGCCGTCACCGCGGAGTGCCGCAACGTCGCCACCGCCACCGAAGGCCACCGCCACATCACCGTCTACGCCGCCGCCGCGGCCCTCGGCGAACTGCACGGCAACGGCTGGATCAGCGCCGCCGCGATCACCCACCACCTCACCAACGCCGCCCGCCACCACCTCGGCGTCGCCGACTTCGACACCCCCGAACTGGCCACCACCATCCGCGACGGCATCGCCGCAGGCCGCGAACACCCCCGCATCCTCACCGACCGCCCGGCACCCCGACCACGACTCACCATCCGCTGAGAAGGAGACCCGCCATGCCCGAAACCGCGCCATCAGATCCCGCCGCCCCCGGCACACCGGAGCTGGTCTGGCTCTGGCAGCGGCAACCGGACAGCACCGACCTGGAAAAGGCCCTCATCCCCGCCCACCTGATCCCCGCGGGCTGGCTGCCCATGCTTCAGCACCGCTACACCGAAGGCGACCGCGTCGACTTCACCTGGGACGGGGTGCAACAGCCGGGCACGGTCGTGCAAGACCAGGGCATGTGCGTAGCCATCGCCGGCGAGCGCCCCGGCTCAGGGTTCACCATCCACAAGACCGACGTCCGCCCGCACGACGCCGAACCCGCCGCACCGGCCGACCCGGTCATCGTCTCGGCGATCGAGCCCCATCCCGACCCCGTCATCCGCCGGGAAGGCCACACCGCGACCGCGTACTGGAACCTCGGCCGGTCGGCCGGTGACGGCTGGCTGCCCTGGGCGCGCCTGCACATCGCCTTCCAGCCCGACATCGGGTTCGTCGCCACGCTGTCCAGCGTCGAAGAACGCGAGCACGCCGGCGAGCACCGCGAGCGCCAGCGGCCTCTCGACCCGGTCGTGGTCCATCACCACCCGGCGCGCCGTCCCAGCCACCACGCCGTCCGCACCTGCCTGCGCGACGCCATCGACATCGTGATTTCCCAGGCCCGGCAACGGCAACCGGTGGTCTGCGCCCACTTCGCGCCGATCCTGGACGCCCCGCACGAGAAGTAGCCAGCTGCCGACCTCGCCGGGACGCCGCGCGGCGCGCCCGGTCACCAGAAAAGCACGGAGCGGCCCGGACCTCGCCACGGAACCCGACCTCCCGTCTGGCGGTCGTCGGCCCGGGCCGCGCCGTGCATGCGAGGCCCCGTTCACCACCGGCGGCCCCGCCCGCAGATGACCGACCGTTCACGGAGGTGCACATGACGGAACCGACGATCCACGTTCCCGAGGGATACCGTCAAACCCACCTGCGCGGGCTGTGGGCCCTCATCGGCTGCCGCGACTGCGGCGGCGACGGCGAATTCCTGGTAAGCGACCGCGACTACCCCATCGAGCCGTCGGATGGCGACGAGCCCGAACTGTGGTACCCGCAGCCCTGCGCCTGTCTCTGGGCACCTCCGCCGCACGAGCTACGCGCGTTCGACGCCGCGCAGACCCGCCTGTGGCGTCACCGGGAACGGATGCGCGCGGTGCTCGAGGAAATCGGCCCGCGCCAGGTCGGCGGCACCTACTGGGACGGGTACTGGCATCGCCGGTACCGCGTCGAGACCGTCGCCATCCGGTTCCGCGACGGCGACCTGACCGAACCGGATTGGTCGATCACGATCCGCTGGGACAGCTCGCAGCGCACCACCTACCGCACACCGTGGAACCCCCGCTACGACACCAAAACCCCACCAGCGGCATCGCCCGGTGCGGCTCCCGCACCGCCGGAACTGCGCTACCCCGCCGCGGTCTCCTGCCGCCGGTGCCGTTCCCGGTTCCCGCTCGTCCGCGCCATCCATCACGCGTTCTGCGCCCGCTGAAGGGAATCCCGATGTCCGCACCTTCTCTGCCCGGCGTTCTCGGTCGCGCCGCCGGGCCCGCTTCCTCTCGCCGGCCCGCGGGCGCTACAGCTGAGGGCGGGCTCGGTGTCCTGCGCCGCCGCAACGAACCGGTCCGCTGGCACGGACGCGACGAGACCGCCCGCGAGTACGTCCACCCGGTCCGCACCGTCATCGACGTGCCGAACCGCCCCTGGCCGATCGGACGACCGGAGGACTGTGACGACCAGCCCTACTTCCCGGCGCAACTGGGCGAGCCGACGTTCGCGGCCGACGGTGGAGACGGCCGCCGCTACTACACCGTGACGCCGCGGTTTCGTCGTGTCGTCACCGAGTGGATCGCCATCACCGTCGAAGCCACTTCAGACCATCTGCGCTTCCGATGGGACGGCGACGACCTGATCGTCACCGACGACGACGCACTCCACGACGACACCGATCCGACAAGCGGTCCCGCCGTCGAGCGCCTCCGGCCCGACGCCGGCGGCCGGTACGCCTTCCCGACCTGGGAGTGGCACGTCCCCGACGTTGACCTCGATTCCCTCGACGAGGACACCTACGCGGCGTTGGCCCTCCTGACACACGACGATCCGCAGCCAGTCGACACCCTGATCCGCTACGTGACCGAGAACGCCCACCCCGCACCGACTCCGCAGACGCTCCGGGACATCCGCATCCAGCACCGGACACTCGCGAGTTCGACCACAGCACCCGCCGACGCCACCGAGTCCGAGGGAGAGACCGACGATGAGTAGCGACTACGCCGGTATCCCCGCCGGATGCGACGTCACGCTGGCACGCCCCGGCGACGAAGCCGGCGTCCAGCTGTGCGCCGACGGCGACTTCGCCCTCGTCCTGACCGATGACCGCAACATCACGGTGGTCACCGTCGAGGGCACCCGGGCCGAACTGCTCGACTTCGTGCGCCGGACCCAACAGGCGCTGGAAGAAGAGGGGGACCGCACCTCCCCGCCGCCCGCCGACTGACCGTAGCCGCGATCAGGCACGCCGGCCGGTGCGGACGACCGCCGCCAGCACAGCACACCCGGACCCTCGGGCGCCGGCTCCCGCGCCACGCCCCGCACGGTGCCAGGCGCCCGAGGATCCCCGGTGTGCTCCGGGAGGTCGGGTTCACCCACCCGACCCGGAGGCACGCCATGACCGCAACCACCGCCCAGAGCGCACCGTACAACGACACCGGATCCGCCTACGCCCGGGCCTGCCGGTTGATCGAAACCGAACTCGGTGGCCGCCGACTCGCGCCGGAACCTCGAACCTGGCTCGACGACCTCGCCCGCATCCGGCGGCACAAGACCGCGTTCATCACCGCAGTCTGGAACACCTGCTTCCCCTCCAGTCTCGTGGAAGCCTGCCGGGTCGTCGAAAACGTCTACCCCTACCTCGACCCCGACGGCCTCTGCACCGACGCCGCGCTCACCGCCGCCTGGAACATCCTCGAACCCGACGCAGGCACGTGGCCTGAGCAGCTGCAGGACGAGCGGCGCCGCTTCACCGACAACTGCGTGACCCGCGCGCTCGCCGAGGCGAACACGGCGGTGGCCGACCATGCCTGAGGACCGGTTGTGGCTCACCGCCTACGACTGGAGCCGCTCCTACCTGCTGCCCGAGTCGGTCGCCTGCAACATCCCCCACCGCGGCAGCCTCGGCGACTACGGCGCCTGGAACCTCGCGCGCGGCGTCCTCGTCGAACTGTGCCGCGCGCTGCCCGCGACACCGGTCTCGCTGCTCTACGACGAGCCCGCACAGCGCCGCAACCGCCTGCGCGTCGCGATCCGGATCACCGCGCACGCCCGCCGTGCCGACGGGCAGGACGTGCGCGTGATCTACCGCAGCGAACGCACCGACGCCGAACCCTGGCTGGAGTTCTGGAGCGTCGCGGTCAACGGATTCATTCCCGCCTCCGGCCGGGACGTCCGACGGCCCTCACCGCCGTGGATCGCCCACACCGCCGCGCACACGCTGCGCGCCGAACTCGGCCGGTGACCTCCGGCTCCAGTCGCCCACGCCCTTGTTCGTTGCCGGAACGGGCGCTCGTGCGGCGACAGCCGCCGTCGATTCCCCGGCGACGTCGCCGACCCACCAGTGGCCGGTCGGGCCCCCGGGCAGCCGCCACGTCCTTCCCATCGGCACCATTCGTCCACTGTAGTCAGCGAGGTTCCCTGATGCCCGAACCGATTTCCTTGACCGACGAGGGTCTCTTGGCCGCCATCCCCGCCTTGATCGGGTTCGTCCCCACCGACTCCCTCGTGATCGTCGCCGCAGTCGTGCATGCCGACGGCACCGTCCGCTTGGGCCGAATCACCCGATTCGACCTCGACCTGGCCATGCGGCTGCCCCGCGTGATCGTCGCGGACCTCAACCGCGCGCTGGGCGACCAGCCGGTCCAGCGCCTCATCGGCGCCGTCGTCCACGACAACACCATTGACACCAACGATCTGCCCTACCGGGCTCAGTTGCACGAACTCACCCACCGGCTGCGCGAGGCCGGATTCGTCAACATCGAACTCCTGCACGTGCCGGCCTTCACCGCCGGCGCTCCCTGGTCCTGCTACGACGTCGCCGACCACACCGGCACCCTGCCCGACCCCGCCATCTCCCCGGCCACCACCAATCGCGTACTCCACGGCAACCGCGTCTACAGCAACCGCGACGCCTTCCTCACCCAATTCGTTCCCGCGACCGCCGACATTCGCGACAGCATTGCAAGCCTGGCCGACCCGATCGCCGAGGACGTCCAAGCCGAAGAACTCGCCGGTGACTTCCCCCAGCTGCGCCGACGCCTGCAGCAGATCGACGATGCGGTCACCGCCGCCACCCACGGCCAGCTCCCCACCGACCAGCACGAGATCGCCGAACTGATCGCTGCCCTGTCTAGCTTTCTCCTCCGCGACATCCACCTCATCCAGGACACCGAACAGCGATGCGGGGCTGCCCAGGCGCTATGGCTGCACCTGTGGCGACACGCCTCCGACCGATACGCACCCACGATGACCGCGCTGACCGCCGTCACCGCACTCCTGCGCAAGGACAGCAGCGTCGCCGGGCTCATCATCCAGCGCGGTCCGCACCCCACGAAGCTCACCCGGCTGGTCCACCACTGGATGCGCGAGAGCGTCGACTTCGCCACTCTGCACACCCACATCGCAGACGTCGCACAGCAGTTGCGAGCAACTCTGACTACCTCCACCGATAGCTGACAACTGTTTTCACCGCCGACGGGTTCATCCCAGCCTCCCGCCACACGGACCCTGCACGCCGAACTCTGCCGCCGCTCTCCCCAGCCCAGTCCTCACCGACAGTCCGTGCTCGCTCTTCTCCGAAAGGACGATCGTCGATGCCGCTCACTCCCGCCGACACCAGCGTCGTAGTCGCCAGCATCCCGGCGCTGCTCTGCTTCATGCCCGAAGACTCCCTCGTGCTGATCGCCACGCTCACAAAGGACACCGGCTCGGCCAGCAGCGGCCCGCTCGCCCGAATCGACCTCGCCCACCTCGCCCACGATCCGGAAGGCTGCGCGCAGCACTTCAACCGGCAATGCGCCGATCTGCCCGTCCTCTGCATGACCGGTGTCGTCGTCGGCACCGACGGCGTTGACTCGCTGCCGCTGCGCGCCGACATCGAGGCCATCATCACGGCGCTGGCCGACCACGGATTCACCGACGTCGACATCGTGCACGTGCCGGACATCGCCGAAGGCGCGCGCTGGCGCTCCTACCGCAACACCAACCGCACCGGTGTCCTGCCCGACCCCGCAGCCACCGCAGCCGCGGCCGCCGCAGTCACCGCCGGACACTCCATCGCCGACAGTCGGGCAACCCTCGCGGCGCGGTTCACCCCGGTCCCCGAGCCGCTCCGCGCACGGCTGCACCCCCGCATCGCCCACGCCACCGAATCCGCCGCCATCGACGAATCCTGGCACCTGGCCGCGCACGTCCGGCTGGATCGCGCCGACGCCGCGATCCGCGCCGCCGGCCACGGCCAGCTGCCCACCGACGAGGCCGACATCATCGATCTTGCCGCGACCTTCGCCATGCCCGCGTTCCGCGACGCCCTGCTCGCCCTACCCGACCACGCGGCACGCCTGGCCGCCGAAAACCTGGTCCTACACCTGTGGCGCCACAGCTGCGATCCCATTGCCGGCCAGCTTGCCACCGTCGTCGCGGTTTACTCCTACCTCCGTGGCGACGGAACCGTCGCGCGGATCGCGCTCGAGCACACCGACCCCGAACAACCCCTGGCGAGCCTACTCTCGACCGTCCTCGCCCACGCAATCGCGCCGTCGAAGGTCCATCACGTGTTCCAGAACGCCAGCGATGATGCCCGCCGCACGCTCCTGAGCGAGCCCGCGACCGACCAGGCGTGACGCCCACCCCTCTCGCTGTTCGCGCCGCGCGACCGTGCGGTCAGTGCGAGGGCATCGGTCGGCAGTCACCGGCCCGGTGCGGAGTCGTCGTGGATGGATGGCATGACGGGTGGGGCGTTGTCACCGGCGGTGGCCTCGCCCGGCTCGCCGGGTCGTGGATCGCCCGAAGGTAAGCACACCCCGGCCAGGGGCAGTGCGTCCCCGAAGCCCGGCCCGATCCGCCCGGGTGAACCAGCCTCCTCACCCTGCCGAGCTCCGATGCCAGTCGCGCGCGAGCTGGTTCGCGCGCGGGCGGATGAGCCGAGCCGGGGACGTCGCCTAAAGGCGACCCCCGGCCGCCGCGTGCTCAGCTGCGCCGCGTTCCACACCCCAACGAGCACCAGGGAGACACACCATGGCCGGCGACACCACCATCACCATCATCGGCAACCTCACCGCCGACCCCGAACTCCGCTTCACCGAGACCGGGACCCCGGTCGCGAACTTCACCGTCGCCTCCACCCCACGCACCTTCAACCGCGCCACCAGCGAATGGGAGGACGGCGAGGCACTGTTCATGCGCTGCACCATCTGGCAGCAGGCCGCCGAAAACGTCGCCGAGTCCCTGACCCGCGGCGCCCGCGTCATCGTCCAGGGCCGCCTCAAGCAGCGCTCGTTCCAGACCAAGGAAGGCGACAAGCGCACCGTGATGGAGCTGACCGTCGACGAGATCGGCCCGTCGCTGCGCTACGCCACCACCACGGTCACCAAGAACGCGAAGGCCAACTCGGACCGCGTCACCAGCACCCACACCGGCGCGGCCCCCGCCGACGACCCGTGGGGCCCGGCCGCCGAGCGCGACCTGGTCGGCGCGACCGCCGGCGGCGGGTTCAGCGACGAGCCGCCCTTCTGATGAGAGCCGGTGTCCGGCCGGACTTCCCCTCCGGCCGGGCACCACCCCGAAGGCCGGGGCCAGCCTGACGGCTGGCCCCGGCCTTTCCCATGCCACACACCGCACCCCGGAGATCACCATGCCCGCCGCACACAACACGACGTCCACCCGATCCGATGCGCCGACGAAGAGCCGTGTCGCGCCCGAGCGGATACTTCGTGCCCTGGGCCGGAAATCACCCTTTAGGGTAGGAGAATCGTCCTACGCTCGGAACATGAGCAATCGTTACGGCGTCACGATCCCCGGGCTCGTCCTCGCCGGAGGCACCGGCTTCTACCTCGGCATCCAGCCCTTCGGCTACATCGGACTCCTCGTCACGCCCTTCACCGGCCCCGCCGGCCTGCTCGCCCTCCCCGGCGCCGTCCTGTTCGGTGCGCTCATTGGGTGCGGCGTCGCCTACCTCAGCCGCAACCGAATCAAACCGAACCTCGCCCACCGCTACCACCGCGGCGCCATCCTCGGCGCCGTCACCTTGCCCGGCTACCTGTTCATCGGGCACTTCCCCGGCGCCGATCAAGGCGGCACTGCCAGCCAGTGGGCCGTCGGAATCCCGTTCTGCTGCGGCATCGCCGCGATGATCGTCTACTACCAGCGCCGCAGACGCGCCACCTTGGCCCGCCGAGCCCGGCGTCTCGCCCAGCAGCAGGCCAACCAGCCGACCGCGACGCGCTAACTCGCCGACACCACGAGAGGGGCGGTGGCACCTGACTGTGCCACCGCCCCTCTTCTCGTGCCCGGGGTGCCCGGCCGAATCAGTCTGCCGGAACATCCACCCCTGAATCTCGTTCGGATGGCTCGACCTACTCGTTCGCGGGCGCCTCGGCAGCCCGCTCATCACCGAAAGTTGCCGCGTCCCCTGCTTCCGCGCGCGTGGAGTCCGCGTCGCTCCGCTGGCCGACCTCCGACGCTGCCGCGGCGATCCGCGACAAGGCAGTGACCACCTTCGCCGAGATTCCCAGCAACGCCGCAGTCTCCGCCGCACCCACATCCGCCGCGCGGATCTCGGCCACCGCGGTCGCCATCACCGCCCGCCACTCGCCGATCTCCATCTCCGCATCTGCACGGACCTGCTCGGCCGCCCGCTCGAACTCCGCGACCTTCGCCGCGCGCTGCCGGTCCAGCTCGGCAAGCTTCCGCTCCAGCTGCGCGCCCAGCGCGCCGATGCGGTCCGCACGCCGGCGCTCCACCGCCTCGATCGCCGTCACCGCCTCCGCGAACGGGCCCAGCGCCGCATCAACACGCCGCTCGTTCTCGCGTTCGCGCTCCAGCTGCTCGACGCGGCGGCGCCGCGCTGCCTCCAGCCGCTCCAGCGTCGCCGACGACCGACGCTTCCGCTTGGAACGTGTTGTGTGACGTTCAACCATGACGCACCTCCCGCGGGGGAGGGCTGCGGTTCTATCCACCAACCTACCCGCGGCACCGGCGTCACCGCGTCACACCGGCGGGGCAGCGCTCGCACCGCCGACAAGGCGACCGACAGCGTCGACCGTGTTCACGACGACAGCCGGCGAGCGAGGAGAAGGGCGCGGTACCGCCGCAGCAGCCCCGAAGGGCCACGCCACCGAAGTGGCAAGCCGCAAAACTCGCGGCGGCCCGCTGACGCTCCGACTCAGGGACACGTAGGCCCGCGGAGCGCTACGACGAGCATACCCGCAGGCCATCACACCCGTGCCGGCCACGGGGGAAACCGTTTCCGCTGGTCAGCCGCTTAGATCCAGAGCACCGGCAGGGACGCACCCGTGAGATGGATCGGTTACGTCCGCGGGTGGTGGGTGGCCCCGAAATTGTATCGGTCGTCCCCCCAAATGCAAGGGCACCCCGAAATATTTTTGACCGAAAAGCGTGGCCAAAAATATTTCGAGGCCCCACCCTTGCATTCGGGGCCCCTACTCCCTAGGTCAGGCATTAAGGGCAGGCCGGGGGCCTGCCCCGGTTGCTTCGGGGCCACCCACCACCCACTCAGCTCGTGGTCACTCCTACTTCGCCGACCAGCAGCACCACGGCGCCCCGCAGCCGCCCTCAGCGCGCGCGTGATCACCCGAAGGCGAGCCGGACAGTAAGTCACACATGGGACAACAAATAGGCCCGTTGAATTGCCCAAAATAGTCACATGAAAACCCCATTTCGCGTGGAATAGACGACAGCCGCGCGGTAATATTGACATCGCAAGGTGATCGGGACCGCAAACCCGATAGCCGAACTCATTCAACACGTAAGGATCAACTCTCATGGTTGCGACCATTCACCGTAAGCACCTCCCTAGCATCACCCGCGCCGTGCAGGCATTGCAGGCGCAGCCGCCACGCGTCCGGACCGCCCTCACCGAGCTACGGGCCGCCTTCACCGACAGCGGCGAGAACCCGCCCGCGATCCTCGCCGCGTGCGCCACCCTCCTCAACACCGACGCCGCGATCAACGGTGACGTCCTCGCCGCCGTGCGCACCGCTCACACCGAGTGGGACAGCTACGGCGAGACCGAGCGCGAGCTGATCAACCTGTGCGTCTACAGCAGCGAGACCCGCCGGGCCGTCGCCGTGACCGAGGTCAACGACGTGACGGTGATGCTGCGCGAGACCCCGCCGCGTATCGCCGACGCGCTCAACGGGTTGCGGTGGCTCAACGCCGCTACCGGCGGCAGCCAGCAGCACGCGTTCACCACGTGCGCCACGCTGCTCAAGAACCCCAGCGCCACGCACTCTGCCATCGTCGAAGCCATCCAGACCGCTCACGCTCTCTGGCCCGGCCTCTCCGATGACCTGCGCACGCTCGTCCTGGCGTGCGTGTACGCGAGCAAGGCCCGCGCCGAGCACGCGCGCGCCCGCACCGCCGCCCGGCAGCAGACCACCGAAGCCACCTCCGGTGACATCCACCGGTGCGGCAACTGTGACGGCAACCTCGCCGGGCTCCCCGAGATGCGGTACTGCTCCGATGCCTGCCGCCGGGAAGCCGAGTCAACGCAGCGCCCCGTGCCCGGGGAGCACACCGTCACCGGGGAACCGGCCGAGCCTGCCGCAGCAGCCGAGGGCACCGCGCCGGTTGCCACGCCCGCCGCCGAGGAGAAGACCAAGGCCATGAGCACGGCGAAGGCCGGGCGCGAGCCGATCGAGAAGCAGGCGGAGGGCCGTTACGTCGTCGGGGAGGTGGAAGCCCGGTATGACGAGCAGTGGCGGCAGATTGAGCAGGCGATCCCGACCGCCGGTTTCGTCCACAAGGACGAGCGCGGGGTGGACGTCTACGAGCAGGAGCGGCAGCGTCACGCCGACCTGGACGACAGCAGCGACGCCGCAACCGACCTGACCGGCTACGCCCTGTCCGATGAGGATTACGAGCGGCTTGCCTTGCTCCCGGTCGCGCCGGGCGGGTTGTGCGTGGCGTGCAACATCGAACGCACCCCCAGCGAGCAGCGCACCCCGAGCACGGACAACCGGTGCGAGATGTGCCGGGACCGCGACATGCCGCCGCTGTCCGCGCTCAGCCTGTCGCGCGAACTCGCCGCCGTCGCCTGACCACCCGCCACACGGCGGGGGCCACCCCCGACCGAGTGCCCCCGCCCCTCGAACCAGGAGCCGCCACCGTGCGCACCTTCCACGACATTCTTTCCGACATCGACCGCGAGCTAGCCGCCGCCGACACGAACCCGACCGACGAACCCGCCGCCGTCACCACCGACCTGCGGGAGCTACTCATCAGCTACATCCGAAAGCTGCCTGCCCCGTGCAGCTTCACGGTCGAAACCGTGGCGGCCGCCACCCGCCTTGAGCTGACCTACCTCACCGACGACCGCTGGGCCTAACGACCGTCCGCACACGACAGCGGCCGCCGATCTCCGGATCGGCGGCCGCTTTGGCGTGTCGGCACAGCCGGGGACCGCGCAGGCGCCGGCAGACGGCGCCGGGGCGCCTTAGTGCAGGCGCCGGCACTCGACCCGAAATTTCGCTCACCACACCCACGCCCCACCAACCCGCCCACCTACCGCACCCCGCCCGCCACCACACCGCACCCCGCACCTTCCCCCGCCCCCCACTCACCCCGCCAACCACGCCACCGCCACCACCTCACCCAGCCTGCCCCCTACCCCGCACACAGCACGTCTTGCAGACGTTCTGAACCGGGTGGGCGCCGCTGCCTTTTGGGCGTAGTCTGGTGTGGACATGATGGGCTTGCGGAAGCTGAGCCCTGGTGGTCATGTGTATCTCACGAACACGGTGGCGTGCGCCGATCGCAGCCGTGAGCTCGCACCCGGCGAGCTGTTAAGTGACTACTACCTCTCCCGTGGTTACCCGGCAGGCCAATGGTTCGGCGCTGGAGCAGAGCACTTAGGACTCTCCGGCGCAGTCACCCCTGCCCAGATGGACGCCCTCTTCGGCGAGGGCCGGAACCCGCACGCCGACGCCATCGAAGCCGAGATGATCGCCGGCGGCGCCACCGCCGCAGAGGCATTGAACGCCACTCGGCTGGGGCGCCGGTTCCCGCAGTACTCGGCGCTGGATCATCTGCGCTCCCAGGTGTCGCAGGCGTACAAAGACCACAACCGCCTGCACGGACGTCCAGTCGGCGCGCCGATCTCCGCGCAGGAACGTGCCGAGCTGCGTCGCGGGGTGCAGCTGCAGGCTTACCGCAAAGCCCACGATGGTAGAGGCCCTGCCGGCGACACGGAGCTGAACGAGTGGCTTGCGGAGCAGAAGCGCGATCTCAAGTCGGCGGTGTCGGGTTTTGAGATGGTGTTCACGCCGGACAAGTCGGTGTCGATTGCGTGGGCGATGGCGCAACCCGCGGAGCGGGAACTGATCGCCGGCATGGTCCGCCAAGCCGCCCGCGACACGTTGTCCTGGGTGGAGGACAACGTCGCGTTCACCCGCCGCGGGAACATGGGCGAAGCGCAGGTCGACGTCAACGGCATCGTCGCGGCGTTGTTCGAGCACTGGGATTCCCGCGCCTCCGATCCGCACCTGCACATCCACGCCCTGATCTCCTCGAAGGTGCAACGCAGCGACGACGGTGAATGGACCGCCCTCGACGGCCGCACCGTGCTGGCCGCGACCGTCACCGCGTCGGAGTACTTCGACAACCGCCTGCGCGACCTGTTCCGCGAACAGGGCGCCTCCTGGGTGCAGCGGGGCGCCGAAGGCGTCGACATGAAACGCCCGGTGTGGCAGCTCGACGGGATTCCGGTCGAGCTGGTGAAGCTGTTCTCCCAGCGGCATCGTCAGTTCGAAGCCGCCCGGGCGAAACGCATCGTGGAGTTCCGGGCCAAACACGGGAAGGAGCCGACGCCCAAGGACATCTTCGCCATCGACCGGGCCGCCCAGTACGACAACCGCCCCGGCAAGCAACCGCCGAAGACGCTGCCGGAGCACCTCGCGGCGTGGCGCGAGCACGCGCTTGGCATCGTTGCCGCCGAGGTCCTCGACGCGCTGAGCCGGACGGTGTTCCTCAGCGGACGCGCCGAGCCGGATGCGGTCGACATCGCGAAACTCGCCCAGGTCACGCGGGAGGTGGTGTCGGACAACTACGCGCACTTTTCCTGGTGGAACCTCGCCGCCGAAGCCCACCGCCAGTCCGCGCACCTGCGGATGCCCGTCGACAAGCGGGGACAGCTGGTCGTCGACGTCGTCGACACCGTCCTGGCCCAGCCCGACACCCTCGCCCTCGTCGGGCCGACCGCGGTCACCGAGCCGGCCTCGCTGCGTCGGAGGGACGGCGAGTCGGTGTTCGTGGAGCACAACTCGACCCGCTACACCACCACCGCGACCCTCGCCGCCGAAGGCGACCTGGTCGCCTGGGCGCGCCGCGGCGGCGGGCACCGGCTACGTGCCGACACCGTCGAGAAAGCCCTCGCCGGTCAGGGATTGAACGCCGGGCAGGCGGAGATGGTGCGCCAGTTCGCCCGCTCCGGGCGCCGCCTGCACTTCGCCTTGGCGCCGGCCGGGGCCGGGAAGACCTCGGCAATGAAGGTCCTGGCCACCGCGTGGCGGCGCACCGGGCACCGCGTCTACGCCTTCGGCCCCTCAGCACGTGCGGCCCAAGAGCTGGGTGCGTCGATCGGGGCGAAGCCGCACACCCTGCACCAGCTGACCACCGCACTGAAGTTTGGATTCGCCCACCGCGCGTTCCCTATGCAAGCCGGGGACCTGGTGATCGTCGACGAGGCGGCGATGGCCGGCACCCACACGCTCCACAAGGTCGTCAAGTACGCGCTGACCCACGGCGCCGACGTGCGGCTGATCGGTGACGACGCCCAGCTGGCCGCAGTCGAGGCCGGGGGCGCGATCCGGCTGATCGCCCACGACGTCGGCGCAGTGCGGTTCAGGGAGATCGTGCGCTTCCGCGGCGACGACCGCAGGGAGCAGGCTGCGGCGTCGCTGCAGATTCGGGCCGCGAACCCGAAGGGGCTCGAGTACTACTTCGAGTCGGGCCGGGTCTCCGATGGGTCGCTGGAGACGATGCGCGACGCCGCCCGCTCGCATTGGCAAGCCGACCTCGACGCCGGCTTGCAGTCGCTGCTGATCGTGCCGACCAACGAAGACACCGTCGCCCTGAACATCGACGCCCGCGAACGGCGCCTCAACCGGGGCCTGGTTGATCGCGGGCGGGAGGTGGAGCTGCACAATGCCACCACCGCCAGTGTCGGGGACTGGGTCGTCACCCGCCACAACCAACGGCTGCTGTCGCTGTTCGGCGGGAAGGATTTCGTCAAGAACGGCGACGTCTGGACCATCACCGACGTACACCGCTCCGGCAAGATCACCGTCCAGCACCGGGTGCACAAGGCTGCCATCACGCTGCCGGCCGGATACGTCCAGGCGCACGTCGAGCTCGCCTACGTCGCCACGATCAACCGGGTGCAGGGCATGACCAGCACCGGCAACGCCCACCTGCTGGTGCCGCCGACGATGACCCGCGAGCAGTTCTACCCCGGCATCACCCGCGCCATGCTCGGCAACTACCTCTACGTCGTCACCCACCACCACGTCATCGACCAGCACCTCGAAACCCCCGAACCAGTGTCCCCGGAGTCCGTGCTCACCGGCGTGCTGCACCACTCCGGTGCCGAGGTCTCGGCCACCGAAACGTTGCGGGAGGCGCAGGACGAAGCGGTGTCGATGGGCACGCTCGTTCTCCGCTACAACTACACCGCCACCTACCGCGACGACGAGCGCTACCGCGCCATCCTCGCCCATCACGCCCCCTCCACCGTCGATCTCGACAGTGAACCGGCGCTGATCCAGACGCTGCGCAACGCCCACGATCTCGGCTGGGAGCCCGACCCGCTCGTCGCCGTCGTGATGCGCTGGCGCCAGTCGCTCGACGACGCCGACAACCCGGGCGCCGCGCTGCAAGCCCGGATCAGAAAGCACCTTGAGCGCCGTCAGCCACCCTCGCCAACTGCACCTCCGCTACCCGCGGATGTCACTCGCTGGCGCGGCATCGTCGACGCAATCGCCCCGCACGTGGCCGTGGAAGACCCGGAATGGGACCCGATCTGGCACCGTGCCGCCGGTGCGCTGGCGGCCGGGTTCGACATCGACGCGGCGCTGACCGTCGTCGGCCACCAGCTCGCTGCGCGTCCGGTGGTGCCGGATCCGATGCCGGATGACCGCTACGCCGACGCGGCTTTGGCCGCCGAGCTGCAGCGCCGAGGTGAGCGTGGTGAGGCTCATCAACGCACCGTTCCGTGGCTGGCCCGCCCCGACTTCGCCCACGTCCGCCATCACCCCGGGCACGCGCAGTACCTGTACGAGATGAACCAGGCGATCGCCGATCGCGTCGAGCAGCTGCGCGCCGCGGTGATTCGAGACCAGCCGGAGTGGACGGCCAGCCTCGGGCCGCGACTGGAGAACCCGATCGCAGCCGAGGACTGGGACGAGCTCGTCGGCCTCGTCGCCGCCTACCGCGAGACCTTCCGTATCGAGGGCGAGACGCCGCTAGGCGGCAAACCCGACAGTCACGGCGCGAGGGCGCACGCCTGGCGCACCCTGAGCGAGCGCTGGGACACCTTCGGGCAGACGCCAGCGTCCGCGTCATCCGCACCCGCGAAGCCACGATCGACGGCTCACACCACCGAGCCGGACGACGTGTTCGCCGAGTTCGATCACCCCGAGGACCGGGTTGCGCTCGAGCCGTTGAACGTGCTCATCCGCCGCTACGAGCTGCTGGCGCGCGACGGTGACGAGGACCGCTACCTCGATGTCCTTG
The DNA here is from genome assembly GCF_014654205.1 of Amycolatopsis bullii. Classification (GTDB taxonomy): domain Bacteria; phylum Actinomycetota; class Actinomycetes; order Mycobacteriales; family Pseudonocardiaceae; genus Amycolatopsis; species Amycolatopsis plumensis. The sequence continues at coordinate 94,416 of NZ_BNAW01000030.1, forward strand.
CCCGCTACGTCCCGGACGCGGTCAACGCCGGTGCCGAGCCCGCGGCGCTGGCGGCGCTGGCGCGCGCCCAGGACCGGGGGTGGCAGGCCGAACGTCTCGTGCGTGACCTCGTCGACGACCGCGGATTCAGCTGGGCGGACGACCCGGCTGCGGTGCTCGCCAAGCGCATCAACGACCACGTCGGAACCTACGAGGCGCCCGCCCGGATCGCCCCGGCGACCGGCGAGCAGATCGGCCGCTGGCAGCAGATCGTCGCCGCGCACCTGCCCGACGCTGTCGTGACCGAGGAGCGCTGGGGCATCGTGTGGCGCCACGCCGCCGGTGGTGCCACCGCAGGACTCGACCCCGACACCGCGCTCACCGACGCCGTCCGCCAGATCGCGGCGACGACGACCGGTGCCAAGAACACCGCCCCGCGGACAACTGGGATCGCGCTGGTGAGCGCACTTGTCCGCCAGCACGACGCCGGCGACGGGCACCACTCCGCGCTGCCCTGGCAGGCACAACCTGATCTCGCGCACGCGGCGAACTACCACGGTCCGCTGGAACGACTGGCAACCATGAACGCGGAGATCACCGCACGGACCGAACAGCTGCGCGACCAGGTCGTACAGGAGCAACCGGCGTGGCTTGCGCGTTTTGGTGCACGTCCCGAGGATGCCGCACTTGCGCGGCAGTGGGATCAGCTTGTCGGGCTGGCTGCGGCGTATCGTGAAACCTACGGAATCACGACCGCCGATGCTGTCTCCCCGCTCGGCCAGCAACCTGCCGGCAACGACCTTCGGGTCGAGGCCTGGCGGGATATCACCCGGCAATGGAGGCACCTGATGACCACACCCGACCGCGAAGACGCCGCCTCGGACGTGATGCTGACTCGTGAATCGCTGCGTGACTCCGTCGACGCCTATGTCGCACGGTTCTACACTGAACTCGCCGCCGAGAAGGAACAGGAAGAGGATGCCGAGGCGGAGACGGCCACAGCCGCGCGACGAACCGATCTGGAAGAAGAACTGGTCGATGGCCGCGAACACGGTTTAGGCGAAGACGCTCATCGCGGGCTCAGCTACTGACCTGCCTATCAACGACGACCGACGAAGACACCGGACGCCGCGATGGCGCGAACGATCGCAGGCTAGACGATGGCCCCCCTGTCCAGAAATAGACTATTCCGGTTGGTCGCATGCACCTTCCAGTCCCGTGTGCAAGTTCGGGGTGGGCGCGGGACTACGACTGCGGCTGACCGGTGGCCACCAACATGCGTCAATCTCGGACCGAGGCGTAGTCATACACATGGCATTCCAGCCGACAACTTATCAAGGTTAAAGTTGAAAAGTTTCCAGTTGAAAAACATTCCACTAAACCTTAAGACTTGCGCATCCGGAGAACACGAGACACGCCAATCGGAGCAACCAAGAACATCAATACGACAATGAATGCAATCAGTGCAATCGGCCAGAGGATCGACACATGTCCCGCCGTTTGACGATCCCAGCTTACAAGGACGATCGCCATAATGAAAACCGGCGCCAACCGAAAGGATTCGTGATCGAATGATTTTCTCGGAAGAAACGCACGCAACCAACGAGACCAAAAGCTCGAGCCAATGTGCCGCCGCAGTTGGCCGGGATCGTGAATAACGGCCATCGCGGAAGCGTTTGAAGTGACGGACAACTCCGATCTGAGCACCTTCATGCTAGATTTCGGGAGCAGCCAAACGAGGAATAAGAAAAGAACAAACTGCCCGACTTGACCCAAGCGTACCCATGTTCCAGAAGTGGACGACAACAGCGATATTGCTACCGATATCAAGGGCACTGATGACGTCAACCACGACCAGCATGTCACCCACAAGTAGTACAGGGGGTCGTTCTTACCTTGCGAAGTGACACCGTTGGACCCGCTGCCTGAGTCAAAAACCACGTCTGCCATAATCTACCTCTTTATCGAAGATACGACATGTGCGAGCCCTCACGATAAGGGCCCGCACATGCCAACGTACATTCATACTAATAGTGCCACTGGTTGCCCTGGATGTCGATCGAGTTGATGTTGGCCTTAACTCGCCCGCAACTACCGAAGTCGGAACCCACCAAGGTAGTGATCGAGAAGAAACCCGATGCTGCGCCGGAGCCGCTGGCAGCGGTTTTCGCTCCTACGAACAGAGCGCGAATTGACCCACCGCCACTGATCAACGTGCCGGCTGCGGACCAAATGGCGGTCGCACACTTCACGCCGTCATCCGAACCTGCGGGGTCGCTGTTATTCACCGGATCGCCGGTCCCGTACGCGTAAGAGTTCTCTTCCTGGCCGGTGGGGTCGGGCTGGGTGAAGCGAGCGTACGCCGGGTTGTAGTGCCGGTAACCGGTCAGGTACTCACTGCTGGCGAGCTGGTAGGTACCCAGCCACCGGAGCCGGTTGGCCGAGCCCGCGGAGCCGGTGATGCCGGTGTTGAACCCGTACGGGGTGTAGGTGTAGCCAGCGGTCACCACGCCGGTGTCGTCGACCAGGGCGATCACGCTGCCCTGGTAGTCGGTGATGGCGTTGTGGTGCTTGCCCGCGGCGTCGACCAACCCGGTGAACTTGCCGTCGACGTCGTGGGCGTAGATGGTGCCTGCGCCGTTGTCCACGGTCCGCGAAATACCCAACGCCGTGCGGGTGAAAACGTGCGTGACGTCGCTCGAGCCGACCCGCTCGGTGGTCGAGGCGGGCTGGGTCTGGTCGAGCGTGTCGTAGCCGGCGGTGAACAGCGTGCCGGAACTCGACGTGACCGAGGTCCGCTGGTTGGTGTCGCTGTAGTGGGCTTCACCGCCGGGGTT
>NZ_BNAW01000031.1 GCF_014654205.1 Amycolatopsis bullii
GATCTCCCTCGTGAGTGGTAAGGCGGGTTAGAACCCGCCTTACCACTCACGAGGGCTTCGGGGGATCAGGCTGCGGCGGGGAACGTGCCCAGGGCGCGGTGGCCCGCGTCGGTCAGTTCGGCGGGTGCCCACTGGCCGGGGGCGACGAGCCGGGTGGCTCTGACCAGCCCGGCGCGGGCGAGGTCGTGGGCGGTGCTCTGGTCGCAGCACGGCAGCCCGTCCACGCGGAGGTCGGGTTCGCAGCTGCAGCGGAGCTCGGCGCGCCCGTCGGCGATCGCCTTGAGCATGGCGATCGCGCGGCGGCTCAGCGCGTTCGGGTCGGTGGACATCGGTCTGGCCTTTCGTGCGGCGGGGTTTCCGGCGGCGAGGGCTGCAGCTCGTCACCCAGGGATACGCGGCGAACACGAGCCCGGTTCACCACGATCACGCCGGTTGGCCCCTTGACACGGCGATAGGTCACCAAGCAGGCTCATTCATCGGATGAATCAGTTCTGCCAGCGACAGGTGCGTCTTCTGTGGGCGAGCTTTGTCGAAAATCCGCCATAGTCATCCGATCCCTGGAGGTTCAGTGTCGACCTTCCCCCGCCGTCAAGCCCTCGGCATCGCGTTGGGAGGTGCCGTCGCGCTCGGTGTGGCCGGCCACACCCCGGCGGGCGCCGCCGGCCCCGTCGACGCCGCCCCCGACCGCCCGGATACCCCGATCGTCCCGCCCCCGCCGCCCGTCCCGGTCGCCCTCGACCCCTGGTTCACCAACGATGGCATCGACAGCGCCTCGGCCACCGGCGGCGACTTCGACGGCTCCGGTTACACGTTCCCGGCCGAGCACGTTCCCGCCGGGCAGACCGTCACCGCCGGCGGTGTCCCGTTCCAGCTCGGGTCCGCGGCCGCCGGCGCGAAGAACAACATCGCCGCCACCGGGCAGCGGATCGACCTGCCGAAGGGCCGCTACTTCGTCGCCTACTTCCTGGTCGCGGCCAGCTACGGCGCGGCGGGCGGCCCGGCGACCGTGCACTACGCCGACGGCAGCACGAGCACCGGTTCCCTCTCCGGCCCCGACTGGTACACCGGCAGCGGGGCACTCGTCTCGCCGTTCCGCTACGCACCCGGCGGGGTCGTCGACGACAACCCGGTTTCGCTGGCCACCGGCCAGGTCTGGATCGACCCGGCGCGCGAAGCCGTCGCGCTGACCCTGCCGACCACGGCGAACCCGGCCCCGAACGTCTCCAGCCTGCACGTCTTCGCCCTCACCCTCCAGCCGGTCGCCGTGGGCCGCTCGGCGCTGGTCCTGGACGGCCGCTCGACGGCCAACCTGCTGGCCGACGGCGGCCCGCAGGCCGCCGAAGCGACCATCGTCAACGCCGGGACCGTCTGGCTCGGCGCGGGTGACCGGGTCAGCGTCACCGTCGACGTCCCCGGCGGCCGGACCACCGTGCCCGCGGCCATCCGCGCGCTGGCGCCGGGGGAGCAGGCGACGGTCCGGCTCGGCCTCGCCCCGAACGCGTCCGTGCCGCCCGGAACCACCACGAACGGCCAGATCCGCGTCACCGCCGGCCGCGGCACCCTCGCCACCCGGCAGGTGCCGATCACCCTCGGGATCCCGGACTTCCGGCCGACCGACGCGTCGCTCTCGACGCACCGCGCGCCCTACTGGTTCGACGACGCCAAGTTCGGCATCTTCATCCACTGGGGTGTGTACGCCGTGCCTGCGTGGGCGCCGGTGGGGCAGCAGTACGCGGAGTGGTACTGGCAGAACCAGCAGGACCCGAACGGCGCGACCTACGCCTACCACCGGCAGAAGTACGGCGAGAACTTCGCCTACGACGACTTCATCCCGCTGTTCACCGCGGCGAGGTTCGACCCGCGCAGCTGGCTGAACCTGATCGCGGACGCGGGCGCGGAATACTACGTCCTGACGTCCAAGCACCACGACGGCTTCGCGTTGTGGGACACCGAAGTCAGCGACCGCAACTCGGTCAAGCTCGGGCCGAAGCGCAACATCGTCGCCGAGCTGTTCGCGGCGTCGCGGAAGTACACCCCGCAGCTGCGCAACGGCCTGTACTTCTCGCTGCCGGAATGGTTCAACCCGGACAACCCGTGGATGGGCCACGCGCCGCGCAACCCCTACACCGGCGCTCCGCTGCCCTACACCGGCTACACCGCGGGCAAGGACTTCGTCCGCGACTACCAGGCACCGCAAGTGCTGGAGCTGGTCTCGGAGTTCGACCCCGACGTCCTGTGGTTCGACATCGGCGGCGTCAACGACACGCGGAGCACGATCACCGAGTACTTCAACCGCGCGAAGAACCGCAAGCGCCCCAAGGACGTCACCTACAACGACCGCGGCGGCATCCCGGACCACGACTTCACGACGCCGGAGTACACGACGTACCCGAACACCGTCGTGGCGAAGTGGGAGGCCAGCCGCGGCCTCGACCCGTTCTCCTACGGCTACAACCGCGCGACGCCCGACGAGAAGTACATGACCGCGGAGGAGGTCGTCCGGACGCTCGTCGACATCGTCGCCAAGAACGGCAACTTCCTGCTCGACATCGGCCCGGACTTCGACGGCACGATCCCGGACGTCATGCAGAAGCACCTGCGCGACGCGGGCGCGTGGCTGAAGGTCAACGGCGAAGCCATCTACGGCACCACGTACTGGTCGCGGATGGCCCAGCTCGGCGACCTGCGGTTCACGGTCAAGCAGAACGAGGCGTTCTACGTGCACTCGCTGACCGCACCGGGCACCCGCGTGGTGGTGGACGCGCCGGTGCCGATCCGCGCCGGCGACCGGGTGACGCTGCTCGGGTACCGCGGCTCGCTGCACTGGACGGTGGAGAACGGCTCGCTGGTGATCGACGTCCCGGCCGCGGCCCGGCGGGCGGGCCGTTACACCTGGGTGTTCAAGATCGCCTGGAGCTGACCGGCGGCCCATCCGGGCGGCCAGCTCCCCGGCCGGCGCGTCGGCGTTCTTCTTGACCGTCTCAGCCGGGCTCAGAAGTCGGCGTTCTTGCCGATGTACAGCTCCGCGAACGCCGCCGCGGCCGCGGGCGAACCGAGCAGGCGGCGCATCCGGGCTTCGGCGATGCGCGCCGCGAACGGGTTCTCGCCCGCGGCCGCGGTGTGGTGGAAGATGTCCGACAGCCACAGCGAAAACTCCTGGTACTGCCACACCAGCGGCAGGCACGCCGCGGAGTAGCCGGCCAGCGGCGCCGGGTCGCCCGCGTAGTGCGCCTGGACCGCGTCGGTCAGCAGGAACGCGTCGTGCAGGGCGAGGTTCATGCCCTTCGCCGCGATCGGGGCGACCAGGTGCGCCGACTCGCCCGCGAGGTGCAGCCGGCCGTGTGACATCGGCTCGACGACGTAGTTGTGCATGTCGAGGATCCGCTTCTCGAACAGCCTGCCTTCGATGATCTCGCCGCCGGGCACGGTGAGGCGCGCGTGCAGTTCCCGCCACACGCGCTCGTCGGACCAGTCCGCCTCGGTCTCGCCCGGCGCGGTCTGCAGGTAGAACCGCGTCACCTTGCGCGTGCGCGCCATGTGCGCGGCGAACCCGCGCGGGTGGATGCCGAACAGCACGCCGTCGGCCGACGGCGGTGCCTCCGCGAGCAGGGCCAGCCAGCCGATTCCGTAGTCGTGGTGGGCTTTCACCGTCGATTCCGCCGGCAGGTACCCCTGGCAGACACCGCGGGCGCCGTCGCAGCCGGCGACGAAGTCGCAGTCGATCCGGTGGTCCTCGCCGTCGGCACGGAACGTGACGGCGGGGGAGTCCGACGTGAGGTCGTGGAGTTCGACGTCCGAGACCTCGAAGACCGCTTCGCCGCCGGACCCGGTGTACTGGCCGATCAGATCGGTCACCAGAAGTTGTTGCGGGTAGACGAAATGCCGCTGCCCGGTGACGTCGCCGTAGCGGAAGACGTGCCGCCGCCCGGCGAACCGGAACTCGAACTTCTCGTGCTGCGGTGCCTTCGCGACGAGCTGTTCGCCGAGGCCCCGCCGTTCGAGCCCGCGGACCGCCCACTCCTCGATGAACCCGGCCCGCGGCCGTTGTTCGATGAACGCCCGGCTCTGCGCCTCCAGCAGCACGCACTCGATCCCCGCGCGCCGCAGGAGGTTCGCCACCGTGAGTCCGGCCGGGCCCGCCCCCACCACGGCCACCGCCGTGCGCCTCGCCACCATGGGCCCGAGGGTAGCGCGAACCGGACGAACCGCTCAGTAGTAACGCCGCAGCTGGGGCCAGGCTTCGGACCACGGCCGGGTCAGTGAGCACAGCGAGAGCACGACGCCGTTCTCGTCGTTGTCGACGCCTTCGGCGTTGTGGTGCTTGGCGACCGCGCGGCACCCGGTGATCAGCCGGGCCGCGGGCGAGCCCGGCCGGATCCGCCCGACGAGCAGCACCGGGCCGACCAGCCGGTCCGGCGGCGGACCCCAGTCCGCGTACGACATGTGCGGCGAGTACGGCTGCGGCAGCCCGAGCTCGGGACCGTACCGCTCGATGGCCCCCGCTTCGCCGTAGTTGCCGGCGAGGATCACCGCGGTGTCCCGTTCGCTGTCCGGGATCCGCTGCCACGCGCCCGCGACGGTGCCGGCGAAGCCCGGCCAGCCGACCTGCTCGCCCGGCTCCTTGTTCATCGCCAGCAGCGGGCCGTTCAGCGCCGTCGCCGGCACGACCGGCAGTCCGACGAGGACGGACACCGCCACGCACCCCGCGGCGGCCGTGCTGGTGAGTGCCCGCCGGACCGTCCCGCCCCGGCCCAGCCACCGGAGCGCCGGCTCCGCGCCCAGCGCCACCAGCGGCAGCAGCAGCGGCACCGAGTAGTACGGCTTCCCGCCGACGACCAAGAGCTCGACGCAGACGACCGGATACGCCACGGCCAGCGCGCGGGCCCAGCGCAGGCCGGGGTCGCGCCACGGCCGCACCAGCCCGGCGATCCACACCGGCACCAGGACCGGCGAGAGGAGGAGCAGCTGCATCGGCACGAACAGGAGGCGGTTCTCCGCGCCGTCGTCCTCGCTGATCCCGCCGGCCACGGTGAGCATCGGCCAGCCGTGCGCCGCCTGCCAGAGCACCACCGGAGCGGCCAGGACGGCGGCGATCCCGACGCCGGCCGCGAGCCACCAGGTCCGCAGCACCCGGCGCGGCCCGGCCACGGCCACGCCGATGCCGAGCCCGGACAACAGGAGCAGGACGAGCCACTTGTTCGCCAGGCCGAGCCCGGCGGCGGCGCCGACGGCGAGCCACCAGCGGCCGTCGCCGGTGCGCAGCAACCGCAGGCCGAAGAGCGCGATCAGCGACCACAGCAGCACGTCCGCGGAGTTGGTCGCCAGCATGTGCGAGACGACCAGGACGTAGGACGACAACGCGGTCGCGAGCGCGGTGAACAGCTGGACACCGCGGCCGCCGCCGAACTCGCGGGCGATCAGCGCGACGACCACGACCGTCGCCATGCCGAGCAGGGCCGCGACCACCCGCAGTCCGCTCGGGGTCTCACCGAACACCGCCGTCGACGCGCGGGCGAGCCACGGCGTGATCGGCGGGTTGTCGACGTACCCCCAGTCCGGCCGTCGGCCCGCGGCGACGAAGTACAGCTCGTCGCGGTGGAAGCCGTAGCGGCCGGACAGCGCCGTCAGTACGACGGCTTGCCCGGCAACGACAATCCCGACCGGTAGCGCGGCGAACCGCGGTGGCGCCCCCATGACGATCTCCCCTCGGCTGCCGGGATCGTACGCGGTCGATCAGGCCGCCGGGAGCGCTCCGAGAAATTCGCCGCCCGCGTCGGCGACCAGTTCGGCCAGGGTCTGGGCGCGGCGCAGCGGGACGAACTCGACGTCACCGCGCGGGGACACAATGAATCCGTGCACCGCCGGGCGCGGCAGCGTGTTGTACGCGTAGTGCGCGCCGAAGTAGTACGCGCCGGTGTCGTGCGCGACGACGAGGTCGCCCGGGTCCAGCAGCGGCAGCGGCCGTTCGCGGGCGAGGAGGTCGCCGGCGAAACACAGGGGACCGGCGATGTCCTGCGGCACCTCGGGTCCGGTCTTCGGCGCGCCGGTGGCGTCGAACGCGCCGATCCGCAGCGGCCAGTGGTCCGGCTGGAGCACCGTGCGCGCCGCCACCTGGCCGCCCGCGTGCGTCACGGCGATGGGCCGCCCGCCCGCGACCTTCGTGTACTCCACCGTGCTGACGAGGAAGCCGCTCTTGGCCAGCAGGGACCGGCCGAACTCGGTGACGAGCGCGTAGCGCCCTTCGGCCAAGGCGGGGACGCGGGACAGCAGCGGCGCGACGTAGCCTGCGAAGCCGGGCCCGGGCTCGTCGGAGGTGAAGTCCACTGGCAGCCCGCCGCCGATATCGAGGCTGGTCACCTGCCGGTACCCGGCTTCGGCGTTGATCTCCTCGGCGAGTTCGTGCACCGCGGCGACCCCGTCGGCCATCAGCTCCGGCGGGCAGCCCTGCGAGCCGACGTGGACGTGCAGCCGGGTCAGCCACGGCCGTCGCGCGAAGGCTTCGCGCAGCAGGGCGCGGTTTCCGTTGTCACGCAACGGGATGCCGAACTTCGACGCCGCCGTGGCGGTGCTCGTGTCACCGATCCGGCCGGCCCCGACCTGCGGGTTGATCCGCAGGCCCAGCACCGACCGCGGCGGTGTCCCGCCGATCAGCGCGTCGAGCCGGGCGAGCTCCTGGAAGTTGTCGGCGTTGACCGCGGTGCCTTCGGCCAGGGCGTGCGCGAGCTCCGCGGTCGTCTTGGCGGGGGAGTCGAGCACCAGCCGCGGGCCGCGCAGGCCGGCGGCTTCCGCGACCGCCGTCTCACCCGGGCTCGCGACCTCGGCGTCGATCCCGAGGTCGCCGAGGAACCGCAGGAGCGGTGCCAGGCCGCACGCCTTGGCGGCGACCGTGTGCTGGACGCGCCCGAGCGGGGCGAACGCCTTCGTCAGGTCTTCCACGGCCTCGCGGACGGTGGCGAGGTCGACGAACCCGGCCATCGGGGCGGCGAGCCCCCGGTCCGCCGCGGCGGCCAGTGCGAGCAGCTTGCGGTCGGTGCGGGTCAGGGGCGCGCTGGTCGTGGTCACGGATCCAGGACAACAGCGGGCCGGGCGGCGAGTCCAAGACTTCGTCCCGATGAGGTGATAGGAACGCCCTATAATCGCTGGGTGGACCTGCGCCGATGGCACTACTTCGCCGTGCTCGCCGAGGAGATGCACTTCACCAAGGCGGCCGCCCGGCTGTTCGTGTCCCAGCCGTCGCTGAGCCAGCAGATCCGCGCTTTCGAGGCGGACCTGGGTGTCGCGCTGCTCGACCGCACGGGCCCGCGCTTCGCGCTGACCGAGGCCGGCCGCGTGGCCGCTGTCGAGGCGCGTGACCTGCTCGACCGGCTGGACCGGGCCCGCGGCGCGATCACCGCGGCCGGCCGGGGCGACGCCGGTCGCCTGCGGATCGCCTACACGCGGTCGGCGCCGGGCCCACTGGCCGGCGACCTGGTCGCGGCCTACCGCGAGCGGTACCCGGACGTCGAACTCGCCCTCGAGACGGGCTGGACGAGCCTGAACCTGGCCCGGCTGGCGGCGGGCGAGATCGACGTCGGCTTCGTGCGGCCCCCGGTCACCGCCCCGGACGTCGAGGTCGCCGTGGTCGGGTCGGAGGAGGTCCTGCTCGTGGTGCCGTCGGGCCACGCGCTCGCGCGGCGCCGGGGCCGGGTGCGGCGGGCCGCCATCGCGGCCGAGCCGGTGGTGTTCTGGCCGCGCGAGAACGGCCCCGGCCAGTACGACGCGATCAGCGGCCAGGTCTGGCCGGGCGGGCTGCCGCCGATCGTCCGCGAGGAACCGGAGGACGAGCAGCTGATGCGCGCGGTGGCCGAAGGCGCGGGTCTCGCGGCGGTCCCGGAACACCGGGCCCGCGCCCTGCGGCGCCGCGGCGTGGTGCTGCGCAGGCTCGAAGACCCGCCCCCGAGGATCGACCTGGGCCTGGCCTGGCGGGCCGGCTCGGCATCCCCGGTGGTGCGGGCCTTCGTGGACCTCGCCGCCCGGCGGAGCAGGTCTGCGGGAGGGTGAGCGCGTCGGCGTCTTCGTCGCGGGCTAGTCCAGGCCGAGGGCCGAGCGCACCGCGGTGACCACGTCCGGGTGGCCGAGCGGCAGCGGCGGCGGCACCCGGTCGTCCGGGTTCTCGCTGCTCGAGGCCACGACCCGCACCTCCGTGCCCGCCTCGCGCAGCTTGGCCACCACGTCGTCGTGCTCGGCCAGCCAGGCGTCGTTGGCCGCCGAGGCGTCGCCGGAGGCGAGGAACGCGTCCGAGGCCGGGTCGACCAGCAGCAGGTGCTTCGCCGCGCCCGGATGGCGCTCGACCAGCTGCAGTGCCTCCGCCACGAACGGACCGCTCGCCACCACGGCGATCTCCGGATCGCCGGGACCGGCGTCGCCGACGAGGTCGTCGGCTTCGGTCAGGGCACCGCCGGCGGGCACCCGGCACCAGAACACGGCGCGTTTCTCCGTCAGCGGCCGCCAGGTCGCCGGCAGCTCGTCGTGCTTGGCGGCGCCCGCCGGGTCCAGGACGATCACCTTGGGACCAGACGGATCCCCGGCGGTCACCACGGACGGGCCTTCGGAGCGGACGGGGTCGGGTTCGGCGGACATGCGCAGTTCCTTTCAGCGACGGGGGAGTTCCGGGCTGTCCGTGTCGAGCGGCACGGCGCCGGAGCGGACGAGTCCCAATTGGACGGTCTGGCGGCCGGTCAGCGCCTCCAGGACCCAGTCGGCGGCCGTGCGCACGCGGTTGCCCGGCATCGCCATCAGGTGGTAGCCGCGCGTGACCGCCTTGGCCGGCCGCCCGGACAGCGGGATGTGGAGCGGGTTCGCCGCGGCGGCACCGGCCCCGAGGTCGACGACGAAGCCGAGGTCGTGGTGCCGGTAGGTGCCGCGGCGGCCGTACCCGAGCGACGCGGCCACGTTGCGTCCGGCGAGCCTGCCCTGCCGCTCGGCGTGCTGGGCGGTCATCGCGGTGTACTGGCCGGGGCGGGTGAGGTCGGGCACCGCGGCCGCGTCGCCGCAGGCGAACACGTCGTCGCGGCCCGGCACGTTCAGCTGCTCGGTGACCACGAGCCTGCCCTTGGCCGTCTCGAGCCCGAGGCCGGCCACCAGCGGGTCCGGCCGCACGCCGACGCACCACACGAGGGTGCGGGTCGGCACGGCGTCGCCGTTCGTCAGCGTGACGCCCTTGGCGTCGGCGTGGTCGACCGAGGTCTTCATCAGCACTTCGACGCCCCGGGCACGCAGCACCTCGTCGGCCGTCCGGCCGAGCCGCCCGTCGAGCTCCGGCAGCACCCGCTCGGCGACGTCGAGCAGCAGCCAGCGGATCTTCTGCCCGGCCAGCTCGGGGTGGCGCGCGGCGAGCGCCGCGGTGAACGCGGGCCCCTGCGCGGCGACCTCGGTCCCGGTGTAGCCGGCGCCGACCACCACGAACGTGCAGCGGGCGTCGCGTTCGGCCGGGTCGTCGGCCGCGGCGGCCAGTTCGATCTGCCGCGTGATGTGGTCGCGCAGGTAGAGCGCTTCCGGCACGCCGCGGAACCCGTGGGCGTATTCCGGGACGCCGGGAATCGGCAACAGCTTGTTGACGCTGCCCGCGGCCAGCACCAGCCGGTCGTACCCGATCCGGTGCTCGTTGTCCTCGGGGTCGGTGTAGGTGACGTGGCGGGAATCGAAGTCCACCCCGGTCGCCACACCGAGAACCAGGCGCACTCCGCGCAGCGTTTCCGGGAGGGAAACCGCGACCCGCCGCGGGTCCAGGATCCCGGCCGCCACTTCGGGCAGCAACGGCAGGTAGAGGAAGTAATCCGTGGGGTTCAGCACGACGACTTCGACGTCTTCCCCGGCTTCCTTCCGCAGGCTTTTCGCCGCGTGGTATCCGGCGAAACCACCGCCGACGATCACGACACGCATGGATCTCCTTCCGGGGTGCCGATATCCGTCCCGAACGGATTACCCGAGGTGGGAGCGGGGAAACCCGCGGGGTTGACCTCTCGGCACAGGGGCGTACGGTCAGGGGTGTTGGCTGTTGTTCAGACACGTGCTCCGGTCAGCGCCCCCGCACCGCTGAGAAAGGGAGCGCCATGTACGACTGTTTCCGCACGATCTACGAACCGTCCGGCCTCACCGTCACCACGACCGAACGACCGGGCGGGATCACCGTGCTCACCCTGGTCGGCGACATCGACGCCGCCACGGTCGGCACCTTCGACGAAGCCCTCGCCACCGGCGGGCGGCTGGTCGTCGACCTGACCCGGGTCGCCTTCCTGAGCTGCGCCGGAGTCCGGTCGCTGCTGCGGGCGAACGCCCGCACCGAGCTCGTCGTCGTGCTCGGCGGCCACGCGGTCACCCGTTCGCTGGAAGCCACCGGTGCCGACGTGGTGCTGAAGATCCACCCCGGTGTCGGGCCCGCGCTCGTCGGCCTGGCCGCCGAGCCGGGCCGGGAGGCGTGACCGCGTCGCAGCCACCCCTCCCGCCGTCCACAGTGGACCACCACACCGGGTGCGGTCAGTCGTCGCCCGGCCAGTCGCCGGTCGCCTTGCGGTAACCGACGGCGCCGGCGCGTTCGGTGGCGGCCTTGACGGCACCGAAGATCGCCCCCTGCACCGCCGCCGCGATGACCACCTGACGCCAGGTGTAGTCGCGGTCGGTGGCGTCGGGGGCGTCGTCCTCGCCCGCCACGCGGCTCCAGACCTGCTTGAACACCTGACCGGCCAGGATGCCGCCCAGGGCACCCACCACCCAGCTCAGCGGCTTGTAGAGCGTCTTGTTCACGAGTTCCTCCGGCGCAGGATCAGTCGGATCAGGATCAGCAGGCCCAGCACGCCGGCGAAGACCGGCACCGGGTTGGCCCGGACGGCGTCGGCGCCCTGGCGGAACTTGACCGCGGTCGGCTCGTTCGTCACGTCGGCGACCTTCGCGGTCGCCTGGTCGAGTTTCTCGTCGACGTTCTCCTTGACCCTGGCCTTCACGTCGAGCTTCTGCCCGAGCGCGGCCAGGGTTTCGGTGAGCTCTTCCCGGGTGGCGTCCCGGTCGAGCCGCGCCTCCTCGGCGTTCTTCGGGAAGTCCCCGCTCATGACCGCACTCCCTGCTTCACGGTGTCCACGTCTTCGCGGACGCCGCTGATCGCCTCTTCGGGCACCGGCGGCACCCCCTGCGTCACTTCCTTCTTGCCGACCACCGCCGCGATCCCGGCGACGACGAACAGCGCGACCGCGACGATCACCGCGGCCAGCCAGCCGGGCACGCCAGCGCGAGCGCCAGCACCGCGGCCGCGACCAGCGTGCCGGCGCCGAGGAACGCGAACAGCCCCGCCGCGCCGAACAACCCGGCGCCGAGGCCCATCTTCTTGCCCTTGCGCTGCAGTTCGAAGACCGCGAGCCGCATCTCGTCACGGACGAGCCGCTTCACCTCGTCGGTCAGGTCCGTCACCAGCTCGCCGACCGAACGGTCGGAAGCCGGTTTCTTGTTCACCTCTTCGATCACCGAACACCTCCTTGCCTGGCCGCCGTGTACCCGCCGCGGGTGGCGGTCAATCGCGCCGGGTTTGACGGCCACTGCACCGGGTAGCCGATTTGCACCGACCATCGACGAGGAGGAGTGCATGAGCACGATCACCGAAATCGTGGACGTGGAAGTCCCCGTTTCGACCGCGTACAACCAGTGGACGCAGTTCGAGGAATTCCCGAAGTTCATGGAAGGCGTCGAAGAAATCCGCCAGGTGGACGCCACCCACACCCACTGGGTGACGCGGTTCGGTGGCGTGACGCGCGAATTCGACGCGACGATCACCGAGCAGCACCCCGACGAGCGGGTCGCCTGGACCTCGGACTCCGGGCCGGACCACGCCGGGGTCATCACCTTCCACCGGCTGGACGACACGCGCACCCGGGTGACCGCGCAGATGGACATCGACCCGGAGGGCTTCGCCGAGAACGTCGCCGACAAGCTCGGCGTGCTCGACCGCCGGGTGAAGGGCGACCTCAAGCGGTTCAAGGAGTTCATCGAGCAGCGCGGCCGGGAGACCGGCGGCTGGCGCGGTGACGTGGACCGCCCGGGGCGGTAACCCACGCGTCACCCGTACGGGATGAGTGGTCGCGGCGGGGCGGGGAACACCCGCCCCGCCGCGTTTTCGCGTCCGGGCACCTCCACCGCGTGACGGGGGCGTTTCCCTGCGCGACCTGCCGGGTATCCCCCCGGCAAGGTCCCCCAGGAAGGAGCGTCCGGCATGACCACGAACGCGTACCTGTCGTTCCTCGCGATCGGCGTTGCGCTGGTCCTGATAGACGGGCAGATCATCTACCGCAGCGGCCGCCGTTACCTGGAGAACTCCTACGGCGATCCGGCGGCGGGCGCCTCGATGACCCGCCTGGTCACGGTGCTGTTCCACCTCGCGACGCTGGGGGTGCTGGCGCTCATCTCGACCATCGACATGGGCGACAGCGACCTGCCCGGCGTGGTCGGGCGGATCGGCGTCCTGCTGCTGATCCTCGCCCTGGCCCACGCGATCACCCTCGGTGTGCTGGCCCGCATCCGCGGTGAGCAGGAGGTCGAGGCGGTCGTGCAGCGCGGTCCCCGGCCGCGGGTGGAGGCGGAGCAGCAGGGCACCACGGTCACCCCGGTACCGGGTCAGGACGGCCGGTACCCGGCCGCCAGCCCGTCGCTGGAGAACCGGTCCCCGTACACGGCCCCGTAACGGCAGCACACCGGGAGCGCCACTTTCACGGGAAAGTGGCGCTCCCGGCGTGTCAGGCCTCGGAAGCCGGCAGATCCACCTCGGTGTGCCGGGAGGCGAGCGTCCGGGCCAGATCGGCGAGCTTGACGTTGAGGTCCTGGGACGCGCGGCGCAGCACGTCGAAGGCCTCCTCGGCGCTGATGCCGCGGCGCTGCATCAGGATGCCTTTCGCCTGGCCGATGACGTCGCGGCTGTCCACCGCCCGGCGCAGGTGCGCCGACTCCAGCTGGGCCGCGGCCACGGCCTGGGTCTGGGCCAGCGCCAGAGACGCGTGCGTCGCCAGCAGCAACGCGACGTCGACCGCGTGTGCGTCGAACGCGCCCGGCGTGCGCGAGTAGATGTTCAGCGCGCCGGACAGCCGGGGCGGCCGCGCGTCCGGGAGCAGGGCGGAGGCCAGCACCGAGTGGTAGCCGTGGCGAGCGGCGGCCGGTCCGAACACCGGCCAGCGCGGGTCCCGCTTCAGGTCCTGCGACCAGCCGACGGCCGGGCCGTCGGGGCGGGCCGATTCCACGCAGGGACCTTCGCCGTGGTCGTACTGCACCTGGTCGAGCCGTTCGGCGACCGGGTCGGTTTCGACCGGGGTGTGGAAGGTGCCGTCGGCGTCGCGCAGCGTGACGCTGACCAGATCGGCGTCCGGCACGAGCGCGGCCGCCGCGCCGACGACGAGCTTGAGCACCCCGCCTGCGGTCGGCGACACGTCGAGCAGGGTCCGCGTGAGCTCGGCGAACTGCCGCGACAGCGGGCCCGGCGCCGGCGCACCGTCCTGCCCGAACCAGGCCCGGTCCCGGGCCCACTCCTCTTCGCCGACGCTCATGGTGCTCGCTGTCCTTCCGGATCGGGATGGCCGAAAAGCCCATTCAACCCGATACCGAGGCGCCCAGGGCGGCACGGGCCCGGTCGACGAAGCCCGGTCCCGGCCACAGCTGGTCGGCCTGCGGCACCCGGTCGGCGAGGTCGGGGTGCGGCAGCGTCGCCGCCGCCTCCCGGGCTTCGAGGACCTCTCTGCCCAGTTCGGCCTGCTCCTCGGCCGAGCGGCTGCGCCGGATCTCGCGCAGGGCCGCGGGTCCCTCCTCGCGGACGTGCCGCCGGACGGCGCGGATCAGGCCGCCCAGCAGGCGCTCGAACCGCGTCTCCTGCGGTCCCGCACCCTCGAGCTGCCGCATCAGGCCGTCCGCTTCGGCGAGGTCGCCGTCGCCGTCGAGGTAGGGCTCTTCGGCGACGGAGTGCCGGACCAGCGCCGCGATGAGGTGATCGGCGAGGTCCTTGCGGTTCTCCGGGCTGCCCTGGCCGAGCTCGAGCTCGGTGCAGAGCCGGTCGAGTTCGCGGTGGTCGCCGGTGAGGACGGTCGTCAGGTCGGTTGCGGGCTGGTTGCCGTTCATGCACTCTCCTGGTCCGGGTTCGCGTTCGCAGAAGGGGATACCCGCTGGCCCGGCGCCGAATCCCGTGTCGGCCGCGCGCCGGCGGGGTATCCATCAGGACGAACCGGACCCAGGGAGGACGAACCATGGCAGCGCCGTCCGCGGTGACCGAGCGCGAACGCAAGTACGAGATCGTCGCGGGCAGCGGCGTGCCCCGCCTGGTCGGCGTCGGCGGCGTCGAAACCCAGGACGACCCGGTGGAGCACGTCCTGGACGCGTCGTACTACGACACCGAGACGTTCCGCCTGGCCCGCAGCGGCATCACGCTGCGGCGGCGCGTCGGCGGCCCGGACGCCGGCTGGCACCTGAAGCTCCCGGTGTCGGCCGACGAACGGCAGGAACTGCAGCTGCCGCTGGCCGGCGACCCGCACAAGGTGCCCGGCAGGCTCCGGCGCCTGGTGCGGGCGTACACGCTGGGGGAGAAGCTGGTGCCGATCGCGCACCTGCGCACCGACCGCTTCGCCCACCGGCTCGCGGGCCCGGACGGCCGCACCATCGCGATCCTCACCGACGACCACGTGACCGGCGAAGCGGGCGGCGCGACCGCCCGGCTCGACGAGTGGCGGGAGCTGGAACTCGAGCTGGACCCCGCGGCCGAGCCGGGACTGCTCGAGGAGTTCGACCGCGCGCTGACCGACGCCGGCGCGTCTCCGTCGCCGTGGCCGTCCAAACTGCGCCGCCTCATCGGCGACCGCGTCCCGGCCCCGCCCCGGCTCGGCAAGAAGCCGTCCGCGGGCGACGTCGTGCTGACGGCCCTGCACGAGCACTACGGCCGGTTGCGCCGGGCGGACGTCGGCGTGCGGTTGGATGCCGATGATGCGGTGCACCAGATGCGTGTCGCGATCCGGAAGCTGCGGAGCACGCTGCGCACTTTCGGGTCGGTGGTCGACAAGAAGGCGACGGGGTCGCTCGTGGGCGAGCTCCAGTGGCTCGGCCGTCAGCTGTCGCCGTTTCGGGACACCGAGGTCGCCGAGGAGCGCCTCGGGGAGCAGCTCGACGACTTGCCTTCGGAACTGGTGTTCGGGCCGTTGCGGCAGTTCCTCACCCGGCACTTCGCGCGTGAGGCCGAGGAAGGGCGGACTCGGGCGCTGGCCGCGTTGACCGGGAAGCGGTACCTGGAGCTGGTGCGCGCGCTGGACCGCTTGCTCGAGGAACCGCCGCTGACCGCTGCGGGGCGGAAGTCCGCGAAGGCCGGTCTGCGGAAGCCGCTGCGGAAGGCGGCCAAGAAGCTGGCTCGTGCTGAGGCGGCTTCGCGGGGGCTCAGTGGGGAGGACCTGGGGACGGCTTTGCACGATGTCCGGAAGAAGGCGAAGCGGGCTCGGTATGCCGCTGATGCCGTGAAGCCGGTGTACGGGAAGAAGCTGCGGACGTGGCGGAAGAATGTGAAAGCGGTTCAGGTGACGCTGGGGGAGCATCAGGACACCGTTGTGGGGCGGGATGTTCTGCGGCAGCTTGCCATCTCCGGGCATGGTGAGGGGCAGAACACCTTCACCTTCGGGTTGCTTTATGGGCGGGATGGTGAGCGGGCTGGGAAGCTGCGGGAGAGGTTCGGGCGGGAGTGGCGGGTGCTGCGGAAGGGGGATCGGCCCGGGTGGCTGAGGTGAGGTTTGAGCCCCTGCCGGGCTCAGCCCTGCCGGGGTGAGTCCGCCGGGCCGGTTCTGTGGGTTTGAGGCCGCCGGTTTGAGCGCTGCCGGAATTAGTTCTGCCGGATTTCCCCCGCCGGCCGAACGCCGGATTGTTCAGCGGCCGCCAGGCCGTGTCAAGGCGGGAAAGCGTGCCTTGACACGACCTGGCGGCCGCTGAGGCGGCTGCGTATCGGGTCGGCAGGGGAGGTGTGGCCGCAAGCGGGCTGGGCTCTGGCCGGGGCGGGCGCAGTGTCGCGAATGAGTCATGGGGGACCTCGGCGTCCCGAACGAATCATTCGCGACCTCAAAGCCGCGGCGAGCGAACCGGGCTCAGACCTCGCCGGTGAGTTTGCCGCGCAGCTGCTCCAGGGTCTGCGACAGCAGCCTGGACACGTGCATCTGGGAAATGCCCACGCGGTCGGCGATCTGGGTCTGGGTCAAGCCGCCGAAGAAGCGCATTACCAGGATTGCCCGCTCGCGCTTGGGGAGTTCCTGCAGCAGTGGCTGGAGGGCCTCGTGGTTCTCCACCATGGCCATCTCGTGGTCCGGCTCCCCCATGGTGTCCGCCAGGGACAGTGCCTCGGCGTCGTCGTGGACCGGCTTGTCCACCGAGAGTGCCTGGTACGCATTGCCCGCCAGAAGACCTTCGCGCACCTCCTCGACGTCGAGGTTCAGGTGCTCCGCCAGCTCGGTCGGGGTCGGGGCGCGGCCGAGGCGCTGGGAGAGCACCGCCGACCCCTGGCTCAGGGACAGGTGCAGCTCCTTGAGCCGGCGGGGGACGCGGACCGACCAGCCCGTGTCGCGGAAGTGGCGGCGGACCTCGCCCATGATGGTCGGCACCGCGAAGGACAGGAAGTCGTGGCCCCGGGTGGGGTCGAACCGGTCGACCGCGTTGATCAGGCCGATCCGCGCCACCTGGACCAGGTCCTCGCGGGGCTCGCCGCGGCCGGAGAAGCGGGTGGCGATGTGCTCGGCCAGGGGGAGCAGCTCGGTGACGAGTTTGCTCCGGACGACCTCCCGCCGCGGGTCGCCGGCGTCGAGGGTGCCCAGCTCCTCGAACAGCGGCTCGCAGTGGGCATATTCGTCCGGGCGGTGGAGGAGGGTTTTCCGTTCGGCGCTCACGCGCTCGTTCCCGGGTTGAGCACCAGTTCGATCGTGACGATGCCCGCACCCCCACCGGGCAGCGCATCGCAGTGGGCCGTCACCGACCGGCTGAGGGTGGTCAGGACGTGCCAGCCGAACGTGCGGTCGCTCGGCGGCCGGGGGTCACTCGACCGGGTCGAAACGATGACGTGCAGGCCGTCGGGGGCCAGGCGGAAGCGGCACTGCAGCTGCGAGCCGAGCTCGGCCAGCTGGACCAGCTGCGCGCACGCCTCGTCGACCGCCATCTTGGCGTCGGCGATGGCGTCCAGACCGAAGTCCGCGCGCGAGACCACGCCGTGCGTGAGCATCCGGACCAGCGGGATCTGCTCCGCCATCGCGGGGAGCCGCAGCTCGACGAGTTCGTCGAGCAGCTCGTCGACGGTCGGCTTGCCGCCGAACGAGCTGTCGCTTCGAGTTTCTTCCATGCGGGAGGTACTACCCATCCGGTGTAATGCTGACACTTCGTGATCAGGGATTTCGGGTAAGGTCACCGGCCCAGCGCCCGTTCGAGTTCCTTCTTGGTCATCTTGGAGCGGCCATCGATGTTCTTCTTCTTCGCTTCGTTGTAGAGCTGGTCCTTCGTGGGGCCGCCCGGGCCCTTCCGGTTGCCGGACCGCTCACCACCGCGCTGCTGCGGCGACTTGTCCTTCAGCGACGTCTTGCTGGCCTGCCGGGACTCACCCGATTGGGCGCGGTTCTTGTTCACCGTCCGGGCCGCGATCTCCTTGGCCCGCTTCGTGCTCGCACCGCGGTCCTCGGCCGAGTCCTTGATGTGCTCGTACTGGCGTTCGCGCTTGCCGCTCCACGACTGAGGCATGCCCGCTCCCTTCGTCTCGCGGGGTGGGTACCCGCTTGATCGCCGGGTAAACGTCCCGATCGTAGCGGTTACCAGCCGCGGAGCAGGGGTACGCGGAGAGCCGATCGAGAGGAGGGACCGATGCGGATCGGCTACACCCTGATGACCGAGCAGGCAGGCCCGGACGACCTGGTCCGGTTCGCCGCCGGTGCGGAACGGGCCGGCTTCGACTTCGAGGTCATGAGCGACCACTACTCGCCCTGGCTGGACGAACAGGGGCACGCGCCCTACGCCTGGGCCGTGCTGGGCGCGGTCACCCAGGTGACCGAGCGCGCCGAGCTGATGACCTACGTGACCTGCCCGACCATGCGTTACCACCCGGCCGTGGTGGCGCAGAAGGCGGCGACCGTGCAGATGCTCTCCGGCGGCCGGTTCACCCTCGGCCTCGGTGCGGGCGAAAACCTCAACGAGCACGTCATCGGCCGCGGCTGGCCGCCGGCCAACGTCCGGCACGAAATGCTCGCCGAGGCCGTGGACATCATCGGCAGCCTGTTCGGCGGCGGCTACGTCGACTACGAGGGCAAGCACTTCCGCGTCGACTCGGCGAAGCTGTGGGACCTGCCCGAGAAGCGGACGCCGATCGGGGTCGCGGTGTCCGGTTCGCAGTCGGTCCGGCGGTTCGCCCCGGTGGCGGACGTGATGATCGCGGTCGAGCCGAAGGTGGAGCTGTCCCAGGAGTGGGACGCGACGAAGCTGGGTGGCGCGCCGAGCCGCAAGGTCGGGCAGCTGCCCGTCTCGTGGGGCACCGACCGTGACGCCGCGGTGAAGCGCGCGCACGAGCAGTTCCGCTGGTTCGCCGGCGGCTGGAAGGTCAACGCCGAACTCCCGGGGCCCGCCGGGTTCGCCGGTGCGACGCAGTTCGTCCGCGAGGAAGACGTCGCCGGCTCGATCCCCTGCGGCCCGGACGTCGAACCGATCGCCGAGGCGGTGCAGGAGTTCGAGAAGGCGGGCTTCACCGACGTGGCGCTGGTCCAGATCGGCGGTGACCAGCAGGACGGCTTCCTCGACTTCGCCGAAAAGGAACTGCTCCCCGCCCTCCGGGGTTAGGGGGCACGCCGGGTCAGGCCGGCGCGGGGGCGGGCCGCTGGTCGGCCAGCGCCAGGCGCCGGTCGGCCCCGGTCACCTGCAGAGCCCGGCGGACCATCGGGTTCGTCCCGGTGACCACCAGCAGCTCGGTGCCCGCCTGGCCGGCCTGCAGCGCCGCGTGCAGCAGCACCCGGACGCCCGCCACGCCGAGGAAGTCCACTTCGGACAGGTCGACGACCAGCCGTTCCGGCGTCGCCCACAGGCGGTCGGAAAGCAGCGTGGCCAGATCGCCCGCCGTCGCGCTGTCGAGGTCGCCGCGCGCGGTCACCAGGACCGCGTGCGGGGCGGGCCACGCCGTGCGCAGCCGGAGGCCGGGATGCCGGGGCCGTGGGATGTTCATGCCGGTTCGCCACCGTTCGTGGGTGCGGCGCGGCCGCAGCGCCGCGCTCTGGGGGTCGAAGCGGCTGCTGGTTGAACCGTGCTACCGAGCCTAACCCTGCGCCCACGGCCCGCAACCGTCGTTGCTCCGAACGGGGGTGCGCCGCGCCGCGGCGGTGACCGCTCGTGCCCGGCCTGATCGGGATGCAGTAATCTCGCGCTGGACCCGTTAAAGCGCTAGCGGCCCACTAGTGGCGCGTGCCCGGGTCCCCCCTGGTTGAGAGCGCCCTGTTCGAAGAAGGAGGGGCGTCACCAGGATGACGGGCGGCCATGAGCAGCTCACCGCGCGGCTGGACGAAGTCACGCTCGCGATGGAGTCGCTGACCGCGATGCTGGACAGCGAGCTCGACCTCGGCCAGATGCTCCAGGCGGTGTGCGATCACGTCGTGCAGGTGGTGCCGGGGGCCGACATGGCCAGCATCACGCTGGTGCGCGACGGGGTCCCGGAGACGGTGGCCAGCACCGACCAGCGGGCGGTGAACTTCGACCGCGAGCAGTACCGGATCGGGGACGGGCCCTGCCTGCGCGCCGCCGAGACGGGCCAGCCGGTTCGCGTGGGCGTCGGCGCGGTCGGCGACCTGTGGCCGCAGTTCGTCACGTCGGCCGAGCAGCTGGGCGTGGCCAGTTTCCTCGCCGCACCGCTGACGGTGGACGAGGACATGTCGGGGGCGGTGAACCTCTTCGGGTTCGGCGAGCACGGGTTCAGCGAGCTGGGCACCAAGATCCTCGAGCTGTACACGGCGACCGTGGTCTTCGGCCTGCGCAGCGCGCGGCGCTACTTCGCGGCCCGTGAACTGGTCGACCAGCTCAACCGTGCGCTGGAGACCCGCGCGGTGATCGACCAGGCCAAGGGGATCCTGATGGCCGCCCACCGGATCACGGCGGAGGAAGCCTTCCAGCGCCTGGTGAAACGTTCACAGGACGGCAACCGGAAGCTCCACGAGGTGGCGGCGGAGTTCGTGGCGGCGGTGGCGACGACCACAGCCTGACCCACCCCGCCCCGGCGTGAGCTAACCGGCCGGGACCTCGTCCGGCGGTGCCCCGGACTCGACCGGCGCCGGGTCCGGGCGCTGCTTGCCGCGCTGGCACGTCGTGCAGACCAGGGTGCGGCCCAGCACCGTGCCGTCGTCGGCGACGACCTGGGCCACGTGCATCGTCGGGAAGCCGCAGACCTCGCAGGGCAGTGAGCCGTCTTCGCGGCTGATGCGGATCTGGGTGCCCATGCGGCCTCCTGCTGTGACGTGGGTCTCACCACCTTGCCCGTGTCCGGGGCCAGGACCGGCCGAATTCACTCGTTCGGCCTAGTCGTCGCGGATCTTCGGTGACGTCCGTGTCGCCTGCGGTGATCCTGGGTAATCCGCCCGCGCACGGGATTGCCGGAGGGAGCGAACATGCGAGACAAGCGCAACGATCTGCGGCCGGTGGCGGACCTCCTCGTCGACGGCGCCGACTCGCCGGAGCTGGAACGCACGCGCCGCAGGGCCGCACTGGCCGTGGCCGCGCGGGCCAAGGACCCCGAGGACTGCGCGCGGCTGCTGGACATGCTGGGGCTGCACCGGAGCGGTCAGCGCAGCAGCGACGTCGCCTGAGACCGGGGGAGGACGACATGGCCCGACCGGTGTGGAGCGGCGCACTGAGCCTGGGGCTGGTCACCGTGCCGGTGGAGCTGTACCCGGCGGTGGCGGACCACACGATCCACTTCCACCAGTTCGAACGCGGGACGTCGGACCGGATCCGCAACCGGCGGGTCAACGAGCGGACCGGCGAAGAGGTCACCCAGGACGAGATCGTCAAGGGCTACGACCTCGGCGGCGGCGATCACGTGCTGGTCGAACCCGACGAGCTGGACGAGATCGCGCCCGAGCGGTCGCGCCGGATCGACATCGAGCAGTTCGTCGAGCTCGACGAGATCGACCCGTGGTTCTTCGACAAGACGTACTGGCTCAAACCGGCGAAGGAGGATTTCGCCAAGGCGTACGGCCTGCTGCTGCAGGCGATGGACCGCAGCGAGAAAGCCGGTGTCGCGAAATTCGTGCTGCGCGGCAAGGAATACCTCGCCGCGATTCGCGCCGGCGAGGACGTCATGGTGCTCAACACGCTGCACTTCGTCGCCGACCTGCGGAAGCCCAAGGACGTCATGGGCAAGCTGCCGGACCTGCCGAAGCCGCGGCCCAAGGAGCTGGACATGGCCCTCGCGCTGGTCGACGAGATGACCGCGCCGTGGAAGCCCGAGGAGTACCGCGACGAGTACTCGAAGCGCGTCGAAGAGCTGATCAAGGCGAAGGAAGCCGGCAAGGAGATCGCCCACGAAGAGGAGCCGGAGCCTTCGGCCGACGTCGTGGACCTGTTCGAGGCGCTGTCGCGGAGTGTGAAGAACCGCAAGGGCGGTGGCGGCGAGGAACCGAAGAAGAAAGCGGCGAAGAAGAAGGCGGCCAAGCCGGCGCTGTCCGAGCTGTCGAAGTCCGATTTGGACAAGCTGGCCCGCGAACAGGGCGTGAAGGGCCGGTCGAAGATGACGCGCGCCGAACTCGAGAAGGCCCTGAAGGCGTCGTGACCGGGCCCGGCTGGCGCGAACCGACCCTGGCCACGCTCACCGACCGCCGGTTCTCCGACGAGGACTGGATCTTCGAGCGCAAGCTGGACGGCGTCCGCGCGATCTGCGTGCGCGACGGCGGCACGCCGACGCTCTATTCGCGCAACCACAAGGTGATGGACAACGCCTACCCGGAGCTCGTCGAGGCCCTCGCGGATCAGGGAGGGCCTCGGTTCGTCGCGGACGGCGAGATCGTCGCCTTCGACGGCGCGAACACCAGTTTCGCCGCGCTGCAGCCCCGGATCCACATCAGCGACCCCGCGCGGGCCCGGGCGACCGGCGTGCGCGTCTACTACTACCTGTTCGACCTGCTGTACTTCGGCGACCAGGACACGACCGGACTGCCCTTGCGGCAGCGGAAGGCGCTGCTGCGGGACGCGTTCGACTTCGCGGACCCGCTCCGGCTGTCGTCGCACCGCAACACCGAGGGCGAGAAGTTCTTCGAAGAAGCGTGCCGCCGCGGCTGGGAAGGCGTCATCGCCAAGCGGGCGGACGCGCCGTACCACCACGGGCGGTCACCCGACTGGCTGAAGTTCAAGTGCGCGCAGGGACAAGAGCTCGTCATCGGCGGCTTCACCGATCCGCAGGGCGCCCGCCACGGCTTCGGCGCGCTCCTGCTCGGCTACCACGAAGACGGCGCCCTCAAGTACGCCGGCAAGGTCGGCACCGGGTTCGACGAGCGGCTGCTGACGTCGCTGCACGCGCAGTTGCGGGAGCGGGAGACGACCCGCTCGCCGTTCGCCGGGCCGGTCAAGGAACCCGGCGCCCACTGGGTGCGCCCCGAGCTGGTGGCGCAGATCGGCTTCTCCGAGTGGACGCGGGACGGGCGGCTGCGGCACCCGCGGTTCGCCGGGCTGCGCGAGGACAAGAAGGCCGCCGACGTCGTACGGGAGCGCGCGTGAAGACTTCCCACCCGGACAAGGTGTTCTACCCCGAAGACGGGCTGACCAAGGGGGACGTCGTCGAGTACTACCGCGCCGTCGCCGACGTCATGCTGCCGCACCTGCGCGGCCGCCCGCTGACGCTGCGGCGCTTTCCCGACGGCATCGGGAAGCCGGGCTGGTTCCAGAAGCACCCGGGGGAGCACTTCCCGGACTCGATCCGCGTCGAGCGCGTTCCCCGGCGCGGCGGCGGCACCGACGAATACGTCGTGTGCGAGGACGCCGGGACGCTGGAGTACCTGGCGAACCAGGGGACGGTGGAGTTCCACGTCTGGTTGTCCACGGTCGCCGCGCCGGAGCGGCCGGACCGGCTGGTGCTGGACCTCGACCCGCCGGAGGGCACCCCGGTGGCCGAGCTGCGTGCGGTCGCGCGGCGCATCCGCGACCACTACGAGCGGGTGGGGCTGACGGCGTTCGTCCAGGCCACCGGCGGCCGCGGGTTCCACGTCCTCGCGCCGCTGGACGCGAAGTCGGACACGGAAGTGGTGCTGGAGCTCTCGCGTGCCCTCGCCGACCGGGTCGCCGCCGACGACCCGGATCGCCTGACCACCGCCCAGCGCAAGGAAAAGCGCGGCGACCGGATCTTCCTGGACGCCAACCGCAACGCCTACGCCCAGACGTTCGTGGCCCCGTACTCGCTGCGTGCCCGCCCGGGTGCGGCGGCCGCGACCCCGCTGGACTGGCGCGAGCTGGGCAAGGCGGACCCGGACGGCTGGGCGCTGGGCAAGGAGAAGCAGCGGCTGGCCCGCAAAGAGGATCCTTGGCGCGAGCTGGACGAGCACGCGGGCTCGGCCGAAGCGGCGCTGAAGCAGCTCACTTGAGGAGCTTGCCCGCGGCTTTCAGGTCGGCGACGAAGCCCGCGTAGGCGTCGTCCCGGTCGGGAGCCCGCAGCACCGCCGAGGGGTGGACCGTCGCCACGGCCGACGGCACCAGCTCCGCCAGGTCCGCCGGCGGTTCCAGGGGCTCGCCCCGGTGGGCGGTCAACCGGAACTTCGGGCCCAGCAACGACTGGGCGGCCGTCGCGCCCAGCAGCAGCACGAGTTCGGGGCGCACCGCGCGCAGTTCCGCCAGCAGCCACGGGCGGCACGCGACCACTTCGGTGCGGCCCGGTTTCTGGTGGATCCGGCGCTTCCCGCGTTCGTCGCGCTTGAACTTGAAGTGCTTGACCGCGTTGGTGACGTACAGGGCCTGCCGGTCGAAGCCGGCTTCCTCGAAGGCGCGGTCCAGCAGCTTCCCGGCGGGGCCCACGAACGGCTCGCCCGCGAGGTCCTCCTTGTCGCCCGGCTGCTCGCCGACGACGAGCACCTTCGCCCCGGCCGAACCTTCGCCGAAGACCGTCTGCGTGGCGTCCTGGTACAGGTGGCACCCCTGGCAGCCGGACGCCGCCGACCGCAACCGGGTGAGGTCGGTGGTGTCCGGCGGCTCGGCACCGCGGGAATCCGGCATGCCCGCAGAAATTCCCCGGACGGGAGAGGGGTAAACGCGGCCGGCCCGGGTAGCCGGAACGACACCGCCAGGAGAAAGGAGTCCAGGATGACCACCGCACGCGACATCATGACGTCGGACGCGACCTGCGCCCGGGAGTCCGACACCGTGCACGACGCCGCGGTCACGATGGCGCAGAAGGGCGTCGGCGCCCTGCCGATCTGCGGCGAGGACAACCGGCTGAAGGGCATGATCACCGACCGCGACATCGTGGTGAAGGTGCTGGCCGAGGGCAAGGACCCGCGCGCGGTCCACGTCGGTGAGCTCGCCCAGGGCGAGGTCGTCACGATCGGCGCGGACGACGACGCCCAGGAGATCCTGCGCACGATGTCCGAGCACCGCGTCCGCCGGCTGCCGGTGATCGACGGGCACGACCTGGTCGGGATCGTCGCCCAGGCCGACGTGGCCAGGGCACTGTCGAACCCGAGTGCCGGCGAGCTGGTCGAGGCGCTGTCCTACGACTGAGCGGCGCTTCGACGCAGAACGGCCGCCCCCGGCGCGAGTTCCGGGGGCGGCCGTTTTTGTCGGTTCGTCAGGGCGTGCCGGTCGCCGGCGTCGCACCGTCCTCAGTGGATTCGCGGACCGACTCGGCGCGGGCGATGTGCCAGGCCACCAAGGCGCCCGCGCTCACCGTGCCCCAGAGCACGAGCGCGGCGTCGCGGGCGAACAGGCCGACGAGCAGCATCACCACCGCGGTGACGTCGCTGAGTACCAGCAACAGGTTCCAGCGCCTGGGCGAACGCAGCCTGGGGCCGCTGAAGGCGGCGGCGAACGCGGGATCACTCGCGCGCAGTTCGGCCTCGATTTCGCGCAGGGCGTGCCGTTCTCGATCCGGGAGCATGGGGGCCTCCTCGCCTCGGCTATCGAGCGGGGTACCCGTTTTCCCCGCTTCCGAAGCGGGAAACCTCAGTGGTTGTCACGGGGGATTCCCTTCGTCGCCGCGATGCGCTGGTAGGCCACGGCCGGCCGCAGCACCATGCCGTCACACAACTGGTCGACCATCGACCGCTGGATCTCCTGCCACGGCGTCTGCGACTCCGGTACCGGGTAGCCGCCCGCCTCGGCCAGTTCCCGGTGGCGCCGCGCGAGTTCGTCGTCGGGGATCAGCACGTCCGCGGTGCCGGCGCCGAGGTCGATCCGGACCCGGTCGCCGGTCCGCAGCACGGCGAGACCGCCGCCCGCCGCGGCTTCGGGGGAGGCGTTGAGGATCGACGGCGAGCCGGAGGTGCCCGACTGGCGGCCGTCGCCGAGGCAGGGCAGCTCGTGCACACCCCGCTTGATCAGGTCGGCGGGCGGGCGCATGTTGACCACCTCCGCCGAGCCGGGGTAGCCGAGCGGGCCGGTGCCGCGCATGACCAGCAGCGAGTGCTCGTCGACGCCGAGGTCCTCCTCGTCGATGCGCGCGTGGTAGTCCTCGGGGCCGTCGAACACGACCGCGGTGCCTTCGTAGACGCCCCCGGCCAGGTACCGCCGCCGGAACTCCGGCGAGATCACGCTGGACTTCATGATCGCCGCGTCGAAGAGGTTGCCCTTCAGCACCAGGAACCCGGCATCGGGCAGGAGGGCGGTGTCGAAGGTCCGGATGACGTCCCGGTCGCCGGCCTCGGCGTCGCGGCAGTTGTCGCCCAGGGTACGGCCGTTGACGGTGGGCGCGTCCTCGTGGATCAGCCCGTGCCGCATCAGCTCGTGCACCACGGCCGGGACGCCGCCCGCGCGGTGGAACTCCTCGCCGAGGTACTTGCCCGCGGGCTGCAGGTCGACCAGCAGCGGGACGCCGTGGCCGAGCCGCTGCCAGTCGTCGAGGGGCAGGTCGACGCCGATGTGCCGGGCGATCGCCCCGAGGTGGATGGGCGCGTTGGTGGACCCGCCGATCGCGGAGCTCACGACGATGGCGTTCTCGAACGCTTCGCGCGTCAGGATGTCCGAAGGCTTGAGGTCCTCGCGGACCATCTCGACGATCCGCAGCCCGGTCCGGTAGGCCATCCGCGCCCGGTCGCGGTGCGGGGCCGGGATGGCCGCGCAGCCGGGCAGGCTCATCCCCAGGGTTTCGGCGAGCGCGTTCATCGTGGACGCCGTGCCCATCGTGTTGCAGTGCCCCGGCGACGGCGCGGACGACGCGACGAGCTCCATGAACCCGGCGTCGTCGATCTCCCCGGCGGCGAGCAGCTCCCGCGCCTTCCAGATGATCGTGCCGGACCCGGTGCGCTCGCCGTTGAACCAGCCGTTGAGCATCGGGCCGCCGGAGAGCACGATGGCCGGGATGTCGACGGTCGCGGCGGCCATCAGGCACGCCGGGGTGGTCTTGTCGCAGCCGGTGGTGAGCACGACGCCGTCGATCGGGTAGCCGTAGAGGGTCTCCACCAGGCCGAGGTAGGCGAGGTTGCGGTCCAGCGCGGCGGTGGGGCGTTTGCCGGTTTCCTGGATGGGGTGGACCGGGAACTCGATCGCGACCCCGCCCGCCTCGCGGATGCCTTCGCGCGTCCGGTCGGCCAGCTGCAGGTGGTGACGGTTGCAGGGGGTCAGGTCGGAGCCGGTCTGCGCGATCCCGATGATCGGCTTGCCGGACTGCAGCTCCTCCCGGGTCAGGCCCCAGTTCTGGTAGCGCTCGAGGTAGAGCGCGGTCATACCGGGGTCGGCGGGGTTGTTGAACCAAGCTTCGCTGCGCAGTCCCATACCGGCCAGTCTGGCAACGGCGGTTCCGGAATGCACCCCCTCCGGAGGATGCAGTGAATGACTCATTCCTGGCCTCCGACGCCAGGAATGAGTCATTCACTGCAGGAGTTCGTGGCGGGCACCCGCGCCGGTGCCCGCCACGCACCCCCCTCAGCCGAGGCCGTTGAGGCCGATCACCCGGGAGTACCAGTGGGCGCTCTGCTTCGGCGTCCGCCGCTGCGTGGTGTAGTCGACGTGGACCAGGCCGAACCGCTTCGCGTACCCCTCGGCCCACTCGAAGTTGTCCAGCAGCGACCAGTAGAAGTACCCGCGCAGGTCGACGCCGGCCTGGATGGCGTCGTGCGCCGCCCGCAGGTGCGAGTCGAGGAACGCGACGCGGTCGGTGTCGACGATGTCACCGCCGTCGGAGACGACGTCGGGGTAGGACGCGCCGTTCTCCGTGATGTACAGCGGCACCGGCCGGTAACCGCGGTGCACCTGCAGCAGGGACTCGGTCAGCCCGGCCGGCTGGACCTCCCAGCCCGAGTCGGTGCGGGGGGCCGCCGGGTCCGGGACGAAGTGCACGTCGGCGGCGCCGACCCACTCCGGGCCCGCCGGCTCGCTGCCCGGCACCGGACGGCCCGCGACGCGGTAGTCGCGGTAGTAGTTCACGCCCAGCCAGTCGACGTGCGCGGCGATGACCGCGGCGTCGTCGTCGCGCACGACGGAGCCCAGGCCGAACGGCTCGAGGTCGGCGACCAGGTCGTCCGGGTAGCCGCCGCTCAGCACCGGGTCGAGGAACAGCCGGTTCTGCAGGCCGTCGATGCGCCGGGCCGCGGCGACGTCGGCGACGTTGGCCGGGTCGTGCGGGGCGACCGGGTACAGGTTCAGCGTGATGCCGGCCGCGGTACCCGGGGCGTGCCGCCGGATGATGTCCATCGCCAGGCCGTGTCCCAGCAGCAGGTGGTGCGTGGCCGCGACGGCCGCCGGGTGGTCGGTGCGGCCGGGCGCGTGGATGCCGCCCGCGTACCCGAGCATCGCCGCGCACCACGGCTCGTTGAGCGTCGACCAGCTGGCGACGCGGTCACCGAGCCGCTCCAGCACCGTCTCGGTGTACTCGGCGAACCGGTAGGCGGTGTCCCGGTTGGTCCAGCCGCCCTTCTCCTCCAGCGCCTGCGGCAGGTCCCAGTGGTACAGCGTGGCCCACGGCTGGATCCCGGACTCGAGCAGGCAGTCGACCAGCCGGTCGTAGAAGGCGAGCCCGGCGGCGTTCGCCTCGCCGCCGTCCGGCCGCACCCGCGGCCAGGCCAGCGAGAAGCGGTACGCACCGAGGTTGAGCCGGCGCATCAGCCCGACGTCTTCGGAGTACCGGCGGTAGTGGTCGGCCGCCGGCTCGCCGTTGTCGCCGCCCCGGACCGCACCCGGGCGGCGGGCGAAGACGTCCCAGACCGAGTCGGTGCGCCCGTCGGCCGTCGTGGCTCCTTCGACCTGGAACGCCGCGGTCGCGGCGCCCCAGACGAAGCCAGGCGGGAACATCAACGCGGTCTCCGCCCGAACGCTGTCGGGATGTACGGACATGTTCACCCTTTCACGGCACCTTGCATGATCCCGGCCACGATCTGGCGGCCGAGGAGGACGAAGACGATGAGGATGGGAATGGTGGCCAAGGTCGTGCCGGCCAGGACGAGCGAATAATCGATGTAGTAGCCGCTCTGCAGCTTCTCCAGGGCCACCTGGACGGTGGGGTTGCCGGCGTCCAGCACGACGAGCGGCCACAGGAAGTCGTTCCACGACATCATGAACGTGAACATCGCGAGGATCGCCGCGGCCGGGCGCACGGCGGGCATGCAGACGTTCCAGAAGATCCGGATCATGCTGCAGCCGTCGACGCGCGCGGCCTCGACGAGCTCGTACGGCAGCGCGTCGAGCGTGTACTGCCGCATCCAGAACACCCCGAACGCGGTGACCAGGTTGGGCACGATCACCGCCGCCAGGCTCCCCGTCCAGCCCAGTTCGGACATCGCGATGAACAGCGGGATGATGCCGAGCTGGGTGGGCACCGCGAGGGTCACGACGATGAACACGAACGCCTTGTTGCGCCCCCGGAAGCGCAGTTTCGCGAAGGCGAACCCGGCCAGCGAGGAGAACAGCACGGTCGTCAGCGTCACCGTGCCGGACACGATGACGCTGTTGGCCAGCGCCTTCCAGAACGGCACGGTGTCGAACACCCGCGCGGCGTTGGCGAAGAAGTTGCCGCCGGGCACGAACGGCGGGATGCGCTCGGTGAGCATCCCGTTGTCGCGGCTGGCCACCAGGAACGACCAATAGAACGGGAACAGCGAACCGAGCACGAAGATCGCCAGCACGACGTAGGTCGCCTTGCGGGGCCTGCCGAGCGTGGCGACCTTCTGCCGGAGGCCCGGCTTCCTCGTGTCACCGCCGAGGTCACGGCCTTGGACATCACTCTGGAGTGTGGTCATTTCTTCTTCACCTTCACCGCCGGGGTGCTGGCGATCCGGCTGGTGATGAAGAAGTTCGCCAGCGCGATGAGCACGATGATCAGGAACAGCACCCAGGCGATCGCCGAGGCGTAGCCGAGGTCGGCGTTCTGGAACGCCGTCTGGTAGAGGTACAGCGTCACGGTCTGGAACTGGTTGGTCGAACCGCCGTTGTTCGACCCCGGCATGGCGTCGAACAGCTTCGGCTCGGTGAAGATCTGCAGGCCGCCGATCGTCGAGGTGATGGTGATGAAGATCAGCGTCGGCCGCAGCAGCGGCAGGGTGACGTTCCAGAAGCGGCGCCACGTTCCGGCGCCGTCGATCAGCGCCGCCTCGTGCAGTTCCTTCGGGATGGCCTGCATGGCCGCCAGCACGATCAGGGCGTTGTACCCGGTCCAGCGCCAGTTCACCATGATCGCGATCGCGATGTGGCTGGCGAACCGGTTGGCCTGCCATTCGATCGGGTCCAGTCCGAAGGTCTGCAGCACGCCGTTGATCAGCCCGTACTTCGAGCCGAACAGGTTGGCGAAGATGATGCCGATGGCGACGAGACTGGCCGCGTACGGGAGCAGGATGCCCACGCGCCAGCCGGTCGCGCCGCGCAACCGGGCGCTGAGCAGCGCCGCCAGCAGGATCGCGATGATCAGCTGCGGGATGCTGGAGAGCAGGAAGATGCTGATCGTGTTGACCAGCGCGTTCCAGAACTGCGTGTCGGCGAACAGCTCGGTGTAGTTGCCGAAGCCGAGGAAGTCGGGTTGGTCGGTCCCGGCCTCCCACTTGAACATCGAGACGTACGCGGTGTAGAGCAGCGGGAACAGGCCGACGATCCCGAACACGACGAAGAAGGGGGCGATGTAGAGGTACGGCGAGACCTTGACGTCCCACCGGCTCAACCGGTGACGGAAGGTGGGCCGGGGAGACACCCGCTCCCCGGCCTTACTCCCTTCTGGCGCGACCTTGTCGATGACGGTCATCGGTTCAGCGCGTGATCTTCTTCGCGGCTTCGACCATCTGGTTCCACGCGTCCGCCGCCGGCTTGCCCTGCTCGACCGCCTGCAGGGCCGGGCTGGACGCGTTTTCCTGGATCTGGCCGTCACCGGGGCCCTTGTACTGCGGCTTCTGGACCTTCTTGGCCTGCTCGGCGAACAGCTGGCCGACCTTCGTGTCGCCGAAGTAGTCGTTGGTGTAGTTCAGCAGCGCCGGGTCCGAGAGCGCCTTGACCTGGCTGGGGAAGGTGCCCTTGGCCTGGAACGCCTTGATCTGCTGCTCGGGCGCGGTCAGCCAGGCCGCGAGTTCGGCGGCCTCCTTCGGGTGCTTCGACTGCGTCGGGACGGTCAGGTACGAGCCACCCCAGTTGCCGCCGCCGCCGGGGAACGCCGCGGTGACCGCCCACTTGCCCGCGTTCTCCGGGCCGGCGTGCTCCTTGATCACGCCGAGCATCCAGGCCGGGCACACCTTCGTGGCGAACGCGCTCTGCTTGAAGCTGGCTTCCCACTCGGGGCTGAACGCCGTGAGCTTGGCCGACTCGCCCTTGGCGACCGCGTCGGTGACCTTGGTCCAGGCGTCCTTGAGGCCCTGGTTGCTCTCGACGGCGAGCTTGTCGTCCTTGTTGATGTAGCCCTCGGGGAGCTGGTTGACCATCGCGTTGAAGTTCTGCGAGGCCGAGTCGAACCAGGCCTTGCCGTTGCTCTTCTTCACGAAGTCCGCGCCGGTCGCGAAGTAGCTGTCCCAGGTGGCGAACAGCGGCTTGACCGCTTCGGGGTCGTCCGGCAGGCCGGCGGCCTTGAACATGTCCTTGCGGTAGCACATGGCGAGCGGGCCGATGTCGGTGCCGTAGCCGATGAGCTTGCCGTCCTTGGTCTTGGCGGCTTCGTACTTCCAGCTCAGCCAGCGGTCCGGGGAGGCGTCGGCCGGGCCGATCTTGCTCAGGTCGTTGAACTTGGAGCCCTTGTCGAGGAAGTCCGACAGGTGGCCCTCTTCGAGGGCCGTCACGTCGGCGAGACCGGAACCCGCGGCCAGCTTGGTGACGAGTTCCTCGTGGTAGGGGCCGCCCTGGCCGGTCTTGCGGTGGGTGATCTTGATGTTGGGGTGCAGCCGCTCGTACTCCGGGATGAGGCCCTCGTAGCCGAACTCGGTGAACGTCGCCAGCGTCAGCTCGACCTTCTCGTTCGGGTTCGCGGCCGCCGGCGTGTTCGTGTCACCGCCCCCGCTGCAGGCCGAGGCGCCGAGCGCCGTCATCGTGATGCCCAGTGCCAGGACCAGGCCGTTCCGGATCGTTCTCACGTGTCCAACCACCTTGTTGACGGGAATGAGCGCTCTCACTGCTGGGAGCCGATCTGGGAGCGCTCCCAGGTGTGGGAGAGTCTGCTGGGGCCCCTTACCGGTGTCAAGAGGTCGTAACCGGAGCGTTTCCTGCGAGGAGCGCTCCCGGACGCGCGAGCGTGTGAACGTTAAGCTGAGGCGGTCAGAGTTGCAGAGGGTGAGCGAGGGCGGTGCCGTGGGGCCTCGAGCAGGGGATGAAGAACGGCCGACACTGGAGGACGTCGCGGCGTTCGCCGGTGTGTCGCGGTCGACGGCGTCACGGGCGTTGAACGACGACGCGTACGTCAGCGCGGCGGCGCGCGAGAAGGTCCTGGCCGCGGCCCGTGACCTGGGCTATTCCCCGAACCAGGCGGCGCGATCGCTGGTCACGCGCCGCACCGGGGCGATCGCGGTGGTGCTGTCGGAGCCGGAGTCCCGGCTGCTCGACGACCCCTACCGCGCCGCCGTCATGCGGGCGGGCTACCGGGAGCTCGCCGACGTCGGCCGCCAGATGGTGCTGATCTTCAGCGACATCCGCGAGGACCTGAGCCGCACGGTCCGGTTCCTCGAGGGCGGCCACGTCGACGGCGCGCTGGTGTTCGCCCCGCACCGGGCCGACCCGCTGCCGAAGGCGCTGCGGCTGCTGCGCATCCCGGTGGTGTTCGGCGGCCAGGCGGCCGGCATCCGCCGCGGCGTCCACGTCGTCGACTTCGACAACGAGGGCGGCGCCCGGCTGGCGGTCGAGCACCTGGTCGCCTCCGGCAGGCGGCGGATCGCCACGATCGCCGGCCCCCAGGACCAGAGCGCCCCGATCGACCGCCTCGCCGGCTGGCGCAAGACCCTCCTCGACGCCGGGCTCGACCCCGCCGACCTGGCCGAAGAGGGCGATTTCACCCTTTCGGGCGGCGCGAACGCGATGTCGTCGCTGCTGGCCCGGCACCCGGACCTCGACGCGGTGTTCGTCGCCAGCGACATGATGGCGGTGGGCGCGCTGCGCACCCTCGGCGGCGCGGGCCGCCGCGTCCCGGACGACGTCGCGGTGGTCAGCTTCGACGACAACGTGACACTGGCCCCGGCCATGGACCCGCCGCTGACGTCGGTCCACCAGGACCCGCGCGAGCAGGTCCACGCCATGGTCGAGACCCTGATGCGGCTGCTCGACGACCAGAACCTGAAGCCGCGCCAGCACATCCTCCCCGTCTCCCTGGCGGTTCGCGCCTCCAGCTGACCCACCGTGTCCGGCCGAACCCGCGTGTCGTCCATCCGGACACGCGGGTCGTCCGGCTGGGCGCGTGCCGGTTTCTCCGGCCGCGCTCAACTCCGCGTGTGCTGGACCGGTCGGCGTTCCCCGGTAGGTGGGAGCTTCCCGGCGCAGGTGTACACGTTCGGCGCTAAATAACGTTTCACGAAACGGTGCGTCACCATCTGACTGGGCCGAAAGAGTGAGCTGCCCACCATCGGGGGCGGCTGTTCAGGAGCGTTCAGTGCGCCGCCGCTCGCCGGACGCGCAGAAGTGACGTTCCGGGGCCCGGTGTCCTTCTGACTCGATTCTTTACATCCAGGTTTCCGGCTGGCTACCGTCTGCGCCTGGAAGCGCTCCCAGATCGCTGGCTCCCTACGGACAAAGGAGTTCCGCAGCCATGCGTTCCTCTCCTCGAAAGCGCGCCCGTGCGCTGGCACTGGCCTCGGCCGTGCTGGCGGTCACGGGTGCGGTGGTCGCCCCACCACCGGCGCTCGGCGCCGACATCGCCTGTTCCGTCACCTACACCACCAACGACTGGGACACCGGGTTCACCGCGAACGTCTCGCTGCGCAACGACGGAGCTCCGTTCGACAGCTGGAAGGTCGGCTGGACGTTCCTCGACGGCCAGAAGGTCCAGCAGGGCTGGAGCGCCACGTTCGCCCAGTCGGGCGCCGCGGTCACCGCGACGAACATGTCCTACAACGGCCACCTCGACACCGGCGCCAGCACGTCGTTCGGGTTCAACGGCACGAAGGGCTCGGCCAACCGGCCGCCGACGGACTTCTCCGTGAACGGCACCGCGTGCACCGGCGCCAACAAGGCGCCGACGGTCACCTTGACCTCGCCGAGTTCGACCGGCACCTATTACGCCCCGGCGACGATCCCGCTGGCCGCCACGGCCGCCGACAGCGACGGCACGGTGAGCAAGGTCGAGTTCTATGCCGGTGACACGCTGCTGGCCACCGACACCGCCGCCCCGTTCGAAGGCAACTGGGGCAACGTCCCGGCCGGGACGTATTCGATCAGCGCCAAGGCGTACGACAACAAGGGCGCCAGCACGACCTCCAGCCCGGTCAGCGTGAAGGTCCTGTCCGGGCCGACGATCGTCGCCGCCCCGGCGACCGCGCAGGTCAAGCAGGGCGGGACGACGACGTTCGCGGTCTCCCTCGCCGGTGCCCCGTCCGCGCCGGTGACCGTCGCGGTCGCGCGGACGACGGGCAGCACGGACCTGACGGCCGCTCCGGCGAGCCTGACGTTCACATCGGCGAACTGGAACGTGCCGCAGAACGTCACGGTCACCAGCGCCGACAACGGGGGAGCGCTGGGCAGTGCGACCTTCACCGCGAGCAGCTCCGGCTACACCGCGGCGACGGTGACGGTGAACGAGATCTCGTCGTCCACTTCGGACTACCAGCTCGCGTTCCTGACGCAGTACAACAAGATCAAGGACCCGAACAACGGGTACTTCCGCAAGTTCGGCAACATCCTGGTGCCGTACCACTCGATCGAGACGCTGATCGTCGAGGCCCCGGACCACGGGCACGAGACGACGTCGGAGGCGTTCAGCTACTACCTGTGGCTGGAAGCGTCCTACGGCCGGGTCACCGGCGACTGGGCCCCGTTCAACCAGGCCTGGACCTCGATCGAGACCTACGCCATCCCGTCGGCGGCGGACCAGCCGGGCAACTCCG
The DNA here is from genome assembly GCF_014654205.1 of Amycolatopsis bullii. Classification (GTDB taxonomy): domain Bacteria; phylum Actinomycetota; class Actinomycetes; order Mycobacteriales; family Pseudonocardiaceae; genus Amycolatopsis; species Amycolatopsis plumensis. The sequence continues at coordinate 34,653 of NZ_BNAW01000031.1, forward strand.
GCTACAACGCCAGCAAGCCGGCGACGTACGCGGCGGAGTACCCGAGCCCGAAGTCGTACCCGTCGCCGCTGCAGTCGAACGTCCCGGTCGGGTCCGACCCGATCGCGGCCGAGCTGAAGGCGGCCTACGGTTCGCCGGACGTCTACGGCATGCACTGGCTGCTCGACGTGGACAACATCTACGGCTTCGGGCACTGCGAGGACGGCACGAACACCGCGCCGGCGTTCATCAACACCTTCCAGCGCGGCTCGCAGGAATCGGTCTGGGAGACGGTCACGCAGCCCAGCTGTGACGTGCTGAAGTTCGGTGGCAAGAACGGGTACCTCGACCTGTTCACCGGCGACTCCTCCTACGCCAAGCAGTGGAAGTACACCGACGCGCCCGACGCGGACGCCCGCGTGGTCCAGGTGGCCTTCCAGGCCGAGAAGTGGGCGCAGGCGCAGGGCAAGAGCGCCGACGTCGCGGCCGTGCTGAAGAAGGCGTCGAAGATGGGCGACTACCTGCGGTACTCGCTGTTCGACAAGTACTTCAAGAAGATCGGCAACTGCGTGGGCCCGGCGAGCTGCCCGGCCGGGACCGGCAAGGACAGCGAGCACTACCTCATCTCGTGGTACTACGCCTGGGGCGGTTCGATGGACTCGTCCAGCGCCTGGGCGTGGCGCATCGGCGACGGTGCGGCGCACCAGGGTTACCAGAACCCTCTGGCCGCGTACGCGTTGTCGGCCGATCCGGGCCTGAAGGTCACTTCGGCGACCGGGGCGACCGACTGGGCGACCAGCCTCAGCCGGCAGATGGAGTTCCTGCAGTGGCTGCAGTCGTCCGAAGGCGGTCTCGCCGGCGGTGCGACCAACAGCTGGGACGGCCAGTACGGCACCCCGCCCGCGGGCACGCCGACGTTCTACGGGATGTACTACGACTGGCAGCCGGTCTGGCACGACCCGCCGAGCAACCAGTGGTTCGGCTTCCAGACCTGGGGCATGGAGCGGATCGCCGAGTACTACCAGGCGACCGGTGACGCCCGGGCGAAGAAGATCCTCGACAAGTGGGTGCCCTGGGCGATCGCGAACACCACGGTCGGCGCGGGCGGGAGCTTCCAGATCCCGTCCGACCTGACCTGGAGCGGCGCACCGGACACGTGGAACGCCACCAGCCCCGGGTCGAACACCGGCCTGCACGTCGCGGTGAAGAACTACAGCCAGGACGTCGGGGTCGCGGCCTCGCTCGTCAAGACGCTGCTCTACTACGCGTCCGGGTCGAGCAACGCCCAGGCCAAGACGGTCGGGGAGCAGCTGCTGAACGCCCTGTCGGCCAACACCGACGCCAAGGGCATCGCGGTGCCGGAGACCCGGACGGATTACGACCGGTTCGACGACAAGTACAACGCCACGACCGACCAGGGGCTGTACGTGCCCTCGGGCTGGACGGGCACCATGCCGAACGGCGACGCGATCAACTCCAGCTCCACGTTCCTGTCGATCCGGTCGTTCTACAAGAGCGACCCGCAGTGGCCGAAGGTCCAGGCCTACCTGGACGGCGGGGCTGCGCCGACGTTCACCTACCACCGGTTCTGGGCGCAGTCGGAGATCGCCACGGCGTTCGCCGCGCACGTCGCCCTGTTCGGCTGAGAGGCACTTGATGAAGCGACTGCTCTCGCTGGTGGTCGCCGCACTGGTCGGGGGCGCCGTTCTCACGGCGTCCCCGGCCACCGCGGCCCCGGAGACCACGGCGGCGGCCGGCACCGGCACCGGGTTCTGGCACGCTGCCGGATCCCAGCTGGTCGACGCGACCGGCGCGCCGGTCCGGATGACCGGGATCAACTGGTTCGGTGCCGAGACGGCCAATTACTCGCCGCATGGGCTGTGGAGCCGCAACTACAAGGACATGCTCGACCAGATGGCCGGGCTCGGGTACAACACGCTGCGGCTGCCGTACTCGAACCAGCTGTTCGACGCCGGGTCCAAGCCGGTCGGCATCGACCAGGTGCAGAACCCGGACCTGCAGGGCCTGTCCGGCCTGCAGGTGCTCGACAAGATCGTCGCCTACGCCGGGGTCAAGGGCATGCGCGTGCTCCTGGACCGGCACCGGCCGGACTCCGGCGCGCAGTCCCCGCTCTGGTACACCGGCGCGTACTCCGAAAGCCGCTGGATCTCCGACTGGACGATGCTGGCCCAGCACTACAAGGGCAACCCGACGGTGATCGGCGCCGACCTGCACAACGAACCGCACTCGATCCAGGGCGGCGGGGGAGCGTGCTGGGGCTGCGGCGACACCGCGACCGACTGGCGGCTGGCCGCCGAACGGGCCGGCAACGCCGTGCTCGCGGCGAACCCGGACTGGCTGATCGTCGTCGAAGGCGTCGACTGCGTCAGCGGCACCGGCGACCCGGAGTGCGGCTGGTGGGGCGGCAACCTCTCCGGGGCGAAGCAGTTCCCGGTGCGACTGTCCGAACCGGACAAGCTGGTGTACTCCGCGCACGAGTACGCGACTTCGGTCTTCGCCCAGAAATGGTTTTCCGACCCGGCGTTCCCGGCGAACCTGCCCGCGCTGTGGGACCACTTCTTCGGCTACCTGCACAAGCAGAACATCGCGCCGGTGCTGCTCGGTGAGTTCGGCTCCACGCTCGCCGACCCGCGCGACAAGGTCTGGCTGCAGGAACTGATGAAGTACGCCGGCACGGGCCCGTCCGGGATGAGCTTCACCTACTGGTCGTGGAACCCGAACTCGGGCGACACCGGCGGCATCCTCAACGACGACTGGACGACGGTCAACCAGGCCAAGCAGGCGATCCTGCAGCCGTACCTGATCCCTCCGGTGGGCTCGGGCGGCGGCACGACCGACCCGCCGCCCGCGGCGAGCTGCGCGGTCACCTACCACGTCGACAACACCTGGCAGGGTGGCTTCACCGCCACCGTGACGCTGAAGAACACCGGCAGCCCGGCGCTGAAGAACTGGGCGCTCGGCTGGACCGTGCCGTCCGGGACGCAGATCACCGGCGGCTGGAACGCGACCGTCACACAGACCGGGCAGCAGGCGAGCGCCAAGGCGCCCGCCTGGGCGCCCGACCTCGCCGGCGGGGCCTCGGTGTCGATCGGCATCCAGGCCACCGGCGGCTCGACCGGCGCACCGAGCGGCTTCGCCGTCGGCGCGACCGCCTGCACCACCTGACCCACCCCACCGAAAAACACTAAGGAGCGCACTCGATGAGGAGTGAATTCTGGTCCGCGAAGAGGAAGTCACGGTTCGCCGTGGCGTCCTCGGTGACGGCGGCGGCGATGACCGCCGGATTACTGGTGGCCGGGGGCAGTCCGGCGGGCGCCGCCACCGGCTGCAAGGTCACCTACACGGTCAACCAGTGGGACACCGGCTTCACCGCGAACGTCGCCGTGACCAACCTCGGCGACGCCGTCTCGTCCTGGAACGTCGAATGGGACTTCGCCGGCAACCAGCAGGTGCAGCAGGGCTGGAGCGCCACGTTCAGCCAGAGCGGCAAGCACGTGAGCGCGAAGAACCCGTCGTGGGGCGGCAACCTGGGCGCGAACGCGACGGCCAGCTTCGGCTTCAACGGCTCGTACTCGGGCACCAACGACATCCCGACGTCGTTCTCGCTCAACGGGGCCCACTGCGACGGCACGTCCCCGACCACGACGCCGACGACACCCAGCACCACGACGACGACCCCGACGACGACCCCCACGACCACGACGACCACCCCGACGACGGTGACCACGACGCCGCAGCCGGGAACCCACGTGGACAACCCGTACGTGGGGTCGAAGGGGTACGTGAACCCGGACTGGTCGAGCGAGGTCAGCGCGGCGGCCGCGGCCAAGGGCGGCACGCTCGGCGCGCAGATGGCCAAGGTGGCCAACACCTCGACCGCGGTCTGGCTGGACCGGATCGCCGCGATCGCCGGCACGGCGGACTCGCGGGGCCTGCGCGGGCACCTCGACGCGGCGCTGGCGCAGCAGAGCGGCGGCACCCCGGTGACCATCCAGATCGTCGTCTACGACCTGCCCAACCGCGACTGTGCGGCGCTGGCGTCCAACGGTGAGCTGAAGGCCGCCCAGAACGGCCTGGCCCGGTACAAGAGCGAGTACATCGACCCGATCGCGTCGATCCTGTCCGACGCGAAGTACGCGCCGCTGCGGATCGTGGCGATCGTGGAGCCGGACTCGCTGCCGAACCTGATCACGAACACCTCGATGGCGGCGTGTGCGGAAGCCCAGTCCACCGGGGTCTACACGCAGGGCATCCAGTACGCGCTGAACAAGCTGCACGCGATCTCCAACGTCTACAACTACCTGGACATCGCGCACTCGGCGTGGCTGGGCTGGGACAGCAACTTCGGCCCGTTCGTCAACCTGGTCAAGCAGACGCTGCAGGGCACCACGGCCGGCGTGAACAGCATCGACGGCTTCATCAGCTCCACCGCCAACTACACGCCGCTGACCGAGCCGAACCTGCCCGACCCGAACCTCACCGTCGGCGGGCAGCAGCTGAAGTCGGCGACGTTCTACCAGTGGAACCCGTACTTCGCGGAGGTTCCGTTCGCCACCGCGATGTACAACGCCTTCGTGGCGGCGGGCCTGCCCAGCAGCATCGGCATGCTGGTGGACACCTCCCGCAACGGCTGGGGCGGCGCGGCCCGGCCCAGCGGGGCCTCCGGGTCCACGGTGGACGCCTACGTGAACTCGGGCCGGATCGACCGGCGGCTGCACCGCGGCAACTGGTGCAACCAGAGCGGTGCCGGTCTCGGCGTGCGGCCCACGGCGGCACCCGCGGCGCACTTCGACGCCTACGTCTGGGTCAAGCCGCCGGGTGAGTCCGACGGCGCGAGCCAGCAGATCCCGAACGACGAGGGCAAGGGCGCGGACCCGATGTGCGACCCGACCTTCCACGGGACGCAGCAGGCCAACGGCGGCAACCTGACCGGTGCCCTGCCGAACGCCCCGCTGTCCGGCAAGTGGTTCGAGGCCCAGTTCGAGGAACTGGTCCAGAACGCCTACCCGCCGGTGCAGTAGCCAGACCCCGGGCCGGGCGGTGCCGCGCAGCCGCCGCCCGGCCCGGCCTCCACCACGGCGGCAGCGGCCTGTCCCGCCGGGCCGCTCGCCGCGGTCCCGCCCGCGCCGCCTGACCGGCCGGGCGGGACAGCGAGATCCGGCCCCGGTGCTCGCAGCGGCCTCCTGCGGCGCCGGGCCGGATCCCGCGGCTCGTCTCTTCGGCGGCTCAGCCGAGGTCCTTGCGGAAACTCAGCCGGTCCAGTCCCGGCCCGTCGTAGTCGGGCTGGACCGGCACCCCCTCGAACTCCTTCGGCCCTGGTTCGGTGACGAACCCCATCCGGGTGTGGAACGCGTGCGAACCCTTGTTCTCCGGCGAAGTGATCGCCCGGACCACCGAGCGCCCGTGCGCGGCGCTGTAGGCGAAGAAGCGCTCGTACAGCGCCGCGCCCAGGCCGCGACCGCGCTCGGCGGGCTCGACCCCGACGAAGTGGATGTAGCTCTCGGCCGGCCTCGACGGCGAGAGGAACCCGATCAGGAACGCGACGATCCGCCCGTCCGCCGTCACCAGGAAGCTGCTGGCCGTGAAGTGCTGGAACATCAGCTTCGGCAGCAGCAGCGCCCGTTGGCGCGAGCCCGCTTCGCCGCCGAGACCACCCCACCAGCGGTCGAGGACCGCCAGCACGGGCAGGTGGTCGTCGGGGCCGGGGTGCCGGATCGTGTGGTGCCGCCAGGGCTCGGGCAGGGGGGAGACCATGGCCCCCACCCTGCCCGGTCCGGCAGGCCCCGGCGAGCGGGTTTCCGGTCAGGGGACGAGCTTGTGCACCCCGATCAGCACCTGCTGCCAGACGGCGGCGGGATCGGCGCCCTGCTCGACCGCCTTGAGCGACGGCGCGATCACCGTCTCCTGGATCTTGCCGTCGCCCGGCCCCTTGTACTGCGGTTTCCCGACCTTGCGGGCCTGCGCGACGAACACCTGGCCGCTCAGCGCCCCGCCGAAGTAGCCGTTCATCTCGCTGAGCAGGTCCGGGGAGGTGAAGGCGTCGACCTGGCTCGGGAAGTTCCCGCTGACCCGGAACGCGTGCAGCTGCTGCTCCGGCGCGGTCAGCCAGGCGGCGAGCGCGGCGGCCTCCTTCTGGTGCGGGCTCGAGGCCGGCACGGTGAGGAAGGACCCGCCCCAGTTGCCGCCGCCGTCCGGGAAGGCGTCGGTGAGCGCCCACTTGCCCGCGTTGCCGACGCCGGCCTGCTGCTCGATGACGCCGAGCATCCACGACGGACAGACCTTCGTCGCGAAGGCGCCGGTGCGCAGGCCGTTGTTGCCGTCGTCCTGGAAGGCGGTCAGCCCGGCCGACTGCCCCTGCTTCACCGCGGCGGTGACCTGGTTCCAGGCGTCCCTCAGCGCCGTGTTCGTCTCCAGCGTCGAGTGGTTTTCGCGGTCGAGGTAGCCGACCGGGAGCTGGTTCACCTTGGCGTTGAAGACCTGCGCCGCGGAGTCGAACCACGGCTTGCCGTGCGAGCGCTTGACGTACTTCTCGCCGGCCTGGAAGAAGCTGTCCCAGGTCGCGAACATCGTCTTGACCGAGCCCGGGTCGGTCGGCAGCCCGGCCGCTTCGAGCAGGTCCTTGCGGTAGCACATGGCCAGCGGGCCGATGTCCGTGCCGTAGCCGACGAGCTTGCCGTCCTTGCTGCGGCCCGCCTCGTACTTCCACTCCAGCCACCGGCCGGGTTTCACGTCGGGCGGCCCGATCCTGGCCAGGTCGGCGAACTTGTCCGCGTGGGCGAGCACGTCGGCGAGGTGGCCTTCCTCGACGGCCTGGACGTCGGCGAGCTCCTGGCCCTTCTGCAGCTTGTCCAGCAGGTCCTGGTGGTACGGTCCACCCTGCTCGGTCCGGACCTGGCGGATGGTGAGCCCGGGGTGGGTGAACTGGTAGCCGGGGATCAGGTCGTCGTAGCCGAACTCGCCGAACGTCGCCACGGTGAGCGTGATCCGCTCCGGCGTGCCCGGCCCGCACCCGCCGGTCAGGATGAGCAGGACGACGGCGGCGGCGAAGGCCAGCTGTCTTCGGATCTGCTTCATGCGCGCGCACTCCCCGTTCGCGGCACGCTCCCGGCCCCCATTGGCTGGGAGCGCTCCCGGGGGGAGTCTCGTTTCCCGATGCGGCGGGTGTCAAGGGACGCGACGGCGGGTGTCCGCGCGGACACGGACCGCGGGGTCCGTGTCCGGCGTCTTGGCTGGTGGTGCCGTCGTTTGTGGTGCTCGGACTCGTGGTGCGAAGAGAGGGTGCGATGAAGCGTCCGACGATCACCGACATCGCGAAGGAGGCCGGCGTCTCCAAGGGCGCGGTGTCCTACGCCCTCAACGGCCGCCCCGGCGTCTCGGAGGCCACCCGGCGGCGGATCACCGAGATCGCCCGGGAGCTCGGGTGGGCGCCGAGCAGTACCGCGCGGGCGCTGTCCGGCGGCCGGACCGGGGCGCTCGGCCTGGTGCTCGACCGGTCCCTGGAGGCGTTCGTCCCGGCCCTGCTCGACGGCTTCGAGGGCGAGCTGCTGCTGCAGGCCGCGCCCGGCCGCGACGCGGCGCTGGTCATCTACCGCCGGTGGCGAGCGGAGCGGAAGGTCGACGGCGTGCTGCTGACCGAGCCGGGCTGCGCGGCCGAACTGGTGCGGATCGGCCTGCCGGCGGTGGCGCTCGGCGGCCCGGGCGGGATGCCGGGTGTCCCGTCGGTGCTGGTCGACGACGTCACCGGCGCCGCCGAGGCGCTGGCCTACCTCGCCGCACTGGGGCACCGGCACGTGGTCCGCATCGCGGGTGCGGCGGCGTTCGCCGACCCCGCGGCGCGGGGCCGGGCGTTCACCACCGCGGCGACCGGGATCCCGCACCCGGGCACGGTCCGCCCCGAACCCTCGGCCGACGCGGTCCGCCGGGTGCTGTCCACCCGTCCCCGGCCCACGGCGCTGCTGTGCGACACCGACGACCTGGCGGTGGCCGCGCTCGCCGCCGCGCGGGAGCTCGGCCTCGCGGTGCCGAAGGACCTTTCGGTGGTGTCGTGGGACGACACCCCGCTCTGCCGGCTGGTCCGCCCGGCGCTCACGGCCATCCGGCGCCCGCTGGCCGAACTCGGCTCGCTGGCGGCCGGGGTCCTGCAGGACCTGCTGGCGGGGGAGCAGGTCGGTGACGTGTACACGTCCCGGCCGCGGTTGATCACGCGGGGCAGCACGGGCCCGGCGAACGCGTGAGGGCCGCTCTCGCCGGGTGGCTGCGAACGCACGAGGGCCGCTTCGGGGAACACTCCCCGAAGCGGCCCTCCCGGACTGTCCACTCAGGATGTTTCAGGTGCCCTGGCACGTCGGTGACGGGGGCACGCTTCCTCCTGTCGTGTTGACGACCATGCCGAAGCCGGCCGTGCCGTCGGCCGCGATGCCGCCGTTCCAGTCGGCGTTGCGGACCGTGACCGCCGAGCCGGACTGGCTGAGCGTGCCGTTCCACACGCTGGCGATCGTCTGGCCCGCGGGCGGTGTCCAGCTCACCTGCCAGCTCCGGTACGCCGTCGTGCCGTGGTTCATCACCGTCACGGTGGCCTGGTAGCCGCCGCTCCAGGTGTTGGTGATCTCGACCATCGCCATGCACGAACCCGGCGGCATCGGCGTCGTCGTGGTCGTCGGCGTGGTGGGGGTGGTCGGCGTGGTGGGCGTCGTCGGGGTGGTCGGCGTGGTCGGGGTCGTGGGCGTGGTCGTCGTGCCCGTTCCCGGGTCCTTCACGCCCGTGACCTCGCCGTGCCCGCCGTCGAAGGTGACATCCGAGCAGCCGTAGAACGTTTCCGCGCTGTCCGAGCGCTTCCACACCGAGTAGATGATGTGCCGGCCGGACTTGTTCGACGGCAGTGCGCCGCTCCACTTGTACTGGCCTTCCACCGTGCCCACCTGGCCGGTCACCGGCGGGTGGTCCACCGTCAGGAACGGCTGGTCCTCCAGGGAGTCCCAGGTGAGCGGCTGGTTCGGGTTCCAGCCGTCCTTCGTCACGTACGTGTAGAACCAGCCCGGGTGGGCGGCCCACGCGTTGTACGAGAAATCGAACTGGGCGCCGGCGGTGAGGTGGGTCAGCGGCCAGTTGCCGACCCCGTCGAACCCGGCGTAGTTCGGGTTCCCGCCGGAGCACAGCTTCCCGTCGGGGATGAACCCGCGCGTGCGCCCGGCGCCGTCGGACCGCAGCACGCCGAACCAGTTGTACAGCGAGTTGGCGCCGCTGACCCCCACCGCGGCCGCGCAGGCCGGGTTCTGCGGTTTGATTTCGCCGGTCGAACTGAGCCCGTCCTGCCAGCACAGGAAGGTCCGGCTGCCCGGTTTCATCATGGCGCCGTGCGCCTCGGCCGTGCCGGTGGTCAGCAGGACGGCGGTCAGGCTCGCCAGCAGCACGGTGACGGCGGCGAGAATGGTACTTCGTCTCCTGGTCACGTCAGTCCCTTCATTGGGTTGCGTGCGTCGAAGACTGGGAGCGCTTCCAAGGTCAGGATACGCGGTGGGGGTCACTTCCGGAACAGCCCGCGATGGCCGGGGCGGGGGCCTTGGCCTACGTTTTGCGGGGGCCGCCGAACGCCGGCGGGCCGTGGAGAAAGGCAGAGAGTGGACAGTCCGTCTTCGGTTTCCGCCTGGGTGCGCGCCGAACCCGCCCGGCTGCTCGGTTTCGCCCGCGGCGCGGCGCACCCGGACGGCGGGTTCGCCTGGCTCGACGACACCGGGCGGCCGGTGCTCGACCGGCCCGTCGAGACCTGGATCACCTGCCGGATGACGCACGTCTTCGCGCTCGCCTCCCTGCAGGGCGCGGACACCGGTGAGCTGGTCGCCCACGGCGTCGCGGCGCTGACCGGCCCGCTGCGGGACGCGGAGCACGGCGGCTGGTACGCCTCGACGGCCCTGGCGGAAAAGCGGGCCTACGAGCACGCGTTCGTCGTGCTGGCGGCCGCGAGCGCGGCCGCGGCCGGCGCCGACGGAGCGCGGCCGCTGCTGGCCGAAGCCCTGGAAACCGTCGAACGCCGGTTCTGGGAACCGGACGCCGGGCTGGTTGCCGACGTCTGGGACCGCGGCTGGACGCGCCTGGAGGACTACCGCGGCGCCAACGCCAACATGCACACCGTGGAGGCCCTCCTGGCCGCCGCCGACGTCACCGGCGACGCGGTGTGGACGGCGCGCGCACTGTCCATTGTGGAGCGTCTGATCCACGGTGAAGCCCGCGCGCACGGCTGGCTGCTGCCGGAGCACTACGACCCGGACTGGCGCGTGCGGCTCGAGTTCAACCGCGGCGAACCGGCCCACCCGTTCCGCCCGTTCGGCGCGACCATCGGGCACCTCTTCGAATGGGCGCGGCTGGCCGTCCACCTCGGACGGGCGCTCGGGGACACCGCACCGGCGTGGCTGGTGCCCGACGCGGCCGCGCTGTTCGAGGCCGCCGTCCGGTACGGCTGGGCCGTCGACGGCAGGCCGGGGTTCGTCTACACGACCGACTTCGCCGGGACGCCGGTGGTGCGCACCCGGCTGCACTGGGTGGTGACCGAGGCGATGGCCGCGGCGTGGACGCTGCACCAGGAGACCGGCGACCCGGCGTACCTGGCCCGGTTCGAGGAGTGGTGCGGGCACGCCGAAACCTGCTTCGTCGACCGCGAACGCGGGTCGTGGCACCACGAACTCGACCCGGACAACCGGCCCGCCACGACGGTGTGGGCGGGCAAACCGGACGTCTACCACGCCTACCAGGCGACGCTGCTGCCCGAGCTGCCGCCCGCGGCGTCGTTCGCCGGCGCGCTCCTCGCGCGCGGATAAACTGCACTCGCCGTCCTCTTTCGACAAGGAGCACCATGTCGCCTTACGTCGCGGCCGAAGACCGGTACGCGGAGATGCCGTACCGGCGGGCCGGGCGCAGCGGGCTGAAGCTGCCCGCGGTGTCGCTCGGCCTCTGGCACAACTTCGGGGACGACAAGCCCCTCGACGTCCAGCGGGCAGTGCTGCGCCGGGCGTTCGACCTCGGGGTGACGCACTTCGACCTGGCCAACAACTACGGCCCGCCGCCCGGCTCGGCCGAGGCGAACTTCGGGCGCCACTTCGCCGCCGACTTCCGTCCCCACCGCGACGAGATCCTCGTGTCGTCCAAGGCGGGTTACCTGATGTGGGACGGCCCGTACGGCGAGTGGGGCTCCCGCAAGAACCTCCTGGCGAGCCTCGACCAGAGCCTGGCCCGCACCGGGCTGGACCACTTCGACATCTTCTACTCGCACCGCCCGGACCCGGACACGCCGATCGAGGAGACGATGGGCGCGCTCGACACCGCCGTCCGCTCCGGGAAGGCGCTGTACGCGGGCATCTCGAACTACTCGCCCGAGCAGACCGAAGCCGCGCTCGCCGCGTCGAAGGAGCTGGGGACGCCGCTGCTGATCCACCAGCCGCGGTACTCGATGCTGGACCGCTGGGTCGAGGACGGCCTGCTGGACACCCTCGATGAGCACGGCGTCGGCTCGATCGCGTACTCGCCGCTGAGCCAGGGCCTGCTGACCGACCGCTACCTCGACGGCATCCCGGCCGATTCCCGCGCGGCGGGCGCCAGCCCGTTCCTCACCAGCGACCGGCTGACCGAGGACACCCTGGCGACCATCCGCGCGCTGAACGAGGTCGCCGAGGGCCGCGGGCAGACGCTGGCCCAGCTGGCCATCGCCTGGGTGCTGCGCCGCGGCCGGGTCACCTCCGCGCTGATCGGCGCCAGCAGTGTCGCCCAGCTGGAGAACACCGTCGCGGCCACCGCGAACCTCGAGTTCACCGACGAGGAACTGGCCGGGATCGAGCGGATCCTCGGCCGCTAGCGCCCTGCCGCGGCTGTCGTGAGTGGTAAGGGCGGGTCAGAACCCGCCTTACCACTCACGACCGGCGGTCAGCAGCCGATGCGGGTGGTCCCGACGGCCACGTCGTCGTACCACAGCGTGTCGGCGTCGCCGGCGTAGCTTTCCCAGCCGAGCCGCAGGTCGGTCACCGCCGGGCGCCAGGTCTTGGCGAGCCACTGCTGGTCGATATCCGGGGTCGGGACGCCGTCGACGACGAGCCCGGGCACCTCGGCGGAGTTCAGCCAGGTCCGGAGCCGGCCCGCGGCGCCGTCGACCTCGAACTCGAAGCAGGACCAGGTGCCCGTCGCCAGCGGGACGCTCTGGGCCACCCCCGCCGGGCTCTGCGCGGGCAGGGTCGCGTCGTCGGACTCGCGGTTCCACTGCAGGGCCTGGTTCTGCCCGCCGGCGCGCAGGTCGCGGCCGCCGTCGGCGGTGTCGCGCATGGCCATGAAGGCGACGTGCCCGGTGGGCAGCGGCGTGGTGTGGCGGACCCAGAACCGGCCGAAGAGGTGGTTCGAGCCGACGCCGGTGAGGCTCGTGCCCAGGAACGCGTGGTTGCAGTAGCCACCCTGGCCGGTGACCTTGATCGAACGGCTGCCCGAGTGCGCGACCGAGCTGTCGACGGCGACGGTCCCGGTGCCGGTGCAGTTGGCCGCCCCGACCGTCCAGCGGCCGCCCGGGGTGCTGCCGGTCTGCTGCTCGAAGTCGTCGCAGATGGCGGCGCTCGTGCACCCGGCGGGCGGCGGGCCGGAGGTCGTGGTGGTCGGGGTCGTGCTGGTGGGGGTCGTGCTGGTGGGCGTGGTGGGCGTGGTCGAGGTCGGGGGAGCGGGGTCGCCGCACGAGACGCCGTTGAGCGCGAAGTCCGTGGGGGTGTCGTTCGTTCCGCTGTAGGTGCCCTGGAGGCCGAACGAAACCGAGCCGCCGGCGGGCAGCGCGCCGTTGTAGGACAGGCTCTGCGCGGTGACCGCGGTCCCGGTCTGGCGGACGGTGGCGTTCCAGGCGGACGTCACGGACTGGTTGCCGGCGTAGTGCCAGGTGAGCGTCCAGGACGAGGCCGTGGTGGCGCCGTTGGTCACCGTGATGTCGGCGGTGTACCCGCTCTGCCACTGGTTGACGCGGTAGGCGACCGAGCACGCGGGGGCGGCGGCGGCCGGACCGGCCACGACCACCGCGGTGGTGCCCGCCGCGGCGAGGCAGAGCGCGGCCAGTGCGCCGGCGAACCTGTTCATGGGGGTGGCTCCTCCTCCGGACGCGGACAGGGGCGCCGTGGCCTGCACCACGACGCCCCTGGGTGGTGGCCGCGTTCTGGCGAGGCGACCTGGCATGGGAGCGCTTCCAGCCGCCGGAAAGGTAACCCCGGCGTGTCGCGCTTGTAAAGAGCGACCCGGACGCGGGCCCATCCGGTGGTCCGTTTTCCGCAGCCGGTGCGGCGGGGAACTCGACTGAACACTCCTGAACGGCGGAAGCCGTTGGGGTGCAGGACTTGTCCCGGTCGCACTGTGCCACCGGGACGCGGGCCCGGACGCCGCCGTTGGGGTGGATTCCGGAAATCTGCCGCAAGATCACAAAACCGGTCTCCGAGCGCCAAAAGTGGGAGCGCTCTCAGAACAACGCGCAAGGCCCGGTGACCGGAAAACCTTGTTGCGTCCTCAACTTCTCGGAAAACACACGGTTCCCGCCCTGATCACGAGCTGGGCTGCCCCGGTCACGCTGCGGTACTGTCGTCGGTGGCGCACCCGTACTCCGGAAATCGTTGGATGAACGATGAGTCGACAGGCCAAACCAGGGAGCAAGCCCTACCGCGCGCAACTGCGGGAGCGGCTGACCGCCCTGGGCTTCCCCGAGGAGGAGATCCCGGCCCAGGTGGCGAAGAACCTGATCGTCGAATGCCGGATCCCGCCGCGCACCGCGTGGCGGCTGGCGTCCGAGCTCTCGCTCGACGTCGCAGCGCACCAGTACAACGCCGTCACCGGCGACCCCCGCGCGGGCATGCGCGGCACGCGGATCTGGGAGTACGAGCAGTGGCCGGACCGCGGCGTCCGGCCCACCGTCGCCGCGCTGCGGGTGCTGGCGCGGGTCTACGGCACCGGCTGGAAGTGCCTGCTGGGGCTGCGTGATCTCGAACAGCTGCCGGCCAAGGACCTCGCCGAGTACCACGCCGACACCGAGCCCTCGGTCTGGGCGGCGGCCGAGCCCGAGGTCGCGCCGGCCCGCACCGCCGTCCGCGGCGAAGCCCGGGCGGAGGAGGAGATCGGCGCCGGCGCCCTCGACGACGCCGTCCTGCTCACGAAGACCAACGTGGACGACGTCCAGCTCGACGACCTGTGGTCGGACCTCGACTTCCTCGGCGGCGCCTACACCCGCACCGCGCCCTCCTCGATCCTCGACCAGCTCGCCGTGATCGCGGACCGGACCGCTTCGCTGCTGAAGGGCCGTCAGCGGCCGAAGCAGACCCAGGACCTCCTGCTCATCGGGGCGAAGTCGAGCGCGATGATGGCCTGGATCGCCGGTGACCTGGGCCGGTACCGTCGCTCCCGCGAACTCAACTCGGCCGCCTGGCTCTACACCCAGTACGCCGACGACCTGCTCGCCCGGCGCTGGGTGCGCACGTCACAGGCCCGGGTGGCGTTCTGGGCCGGCAACGGCATCGAGTCCGCCAAGCTCGCCGCCGACGGGCTCAACTACCACGCGGGCGGGCGCCTCACGGACGCCCCGCTCATCCTCGCCGAGGCGCGCGGCTGGTCGTCGGTGCAGGCCGAGCGGCAGGTGCTGGACGCGATCGCCCGCTGGACGGCCATCGAGGACCCGGACCTGGGGGCCGGCGGGGAGGACAGCTTCTTCAACATCACGAAGGACCGGCGGCACTACATGGCGGGCAACTCGCTGCTTTCGGTCGGGCAGGCCTCGGCCGCGCTGCGCGAGTTCGGCACCGCCCGCGAGGCCTTCGAAAAGCTGTCACTGGAGAACCGCTGGGACGCCATGGATCCGATGATCCGGATCGACACCGGCCGCGCGCACCTGCGGCTCGACGACCTCGAAGGCGCCGCCGCCCAGGTCGAACCGCTGCTGGACGCGGGCGTGGGCCGGCAGCCGGACATGGTGCGCGCCATGCTGAAGCTGCTGGCCAGCGAGTTGTCCGGACCACGCTGGCGCTCGGCCACGACGGCCCGCAACCTCGCCGAAGCACTCCTGGACGCCCACGCTTCGGCGCGGCCGTGACGCCGGACCCGGCCCGGACGGAGGCGCCCGAGGTGGCATCGCACGATGTCTCGTGCCCGCGAACCCCGGAGGAGGCCTGGGCGCTCGACGGGCACACCCGGCGGGACGTGGTCGTGGTCGCCGACCGCTTCGCGCAGTTCGCCCGCGAAGACCGGGTGTTCACGCTGTCGGGCCTGCTGGCCCTGCTGGGCTCCGGCGGTCTCGTGGCGCCGGGCTGCCACTGGATCGTCCACTTCGGCCAGGGCATCGACGCGGCCGACGCCGACCTGCTCGAAACCGCGTGCGAGAAGACCGAAGGGTCCGTGCGCCTCGCGGACCCGGCCGCGTTCCGGCAGCCGTCCGAACCGCCCGCCGTCGTCCACAAGAGCCGGCCGGAGAACGTCCTGCTCGCCGGCGTGCACAGCCCGGCACCGGCGCACTGCCGGGCCGAGCTGCGGATCCACCGCGACAACGAGCTGATCCTCGACCACCACACCGGCGAGCACGTGCAGGGCATCGTGATCATCGAGGCGATGCGGCAGATCTGCATCGCGCAGTTCGAGACCGCGATCCGCTCCGGCCTCCCGCCGGCGGCGTACGCCGGGGTGTGGCAGCGGATCGACCTGTCCTTCGAGGACTTCCTGTTCCCGCTCCCGGCCACGGTCGAGTCGCTCATCGTCGAGTCCGACCTCGGCCGCGAGACCAACCTCAAGTTCCGCGCCACGACGTCGGTGCGCCAGCAGGGGCGCACTGTGGCCACCGCCGTCATCGAGTACTCGATGATCGCGCAGGGGCGCGTCGACACCCTCGAACGCCGCAAGGCCGACCAGGCCACCCGGGCCTACCTCGGCTGAAAGCCCACTCCGGAAGGGAAACCACGCCACGATGTCCGACCTGCAGCCGCAGGACCGCTCCGCGTCCTTCGCCCAGGGCCTGAAACTCATCCAGCAGCTCGGCGGGACCGACCGGCCGGCCGTGCTGGACCTGTTCGAGAGCATCGGGGAGGCCGAGTTCGGCGAGCAGTGCGTCGGGTTCATCTACGGCGACGTCTACCACCGGCCCGGCCTGCCGCTGCCGGAGCGGCAGCTGGTCACCGTCGCCGCGCTCACCGCCCTCGGGTACGCGGGTTCGCAGCTGCAGTTCCACGCCAAGGCCGCGCTGAACGTCGGCTGCACCCGCCGCCAGCTGGTCGAGGCCGTGATCCACGTCAGTTCCTTCGCCGGGTTCCCGGCCACGCTCAACGCGCTGACGGCGCTCAAGGCCGCCTTCGACGGCCTGCCCGGCGAGGAGCCGGCACCGTCCGAAGAGGCCGCCGAAGTGCCGTGGGCGGGCATCGAGGACCGCTACGAGCGCGGCCTGGCGGCGATGAAGGCGGTCGACGGCGAGGCGGGGGAGAAGGTCGCCGAGGGACTGCGGGACATCGCCCCCGACCTGGCGACCTACATCGTCGAATTCACCTTCGGCGAGATCTACTCCCGGCCGCACCTGAGCCTGCGCCACCGCGAGATCGTCACGATCGCCGCGTGCGTCGCGCTGGGTACCGCGCTGCCGCAGCTGAAGGTGCACATCCACGGGCTGCTCAACGTCGGCGGCACCCGGCAGGAGATCGTGGAGACCGTGCTGCACCTGGCGTTCTACTGCGGTTTCCCGGCCGCGCTCAACGCCATCGCGGCGGCGCGGGAAGTGTTCGCGCAGCGGTGAGCGGCTTCGAAAAACTGCGGGTGGTCGCACTCGACTGCGACGGCGTGCTCATCGACGACACCTACCTGGCCATGATCGCCCGGTTCGTCACCGAGCACGGCGGGGTCTACGACGCGGCGGCCGAGCGGGACGTCATCGGGCTGCGCGACATCGTCGTCGCCGAGAAGGTCACCCGGCTCTGCGGTCTGGACCAGCCGGCGGAGCAGACGCTGAAGCAGCTGTGGGCCGCGCGGCAGGACTACCTGGCCGAGCACCCGATCCGGGTCGCCGAAGGCGCGCGGGACTGCCTGGAGGCGCTGGCGAAGCTGCCCGTGCGGCTGGTCTGCTACGGCGGCCGGACCCGCGAGCACACCTTCGACCGGTACCTGGGCGACTTCGTGGACCTGCTCGATCCCGACGTGCCCTACGTGAGCATCAACGAGCACCGCCCGGGCGTCGGCCACATCACGCGGACCGTGCTCGGCGCCGGGTTCGACGAGATCGTGTTCGTCGACGACGTCAGCCGCGTGGCCGAGGACGCCCGCGCGCACGGCGCCGGGTTCGTCGGGTTCCCGGCGAGCCCCGCCCACGCGCGCCAGCGGGAGTTCATGGCCTCCCTCGGCGTCCGCCACTTCGCCACGTCGCTCGCCGAACTCACCCCCGAACTTCTGGCGACCGTCGACGGCGAGCTCGCGGCTTCGACACACTGGCCGCGTTGAGGAGTGCCCCCGACCCCTTGGAGCCGCTGTGAAGTTCTTCTCCCTGCCCCGTCCCGGCGCCGGGCTCGTCCTGGGTGAGCGTGACGTGCCCGAACCCGGTCCCGGGCAGGTCCTGGTCCGGCTGCGCGGGTGGGCGGTCAACGCCCGCGACCTGATGATCGTCAAGGGCTTCTACCCGAAGCCGGTGAAGCCGGACGTGATCCCGCTGTCCGACGGCGCCGGCGAAGTCGTCGCGGTGGGGGAGGGGGTGCGGGCCTGGACCGCGGGCGACCGGGTGGCGGCGACGTACTTCCCGGACTGGCTGTCCGGGCCCGGCACGCCGGAGAAGACCGCCGACGACCTGGGCGGCACGCTCGACGGCGTGCTCGCCGAGTACGCCGTCTTCGCCGAGGACGCCCTGGTCGCGGTGCCCGCGCACCTCGACTACGCCGAGGCCGCCACGCTGCCCAGCGCCGGCGTGACGGCGTGGCGGGCGGTCGTCGAGGAAGGCGGGCTGACCCCGGGGCAGAGCGTGCTCACCCTCGGCAGCGGTGGCCTGTCCACGTTCGCCCTGCAGTTCGCCGCGCTCGGCGGCGCCCACGTCGTCTCGACGTCGAGCTCGGACGAGAAGCTCGAGCGGCTGCGCGCGCTCGGCGCCGCCGAAACGCTCAACCACGCGACCACCCCGGAGTGGGGGCCCGCCGTGGCCGGCCTGACCGGCGGCGGCGTCGACCACGTCGTCGACGTGGGCGGCGGCGGCACGATCGGCCAGTCGATGCTCGCCGCGCGGTACGGCGGCCACGTCAGCGTCGCCGGCGTCCTGACCCACGAAGGCGGCGCCGACCCGATCCTGGTGCTGGTCAAGCAGCTGACCCTGCGCGGCCTCACCAACGCCTCCCGCGAGACGTTCCAGGCGATGAACACCGCGATCGAGCGGACCGGCCTCAAGCCGGTGATCGACCGCCGGTTCGGCTTCGACGAGGTGGCCGAGGCGCTCAAGCACCTGGAGTCCCGGACCCACATCGGGAAGATCGTGCTGGAGAGCGCCTGACCCGCCGCTGTCCGCCGGGTAAGTTTTGCCGGCCCGGGTGGGTATTTTCCGCGGCCCGAGGGCGCGTTTCCGCAGCTCAGCGGGGTTGTGGACGGGCGAAAAAGTCCCCTTTGGGCAGGAATGGCGGTCGCTGTCGGCACCAGGAAGAGTGGAGCTCACCGGGGACGTCGCCCGAGCAGGCTGCGGCTGCTCGGGCGGTGGCCTCGCACCTGGGGGCGCGGGGAGGAGGTTTCAACCGCCTGGGGGTGGGTTGAAACCTCCTCCCCGCCTATGCGTTCTGCCGCCGCTCTCGTGAGTGGTAAAGCGGGTTCTAACCCGCCTTACCACTCACGACCAGCCGCGGCAGACCGGTTTACGTGCTCGTGCAGGGTTTGCCGTTGAGCGAGATCGCGCCCGGCCGGGAGTTCACCATCCCCGAACTCCCGGTGAAGCCGAACTCCGCGCTCCCGCCCGCCGGGATGGTCTTGTTCCAGCCCGCGTCCAGCGCCGTCACCGCCGCGCCGGTCTGGGTGACCTGCGCGTTCCACGCCTGCGTCACCCGCTGGCCGTCGGCGTAGGTCCACGTCACCGTCCAGCCCGTCACCGCCGCCGTGCCGGTGTTGCCCAGCTTCACCGAGGCCTGGAAGCCGCCCTGCCACTGGTTGGTGATCGTGTAGGCCGCGGTACAGGACCCGGACGGCACCGGGGTCGTGGTGGTCGTCGGAGTCGTGGTCGTGGTGGGGGTGGTCGTGGTGGTCGGGGTGGTGCTCGTCGGCGGCGGCGTGGTGCCGCCGGATTCGCCGATGATCACGCCCCGGCCGTTCGTGCCCACATACACCCGGCCGTACACCCGCGGGTCCCCGGTCAGCGCCGCCCCGATGTTCCCGTACTGGTGCTGGTCGTCGTTGATCCGCGTCCAGGAAGCCCCGGCGTCGTCCGAGCGGAAGATCCCGCGCACGCCGCCGATCTCGGCGATCGCGTACAACGCCGCATACGTCCGGCCGGGTGCGGCCTTGCCGAACCCGATGTTGTCGGCTTCGGCGACGTTCGCCAGCTTCGTGAAGGACGCTCCGGAGTCGGTGGAGTGCCACAGGCCGTACGCCGTGCCGGAGCCGCCGGCCAGCCAGATGTCCCCGGCCACGCCCGGCATCGCCTTGAAGTGTGCCGAGCCGGTGGACGGCAGGCCGGTGGCCGCGGTCGCGGTGAACGTCGCGCCGCCGTCGGTGCTGAGGTAGAACCTGCCCGCCGCGAACCCGTAGAACCGCTTCGGGTCGACCCGGTCGGACTCGACCACCGCGCCGGCCGGGATGCCCGCCGACGCCGTCCACGACGAGCCGAAGCCGACGGAGTAGCTGACGTTCGCGCCGTCCGGGCTCCAGACGAACCGGCTGCCGTCGGCGGCCGCGGCCACCGTGCCGCCGCTGGCGTTCCCGCCCGGTTCGGCGCCCTGGAACCAGTTCTTCCCGCCGTCGGTGGAGAAGGCGATCCGGTTGTCGTTCGGCCGCGCGGACCGGTCGAGGGTACCCACCCGCACGATCGTGGCCGGGGTCAGCTCGGCGTAGTCGAGGCTGGTGGTCGTGGTGAACACCGGCTGCGTGTACATGGTGGCCGGGACGGCGTCGAGGCTGTCGTGCCGGAACCCGCCGATGTCCCCGAGGCCGGACAGCAGCGGAGCGCCCGACGGCGGGCTGATCAGGTCCAGCACCGCGGTCTCCTCGAGGCCGCCGACGACCGGCTTGATCGTGATCTTCCCGCCGCTGTCCCACTTCGTGAGGTCGGACGTGCCGTAGATGGTCGCCCCGGTGCCGTAGAGCAGGTGGTTCGAGTCGAAGGGGTCGATCTCCACCGACTCGGTCATCCAGCCGAGCTTCGGCGAGGGCACCGGGGGAGCGGCCTGGACGCCGAAGGTCAGCCACGGCACCGCGGAGATGTCCTGGGTGTAGCGCAGGGACCGGTCGGGGTAGCTCGAGAAGTCCCAGATCCGCGTCCAGGTGGCGCCGCCGTCGGTGCTGCGGAAGAAGATCACGTCCGGCCACCAGGACACCTGCGTGGCGACCATCAGCGTGTTCGGGTGCTGCCGGTCGATGGTCAGCCCGCTGTAGCCGAAGTAGTCGTCACTGCTGTCGGAGGGGATCGGGCTGATCCGCGTCCAGGTGCCGGTCTTCGTGGCGTACTTCCAGACGTCGCCCTTCGCGCCGTCGTAGGGCCCGCCGGTGTCGCTGGTCGCGAGGTAGAGGTAGCCGCCGACCGGGTCGAGGACGCCCTTGTGCGCCAGGTACCCGGTGGGCTGGCCGGCCACCCGCGCCCACGTCGTGCCGCCGTCGGTGCTGCGGTAGACGGTGTTCTGCTTGTCCGCGACGCCGACGTAGATCGTCTGCGTGGTGCTGCCGCGGGTCCCGGTCGTCGGGTCGAACGTCACCCAGGTGACGCCCTGGTTGTCGCTGGAGTAGCCGGTCGTGTCGTTCGGATCGGCCACGTAGTTCCCGGCGTTCGGGAAGCTGGTCACCTTCGCCCAGGTGACGCCCGAGTCCGTGCTGCGCCAGAGACCGTTGCCGCTCGGCGCGCCGAGGTAGAGGACGCTGTTGCGGTTCGGGTCGATCGCGAGCCGCTCGCCCATACCGCGGCCGGGCATGTTGCCGCCGAGCTTGAACGGCAGCGCGGCCGCCTGCCAGGTGGCACCGCGGTCGGCCGACCGGAGGATCGCGCCGGTGTTCGGGTCCCAGCTGTTGGTGTACATCCCGGCCGCGACGTAGACGCGGTTCGGGTCGACCGGATCCGTGGCCAGGCTGACGACACCGTTGTGGCCCCAGTCGGTCCAGCCGACCGAGTCCAGCAGCGGGAGCCAGCGGCCGGTGGCGGCGTTCCACCGGTACGCGCCGCCGATGTCGGTGCGGGCGTAGACCAGCCCGGGTTCGGTCTGGTTGAAGACGATGCCGGGGACGAACCCGCCGCCGGCGATCTCCGCGTTGCGCCAGGTGGTGGCCGCGGGGGCGGCCGGGGACGCCGGCGCGCCGGCGACGACCGCGACGGCGGCCGGCAGCAGGACGGCGAGCGCGCTCGCCACCAGTCGTCTCAGTGAACGGGAACGTGGGCTTCGCACGGCGTTGTGCACGTCTGCCTCCACAACTCTGGGAGCGCTTCCAGAGGAAGGTAAGCCAGCGTTCCGAGCGTTGTAAAGCGTTCGATGATTTCGGCATCCCCAACCGTCCACAGTGGATTTCGAGCCGGATTTGTCGGAGTCATGTATGTGAACGGCGATCAGGTTTCTGAATTGTTATCGGATGCCTTCTTGCCCGGCATTTTGCGGCGTGTGAGTGTGGTGGCCGCTGGCTGGACTGGACCTACGAAAGAGGCGACCAGGCAATGACGCAAACCGCCCCGGCGCGGCACATCGGCCGGACCACGTTGTACTTCTTCGGCGCGCTCGGCGGCATCCTCTTCGGCTACGACCTCGGCGTGATTTCCGGGGTGCTCCCGTTCATCGGGAAACTGTGGGCGCTGACCAGCTGGGACAAGGGCGTGATCACCGCCAGCCTGTCGGTCGGCGCCATCGTCGGCGCGCTGTTCTCCAGCCGCACCAACGAAGCACTCGGCCGCCGCCGCACGATCATGGTCGCCGCGGGCATCGTCATCGTCGGCACGCTGGCGGCCAGCTTTTCGCCGACCTTCCTGCTGCTGGTGCTTTCGCGCCTGGTCATCGGGCTGGGGATCGGCCTTTCGTCGTCGACCGTCCCGACGTACCTGTCCGAACTGGCCCCGGCGAAGTGGCGGGGCGCGATGGGCGCGCTCAACCAGATCTTCATCGTGCTGGGCATCCTGATCGCGTTCCTGGTCAGCTACTGGCTCGGGCCGATCTCGGCGTGGCGCTGGATGTTCGCCGGCGCGATCGTGCCCGCGGCGGTGCTGCTCGTCGGGCTGGTGTTCCTGCCGGAAACGCCGCGCTGGCTGGTCAAGAACGGCCAAGAGGACGAGGCCCGGCGGGTCCTGGCGAGCGCGCACGGCAACACCGTGAACCTCGACGAGGAGATCGCCACCATCCACGAGGTCATCCGGCTCGACACCGAGGAGAAGCCGCGGATCCGCGACCTGTTCTCCGGGTTCGTGCGGCCGATGCTCGTGGTGGCCCTGCTGCTCGCGATCGGCCAGCAGTTCAGCGGCGTCAACGCGATCAACGCGTACTTCCCGACGATGCTCATCGGCCTCGGCTTCGCCACGCAGGCCGCGTTGCTGTCCGGCGTGCTGCTGGGCGTCACGAAGTTCCTGTTCACCGCCTGGGTCGTGTTCGTGGTGGACCGCTGGGGCCGCAAACCGCTGCTGCTGATCGGCAACGTCATCATGGTGCTGACGCTGGTGGCGGCCGGGCTGGTGGTGCTGAACGTGCACGACACCGGCACCCGCGGCCTGCTGATGCTGGTGATGATGGTGCTGTACCTGGTGGGCTACGAGCTCGGCTGGGGTGCGGTCGTCTGGGTGATGATGTCCGAGGTGTTCCCGCTGAAGTACCGGGCCACCGGCATGGGGGTCAGCAGCGTGGTCCTGTGGGCGGCGACAGGGATCGTGAGCGCGGTGTTCCCGATCATCTCCGACCCGAAGTCCCTCGGCATCGGCGGCTCGATGTTCCTGTTCGCCGGGGTGAACGTGGTGCTGTTCGTGCTGACCAAGTGGTTGGTCCCGGAGACGAAGGGCCGCACGCTGGAGCAGATCGAACTCGACCTGCGGGCGCGTCAGGGCGTGGTGGCCAAGAGCTGACGCCGGGTTTCGGTGGATCATTCCCCGGGTACCAATGAGCCAGGAAAGTTCAGCACACTGGGGAGTGATGCCGATGTCTCGGTGGCAAAAAGGAATTTCCAAGCCCAAGGCCGTGGTCACGGCGGTCATCTGGGTGGCGATGATCGTCTTGGCGCTGGTCAAGGGCGTCAGTACCATGCCGTTGTGGCTCTGGGTGGCATTGGGGGTCGTGGGCGTGGGAATCACCCTCTGGGCGGGGTTTTCCAAGCGCGGCCGCAATACCTGGTTCCAGAAGACCGGCCCAGGGGGGAACCCCACCTTCTGATGAAGGGTTCAGGGTGGCGCCGGGAGACTCGTCACGCCGGGACATCGGCGAGGGCGAGTTTCCCGGCCAGCCGCCCGATCCACGCCTCGACTTCTTCGGGCGAGCGGTCGGGAAGGCCGAAGATCGTTTCGGTGACGCCCAGGGAATCCAGGTGCGCCAGGCGTTCCGGGTCCGGGCGCTCGCCGAGCGCGCAGATCAGGGGAGCGCCCGAACGGCCTTCGCCGCGCCAGATTTCCTTCAGCTGTGCCACGTGCCCGTCGAGGTCGGTGTCCGCCGGCGTGGTGAGCCAGCCGTCGGCGTGCCGGGCGATCCAGCGGAACGTCTTCTCCGTCGGGCCCGCGCCGAGCAGCACCGGGATGTGCGGCTGAACCGGTTTCGGCCACGCCCAGCTCGGCCCGAAGGAGACGAACTCCCCGTCGTAGGCGGCTTCCTCCTGGGTCCACAGTGCACTCATCGCCTCGAGGTACTCGCGCAGCGCGGTGCGGCGGCGGTTCCCGGGGACGCCGTGGTCGGTCAGCTCGTCGACGTTCCAGCCGAAGCCGGCGCCGAGGGTGACGCGGCCGCCGGAGAGGTGGTCGAGGCTGGCGATCGTCTTGGCGAGGGTGATGGGGTCGCTCTCGACCGGCAGGGCCACCGCCGTGGACAACCGGATGCGCGAAGTGACCGAGGCCGCCGTCGCCAGCGCGACCCACGGGTCGAGCGTCCGGCTGTAGCGGTCGTCGGGCAGTGACGCGTCCCCGGTGCGCGGGTGCGGCGATGCGCGCTTCACCGGGATGTGGGTGTGCTCCGGGACGTAGAAGGTCGAGAACCCCGCGGCTTCCGCGGCGCGTGCCGCGGCCGCCGGGGTGATCCCCCGGTCGCTGGTGAACAGCACGATTCCGTAGTCCACCCGCGGAGCGTATTAGAACGTGTTTCAGTTTTCAAGGTGGGCAGTCCATGAGGTGAGCACGGTCGTCGCCGAGAGGGAGGATCGGAGGCGGAGGTGCAGGGTGGACGCAGTGTTCCATTGTGGACGGTCACGGCCGGTTTCCCAGATCGTGGACACCCGGGCGGGGTGGGATGGCCAGCCGGGTGCCGGATCCACTATCCTCGTCCCCGGGCCGAGAGGCGCTGCAACGGACCGCGGGGTCCGCCACGCTCGACCCGCTCCACCGCATCAAGGGCGCCTCCCGGACGAGGGAGGGCGCCGATGAGTCAAGATCCCACCAGCCGGCTGCGTGAGCTGCTCAGCAGCCGTGTGGCGGTCCTCGACGGTGCCTGGGGCACCATGCTGCAGGGTGCCGGGCTCACCCCGGCCGACTACCGCGGCGACCGCTTCGGCGAGCACACCCACGACGTCACCGGCGACCCGGACCTGCTGAACCTCACCCGCCCGGACGTCATCCTCGACGTCCACCGCCAGTACCTGGCGGCCGGGGCGGACATCACCACGACGAACACCTTCACCGCCACCGGCATCGCCCAGGCCGACTACGGCCTGCAGGCGTACGTCCGCGAAATGAACGTCCGTGGCGCGCAACTGGCCCGCCAGGCCGCCGACGAGGCCGGCGGAAAGTTCGTCGCCGGGTCGATCGGGCCGCTGAACGTCTCCCTCAGCCTGTCGCCCAAGGTTGACGACCCGGCGTACCGGGCGGCCACGTTCGAGCAGGTCAAGGCCACCTACGCCGAGCAGATCGCCGGGCTGGCCGAAGGCGGCGTCGACCTGCTGCTGATCGAGACGATCTTCGACACGCTGAACTGCAAGGCCGCGATCGCCGCCGCCCGCGAGGTGGCCCCGCACCTGCCGCTGTGGATCTCCGTGACGATCGTCGACCTGAGCGGCCGGACGCTGTCGGGGCAGACCGTCGAGGCGTTCTGGAACTCCGTCGAGCACGCGAAACCGCTGATCGTGGGCGTGAACTGCTCGCTGGGCGCCGAGGAGATGCGCCCGCACGTCGAGGAGCTCTCGCGGATCGCCGACGCCTACGTCGCCTGCCACCCCAACGCCGGCCTGCCGAACGCCTTCGGCGGCTACGACCAGACACCCGCGGAGACCGCCGAGCTGGTCGGCGGGTTCGCCCGCAACGGCCTGGTCAACCTGGTCGGCGGCTGCTGCGGCACCACCCCGGCGCACATCGCGAAGATCGCCTCCGCGGCGGAGGGCGTCAGCCCGCGCGAGGTGCCCGCACCGCGCACCCACACGCGCTTCAGCGGGCTCGAGCCGTTCGGCATCGGCGCCGACACCGGCTTCGTGATGATCGGTGAGCGCACCAACGTCACCGGCTCCAAGCGGTTCCGGCGGCTCATCGAATCCGGTGACCAGCAGGGCGCCGTCGACGTCGCGCTGGAGCAGGTCCGCGGCGGGGCCAACCTGCTCGACGTCAACATGGACGCCGACCTGCTCGAATCCGAGCAGGCGATGACGACCTTCCTGAACCTGATCGCCACCGAGCCCGAGGTGGCCCGGATCCCGGTGATGGTCGACAGCTCCAAGTGGAGCGTGCTCGAAGCCGGCCTGCGCTGCCTGCAGGGCAAGGGTGTGGTCAACTCGATCAGCCTGAAGGAGGGCGAGGAGCCGTTCCTCGCCCAGGCGCGCACGATCCGGGACTACGGCGCCGGCGTCGTCGTCATGGCCTTCGACGAGCAGGGCCAGGCCGACACCGCCGACCGCAAGGTCGAGATCTGCGGCCGCGCGTACGACCTGCTGACGCAGCAGGCCGGATTCGCCGGCGAGGACATCATCTTCGACCCCAACGTGCTCGCCGTCGCCACCGGCATCTCCGAGCACAACGGCTACGCGAAGGCGTTCATCGAGGCGCTGCCCCGGATCAAGGAGCGCTGTCCCGGCGCCCGGACCAGCGGCGGCATCTCGAACCTGTCCTTCTCCTTCCGCGGCAACGACGTGGTCCGCGAGGCGATGCACTCGGCGTTCCTGTTCCACGCGGTCAAGGCCGGCCTGGACATGGGCATCGTCAACGCCGGCCAGCTCGCCGTCTACGAAGACATCCCCAAAGATCTCCTCGAACTGGTCGAGGACGTGCTCTTCGACCGCCGCGAAGACGCCACCGACCGCCTCGTCAGCTTCGCCGAGAACGTCAAGGGCAGCGGCACCAAACGCGTCGTGGACCTCTCCTGGCGCGAAGGCACGGTCGGTGAACGCCTGTCCCACGCGCTGGTGCACGGCATCGTCGACTACATCGAGGACGACACCGAAGAGGCGCGGCAGCAGATGGCGCGGCCCCTCGACGTCATCGAGGGCCCGCTGATGGACGGCATGAAGGTCGTCGGCGACCTGTTCGGCTCCGGCAAGATGTTCCTGCCGCAGGTGGTCAAGAGCGCGCGCGTGATGAAGCGGTCCGTCGCCTACCTCGAGCCGTTCATGGAGGCCGAGAAGGAGAAGGCGCGCCAGGAGGGCCGGCTGGCTTCGAGCGGCGGCCAGGGCAAGATCGTGCTGGCCACGGTGAAGGGCGACGTCCACGACATCGGCAAGAACATCGTCGGCGTCGTGCTGGGCTGCAACAACTACGAGGTGATCGACCTCGGCGTGATGGTGCCGGCGGGCAAGATCCTCGACACCGCGGTGACCGAAGGCGCCGACGCCGTCGGGCTGTCCGGGCTGATCACGCCGTCGCTGGACGAGATGGTCGCCGTCGCCACCGAGATGCAGCGGCGCGGGCTGAAGCTGCCGCTGCTCATCGGCGGCGCGACGACGTCCAAGCAGCACACCGCGGTCAAGATCGCCCCGGCCTACGACAACGCGACGGTGCACGTGCTCGACGCGTCGCGCGTGGTCGGCGTCGTGTCCGACCTGCTCGACCCGGACCGCTCGATCGCGCTGACCGAGAAGAACCGGGCCGACCAGGAGGTGCTGCGCGAGCAGCACGCGAGCAAGCAGCGCCGTCCGATGCTCACCCTCGAACAGGCCCGCGCGAACCCCGAGAAGGTGGCGTTCGACGGCCTGCCGACCCCGGCGTTCACCGGCGTCCGGGTGGTCGAGCCGTCCATCACCGAACTGCGCGAGATGGTCGACTGGCAGTTCCTGTTCCTGGCGTGGGAGCTCAAGGGCAAGTACCCGGCCATCCTGGAGCAGCCGGTCGCCCGCGAGCTGTTCGACGACGCGAACACGCTGCTCGACCAGATCATCGCCGACGGCAGTTTCACCGCGAAGGGCGCGTACGCCTTCTGGCCGGCGCACAGCGAAGGCGACGACATCCTGCTCGACGGCGAATTCTCGCACGTCGCGTTCCCGATGCTGCGGCAGCAGACGGCCAAGCCCGAGGGCCGTGCCAACCGCTGCCTGGCCGACTACATCGCCCCGGTCGGCGACCACCTCGGCGGCTTCGCGGTGAGCATCCACGGTGCCGAAGATCTTGCCGCGCGCTACGAGGCCGAGCACGACGACTACCGCGCGATCATGGTCAAGGCCCTGGCCGACCGCCTCGCCGAGGCGTTCGCCGAGCACATCCACCTGCGCGCCCGCCGCGAGTGGTTCGAGCCGGACGCGCAGCCGAAGCTCGAGGACCTGCACGCGGAGCGGTTCCGCGGCATCCGCCCGGCGCTCGGCTACCCGGCCAGCCCCGACCACAGCCAGAAGCGCGAGCTGTTCGAGCTCCTGCAGGCCGGCGAGCTGGGCATGAACCTGACGGAGTCGTTCGCGATGACGCCGGCGGCGAGCGTGTCCGGGCTGATCTTCGCCCACCCGGACTCGAAGTACTTCACCGTCGGACGGCTCGGCCGCGACCAGGTCGAGGACTACGCCCGCCGCAAGGGCGTGGAGGTCGCCGAGGTCGAGCAGTGGCTGCGGCCCAACCTCGCCTACGACCCCGAGGCGTAGTCCGGCAGCTCGATGTCGGTGGCGAACTTGTCGGTCGCCTTCAGCATCAGGCCGAGCAGGAAGCGGGACTTGAACGTCCAGTCCCGCAGCTTGATCCGCGCCCGCGACGGCGGCGCGAGGAACGGGCCCGCGCTGCCGCGCTGCGAGACCTTCGCGTACTTCCGCATCAGCTCCTCGTAGCGGGCGAACGCGATCCGGTGGTCGCCGCCGGCCGCGCGGAGCTCGCCCGCGAGCACGTACGCGCCCACGATCGCCAGGCCGGTGCCGAAGCCGCCGAGGGTGTTGCCGTAAGCGGCGTCGCCGAGCAGCACGACCCGGCCGCGGGAGTAGTGGTCGATCGTGACGCGGCTGAGCGAGTCGAGGTAGAACTCGCCGGCCTGGGGGATCCGGGCCATCAGCTCGGGCACCCGCCAGCCGGCACCCTGGTAGGCGTCGATCAGCAGCTGCCGCTGCTGGGCGGTGTCGGCGCGGTCGTAGTCCAGTTCCGGCGAAGCGAACACGAAGAACGCCGACGCCTTCGGACCGCCGACGGCGGCCATCCGCCCCGGCTCGTTGTACATCTCCGCGCCGCCGCCGCCGAGCTCCTCGCCCAGCTCGGCCAGGGCGTAGTGGTGGCCGAGGTACTGCACGTGGTCGCGTTCCGGGCCGAACACGAGCCGCCGGACGTTCGAGTGGATGCCGTCCGCGCCGACGACGAGGTCGAACCGGCGCGGGGCCGCGTGGGCGAAGGTGACGTCGACGCCGCCGGTGGTCTCGGCCAGGGACGTGATCGTGTCGCCGAAGAGGTACTCGCAGTCCGTGTGCGCGTACAGGACTTCGGCGAGGTCGCCGCGGCGGATCTCGATGTCGCCGCCGGTGAACTCGCCCGGGATCACCGCCTGCGGGCGGCCGGCCGCGTCGACGATCGTCTGGTCCTGCCCGCCCGTCTGCCTGCGCAGGACGTCGTCGAGGATGCCCAGGCGTTCGAGCACGGTCCGGTGGGTGGCGCCCTTGAAGTCGACGGACTGGCCGCCGGGCCGCAGCGCCGGGGCGCGTTCGACGACGGTGACGGTGCAGCCGGCGCGGGTCAGCAGGCCGGCGAGCGCGGGCCCGGCGATGCTCGCGCCCGAGATCAGGACGTTCGGGTTCTCCATGCCGCCGAGCTTCGCCAGGGCCGCTGACCGGCCGCTGGCGAAGCGCTGACGGTGGCCGTCAGCCCGCGGGGGCGCCCCCCGTTTTCCACGCTACCGGAGGGCACCGACAGTTCCGGGCTCCTCGCCGGTGGGCCGCTACTCGACCGCGCCGTTCTCGGTCAGCAGCGTCTGGTACCAGCTGTCGTACGGATGGTTGGTCGCCGGGTAGTTCGCCGGGGGCGTGGTGGCCTGGCTCGCCGAGTCGAAGTCCCAGCCGCGGACCAGCTTGCCCGCCTGCCGGGCCGAGGTGATGAACGCCGACTCCGTCGCGGGCGCGCCGTAGAACAGCGCGCCCTGCTGCAGTTCCGCGCTGTCGCCCTTCTGGTACTCGTCGAACGCGACCTGGCGGTAGCGGATCCGGTCGCCGGCGACCCGGTCGGTGTCGGCGCGCAGCGTCTGCGCCGAGGTCGGGCCGTCCGCGCCGGTCCACACCGACACCGCGCGGCCGGCGCTGGCCGCCGTCGCCTTCGCGAACCGCGCGTCGGAGGTCTTGGCGTTGCCGGTCCACGCCACCGTCGTGCCCGTCAGCACGCCGTCCCAGTTCCAGTTCTGGTTGCTGCTCTGGCTCTTGTGGATCTCCCGCAGGTGCGTCGCGTCGGTGAAGGCGACGGTCGGCAGGACGCCGTTGTCGTACTGGTGGCTCGCCTGCCAGGTGAGCTCGCCGTCCGGGCCGAGCCGGCCGACGCGGTACCAGAGCGTGGTCGCGCTCTGCGACTGGTGCACCTCGACGAGGTCGCCGTTGTCGTTGAGCGCGACGGCCGGCGTCTGCCCGCTGTCGTACCGGCCGTGCCGCAGCCAGGTGACCCGCCCGTCGGCGCCGTAGGTCCCGGTCCAGTACCAGAGCGCGCCCGCCCCGGAGTCGTGCACCTCGACGACCTGGCCGCGGCCGTTGAGCGCGACCGCCGGGTGGTAGCCGACGTCGCGCTTGTACTCGGTGCGGGAGCCGCCGTCGCCGGACAGCAGCGGCAGCACGCGCCCGCGCAGCGCGTCGACGTCCGGCTGCGCCGCGGGGTAGTCCTGCGCGCGCAGCAGCCGCGGGCCGAACACCGACTCGAGCTCCTGGTTGAGCGCGGTCAGGTTGCCCGCCGCGAACGAGGTGTTGTCGGTCAGGTCGTCCTTGAGGTCGAGCATGACGACGATCGGCGCGGCGGCCGGGTGCTGCGCCGACCAGGTGTTCACCACGGCCAGCCAGTCCCGGAGGTTGTTCGACGCCGGGTTGCCGCCGCTGTGGTCCACGAGGTTGCCGGGGGAATCGTGCCCGACGGCGTAGTCGTGCGAGGTGGCGTAGCCGTTGTCGTGCACGTCGAGTTCCAGGAAGCGAACGCCGTGGTCGAGCTGGTGGACCAGGGAATTCTTGGTGCCGTCGACGTTGCCCGAGTAGCTGTTGTGGGTCGCGCGGAACACCGTCGCGGTGAACGGCGGGCTCGCGGCGTGGGCCGTGGCGGGGGTCAGCAGGGCGGTGGTGGTGATCGCGGCGGCGGCGAGTGCGGGCAGAACGCGCATCCCGGAGATCCTCACGTCGGGGACAGGGCGCGGCCCATCCTGGCGCCCGGGCGGTTGCGCTGTCTCGAATTCCGGGTGAATGGTGGCCGGTAACCTCACGGCATGGCGGCAGCACACGTGATCGTGACGTCCACGACGGACTCGGAAGCGGCGGCGCGGGAGCTCGCCGCGCAGGCGGTGGAAGCGCGGCTGGGTGCCTGCGCCCAGATCGTCGGCCCGATCACCAGCGTCTACCGGTGGGAGGATGCCGTGCGGACGGATCAGGAGTGGCGGGTCGAGATCAAGACCACCGCCGAGCGGGTTCCCGCGCTCACCGAACGCCTCCGGCAGCTGCACGGCTACGACCTGCCGGAGATCATCGCCACCCCGATCGAAGGCGGCAGCGCCGAATACCTGGCGTGGCTGAGCGAGGAGACCGCTCGCTAGATTCGGCGCATGGACCACGATGGACTCAGACAGCGTTTCGCGACGCTGACCACCGCCCACCTCGCCGACGCCTGCATCCGCGCCGGGCTCCCGGTGCGCTGCGCGCCGGCGCCGACGCGCGCGGTGGTGCCGGGCAGCCGCCTGTTCGGCCCGGCCGTCCCGGCCCGGCACGTCGGGAGCGTCGACGTCTTCCTCGAAGCGTTCGAAAACGCGCCCGGCGGTGGTGTGCTGGTGGTCGACAACGGCGGCCGGCTCGACGAAAGCTGCGTCGGCGACCTCGTGGTCCTCGAGGCGCGCGCCGCCGGGCTCTCCGGGGTGGTGATCTGGGGCCTGCACCGCGACACCGCCGACATCCGCGCCATCGGGCTGCCGGTGTTCAGCCTCGGCTCGCTGCCCACCGGCCCGCTCAGCCTCGGGCCGCGCGTCGACGGCGGGCTGGCCGAGGCGATCGTCGGGACGTGGCGGATCGGGCCGTCGGACCTCGTGCTGGGCGACGACGACGGCGTCCTCTTCGTCCCGCTCGCCCGCGCGGGTGAATTGTTCACCCTCGCCGAAGGAATCCGGGACACCGAGCGCCGCCAGGCCGACCGGATCCGCGGCGGCGAACCGTTGCGCGAGCAGCTGCGGTTCGGTGAATTCCTTGCGGCGCGGGAAACGAATCCGTCCTTGACTTTCCGCTCTTATCTCCGGTCCGTGGGCGGCGCTATCGAAGAATGACCACGAAAGTGTGATCGACCGCCGAATCGGGTATTCCGGGCCTGCAGCGGGTGTGGGAGGCGGAACCATGAACACGCTCATCGGCTTCGGCAGGGACATCGAATACCACTTCGCCCGGGGCTTGCGGGCCTACCTGGCCCGGGTGGCCCGTGCGGTCGGCGTCGGCTTCGAATCGTGTTCGCTCGACCTCGACGTGCCCGCGTCCGGGTACGTCGCCCTCGACCGCACGCTCCCGGGCCTGCCGGGGCACGACCTGGCCCTGATCTGGGACGAGGTGCACGGCTGGTCGGCGGTCGTCGAGCCCGCGGGCGGCGGCGCGGTGAAGCTGCTCGCCTACCTCGGCGGCCCGGAAGTCCTGCCGTCGCCGCGCGCGGTCGCCCGGTTCCTCGAGGTGCTGCGGGTCGCCGGGCCGCCCGCCGGCTCGTTCCGGCCGCCGGTGTTCCGGGCGGCCGGCCACCACGAGGACCTCGTCGACTGGCTGCCGGTGACCGGTCCCGAAGGACTGCTGCGGCCGAGTTCCCCGGCCTGGTGACCGCTGGGCGCCTAGGATGGGCGGGCCACCACCACCGGAGCGAGGGAACACCGTGAGCAGCGCCGATGAGCCTCGTCCCGTGCGTGTTCTGCTCGTGGAGGACCACGACATGGTCGCCGAGGCGCTGCAGCAGGCCCTCGACCGCGCCGACGGGATCACCGTGGTCGGCCGGGCCCGGTCCCGCGCGGAGGCGCTGGCCGACGTGCTCGAGCACGCCCCGGACGTCGTGGTGCTGGACCGGCGGCTCGGCGACGGCGACGCCCTTGGCGTCGTCGCCCAGCTCGGTTCGGGCGGGGCGCGGGTGCTGGTGCTGACCGGCGACGCGACGCCCGCGGTCGCCGTGCAGGTCGCCAAGGCGGGCGGCGCGGGCCTGCTGCTGAAGTCCGCGCAGCTCGGCGTGCTCGAAGCCGCCGTGCGGGACGTGGCCGCCGGTGGCGTGGTCTTCGACCCGGAGCTGCTGCCCGGGGTCCTCGACCGGCTCACCGGGCGGGGCCCCGGAACCGGCGCGGCGCTGACCGCCCGGGAACGCGAAACCCTCGACCTGCTCGCCGAAGGCGCGACCACGGAGGAAATCGGCCGCCGGCTGGGCGTGTCCCGCAACACGACCCGCAACCACGTGCAGCGCGTGCTGGAGAAGCTCGGCGCGCGGTCGAAGCTCGAAGCCGTCGCGGTGGCCCGCCGGGAGGGCCTCATCGGCTGATGCACCTGCACCAGCCGGGTGGGGGCTTTTGCATCTCGCGCCGCCGAGCGCTCTTCGAGCAGGCTTGCGGAGTGAACATCCCTGTCCCGCTGACCGCGGAGTGCGTGCTGACCGACCTGGCCGGCGGCCTGGCCGCCGCGCGCCGGTTCACCCGGCTCGCCCTGCTGGCCTGGACCGACGGGGCCGCCATCGACGACGCCCTGCTGATCGTCACCGAACTGGCGACGAACGCCTTGCGCCACGGCGGCGGTGACCCGGTCCTGCGGCTGAGCGTCGACGGCGCGGACGTCCGCATCGAGGTCTTCGACGACAGCCCGGCGCCCCCGGTGCGGCGCCCGGCGGGGCCCGACGGCGGCTGGGGCCTCGCCCTCGTCGACCGCCTGGCCTCGGTGCGGGGGACCGAGCGCCACGGCCCCGGGAAGGTGGTCTGGTGCCTCCTGCCCGCCTCGTCCGCCGAGCTCGCGGGCTGAGCGGGTCCGTGGCCGTGCCGGGCCGGGGGCGATCCGGCAGAGTTGCCGCATGGACGACGACCGGTTCCGGCTGCTGGTGCAGGGCGTGCTCGACTACGGGATCTTCATGCTCGACACCGAGGGCCGGATCGCGACCTGGAACGCAGGGGCGCAGCGGATCAAGGGGTACGCGGCGGAGGAGATCATCGGGCAGCACTTCTCGGTGTTCTATCCGACCGAGGACGTGGCGGCGGGGAAGCCGGCGCGGGAGCTGGAGATCGCGGTTGCCGAGGGGCGGCTGGAGGACGAGGGGTGGCGGCTGCGCAAGGACGGCACCCGGTTCTGGGCGAACGTGGTGATCACGGCGTTGTACGACGAGCAGGGGCGGTTGCAGGGGTTCGGGAAGGTCACCCGGGACATGACCGAACGCCGCAACGCCGAGCTGGCGCTGCGGGAGAGCGAAGAACGGTTCCGCCTGCTGGTGCAGGGCGTGCTGGACTACGCGATCTTCATGCTGGACACCGGCGGGCACATTTCGAGCTGGAACGCGGGCGCGCAGCGGATCAAGGGGTACGCGGCGGAGGAGATCATCGGGCAGCACTTCTCGGTGTTCTACCCGGCCGAGGACGTGGCGGCGGGGAAGCCGGCGCGGGAGCTGGAGATCGCGGTTGCCGAGGGGCGGCTGGAGGACGAGGGGTGGCGGCTGCGCAAGGACGGCACCCGGTTCTGGGCGAACGTGGTGATCACGGCGTTGTACGACGAGCAGGGGCGGTTGCACGGGTTCGGGAAGGTCACCCGGGACATGACCGAACGCCGCAACGCCGAGCAGGCGCTGCGCGAGCGCCGCCGGCTGGTCGGGCACCTCGTCGAGGCCCAGGAGGTGGAGCGGCGCCGGATCGCCTGGGACGTGCACGACGAGTCGATCCAGTCCATGGTGGCCGTCGGCATGCGCCTGCAGCTGCTGGCCTCGCGGCTGCCGGAACCGCACGCGAGCGCGGTCGGCAGCCTCGACGAATCGGTCGCCGCCGCGATCGCCCGGCTGCGCGGCCTGGTCTCCCGGCTGCGGCCACCGGAACTCGACCGGCACGGCCTGGTGGAGGCCGTCTCGGCCTACACCGACGACGTCGCGGGCCGCTGGGGGCTGGCGCACGAGGTGCGCGACGAGCTCACCGCCGAGCCGTCGCCCGAAGCGGCGATCACCGTGTACCGGATCTGCCAGGAGGCGCTCAGCAACGTCCACAAGCACGCGCGCGCCACCCGGGTCGGTGTCACGCTGTCCACAGTGGACAACGGCACCCTGGTGCGGATCACCGACGACGGCGTCGGCACGGCCGGGGGCGACGCCGGCGCCGGGCACTTCGGGCTGGTCGAGATGCACGAACGCGCCGAAGCGGCGCACGGCTGGCTCTCGGTGGACAGCACGCCCGGCGAAGGCACCGTCGTCGAGTTCTGGCTGCCCCTGCTGCCCGACGCGACGGAGCTCGAACCGTGACCGAGCTGAGCGTGCTGATCTCCGACGACGACGTGATGATCCGCGACGTGCTGAAGGAGGTCCTGGAATCCGAGGACGGCATCGCCGTGGTCGCGGTGGCCGGTGACGCCGACGAGGCGATCCGGCTCGCCGAGCGGCACCGGCCCGCGGTGGCCGTGCTCGACGTCCGGATGCCCGGTGGCGGCGGGGCGCGGGCGGCCCGCGAGATCGCCCGGCGCAGCCCGGGCACCGCCATCCTGGCCTTCTCCGCCTACGCCGACCGGTCCTCGATCGCCGGGCTCGCCGCGGCCGGTGTCACCGAGTACCTGGTGAAGGGCGCGCCGAACACGGCGATCGTCGAAGCCGTCCGGCGGCTGGGCCGTCAGGCGGCCGGGTGAGCGGTCACGGGACCGGCCGGACGTTCGCGACGCAGTCGAAGTCGGTCGGCAGCAGGGTGAACAGCCGCCGCACCGCACGGGACCGCCCGGCGTCCACGGTGAGGCGGGCTCCGGCCGAGTCGGCGAGCAGCTGGGCGCGCAGCAGCGAGTTCAACCCGGCGACGGAGAAGAACGTGACCCCGGCGAGGTCGATGACGAGCTCGGCCAGCTCGCCGCGGACGCGGTCCTGCAGGACTTCGTCGAGGCGGCGGGCGGTGCTCAGGTCGACTTCGCCGGTCACCTCGACGAGCAGCGTGCCGGCGCCGCGGGAGCGCACGCGCAGGGACATGTGGCCCCCGGCGGTCAGCCAGTCGGTGTCGGCGAGCCGGTGGTCGGCCGAGCGTGGTTCCGGAACCATCGCGGCACCCTTTCGTCGGGCAGCGGGAGCGGACCG
This sequence comes from Amycolatopsis bullii, assembly GCF_014654205.1. GTDB lineage: Bacteria > Actinomycetota > Actinomycetes > Mycobacteriales > Pseudonocardiaceae > Amycolatopsis > Amycolatopsis plumensis. The sequence goes on from NZ_BNAW01000031.1 coordinate 70,786, forward strand.
GACGTGTTCGGGACGGGGATGCCGCACGTGGGGCAGCCTGCCGGCCCGGGCGCGGAACGTCCGGCAGCGGCTGACGGCTCAACCGTGAGCCTTCAGCATAGTGCATCTGCACTAGACGGGCCATCGGGTGTAACCGGATGGTGAGCGAACCGGTGGACAATGGACAGCCCGGACGGGAAGGAGGCGGCATGCCGACCACGGTCGTCAACCTGAAGGGGCACCGGGACGACCCGGACTACGCCGACGTCGTCTACGTCGGGCGGCCCATGCACCGCGGTGGCTGGCACCTCGAGGGGTCGAAGCTGGCCAGCCCGTTCCGGCCCGGTCCGGACGGCACCCGCGAGGAAGTCGTGACCCGGTACCGCGAGTACCTGCTGTCCCGGCCGGACCTCCTGGACCTGCTGCCCGGGCTGCGCGGCCGGCGGCTCGGGTGCTGGTGCGTCCCCGAACCCTGCCACGCCCAGGTGATCGCCGAGCTCGCGGATAACGGGCCGTAACAGAACGGACCCCCTGCGCGAGTACCCTGACACGAGGGGGGTGATCGAGGGTGCAAGCGCGGCGACTCGGCGCATTCGACCAGGCCGAACTGCCCGCGGCTCACCGGGTCCGGTGGTGGCTGGCGGCGGTGGCGGCGGGCCTCGTCGCGGCCGGCTTCGCGATCGTGCCCTACCTGCCGTTCTTCCAGTCCTGGACGTTCGTGCGGGACCCGAAGGTCGCCACCGTGATCACCTGGACCGTGCTGCAGACGTCCGTGGTGCTCGTCTCGGCCGTCCTCACGCTGTACTTCGTCGGCAAGGCCCGGCTGGAAGCCGCCGCCTACCGCGCCAACCAGATCGACATCCGGGTGTTCGCCGACGAACGGCCCGAAGGCAGCCACGACCGCGAGGTCGACTCCGCCGTCGAGCTGACCGCCACCTTCAAGCGGTTCCTCAACGACTCCCGCCTCTACACCCCGACGCCGGTCCCGGGCGCCGGCAGCTCGTACGACTTCCTCCAGATCGTCGAACACGCCGGCGACGCCGCCGAAGGCTGGTGGAAGGCGGTCACCAAGGTGATCCGGCTGGCCCAGCCGCCCGCCGCGTTCACCGTCACCGGCACCGTCCGGCCCGGCAACACCCCCGGCCGCCACCAGCTCATCCTGGAACTCGTGCGCGTGCCGCGCTTCGCCGCGAGCCCGCTGGTGATCGAGGACGCGAACTGGCCGCGCGTGCTGCACCGCGCGGCGAACGCGGTGGCCGCGCTGGTCATCCCGCGCAGCGCCTACGTCCGCTCGAACATCCACTGGGCCGCCTGGCGCGGCGCGAAGATCCCGTACGAGCTCTTCGACGCCTACCAGCGCGCCAACCACTTCATCGCCTACCGCCGCTACGACGAGGCCCTCGCCGAGTACTACCGCGCGGTCAGCCTCGACCCGGCCAACGTCTACATCAGACTCGAGATCGCCGCCCTGCAGGAACAGCTCGACCTGCACCTCGACGCGCTCGCCACCTACGACGACGTGATCACCGTCTGCAGCCGGGGACACCCGCGGCTGGCCCGCTGGTGGATCGGCCCCGACTTCGCCCGCCAACCCCGCCACGCCGGCCGCGGCCGCGACGTCGCGCTGCTCATCGCCCGCTACCGGCACGCGCTCGTCCTCGGCCACGGCGACTCCGTGGCCGGGTCCTGGTGGGTGCGGCGCACCACCGCCGGCGCGCCCGGCGACGCGCGGGCCCAGCGCCGCGCCGAGCTGCGGGCGGCGATCGAGCTGCGGTTCCGCCGGTACGTCGACCTCGACGTCCGGACGCGCCCGTATGCGATCCCGCGGGAGAAGCGCCTGGAACTGCACCGGCGGGTGCTGCGCGTGGCGGTCGAGGAGCTCGTGGTCGGCGAGGCGACCCCGGCGCAGCTGGCCGAGTACAACCAGCGGGCCGCGGAGATGCGGTCGTACTTCGCCGCGCTCTCGCAGTACGAGATCGAGCGGCTCATCGAGGACTACCGCCGGTTCGGCCGCCGCTGGCGCCGCAGCTGGAAGCAGCTGACGAACCGCGCCCTGGACCTGTCGCTGGTCTGGTCGGTGGTGCGGCGCGCGATGGCGGACGTCGAACCGGTCACCGGCGCGGTGCCCGAACCCCAGCCCGCCTACCCCGGCAGCCGCGTCCGGCTGGCCGACGTCTGCCCGGACCGCCGCTGGCCGCCGGACCCGGGCGCGCTCGACGCCACCGTCGAGGCCGCCGGGCCCCGCCGGTCGTGGGAAGAGTGCTACAACGCGGCGAGCGTGTACGCGGTGGCGATGCTCGAAGTCGGCCCGCGTGGCGAGCGCGACCTGCGCGACCGCGCGCGCAACCCGCGTCTGCTCGGTGAATCACGGGACGAAGTGGCCCGCCGCGCGGTCCGCGAGCTGTACCACGCGGCGACGATCAGCCACAGCGGACGGCTGCCCGAGCGCCGCTCCTGGGTGATGGGGGAGGACCCGGACCTCGCGGCCCTGCGCGGCCATGAGCTGTTCCGCGTCTTCGAGATGGTGACGTTCTCACCGGACCGCGCGGCACCGCTGCGGCCGCAGCGTGCCCACGTCTGGGAACAGGTCGGCTACGTCCGGCAGCTCGTCGCCGAGATCGCGGGCTGCCGGGCGCACTTCTGGCGCGCCCGCGCGCTCGACGAAGGCCCGTCCCCGGACGGCCGCACCCTCGACCGCTGGCGCGCGGCCGACCGCGACGCCTGGCGGAAACTGGCGAACCTGGCGGCCGGGAAACAGGACTGGTACACGCGCTACCAGGCGATCAGCGCGTTCCGCGAGTGGGCGGCCGAGTCCGGCTACCCCGGTTCGATCTCCGGTTTCCCGCTGTACTGCGAGGAAAGCCTGCACGCCCAGCTGCGCGGGGCAGCGGGCCCGCGCGCGAAGACGAACCTGGACGCGAACATCGTCGTCCGCGAGTACGTCCGGCTGTGCGACCGCCGCCTGGACCACCTGATGGCCGACATCGCCGAGCTCACCGAGCAGTCCACGATCGACGACTTCGCCGGCTGCGCCGAACTGTGGGCGGCGCTGTGCTCGTGGTTCGACGACGACATCGCCGACGGCTCGTCGGCCGACGAGCGCCGTGAGCGGTTCCGCAAGCTCGCCCGGCCTTAGCCCGGCCGCGTGTACCGGTGTTTCACCCCGGCCGGGAAGTACTCGGGGTCGCCCGCCGGGCGCAGCACGACGTCCGGCAGCTGCCGCTCCGCCGGGACGTAGTGCGCGAACTCGCTGTTGAGCCTCAGCAGCTGTTCGCGGACCGCCTCGGCGATCCGGCCGGCGTCGGCGGCCGCGCCCGGGGCCGTTTCGACCGTGATGCGCAGCCGTCGGTCGCGGTCGGCGTCCTCGACCGACTCGATGACGAACTTGCCCGTCACCGTGTCGCTGATGCCGGGCTGTTCCAGGCCCACGGTCACGTTCTCCGGGTAGACGTTCGCGCCGAAGAACGACACCGTGAACAGCGAGCGGCCGAACACGTAGACGAACGGCAGGTCCGGGCCCGGTGGCGGGGTGAAGCCGTGCCGGGCGCAGTAGGCGAGCAACTCGGCGTGCGGGAGGAGCCCGCCGTCGTCGGCGATGTGGTAGCGGATGAGCGGGATGCCGCCGTCGGCCGTGAAGAGCAGCGTGCCGTCCTGCGCCTCGAAGAAACGGCTCGCCGGGTCGTACTGCACCAGCGTCGGCAGCCGCGCGTCGCCGAAGACCTCGCGGGCCAGGTCCGGGCGGCCGGCGAAGAACCGGCGGATGCCGGCCGAAAGCGGGGTTTCGGTGCCGAGGACGCCCGCGTCGGCCGTGCCGTACAGCGACGCGATGTCGCGGACCGGGTCGGCGATCCCGGCCCGCTGCGCCACCAGTTCGCGCCACTGCTCGCTGAACACCTCGCCGGCGAGCACGAGCTTGAGCGCGTACGCGGGCCAGTCGACGCCCTCGGCCAGGCCGGTGTCGACGACGTCCTTGACGAACGGCGGGTAGCCCAGCAGCACCACCTGGTCGAAGTGCGGCGCGAGCTCGGGGAGCACGCGCAGGATCTCGGCCTTGGTGTTGCCCGGCGCGACGACGGTGATCGGGCACCCCTTGGCGGCGAGGTGGCGCACGCACGCGGTGGTGAACAGGCCGCCCACCCAGGTGCCGAGCGGGAAGCAGACGACGGCGAGGGTGCTCCGCTCCCCGGCGTCGAAGGCGTCCACCAGCACCTGCTCGAAGCGCCGGGCGACGTGCAGTTCGTCTTCGAGCGCCCGTGGCCAGACGGTCGGGTGGCCGCTGGACCCGGAGGAGACGGCGATCATGTCGAGCCCGTCGAACGTGCCGCCGCGGCACAGCTCGGGCAACGGGTACTTCCGGTGGTAACCGGCCTTGTCCGTCAGCGGCAGCTTCCGGAAGTCCGCCATGGTCTCGACGGTCTGCGGGTCGATCCCGTGCTCCCGCAGGAACTTCCGGTAGGCGGGCACGGTTTCCGCGGTGCGGTGGAACAGGTCGAGGACGTGGTCTTCCGCCGGTGGTTCCGCGGGGCCGAAGAAGGTGTCGAGCGCCTGCCGCACGCGGGTCTGCCGGCCGAGGTCCATGATCGGAGCATAGCGGCGGCCGCGTGTCATGATGGGCGCCGTGAGCACCTCCGCCCAGGAGCACCCCGCCGGCGCGCCGTTGACCCTGTACCTGGTCAAACGGCTCGAGCTGGTGATCAGGGCGCTGCTCGACGACGCCCTGCGGCCGCTCGGGCTCACCACGCTGCAGTACACGGCGCTGAGCGTGCTCGAGGCGAGTGGCGCGCTGTCTTCGGCGCAGCTGGCCCGGCGGTCGTTCCTGCGGCCGCAGACCATGCACGAAATGGTGCTGACGCTGGAAAAGCGCGGCCTGATCGCGCGCACCCCGAAGGCGGGCAACAAGCGCGTCCTGCTGGCCGGTCTCACGGACGCGGGACGCGCGCTGCTGGCCGGCTGCGCGCCGGCGGTCGCGGAGCTGGAAAACGCGCTCCTGGCCGACCTGAGCCCGGGCCAGCGCGCGACGTTCCGCGAGGGGCTGCAGCACGGCGTCACGGCCCTCGGCGCCCTTTCCGGTCAGCGGCGGGCCCAGGAAGCCTGATTTCGGCGGACGCAGCCGCGAGCGGGCACCTGGTCCATCGACCTCACCCGACTGGAGTCTCGCGTGGGGGGCGCCGAGGCCGAACGACTAGGCCGGACGAGTGGAAGCGCCGGGCGGTCCGTAGCAGGGGTGTGACCGGCACCGTTGGAGGGTAAGTCCCAGGCCAGTTCTCACCGTGGAGGTTCGCCGACGTGACCGGGGCTCGCGAGGTGGGCGGCGCGTCCGTCGCCGCCCGCAGGCTGCTGGTGCTGGCGGGCGCAGTGGCGGGTTTCTGGTTGCTGACCTGGCTGACGTCCGCCACCGCCGACGCGGCGCCCGCCGCGCCACCGGGGGATCCGATCGGCGCGGTGGTGGGTGCGCTGGTTCCGCAGGCAACGCCGGGGAGTGCGCGGGCGCCGGAAGCCCCGGGCCGGGAGACTTCGGCGGCGGTGCGGTCCGGTGCGGGTTCGAGGACAACGCGCGCGGCGGCGCGGGTTTCGCGGGCCGCAGAGCCGGTGTCGCCGGTGCGTCCGGCCGAGCCGGTTGGGCGTGCTGTGGGCGCTGCGGGCCGAACCGCCGCTGCGGTGGCGGCGCCGGTGGCGGGTACTGTCTCGGCGGCTGCTTCGCCGGGGCCTTCGAGTACCGCTGCGGTGGCGGAGCCCGTGGCGGTCGCGGTGCGTTCGGCGGGGCCGGTGGCGCGCACGGTCGCAGCCTCCGCTTCGCCTGTGACTTCAAGCGCCACCGCCGTCACCGAGCCGGTGGCGCGTGCTGTCGGCGCTGTGGTCGCCCCGCTGGGCGGAACCACAGTCGCGATTGCCGGGCCGGTGACCGGCGTCGTGCGTTCTGCCGGACCCGTGACCCATGCCGTCGGCCCGGTGCTCTCGCCGGTGACCGAAACCGCCACCGCGCTCGTCTGGCCCGTGGTGCGGTCCACCCTGCCGGTGATCGAGCCCCTCACCCGCGCCGCGAAGGCGTTGCTCTCGCCGGTGACCGGGGCCGTCGCCGTGCTCGTCGAGCCGGTCTTCTCCGCCGTCGACGCGCCCGTTGCCGACCTCGCCGGGGCTCTCACCAGTGTCGTCAAGCCCGCGGCCGGATCCGCTTCTCCCGTGGTCACCGGCCTTCTCGCCCCCGTCGACGATGATGCCGGGCGGTCCGTCCTCGCGCCGTTGGCCAGGGCCGTCGAAGCGTCCGCGACCGCCGGCCCTGTCGTCCGGGCTGTCTTTCCGGCCGCCGTGCCCGTGACGGGCCCGCCGGCCCCGCGGCCCACCCCGGTCCTCGAGAAGGCCGCACGCGTGGTCGCGCCCGGCTGCTCCGCGACCGTCTCCGCCACGGGGCCGCGCCGGGGGACGGCTCACCACTCCGCGGCCCAGCTCGGCGGTCCGCGGCGCGGGGAGGCTCCGGTGTACCCCGGCGCGCCCGGGTCGTCGTCCGATGTTGCCTCCGGGGGCGGCTCCCCGCTGCCGCCCGCCTTCCTGACCGCGGGCCATGCCCCGCACCACCTCCGGGCGTCCACCGGGACGCACGGGGTCTTCGTGCCGCTGTGGCGGCCCTCCGAACCGGGCACCGGGCCCGGATAGCCCGTTTCCGATCTTCCGCCTGTCGTGTGCTCCGCGGCGCGATCCGCGCTGCCCGCGACTGCCGTACCGAACCGAACAACCAAGCGTGGAAGAGGGACGAAATGGAAGCGAGCGTGTTCGACCTGGGGAAGGTGCGAAGAGACGCGGTGGTCACCGTCCGCCTGGACGCGATGGCCAACGTCAGGCTCCTGACGGCGGTCAACTTCCAGGCCTACCGGCGCCGGCAGTACTACCGGATGCACGGCGGGGTGGCCACCGCACCGATGTTCAAGATCCACATCCCGGCGAACGCCCACTGGTTCCTGGTGATCGACGTCGAGGGCCTCGAAGCCCGGCCCCTGCGCCCGCGGGTGAGCGTCGAACCGGAAGCGGCCGTCACCTCCCGTGGACGCGGCCGAGAGTGAACCCTCCCTTCGCGGCCCCGGGATCCGGGGCCGCGAAGGGGAACGCGTCGGCGACCGGATGCGGGGTACCCGGCCCGGATGCAGACGTTCCTGCCGTGCACCGACTTCACCGCCAGCGCCCGCACGCTCGACCGCCGCCGGCTCGGCAAGCAGCGCGTGGAGGCGCTGCAGGTGCTGCGCGCGCTGGTGATCCCCGGCTACGGCTGGCGCCACCACCCGGCGGCGAAGATGTGGACCGGCTACGAGGAGGCCCTGACGCGGTACGGCCTCGAAGTCTGCGCGGTGTGGTGCGAGCTGGGCGCGGCGGACACGTGCGCGGTGAAGCTGGGGGAGGAGTTCACCCGATCGGTGCGCAGAGCCGAGGTCCGAACCCAGGCCGAGCTCACGGCGGCGGGCGACGTGCCCCCGTGGCTCGGCGACGAATCGCTGCACCGCAGCCACCAGTCGGCACTGGTGCGCAAGGACCCGGACCACTATGGCGCGCAGTTTCCCGGGGTACCGCCGGATCTGCCGTACGTGTGGCCGCCCTCGGACCGCCCGAGCCGGACGGCCTGACCGGACCGGACAGCTTGACCGGCCGAGCGGGAGTGGCTTGACCGGGCCGGGCAGCTTGGCCGGGCCGGGCGGGTTGCTTGGCGGGGCGGCATGACCGGCCGAGCGGGGTGGCTTCGCCGGACCGAGCGGGGCAGCTTGGCCGGGCTGAGCAGGGCAGCTCGACCGGCCGAGTGTCCCGGCTTGGCCGGTCCAAGCCGCGCGCCCCGACCCGCCGAACCGCAGCCCGCTCGACCCCGGCCGCCCTCCCGCACCACGCAGTGAATGACCCATTCCTGACCTCCGACGCCATGAATGAGTCATTCACTGCATCCCCCGCCGGACCTGCGGCTCCACTGGTCCGCATCCCCCTCCGGCCCCGTCCTTCGGAGGATTTACAACGTTGTACCAACGATGTAAAAAAGTCCCTGCCGGGCTCGCCCGCCGTTGGAAGGGGCCATCGATGTCCTCCCGAGAACACCTCACCCGCCGTGATCTGCTCCGGCTCGCCGGAGGTTCCGCCGCTGCCGTCGCCGCCGCCCTCTGGCTGCCCGGGACCGCCGCCGCCGGGACGTTCAGCCCGATCCGGCCGCCCGCCACCCCGCTGATCGTCCGCTCGCCCTACCTGTCGACCTGGCAGGCCGCCGACAGCCTCCCCGGCACCTGGTCGAGCTTCTGGACCGGCCACATCACCGCCCTCTGCGGCATCGCCCGCATCGACGGGACCGCCTACCTCTTCGCCGGCGCGCCCGGCAGCCCGGCCCTGACCCCGATGACGCAGGTGAGCCTCCAGGTCACCGGCACCCGCTCGAGCTACGTGCTCACCGGCGGCGGCGTGAACCTCACCGTCACCTTCTTCTCCCCGGTCGACCCGGCCAACCTGCAGCGCCAGTGCGTCCCGTTCGGGTACGTCACCCTCCAGGCCGCCAGCGCCGACGGCCGCGCGCACACCGTCGCCCTGCACTTCGACACCTCCGCCGAGTGGGTGCACGGCAACACCGCCACCCCGGTCACCTGGACCCAGCAGCAAGCCGGCGGGTACACCCTGCTCAGCTGCACCCCCGCGAACCCCGGCGTGCTGCAGGAGAACGGCGACCAGGCCAGCTGGGGCTCACTCGTGCTCGGCGCCCCGGCGTCGGGCACCACCTGGCAGATCGGCCAGGACACCGTCGTGCGCGCCGCCTCGGCGGCCCAGGGCACCTTGAACAACACCAGCGACCCCGCCCAGCCGCGGGCGATCAACGACCGGTGGCCGGTGCTGGCCTTCGCCAAGAACCTCGGCACGATCCCGGCCGGTGGCAGCTCGGCGCCGTTCACGCTCTCGATCGGGCACGTCCGCACCCCCGCGGTCCGCTACCTCGGCACCGAACTCCGTCCCTGGTGGACGCACTACTGGGGCAGCTGGCCGGACATGGCGGTGTGGTTCGCGAACGACTACGCCGCCGCCCTCAGCGCCGCCACCGGGATCGACCAGCGGCTGCACGACGACGCCGTCGCCGCGGCCGGGGGCGGCAGCACCGGCGAGCACTACGCCGGGATCTGCGCGCTCGCCCTGCGCCAGGCGTTCGGCGGCACCGAGCTGGTCGACCGGGGCGGTGCGCCGTGGGCGTTCCTCAAGGAGATCTCCTCCAACGGCAACATGTCCACAGTGGACGTCACCTATCCGGCGTTCCCGGCCTACCTCCACCTTTCCCCGGCCTACCTGCGGCTGCTGCTGGAGCCGCTGCTCGACTACGCCGAGCGCGGCGGCTGGCCGATGGCGTTCGCCGAGCACGACCTCGGCACCCACTACCCGGACGCGACCGGGCACAACGACGGCAACGAGGAGAGCATGCCGGTCGAGGAGTCGGCCAACATGCTGATCATGGCGGCCGCGCTGGTGCAGCGGCTGCCGCAAGCCGACGCCGCCGCCTTCGTGAACGCCCACTACCGGATCCTGCGGCAGTGGGCGGAGTACCTGGTCGCCAACACCCTCGACCCGGGCTTCCAGAACCAGACCGACGACTTCACCGGCTTCATCGCCCACAGTGCGAACCTCGCGCTGAAGGGGATCATCGGCGTCGGCGCGATGGGCGTCATCGCCGCGGCGGCGGGCAACGCGGCCGACGCCCAGCGGTACCGGTCGACGTCCCGCAGCTACGTCAGCCAGTGGGTGACGCTCGCCGAGGACGGCCAGCACCTGCGCCTGGCCTACGACCAGCCCGGCACCTGGAGCCTGAAGTACAACGGCTTCGCCGACCGCGTGCTCGGCCTCGACCTCGTGCCGCTCGGCGTCGCGGCGCAGGAGGCCGCCTGGTACCAGGCCCGCGCGGGCGCCCACGGCGTCCTGCTCGACCCGCGAAACAACTACACGAAGGCCGACTGGGAGCTGTGGACTGCGGCCTGGCTCGCCGACCAGCCGAACATCCGCACCACCCTGGTCGAAGGCGTCTACAGCTACGCGAACACCACGCCCCAGCGCGTGCCGTTCTCCGACTGGTACGTCGTCGCCGACGCGACCCAGCGCGGCTTCCAGGCCCGCCCGGTCGCCGGCGGCTACCTGGCGCTGCTGACCCGGCCGGCCGCGTCGACGACGGTGTGGCGGAAGCTGCAGAACCAGCGGTCGGGCAAGGTCCTGGCCGTCCAGGACATGTCGCTGGCCGACACCGCCGAGGTCACGCAGTGGTCGGACAACGGCACCGCCGACCACCTGTGGGCCGTCGTGGACAACGGCGACGGCACGGTCCGGATCGTCAACCGCAACAGCGGCAAGGTCCTCGCCGTGCACGACCAGAGCCTCGACAACGGCGCCCACGTCCAGCAGTACCGTGACAACGGCACCCCGGACCACAACTGGCGGATCGTCGACGCCGGCGGCGGCTGGTCGAAGCTCGTCAACGTCCGCAGCGGCAAGGTCATGGCGGTCGACCAGCAGTCCACGGCGGACGGTGCCCAGGTGACCCAGTGGGACGACAACGGGACCCCCGACCACCTGTGGCGGTTCGCCTGATCCCGGTTTGCGACACTGGCGCCCGTGTGCGCCGACTTCACCCGGATCCACCGCTTCCTCGAGGAGCGTGACCCGCCGACGCCGTGCCTGGTCGTCGACACCGACGTCGTCGCGGCGCGGGCGCGGGAGTTCGGCGCGGCGTTCCCCGGCGCGCTGATCCGGTACGCGGTCAAGGCCAACCCGGCGCCACCGGTGCTCGACGCGCTGGTGGCGGCCGGGATCGGCTTCGACGTCGCCGGCCCGGCCGAGCTGGAGCTGTGCCTCGGCCGCGGGGCCGATCCGGCGGACATCGCCTACGGCAACCCGATCAAGAAACCGCGGGACATCGCCTTCGCGTTCGGCCGCGGGGTCCGGGAGTTCACTTCGGACGCCCCTGCCGACGTCGACCACCTGGGCCGGTACGCGCCCGGCTCGGCCGTGTCGATCCGCGTCGTGCTCGACGCGCCGGACTCGGCGACCCCGTTCGGCCGGAAGTTCGGCTGCGCCCCGGCCGAAGCACTCGACCTGGTGCTGCGGGCGGCCGAGCGGGGGCTGCGGCCGGGCATCGCCTTCCACGTCGGCTCGCAGCAGCCGGACGTCACCGCCTGGCCGATCGGCATCGCCGCGGCGGCGAAGCTGTTCGGCGAGGCCGCGGCGCACGGCGTCGCGATGACGCGGCTCAACCTCGGTGGCGGCTTCGCGACGACCCACCGCACGGCCGTCCCGCCCTTGGCCGCGTACGCGTCGGCGATCGCGTCGGCGCTGGACACGTCGTTCCCGGGCGGCCGGCCGGAGCTGCTGCTCGAGCCGGGCCGGGTGCTCGTCGCGGACGCCGGCCTGCTGCGGACCGAGGTCGTGCTGGTCGCGCACCGGGACGAGCGGCGCTGGGTGTACCTCGACATCGGCCGCTACAACGGGCTCGCCGAGGCCGAGAACGAAGCGATCGCCTACCGGGTCGAACCGGTGGACGCCCACGACGGCCCGGACGGCCCGGTGGTCCTCGCCGGGCCCACCTGCGACGGCGACGACGTGCTCTACCAGCGGACGCCGTACCGGCTGCCGGTGTCGCTGGGCAGCGGCGACCGGCTCGACCTGCCGGGCACCGGGGCCTACACCGCGAGCTACGCGTCGGTGGCGTTCAACGGGATCGAGCCGCTGCGCACGTACTGCATCGGGCGGTGGGGAGATGCCTGACGTGGGCCGGTTCACCGGGCGGCACGTGCTCGCCGAGCTGCACGGCGTCGATCCGGGCCTGTTGGACGACCCGGTGCGCCTCGGGGAGCTGCTGCGGTCCGCGGTGACGGAGGCGGGTGCGACGGTCCTCGACGTCGTCGCGCAGCGGTTCACGCCGCAGGGCGCCACGGTGATCGCGCTGCTGGCCGAGTCGCACGCCTCCGTCCACACCTACCCGGAGCACGGGTCGCTCTTCGCCGACGTGTTCACCTGCGGGGAACGCGCGGATCCCGAGCACGCCCTGCGGTTGCTGGCGGCGTCGTTGCACGCCGCGTCCGTCCACCTGTCGGTCCTCCACCGGGGAGAACGCTGATGCCCCTGATCCACGAACCGGTCGGCGACGGCCTCACCCGCGTCTGGGAGGTCGGCGACGTGCGGTTCCACGAGCGCACGCCGTACCAGGAGGTGCTGATCGGGACGACCGCGCAAGGGGTTTCGCTGTTCTGCGACGGCGAGCGCCAGAGCACCGAAGCCAGCCAGCTGGTCTACCACGAAGCGCTGATGGTGCCCGCGCTGCTGCTGGCCGAGCAGGTGCGGCGGGTCCTGATCGTCGGGTCGAGCGAGGGGGTCGCGAGCGAGCTGGCGGTCGCCGCGGGCGCCGGGCTGGTCGACCACGTCGACATCGACGAGCGGGCCGTGCGCGCGTGCGCCGAGCACCTGCCCTACGGCTACACCCCGGCGGACCTCGCGCGGGCCGAGCGCGGGGACGGCCCGATCCGGGTGTCCTATGCGGACGGCTGGGCCTTCCTCGCCGCGGCCGAAGACCGGGGCGAGACCTACGACGTGGTCGTGATCGACCTGCCGGACGAGACCACCGATCCGGCCGCGCAGCACAATCGCTTGTACGGCAAGGAATTCCTCGCCCGCTGCGCCCGCCTGCTGGCGCCGGGCGGGGTGGTGACCTGCCAGGCGGGCTGCCCGACGCTGTGGCGCAACGAGACGCTGCGCGCGTCCTGGCGCCGGTTTCGCGAGGTGTTCGGTGCGGTGCTGTACTTCGGCTCCGACGAGCACGAATGGGCGTTCCTCTCCGGCCGCGCGGAGCCGGTCGGGAACCCGGGTGCGCTGGTGGCCCGGCGGTTCGCCGAGCGGGGGACCGCGGCGGCGACGCTGGACGCCGAAGCGCTGCTCGGCGGCTGCACCCCGCCGCGTTCCCTGCGCACCGGTGGTCCGGATCAGCCGTCTTGACCTTCGATTCCCCGAATATCGAGCCCCGGGAAAGATGAATGAGCGGGAAATGGATTTCCCGTGCTCGGCGCTTCTCTCGTGTTACTCCGTTCAGTGGCCGTCGAAAAGGTTGCGATCGCGCTACGATCCTCTCCGCGCGCGATCATCATCACCACCAGGCACCGTGGCCCAATGGGAGGAGCGTCATGCTCGGTATGTCGGTCGTAGGCGCAATGATTCTGTCCACCCTCGTCGCTCCCTTCGATTCCTCGGTGGCATCGGCCCCGAGCGAAAAGATCACGCTCGACATCAAGACGATCAACGGTTCCGGCTGCCCGGCGGGCACGGCCGACGCCTCGGCCGACGTCGCCGCCGACAACACCTCGTTCACGGTGCACTACAGGAACTTCACCGCGAAGGCCGGCGGGGGCGCGTCTGCGCTCGAGGCCCGGAAGAACTGCCAGATCAACGTGCTCGTCCACGTGCCACAGGGGTTCACGTATGCGATCGCCGAGGCGGAGTACCGCGGCTTCGCGCACATCGAGAGCGGGGCGAGCGCGCTCGAGCAGGCGAACTACTACTTCACCGGGACCGCGCCGACCGCCCGGGTGCGGCACACCTTCCCCGGCCCGTTCCACGGCGTGTGGCGCGCTTCCGACGTCACCGACGTGGCCGAGCTGGTGTTCGCCCCGTGCGGGGAGAGCCGCAACCTGAACATCAATGCGGAACTGCGCGCCGACGCGGGTTCCTCGTCCGGTTCCAGTTTCATCGAAATGGATTCCGAACACGCGAGCGTGGACACGATTTACCATTTCGCGTGGAAGACCTGCTGAATTCCGGCGGTCATTGTCACGGCGCCCGCTCACCGGAACCCCTCGCCGGTGAGCGGGTTTGCCGCTGTTCAGACGTGGGTGACCCGCTCGGATTCGAGGATCCGGACGTTCAGCCGTGCGGGCCGTCCGGGGGAACCCGCCGAGCACGGACTTCAGCCCCGGTGCCCCCGCAGTCGCGGGAAGGGCGGCCGAGGTTCTCCGCGGGGCCAGATGAGACGTGGATCACCCGGCCAGGCCGCGGCCGAAGTCAGGTCCGGGCCGGGCTCCGCTTTGTTTCGGGGCCCGGCACCAAGCGGCACCGTCGTTCGAACCGTTCCATCAGAACGGTGGCGATCAGGACGGCCACTGGGGTGCTCACCGCGATCCACATGTAGGAATAGCTACCCAGCCCGCCGCGCTCTCAATCGCGCGCGGACAGCCGGGTGATCAGGTCCAGCAGGCCGGCGCGGAAGGCGTCGTCGTCGCCGAGCCCGCCGAGCAGGGCGGGTTCCGCGCGCACGGCCTCGTCGTGCACCGCGCGGCCGCTCGCGGTCAGCCGGGTCAGGTGGCGGCGGGCGTCGGCCGGGTCCGCCGTCCGGGTGACGAACCCGGCCTTGGCCAGCCGGTCGAGCGTGCGGCTCATCGTCTGATCGGTCACCTGGCAGCGCTGGGCCAGCGTCCGCTGGGGGAGTGGCCCGTCGCGCAGCGTGTGCAGCGCGATGAGCCCCGCGTGGGTGAGGCCCATGCCGTCGAGCACGGCCACCCAGCGCTGCTCCACCAGCCGCGCGGCCACGGCCAGCAGCCGGCCGGTCGGCCAGGTGCTCAGGTCGGGTTCGGGGGTTGTGCTCACCATCACTCCGGGTCGTCGTGCAGAATGTTCAGCTTGCTGAACAATTGGGCGTGTTCGCGCTCGAAAGGACCTTAGCGACCATGAACGAGAACCCGCGCCGCCTCCGCTGGCTGATCCCGGCCCTCCTGGTGATCGCCTGGCTCGGCCTGGGCGGGTTCGGCGGTCCCTTCGCCGGCAAGCTCGGCGAGGTCGCGAAGAACGACAACGCGGCTTTCCTGCCACGCTCGGCCGAAGCCACCGAGGTCGCCGACGAGCAGAAGGCGTTCAGCCCGCGCCAAGTGCTGCCCGCGACCGTCGTCGCCGAGCGCACGAGCGGCCTGACCGGCGAAGACCGCCGGTTCCTCGAGGCCAAGGCGCGGGAACTGGGCAGCGTCCCCGGCGTGGCCGGCCCGCTCGGCCGGCCGCAGCAGGCACCCCGGGACGACCAGGCCGCGCAGCTGGCGGTGCCGATCTTCGCCGACGGCAACCCGGCGGACGTCGTCAAGGAGGTCCGGGCGCACCTCGGCGGCGCTCCGGAGGGGCTCACCGTGCTCGTCACCGGGCCGGCCGGGCAGATCGCCGACCTCGTCAAGGCGTTCGGGGGCATCGACGGCATCCTGCTGCTCGTCGCCGGCGGCGTGGTCGCGCTGATCCTCGTCGCGGTCTACCGCAGCCCGCTGCTGCCGTTCCTCGTCCTGCTGTCGGCGGTGTTCGCGCTCGGCCTGGCCAGCCTCGTCGTCTACCTGCTGGCGAAACACGACGTCCTGGCGCTGAACGGCCAAAGCCAGGGCATCCTCTCGATCCTCGTCTTCGGCGCGGCCACCGACTACGCGCTCCTGCTGGTCGCGCGGTTCCGCGAGCAGCTGCGCGACACGCCGAGCCGGTTCGACGCCCTGAAGCTCGCCTGGCGCGCGACGCTCGAGCCGATCGCCGCTTCGGCGGGCACCGTCGTGCTCGGCGTGCTGTGCCTGCTGTTCAGCGACCTCAACTCCAACAAGGGACTCGGGCCGGTCGCGGCGATCGGTATCGGCGCCGCGCTGCTGGCCTCCACCACGTTCCTGCCTGCCGCACTGGCCCTGTGCGGGCGCGGCGCGTTCTGGCCGTTCAAGCCGGCGCTGGGCTCGCCGCACCCCGAGACGTCCGGGCTCTGGGGCGGGGTGGCGCGCCTGGTCGGCCGCCGCCCGCGCGTGGTCTGGGTGGTGACGGCGCTCGTGCTGGGCATCGGCGTCGCGTTCCTGCCGCAGCTCAAGGCGTCCGGCACCGCGCAGTCGGACGTCTTCCTGACCGAGGTCGAATCCGGGACGGGCCAGGAGATCCTCGGCAGGCACTTCCCGGGCGGCCTCGGCGCACCCGCGATCACGATCGCCGACGCGGGCGCGCTGCCCGCGGTCCTGCGCGCGTCCACAACAGACGGAGTGGCGCAGTCGTTCCCCTTGCCCGGCCCCGACGGCCGCCCCAAGGAGGTCGGCGGCCGCGTCCAGATCCTGTCGGTGCTGACCGATCCGGCGGACTCCGAGGCGGCGGTCGCCACGGTCGGCAGGCTGCGCGACGCGGTGCACGCGGTCCCGCAGGCGAACGCGAAGGTGGGCGGCCCGACGGCGATCCAGCTGGACACGCAGCAGACGTCGAAGCGCGACCGGGCGCTGATCATCCCCATCGTGCTGCTGGTGATCTTCCTGGTGCTGGCGTTGCTGCTGCGGTCGCTGCTGGCCCCGCTGCTCCTGATCGCCACGGTGGTCCTGTCGTTCGCGGCGACGATGGGCGTGTCGGCGCTGGTGTTCAACCACGTGTTCGGATTCCCGGGCGCGGACCCGGTGGTGCCGCTGTTCGGGTTCGTGTTCCTGGTGGCGCTGGGGATCGACTACAACATCTTCCTGATGACCCGGGTCCGTGAGGAGGCACTGACGCGGGGGACCCGGGAGGGAACGTTGCGCGGGTTGTCGCTGACGGGCGGGGTGATCACGTCGGCGGGCGTGGTGCTGGCGGCGACGTTTTCGGCGCTGGCGGTGATCCCGATCCTGTTCCTGGCGCAGATCGCGTTCATCGTCGCGTTCGGCGTCCTGCTGGACACGCTGCTGGTGCGTTCGCTGCTGGTGCCCGCGCTGACCATCGACGTCGGGCGGCGCATCTGGTGGCCGTCGAAGCTGGCGCGCCGGGAAGCGTAGGGGCACGCCGGCCGCACGCCTGCTACAGCATCGGCACCCGGTCCCGGTAGTGCGCCGAAGTATTCGGAAAAGTCCATGCGTTCTCGTCGGTCAGGCGACTGAACCCGTGTGGTCTAGACCATTCTGGGGTTCGTTGGCTAGTCTGCGCCGGTGACCGATCCCGTGTTCCTGATCACCGGTGCCTCCCGCGGCATCGGCGCCGCCACCGCCCGGCTCGCCGCCGAAGCCGGCTACCGCCTGGTCCTCGTCGCCCGCGACCAGACCCGCCTGAACGCCCTCGCCACCCGGCTGGGTGAGCCCGACCGGGTCTGGCCGGTCGCCTGCGACGTCACCGACTGGGCCCGGCTCAGCGGGCTCATCACCCGGGTGCGGGACACGTGGGGCCGGCTGGACGTCGTGTTCGCCAACGCCGGCGCCAGTGTGGTCACCTCGTTCCTCGGCCGCCACGGCGCGCCACCGGAGGAGTGGCGGGACATGGTGCTCGCCAACGTGTACGGCCCCGCCCTGACCGCCCGCGCCACCCTCCCGGCACTGGTCGACTCCGGCGGCCACCTGGTGCTGACCGGCTCGGCCGCGGGCCGCGGGGTGCGCCCGGGCAACCTGTACTCGGCGACGAAGTGGGCCGTCACCGGCCTGGCCCAGAACATCCGCGCCGAATGCGTCGGCACCGGCGTCCGCGTCACCCTGGTCCAGCCCGGGCTGGTGGACACCGGCGGCATCCCTGCCGAACGCGCCCAGGACCCCAAACTCGACCCCGCCGACATCGCCCGCGCGGTGCTGTACGCGGTCGGCCAGCCGGCGACGGTGGACGTGAACGAGATCCTCGTCCGCCCGGCCGGCCAGGACCCGTACCGCTGACGGAGGTTCGCTCAGGAGTCGCGGCGCGCGCGGGAGCCGGCCGCTTCGCCGGTGAGGTACGCGGCCGTGCCGGTGCGGGCGAGCAGCCGCTCCAGCGCGGGTGGCCGGTGGTCCAGGTGCAGCCGGGCCCCGGCGTCGGTCACCACGCGGCGCAGCTTCATCAGCTCCGAGAGCCCCGACGAGTCGCAGAAGCCGAGTTCGCTGCAGTCCAGGTGGACCTCACGGACGCCGGGACGACCGGCGAGCCGGTGGGTGACCAGCCGCAGGAGGGTGCCGGTGGTCGCGAACTCGAGGTCGCCGGTGATCGTCACGCGGGCCCTGCCCTCCTCCGGGGCGGTCCACGTGCAGGTCAGCCCGGTGGTCATGCCGGTTGCTCCGATCCGGCGGCCGGCTCCGCCAGGTGCGTGCGTGCGGTGCGGAGCATGCCGGTGGCCCGCGGGAAGTCGCGCAGCTCCGCCTCGAGCAGGTCGAGGGCCGGTCCCAGCGAGGCCGCCGGGACACCGCGCGCGGTCAGGATCCCGGCCGTCCAGCCCAGGAACCCGGTGAACAGCTCGCCGTCGCCGACGTAGAGGGCGGTGGCCAGGAATTCGACGATGTGCGCCAGGTCCTCGGCGGTGTACTGGCGCTGCAGGTCGGTGTAGGCCCGCATGGCCGGGATCCGCTCCTCCAGCCCGGCCAGCACCGTCTTCACCAGCCGGCCCGAGCTGCGCGTGACCAGCGTGTACTCCTGGTCGGCCAGGTGCGGCAGGTCGTCGAGCGGCTGGTGGGCGGTCTGCGGCCGGGGGAGCGGCTCGGCCAGCCGGTCGGCGGCCGCCCGCGCGTCCGGTGCCCACGCTTCGGCGCCCAGCAGCCGGGCGTACCGGCCGTCGGGCCCGAAGGCGGCGCCACCGGCGATGACCGGGGTCGCCGCGGCCTGGCACGCGGTGATCGTCGCGTGCGCGGTCGGCAGCCGGGTCGCCAGCGAGCCGGACAGCGCCACCGCGTCCGGGCCGGTCCGGTGCAGGTGGGCCACCAGGTGCGGGGCCGGCACCTGGGCGCCGAGGTAGTCGACGGTGAACCCGCGCAGCCGCAGCACCTCCGACAGCAGCCGGGCCGGCATCGCGTGCCACTCCCCGTCGACACAGGCGACGGTGATCCGGCCCCGGTGCGGCTCGGGCCGCTGCAGCACGTAGCCGAAGGTGGCGATGACACGGTCGTTGATCGCGGTCGCGGCGTGCTCCTGGGCGACGGTGAGGCGGTTCGCCGCCCACTCCGCGCCGACCCGCCGCTGCACCGCGCCGATCACGTCGAGCAGCACACTCTCCGGGGCGGTCCCGTCGCCGAGCGCCCGGACCACGATGTCGCCCGCGGCGTACTCGTCGCCGGTCGTGACGGCGTCCCACAGCCGTTCGGCGTGCTCGGCGACCGCGGTGGTGCGGGTGGCGGTGCTCACGCGGTGTACCTCCCGGGCCCGTGGCCGCCGACCGCGGCCAGGTGCCTGCCCCGCGGCGCGGTGATCGCCAGCACGGCCATGTCGTCGTGGGTGCCGCGCCCGATCCACTGCGAGGCGAGCATCTGGACGCGCTCGACGACGGCGTCGGCCGGCATGTTCGCGCACTCGGCCACGGCTTGCTTGAGCCGCTCTTCCCCGAACATGGCGTCCTCGAGTGGGCCGCCCTTCGCCTCGACGATCCCGTCGGTGTAGAGCAGGCAGGTCTCCCCGGGCTGCAGCGTGATGTCCGCGCTCGACGACTCGATCTCGGGCAGCACGCCGATCAGGGTGCCCTGGCTGTCGGCCTCCTCGACCCGGCCGTCGGCCCGCACGACCAGCGGCGGCGGGTGCCCCGCGCAGGTCACGCGCAGCCGGACGGTGGCGCCCTCCCGCCGCGCGGAGACCAGCACCAGGGTGACGTACCGGGCGTCGGTGTCGCCGCCGAGCGTGCGGTTCAGCAGGTCGAGCAGCCGGTGGTGGTCGTCGGCCATCGGCAGCAGCGCGCGCAGCGTGGTACGGATCTTGCCGGTCAGCACGGCCGCGTCCAGGCCCTTGCCGCAGACGTCGCCGAGCACGGCCAGCGACTCGTCGCCCTCGGCGGTGATCGCCGAATGGACGTCGTAGAAGTCGCCGCCGATCCGCTCTCCGTCGCGCGCCGGGCGGTAGCGGCCGGCGAATTCGATGCCGCCGAGCTGTTCGAGGGTCGGCGGGAGCAGCTCGCGCATGAGCGTGTCGGTGATCGACGCCTGCAGCGCGAACACCCGTGCCGCCGACATGGCCGCGCCGGCGCGGGCCGCGAACAGCCGGGCGAAGAGCTCTTCGGAGTCGGTGAACGACGCCCGGTCGCCGCGGCGCAGCAGGACCAGCGCCCCGGCGGGGACGCCGTGGCCGGGCAGCGGCGTCACGACGATCGAGCCGGCCGGGCCGAAGCCCGCCGGCAGCACCCACGACGGCGCGGCGTCGGGGTCGAGCCAGCGCGAGGGCACCGGCGGGAAACCCTGCAGCGCCTCGCCGAGGCCGGGCAGCTCGTCCGGGTCGACGTCCAGCGAGGCCCGGACCGGCTCGCCGCCGCGCACGCAGGAGACGGCCGGGAAGCTCGCGCCCGCGGCGGGCGCCAGCACGAAGGCGGCGTCGGCGAGGTGCTGCGCGGCCAGCCGGGCGGCGACCTCCATGCAGCGGTCCAGGTTGAGGGAGCCCAGCAACGCGGCCGAGGCGTCGCTGAGGAACGTCGTCCGTTCCTGCTCGCGGGCCAGTGCCTCGCGTGCCGTGCGGGCGTCGGTCTCGTCGAGGAGCCACCAGGTCACGGCGTCGCCGTGCGGGACCGGGTGCGCGGCGAAGCAGCGCTCACCGACCTCGCCGCGGACGACCTGGGCCGTGCCGCACTCGTGCGCTTCGGCCAGCCAGCCCGCGATCGCGCCGTCCGCCCCGCGGCCGGCCCCGGCCGCGGGGAACAGCAGGCCGGCGGCGTCGTTGAGCGCGCGGATCGTGCCGGACCGGTCGACCACGACCGCCGCGGCCGGTGCGGCCGCCCAGCCCGCGGTGCCGTCGATCGCGACGGCGGGCGCGGGGTGCGCCGGATCAGCCACGGGCACCCGCGGGATCCGGGTCGGTGACCAGCTCGGCCCACAGCGTCTTCCCGCTGGGCCGGCGCAGCTGTCCCCAGGCCGCGGCGCAGCGTTCCACCAGCAGGAGGCCGCGTCCGCCCTGGTCGGACGGCGCCCGGCGGCGGGCGGGCTCGCCCCCGCTGTCGTCGACCTCGATCCGCAGCTTGGCGGCGCCCGGCAGCAGGCGGACGTGGTAAGGCGCGCGGCCGTGGCGCAGCGCGTTCGACGTCAGCTCGTCCACCACCATGACCGCGGTGCCGACGAAGTTCGCCGGGAAGCCGCGCAGGACCGTCCGGACCCAGTGCCGGACCCGCGCCAGTTCGGAGAGCTCGGGAGAGATGCCGAGTTCGTGCCGGGCAAATCGGAGCTTCACGTCCGCCTCCTTCGCCGTGCCGGCCCCCGCGGGGAGGCCCTCCCCTTCTTCATGCCCGGAACCGGGCTCGCCGACACGGGTGTCCGAGGATGTCATGCGACACCCCGGGGGAGGAGGTCTCCGGAGCCGGGCGCGTCGGACGGCCGGCCATCACGAGAGTGCCGCTGCCGGGGCCGCGCTGCGTCGGTGGTCATCGAAAGCTCCAGGAGGGGGACGGGAGGGCGCGGGCTGGCGGCTCAACCCGTTCCGGACGCAATCTACCAGCGCTGTCGACCCCGGGCAGCTCGGTGCCCCCTCACCGTCCTTTAAGGACTTTCTCCGGCGGCGCGGGCGCCGGCGCCGGTTCCGCGGCCGCCGCGGGCACCACGGCGGCGTTCACCGTGCGCGTCAGCCGTTCGTAGGGCGCCCGGTGTTCGTCGTCGAGCAGCACCGCCAGCGGCGTCCAGACGCCCACGACGAACACCGACGCGGCGAGCGCGACCGGCAGGAGCAGCTGTTCGGGGTGGTGCGCCAGGTCCCAGCGGTCCAGGTCCAGCAGCAGCCAGGTGAGCCACAGCGGCGAAAGCAGGACGCCGTTGCGGACCAGCAGCGCGACCGGCCCGGCCCGCCGCCCGCCGCGGCGGGTCACCCGCAGCAGCATCGCGCGCTTGCCGGGCGTCGACCCGGTGACGGCGGGCAGCACCACGAACCACACGAGGGCGAGGATGACGATCGGGGTGTCGCGGTGGCGCAGGTCCTCGCCGAACAGCGTCAGCAGGCCGAAGAGGAACCCGAGCAGCGCGGCGAACCCGAGCAGGTCGGTGGCCAGCGCGAACAGCCGTCGGGTGAAGGTGACCTTCGCGGCGTAGCGGCGCCGGTCGTGCTCGGGTTCCGGCGACGGGAGGAGCCGCCCGAGCGGGCCGGCCACCAGCCAGCCCGCGACGACGCCGGCGGTGTTGAGCAGCAGGTCGTCGACGCTGAAGAGCCGGTACGGGCACGGGTAGAGGAACCACAGGCCGGTCAGCTGCGTCAGCTCGAAGAACAGCGACACGCCGAAGCCGACGAGCGTGGCGGGCAGCAGCCGCATCCGCTGGGCGTAGCGGACGTAAAAGCCCAGCGGCGCCAGCATCACGACGTTGAGCGCGGTGGTCCAGACCGCCGGGTTGTGCAGCAGCGCGCCGGGGCTCCAGTGGCCGCGGGCCCGCTGCGAAACCACCTCGACGAAGTAGAACGGCCGCAGCTGCGGGGAACTGGCGTAGGTGTGGCCCGCGCAGTACGCCGGGTCGGCGGGCAGCGGCAGCACCGTCTGCGTCGCGATCGCGAGCAGGTAGAACAGGAACGTGTAGAAGACGAACGTCGGCCACCCGCCGGCGCGGCCGCGACGGCGGTAGCTGACGAAGGCGGCCGGGAGCATCACGGCCAGCACGACGAGCGGGAACAGGAGCAGGGCGGTCCGGACGGGGACGAGGTAGGTGGCGACCACGGAGCCGGTGGTACCCAGCCGCGGGGGCGGCGAAGCGCGCTTCCCCCGGACGGCTGGGATTCACCGGCGGCGGCTCACTGCGGCGGCGCGTCCTGCCCGCCACCACCCTGCTTGTGCAGGAACTCCTTCGCCTTCTCCGAGCCCTGGTCGATCTTGTCGGAGTGCTGGCCGAAGCGCTGCTTGGCCGCCTCGGCGGCCTTGTCGACGCCCTGGTCGGCCTGATCCGGGTGCTGGCCGAGCGCTTCCTTCGCCTTGTCGAACAAATTCATCGTGACCTCCGGCCGGGATTCGATCTTCGGACACCCCGAGGAGAACACCGGGGATCCGGGCGCGCAACGCTTCTTCCCCTGTGCCGGGGATTTCGGGTGTTCCCGCGGGTGAATGCCGGGAGTGCGGGGTTTGGGGCGGACCCGTCCGGGTAGCAGTGGTTCCTTTTCGGGGGCCGGGCGGCCGATCGTCCGGATCGTCCCGCCGGGCCGCCCGGTGCCGGGGGCCCGCTTGAACCGCGCGCCGCGCCGGCCCGTATATCGGGTGACGATCGCCGCCCGGCCGCACGGGACGGCGGTCACCACCGCGCACCACGACGTGAGGCTCGCCATGGTTGGAAACATCGGTCTGCCGCTGGCGCGGCGCGCCCGCCGCACCCCGGGGCCGGCGACGGCCCTGCCCGACTTCGGGCTGCCCCGGCCCGGGCGGCGGCGCCACGTCGCCGCGAGCCGGGTGCTCACCGGCCTGGCCGCGCTGCTCGTGCTGTTCGCGCTGCTCGCCCCGGACGACCTCAGCTCGTTCTCCGCCGCGAACCTGATGCGCGTGCCGGTGGAGGGGCTCGTCATCGGCGCGTTCCTGCTGGTCCTGCCGCCACGGGCCCGCCGCGTCGCCGCCGTGCTCGCCGGGCTGGGGCTCGGGCTGCTCACCCTGCTGAAGGCCCTCGACACCGGCTTCTACGCGACTCTCGAGAAGCCGTTCGACCCGATCTACGACTGGAGCTTCTTCCACGCCGGCGTCGAGTTCCTCGCCGGGCAGATCGGGGACGCGGCCACCATCGCCGCGCTGATCGGCGCCGGCCTGCTCGCGGTGGCCGTCGTGGTGCTCATGGTGCTGGCGATGCTGCGGCTGAGCCGGATCGCGGCCGGGCGGCGGACCGGCGCGACCCGGGTCGTGGCCGTCCTCGCCGTGGTCTGGATCGTCTCTTCGGTGTTCGGCGTCGAGCTCGCGCCGGGGCAGCCGGTCGCCGCGCAGAGCGCCGCCGCGCTGGCCTACGGCGACCTGCGTCAGGTCGGCGCCGACCTGCGGGACCAGCGGCCGTTCGGGGAAGTGGCCGCCGAAGACGCGTTCCGGGCCACCCCGGGCGCGCAGCTGCTGAACGGGCTGCGCGGCAAGAACGTCGTGCTCACGTTCGTGGAGAGCTACGGCCGGGTCGCGCTCGACGACCCGGTCATCGAGGCGAAGATCGGCCCGACGCTCGACGCGGGCACGGCCGAGCTGCGCGCGGCGGGCATCGGCGCGAAGAGCGCGTTCCTGTCGTCCTCGACGTTCGGCGGCGGCAGCTGGCTGGCGCACTCGACGGTGCAGTCGGGGATGTGGATCGACAACCAGCAGCGGTACAACGACTTGCTCGCCAGTGACCGGCTGACCCTCGGCGGGGCGTTCCAGCGGGCGGGCTGGCGGACGGTCTGGGACGTCCCGGCGCACACGAAGGACTGGCCGGAGGGGCAGAAGTTCTACCACCCGGACGCCTACTACGACGCCCGTTCCATCGGCTACCACGGGCCGGGCTACGCCTACGCCACCATGCCCGACCAGTTCTCGCTCTCGATGCTGCAGCGCAAGGAGCTGGCGAACGCCTCGCCGCAGCGTCCGGTGATGGCGGAGGTCGACCTCGTCTCCAGCCACGCACCGTGGTCGCCGCGGCCCTGGCTGGTCGACTGGAACCAGGTCGGCGACGGCTCAGTGTTCAACCCCCAGCCCGCGGCGGGCGAAGCGCCGGAGTCGGTCTGGAAGGACCCGGAGAAGATCCGCGAGGCCTACCGCGACGCGACGGACTACTCGCTGAAGACGGTGATCTCGTTCGTCAAGCAGTACGGCGACGAGAACACGGTCCTGGTGTTCCTCGGTGACCACCAGCCGCCGGTGGTCACCCCGCAGGGCGCGGTCCACGACGTGCCGATCACGATCGTGGCCAAGGACCCGAAGGTCCTCGACCGGATCGCCGGCTGGGGCTGGCAGGACGGCCTGCACCCGGGGGCCGGGGCGCCGATCTGGAAGATGGACTCCTTCCGCGACCGCTTCCTGAACGCCTTCGCCCGCTGACCGTCCTCTTCGGACGGTCCGGCCCCCGCGCCGGGCGAGCGCGCCGGCGCGTCAAGGGACGACCGGGCACGTCCGGTGCCCGGCAGACTCCCGTTCGGTCCGCCGCCGGTGGGAACGTGTTCTACTTGGTTCAGACCTTTCCGCAATGCCGCGAAGGCCAGGTGACGGCGCGGCCGGCCGGTGGCCGGTTCGCGCCCTCCGTCATGCGCGGGAAAGCCTGTCGGGCAAGAGCAAAAGAAACTCCACAGTGGACTCGAAGCCGGGAATTCCGGACAGAAGACCGGACAAATCTGGACCGGGCGCGGACCTCGACCGCACACTCGGCGGACGGTGTGTTTCTTTCCCCGGCCTTGGAGGAGTTCCCATGCGTCGAAGAATCGCCCTGGCTCTCGGCGGCGCCACCGCCGTTCTCACCGCGTCCCTGACCGCCCTCACCCCCGCGGCCGCCCAGGCCTCGCCCGGGCTGATCGCGGCCATGCAGCGCGACCTCGGGCTCACCGCCACCCAGGCGTCGGCCCGGCTCACCCAGGAGATGACCGCCGCCCGGGTGCTGCCCGGCGCGCAGCGGGCCGCCGGCACCGCGTTCGGCGGCGCCTGGTTCGACCCCGCGCGGGGCAAGCTGGTCGTCGGCG
>NZ_BNAW01000032.1 GCF_014654205.1 Amycolatopsis bullii
TGGCCGGGACGGCTGCCCGCGCCCTCGCCGACGGTCGTGCCGCCCCGCCCGGTGCCGGCCGAGGTGCTCGACGCCGTCGGCGACGTCGTCCGCTGCACCGCGCGCGGCGAGCTCGGCTACCCCCCGTCGACGGTCGCCGTCGACGGGGGACCGCCCCGGCGGGTCATCGGCTCGGCCGGCCCGTGGGTGGTGCACCCGGCCCTGCCCGGCCGCCGCGGCGAGCGGCCCCTCGCCCGCGTCCAGGTGGTGCTGGAAGGCGACACCGCCGAAGACGGCGACATCGCGCTCCTGCTCAGCGCCACGATCGGCGACGATCCACAGTGGACGGTCGAGGGCTGCTACGACTAGCCGTCGCCACGAAAGCGTGATGAAGCGCTACCGGCAGGCACCATTTCGGTCCCGAAATGACTCGAAAGAACAGAACGGGTCAGGCGTCCGGCCGATCGACGCCGCCGCCGGACGGCGGCTATAACCGAAAGGATCTCTGGGAAAGGAATCCGACGTGGCCGGTTCGACGGTTTTGCTGGCGTTGACCGAAATCCCGCCGGGTTCGGTACCCGCCGGGCAGTTGGCGCGGATTTGCGAGCACCTCGCCGAGGAGGGGCACGAGGTCGTGCGCGCCGGCACCGGCGAGGACGCGCTGGCCGTCGTGCAGACCCGGGCCGATCTCGCCGCCGCCCTCGTGAGCTGGGACCTGGGGGACGGCGAAGCAGCCGCCGAAGCCGTGCTGAAAGCGCTGGTCGGCCGGTTCACCCGGCTGCCGGTGTTCCTGGTGACCACCTCGGCGTCGGTGGACGACCTGCCGCTGTGGGTCTCCGAAGTGATCTGCGGGTACGTGTGGCTGCTGGAGGACACGCCGGGGTTCATCGCCGGCCGGATCGGCGTGGCCGCCCGCCGGTACCGGGACGAAATCCTGCCGCCGTTCTTCCGGGAACTCCGCCGGTTCGACGACACCCACGAATACTCCTGGCACACCCCGGCCCACGCCGGTGGCGTGGCGTTCCTGAAATCGCCGGTCGGGCGGGCGCTGTTCGACTACTACGGTGAACGGCTGTTCCGCACCGACCTTTCGATTTCCGTGGCGGAACTGGGCTCGCTGTTCGAGCACACCGGGCCGATCGGCGACGCCGAGCGCAACGCCGCCCGGATCTTCGGCGCCGACCTGACGTACTTCGTGCTCCACGGCGATTCCACCGGCGACCGCATCGCCCTGCACGCCAGCGTCGCCACCGACGAGCTGGTGCTCGTCGACCGCAACTGCCACAAGGCGATCTACCACGGGCTGACGCTGACCGGCGGGCGTCCGGTCTACCTCGTGCCGACGCGCAACGGCTACGGGCTGATGGGCCCGATCCCGCCCGCCGCGCTGGCCCGCGAAGCCGTCGCCGAGCTCCTGCCGGCCAGCCCGCTCGCGGCCGGAGCCGCCGCGCCGGATCCGGTGTACGCGGTCATCACCAACTCGACCTACGACGGCCTGTGCTACGACGCGGTCCGCGTCGCCGAGCTGCTGGGGGCCAGCGTGCCGCGGCTGCACCTGGACGAGGCGTGGTTCGCCTACGCCCGGTTCCACCCGCTCTACGCCCGCCGCTACGGCATGGCCGTCGACGGCGACGCGGTGCCCGACACCGTCCGGCCGACCGTGTTCAGCACCCAGTCCACCCACAAACTGCTCGCCGCGATGTCCCAGAGCGCGATGCTGCACGTCAAGAACTCGCCCCGGTCGCCGGTCGAGCACCGGCAGTTCAACGAGACGTTCATGATGCACGCGACGACGTCACCGCTGTACCCGATGATCGCCGGGCTCGACGTCGCCGCCGGCATGATGGACGGGCCGGGCGGCCGGTGGCTGGTCGACGAGGCCGTCACCGAAGCCATCCGGTTCCGGCAGGCGGTGGCCCGCATCGGGCGCCGCATCGCCGCCGCCGGGGACCGGCCCGCCTGGTTCTTCGGCACCTGGCAGCCGGACGAGGTCGGCGACCCGGAAACCGGCCGGCGCTACCCGTTCGCGGACGCCCCGCTGGAGCTGCTGCGCACCGAGCCCGCCTGCTGGAGCCTCGAACCCGGCGCGTCGTGGCACGGCTTCCCCGGGCTGGAGGCGGGCTACTGCCTGCTGGACCCGGTCAAGGTCAGCGTCACCTGCCCGGGGACCGACGCGGCGGGCACCGTGGCCGAGCACGGGATCCCGGCGCGGATCCTCACCGCCTACCTCGAGACCCGGCGCATCGTCGTCGAGAAGACCGACGCGTACACGTGCTTGATCCTCTTCTCGATGGGCATCACCAAGGGCAAGTGGGGCACGCTCATCGACGGGCTCCTCGACTTCAAGGCGCTCCACGACACCGGCGCGCGCCTGGCCGACGTCCTGCCCGCCCTGGTCGAGGCGCATCCCGCCCGCTACGGCGAGCTCACGCTGCGGGACCTGTGCGACCAGATGCACGCCCACCTGCGCAAGAGCGACCTCATCCCGCTCCTCGACGCGGCGTTCACCCACCCGCCCCGCCCGGAGCTCACCCCGGCGCAGACCTACCAGCGCCTGCTGCGCGGCGGCACCGAGCCGGTCCGCCTCGCCGAGCTGGCCGGCCGGACGGTCGCCACTCAGGTCGTCACCACCCCGCCCGGCATCCCGGTCCTGATGCCGGGCGAAAACGCCGGCGGCCACGACGAGCCGACGCTGCGGTACCTGCGGGCCCTGGAGGACTTCGACCGGCACTTCCCGGGCTTCCCGAGCGAAACCCACGGTGTCGCGAGGGACACCGACGGCGACTACTGGATCACCTGCCTCCGGGTTTCCTGATCGCTGTGCCGCGGCGGGGCAAGAGGTGCTGATGGATCACTATCGGGAACCGCGGCAAACCTCCCGGCCGGCGCCGGCACGGCGGTCACCGTCCGCAGGGCCCGAGAGTTGGCCGGACGTGGTGCGCGCGCTGCAGCGCGGGGCGGGCAACAGCGCGGTGGCGCGCGTACTCGTGCAGAGGATGAGCGCTTCAGAACTCCAGACGCTGGAGGGCGACTTCGGTCCCGTACGGGTGCGGGAGGCCCTGCAACGCCTCGGCCAGACCGCGGAGGATGCGAAGGCGGCGGAGGTGCGTGCGGCCTGCGAAGCCGATCCGTTCGGGAGTGCCGGAGATGCCGCGCAACGCAAGTTCCGTTGGGCCTCGTCGGGAGACAGCGACTGGGCGAAGTACCTCAGGGGCGAGGTTTCCGAGCCGGGCAGCATGAACTGCTGGGAATACCTCCTGTTCGTCGCGGTCAGGACGGGTCAGCTGTCGAGACCGGAACTGGTGAGGCTCTATACGGACGCAGACGGTTTCGTGAACGCAGAAAAGGAGTCCGCAGCCCAGGTTTTCGCCGGCAGTGAAACGGATCTCCTGAACGACTACGGGGCCTTGTCGATCGGTGACGCGATCGTGTTCGACATCCCGGAACGGCACGTCGCCCTGTCGCTCGGTGGCGGGCGCGTCGCCGACATGGGCGGCCGCTACGAAGAAGTGAGCGAGGTGGACCTCGGCGACCTCGTCGCCCACCAGCACACCAGGATCCAGTTGGACGGCCTGTACTCGCACCTGTCGCTGGTCATGGACGAGGAAAACCGGAAGGCGGGAGGTGAGCACAAAAACGTCAATGACGTCTACGACTTCCGGGAGTATGTCGAAGACGGTCTCGGACACAATCGGGACAAGCCGTTGCCGCGATCTCTCATGGACTACGTCGAAGATTGCGCCGCAGAAAAGGCGTGGTCGCGGGAGACCAAGCAGTTCGTTCAGTCGGTGGTTTCGCGCGTTTCCGTCCCGCCGCTGCACCGGATCCCCAAGGCGATCTGGATCGCGCGTGTCAAGAGCTACGTCCCGCCCACGCGGCTGTGACCGAGGCAACTCCGGTCCGTCCACAGTTGACATCGGCCGCGCCCCGACGCAGGATCGGACCACAGTAGTCGATCGTGTGTTCGAACAGTAGTCGCTGGCTTCCCCACAGCGAAATCGGTGGGAGCCGGCTTTGGCGTTCAACAATCCGCGCGTGCCGTGGTCCGAAGTGGAGCGGATCGCCTCCGGGCGGCCGCCCGTTCCCGGGGTCGAGCTCGACGCCCCGGCGTGGTCGCGCAAGCGCGAGGGCTACGGCGGGGCGCCCGAGGACCTGCGGAACCGGCGTGGCCGGGACGACGGCGGGGACCGGATCCGGGCGCCCTACGCCGAGCTGCACGTCCACTCCAACTTCAGCTTCCTCGACGGTGCGAGCCACCCCGAGACGCTCGTCGAGGAGGCCGCGCGGCTCGAGCTCGACGCGCTCGTGCTCACCGACCACGACGGCATGTACGGGGCCGTGCGGTTCAACGACGCCGCGCGGGAGCTCGGGGTGCGGGTCGGGTTCGGGGCCGAACTGTCGCTCGGGCTGCCCGGGCCGCAGGCCGGAGAGCCGGACCCCCACGGCTCGCACCTGCTGCTGCTCGCCCGGCAGCAGGAGGGCTACCACCGGCTGTGCCGCGTCATCTCGCGGGCCCAGCTCGCCGGCGGCGAGAAGGGACGGCCGGTCTACGACTTCGACGAGCTCGCGGACGAGCTGGCCGGGCACGTCGTCGTCCTCACCGGGTGCCGCAAGGGGGCCGTCCGGCAGGCGCTCACCCGCCACGGCCCGGCCGCCGCGCGCGCCGAGCTGGGGCGGCTCGTCGACCGGTTCGGGCGGTCGCACGTCGCCGTCGAGCTGATCGACCACCGGCTGCCCGCCGACGACGCCGCCAACGACCTCCTCGACGACCTGGCCAGGGAACTGCGGCTGCCCACGGTCGTGTCCAACAACGTGCACTACGCCCGCCCGGAAGACGCCGTCGTGGCGGACGCGGTCGCCGCCGTGCGGGCGCGGCGGTCGGCCGAAGACCTCGAAGGGTGGCGGCCGCCGTCGGGACAGGCGTTCCTGCGGTCCGGGATGGAGCAGCGGCGCCGCTTCGAGCGCCGGTATCCCGGCGCCGTCGGCCGGGCTGCCGTGCTGGGCGTCGAAGTGGCGTTCGACCTCAACCTCGTCGCGCCGGACCTGCCCCCGTTCCCCGTACCGGCCGGGCACGACGAGATGTCGTTCCTCACCGAGCTGACCTGGCAGGGCGCTGCGAAGCGCTACGGGCCGCGGGAGGCGCACCCGAAGGCCTACGCCCAGCTCGACCACGAACTCGCCGTCATCGAGAAGCTCGGCTTCCCCGGCTACTTCCTCGTCGTCTGGGACATCGTCCGCTTCTGCCGGGAGGCGGACATCCTCTGCCAGGGCCGCGGTTCGGCCGCGAACTCCGCGGTCTGCTACGCGCTGGAGATCTGCCACGCCGACCCGGTGAAGTGGAACCTGCTGTTCGAGCGGTTCCTCGCGCCGGAGCGGGACGGGCCGCCGGACATCGACGTCGACATCGAGTCCGGCCGCCGCGAGGAGGCCATCCAGTACGTCTACGAAAAGCACGGCCGGTTCCACGCCGCCCAGGTCGCCAACGTCATCACCTACCGGGCGCCGTCGGCGATCCGCGACGCCGCGAAGGCGCTCGGTCACAGCCCCGGGCAGCAGGACGCCTACGGCAAGCTCGTCGATCGCTGGGGCGGGGTCGCCGCCACGAAGCAGCAGGCCGCCGGGGCGATCCCGGCCGACGTCCTCGACCTGGCCGCGCGGATCGAGGACTTCCCGCGCCACCTCGGCATCCACTCCGGCGGCATGGTGATCTCGAAGCAGCCGGTGTCCGAAGTGGTCCCCGTGGAATGGGCGACGATGAAGGACCGCAGCGTGCTGCAGTGGGACAAGGACGACTGCGCCACCGTCGGGCTGGTCAAGTTCGACCTGCTCGGGCTCGGCATGCTTTCGGCGCTGCACCACATGATCGACCTCGTCGCCGAACACCACGAGACCACTGTGGACATCGGCAAGCTGGACCTCGCCGACGCGGCGGTCTACGACATGCTCTGCGAAGCCGACGCCGTCGGCGTGTTCCAGGTGGAGTCCCGCGCTCAGCTGGCCACGCTGCCGCGGCTGCGGCCGCGGAAGTTCTACGACCTCGTCGTCGAAGTCGCGCTCATCCGGCCCGGCCCGATCCAGGGCGGCTCGGTGCACCCCTACATCCGCCGTCGCCGCGGCGACGAGGAATGGGAACACGCGCACCCGCTGCTGGCCGCGTCCCTGGACCGCACCCTCGGCGTGCCGCTGTTCCAGGAGCAGGTGATGCAGATGGCGGTGGACGTCGCGAGCTTCACCCCGGCCGAGGCCGACCAGTTGCGCCGCGCGATGGGTGCCAAGCGGTCCAGCGCCAAGATGAAAGCCCTGATGGCGCGGTTCTTCCGCGGCTGCGCGGCCAACGGCCTCGACCGCGAGCTCGCCACCCGGATCTTCGAGCAGATCCACGCCTTCTCCGGCTACGGCTTCCCCGAAGCGCACTCGATGTCCTTCGCGCTGCTCGTGTACGCGTCGGCGTGGTTCAAGCGCTACTACCCGGCCGCGTTCTGCGCCGGGCTGCTGCGGGCGCAGCCGATGGGCTTCTACAGCCCGCAGTCCCTGGTCGCCGACGCGCGCCGCCACGGCGTGCACATCCGGGAGCCCGACGTCAACGCGAGCCTCGCCGGCGCCACCCTCGAACCGGACGGCGGCAGCACGGGCGGCGTCGCGCTCCGGCTGGGCCTCGCCGCGGTCCGCCACCTCGGCGAAGACGTCGCCGACCTCATCGTCGCCGAACGGGCGGCGCACGGTCCGTACGCGAGCATCGGTGACGTGACCCGCCGGGTGCGGCTGAAGAAGAACGCCGTCGAAGCGCTGGCCACGGCGGGTGCGTTCAGCGGGTTCGGCGGCGACCGGCGGCAGGACCTGTGGGCCGCCGGCGCGGCCGCGGCGACCCGGCCCGGCCACCTGCCCGGCCTCGCCCCGGGCCTCGACGCACCGGCGCTGCCCGGGATGACGCGGCTGGAAGTGACGGCGGCGGACCTGTGGGCCACGGGCGTCTCCCCGGACAGCCACCCGGTCGAGTACCTGCGCGAGCTCCTGGACCGGCGCGGCGCGATCACGGTCGCCGAGCTCCTGCGCACCGAGGACGGCACGCGGGTCTGGGTCGGCGGCGCGGTCACCCACCGCCAGCGCCCCGCGACGGCCGGCGGGATCACGTTCCTGAACCTCGAAGACGAAACCGGCATGGCCAACGTCCTCGTCTCGCCCGGGCTGTGGCAGCGGCAGCGGCTCGTGGCCCGGACCAGCGCCGCCGTGGTGGTCCGCGGGCTGGTGCAAGCGGGCGAAGGTGTCGTCACGCTCGTCGCGGACCGCCTTGTCCCGCTCGAAATCCGGGGGCTCGCCGTCCCGTCCCGCGATTTCCGCTGACGCGTGTTGCGCAGGTCGGTGCGTGCTGCCTCCCTCCTCGCCGACGCACTGGCCGACCCGCACCCGCCGTCCGATCCGCCGCTGTTGCGGCACTGCGGGCGACCGCCCGCTGACCGTCCGCTCGGCACCGACCGCATCGAAAAGCTCGAACTTCCGTCGCGCACCGGGCCCTCGCGCGACTTCCGTTGACTTTCGGGCCCGCTCGGTGGTTCTCTCGCTGAGAGCGCTCCCAGTCACCCGTTCGTGCCCGACGAAGTGAGGATGGACCTTCATGACAGCTCGACGTCTGCGCTGGGCAGCGTGGCCGGTGATCGCCGTGCTCGCCGCGGCGATACCCGCGACCGGTGTCGCCGGGGCCGCGACCACGCCCACGGCGACGGTCACCGTCAACGCCCGAGCCGGGCTGGCGACCATGCCGGACACCGGGATCGGCATCAACCACGCGGTCTGGGACAGCCAGCTGGGGACCGACGAGGTCGCCGACCTCTTCGGTGCCGCCGGTGTCCGCACGATGCGCTACCCCGGTGGTTCCTACGGCGACATCTACCACTGGAAGGACAACACCGCGCCGGGCGGGTACGTGGCGCCGAACACCGATTTCGACACCTTCATGGGCGGGGTCCGCAGAGCTGGGGCGCAGCCGATCATCATCGCCAACTACGGCACCGGCACGCCGGAGGAAGCCGCGGACTGGGTGCGGTACGCCAACGTCACCAAGGGATACGGCGTCAAGTACTGGGAAATCGGCAACGAGCTGTACGGGAACGGGCACTACGGCGCGAACTGGGAAGCCGACAACCACGCGGACAAGAGCCCGGCGGCGTACGCCAACGGGGTCGTCGCCTACGCCGACGCGATGAAGGCCGTCGATCCGGGCGTCAAGATCGGCGCCGTGCTGACCACCCCGGCGAACTGGCCGGACGGCATCGTCGGCTCCGGCGACACGGCGACCTGGAACCAGACCGTGCTGTCGATCGCGGGGCCGCACATCGACTTCGTCATCCTGCACTGGTACCCCACCGGTTCGACGGCGGCGGAAGCCCTGGCCAAGCCGGAGCAGATCGACGACATGATCTACGCGGCGCGCGAGCAGATCACCCGGTACGCGGGCGCGAACTCCGGCCGCATCGGCATCTCGATGACCGAAACCAACACGCCGGTCGGCGTGAACACCCAGCCCGGTGCGCTGTTCGCCGCCGACACCTACAGCTCGCTGCTCGAGAACGGGGTGTTCACCGTCGATTGGTGGGACACGCACAACGGGCCGACCAAGCTGTCCACTGTGGCCGGATATCCGGACTACGGCGACGGCGGCCTGCTCTCCAGCGGCACCTGCCTGGACGGTGGTGTCTGCGAACCGCCGCTCAACACCCCGTTCGCGCCCTACTACGGCCTGAAGATGCTGAGCGCCTTCGCGCACCCCGGCGACCAGTTCGTCCGCGCCGCCGCGGACGACCCGCTCGTCGGCGCGCACGCCGTCCGGCGGCCGAACGGCGATCTCGCCGTGCTGCTGCTGAACAAGGACCAGGACCAGGCCAGGACGGTGACGCTCGACTACGCGGGCTACACGCCGGCCGCCGGCGCGCCCCAGGTGTTCACCTTCACCAACGGCGCGACTTCGATCAGCAGTGCGGCGACCGGGACGAGCACGGCCCAGACGCTGCCGCCGTATTCGCTGACCACCGTGGTGCTGCACCCGGCGGCCGCGGCGTCCGCCGGGCCCGGCGCGCCCGGCCGGCCGACCGGCACGGCGACCGACCGGACCGCGGCGATCAGCTGGCCCGCGGCCGCGCCCGGCGCCCACCCGATCGCGAAGTACGAGGTCTACCGGCAGGTGGGCGCGGTGAGCGAGCAGTGGGGTGAGACGACCGGCACGTCGCTGGACGTCGGGAACCTCGTGCCCGGCAGCCGGTACACGATCAACGTGCTGGCGCGCGACACGGCGGGCAACGTGTCCGCGGCCTCCCCGCCGCTGACGCTCACGACCGGCGCGCCGGCGGCGAGCAGCTGCACGGTCCGGATGATCGACGTCACCGACTGGGCGAGCGGGTTCGTCGGCGGCATCCAAGTCACCGGCAGCGGTGTGGTGGGGGACTGGACGCTGACCTTCAGCTGGCCGACCGCGCGGCAGAAGCTCACCGGCGGCTGGAACGGCACGTGGGCGCAGAACGGGACGACGGTGACGGTCTCGTCGCCGGCCCCGCCGGCGGCGGGCGTGGACGTCGGGTTCACCGCCGACTACAGCGGGCCGAACATCCTGCCGACGGCGTTCAGGCTCAACGGCGTCCTCTGCGCGGCGGGCTAACGCCCGGACTCGACGCGATCGCGCACGGCCCGCAGTTCTTCCCCGACGACCGCCATCTGCGCGTCGACCGCCGACGGCTCGGTGTCGCCGGGGAAGAACAGGCTGAAGATCAGCTCGGCGCCGGTCAGGTTCGGCACCACCCGGGTGAACAGGCCCAGGTGGGGGGCATCGGCGCTGACGACGTCGACGACACCGTGCTCGGCGGCGACCCGCACGGCGACCCGCTGCGGGCCGCCGCCGGTGTGGACGCGCCAGATGTCCCCGTGGTCGTGGTCGACGGCGGTGGCGAAGCCGGGGGCCCATTCGGGGAGGTGGCGAGGATCGGCCAGGTATTCGACGACCCGCTGCGGCGG
Source organism: Amycolatopsis bullii (assembly GCF_014654205.1). Lineage (GTDB taxonomy): Bacteria > Actinomycetota > Actinomycetes > Mycobacteriales > Pseudonocardiaceae > Amycolatopsis > Amycolatopsis plumensis. Next base: position 9,979 of record NZ_BNAW01000032.1, read on the forward strand.
GGTGGCAATGGAGATGGTGCGCGTTTCGGCTCTTCCCAGTGTCATGCCGGAAACGATACGCACCTGCTTATGATTTGTCGACGCGTAAGATCTCGCCGGTGAACGAGGACGACGATCTCGGGGCCCTCTGCGCCGGGGCGGGCCGCAGCCTGGCCGAGGCCGAGCGGCCGGTGCTGGACCGGCACGGCCTCTCGATGTGGCAGTACGTCGTGCTGTCGGCACTGGCCGCCGGGGCGGCGCCCAGCCAGCTGGTGCTCGCCCAGCAGATCCGCTACGACAAGACCCGTCTGATCGGCCTGCTGGACGCGCTCGAGGCGGAGGGCCTGGTGGCCCGCGACCCGGACCCGGCCGACCGCCGCGCGCGAGTGGTCCGCTTGACCCCGGAGGGCACCCGCCGGCACGCGGCGGTCCGTGCCGCGATCCGGGAGGTGGAGGAGCGGAAACTGGCGGGGCTGGCGCCGGAGGCTCGGCGGTTGCTGCGGACGGGGTTGGCGCACCTGGCGAACTCGGACTGACTGCACTGGTTGCCGGGAGCCGGGGTGAGCAGCCCCCGATTTCCACGCTAGCGGAGGGCACCGACAAAACTGGAGGCTTCCGCAGGGGTTGTCCACAGGCATGCGGATTGGTGGCCAACGTTGTGATCGCAAACCGGCGGCCGGGAGCGCAAGGCGACCAGCGACGTCACCAGACCTCCCCCGCCCGTCGGCTGAAAATCCCACCGGAGGGGCGGGGGAGGTCGGACCCGCTCTGCCGCGGCAGAAATCAGCGTTCAAGCCCTGCCGTGGCAGAAAAGAAATCTGCCGTGGCAAAAAGACAAAAGACTGTCCTCGCCGGACGGGCAGGCTCCGGGATGACCCCTCCTCCCCGCTGTCCCCTCACGTTCTCGAGGTGGGCCGCTGGTGGTCATCCCGTCGCCTGAACGAGGCCTATCACTTTGAGCCGGGCCCGCAAGCTTGCGCTGTTCCCTCGCGCCGGTCTTGTGGTTGCGGGCCCGGCTCAAAGTGATTTGACGGCCTCAGGCGACGGGATGACCACCCTGCTCCTCCTATGGGTCAAGACCCCGGGCGATCGCCATCCCGGGATGCGTAAGCACTGTTACAATCCTCTTGTGATCCGGCCATGCCTCTGACCAGCGCGTTCGTCGACCTCGCGCCGCTACGGACCTCGCCGCCGTTCCGGCGGCTCTGGCTGGGCCGGGTCTGCTCCGGGTTCGGCTCGCAGATGACACTCGTCGCCGTGATGTTCCAGGTGTGGGAACAGACCCGGAGTGCGGTGTGGACCGGTGCCGTCGGGCTTGCGCAAGCGCTTCCCATCGTCGTGTTCGGATTGTTCGCCGGCTCGCTTGTGGACCGCGCCGACCGGCGGAAGGTTGCCCTGGTTGCCACGACCGGGCAGGCCGTCTGCTCGGTTTTCCTCGCCGTGCAAGGGTTTCTCGGGGATGTGCCGGTGGTTGCGGTGCTGGGGCTGGTGGCCGTCCAGTCGTGTTTCGTCGCCTGTGGGGGGCCGGCCGCACGGACCTTCATCCCGCGGCTGCTGCCGCCGGAACAGCTGTCCGCCGGCCTGGCGCTGAACCGGATCGCCTTCCAGGGTGCGATGTTGCTCGGCCCGGCGCTCGGCGGGCTCGTTCTCGGCTGGTTCGGCGTCGGCGGCTGCTACCTCGTCGACGCGCTCACCTTCGGCCTGGCCTTCTACGGCGTCTTCGGCCTCCCGGCGATGCGGCCCGACGGTGAACCCTCGCGGCCCGGGCTGCACGGCGTGCTCGATGGGCTCGCCTTCCTCGTGCGGACGCCGGTTGTGCGGGGTGCGCTGCTCACCGATCTCGCCGCCACCGTGCTGTCCATGCCGATCAGCCTGTTTCCGCTGGTCAACGCCGAACGCTTCGCCGGCGATCCGCGCACGCTCGGCCTGTTCCTTTCGGCCGTCGCGGTCGGCGGGGTCGGGGCGTCGGTGTTCTCCGGGACGTTCACGCGGCGGTCGCGGCCGGGCCGGGTGATGCTCGCCGGCTCGGCGCTCTGGGGCGCCGCGCTGACCGGGTTCGGCCTGGCTCCGCAGCCGTGGCTCGGCCTGGCCTGCCTCGTCGTCGCCGGGGCGGCCGACACGGTCTCGGTGGTCTCGCGCAGCGCGCTGGTCCAGCTCGCCACCCCGGACGCCCTGCTCGGCCGGGTGGCGGCCGCCGAGCAGATCGTCGGCCAGGCGGGCCCGGACATCGGCAACCTGCGCGGCGGCCTCGTCGCGGGGGCGGTGTCGGGCACGTTCGCACTGGTCAGCGGCGGGGTGCTGTGCGTGGTGGCGGTGGCGCTGGTCGGCGCGGTCACGCCCGGGCTGCGCCGCTTCACCACCCTCGCCGAGACCGCGCCGCGTTAGCCGGCCGGTGGCGGCACGTGCTGCGGGGTGCCGATCACCGCCGTCGCGAACGCGCGTCGGCATTCGATGCCGAGTTTCCCGTTGCGCCGAACGTCCACCAGCTTTCCTGGAGGATCCGCGAGAATTCGTTCGGCGATGACGTCCCGCTGCTTCGCGGCCTGGATGCCGTGCCCCGATTGGCCTCCATCGGCTCGCGCCGGGCCGGAGGTCGAAACCGGAGAAATCCGGTCGCGGGGTCCAGGAATTGACCGTCGCAGCCCATTTCCGGCGCGAACCAAATCGTTTTCCATTCTTTGGCAGGGTCCGGTTCGTCGGCGTGGGGGGTTACGCCAAGCAGTCGCTTCGCCACTCCGCGGCGTTACGACGATCAGCGCAACCCGAGGCCACTACCTGCGGTGGCAAGATCACGAAACCTGATCGAGTGAGGCAAGTTTCTTTCTGTCAATCCCGTCCGCCCTGTCAGTGGGTAACCCGTTCGGCCTTCTGTCACTCTTTCGCGTGAACGTGGCGTGACATATTTCTCGGCAACGTATTTGCGGCCCGGGAAATCGTCATCTACAGTCCCGCTGATCACGGCCGAACGAGCCGTATTCCGTGGTCCCCATAATCTTCTCCGAGGAGTGGCATGCTTCATCGCGCCTCGACCCGCCGGCTCGCCGTGCTCGCCCTGGCCTTCGTCGTCCTGCTGACCGGGTGCAGCCAGCTCAAGAGCCCCTCCGCTGCCGGCGGCGTCGAAAAGCCGTCGATCCGGGTCGCGATCCTCACCACCGTCGACCTCGCGCCGCTGTGGCTGGCGCAGGAGGGCGGGTACTTCAAGGCCGAAGGTCTCGAGGTGCAGACCGACATCGGCGCCAGCGGCCAGGAGACGCTGAGCCGGATGACCAGCGGCCAAGACGACCTGGCGCTGTCCACCTACACCCTGTTCTTCCTGGCCAAGAGCAGCGGCGGGGCCGACCTCAAGCTGGTGACCGACGGCACCTCGGCGAGCCCGCGCAGCAACGAGGTCGTCACCGTGCCGAACTCGCCGGTGAAGACGGTGAGCGACCTCCAGGGCAAGCGGATCGCCATCAGCTCGAAGAACGCCGCTTCGGACGTGCTGACCCGGTCGGTGATGCGCGACCACGGCGTCGACCCCGGCAAGGTGCAGTGGGTCCCGATGCCGCTGCCGGAAATGAGCAGCGCGCTGGCGCAGGGCCGGGTCGACGCGGCCTACCAGCCGGAACCGTTCCTCACCCAGGCGGCCAAGACCGCCGGCGCGTACCCCGTCATCGACGCCGCCAGTGGCAGCACCCAGAACTTCCCCCTCACCGGCTACGGTGCCACGGCCAAGTGGGTCCAGGACCACCCGAAGACGGTGCGGGCGTTCCAGCGCGCGATGCTCAACGCCACGCGCGCGGCGGTCGACCGGTCCCGGATCGAGCCGCTCGTCGTCCGCAACGCCAAGGTCGACCAGGACATCGCCAGCCTGATGGTGATGCCGGCGTTCGGGTCCACCCTGGACGCCCGCCGCATCCAGCGGGTGCCGGACCTGCTGCAGCAGCTGGGCGTGGTCCAGACGAAGATCGACGCCTCTTCGATGCTCGCCCCGCAGGCCGGCACCGGCTGAGCCGGCGACCGGTCGCCAAGGGCGGGTGCGCAGCGCGCACCCGCCCTTTTTCATGTCACAGCCCCTCCCGTCAGGACTTCCCGCCGATGATGGGGAATCCGAAATTTTCAGTCCGCCGGCCCTCGTCCGGTTTCGGTGATTCGCACCTTGACACGACCGCCGCCGCAGCCCACCCTCTTCATACCGACCGCGCGGTACGGCGTTGTCCACATGGTGGGAGGGACAGTCATCGATGGCACTTCTCGGTGAGGCACAGCCCGGTGAAGACCTGCTCGTGGTCGACGGCCTCACGGTGCGCTTCGGCGGCCTCACCGCCCTGCACGACGTCCACCTGAGCGTCGGCGCCGGCACCGTCGTCGGGGTCATCGGGCCCAACGGTGCGGGCAAGACGACGCTGTTCAACGTCGTCTGCGGGTTCGTCCGGCCCCAGGCCGGCCGCGTGCTGTGGCGCGGAAGCCCGCTCGTCCGGCACCGCCCCGAACACCTCGCGCGGCTCGGGATCGTCCGGACCCTGCAGGGTCTCGGGCTCTTCCCCGGGCTGACGGTCCTCGAGAACGTGATGGCCGGCGCGGGCCGTCACGCCCGGACCGGAGCGTTCCCGGCGCTCGTGGGCGCCGGCCGCTCGGCCCGCGACGAAGCCGAGCTGGCCGGGCGGGCCCGGGAAACCCTGGGCGAGCTCGGGATCGCCGACCTCGCCGGCCGCTTGCCCGGCGTGCTGCCCTACGGCGTGCGGAAACGGGTGGCGCTCGCCCGGGCCCTGGTGGCCGAACCGGATCTGCTGCTGCTCGACGAACCCGCGAGCGGGCTGTCGGCCTCCGAGCTCGTCGAGCTGTCGACGTTGATCCTCTCGCTGCGGCGGCACATGGCGGTGGTGCTGGTGGAACACCACATGGACCTGGTGATGGAGGTCTGCGACCGCGTGGTGGTGCTGAACTTCGGCGAGGTGATCGCGGCGGGCAGCCCGGCCGAGATCCAGGCCGACCCGCGCGTGGCCGAGGCCTACCTCGGTGATCCCGCCGAGGAGGCGTCCGGTGCTTGAGATCGAAAACCTGTCCGTCTCCTACGGCGCGGTCCGCGCGCTCGACGGTGTCGGCATCACGGTCGAACGCGGCGGGATCACCGCCGTGCTCGGCGCGAACGGCGCCGGGAAGACCACCTTGCTGCGCACGATCAGCGGCCTCCACCCCGCCCGCGGCGGCCGGATCACCTGGGACGAGCGGGAACTCACCGGGCTGGCGCCGGACCGGATCGCGCGCGGCGGCGTCGCGCACGTGCCCGAAGGCGGCGGGGTCATCACCGAACTCACCGTCGACGAGAACCTCCGGCTGGGCGCGCTGTGGCGGCGGGACCGCGCCGACCGGGCCGCCGCGCGCCGGGAGATGTACGAGCTTTTCCCCGCCCTGGAAGAACGTTCGGCGAAACCCGCCTCGACGCTCTCCGGCGGCGAACGGCAGATGCTCGCGATCGGCCGGGCCCTGATGAGCCGGCCGTCGCTGCTGCTGCTCGACGAACCGTCGCTGGGCCTCGCCCCGCTCATCACCGCCCGGATCATGGGCATCCTGCGCGACCTGCGGGCCTCGACCGGCCTCACCGTCGTGCTCGTCGAGCAGAACGCGCACTCCGCGCTGTCCATCGCCGACCGCGGGTACGTCCTCGCGCTCGGCCGGGTCGTGGCCGTCGACACCGCGGCGGAACTCCTGGCGGACGACGGCCTCCGCCACGCCTACCTCGGCTTCTGAGCGTCATCATGGAGGTGAACGGTCCGGTATGCAGGACTTCTTCGACCTGACCCTCGGCGGGATCTCGGCCGGCGCGGTGTACGCGGCGCTCGGGCTCGCCCTGGTCATCATCTACCGGGCCACCCGGGTGGTGAACTTCGCGCAACCCGCCCTCGCCCTGATCTCGACGTACCTCGCGTACTCGGTGACGAAGGCGACGGGCAGCTACTGGCTCGGCTTCGCCGTCGCGATCGTCGCCGGGACGCTGCTGGGTGTCGCCACCGAACGGCTGCTCATCCGGCCGCTGCGGCACCGCTCGGAGCTCAGCTCGATCATCGTCACGCTCGGGCTCCTGCTGGTGCTGCAGGCGGTCGCGGGCATGATCTGGTCCAACGAGCCACTGGCGTTCTCGTACGCCTTCGACTTCCGCGGCCGGTTCTCGGCCAACGACCTGTTCGTCGTGCTCGTCGTCGTGGCCATCGCCGCGCTGGTGCTGGTGGTGTTCAAGTACACGCCGCTGGGCCTGCGGATGCGCGCGGCCGCGTTCGCCCCCGAAGTGGCGCGGACGCTCGGCGTGCGGGTCGGGCTGATGCTCACCGCCGGCTGGGGACTGGCCGCGGCCGTCGGGTCGCTGGCCGGGCTGCTCGCCACCCCACCGTTCCTCTTCCCGAACGTGCTCGACGGCGTCTTCGTCTACGCGCTCACCGCGGCGGTGCTCGGCGGCCTCGACAACCCGCTGGGCACCATCGCCGGCGGGTTCGTCCTCGGCGTCGGACTGTCCTATGTGTCCGGCTACTTCGGACCGGAGATGGTGACGATCGCCGCGCTGGCCATCCTGGTCATCGTGCTGACGCTGCGGCCCAGCGGGCTGTTCGGCCGGGCCAAGGTGAGGCGGGTATGACCGTGCGCACGAAACCGGCGGAAGCCACGGCCACGCCGGTGAAGCAGCGCCGCACGCTGCCGCCGTTGCTCGTCCACGCGCTCGCCGCGCTGGCCGCGCTCGTGGTGGTCGTGCTGCTGACCCTGGTCACCGACGAGTTCACCAACCTGCGCATCGCGACCATCGGGTACTACCTGATCGCGGTGGCGGGGCTGACTTTGCTGACCGGCCTCACCGGGCAGGTGTCGCTCGGCCATGGCGCCTTCATGTTCATCGGCGCCTACACGGTGGCGTTGCTGGTGAAGCACGTGCCGTCGTTGCCGCTGTGGGCCGACCTGCTGCTGGCCTCGGCGGCCGGTGGGCTCGCCGGGCTGCTCGCCGGCGCGGCGGCGGCCCGGCTGCGCGGCCCGTACCTGGCCGGGGCGACCCTCGCGCTGGCCGTCGGCCTGCCCGCGCTGACCCGCAAGTTCCCGGACTTCCTGGGTGGCAGCAACGGACTCAGCTTCACCGTCCACAGCAGACCGAACGGGATCGGCGTCCCGGAGCTGCGCTGGCAGACCTGGATCGTCTGGCTCAGCGTGCTGCTGGCGCTGGTGCTGGTGGTGAACATCGTCCGCGGCCGGCTCGGCCGGGACTTCCGCGCGGTCCGCGACGACGAGGTCGCCGCGGCGCTGAGCGGGATCGCCGTCGGGCGCACGAAAATCCTCGCGTTCCTGGTCAGCGCGGTGTGCGGCGGGCTCGCCGGTGGCCTGCAGGCGTTCCTGCTCGGCACCGCCGCACCCGGCTCGTTCACGCCCGCGCTGTCGCTGAGCCTGCTGGCCGCGGTGGTGCTGGGCGGGCTCGGGTCCCTGTGGGGTGCGCTGTGGGGCGCGGTCGCGCTCGTGTACTTCCAGGCCTGGTCGGAAGACCTCGCCGACGTCCTGCACCTGAACACCGACGTGGCCAACAACCTCCCGCTCGCGGTGTACGGCGTGATCCTCATCGTCGTCGTGCTCGCCTTCCCGCGCGGCATCCAGGGCGGTTTCTCGAAGCTGCGCGGACTTCTCCGCCGACCCGCCGAAAAGAAGGAGAACCATGAGAACCACTAGGTACGGCGCGGGGTTCCTCGCCCTCGCCTTGACGCTGACCGCCTGCGGCGGCGCGGGGGAGAGCGACGGCGGCGGGCAGCAGGCCGCCGATTCGGCGGTCGGGGTCACGAAGGACACCGTCGTCATCGGCACGCACCAGCCGCTCACCGGCCCGGCCGCCCCCGGGTACAGCAAGATCTCCGTCGGCGCCCGCGCGGTGTACCAGGCGATCAACGACGGCGGCGGGATCAACGGGCGCAAGATCGACTACAAGGTGGAGGACGACGGCTACAACCCGACGAAGACCGTCGAGGTCGTCAAGAAGCTCGTCCTGCAGGACAAGGTCTTCGCGATCGTCGGCGGTCTGGGGACGCCGACGCACTCGAAGGTCGTCGACTACCTGAACTCCGAAGGCGTCCCCGACCTGCTCGTGTCGTCGGGCGCGCTCGCCTGGGACAACCCGCAGAAGGCGCCGATGACCTTCGGGTACCAGGTGGACTACACCCGGGAAGGCAAGATCCAGGGCCAGTACGTCAAGGACACGTTCGCCGGCAAGAAGGTCGGCTACTTCACGCAGAACGACGACGTCGGCCGCGACACCCAGGCCGGGCTCGACCAGTTCGTCAAGGACCAGGTCGTCGTCCGCCAGGGCTACGACAGCGCCAACACCGACGTCACCCCGCAGCTGTCCGCGCTCAAGGCGGCCGGTGCCGAGGTCGTCGTCTGCGCGTGCATCCCGGCGTTCACGGCGCTGTCGATCCTGGCCGCGGCGAAGATCGGGTACAAACCGCAGTTCGTGGTCAGCAGCATCGGCGCGGACCCGGCGACGCTGTCCGGGCTGCTGCAGGACTTCGCCAAGCGCGGCGGCGCCAGCGTCTCCAGCGGGCAGCTGCTGGCCGGCCTGATCGGCACCGGGTACCTGCCGGACGTCGCCCAGACGTCGGACCCGTGGATCGCCTACTTCAAGGGCCTTCACGACAAGTACATCCCGAAGGAGCCGTTCACCAACACGGTGCTGTTCGGCATGGTGCAGGCTTACACGTTCGGGCAGGCGCTCAAGGCGGCCGGGCCGGACCCGACGCGGCAGAAGGTCGTCGACGCGATGAGCTCCGGCGCGCTGAAGGGCCCGGGCCTGACGCCGTTCGGGTTCTCGAAGGACTCGCACGCCGGCTACACGGGTGCGTACGTCTTCAAGATCAACCCGGACGTCACGACGACGGTGATCCAGCCACCGGCCGTCACCGACCGTGGCACGGGCGCGATCACGCCGTACTCCGGTGAGCGGGCCACTCCGGAGCAGGTCAACCTGGTGAGCAAGTGACGATCGGGCCGGCTCGTGGGCGACGCGAGCCGGCCCATCCGCTCACATAGGGTGGCGACATGAGTGTCAGGGAGAAGGTCGTGCGGGCGGCCGTGCGGCTGTTCGCCGAGAAGGGCTTCGAGGCGACGACGGTCCGCGAGATCGTCGAGGAAGCCGGCGTCACCAAGGGCGGGCTGTACCACTACTTCGAGTCCAAGGACGACCTGCTCTTCGAGATCTACGCCGCGATGCTGCGGATGCAGACCCGGCGGATGGTGACGATCGCCGAGTCGGACCTGCCGCTGGCCGAGCGGCTGCACGCGATCATCGCCGACGTCGTGGTCACGAGCATCGCCGACCTCGACGCGGCGACCGTGTTCTTCCAGTCGTTCCCGCTGCTGGAGAAGTCCAAGCAGGTCCAGGTGCGCGCGGAACGGCGGACCTATCACGAACGGGTCCGCGATCTGGTCGCCGAAGGGCAGCGTTCCGGCGTCTTCCGCGCCGACGTCCCGGCCGACCTGGTGATCAACTACCACTTCGGCGCCATCCACCGGCTGGGCATGTGGTACCACGCGGAAGGGGAGCTGTCGGGCGAGCAGGTGGGGAAGCACTTCGCGGACCTGATGCTGCGCAGTCTCCGTCCTTAGTGGACTGGTTTGACTTCGCCGCGTCCGTGGTACTGACCGGGATCATCGCTGTCTCGCTGAGGAGGGTGCTCGTGCAGATCCAGGTCAACACCGACCACAACATCCACGGTGGCGAAGGACTGGCCGGGTACGTGACCACCGACCTGGAGCAGAGCCTGTCGAGGTTCCGCGGGTGGCTGACCCGGGTGGAGGTGCACCTCAGCGAAGACGGGGGGGCCAAACCGGAGGACAAGAAGTGCGTGATCGAGGCGCGGCCCGGCGGCAAGCAGCCGGTGGCGGTCACCCACCACGCGGCCACTGTGGACGACGCCTACGCCGGCGCGGCGCACAAGCTGGGGCGGGTGCTGGATTCCCGGTACGGCCGCGCCCACGACCACAAGGGCAGTGACAGCATCCGCCACATGCCCGCTCCGGAAGACCCGGACGTGGTCGGCGTGCTCGAGGATTCGCGCGACACCGCGCCGGACATGGGCTAACCTCGACACCGTGTCGAGCCCCGAAGCGTCCAGGACCGGGCTGCCGGTCTTCCCGGTGGCCCGATAACTCCCCGTTCCCGGGTCACCGGGTGACCACGAAATCGTCCTGCCGATCTCGTGATCCCTGGAGCTTCGTGTGCCCTTGTACCTGCTTGCCCTGGCCGTGTTCGCCATGGGCACGTCCGAATTCATGCTGGCCGGGCTGGTGCCCGGCATCGCCGCCGCCTTCGCCGTCTCGCCGGCGCAGGCGGGGTACCTCACCTCCGCCTTCGCCGCCGGGATGGTCGCCGGGGCGCCAGTGATGGCCGCCCTCGCGCGGTCGTGGCGGCGGCGGACCGCGCTCTTGTGCTTCCTCGCCGTCTTCGTCGCGATGCACGTGGCCGGTGGGCTGACGACCTCGTTCGGTGTCCTCGTCGGCACGCGACTCGTGGCCGCCATCGCCAACGCCGGGTTTCTCGCCGTCGCGCTGATCGCCGCCACCGAGCTGGCGCGACCGGGCCGGGCGCTTGCCGTCCTGCTGGGCGGCTCGACCGCGGCGTGCGTCGTCGGCATCCCGGGTGGGGCGCTGCTCGGGTGGCGGCCGGCGTTCTGGGCCGTCGCGGCGCTGTGCCTGCCCGCTTTCGCGGCGGTCCGGTGGATCCCCGACACCCCGGCGGGCCGCGAGCCGGGTGACCTGCGGGCCGAACTCGCCGTGCTGCGGCCGGTGGCCGGCGTGCTCCTGACCGGCGCGTTCGTCAACGCGGCCACGTTCGGCGTCTTCACCTCCCTGGCGCCGGTGGCCTCGGGCGTCGCCCCGGTGCCGGTGGTGCTCGGCGCGTTCGGCGTGGGGTGCTTCGCCGGGATCACCGCGGCCGGGCGGCTCGCCGACCGGTGGACCGGCCGGGTCGTCGCCATCGGCGGTCCGCTGCTGCTCGCCGGGTGGGTCGCCGCGGCTTTGGCCGCGGCGATCCCAGTGGTGCTCGTGACCCTCGCCTTCACGCAAGGCGCGTTGTCCTTCGCCGTCGGCGGCACGGTGATCGCCCGCATCCTGCGGCTGGCCGAGGCCGCCCCGACGATGAAGGGGGCGTACGCGACCGCCGCGCTCAACGTCGGGGCCACGGCCGGCCCCGTCCTCACCGGGGCGGCGGGGAACCCGTTTTGGGTCGCCGCCGGGCTGGTCGCGGCGGCGTCGGTGCTCGCGGTCCTGGTGCCCGGGGTGTTCGCGAGGCCGCCGAGGGTGAGGACGGCGGCCGGGTAGATCGTGCGTGGGTGGTCACGCGGGCACTCGGCGATCCTGCCGCAGCGAGTACAGCGCAATCCCCAGGCCGCCGAGGGTGAGCACGGCCGCGACCAGGTAGATCGCCCGCGGGCCGCCGGTGGTGTCGATGACGCCGCCGCCCAGCCAGCCGGCGACGGCCGCCGCCAGCTGGTAGCCGGAGGCGTTGACCGCCACGGCCAGCGTCGGTGCCTCGGCCGCCGCCGTGATCACCCGGGTCTGCATGCCCGGCACGATCGCGAAGGCCAGCGCGCCCAGCACGACCGTCGACACCGCCGTCGCGACCGGGTTGCCGCCGCCGAACCAGGCCAGGGCGAGCACCCCGGCCAGCACGGCGAGCAACCCGGCCAGCGACGGCAGCAGGGCCCGGTCCGCCAGCCGCCCGCCGACGACGTTGCCGAGGACCGCGCCGGCGCCGTAGCCGAGGAGGAGCACCGGGACGGCGCCGGCCGGGAAGCCGCCCACCTCCGTCAGCAGCGGCGCGAGGTAGGTGAAGACCATCAAGACGCCGACGTTGCCGGCCGCGGTCAGCGCGATCGCCAGCCGGACCCGGCGGTCGGTGAAGACGCGCAGCTCGCCGGTCACCGGGCCGGTCGTCGCGGACGGCCGGTCCGGGACGAACCGCAGCACCGCCAGCAGCGCCAGCGCGGCGGCGCCCGCGACCGACCAGAACGTCGCCCGCCAGCCGAGGTGCTGGCCGACGAACGTACCCAGCGGCGCGCCCAGGACGATGCCGAGGTTCAGGCCCAGCGCCACCTTCGCCACGGCGGAACCCTGCTTGCCCGGGCGCGCTTCCGCCGCCGCGGTGGCGATCGCGACGGCGAAGAAGGTCGCGATCACCAGGCCGGCGAGCACCCGCGAGACCAGCAGCAGCGGGTAGTTCGGGGCGACGGCGGAGGCCGCGTTCGCCAGCACGGCGGTGATGACCAGCCCGATCACCAGCGGTTTCCGCGAGACCCGCGCGGTCAGCAGCGTGACGATCGGGCCACCGGCGATCATGCCGATCGCGTACGCGGTCGTCAGCAGCCCGGCCGCCGAAAGCGGGATCGCCAGCCCGCCGGCGACGTCCGGGAGAATGCCGGACACCACGAATTCGCCGGTCGTGAGGCTGAACACGACGAGCATGAGGGAAAAGACGGCCACGGAACTCCCCAGTTGGTTCGAGTTAGAATGATTCGAGCTAGAACTATCACAGTTCGAACCATGGGGTCTAGAGTTCGGGGCATGCCGAGCGAGGAGATCGACCGCGACGTCTGCAAGCTGGTCCACGGGCTCGCGCGCACCCTCGACGGCCACGTCCGCCGGGTCGCGGACGCCATGGGGCTCACCCCGAGCCAGGTGGTGGCCCTGCGCGAGCTGTCGGAACCGATCACCGCCCGCGAGCTGGCGGCGCGCATGGCGTGCGAAGCCTCGAACGCGACGTTCGTGCTCGACCGCCTCGAGGAACGCGGGCTGCTCAACCGCCACCCGCACCCGGGGGACCGACGGGCCAAGCAGATCGTCCTCACCCCGGAGGGCGACCGCCGCCGGGCCGAGGCGGTGAAGCGGCTCGGGGAGAGCTCACCGCTGGGGTCGTTGCGCGCGGATCAGCAGGAGGCGCTGCGGAACCTGTTGCAGGCCTTGGCTTCCGACGGCGAGCGCTAGGCTCGCCGCCGGCGGACGTAGTGGGTGATCAGCAGCGCGATCGCCCCGATCGCCACCGCGCCGGCCACCGTCCGCACCGGCAATCCCAGTCCTGCCAAGGGGCCCGCCGCGTTGACCGCGGCACTGACCACCAGCACCAGCCACAGCAGCACCGGGCTGGAAGAACGCGTCGAAACGTTGTCGTTGTTCATGCCCTGAACGCTAAAGAACCACTGCGGCCACGAGAATGCTGCGCACACCCCGATCCGGGGTGGTGCCTGCGCTACCCCGCGTCCCGGCCGAGGTAGGCCAGCACCGCCAGCACCCGGCGGTGCCCCGCGCCTTCGTCGGACGGCAGGCCGAGCTTCGCGAAGATGTTCCTGATGTGCTTGAGCACCGCGCCGTCGCTGACGACCAGCAGCTCCGCGATCGTGCTGTTGTTGTAGCCCTCGGCCATCAGCCCCAGCACTTCGCGCTCGCGGGCGGTCAGCGCGTCCAGGGGGTCCGCGGCGCGGCGGCGGGCCATCAGCCGGCCGATCACCTCGGGGTCCATCGCCGTGCCGCCCTTGGCGACGCGCTGCAGCGCCTCCAGGAACCGCTCGACCTTGCCGACGCGCTCCTTGAGCAGGTAACCCACGCCGCCGACGCCGTCGGCGAGCAGCTCGACCGCGTAGCTCGTCTCCACGTGCGCCGACAGCACCAGCACCGGCAGCGCCGGGTGGATCTCGCGGGCGCGGACGGCCGCGCGCAGGCCCTCGTCGCGGTGGGTCGGCGGCATCCGCACGTCCATCACCACCGCGTCGGGCCGCTCGTCCTCGACGAACGCCAGGAAGTCCTCGGCGTTGTCGAAGGTCGCCGCGACCTCGATGCCCGCCGTCTTCAGCAGCAGGGCGAGGCCTTCGCGCAGCAACGCGTCGTCCTCGGCGATCACGACCCGCATGGCAGCTCCACTCGCAGCACGGTCGGCCCACCGGGTGGGCTGGTCAGGGTGAGGGTTCCGTCGAAGGCTTCCGCGCGGCGGCGGATGCCGGCCAGCCCGCTGCCCCGCGACTCGTCGGCGCCGCCGCGGCCGTCGTCGCGGATTTCCAGGCGCAGCACCGACGCGGTGCCACCGAGCGTGATGTCCACCCGGGACGCGTCGGCGTGCTTGGTGATGTTGGCCAGCGCCTCGGCGACCACGAAGTACGCGGCCGCCTCGACCGCGGCCGGGCGGCCGGTCTCGTACTCGACGTCGACGGCGGCCGGCACCGGGCTGCGCTCGGCGAGCGCGCGCACCGCCCCGGCCAGGCCGCGTTCGCCCAGCAGCGGCGGGTGGATGCTGCGGACGACCGTGCGCAGCTCGGCCAGCGCGTCGGTCGCGGTGTCCTGGGCCTTGACCAGTAGGTCGCGGGCCGTGGCCGGGTCCCGCTCGTAGAGCTGGTCGGCGATCCCGAGCTGCAGCACCACCGCCGCGATCCGCGCCTGCGTGCCGTCGTGCAGGTCACGCTCGATGCGCCGCAGCTCGGCGCCGTGCGCCTCCAGCGCCGCCGCCCGGGTCGCGGTCAGCTCGGCGACCCGGTCCGCCAGCTCGACACCGGGCGCGGGCCGCAGCAGCCGCTGCGCGAGCCGCGCCTTCCAGCGGGCGACGCGCGGCAGCAGCAGCGACAACGCCGCCATCGCCACCCCGGTGAGCACACTCAGCGCGGCCATCGGCCACGAGTTCACGACCAGGCCGAACGAGCCTTCGATCCCGCCGGGCACCAGAGGCCAGAGGAAGGCGAAGACGACCTGCTCGAGCGCGGCCACCGGCAGGCCGAACGCCAGCGCGCCCATGATCATCCCGGTGGCGGCGTGGAGCGCGAGCCACGCGACGTCGCGGCGGGTCGCCGGGTCCTTCAGCGGGGAGCCGTCGCGGTAGGGCTCGGGGATCGGCTCGCCGAGGTGGCGCGCGGCCTGGCGGCGGTCGATCCCGACCGGCCACCGGGACAGCCGGACCATCGGGGCCAGCGACGGGATCCCGATGCCGAACGGGCACAGCAGCAGCACGGCGAACAGCCCGGTCAGGGCGAACATCGACAGCAGCGACGTGCCGGCGCCGATCACGAGGTAACGCACCGCCGACCAGCACTCGCGCAAGCGGGTCGTCACGGCCACAGTGTCCCACCCCACCGCCGGGGTAGTGCTGGCGCTACCCCGGATCCACCTCTCCACGGGATCGAAGACCCGGCTGCACCGCCCTAGTTTTCTTTGGGAGAGAACGAAGGGGATCGAAATGACCACAGCGTATGCGCTGGAACTGACCGGGGTGCGGAAGGTGTACGGCTCCGGTGACGGCGCCGTCACCGCGCTGGACGGGGTGTCGGCGGGGGTGGCGCGGGGGACGTTCACCGCGGTGATGGGCCCGTCCGGCTCGGGCAAGAGCACCTTCCTGCACTGTGCGGCCGGCCTCGACCGGCCGACGTCGGGGCGGGTCCTGCTCGGCGGCAGCGAAATCGGCAGGCTCAAGGAACGCGAGCTGACCGAGCTGCGGCGCACCCGGATCGGGTTCGTCTTCCAGGCCTACAACCTGCTGCCGTCGCTGAACGTGCTGCAGAACATCACGCTGCCGCTGCGCCTGGCCGGGCGGAAGCCGGACCCGCAGTGGCTGCGGGAGGTCGTCGACGGCGTCGGGATCGCGAACCGGCTGGAGCACCGCCCGGCGGAACTGTCCGGCGGCCAGCAGCAGCGCGTCGCGATCGCGCGGGCGCTCGTCACCCGGCCCGAGGTGGTGCTGGCCGACGAGCCGACCGGCGCCCTCGACACCCGCACCGGACGGCAGGTGCTGGACCTGCTCCGCGCGGTCGTCGAGCAGATGGGCCAGACCGTGCTGATGGTCACCCACGACCCGGTCGCGGCCTCGGCCGCCCACGGCGTCCTCTTCCTGGCCGACGGCAAGCTGGCCGGCCACCTCCCGCACCCCACCCCCGAGCGGGTGGCGGAGCGGATGACGCACCTCGGGGAGTGGTGAGCGTGCTCGACCTCGCCTGGCAGACCATCCGGACCCGCCTCGGCGGGTTCGCCGGCGCCTTCATCGCGATCCTGTGCGGCACCGCCCTGGTGGCCGCCTGCGGGATCCTCATGGAATCCGGCCTGCGGGCCGGCGTCCCCACCCAGCGCTACGCCGCCGCGGCCATCGTCGTCGGCGGGGCGCAGAGCGTGCGCCCGCCCGGCGCCGACGCCCTGTCCACCGAGCAGGTCGGCGAGCAGCCGTCCGTCCCGGCCGCGCTGGCCGGGCGCATCGCTTCGGTGCCCGGGGTGCGCGCGGCGGTCGCCGAGCAGAGCTTCCCGGCGCAGGTCGTCACCCGCGACGGGCGGGTGCTCGCCGACCGGGAGTCGCTGGGGCACAACTGGGACGCGGCCGTGCTGGCGCCGTTCACCCTGCGCGGCGGCGACGCACCCGCGTCCGCCGACGAGGTCGTGCTGGACGCCGACCTCGCCCGCCGGGCCGACGTCGGCATCGGCGGCCAGGTCCGGATCACGACCCGGTCCGGCACGGTGCCGGTCAAGGTGAGCGGCGTCGTCGACGGCGGCTCGCGCCAGTCGGCGGTGTTCTTCACCCCGGAGCGGGCCGCGGAGCTGGCCGGACGGCCCGGCCAGGTGCACGCGATCGGCGTCCTCGCCGACCCCGGCGTCGCGCCGGAGACGCTGGCCGAGCGCGTGCGTGCCGTCGCCGGCGGCGCCGAGGTGACCACCGGCGTCGAGCGCAGCAGCATCGAGTTCCTCGACGTCAGCCAGACGCGGGTGCTGCTGCTGGCCATCGCCGGCTCGTTCGGCGGGTTCGCGCTGCTCGTCGCGGTGTTCGTGGTGGCCAGCACCCTCGCCCTGACGATCAACCAGCGCCGCCGCGAGTTCGCGCTGCTGCGCGCGGTCGCGGCGACCCCGCGGCAGATCCGCAAGCTCATCGGGACCGAGACGACGCTGATCGCGCTCGTCGCCGGCGTGCTGGGCAGCGCGCTGGGCCTGGCCGTCGCGGGTGGGCTGCGGGACGCGTTCGCGGCGATCGGGGTCATCCCGGCCGACTTCGGGCTGGCGATCAGCCCGCTCCCGCTGGTCGCGGCCCTCCTGCTCGGCCTGGGCGCGGCCCGGCTGGCCGCCTGGGCGGCGTCGCGGCGGCCGTCGTCGATCCGGCCCGTCGAAGCGCTGGGCGAGGCCGCGGTGGAACGCCGTGAGCTGGGCCGCGGCCGGCTGCTCACCGGCTGGGGCCTGGTGCTGGCGGGGGTCGGCGGTGCACTCGTCCCGCTGTTCCTGCGCGGGGACATCGCCGCCGCCGTCTCGACGATGTCCACCCTCGTCGTCGTCATCGGGCTGGCCGTGGTCGGTCCGCAGGTGACCGGGCTGGTGATGCGGTTCCTGGTGCCGGTGCTCGCGCGGCTGTGGCGGATCAGCGGGTACCTCGCGGGGGCGAACGCCCAAGCCAACGCCCGGCGCGTCGCGGCCGCGGTGACCCCGCTGATGCTGGCGGTGGCGTTCGCGCTCGCCACCTTCTACGGGCCGACCGCCATGACCGCGGCCGCCCAGCAGGAATCGGCGCGGTCGACGACCGCCGACTACGTGCTCGCGGCGCCGGGCGGGATCTCGCCGGAGGTGGCCGCGGCGGCCGGCCGGGTGCCGGGGGTCGCGGCGGCGACGCCGGTGGTGCGCACGTCCGTGATCACCGCGACGCCGGTGGGCGACAGCGTCGAGGTCCAGCGGACCCCGGCGCAGGGCGTGGCGGGCGACCAGGCCGGCGCCGCCCTCGAGCTGGGCGTCGACGCCGGACGGCTCACCGACCTGACCGGGGACACCGTGGCGCTGAGCCGGTCGGAAGCGGACTGGCTGGACAAGAAGCTCGGCGACGACGTGGAGTTCTACTTCGGCGACGGCGTCCCGGCGAAGCTGCGGCTGGTCGCCACCTACACGCACGACCTGGCCTTCGGCGACTTCGTGCTGCCGGTCGCGCTGGCCCGCGAGCACATCGGCGGCCGGCTGGACGATTCGGTGCTGGTCCGGCGCCAGCCCGGCGCCGACGCGGGCGCGGTGGCTTCGGCGCTGAGTGCGTTGCCGTACCCCGGTTTGGTGGTGGCCCCGGCGTCGGTCGTCGCCGCCCCCGAAGGCGGCGAACGGCAGGCGCAGTTCTACCTGAACCTCGTGGCGGCCGGCGTCATCGTCGGGTACCTCGCGATTTCGGTGGCCAACACGCTGGTCCTGACGACCGCGCAGCGCGGCCGCGAGTTCGCGCTGCTGCGGCTGGTGGGCACGAGCCGCCGCCAGGTGACCCGGATGATGCGGCTCGAAGCGGTCGCCACGGTCGGGATCGCGATCGTCATGGGGACGCTGGTCGCGCTGATCCCGCTGGCCCTGCTCAACTTCGGGCTGCGGGGCAACCCGGTCCCGGCCGGCTCGCCGACCGTCTACTTCGGAATCATCGCCGGCGCGGCCGTGCTCGGCATGGTGGCGATCGGGCTGGCGACGTCGGTGGCGCTGCGGGCCCGGCCGATCGACGCGATCGGCGTCCGCGAATAGCGGAGCGGGGTGAGCCGGTCCGGCTCACCCCGCCCGTGCGTCAGCAGGCCGTGTGGGTGTCCACGCCGTCGTAGGAACTGACCAGGTACTGGGTCGTCTGCCCGATCAGCACCGCGGTGCCCGCCGGCACGCACTTTTCGCCGATCTTGGTGCGGAAGACGCCGTAGGTCACGCTGTACACGTCGATCTTCGTGGCGGCGGAACCGCAGTTGCCCCAGTGGTAGTCGCGGGCGTTCGGCCCGGACGCCCCTTGCGTGGTGTAGGTGCCGCAGGTGACCGACTCCGACGCGGACGCCGTGCCCGCCGCCAGGGGCAGGGCCGTCACGGCCAGCCCGAGCACGGCCGCGGCCGCAATGCGTTTCATGGAACCCCCCGTTGTCTGGGAAACAGTGCGGCACCCACGCTAGCGCTTTTCCGGGAACGGCAAATCCGCCGCAATTCCCGGGGTTGACGGAACACGGGCACCGCGAGATCATCGAAAGTTTCCGAAAGTTATTGCCCGACCACTGGCCGCACTCGCATGCTTTTGCCATCCTGGCTCGCCTGCCAGCCTCGACGAGGAGGAAGCATGCTCACCAAGAAACGCGGCCGCAGCAGGGTGTTCGCCGGCGGCGCCGTCCTTGCGCTGATCGCCGCATTCCTGCCCGGAACCGCCTGGGCCGACACGGTCATCACGACCAACCAGACCGGGAACAACAACGGGTACTATTACTCGTTCTGGACCGCCGGTGGTGGCTCGGTCTCCATGACGCTCGGTTCCGGCGGCAACTACCGGACGAACTGGAGCAACGTCAACAACTTCGTCGCCGGCAAGGGCTGGGGCAACGGCAGCCGCCGGACGGTGAACTACTCCGGCAGCTTCAACCCCTCCGGCAACAGCTACCTGTCGCTCTACGGCTGGACGTCCAACCCGCTCGTCGAGTACTACATCGTCGACAACTGGGGCAGCTGGCGGCCGACCGGGACGTACAAGGGCACCGTGACCAGCGACGGCGGGACCTACGACATCTACCAGACGACCCGCTACAACGCGCCGTCCGTCGAAGGCAACAAGACGTTCAACCAGTACTGGAGCGTGCGCCAGCAGCGGCGGACCGGCGGCAGCATCACCACCGGCAACCACTTCGACGCGTGGAGCCGCGCCGGCATGCCGCTCGGCAACTTCAAGTACTACATGATCTTGGCGACCGAGGGCTACCAGAGCAGCGGCAACTCGAACATCAACGTGGGGTGACCATGCGCCGGCTGAGCACTTTCCTGGCCACGGCGGCCCTCGCCGTGGCGAGCACGATCGCCGCGGGCGCGCCGGCGCAGGCCGCCGCGTGCAGCGGGTACGTCGGCCTGACCTTCGACGACGGGCCGTCGAACGCCCACACCCCGGCCATCCTGAACGCGCTGCGGCAGAACGGGTTGCGGGCCACGATGTTCAACGAGGGCCAGTACGCGGCCGCGTACCCGGCGCAGGTCCGCGCCCAGACGAGCGCGGGGATGTGGGTGGGCAACCACAGTTACACGCACCCGCACCTCACCCAGCAGAGCCAGGCGCAGGTCGACTCGGAGATTTCCCGGACCCAGCAGGCGATTTCGGCGGCCGGCGGCGGCACGCCCCGGCTGTTCCGCCCGCCGTACGGGGAAACGAACGCGACGGTCCAGTCGGTCGAGGCCAAGTACGGCCTCCGCCAGGTCATCTGGGACGTCGACTCCGGGGACTGGAACAACGCGAGCGTCAGCGCCATCGTCGCGGCCAACGCCCGGCTCACGAACGGCCAGGTCATCCTGATGCACGAATGGCCGGCCAACACCCTGTCCGCCATCCCGCAGATCGCCCGGACGCTGGCGAGCCGCGGGCTGTGCGCGGGGATGATCTCGCCGCAGACGGGACGGGCGGTCGCCCCGGGCTGAGGCGGGTGGAGGGTGGCGCGGCGCTTGCACCCGCCGCGCCACCCTCCGATCTTCGACACTCCACAGTGGATTCCTTCGCGGCCGCGCGGTGGTAGCCTGCCTCCCGGCACCGGGAGGGGATCATGGGGGAACCGCGGGTGATCAGGGTGGTCGTGGTGGACGACCAGCAGGCCGTGCGCGAGGGCCTGGTCGCCCTCATGGACCTGCTCGACGACGTCGAGGTGGCCGGTTCCGCGGCTGACGGCGCCGAGGCGCTCGCGCTCCTGCGGCGCCTCGACCGGGTCGACGCGGTGCTGATGGACCTCACCATGCCCGTCATGACCGGCGTCGAAGCGACCGAGCGGATCGTCCGCGACCACCCGGACGTCGCCGTCCTGGTGCTGACGACCTACGCCGACGACGGATCGATCGCCGGCGCGCTGGCCGCCGGGGCCCGCGGGTACCTGACGAAGGACGCGGGCCGCGCCGAAATCGGGGTCGCCCTGCGGGCCGTGGTGTCCGGGCAGCTGACCTTCGGCGCCGGCGTGTCCGGCCGGGTGGCGTCCGCGCTGTCCGGCCGGGGCGGCGAACCGGACCGGCTGCCGGACGGCCTGACCGCGCGCGAGGCCGAAGTGCTCGGCCTGATCTCCGCCGGGCTGAGCAACGGCGAGATCGCGGCCGAGCTGGTCATCGCCGAGGCGACGGTGAAGACGCACATCAACAACGCCTTCGCCAAGATCGGCGTGCGCAACCGGGTCGAAGCACTGCGTTACGCCGTGCAGCACGGACTGGGCCGGGGCCTCACGCGCTGACGCTCAGCGGCCCAGTTTCTTCAGGATGATCGCGATCACGCCGAGCAGCAGGACCAGCAGCAGGATTCCGCCGCCGATCACCGCGAACCGGAGAAACACGAAACCGAGCACTTCGTTCATGGAGCTTTCCCTTCCGGATGATTCCGACGGAAAGAAAAGCTAATGGGCCGGCCGGGTGGAGGGGGACCACCCCGCGGTGGAGATGCGGGTGGATCACTCGGCGACGCGGGTGCGGCCGCACCAGGCGAACACCGGGACCTGGTCGCCGCTGTCGGTCGTGGCGAACTCACCGTGGTGGGAGAAGTGCTCGTAACCGGCGCCGAAGCTGACCTTCGCGACTTCGCCGATGCTGCCGACCGTCCATTCGCGGTGCCGTTCGATCAGCTCGGCGGGACCACCGGAAAGCGTCACCTTGATGTCCGTCATGATTCCTTCTCCGTGGGTTCGGCGGAGCAGTGAATGTGGCCTTCGTCTCTCGACGATGCCGGAGCGCCGAATGTCGTGTCAAGATATTCGGCGGCAGTTAGGGGAATTGCTGGAAAACAGGGGTTGACAACTCTTTTGCCCGGGGTTTCCGGTGTCGCGTCCCCGCGCCGGGCCCGGGTCGGTCAACTCGGACATTTCACCGGCCCGGCGACGGCCGTCCGGGCGCCGTTCCCGCGGCGTTCACCCCGCTCGCCCGCTCCCGTTACTTGCGGTGCCTAAGTTTCCTCGCGTGGACGCACCCTTGGCCGTCAGAGCCCGCGGGATCACCAAGTGCTTCGGCGACGTCGTCGCGCTCGACGGCATCGACTTCGACGTGGCACCGGGCCGGATCCACGGGCTGGCCGGCCCGAACGGCGCCGGCAAGACGACCCTGCTCGGCCTCCTGCTGAGCCTGGCGGTCGCCGACGAAGGGCGGCTGGAGATCCTGGGGGCGCCGGTCGGCCGGGCGCTCACCGCACCCGACGGCGTCTCGGGGTTCGTGGACGGACCGAACCTCTACCCGTCGCTGACGGCGCGGCAGAACCTGGCGGCGCTGGCGAAGCTGGGCGGTCACTCCGTCGGTGACGTCCTCGAGGAGGTCGGGCTGGCCGACGTCGCCGACGACCGGGTCCGCGGCTTTTCCCTCGGCATGCGCCAGCGGCTCGGCCTGGCGGCGGCGTTGCTCACCTCGCCGCGGTTGCTGGTGCTCGACGAGCCGGCCAACGGGCTGGACCCGGCGGGCAAGAAGCACGTCCACGGAGTGCTGACGAAGCTGGCCGCGGCGGGGACGGCGGTGGTGCTGTCGAGCCACCGGATGGACGACCTCGAGGCGCTGTGCACGGAGGTGACGATCATCGCGACCGGCCGCGTGGTCTTCACCGGCCCGCTCGCCGAGCTGTCCGCGGAGAACGGCGAGCTGGAGTACCGCCTGCGGACGTCGGACCCGGCCGCCGCCCGCCGGGTGATCGAGGAGACGCGGGCGATCATCGTGCCCCCGGAACCCCGGACCGACCCGGAGGTGCTGCTGGTTCGCGCGAAGGTGCCGGCCCTCGACGAGCTGGTCCGCCGTCTCGTGCAGGCCGGTGTGGCGGTCCGTGAACTCGCACCGGTGATTTCGCCGCTGGAAGCCGCCTTTCTGGCTTTGACCGGGCAGGAGGCTCTCCGATGACCGCGACTCCCACCACTCCCGCCCGGCCCGTTCCGCTCTCCCGGGCCTACCGCTTCGAGCTCGTCAAGCTCGTCGCCACCTGGCGGATCCGCCTGCTCGTCCTCGCCTGCTGGCTGGCCCCCGCCCTCTTCGTCGCCGCCGTCGGGGAACAGAGCTCGCTGCCCGTCGACACCCTCTTCGGCCGGTGGATGAACGCCAGCGGGTGGGCCGGGCCGCTCGTCATGCTCGGCTTTGCCGGCACCTACGCCCTTCCGCTCCTCACCTCCGTCGTCGCCGGGGACGTGTTCGCCGCCGAGGACCGGCTCGGTACCTGGCGGCACCTGCTCGTCGCCGTCCGGTCCGCGAGGCGGCTCTTCGCCGCGAAAGCGCTTGCCAGCCTGACCGTCCTTCTCGTGCTCGTCGCCGGGATGGCCGTCTCCAGCACCGCCGGCGGCCTGCTCACCGCCGGGAACCGGGCGCTGGTCGGCTTCGACGGGCACCTGCTGGCCCCCGGTGACGCCGCCGCGAACGTCCTGCTCGCCTGGGTGAGCGTGCTCGCGCCCACGCTGGCCCTCGCCGCCATCGGGCTGCTCGGATCCGTCCTCGGGGGACGGTCGCCGATGGGCCTGCTCCTGCCCGCCGTCGTCGCCCTCGCCATGGCGCTCGCCCAGCTGCTGCCGCTGCCCGTCGCCGTGCGCCTCGCGCTGCCCAGCTACGCCTTCATCGCGTGGAACGGCCTCTTCACCGACCCCGCGCAGCTCGGGCCGCTGCTGGTCGCGGCCGGGGTCAGCCTGGCCTGGGCCGTCGTCGCCACCGCGCTCGCGTACCGGCTGTTCGTGCGCCGCGACTTCACCACCCCCGCGCCGGAGGGCCGCCGGTCGCTCGCCGCGCTTCCCCTGATCCTGCTCTTCGGCGCCACCGCCGGGATCGTCGCCGCGGCGACACCCGCGCTGGGCTCCGGGATCACCCAGGACAAGGTGCAGCAGTCGGTCGCCACCGCGTTCGCGCACCTCTACCGCCTCCAAGCCGCCCAGCTGCACCGCCCCGACGTCACCGAAGCGCAGCTGGCGGCCACGGCCGCGTGCACCAAGGGTGACGGCCTGGTCGACGCCGACGGCCCCGGCAACGACTGGCGCTGCGTCGTCACCTGGCACCTGCCCGGCGTCGCGGCCACCGGAACGGCGATCTACCAGCTGGACGTCACCGCGGACGGCCGGTACGTCGCCGACGGCGACGGGCCGAAGGAAGTCAACGGCTACTTCCAGGTGCGGACCCCCGACGGGGACCAGCCCAACCCGCTCTGGCAGTTCGACGCCAACGTCGAGCTGCTCGCCTCGACCAACCCGAAGGGATGAGCCCATGCAGGTAACGCGCCGCAGAAGGCAGGCCGTGAAGGGCCGGTCCGGGCACCGGTTCCGGTTCGCGACGGCCGGGTCCGTCACGCTCGTGCTCGTCGCCACCGGCACCGGCGTCGGTGTCGCGTCGACGCGGCAGTTCGGTGAAGACCAGGTCGGCCAGGTCACCGCGAACGGCCAGGTCGTCTCCGCCGACCAGTACCTCCAGCCGATCGGCGATCGGCTGGTCGTGAACAACGGCAAGATCATGGCGTCCGCCGTCAGCCCGGACGGCAGCCACCTCGCCGCCTTGACCACCGACGGCGGCATCGCGCTCACCGTCGTCGACCTGAAGAACTGGCGGGTGCAGCAGCTCGTCGGCAACTCCGCGACGGCGAACCTGCGCATCGCCGGCAACGACGTCGGCCAGGAAGGCCCGTCGTACTCGCCGGACGGCAAGACGCTGTGGCTGGCCCAGACCGACGGCTACACCAGGTTCACGGTGAACCCGGACGGCACGGTCGCGGCGCCCACCCCGGTCAAGATCCCGGCGGACGGCGCGAAGCACGCGCTGGTCGCGCAGGCCGTCTTCTCGGCCGACGGGTCCACTGTGTACTCCGCGGTCAACGGCCAGAACCGGGTCGTCGCCCTCGACGCGGCGACCGGCGCGATCGAGCGGAGCTGGGCCGTCGGCAACGCCCCGCGCGACCTCGTCCGCGTCGGCAGCAAGCTGTACGTCGGCAACGAAGGCGGCCGGACGGCGCGGCCCGGCGAGCCGACGCTGAACTCCTACAACACCCAGGTGCCCGCCAGCCCGTTCACCGGCGCCACCACGAGCGGCACGGTCAGCGTGATCGACTTGGCGAACGCAGGCGCCGTGCCGAAGAGCATCGACGTCGGCCTGCACCCGACCGCCGTGTACGCCAAGGACGGCGCGCTGTTCGTCACCAACACCGCGAGCGACACGGTCTCGGTCATCGACACCGGCCGCGACCAGGTCGTCCAGACCATCGCGACCCAGCCGTGGCCGGAGGCGGCGGTCGGCTACGAGCCGGACGGCGTCACCCTCACCGGCGACGGCCACCTGTTGGTGACGCTTGGCCGCGCCAACGCCGTCGCCGTCTACCGCTACCGCCGCGCGCAGGAACCGGTGAGCTACGTCGGCCTGCTGCCGACGGACTACTTCCCGACGGCGATCACCGCGTCCGGCCAGGACGTCCTCGTTTCCAACACCCGCGGCATCGACGCCCGCCGTCCGACCACCGCGGCCGGGCACGGCACCCACGACACGACGTCGAGCCTGCAGAAGTTCCGGCTGCCGTCCGACACCGCGATCCGCGGGTACACGGCGAAGGTGTTCTGGCAGAACGGCTGGACGCCCGGTTCGGTCCAGGTGGCCCGCGACAACGGCCACCGCAAGCCAGTGCCGGTCCCGGCCCGGCTCGGCGACCCGTCGACGATCAAGCACGTCTTCCTGCTGGTCAAGGAAAACCGCACCTACGACCAGGTGTTCGGGGACGACCCCCGCGGCAACGGCGATCCGTCGGTGACGCAGTTCGGCGAGAACATCACGCCGAACCAGCACGCGCTGGAACGCCAGTTCGGCTTGTACGACAACACCTACGACATCGGCACGAACTCCGCCGAGGGCCACAACTGGCTCATGCAGGCCGACAACCCGGAGTACACCGAGTCGTCGGCGGGGGAGTACCTGCGCAGCTACGACACCGAGGACGACGCCCTCGGCCACCAGAGCTCCGGGTTCCTCTGGACCGGCGCGCTGGCGGCCGGGAAGTCGGTGCGGGACTTCGGCGAGTTCCAGCAGTTCCTGAACAAGCCGGCCGGCGCGAGCTGGCAGAACCTCTACTGTGACGCCAAGAACATGGCCGCGACCGGGGAACCGAGCGCGTACCCGCTGGTGTCGTCGTCCCCGATCCCGTCGCTGAACGACGTTTCGGTGCCGGGCTTCCCGAAGTTCGACACGGCGGTGCCGGACGTCTACCGCTACCAGATCTGGAAGGACGACTTCGAGAAGCACGGGCCGGCCAACCTGAACATGTTCTGGCTGTCCAGCGACCACACCGGAGGCCCGCCGAACGCGGCCGCCCAGGTCGCCGACAACGACCTCGCCGTCGGCCGGATCGTCGACACGATCTCGCACAGCCCGTACTGGAAGGACTCGGCGATCTTCGTCGTCGAGGACGACTCGCAGGCCGGTCTGGACCACGTCGACGGCCACCGGGCGCCGGTGCAGATCATCAGCCCGTACGCCCAGCACGGCGTCGTCGACAGCCACTACTACTCGCAGATCACGATGATCCGCACGATCGAGCAGATCCTCGGGGTCAAGCCGATGAACCAGAAGGACAGCGCGGCGACGCCGATGAGCGCGGCCTTCACCCAGCGGCCGGACTTCACGCCGTTCACCGCGCTGCCCAACCGCACGTCGCTGACGGCGGGCCTGGCCACCCCGCCGTCGTGCGGACCGGACACCCCGGCGGCACCGGACCCGGCCGCCGCACCGGTGCCGTCGTCGGCGGTGCCCGCGGACAAGAAGCAGGTGGCGGCGCAGTGGCAGGAGTGGACGGCGCACCAGCGCCTGACCGGTCCGGACGCCGTCGCCGACTACGCCAACCCCGCGCAGATGAACCACTTCACGTGGTACCAGACGCACGGGTGGCAGCTGCCCTACCCGGGGGAGAACCAGGTGTACGCCCCGGCGCAGGTGCCGGGGGCGTACCTGCCGTCCGCGGAGTCGGACGGCTGACCGTCCGCCGGGAGGCCTCCGGGCCTCCCGGCTCAGCGGGCCGGGCGCAGGTGTTCGGTGCGCCAGTGACGTCCCCGCCGGGGTGTCCGCCAGTGACGTCCCCGCCACGGGCGTACCGGGCCACGGGCCGCCAGGAACGCCGGCTGGTGCTCCGCGAAGCCCTCCGCCGTGATCCCCATCAGCACCGGGTACCGGACTTCCCCGCGCCGCAGCTCGGTGTCCCGAGGGCGGCCCTCCTCGCGGAAGCCGAGCTCTCCGTGCAGGGCCAGCGAGGCGAAGTTGCTGCCGTTGATGCTGACTTCGCACTTGCGGTACCGCTGCAGCTCGAACATGTACGCCAGCAGGACCGTGACCGCGTCGGCCGCGTAGCCGCAGCGGCGGTACTGCGGCCCGATCCCGATGCCGTAGCTGAAGTGGCCGGTGGCCGGGTCGGCCTGGATCCAGATCGAGCCGACCAGCGTCCGGTTGTGCAGGGTTTCGATCGCGAAGTGGAAGTCTTCGCCGGAGTCGGCCGTGCCGCGGTGGGTGGCCCAGTGGCGGTAACCGCCGAGCTGGCGGCCGGAATCGCGGTCGAAGCCGATCAGGGTGCGGTGATCCGCCGGGCGGACCTCCCGCAACCGCACCTTCCACCCCGCCCAGCTCATCGGCAGTGATGGTACAGCCCGGGTAACGATCGGGCAGCCGAGGGCGAAGGACAGGACACGATGAACCTGCTGCCCCTGCCGGATCGCGCCGGCTCCGAGACCTTCGGACGCTGCCTCGCTGAGCTGGTCGAACTGTGCCGCGTCCACCTCCCCACCCAGACGGCCGAAGCCCCCGAAGGCGAGGAGGAGCAGCGCATCGTCCTGCGCCGAGCGCTGGGCTACCTGGACCACACCTACTCCGACCTCCCGGAGCCGTTCTTCGACCCGCTCGTGCGCGCCGCGGTCCAAGACCCGGACCCGAGCTTCAACCGGCAGTTCGTCGAGCCGCTCTGCGCGGCCTTCGGTGCGCGCCGGACGCAGGAAGCGCTGCTCGGAATCCTCGCCACCGGCACGAACCCGGAACGCGCCGGGGTGGCCCGCGCCTGGTACTGGGCCACGCTCGAGACCTTCGACGACCTCGAGGACCGCTGGAACCGCGCCGCACTGCGCGAGTTCGTGACCAACGAAGATCTCGACGTCCGCCGGTGCGTCCTGCCCGGGCTCACCCTCGACCCGGCCGAGTACCCCGCCGAACTGCACCCGCTGGTCGCCGAGGCCGTGCGGATCGCGCGAACCCACCCCGACGACTACCTGCGGCACCGCGTCGAACTCCAGGTGGCCGACCCGGACGACTGAGTGTCACAAGGTTCGCCCCGCCGGTGTCTTGAGGTCGTTCCACCCGACGACACCAGTGAGGACGAAACCATGGACACCCGCCTCGACCTGTTCAGCACCGAAACCGGCTCCCGGCTGGGCAAGCGGTTCGCGAGCCTCGGCCAGGTGATCGACCGGACGCCGCTGCCGAAGCTGACCCGCGAGCTGGTCAGCCTGCGCGCCAGCCAGATCAACGGCTGCGGCTGGTGCCTGGACATGCACGCCAAGGAGGCCGCCGCGGCCGGGGAGTCGGCCGTCCGGCTCGCGCTCGTCGCCGCCTGGCGCGAGTCGACGGTGTTCACCGAGGCCGAGCGGGCCGCGCTCGCCTTGGCCGAGGAGGGCACCCGGCTCGCCGACGCCGCCGAAGGCGTGTCCGACGAGACCTGGGCCCGGGTGCGCGAGCACTACGACGACGAGCAGACCGCCGCGCTGGTCGCGCTGGTGGCGCTGATCAACGCGGCCAACCGGCTCGCGGTGATCCTGCACCAGAAGGGTGGCTCCTACGAGCCGGGGTTGTTCGCCGCGTTCGCCGAGGAGCGCTGAGCGCGGGGCCACGGCGACCCCGAACGTGGCGCCGATCGACCGGCCGTTCCACCGGGACCACCAGTCCGATGAGGACGTTCGCGGCGGCAAGGGCCAGGGTGCCCGATGCCGTCCGGCCCACAGCGACGTCGAGGCTCAGTGCGCGGCCGGCACAGTGATGGTCTTGTACTCCGTGTAGGTGCCGAGCCCGGCGGCGCCGTACTCGCGGCCGAGACCGCTGGCCTTGAACCCGCCGAACGGGCCGTCGAAGCCGATCGGGGCGCCGTTGATCGTCACCGTGCCGGTCCGCACGCGGCGGGCGACGGCGAGCGCGTGCGCCGGGTCGGCCGACCATACCCCGCCGGACAGGCCGTATTCGGAGTCGTTGGCGATGCGGACGGCGTCGTCCTCGTCGTCGTAGGCGATGACGACCAGGACCGGTCCGAAGATCTCCTCCTGCGCGATGCGCATGGAGTTGTCGACGTCGGCGAACAGCGTCGGCGTCACGTAGTTGCCCGTTTCCAGCTCGGCCGGGACGTCCGGGCCGCCGGTGACCAGCCGCGCGCCTTCTTCGACGCCGAGGCGGATGTAGTCGAGGACGCGTTGCTGCTGGTCGCGGCGGATCATCGGGCCGATGAACGTCGTGTCGTCGGCCGGGTCACCGACACCGAGGGATTCGATCAGGTCCTTCAGCCCGGCGACGACTTCGTCGTAGCGGCTGCGCGGCGCGAGCACGCGGGTCTGCGCGATGCATGATTCGCCATTGTTGAGCAGGGAACCGAACTTCAGGCCCTGGATCGCCGCGCCGAGGTCGGCGTCGGGCAGGATGATCGCCGCCGACTTGCCGCCGAGTTCGAGGCTGACCCGCTTGAGCTGTTCCCCGGCCAGCGACGCGATGCGGCGCCCGGCGCGGGTGGATCCGGTGAAAGCGATCTTGTCCACGTCCGGGTGCTTGACCAGGTACTCGCTGGTCTCGCGGTCGGCGGGCAGCACGCTGATGACGCCCTCGGGCAAGCCGGCTTCGGCGAGCAGTTCCGCGAGGAGGTTCATGCTCAGCGTGTTCTCCGGCGAGACCTTGAGGACGACGGTGTTGCCGGCGAGCAGCGCGGGGATGATCTTGGCCGAGGCGGAGGAGAACGGCGAGTTCCACGGGATGATCGCGGCGACCACGCCGATCGCCTCCCGGCGCACGACCGACCGGAACGGCGCGGCCGGGTCCGACGGCTCCAGCGTCTCCTCCCAGCCGAACTCCTCGGCCGCCTTCAGGTAGGCGTTGGCCTGGCGGGTCAGGCCCGGCTGGCCGGCCTTGGTGAACCACAGCGCCGAGCCGTTCTCCGCCGAGATGAGCGCCGCGATCTCGTCGGCGCGCTTCTCGCGCAGGGCGGCCAGCTTGCGGACGACGGCGATCCGCTCCGCGGGCGAGGTGCGCGGCCACGGCCCCTCGTCGAAGGCCTGGCGGGCGGCGGCGACGGCCCGGTCGACGTCGGCCGGGAGCGCCTGCGCGGCGCGGCCGATGGCCGAGTTGTCGTGCGGGGACCGGATGTCCAGCAGGCCGGTGCTGCTCGGGGCGGTCCAGGTGCCGCCGATGAAAAGTGCGTCGTAGGTGATCACTTCTGGCTCCCTAGGAGTATCTGTCACACCAGGGTAGCACTTAACTGCCTCACGACTGTGGCAGTTACTGCTAGGGTGTGAGAGTGAGAGCCGACGCCGCACGCAATCTCGAACTGCTGCTGACCACGGGCGCCCGCATGCTCGCCGAAGACCCGGCCACGAGCATCGCGGCGATCGCGGCGGAAGCCGGCGTCGACCGCCGGACCGTCTACCGCCGGTTCACGAGCCGGGAGGAGCTCCTGACCGCGGTCTACCAGGCCCGCATGGACGCGATCGAAGCGGCGATCGAGGCCGCCGAGCTGCAGGAGGCGCCGGTCCTGCCGGCCCTGCACCGGTACGTCCGGGGGATCGTCCCGGTAAACCGCACCTGGCCGGCCGAGGTGAGCCGGATGCGCTCGGATCCGGAGATCTGGGCCCGCCGCCTGCGCGCGATCGAGGAGGTCGACCGGTTCCTCAAGCGGGCCACCGTCGAGGGGTTCCTGCAGGCGGGATTGCCGATCCGCTGGCTCGGCACCGTCCTGGGGTTGCTGGTGCGGTCGTCCACGAGGGACCTGATACCCCTGAACGACCCCCAGGCCGCGGACGTCATCGTCGACACGTTCCTCCGCGCCTTCGGCACCAGCGCCGCACGAGGCTCGTGGTGAGTGGTGCGGTGGGTGGGAACCCGCCGCACCACTCACGACAAGGCTAGGAACGCTGGTTCTCGCCCGGCGCGTTGGTGCTGGTCCGGGAGCCCGAGAGCTGCCGGGCCGTGTTGACCAGCCCGACCATGCTGAACGCCTGCGGGGTGTTCCCGACCTGGCGCCCGGCATCGGTGTCGTACTCCTCCGACAGCAGCCCGACGTCGTTGCGCAGCCCGAGCAACTGCTCGAACAGCGACCGGGCCTCGTTCTCGCGGCCGGTGGCGTGGAGCGCGTCCGCGAGCCAGAAGCTGCACGCCAGGAAACTGCCTTCGCCGCCGGGCAGTCCGTCCACCCCGCCGTCGGCGTTGGCGTCGTAGCGGCGGACGAACCCGTCGCGGGCCAGCTCGGCGCGGACCGCGTCCACCGTCCCGCGCACCCGGGGATCGCCGGCGGGCAGGAAGCCGACGCGGGGGATGAGCAGCAGCGCCGCGTCCAGGCCGCGGGAGCCGTAGAACTGGGTGAACGTGTTGCGGTCGGCGTCGTAGCCGTGCGCGCAGACGTCCTGGTGGATCTTTTCGCGCAGGGCCCGCCAGTCCTCGACCGGACCGTCCAGGCCGTGGGCCTGCACCGTGTGCACGGCCCGGTCGACGCCGGCCCAGGCCATCACCTTGGAGTGGACGAAGTGCCGCCGCGGCCCGCGGACCTCCCACAGGCTGTTGTCCGGCTGGTCCCAGTGCCCTTCGAGGAACTCGAGCAGGCCTCGCTGCAGGTCCCACGCCGGGTGGAACGTCGGCAGCCCGGCTTCGCGGACCAGGTGCAGCCCGTCGAGGACCTCGCCCCAGACGTCGAGCTGGAACTGGCCCGCCGCGGCGTTGCCGACCCGGACCGGGGTCGAGCCTTCGTAGCCGGACAGCCAATCCAAAGTGGCCTCCGGCAGGCGGCGGGTGCCGTCGAGGCCGTACATGATCTGCAGGTCGGCCGGGTCACCCGCGACCGCGCGGACGAGCCATTCGCGCCACGCCTTGGCTTCCTCGTGGTAGCCGGTGCCGATCAGGGCCTGCAGGGTGAACGTCGAGTCGCGCAGCCAGCAGTACCGGTAGTCCCAGTTGCGCGGCCCACCCAGCTGTTCAGGCAGCGACGTCGTCGCGGCGGCGAGGATGCCGCCGGTCGGGGCGTAGGTGAGGGCCTTGAGGGTGATCAGCGCGCGCCGGACCGCGTCCGGCCACTGCCCGTCGTACCGGCAGCGGCCGATCCAGTCCGCCCAGAAGCGTTCGGTGTCGGCGAGCGCGGCTTCGGCGTCGGCGAGCCGTGGCCGCGGCCGGTAGGAGGCGGAGTGGGTGAGCACGAACGGCACCCGCTCCCCGGCGGCGACGGTGAATTCGGCGTGCGTGGCCAGGTCCTCGCCGTACAGCGGCACCGGCGTGCGGACCCGGATCGCGTCCGGCCCGGCGACCGCGAGGAGCTCGCCGTCCTCCTTGCGCACCCACGGCGTGACGGAGCCGTAGTCGAGCCGCAGCCGCAGCAACATGCGCATCGGCACCCGGCCCGACACGCCCTCGACGATCCGGACGACGTCGGCGGCTTCCCCGCGCGGCGGCATGAAGTCCAGGACGCGGACGGTGCCTTCGGGCGTGTCCCACTCGGTCGACATGATCAGCGTGTCGCCGCGGTACGAACACCGGGTCGCGGGGCCGCCGCTCGCCGGGGCGAGCCGCCACGTTCCGGCGTGCTCGTCGTCCAGCAGGGCGGCGAAACACGCCGGGGAGTCGAAGCGCGGCAGGCACAGCCAGTCGATCGCGCCGTCGCGCGAAAGCAGCGCGGCCGTGTGCAGGTCGCCCAGGATGGCGTAGTCCTCGATCGGGGCCATGGCGATCAGTGCTCGAGATCGAGGACGACCTTGACGTCGTCGTCGCCCGCTTCGAAGGCCTCGGCCGCCTTGCCCAGCGGCACCCGCCGGGTGATGAGCCCGCCCAGCCAGTCCAGGTCCGCGCGGCCGAGTGCGTCGGCGGCGGCCCGGTAGTGGCGGAGGTTGGCGTTCACCGACCCGATGACGGCGTTGTTCTCTAGGACGATCTCGCGGTTGATGGTCCCGGCGTCCACCGTGAGGTTCCGGCCGGTGGGGGAGACGCCGGTGAGGCAGACGATCCCGTACGGGCCGGTGCCCGCCATCGCGTCGAACACCAGCGAGCCGACGCCGGTGGCCTCCAGCACGATGTCGGGTTCGAGCGCGGACAGCACCTTCTCGATCGAATCGTGGTGGTAGGTCGCGCCGAGAGCCTCGACCAGGCGGGGCTTCGGGCCGTCGGTGACGCGGTCGAGGACGTGCACCTCGAGGCCGCGCTGCACACCCAGCAGCGCGCCGAGCAGCCCGATCGGGCCCGCGCCGGTGACCAGCACCCGCTTCGGTTCGAACCAGGCGCGGTCGCCGACGCGCTGGATCTGCTCCCACGCCTTCGCGACGACCGTCGTGGGTTCCATCAGCATGCCGACGTCCCGCAGGCGCGGATCCAGGCGCACCGCGTAGTCCGCCTCGACGGTCCACAGCTCGCTGCCGTAGCCGTCGATCTCCTTGATGCCGCGCTCGGTGTAGCGGCCGTTGCGGCACATGTCGAACTCACCGGCCGCGCACGCGCCGCACGGCACCGGGTCGGGCCGCCGGACGACCCCGACGACGAGGTCGCCCTCGGCGAAGTCCCCGGCCGGATGAATCACCTGACCGAGTGACTCGTGCCCCAGCACCAGCCGTTCCCGGCCGGGCGGCGCCCAGCCGTACTCGCCGCGGGCGATCTCCTTGTCCGTGCCGCACACGCCGAGCGCGAGACCGCGCACGAGCAGCTCGCCGTCCGCCGGTACCGGGTCGGGCACCGTACCGATCTGCAGGGAGCCCTGTTGTTCCGGCACCACGGTCAGTGCTCGCATCTCTCCCGCTCCTTCCCGCGACGGCGCGTTCGCCCAGGGGTTGACGCTCTTGCGTTCCGCAAACATGCGAAAAGAACGCACCGAGCGGGCAAATGCGACGTTGCGGCGCAGAAGGGCCGGGACGGGCGACGCCGGAAGCCGCGTCGGCCCGGCGGGACGGGGGCCGGAATCCCGGCCCCCGTCCGCGCGAGCAGGCTCAGCCGGCGGCGACGATGCGCCACCGCTGGTTGGCGCTGCCGCTGTCGGCGTACTGGGCGAGCTCGGTGCCGCTGCCGGTCCGGCCCATGCCGTCGAGGTACTCGCCGGTGCTGCTGTTGCGGATGCGGACGTTGTTCGCGTCGGTCACCACCGACCACTGCTGGTTGCCGCTGCTGCTGCCGTTGTACTGGCTCACCGCGGAGCCGTTGGTGGTGCGGCCCGCGCCGTCGAGGTAGAGGCCGGTGGCGCGGTTCTTGATGCGCACGCGGTTGCCGGAGTTCTCGATGACCCACTGCTGGTCGTACCGGCCGGGGTCGCCGCTCGACTGACCGGCGGCGGAGCCGCTGGAGGTCCGGCCCAGTCCGTCGACGTACAGCCCGGTCGCGGCGTTCACGATCCGGACGTACGTGCCGCCGCCGTTGCCCTCACCCCACGCGTACCGCAGCCGGGTCAGCCCGCTGGGGTTCGACAGCGACAGCTTGGTGCCCGCACCGGTGCCGGTCCTGGTCGTCATGCTGTACCAGTCGCCGTCGCGCAGACCCGGCCAGTACACGCTGCCGACGCCGAGGCTCCGCAGCTTCTCGCTGACGCCCCGGATGTAGTCGGCGAAGAACGACCCGCTCGGGATGCTGTAGTCGAGCGTGTCGTAGTGCACGCCGTTCTTGCTGCCGGGCGACATCGGGCCGCCCCATTCGGTGACGACGGTCCGGGCCGCGTACGCACCGATGTAGCCGCCGATGTGGTCGGCCCACTCGGTTTCGCTTTCGTAGCCGGCGAAGAACGAGTAGTCGTGGGCGGCCAGGAGCGTCCCGTCGAGCCGCCGGTCGCCGCCGACGGCGGGCACGTTCTGGGCCAGGCCGGCGCCGTCGAGGATCACCCGGCCGCGCGGTACGCCGGGGTATCGGGCCAGCCAGGCGTTGTAGAAGTTGTTCAGGTCGGCGGTGCCGAAGCCGTGCGGCTCGTTGATGACCTCGAAGTAGGCGTTCGGGTTGCTGCCGTACTTGGCGACGACCGTGTCCCACATCTGCTGGAACCGGCCGGTGTCCGGCGGTTTGCCGCCGGTGTAGGCCCAGTAGGCCAGGATCACCTTGCCCTTGGTGAGCGCGGTGTCGATCGCCCCGGTGTAGGTACCCCAGTAGCCGGAGACCGTCGGTTCGTTGATCGGCAGCCGGACCGTGTTCGCCCCGGTGATCGAGTACAGCTGGCCGACGACCTGGTTCGCCGTGGCCGCGGCCGAGGAGTAGGTGTCCCAGGCGCTGAGCCCGGACACGTAGAGCACCCCGTTGACGAAGTTGTCCCGCGTGTCGGCCCAGTTGACGCCCTTGAGGTCGGCGGTGGACGCCTGGGCCTGCGGCGGGAGCGCGGTCAGCAGCCCGCCGGCGAGCGCGGACAGCGCCAAGAACCGGAACGCCTTGGACAGCGTCCTGCGGAGCGCGGAGTGGTTCGGTCTCATCGGCTCGTTCCTCCCGGATCCTGCGCAGCCGGAATGTTCCGGACACTCGTAACACCGAGCCCGGGGAAGCGGCCAGGCTTCCGAAGCGAAACGCTCAGAATCGGTCAGGAAAGAACACGCCCGTGCCGCATTGAACGGCAGCGCTGCCGTTCAATGCGGCACGGACCGGAATGCGTCAGCCGAAGTTCACGTCACTGCACCACATGTACGTCTGGTCCTGGTGCGAAGCCTGCCAGATCGTGAAGACGACGTGGTGCCCGCGGTAGCCGCCGGAGGTCTGGACGTTGAAGGTGATGTCCTTCGCCGGGGCGTAGCGGCCGGTCTGCGTGACCTGGTCGAGGTTGCCCCAGCCGAGGCGCTGGGTGGTGGGGTCGTAGCCGTTCTTGCTGACGTAGACCCGGATGAAGTCGGCGCCGTGGCTGGCCTGGTCGTAGAGGTGCATCGAGAAGCTGCTGCCGACGTTGGTGGTCCGCCATTGGCCGGGGGTGTTGAGCGCGTTGTTGCGGGCCAGCCCGTTGCTGCACAGCTGCCCGTCGGGCGTGGCGCCCTGGAAGTTGCCCTTCAGGCCGTCCCGCAGGGCGCTCATCCAGTTCCACATGGTGTCGGCGTTGGCCTGGAAAGCCGCCCAGCACATGGGGTCCTGCTGCTGCATGGCGGGGTTCGTGTGCTGGCTGCCCCAGTCCTTCCAGCACTGGTAGGCCCGGGTGGCGGGATCGACGATGGTGCCGTGTGCCGAGGCCGCGGGCACCCCGACGAACAACCCGGCCAGCCCGGCGATCGTCAGGGCGACGAGACCGCGCCAAGTGGGGCGAGACCCGGAGAACTTGCGCCTGCGCATGGATGATCCTCCATTCTCGAAAGAACGTGCGGTTCATGTGGGAGCGCTCCCAGGGTGGCAGCAGCTTATCCCCGATCCGGACAAACTTCAACCAAGCGACCGAAAAGAATTGGGGTTATTCCCCGGCGTAGTGGTTTTCGAAAAGAACGGAATTCCCGCCGAAACTTTCGGAACTTTGATCAGCAAGACGACGACACCATCACGTTCTGGTCCGACACGCGGAGCACGCGGCCGCCGACGACGAACAACGACGTGCCTGCGTTGCCGCCCAGCCGCAGGACACATCCCGCCGCCGGTGACGGTTTCGCCGGGTCGGCCGAAGAAATCCGGACTTCCGGCGCCCTGATCACCGTCGTGCCGAGGACGCCGAAATCGACCGGGCGGCCGGCCAGAGCGTCGGCCGCGAAGTGGTCGCCCAGCCGGAAGGGCAGGACCACCAGGAAGACCACCGCGAATCCGGTCAGCGCACCGGCCAGGCCGCGGAGCAGGTAGCGCCCGGGCAGTGACAGGCGCACCTCCGCCAGCGACCGCACGCCGGTGCCGACGGACAGGGTGATCCACGTCGACTGTGCCGACGCCGCCCGGTTCTGCAGCCAGCGGACGGCCAGGAACGCCCCTAGTACGACCAGGCCGACCAGGAACGCGCGAACGACCAGCCAGGTGAACGTGATGCCGACGTCTTCCGGGTCGACGCCGAGCGCGCCGTAGAAGCGGGCCATCAGGATCCAGCCGAAGGCGTAGGACAGGCCCGCTACGCCGGTAGTGATCTGCGTGGCCTGCGCGGCCCATTCCGAAACCCCGGCCAGTTTCGACGTGCTCACCAGAGCCTCGCCAGCACAAAGATCGCGAACAGCGCCCCGAGCAGCAGTCCGCCGGCGAAGATCCACCGGTCTGCTCTCCGCACGGCGGCCGGGTCGCCGACCGGTGCCGGTTCCACGACAGTGCCGGTCGTCTGCGCCGACGCCTTGGCCAGCCCGCGTTCCCACTCCATCAACGAGGGCCGGGACCCGGCTGGGCCGGATGCTCGGACAACCAGCTCGGTGAGCGCGGCCGGCAGGCGTTCGGGCGGCAGTGCGTCGCCGGGGTACCAGTGGGGCGAGACCAGCACTCGGGGTACCAGGAGGCCGAGAACGTACGACGTCGACGCCCGGTCGGGTCGGCCGACCTCCTCGGAGAGCACGCGAGGGTCGGTCCAGTCGACTGTCGTGTAAAGGGGCGCGGAGCTTTCGCTGCTGAGCGGCCGCAGCGAATCGCAGTCCAGCACGAACACCTCGGCGGGATCGAGTTTCCACAGCAGGTTGTGCGACGCGAGGTCTTCGTGCACGAAGCCGCGCTCGTCCAGCCACGACAGGACGTCCAGGAGCGCGCGAAGCAAGTCGACCTTCTCGCGGTCGGTCGCCCGCGGCACGCCGAGCTTCTCGGACCGCTTCTCGTACAGCAGGAAGTTGAAGTCACGGACCCGCATCCGGCCGGACGGCAGGGTGAACTGGAAGTGAGCCGCGGCCCGCACCACCAGCGCCCCGACGGCCTGGCCGCCTTCGCCGACCGTCGCGACCGGCCAAGCCAGCGTGCGCCGGACGTGGCCGAGCGTCTTCGCGTCCCAGCCGGCGTACGTCGCGACCAATCCGTCGAGCTCGTCGGCGTCTCGCGGCTTCGTGTACTTCTTGTACAGCAACGTCTTCCGCGGGCCGGCGATCGAGAAGACGGTCGACGCGCCGCCGCGCGCCACCTGCTCGCCGACCGCGACCTCGGCTTCGGTGATGCGGGTCGGTACGGGCGGCCAGGTCTCGGCGCTCATGCGAAGTCGTCCCGGTTCCGGATCGCCCGGGAGGTCACCAGTTCGTCGGTGTAGGCCATCAGGTCGGCCAGGATCTGCTTGGCCAGTGGCTGGTCCGGGGAGTCGCTCAGCATGCGCATCCCGGAGACCTGCATCGCGTCGAGGATCTGTTGCGCCTGCGACCGCTCCACACCCAGGGTGATGAGGATGAGGCGGGGGTGGGCGTGCCGGTAGAACTGGTCGAACGCCTCCCGCCAGCCGCGGTCCGCGGGGACGCCGTCGGTCACCAGCAGCACCAGCGGCCGGTAGAAAGACACCCCGGCGGCCAGGTGGGCGGCCGAGTCCGCGCCCGTCAGCCGGGTGAGCAGCTGGAAGGCTGGTCCGAACCGGGTTTCTCGCCCCGGCGACAGGGCGGGGAAGTCGGTCACCTCGGTCAGGTCCGAAAGGGGCAGCACGCACCGGGCGCTTTCGGCGAAGGTCACCAGGCAGACTCGGACCCGGTCACCCAGGATCGGCGACTCCAGCAGTTCGTCGGACAGAGCGGTGAGCACGTGTTCGATTTCCACCAGGCGCGCGGCCATCGAACGCGAAGTGTTCACCACCAGGTACAGCGGCATGATCCGGTGCATTCCGCACTCCTCACTTGTCCGGCTTGGGTCCGGAGAGCAACCCGGTGACGCTCCGGAGAAGGTCGACGCGTTCGCGCAGGGCCGGATCCAGCGCCGTGAGCACCGTGATGCTCGCCCACAGCACGGCGAACAGGGTAGCCGTGGCGCCCAGCGGATCGGGCAGTGGCACGCCGAGCCGGTGGATGAGCCAGAGGACGCCGACCGGGAACGCACCGACCACCAGCGTCCGCAGCAAGACGGCGAACGCCTTGGTCCGGCGCCACCTTTTCGCCGGAGAACCGGCTGGAGTGACTGGCAATTCGTCATAGGTGCCCTCGAGCACCGCCGTCATCAGGCCCACGACGAAGGTGCGCAAAGCAGCCTGCGTGTCGACCTTGGGCAGCGCGATCCACAGCGCCTTTTCCCGCACGGCCAGCGCCGCCGACCGGATCCGGTCCCGGAACACGCGCCGGTGGCGGGCGTCGGTGAGGTCGACGGTGCCCCCCAGGCCTTCGAGGCACGCGGCCACGGACCGCAGGT
This sequence comes from Amycolatopsis bullii, assembly GCF_014654205.1. GTDB lineage: Bacteria > Actinomycetota > Actinomycetes > Mycobacteriales > Pseudonocardiaceae > Amycolatopsis > Amycolatopsis plumensis. The sequence goes on from NZ_BNAW01000032.1 coordinate 49,267, forward strand.
GGCCGGGCGACGGCAGGCGCCGTTCGCCGGGCGCGCGGTCCACCAGCTGGACCAGCACGAGCGCAAGGGAGTAAAGGGTCAGCTCCTCGCGCCTGCTCCGGCTGACGTACTTGGCGAACAGGCGCGTGGCGAGCGAGCCGACGAGGCTGAGGACGACGACGCAGAAGATCGTCAGGAGGCAGGAACCGAGGAGGATCAGCAGCCCGAGCGGGCTGGACCATTCGACGGAAGCTTCGCCGACGGAGACCGCCCAGGGGCCACCGATGGTCAGTGTGGCGGCCAATCCGACGGCGATCGCCGTCAGGGCGAAGAGCGTGGAGACCCGGTCGGGACGGGTTTCCGCGACGACGGTCGCGGTCATGACCCCGGAGCCGAAGAGCACCACCAGCTCGCCGACGAGCGCGACCCGGCCTAGATTTCCGGAATCCCAGAGCGAAATCGGCACGACGAAGGTCGAGATCACGAAGAACATCGCCAGTGCCGCCGGTACGGCCTCGCCGAGGAAGTCGAGCATCCACTTCAGGCGCGCCCCACGCCGGCACCAGAGGTCGTAGCGGGTGAGCAACGTCGAACGTTCGTCGCCGGGCATGGTCCCGACGCGGGATTCGCCGGCGAACAGGGACTTCACCGCCAGCGCCGACGACCACTCCCATGCGAAGTTCCTCTGGAACACCCAACGAGGCCTCCGGACGGCCTTGTCCCATCGCACTCCCAATGGGAACTCGTTCGGCTCGCGTTCGCCTCCTGCCCGCAGCAGCGTCTCCACCATCCGCCGGTGCACGTCTTCGGTCGGCAAGCCACCCCCTTCGAGGACCGGTTACCGCGAGGAGTCGTCGGACGGGCCGACCCGCGTTACACCACTCGGCGGCGACCGCCGAACCGGCGGGTGCTCGGGCGGGCTTCGGCGTCACCCGGCTTCGCCGGCGCACTCCGGCAACCGTGAACGCCGGCGCGGAAACCCCGTGGGGTTCCCGCGCCGGACCTCAGCCCTTGGCAGTCAGCTCGAGCAACCGGCCGGTGAGGTCGAGGTGTTCCTCGATACCTCCAGTCAGGTACGTGAGGTCCACGAACGTGTGGTCCGGCTCCACCAGCTCGACGATCTTCGTGACCGACTCGGCGATGGCCTTCGCGTCCGTGCCGGGATCGGTGTTCACCCGCAGGGCCACGCCGAGCGCCTGCGGGTCGCGGCCGGCCCGCTCGGCGTCGGCGCGGAGCTTGGCCAGGGTCGAGGTGATCACGTCCGCGGGGTACTGCTCGGGCACCGACCAGACCGGGAGCCAGCCGTCGGCTCGTTCGGCGACCCGGCGCAGCGACCTCTCGCCGAAGCCGGCCAGGTGGATCGGCGGCTTGCGCACCGGCTTGAGGCCGATGTGGGACTCCGCGACCCGGTAGCCGACCCCTTCGTGGGTCACGGTGTCCTGGGTCCACCACTTCTCGAGCAGGTCGAGCAGGTCGTCGAGCCGCTTGCCGCGCTCGGCCATCGGCACGCCGACGGCCTCGTACTCGTCGGGGGACCAGCCGATGCCCAGCCCGGGCAGCAGCCGTCCGTTGCTCGCGACGTCGAGGCTGGTCAGCAGCCGGGCGAAGTTCACCGGCTGGTACTGGGTCGCGTTGATGGTGCTGGAACCGAGCACCGCGGTCTCGGTCACCGCCGCCGCGATGGCCAGTGCGGTGAACGGATCCTGCGCGGTGTGGAACTCCTCGGGCATGGTGTCGTAACCCGGGTACGAGACCACCGGCTTGACCGGCGACAGCAACCGGTCGCCGACCCAGAATCCGGCCGCGCCGGCCCTTTCCGCCTCGCGCGCGTACCGCGCGATCCCGCCCGGCGTGGCCGCCGCCTTGCCGAACACCGGAAGGCTGAAACCAAGTGGCATTGCTTCTCCCCTGAAGAGTGAACGGACCCGATCGGTCCTGAAGCCACTACTACTCGCATTCAGTTGCGCCTTCAAGCAGTCTGCGGTTCGACTGACCGTAACGAGCGGGACTCGCTGTGCGACTGACTGGACGCGGGAAGCCGCGGTTTCCCGCGCGGACGTCACTTCCGACGAAGTGGGGGACCCCCGTGCGCGCACCGGCCCCGGAACTCCAGCCGCTGGTCGACCGCCTTTCGCGCCGCCTGCCCGGTGTCGCGGTCGCCGCCTACGACGGCAGCCGGAGCGGCCCCTCGGACGCGTCGACGACGCTGGTGATCCGCACGCCCGCCGCGTTCGCGCGGGTGCTGCGGGCGCCGCGCGGTCTAGGCCTGGCGCGGGCGTGGGTCGCGGGTGACATCGAGATCTCCGGCGACATCGCGCCGGTGGCGGCGCACGAAGCCGATCTCCACCACCCGGCCGTCGCCGCCGGGCTGCTCACCACCGCGCTGCGGGTGACGGCCCGGCGCGGGTTCCGCGACCTGGCCACGGCCGGGGCCACGGCGAGCGAGTACCGCGCCGCGCGCCCGGGACGGCACACCGTCGCCCGCGACCGGGCCGAACTCGACTTCCACTACGGCCTGACCGCCGATTTCTACGCCCTGCTGCTCGGCCCGTCGATGACCTATTCCGGGGCGATGTTCGCCAAACCCGCGGATTCCCTGGAAGCCGCGCAGGACCGCAAGCACGCGCGGATCGGCGAAAAACTGGAACTCGGCGCGCATTCGACGGTGCTCGACATCGGCTGCGGCTGGGGGAGTTTCCTCGACCACGCCGAAACCACCTTCGGGTCGCGGGGAATAGGGTTCACGGCGTCCCGCGAACAGTACGAATACGCCTCGCGGCGGTTTTCCGGCCGTGCCGGGGTGCGGATCGAGTACGGTGATTACCGGCAGCTGCTGCCGGTTCCCGGGATCACCGCGGCGGCCAGTGTCGGGATGTACGAACACGTCGGGGAACGCCACTCGCCCGCGTTCTTCTCGCTCGTCCGCCGCTCGCTGCGGCCCGGCGCCCGTTACGTCAACCAGGCGATCACGCGCCGCGAGAGCGGGCCGCGGCGGCTGCGCGCCAACGCCTTCGCGCAGCGGTACGTGTTCCCGAACGGCCAGCTGCTCCCGCTGTCACGGCAGCTCGCCGACCTCGACCGGGCCGGGTTCCGCGTGCTGTCCGCCGAAAGCTTCGGCGAAGGCTACGCGCGGACCACCGGCGCCTGGCTGGACAACCTCGAACGGAACTGGGACGCCTGCGTCGCCGCCGCCGGGCTCGAGCGGGCGCGGGCCTGGCGGGCCTACCTCGCGGGTTCGCGGCGGCGGTTCGAGGACGGCAGCATCGACGTCACCCAGGTCCTCGCGGAGGCGAGGTGAGGCGATGGCGGTCTCGCTGGACAGCCTCAAACCGCAGCTGATCGGGCGGTCGTTCGGCCGAAACCGGCAGCTCACCGGCTCGACGCGCCCGCTGCGCGCGAAAGCCGGGTTCAACTCGTTCGGCGTGTTCACGGCGCTGGTGATCCTCGCGTTCGCGGGCCAGCAGCAGGTGCTGATCAACACCTCGGAGGAGCCGTCGGCGATCGCCGCGGTCGTGCGGGCGCCGGCCCGGTTCGACGGCATCGGGATGCCGCTGCTGCAGGACCCGGTGGCACTCGTCGTCCTCTTCACGGCGCTGGCCACGCCGCTGTTCTGCCTCGAGCAGGTGGAGTCCATCCGCGACTTCATCCCGATGACCGTGCGCAACATCGGCGACGACGTCCCGCACTTCGACCCGCGCGAGGTCCAGATCCTGATCATGCGGGCCAACGGGCGGTTCCGCCGGATCGGCGGGAAGAAGGTCTCGCTCGGGCTGTTCCTGCTCAGCGGCTTCGGCGCGTACTGCCTGCTGCGCTACCTCCAGACGGGCGGCCTGCTGGCGGGGTGGAACCCGGTGCCCGGCAAGACCGAGCCGTGGCGCGCGGCCGTCTACGCCGGCTGGTGGGCGAACGGCGACGCGCATCCGGTGATGGCCGTCCTGCTCTGGCTGCTCGGCGCGTACATGTTCTACTTCGTGCTCAAGCAGCTGCTGATGGGCCTGATCTTCGCGATCTTCGCGCAGACGGCGACCACGGTCGGCTTCGGCGTCACGCCCCACCTGCGTGCCAACAACGACGGCTACTGGGGCCTGCGGACGCTGCGCCGGTTCATGCAGTGGACGTACGGCTCGACGCTCGCGCACTTCGTGACGACGCTCGGCGTATGCATCGTGTGGCTGCCGTTCACGCAGTGGACGTTCTTCATCGTCACCGCCGTGATGATCGTCAACAGCACGCTCGTCATCTACCCGACGATGATCGCGCACAAATCGGTGCTGCAGGCGAAACAGAATTACGTCGACGACCGGCTCTTGTCCGCGAAAACGGAGGAAGAAAAGAAGACCGCGGCCGAGGAGGCGGAAAAAGTCTGGCAGAGCCCCGACCTGCCGTTCCGGACGCGGGCGACGTTCACCGCGGTATTCGTCTACCTGCTCGCCCCGATCGTGCTTGCGCTTGTTTCGTGGCTGCTGAAGCGTTAGGATTCGGCAAACTCTGGCGAGGAGGCGTGTGGTGGCCGAAATTTCCAGCCTGCTGGAGCCGATCACCGAATTTCGTCCCGGCCGCCCGCTGGTCCTGTTTCTGCCGGGAATGAGCGGCAACAAACGGCAATGGGACTTCGTGATCCGCCGGCTGGACGGCGTCGACGCCGATCTCGCGTACGGCGCCCCGGTGCTGGCGCACGCGGCGTTCGGCAACACGCGCCCCACGGTCTCCCAGCTGGGCGAGGCGATCGCCGCGGAGCTGACGGCGGCCGGCCGCGACCGCGTGACGGTGGTGTCCCACTCGGTCGGCGCGTTCGTGGCCCTGGTCATCGCCCACGAGCTGCCGTCGGCGGTGCGGTCGGCGGTCCTGGCCAACGGCGGCCTGTCGAGCGTGGCCCGGTTCATCGACCGGCCCCTGCGCCGGGTGCCCGGCACCACGACGTCGCGCCTGTCCTACCTGCGGTTGTTCGCGCTGGTCGGCACCCCGGTGCCGCCGGTGGTGAAACGGGCGATAGCCAGCCGCGAGTGGTCGAGCAGGCTGCTGGTCGGGCGCCGGCTGGTCTCGCGGCCGGCGCTGGCGTCCCGCGAGGCCCGCGACTCCCTGATGGAGGAGGCGGGCAACGCGCAGACGATCGCGGGACTCTGGCAGAACCGCCACTACTGGCGCGAATTCGAGCGCACGGCCGCCGGAATCCCGGCCAAGGTGCTCTTCCTGGTCGGCGGCCTGGACCCGATGACGAGCGTCGCCGACACGGGGGTCATGGCGGATCTGCTGCCGGACGCGGAAATCCGGGTGCTGCCGGGGGTGGGCCACGCGGCGCCGCTGGAGGCGCCGGACGTCGTGGCCGCGGCGGTCGAGGACGCACTGGCGGTCACCTAGGCACGCCCGGGGTAGGTTCACCCACGGACCCGAGGGGAGCTGGCAGAGTGGCACGTCTGCACGTCGGCTGCGCGATGTGGACCCACAAGGCGTGGGCCGGCCGGTTCGTGCCGTCGGCGCTGCCGGCCAAGGAGCGGCTGCGCGCCTACGCGGGCTGGTGCAATGCGGTCGAAGGCAACACGACGTTCTACGCGACCCCCGCCCGCGAGACCGTCGCGGGCTGGGCGCAGCAGACCGGACCCGATTTCCGGTTCGTGGTCAAGGTGCCCAAGGTCGTCACGCACGAGCGCCGGTTCGCCGGGGTCGAGGTTGAGATGCGGGCGTTCCTGGACGCGCTCGAACCGCTCGGCGAACGGGCGGTCCTGTGGACCCAGCTCCCCGGCTCGTTCGGCCCGCCGGACGTCGATGCCCTCCGCCGGTTCCTGCGCCGCCTCCCCACCGGCCGCCGGCGCGCGGTGGAGGTGCGGCACCCCGGATTCTTCACCGACGCGGGCGCGGCATCGTCGCTGGAGGCCGCGCTCGCCGACGCGGACGCGGAGTGGGTGCCGTTCGACACCACGGTGTTCTTCGGGCGGCCGCCGGCCAGCAAAGCCGAACGGGAAACCTGGACCATGAAACCGCGCCTGCCCCGGCGGACGCGGGCCCTGACCGACCGGCCGATCGTCCGCTACCTGGGCCGCGACTCGGTGGCGGAGACGGTCGAGGGCTGGCAGCCGTGGACCGAGGTGGTGGCGGGCTGGCTGCGGGAGGGCCGCACGCCGACGGTGTTCGTGCACACGCCCGACAACGCCGACGCACCGGCACTGGCCCGCCGCTTCCACGACGACGTGCGAGCGCTGGTGCCGGACCTCGACGCGCTGCCGGAGCCGGAACCGATCGAGCCCGCAACTTTGTTCTGAGGCCCCGATCTAGCCGGGCGCAGTGGACCCTGCGGCGCGTGCGTGTTTTTCCGCGGCACGAAGGATGTCGTTGCCGAGTTGTTCGAGGAACGTCCCGGCGGCGGCGAGCCGGGTACCGACGGCGGTGCCGGCGCCGAAGATGCCGGCGCCGCGCAATGCGGTGGCGGCGAGTCGCTGGTTGGCGTGGACACCGGCCACCGCGGAACGGATGCCCGCGTTCTCGTCGAGGAAGTAGCGGTGACGCCGGCTGTCGCGGCCGACGCGGATCAGTCCGTGGCGGCGCAGCAGGGTGACCGCGTGCGAGACGGTCGCCGCGCTGACCCGCAGCTGCTGCGCCAGCTCGGCGGCCGTGTGGCTGCCCGTTTCGGACGTGAACAGGCACGCCAGCACGCCGGCGGCGGTGCGCGGCATGCCGGTGTCGACGAGGGCTGCGGTGAGTTCGGCGACGAAGGCCGTGGCGGCGCCGGCGCTGACTTCCGGTTTCGCGGGCGGGGCCGGACTGCGCCGGGCGCGGTGGGTGGTCGCGAGCTGCGCCAGCTCCGCGCGGTAGCGGCCCGGCCCGCCGTTGCGCGCGACCTCGCGGCTCACCGTCGAAGGGGGACGTCCGAGGCTGCGGGCGATTTCGGCGTAGTCCAGGTTCCGGGCCAGCCCTTCGGCGATCCGCTGCCGGTCGGCGCTGGTCAGCCTGCGTCCTGGCATTCCGGCAGGCTCCTCCGCTCCGGGGGTGGGTGCGGCCAGTATGGGGGCCGCTCGTCGATCTTTGCAACGAACGTGCATTAGCCGTCACGGTCGTTGCAACGACTACTACCGGCGTGAACTGCGCAAACGATGTCGACTGGGAATTCCTTCGTTGACCGTGGTTTTGCCGCGTACTAAATGTTCCGGGATGAGAGCTCGAGGAATCACGTACGACACCGGCTTCAGCCCGGGTGGCAAATGTTCGCGGCCCGTGTTCGACGCGGAGGCGGTGCGGCGGGAGATCCGCGTCATCGCCGAGGACCTGCACTGCGACGCGGTCCGGATCACCGGCGGCGACCCCGAGCGGCTGGCCGTGGCGGCCCGGCACGCCGCCGACGCCGGGCTGGAGGTCTGGTTCTCGCCGTTCCCCTGTGAGCTGCCCGCGGCGGAACTGGTGCCGTACTTCGCCGACTGTGCGGACCGCGCCGAGGAAGCGGGGGCGGAGGTGTTCGTCACCGGCTGCGAGCTGAGCCTGTTCACCCCCGGTTTCTTCCCCGGCCGCGACAGTTTCGCCAGGATCGAAGCCCTGGCCGGTGGCGCGCCCGAGGCGCTGGCCGAGGTCGCCGCGGCGTCCGCGAAGCTGAACCCGGTGCTGGCCGCCGTCGCGGCCGCGGTGCGCACCCGGTTCCGCGGCAAGCTCACCTACGCCTCCGGGACCTGGGAGCAGATCGACTGGACGCCGTTCGACATCGTGAGCGCCGACGCCTACGGCGATCCCGGGGACGCCTTCCGCCAGGGCCTGCGCGAATACGCCCGGCACGGAAAGCCGCTGGCGGCCACCGAGTTCGGCTGCTGCACCTACCGGGGAGCGGCCGAGCGTGGCGGCCTGGGCTGGCTGGGCGTCGTCGATCACGACGCCGATCCGCCGCACGTCACCGGAGAGTACGTTCGCGACGAGGAGGAACAGGCCCGCTACCTGCGCGAGATGATCGCGCTCTTCGACGAGGAAGGCGTGGACACGGCGTTCTGGTTCACCTTCGCCGGCTACGAATACCCCCACCACCCCGACCCGCGCTTCGACCTCGACCTGGCCTCTTACGGAGTCTGCAAGCTGATGCCCGACGGCAGCCTCGCGCCCAAGCGGTCCTTCCACGCCATGGCCGGGGCATACCGGCGAGGCCGGCCGGTCACCGGCTGATCCGACGCACCCGCCGTCCGCCGTCCCGGCGGTATCGTGCCGGATCATGACGGTCGATCCCCTGCAGCCGTACGGCCCGCTGATCGGCACGCAGCTCCGGCTGCTCACCTGGAACGTCTGGGGCCGCTTCGGGCCGTGGGAGCAACGGCAAGCCGGCATCTCCGCCCGACCCCGCCGGCCACGCGGGCAGCGCGGTCCGGGTCGACATCGACGGCCCGCGCGGCCCGGTCCGGCTGGTCAACGTCATGCTGGACTGGCCGTTGCACCACACCGACGTCCGGCAGGCACAGGTCACCGAACTCGCACGGCGGGTGCGTGAACTGGGCCGCGGCCCGCGACGAGGGACGCGAAGAGGTGAACGGGTGCGGCCACGGGTATCGGTTCCGCTCGGCCGGACCGATTCCGCCACCGGGACCTGCAACGTCACCTGGTCAGTCGAGGTTTGCCCGGCTGGTAGAGCCAGGTCTGGAAGAACGAGTCGAGGTTCCGGCCGGTCAGCCGCTCGACGAACTGGATGAACTGCCGGGTCGAGACGGTGCCGTACCGGTTCGCCGCCGGCCACTGCTTCAGCACGTCGAAGAAGGCGCGGTCGCCGATCTTCGTGCGCAGCGCCTGCAGCGCCATCGCGCCGCGGTTGTAGACCAGGTCGTCGAAGATGTGGTCACGTCCGGGGTCGGCGACCTTGCCGCTCCAGTCCTTCTCGTCGGCGTAGGCCTTCGCGAAGGTCTCCTGCACCGGGACGTTGTTGAACTTCTCCTGGTAGAGCCACTCCGAGTAGGTCGCGAATCCTTCGTTGAGCCAGATATCCGACCAGTGCACCGGCGTGAGGCTGTCGCCGAACCACTGGTGGCCGAGTTCGTGGGCGAGCAGGTCGCCGTCGACGTCGCTGGTGTCCTGGTCGTAGACCGGCCGGCTCTGCGTCTCGAGGGCGTAGCCGACGCCGACGTCGGCGAGGATGCCGCCGGTCGAGTCGAACGGGTATTGCCCGTACATCGACGATTCCCACTGGACGATCTGCGCCGTGGTTTCGTTGAACACCTTGCCCTGACCGGGTTCGGTGTCGATCGACTGGCCGATCGCGGTGATGTTCGGCAGACCGCCGGCCGCCACACCGCGGGTCACGTCGTAGTTCCCGATCGCGAGCATGCTCAGCTCGCTGGCCATCGGCCGGTTCATGGACCAGCGGAAGGTGGTCTGGTGATCGTGCGTGGTGGTGGGCCCGGGTTCGCCGTTGGCCAGCACGGTGAGCCCGGCCGGCACGGTGATGGTCTGGGTGTAGGTGGCTTTGTCGTCGGTGGTGTCGTTCACCGGGTAGTAGGTCGCCGCGCCGATCGGCTGGTTGAGCGCGACCGCGCCGTCCTTGGTGGCGACCCAGCCGGAGACGCCCAGCGCGGGGTCGTCGATCTTCTGCGGGACACCGGCGTAGGAAACCGAGACGACGAACGGGCTACCCTTCCGCAGCCCGTACGGCGGGGTGATCACCAGCTCCTGGGCGCCGCTGCGGGTGAAGGCGGCGTTCCGGCCGTTCACCGAGAGCTTGCTGATCGTCAGCGGTCCCTGGAAATCCAGGTCGAACCGCGAGAGATCCTGGGTGGCCGTGGCGAAAATCGTCGTGGTCGCGTCGATGGCCCCGGTACCGGGGCTGAACGCCAGCCGGATGTCGTAGTGGCCGACGTCGTAGCCGCCGTTGCCCATGTCGGGGAAGTACGGATCCCCGGCGCCGGGCGCACCGGGGGAGAACCGCGGCGCTTGCGCCGTCGCCGCACCCGCTGCCGTGCCCGTCGCGGCCAGCAGGCCCACGGTGAAGGCGGAGATGACCAGCAGGTGGCCACGGCCCAGGGTTGCGCCTCGCATCGGTCCTCCTCGGCAAGCATCGACGCTGAAGAGTAGGTCCGACCCGACACCCGGATCAACCCTGTTGCGGCAGGTCAGACGTCCGGTTCGGGCGGTTGGTGGCCGGTCGTACCACTCGGGTTCCGCGGAGCGGTCAGCACGTCCTGACCTTGCCGTCCGGCACGACGTACGGCTCGAGGGCGTAGCCGGTGATTCCCGTGGCATTGTCACGCAGTGCACTGGCGAGCACCGGGGCCGCGGTGGGGACCACCGCGGCTGCCCCCACCGTCGCCCTGGCCTTGTCGGCGGGCGAGGCGTTCTCTTCGCTCGAGCTGAGCACCCTGTTCGTGCTGAGGGTCGCCGAGGTCCACGGGGTCCGGCTGGACGAGATCGAGCGCCGGCGAACGCTGGTCATGGGGATCCTGCTCGGCCAGTCGGGTTCCTCGATCATCGTCGGCAAGATCGCCGAGCGCACCGGTCAGCACTGGGCCCGCCAGCTCGCCCGGGTGGCTCCGTTCGGCATCGTCGCGGCGGTCGGTGGTGGCGCCAACGCTGCTGTCGCCGCACTGGCCGTCCGAGCGGCCCGGCGCGCGTTCGGTCCTGCGCCGCAGTCATGGCCCGAGACAGCGCTGCCGTGATGGACTGCCCCGATGGTTTCCCACTACACCAAGACCGACCGATTCCGCGGTGCTCGGATCCACCTCTGCGACCTCGCGGACCTCGAAATCCGCGATTGCGAGGTGAGCGGCCTGAAGATCGTCGACTGCTACGGCCGCGACATCTCCTTGGGCGGTGACTTCGAGCGCGTCGTCGTCAACGACGTCGACGTGACCGCTTACGTCGAGGCCGAGCTCGACCGCCGGCACCCCGCGCGGGCGCTGGCGCGAAACGCGGCCTCACCCGAGGACTACCGGGCGGCCTGGGACGTGATCGAGGCCCTGTGGGGCGCGACGATCGACCGGGCGAAGCGGCTACCCGAGGCCAAGCTGCACGAGCAGGTCGACGGCGAGTGGTCGTTCGTCGAGACCCAACGGCACCTGCTGTTCGCCTCCGATGCCTGGCTCGGCAACGCCGTCCTCGAGGAGGAAGCGCCGTACCACCCGCTGGGCCTCCCCGCCGGGGGAACACCGCCGGACGAGGCGGCGAAGCTCGGCCTCACCCTCGAAGCCACCCCGACGCTCGACGAAGTGCTCGCACCGCGGCTCGCGCGCATGGCAACGATGCGGCGCGTCGTCGACGGGCTCACGGCGGCCGAACTCGACCGGGTGTGCGCGCGCAAGCCGGCCGACATGTATCCCGACCAGGAGTACGTCCCGCGCCGCTGCCTCAAGGTGGTGCTGAAGGAAGAAGCCGAACACCACCGGTACGCGGTACGCGACCTCGCGGTGCTCGAGGCCTGACGCGGTGCCCTCTACCCGGAAGCCGCGCCGGTGAGGTCGAGTTCGGCCCAGACGGTCTTCCCGGTGGGACGCTGCCACTGACCCCACGAGACGCTCATGCCGGCGACGAGCTTGAGCCCGTGCCCGCCTTCGGCCGAGGGCGGCCGCGGGCAAGCGGGGTCCACGCACGTGTCGTCGACCTCCACGGAGAGCCAGTTGCGTTTGCGCAGCAGGCGGACCTGGCGGGGTGGACTGCCGTGCCGGAGCGCGTTCGACGTCAGCTCGTCGACCACCAGGAGCGCCTCGACCCGCTGCTCTTCGGGCAGGTCCTGCAGCAGCCGATCGGCCCAGGCCCGCACCCTGGCCAGCTCGGCAAGATCATCGGCGACTTCGAGCGCGACCACACGCAACGAGTCGTCCACCTGGGGCGTCTGCTGTTCGGTGGGCATCGGGGAGGCCCTTCCTGGTCCGCGACTCCGCGTTCGTAGTGCGTGGAGTCGATGTTGGACCCGTGGTTACCCAGAGATCGCGACACTGAACCTGCTGACGGCGTGGTGGCCCCGTTCAGGTTGCCCGTTCGAGCAGTGAGCGAGTGCTCCATGACTGCCCGTACGCTGGCGGACGGTCAGTGATTGCTGCGCGATCGTGGTCGAGTGGCCGCACATGAGCACGAGGCTCGCAGGTGCAACCCACGGCCGGCAAAGCAGCCGATCGAGCCGCCGGCAGTGGTGCACCGGCTGGTGCGGCTGCAGCAAACCGCCGGCAACCGGGCGGTCGCTGCGCTCGCGCTGCAGCGGGACCCGGAGTCGCCGGGTCTCCCCGCGCCGCCGCGTCCCGTGGTTCCAGCGGTGCCCGATCCAGTGGCGATCACTCCGCTGCCGGCCGGAGCCCTGCGAGTCGCGGCACTTCCCCGGACACGCTTCAGCGGACTTGCCACGGTGACGGAGTTCGCGGAGGCATTGGCCGCGCAATACAGCCGCCGGGTAGCGCAAGGCGACCTCGTCGAGCAGCGCCGCAACGTCGCGGAACGCCGGACCGGACGGTCACTGGCGGCACAGCCCGGCATCCCGGGGGAGAGCAGAGAGGAGCGACGACGGCGAATTTCCCGGGAGGCGCAAGCCGCGCGGAACACGATCCCCACCCCGGCGCGCGGGGATGACGCGGCCTGGAAACGGCTGCGCGAGGACTATCGGACACACATGCTCAAAGATCTGACCGAGGATTGGGACCAGCACATCGCGGCTGCGGAGGCGCAGAGTATGCCCGCCCACACGCTCGCGAACACCTGGATGGTCAACCGGAACCAGGAGCTGCTCTTCCGGCTGGTCCAGCCTTCCCGGCCGCCCGGAAGCCTGGACATGTGGACACATTTCCGGGTCATGTCACCGGCGCAGGAAGAGGCGGCCTTCGGAACCCGGGCCTCCACGGATTACGACCCATGGGATTTGCAAATCCGGCCTCGTCCGCGCGGTGCCCAGTTCGTCACCGAGCGGACTGCACAATTCCTCATGGCTCTCCGCAGCCGGTTCTCGGACGTCCGGTGGACCACGCGCGTCGGACACGGTTCGCCTGGCTTCGTGAACCGCGGCTTGTCCCTCGACCTGTACCTCACCGGCGAACGCGGCGCGAACGTGCCTCTTCCCGGGCTCCGCGGCGACACGTTCTGGGTTCGCGGGCAGGTGGTCGAACTGTTCAACGCGATGGACGAAGCCGCAGAAGAGACAGACTTCAGGTTCGCGGCGTTGTACAACGACTTCTCAGCAGCCAACGCGGCCAACAACGTGCTGCGGCGAGGCAGGGTGGGATTCGCCGGAAACGTCAGCGGCGGAGGGAGCCTCAACTACCACGGAGGAGGGAATCGGCTGCACGTCCACGTCGACCTGGTCCCCGGGGAACTCGTCGTGCTGACCCGTCAGGGCGCCCGCAGGCAGGGCGCCCGATAACCGTTTACTTTGCTTCGTAACCGGTGCGTCCAGACCCGTACAACTGCGAAGGGTCCGGGTGTCGGCTTCGGGAGACGTCCACCGACGACGGCACGCCGACGCGGGCGGACAGTGCGTGCTCGACTCAGGTCATTGCCGCTTGGTGAGGCGTGCGTAGATCTCGCGAGGCTTCTTCGCCCAGCGCCAGAGCTTGGTGGCGAAGACGGCTTGGAGTTCCGCCTCGAGACGGTCGCGTTCGGCTGCGGTGCGGGCCACCTCGGCCCGGAGTCGGTGGATTTCCTCGTCCAGCCGCTCGGCGTGGGAGATGGCGGCCTTTCCGGCTTCTTCGGCTTCGGCTTGTGCCGCGAGGGCGGCGGCGAGGTCGTATTCTGTTTCGCCCATGAGGGATTCGCGGTAGCGGGCGTGGGTGACGGGGACCGTGAAGTCCTTGTCGCGTGGGTCGAAGGAGACGGCGATGAGGCCGTCGCCGCTGACGGATTCGCCGACCGTGTGCTCGGCGATGACGTGGGCGCCGGCGTCGAGCAGGTTCCGGAGGGCGTTCTGGTGGGTGAGGGGATCGCCGGAGATGCTGTGGTGGTGAGTGGAGACGACCAGGAACCTCACCCGGCCGGCTTCGAAGTCGCCGCGGGCGCGTTCGATCAGGATCGTCTCGGCCCCTTGGACGTCGACGAGGACCAGGTCAGCCCGCTCCAGGCCGGTTTCGGCCAGCAGCGAAGCCAGGTCGTGCTGGGGGACGTCGTAAACCTGTCCGTCGCTTTCGGCTTCGAACGCCAGCGGCTCGCCGGGCTCGGCGCCGATGGCACCCCGGACGAACCGGACGCGGTCCTCGTAGCCGTTGAGCGCGGCGTTGCGGCGGCCGACGTCGATCCACGCCGGATCCGGCTCGAGGCCGACCGCCCGGCCGGTGGGGATCGCGTGGCAGAACCAGAGGCCGTAGTACATCCAGAAGCTGCCGAACTCGATCATCGTGGGCGATCCGCCGTCCGCGGCCAGGCGCTCGAGGATCCGGTGGAACACGACCTCTTCCTGGGGTTCGTGGTGACCCCGCAGACCCCGGATGACTTCGGTCATCCAGGCGCCGTAGTAGCCGCCTTCCTCGACGAGCAACCCGTTGTGCATGACCTGCACGCGCGTACCGTCGTGGTCACGGCACGTCCCGGCGTCCACGACCTTCGGGATGCCGTCGGCGTCGGTGCAGGCCACGGTGGCCCGCATCCGGCCGGCCAGCGCCGGGTCGTACCCGCTGACGTCGGGAACCAACCGCTCCACAGAGCCTCCAAGTCGGGAAGGGAATTCGAGCCTAACGCCCGGTCAGAGCTGAGCGCTCATTCCGTTCAGTTCAAGGTGGACAGGTCGATTGAGTTGGCCATCAGGGCGTAGCCGCTGTCGTTGGGGTGGATGCGGTCGCCGCTGTCCCACGCGGGGTTGAGCCAGTTCTGGTAGCCGGGTGCGCCGGAGTGGGGGTAGTTCGGGTCGGTGTTGCGCACGATCGCGTCGAAGTCGATGATCGCGTCGAAGTGGTCGTCGGTGCGGATGTACTGGTTGACCTGGACACGGTTGGTGTCCTTGGCGTCGTCGTCGCCGAACCACCCACCGCGGCGCGGGGTGACTGTGGCACCGATTACTCGGAGGCCGGCGGCGTGTGCCCGGTCGGCGAGCTGTTCGAGTCCGTCGATCAGGGTGGTGGCGTCCGTGCCCAGGTAGAGGTCGTTGGAGCCTTCGGCGATGATCACCGTCCGGGCGCCGTTGTGGCCGAGTACGTCCCGGTCGAACCGTTGTGCCGCGGTCGGGCCGACTCCGCCGGGGGTGATCAGGGCGTTCCCCGCGACTCCTTCGTTGACGACCGACAGCGGCGTGCCCGCGGCCTGCAACCTGCGCGACAGCACGTCCGGCCAAGTGCTGAAGGTGTTGACCGTGGCGTGTGCTCCGTCGGCGACCGAGTCACCGAGGACGATCACGGCGCCTGTGGTGTGGCCACCGGCCACTTCGATGCCGGACACCCAGGCCACGTTGATCCCGCGGCCCGGATACGGGCCGGGATCGCTTGTGTGGTCCCCGGCGCCGCCGCCGAAGTCGGTGCAGTACTCACCGACCAGCCCGAGTTCGTGGTTGGGGTACTCGGTGACGGATCCGGCGGAGAATACGCTGACCGCGAGTTGCTCGCCCGCGGTGACGGGCATGGGTACCGGGTCGCTGAAAACCTCGCCGTCGGCCGGGATCGTGACCACGCGTTGGCCGCCGAAGGTGACTTCGTGCAGGGTGGCGGGGACGATGGTGCTGTCGGTGCCGCGTTGCGCGACAGTGACCCGGTTGAACGTGGTGGGCGTGCGGACGAACTGGTTGGTCAGTCGGATGCGGATCTGCGTGCCGTCCGCGCTGACGCGTTCGGCGTTGCGGCAACTGAAGTTCGAGGCGTTCAGCGGCATCGCCTCGTGCATGGCAGTGCCCCAGGCCGCGATCCACTGGGTGCCGGTGGTTCCCGAGTTTGCCGACCCGGCCACGCAGGCGTGCAACAACTGCCCCGGTTCGTAACAGCGAAGGTGCGGTTCGTGTTCACCGCTGGTGCGCAACGCTTTCGGTGAATGAAGGCGCGGCGTGATCAGCAACACTGGACTCACCGCTGCCATCGGCACAGCGGATCACGCAGAGTGCCGATTCGCTTACGCGGCAGTTTGAGTCTGGCGGTGTCACGCAGGACCATGCATCCCGCCATGGATGCAGGTGGCCACTGAAAGACAGGCACCGGCCGCTTCAGGTCACGCGAAAGACCGGCCAGCCGATCTCGGTGCGCCACGCAGCGGGATCGCTTGCGTCACGAGGGCCGACGACGTAGACCTCCCGCACCGGCCCGGCCACCGACATCGCGTTCTCCACCACCCAGGTCCCCAGTTCGCCGTAGGTGACCTCGACGCCGTCGTGCTCGCCGACGTGGGTGGTGACGGCCAGTTCCGCGGCCGGAAGAACCACGGGGTGCACGCGCCCGGTGCGAGGCGGCACAGCGGTCGGCAGGTAGACGAGCGCGTGACCGCGTTCCTGTTCGAACAGGGCGTTGTCGTAGCAGCCGCCCGGTGGTCCGGTCACGGCGGTGCCGACGGCCGCCTCCAATTCGGCCATCGCGCCGGCGAACCAGGCCGCGACGTCGCCGTGCCCGACCACGGCCTCCACCGCCGCGACCGTCCGGGCGGGCTCCGCACGCAGCTCGACGTCGATCGGCGCGGGGTCGGGCCGGAGCAGGCGACGCAGCGACACGACCGCGGCCCGGGTGCGGTCGAGCACGTCCTCGAGGCGTTGCAGGTGGTCCGCGACCAGGGCCGCCCGGACATCGGGGTCGGGGGTCCGCAGGATGCGCTGCACGTCGCTCAGGGGGACGTCGAGTTCGCGGAGCCGGTGGATGACCTGCGCGGTCGGGATCTGGTCGACGCCGTAGTAGCGGTAACCGGTGGTCTCGTCCACCACGGCGGGCTCCAGCAGGGCCGCCTCGTGGTACCGGCGCAGGGTCCGCACGCTCAAGTGGGTCAGCCGCGAAAACTCCCCGATGCTCAGCACCTCTCCATTCTGGACTCTCTCCCCGGGGGAGGGTCCACGGCTTGACCCTCCCCCGTCGCGAGATCACACGATGGGCTCATGACACAGCACACCGATCTCCCGTCCGAGCTGCTCCCGACCACCGTGCGCGAGTTCTTCGCCGCCCACGTCGTCCGCGACGCCGACACCGCCTCGTCGTTCCTCACCGAGGATGCAGTGGTCGTCGACCAGGACCAGACCTTCCGCGGCCGAGAAGAGGTCCACGCGTTCCTGCGGGACGCCGGGTCCGAGTTCGAGTACACGACCGAGCAGATCGGCGCTCGCCGCGTCGACGACACCCACTGGGTGGTGACCGTGCGGCTCGAGGGCACCTTCCCGGGTGGCGTCGCCGAGCTCGACTACCGGTTCACGGTGCGGGACGACCTCATCGCCGAACTCGTCATCGCCAACCACACAGCCTGACCTACGTCGATTTCAGCGGAGAAAGAAATGTCTGGTTCACATCGTGATCGTCTCGACGGCCGCCGGGCCCTGGTCACGGGCGGTTCGAAGGGCTCCGGCAAGGCCGTCGTGGAGAGGCTGCGGGAGATGGGTGCCGACGTGTACGTGACGGCGCGAACGATGCCCGACGGGTACGAGTACCCCGGCCGGTTCATCGAAGCGGACGTGACGACGATCGAAGGCACCAACGCGGTGGCCGCTCGGATCGCCGAGACCGGCGGCGCGCTCGACATCCTGGTGCACGTCGTCGGAGGTGCGTCGACGCCGCCCGGTGGATTCGCGGTCATCACCGATGATCAGTGGCTCACCGAGCTGAACCTCAACTTCCTGGGAGCGGTGCGGCTCGATCGGGCTCTTCTTCCGGCGATGATCGAGTCCGGCGCGGGCGTGGTGCTGCACTTCACCTCGATCCAGCGTGAACTACCCCTTTACGAGGCGTCCCTGGCGTACGCAGCAGCGAAAGCCGCCCTGCGCACGTACAGCAAGGGACTCGCCAACGAGCTCGCGCCACGCGGCGTACGGGTCAACGCGATCAGTCCCGGCGGGATCGAGACCGAAGCGTACGAGAGGTTCGTGGACCGGATCGCCGAGGGCAACGGAATCACCCGTGACGCAGCCAAGCAGACCATCTACGACTCCCTCGGAGGAGTACCGCTGGGACGATTCGCGAACACCGCGGAAATCGCGGACCTCGTCGGCTTTCTGGTCTCGGACCGCGCCTCGGCGATCGTGGGCGCCGAATACGTGATCGACGGCGGAACCGTTCCGACGGTCTGAGCCGGGAGAACACATGACTACGCAAGTCACCGCCCAGCCGGTCGGCCTGCCAACCCCTTTTCGATCCGGAGCTCGCTCCCGTCGTCGAGATGCTGACCAGCGTGCGTCCACCAGACGCGTACCGTCCGGACAACATCGCCGAGATGCGCCAGCCCGTCCCCGGGGGTGGCCGTGCTCTCGCAGGACGCCATCGCCGCTCGAGTGGCATGGCTACGCCGTCAGCTGGGGCGCGTCTGACCATGCTCTGGTCCGGCCGGGGTCGGAGCAGCGGGAAGGTCTCTCACGTCTCGGGTATCGCTGTATAGCGGGCCTTCACCGGCTGGGTCGTCGTGGAGCCGCGGTCAGCGGTGTGCGGAGACGAGGTCGTGGGCGGCGGCGCTGAAGGCGTGGACGCGGGCGGTGGCGTTGTCGGTGCGCCAGAGCAGGCCCCACTCCAGGGGTGGTGCGTCGTGGAGGTGGACGTAGGCGACGTCGGGGCGGGCGTAGTAGCGCCGGACGTTGGCGCCGACCGGGAAGACGCCGTGTCCGGCGCCGACGAGGGTGAGCATTTCCTGGAACGTGGCGGCGGTGCGGCCAGTACGGATCGGGTGTCCGGCCGGCGTGGTCGCCGGGGTCCGGTCGGCGCGCAGGGATTCGGGCAGGGTGTCCGGGAGCTGCAGCATGGTGACCGTGGCCAGGTCTTCGACGGAGAGGGAGTCGCGCCCGGCGAAGGAGTGACCGGCCGGGACGGCGAGGAAGCGGGCTTCGGACACCACCACGGGTCCGCTGTCGATGCCGGGCTCGTGCACGGGGAAGGTCGCCAGCGCGAGGTCGACTTCGGCGTCGCGCAGCCAGGGCATCAGTTCGGCCAGCTGGGCTTCACGGATGCGGACGTCGCAGTCGGGGTGGCGCTCCCGGAACACGTCGGTGGCGCCGACCAGCAGCTGCCCCGCGGCCGCGCCGGTGAAGCAGGCCTGCAGGGTTCCGGTGAACCCGCGGCCGGTCTCGATCGCGTGCGCGACCGCGGCGTTGATCGCGGCCCACGCGGGCCGGAGGTCGTCGCGGAGCCGGCGGCCCACGGGGGACAGCTCGACCCGGCGGCTGGTGCGGGTGAACAGCGGGACTCCGACCCGGCGTTCCAGCTTGCGGATCGTCTGGCTGATCCGGGCGGTGGACACGTGCAGCCGCTCCGCTGTGCGGCCGAAGTGCAATTCCTCGGCCAGGGTCAGGAACGCCTCCAGTTCGTGCCGCTCGAGCATGCCCGTCCTCACTTAGTTAAGCGTGGCTTCACGATCATGGCACACATCGGCGTTGTTCCGGGGTTCTGCCCGCCGGAGAGTGGAGGCAGCGAAAGCCAGTCCACAAAGGAGCAAGCATGTACGTCACTGATGACCACGCAATGGCCGCCGGGAGCGGCGCGGCAGTCGTGGCGGAGCTGCGGGACCGGGTCGAGATCGTCGACGCGCTGCACCGGTTCGCCCTCGGCCAGGACCTGAAGGACGGGGCGCTGTTCGCGTCGGCGTTCACCGCGGACGCCGAGCTGGACTTCCGGCCGGCCGCCGCGAAGTGGGGTGCGCGGCCGCCGCTGATGACGGGCCGGGACACGATCGTCACCACCATCCTCGGCCTGTTCGCCGGCCGGGTGGACACCACGCACCAGGTCACCAACACGCGTGTCGCCGTCGAGGACGACACCGCGCGGCTGACCGCGCTCGTCGAGGCCCAGCACCTGCTGACCGCCGACCGCGCAGTGTTCGCGTTGTTGAAGAACCCTTATGACGTCGAGCTGGTCCGGGACGGCGGGCGCTGGCTGATCCACCGCATGCGGATCGACAACACGTGGTTCACCGGCGACCCGGCCGCGATCTTCACCGCCTGAGCCCTCCGGAACCGCGAAAGGAGGCGCACATGAAAGCCGTCGGAATTCGCCAGCCGGGCGGGCGAGCACTGCTGGGTCCGCTGGGCGCCGCCGGAACGCCGGTCTCTCCGCCTACCATGCCCTATGAGTTCGCCGCGGCAGGCGAAGCGGTTTCGCTTTCGAGGGGTGACTGTGGGCATCGACCGGATGAGCCCGTACGAGCTTGCGGCGTGGCAGGACATCGAGCGCTGGCGTGACGAGCGGTTGGCCGCCGCCGAGCGCCGTCTGGTACCGCCCCGGGTTCGGGATCGCGTGGTCAAGGGTGGCCGGATGGCCAAGGGACGGCTCGAGCAAGTGCCCGGCGCGGAACAGCTGACCGAGATCGTCGGCAACGCGATCGAGGGATTGCTGCGGTTGGTGAACAAGACCAGCGAGGCGACGCTGCGGCGCAAGGCGGTCGTCGCGGCCTATGCCAAGCGTGGGCACACCGTCAACGAACTGAGCGACATCCACCAGCTCGAGTTGGCCGACATCGACAAGGCCAAGCCTCGTCTGGGGCTGCGCTACACGGCGTTCAGCGCGGTCGAGGGCGCGGGCGCCGGGCTGGCGGTATCCGGCGGTGAACTGCTCACGACAGCCGGCGGCATCTTCGGTGCGGGCGCCGGCGCGGCGCCTGGTGCCGGCACGGTCGCCGCGGCGATGGCGGCCGACGCCGTGCTGGTACTGGGTGCGATGACAAGGGCGATCGCCCACACCGCCGCATATTACGGCTACGACACCGAGTTGCCGCAGGAGAGGGTCTTCGCGCTCGGAGTCCTCAACTTCGGGATGGCCCAGCAAGCCAGCAAAACCATCGCGTATGTTCAGTTGAACAAGCTCGTGAACGACCTCGCCCGCAAGGCGGCATGGGATCAGCTGAACAAGAACGGCGTCACGAGGATTGTCAAAGCGTTCTACGAGCGATTCGCACTTCGGCTGACGAGGCAGAAGCTCGGACAGGCCGTACCGGTGGTCGGCATCGTGATCGGCGCCGGGCTCAACGCGCGGTTGCTGCACAATCTCACCGAGGACGCCGAACATCTTTACCGCGAGCGGTTCCTGCGTGAGAAGCACAACCTGAGGACGGTCGATGTCACCGCGACCATAACGGACGCCGACCTTGCCGCGGACGACGACACGATCCACATCGCGGAGATCGTCGAGGAAGCGACCGCGGCCGAGCAGCCCCCTCGCCAGTCCTAGCGGGGGAGAAGGAAGAGAAGATCCACCGCCACGATGGCGGTGGGCATCGCACCGAGCGCAACGCAGGGCAGGCCGGCGAGCCAGATCGTTCGGCTGCGCGTCAGCCGCGACGACCAGACGGCGAACCCGCCGGCCAGCACCGTCCAACTCAACAAGGTGAACGTCGTCCCGGAGTCGGCCCAGTCCTGGCTACCGCGCGTCGCAGCAAGGAGTATGCGGGCGGCCACGGCGTCGAGTCGAGGGTCCTCCGGGCTACGCCGATCTGGAAGTGGGACTCCCAGGGGTGGTCGAACGTGCCGCCCCAGGTGTCGAACGGGGCCGACACGAAACTCGCTGAATTCAGCCCCGCCGCGCCAATTCGGCTGCAGACATGCGCGGGCCGTAGACGCCGATGGTGTAGCCGTAACCGTATCTGGTGAACGTGTCCCTCATCCCGGTGAAGTGCGGAATGACGTTGTCGGTGATCTGGAAGTCGAATGCGTCGAAATAGATCCGCGTGCCGCTCTGGAAACCGAAGTGCCTTCACTCGTTCGAGCGGCCAAGGCGTCCGCGGGTTCAGGCGTCGGATTGGGGTGGGGTAGCTTCAACTGCGCCTGTAACGCCCGTCGGACGCACACCGATGGTTCGCGTGGGTCCTGTTGGGACGCGCGCGGGGAGTCTTGCGGCGCTCATACCGGACGGCAGTCGCCGGGGGGCCGCTGGGGAAACAAAGCCAGGGGGCTTCGAACATCATGACGTCCACGGTCAGCGCCCGCGCGTCCGTACCCGCCGCGCCCGCGAGCACCGGCCACAAACAGCGCGACGACATCCAGGGTCTGCGCGCGCTCGCCGTCGGCCTTGTGCTCCTCTACCACCTCAGGCCGGGGTGGCTGCCCGGCGGATTCGTCGGCGTCGACGTCTTCTTCGTGATCTCCGGCTACCTGATCATCGGCACCCTCACGGGTGAACTGCGCCGCACCGGGCGGGTCGGGCTGCTCAGCTTCTACGCCCGGCGCATCCGGCGGCTGCTGCCCGCGGCGACCGTCGTGCTGCTGGCCACCGTCGCGGCGACGGTGCTGCTGGTGCCGGTGTCGCGCCGGCCGGAGATCCTGCGCGAGGTGGTGGCGTCCGCGCTGAACGCGCAGAACTGGGTGCTCGCCCTGTTCTCGTCGGACTACGCGACGGCCACCGCCTCCGCCTCGCCCGCGCAGCACTTCTGGTCGTTGAGCGTCGAAGAGCAGTTCTACCTGGTCATCCCGCTGTTGCTGCTGCTCAGCGCGGCGATCGCGCGGCGGTCCGGTTCACGTCCGGTGGCGGTGGCGTTCGGCGCGATCACGGTGCTGACAGTGGCGTCACTGGTGTTCTCCGCGGTCTACACGCAGATCAACCACGGTCAGGCGTACTTCATCACCCCCACCCGCATGTGGGAGCTGGGCATCGGCGGCCTGACCGCGATGGTCGTCCGCCAGGTGCGCGTGCGCTTCGCCGCGCGGCTGGCGCTGGGGTGGCTGGGCCTGGCCGCGGTGCTGGTCAGCGCTTTCACCTTCGGCACGCACATGGCGTTCCCCGGCTGGATCGCCCTGCTGCCCACGCTGGGCGCGGCCGCGCTGCTGGTCGCGGGGACCGCCGAGCGTCCCCGGGCCGGCGAACTGTCGCCGCTGCTGGGCCTGCTGCCGCTGCGCTACGTGGGCGACATCTCCTACAGCCTGTACCTGTGGCACTGGCCGGTGGTGGTCTTCCTGCTGGAGGAGGCGGGTGCCGCCAAGCTCGGCAAGCGTCAGGTGCTGGTCGCCGCAGTGTCGAGCCTGGTGCTCGCGGCGCTGTCGAAGCACCTGGTCGAGGACCCGCTGCGGCGACCGCGGCCCCGTCGCGGGGGTGCGCGGCCGAGGCGCCGCGCCGCTTACGCGCTGGGCGCCTGCATGGTGGTCGTCACCACGGTGGCCGCGACGGTGCCGTGGCAGATCGCGCAGCACCGCCTCGACGCGCTGCAGGCCGACATCGCGTTGGACGCCGACCACCCTGGCGCGCTCGCGCTGGACCCGGCGCACGTCCTCACCGCGCGCGAGGGCGTGCCGGTCGTCCCCGATCCGTCGGTGGCGGCCAAGGACATCGCCTCGGTGTGGCACGACGGCTGCGGCCAGTACGACCCGGTGGCCTTTCCGATGAACAGTGACAAGTGCGCCTACGGCCGCGCCGGCGCGACGAAGACGATGGCCGTCATCGGCGACTCGCACATGACCCAGTTCGCCACGGCCCTGATCGACATCGCCCACCGCGCCGGCTGGCGCGTCAAGTTCATGCTCCACGACGGCTGCCCCTTCAGCGCCGCGGCCCCGACCAAGACGCGTGACGCCGACCCGAGCCGACCCGAGCCGTTCGCCGAGTGCCCCGCCCAGGACAAACTGAAGATCGACTCGATGCTGGCGGACAAGCCCGACCTCCTGGTCACCGCGGCCATGTCCCCCGAGTCCTACCTCAACGACCTCAGGTGGGCGTGGAAGTCCCCGGAGGCGCTCACCGCGGGCTACCGCTCGTACCTCGAAAAGATCACCGCCGCGGGCATCCCCGTCGCCGTCATCAGGGACACCCCCCGCGCCGACGACAACGTCCTCAACTGCCTGCAACGCAACCCAGCCCCTCACTCCTGCGACAAGCCGAGGTCCAAGGCGGTAGACGCCTTCACCGACCCCTTGGCCACCACCGCGGCCACCATCCCCGGCGTGCGGGTCGTGGACTTGACGAACTGGATCTGCACGGCGGACCTGTGCCCGGCGGTCGTGGGCAACGTGGTCGTCTACCGCGACAACCACCTCACGGACACCTACATCCGCACCTTGGCGACCCCCCTCCGCCAGGCCCTGGGAATCTAGCCCCCGCCCACTGACCGACACGTCGATCAGGATCAGCTCGGGCCGTGCAGTACGGCCGGACGAGCGTCATGAGCGGCTTCGGCGAAGGGGTCCTCGGTGGGCTCATCGGCCGGGGGCCGGAGGTTGCACCAGGGGCAGCAGGACCTCGTCGACGATCGCTGTCACCTCGGCCGCGGTCACCGTCCCTGCCTCCATGTGTTCGACGAGGACCAGGCGTGGTCCCACCGCGGCGATCCGGGCGGTGGCCGCGGCGGGGCGTGCCTCCCCGCGCTCGGCGGCGTCGGTCAGCAGGCCGAGGATCAGCTCCTGGCGGGGACGCAGCACGAGGGCGCGGACCCGGGCGAACAGCTCCGGGTGGCGCGCCCGCTGGGTGATCAGCGGGCGCAGGGCCCGGCCGTGCGGTTCGTCGAGCACCCGGGCCAGCCCGCCGAGCAGGGCCAGCAGGTCGCCGCGCAGGGTTCCGGTTTCCGGTGGCCGGGGCTCCCCGAAGCCCGCGTCCGGGTCGGTGAGCGCGGTCAGCACCAAATCCTCGGGCGTCGCCCACCGCCGGTAGAGCGCCGCCTTGCCGGTCCGCGCGCGGGCCGCGACCTTCTCGAAGCTCAGCTCCTCGAACGAGGTTTCGGCCAGTTCGGCCAGCGCCGCTTCGAGGATCGCGCGGACCAGCGCGTCGCCCCGGCGCCGGGTCTCCGCCATCGGGCGCTCCTCTCGGGTATGTTCGTTAGTGAACGATACCGTTCCTTATGAGAGGGTGGGCGATGACGGCCATCACGAACGTCCGGGTCTTCGACGGCGCCGGGCTCACGGAACCGCGGACCGTCTTCGTCGACGGCGGCCGCCTGTCCGGCGAAGCCACCGGCGGCTCGGTGCTCGACGGAACCGGCCAGGTCCTGCTTCCCGGCCTCATCGACGCCCACGTCCACCTGCACGGCCGAGAGAACCTCGAACAGTTCGCCCGGTACGGCGTCACCACGGCCCTGGACATGGCGACGACGTCGGCCGCGCTGCTGGCCGGCCTGCGGAACCAGCCGGGGCTCACCGATATCCGCAGCGCCGGCGTGCCCGCGATCGGGCCGGGCGGGCTGCACGCCCGCATGCCCGGCATGCCCGCCGAAGCGGTCATCACCGATCCCGCGCGTGCGGCGGACTTCGTCGCGGCCCGCACCGCGGCCGGGTCGGACTACCTCAAGATCGTGCTCGAAGCGCCCGGGGGCGGCGGTCCCGAACTGCCGGTGGCCCGCGCCCTCACCGAAGCCGCGCACGCGGCCGGGCTGCTGGTCGTCGCGCACGCCGCGAACACCGAGGCGTACACGATGGCGCTGGACGCGGGCGTGGACGTCGTCACGCACGCGCCGCTCGGGCCGCCGATCGCGGACGGGGACCTCGCGCGGGCGAAGGTCGTCGTACCGACGCTGACGATGATGAAGGGCATTGCGACGGCGGCCGGTCAGCCGCAGCTCTACGCGGGCGCGGCGACGTCGGTGACCCGGCTCCACCGCGCGGGCGCGGCCGTCCTGGCCGGTACCGACGCGAACGCCGCGCCGGGATCCCCGTCCCCTGTCGCGCACGGCGCGAGCCTGCACGACGAGCTCGAACTGCTCGTCGCCACTGGACTGTCCACAGTGGAGGCATTGCGTGCCGCGACCGTGTTGCCGGCGAAGCACTTCGGGCTGAGCGACCGCGGCGCGATCCGGCCGGGGCTGCGCGCAGACCTGGTCCTGCTCGACGGCGACCCGGTCGCCGACATCCGCGCCACCCGCGCGATCAGCCGGGTCTGGTGCGCGGGGGTCGAGCTTTGATTCAGATCCAGGGCGACCGAGGAAGAGAAGCTTGCCATCGACTCATCGGAAGTCTGATCGAGGATTCGTCAGAGGTCGCACGGTTCTCGAACACACGCCGACTTGCCCCACGGTGCCGGCGGGTCCGGCCGAACTCTGCCCCAGCAGGAGCACAAGATCGCGCCATAAGCCGATCACTGAAGATCGGACCCGGAACGCAGAGAACCCCTCCGGCCAGCCGCAGCGGCTGAACGAAGGGGTTCGTTGCGTTGTGGAGCTAAGGGGACTCGAACCCCTGACCCCCTCACTGCCAGTGTGGGTCGATCATGGCCCTGACCTGCGGCGATAGAGAATCGCCTAGTGGAATGATGCGCATGACCGTCGTTGCTGGCAACTGTGTGCTGTTCAGCGCAGTTGTAACAGGGGGTTTGCCCCAGCTGTGCCCCAGTGAAATTGGTGAGAGGACCGCCCGCGTTCGTTGCGAACAAACGCGCGATCGGCACGGGACCCCGGGCTTGGAGCCAGTCGAGCAGCATCAAGTCGAGCGTTGCCGTGCAACCGGAATCCGCACTGACTAGCTACGTCAGTCGCGCAGCCGGTCCCCCGTTGGGCTGCCGCGCGTCGCTTGCCGAGGCGTACGCTCTGCGGCATGAGCGGATAGTTGTGTCTCAGGAGGCGGTGACTGCTGCCCGGCCAGACTCAGTCAGGTGACCGTCAGTACGCTCTCTCGTCAGTGGCCCACGCGAACTACCCGCCTCGCAACCAGAGGGCTCGGCTGACGCATTTCTCGCTGAACATCGCCGCCGCCGTGGGGCACGGGCGCGGCGCGCACTTGGCGGAGGAATTTGGTACCGCGGTGCTGTCGGAACTGCGCGGGCGAATCCTGTAGCGCATCCGCTATCCGGACGGCGGAGCCGAGACGGCCATTAGCGCGCCCGCGGACGCGGCTGCCGCCTGGGCGGGCCCCCAGTATCCCGACGGCTGTCGCGGTCCTCGCCTGCAGGCGGGCCGACTCAGCAGACATGCTGGTTCGGCACTCATCTCTCGACTAGCCAGACATCGCGACATAACGATCAAATAGGACCAGCCCGTCGCCTCAGTGTCTCAAACATGTGATCGATCACCCGGTTGGCGGCTTTGCCGAGTCTTGATGATCGTGAATTGTTCTCCTTACTTTGTGGTTGCGTGGCGTCGGGGACGCGCGTCGACCGGACCGAGGGGGTCCCTGCTGTGGTGCGTCGGGTGCTGGCGCGTGGCTTGAAGCTGCGCGCGTTTTGCCTGGTCGTGGTTGTTCTAGCCGGTGTGCTGGTGGTCGTGACGGGTAGCGAGCCGGCTGCTCCGGCCGCGGCGCCGGTCGCGTCGGCGCCAAATGAGGCTGCGGCGTTCGCTGCCGCGCGTCGGCAGGGGACGCGGGTGGAGGTGGCGAACCTGACCACCGAGACCAAGCGGGTGCTCGCTGAGCCGAACGGGCTACTGGTTGCCGAGCTGTCCGCCGTGCCGACGCGGGTTCGACGTGGTGATAAGTGGGTGCCGGTCGACGCGACCTTGAAGCCAGCGGAAGGTGGGGCGGTTCGTCCTCGAGCGACGGTCGGAGATCTCGAGTTCTCCGCCGGTGGCGACGCGCCGCTGGTCGAGTTCGCGCGGGATGGCAAGCGGATGAGCTTGTCGTGGCCGGGGCGCCTGCCCGAACCGTCTCTCCAGGACGGTGCAGCCACATATCGTGATGTGCTGCCCGGCGTGGATCTGGTGATGCGGGCACGCGTCGACGGGTACGAACAGCACGTGGTCGTCCGGGACAAGGCGGCGGCGGACAACCCTGCCCTGCGGGACCTCGCTTTTACCCTCAAAACTGAGGGCCTGCGTGTGGAGGCCGATGCCGAAGGGCGGCTCCGCGCGCTCGACGACGCCGGGAAATCGGTGTTCGTGTCGCCGTCGGCGTCGATGTGGGATGCCCGTGGCCCTGAGGTCGCCTCGGCCCGGGTGGGTGTCGCGGTGGACGGCTCCACTCTGCGATTGAAACCGGACGTGGCGATGCTGAAGGATCCGGCGACCCGGTTCCCGGTCGTGGTCGACCCGGACATGAAGGCGTGGAACCAGTCGATGTGGGCGAAGGTGTTCTCCGGTTACCCCACACGAAGCTATGTCAATGGCACAGGCGACGGTGATGCCTGGGCGAAGTCCGGCAAGTGTTACGGCTCGGACTGCAACAACATCAAGGTCGCTCGCACGTATTTCCAGTTCGACACCAGCTTCCTGGCCGGCCGGGCGATCAACGGCCTGGCCTTCGACACCACCGTGGTCCACGGTCCGCAGTGCTCCACCGCACTCCATCAGCTGTACTACGCCGACTGGGGACTGGGTTGGGACACCAACTGGAACAACATGCCCTCCGGGCACTGGGTGGCGGACGCCGGGGTCGGTGGCGGCGACAGCTGCGGGACCTACCAGGACGTCCGGTTCAGTCCGCAGCCGGGCAACATCAATCCTGGTGGGGTATCGACCTACTTCCTGCGCGCGGCGAACGAGTCGCTGACTTCTGACTGGCGTCGGTACGACGTGCCGAGCACACTTTTGCGGGTTTGGTACAACACTCGCCCGAACCCGCCGTACGAGATGAGGACGGATCCCCCGTTGCCGGCGCCGTGCCGCTGGTGCGATGGCGTCCCGTACGTGGCCGACAACTCGATCCGGCTGCTGACCCGGCTGTCGGACCCGGACGGAAACGATCAGCTTCACCCGATCTGGGACATCTATGGTGGGCCCAGCGCCGACCATCGCGACGTCGGGCCCAATCAGGCGTCGGGGGCATACTTCAGCACCGACGTGAACTTGCAGGATCGCGATGGGCAACGTGTCAGCTGGACGGTATGGGGCAGTGACGGCCTCGACGGCGGCGACTGGCGAAACGGGCCGGGCCCGTTCGTCGTCGACCAGGTCGGAGTCGATAAGCCGCCGGCCGTGTCGGCCGCGCTGTATCGCGAGGACAATCTGTGGCACGGCGGGGTGGACGTTCCGGACACGTTCACCTTCGATTCCAACGGCGTCACCGACGTCGATCACTTTTTGTACGGCTGGAACGACCCGCCGACGACCCCGGTCGACGCTGATGCACTGGGTGGTAAGGCATCGGTGAAGCTGACCCCGCCTGGTGACGGACCTCGGGATCTGTACGTGCAGAGCGTCGATCGGGCCGGTCACCGTAGCCCGAACCGGGTGTACCACTTCTACGTACGGGCCGGGAACGGGCCGCTGGCCCAGTGGTCGTTCGACGGGAACACCAAGGACACCGCAACGCTCGGGTTCCGTGATGCGACACTGCACGGCAACCCGGCCTATACTCCCGGCGCGATCGGTTCCGCGATCCGCCTCGACGGCGTCGCCGACTACGTCACCGCCCCCGTCTCGGCGAGCACCGCGACGAGCTTCACCTTCGCCGGATGGGTTAATCTGGCCCGAAAGTCCAGCAATTGGTCGGTGCTATCGAGCCAGAACGGCACGACTGCCTCGATGGTCACCCTCGGCTACCCGGGCAGTGGCATCGACAAATGGGCCTTCACGCTGCGGACCGCGGACAACCCCTCCGCAGCGACGACCACCGTCTTGTCCAACGCCCCGGCTCAAACGGGAACGTGGACGCATTTGGCCGGCGTGTACGACGCTGCGGCCGGCCAGATCCGGCTTTACGTCAACGGTGATCTCGCCGGCACCCAGCCGTGGACCACGCCCTGGGAAGCGACCGGCGAGTTCGCCGTCGGCCGCGCGGTCGGCGGTGGCTACCTGTCCGGCGCGGCGGACGAGATCCGCTCCTACGACCGCGCGCTGAGCGACGCCGAGGTCAAATCGATCGTGACCCGCGACAACGTCGCCAGCGGGTACTGGAACTTCGATGAAACCGGCGGTACGACCGCCCGCAACGCCACCGCAGGCGGCGAAATGGCGGTCCTGCAACCGGGCGCGTCGTTCACCCAGGCCGGTGCCGTCAACGGTGCGGTCGGCTTCGACGGGACCCGCGGCTACGCCGCCACGTCGGGCCCGGCGTTGCGGACTGATCAGAGCTTCACCGTCGGCGCGTGGGTCAAGCCGAGCAAGCTCGCGGACATGGCCGCCGTCACCCAGGACGGGACGACCGTCAGCGGCCTGCACCTCAAGCAAGCCAACGGCTCGTGGATCTTCGGGATGAACTCGTCCGACGCCGTCGGCAGTGCACTCGCCGAGGCGCGGTCAGCGGCCGGTACCGTCCAGATCGGAGTGTGGACCCACCTGACCGGCGTTTACGACGGCGCGGCCAAGACCATCACGCTGTACGTCAACGGGGTCCAAGCCGCCACCGCGGCCGCGCCCGCGACACCGTGGACGGCGAACGGGCCGTTCGTGATCGGCCGCGGACAGTATGGTGCCGCCACCGGCTTCTGGGCCGGCGACATCGACGAGGTTCGGGCCTACACCCGTCCTCTGGCCGCCAACGAGATCCAGGGCATCGTCGCCCAGAGCAACGTCACCGCCGCGACCTGGAAACTCGACGGCAACGCCCAGGACGCTTCCGGCAACGGGAAGAACGGCACGGCTAACGGCCTCATCGATTGGGCGCCCGGCCAGACCAACAACCCGGACCCGAGCGACCTGGCCGCAAGTTTCAACGGTTCCGTCGGCTACCTCAGTTCCGCTCCGGCCGTTGACACCGGCAAGAGCTTCTCCGTAGCCGCGTGGGTCAAGCTGGGCAGCAAGACCGCGGACTGGGGGGCGGTCGCCAGCCAGACCGGCACGCGGACCTCTGTGTTCACTCTCGGCTACAGCGGATCCGCCGACGACCGGTGGGCGTTCGCCATGAACGGCAGTGACGCCGACTGGCCGTCCTCGACCCCCAGGGTACGGTCGGCGCAGCCGGTCCAGACCGGGGTTTGGACCCACCTCGCCGCGACCTACAACGCCGCCACCGGCGAGATGCAGCTGTTCGTCAACGGCACGCTCTCGGCGACGGGGACGATGAGCACGTCGTGGAACGCCACCGGCGAGTTCGACATCGGCCGCGCGATGTGGGCCGACACCTGGCGCAACCAGCTGGTCGGTGCAGTCGACGACGTCAAGGTCTATAGCCGCCCCTTGTTCACCGACGAAGTCCGCGCCATGGCCGGCCGTGACCTCGCCCTGGTGCACGATTGGCAGCTCGACGAATCCAGCGGCACCAACACCGCGGACTCGATCGGTGCCCGCCCCGGCACTCTCAACAACGGCGCACACCTGGTACCGGGCAGAGTGGGTAACGCCGTCAAGCTCGACGGCGCAACGGGCGGTGTCTCGACCTCCGGTGTCGACCTGCGAACCGACGACAGCTTCACCGTATCCGCGTGGGTGTACCTCGACCGCAAGAGCGACGTGGTGTCCAAATTCACCGCGGTCAGCGTCGACGGCAACCGGGCCAGCAAGTTCCGCCTCGGCCACGTCGCGGACGACATGAGCGCGGCCTGCTTCGACGGCGTCGGAGACGAGAACGCTTGCGGCAAGTGGGTGTTCGAGATGGCCGAATCCGACAGCGACAACGCCGCCGTGACCAGGGCGGCCGTATCCGCGTTCCCCGCCGAGATCAACACCTGGACGCACCTGACCGGCGTCTACGACAAGCAGTCCCGCAAGACATGGCTGTACGTGGACGGTGAACGAGTGGGTGACGGTACCCTGAACACAGCGTGGCAGGCCGCTGGCGGCGCCGTCTTCGGGCGTGGAAAGGCAGCGGGCCAGGCCGCGCAGTTCTGGCCCGGCTCTATCGACGACGTTCGCCTCTACGCGGGCGCCTTGGACCGAGACCACATCTCCTCTCTCTACGGTTCGTATCCAGCCCTGGACACGAGTCCGGCGACCTTGCCGACCGCGGACGTCGCCAAGTGGGACTTCGACGAGAACATCGGCACGGCACGGGTGCAGGACATGAGCGGCCGGGGCCACGACGCCGCCTTGGCCGGGGGCTACCAGTGGGCCCTGGGCCGCAGCGGCGGCGGCCCCTGGCTCGACGGCATCACCGGACATGCCGTCGCCTCCGGGCCGGTCGTCAACACCGGCCAAAGTTTCTCGATTTCCGCGTGGACAGTGCTGTCCAAATCGGACGACAAAAACTACACGATTTTCGGTCAAAGCGGCACCGCGGTCAGCGGGTTCCAGGTGCAGTACAACGGCACGCTGCACAAGTGGGCGGTGGTAATCCCGCAGTCCGACCAGAACGATCCGGCCGTCACAGCCGTCGTGTCGAACGTCGCAGTGGTCACGAACGAGTGGACCCACCTCGCGATGAGCTACGACGCGGTGCAACACGTCGTCAAGCTCTACGTCAACGGTGCGCTCACCACGGTCCAGGTCGGTGTCACCTTGGCCGGCATCACGGGCCCGTTCACAATCGGAAGCGGCAAGTGGAACGGCTCCGACACAGGCTTCTTCCCCGGCCCGATCGACGACGTCCGCGTGTTCGGCCGAACGCTGAGCGACAGTGAGGTCCGCAAGGTGACGGCAGATGTCATCGAAGCACCGGCGGGGGACTGGCACTTCGACGCCGGAACCGGCAAGGATTACTTGTGGCGGCACAACGACGCGGTCTTCTCCGGCGGAGTCACGTCGGCTCCCGGGATCAGCGGGAAGGGGCTGCAGCTCGACGGCAGCACCGGGAACGCACAGACTCCCGATGTGGGCGTGCCGATGACCGCGAGCTTCAGCGTGTCGGCCTGGGCGAAGCTGTCGCGCACGGACAAGGTCGCGACCGTCCTCGGTCAAGACGGGACGCGGATGAGCGGGTTCGTGCTGCAGTACCGGCCCGAGCTCAACCGCTGGGTGTTCGGCACACCGGCAGCCGACCAGGACTCCTCCCCGTTCACCTACGCCGTGTCCTTCCAGACCCCGGTGCTCGACCGCTGGACCCACCTGACCGGGATCTACGACGAAAGCGCTGGGCAACTTCGGCTGTACGTCGACGGGCAGCTCGGCGGCTCGCGCTCCAACGTCGCACCGTGGGCCGCGACCAGAGGCCTGACCATCGGCCGTGACCTGCTGAACGGCGTGGGAGCGGACTTCTTCCCCGGCAGCATCGACGAGGTATCCACCAGCTACGGCGTCCTCACCGAGGCCTCGATCGCGAAGAACGCCGCGTGGCCCACCGTCACTGCCGGACAGCTCGGCCGGTACGTCAACGGCGTGGGGGAGCACTACACCGGTGCCACCAGCAACCCCCCTGCGGCGGGCTACCACGTCGACGACACGCTCGGCATGCTCGTCAGCGGCGACAATGCAAGGACAACGACGCTTTACTCCTGCCAGGACGGCGCTGACGCGTTCACTTCGACCGACAACGCCTGCGAAGGCAAGACTGTCAGCGGCGCCATCGGCAAGGTCTTCACCCAGCAGCCCACCAATGTCCCCAGCATCGCGATCTACCGCTGCACTACCGGTACCGAGCGGTTCGACAGCAGGCAGGCCGATTGCGGTGGCGCGACACGCGAGGTGCTGCTGGGCTACAGCATCGCCTATGCGGCGCTGTCCATGTCCGACAACAACCGTGCGATAGACCGGATGGCGACCACCACGGGTGGGTTGCCCGGCTACACGGCTGTGGTGTTCCAGGGGTACCTGCCGCTGGCCTCCCAGACCGGCACCCGGCCCCTGCTGAGTTGTGCCAACGACTTCGACAAGTTCCTCTCCACCGACGTCGCCTGCGACGGAAAGACCGTGCTCGGCACGATCGGCCAGATCTGGAGCGCACCGCCGGACGGGATGGCCAGCCAGGCTCTCTACCGCTGCGTTTTCCCGGGTGTCGACACCATCACCGCGAACTCGCAGGAATGTTACGGCGGCACGGTCGATACGCTCCTCGGCTACACCCTCACTGCACTGCCCGTCGTTACGCCTGCGTTCCCGGCACCTCCGGGCTGATCGGTCGCACGACCGTATCCCCGAGCCCCGACCTTCCCGTCCCTGGAGGAACGATGCGACTGGCTGCCTTCAGCCGTTCAAGAACGCTGACCACGGTGCTGACCTGCGCCTTGGTGATGACGATGGTCAGCACGACCGGCATCGCGAACGCGGCTGCCGGCCCGAGCGTCCCACTGCCGAGCACCAACTCGGCGAACGTCGCCAAGCAGACCATGACCCCACGGGCTCCGGACGAGGCCAGTGCGCACGCTCTGAGCGGTAACCAGGGGACCGGATCGACCACGCCGGACGGGGGTGGAACGAGCAAGGCAACCTCGTTGTCGCCCTCGGCGACCTGGGACGTCTCGGAGCAGACCGGTGACTTCACCTGGTCGTACCCGTTGCGTGTGCCTCCCGCCTCCGGTGGTCTCACGCCCGATCTGGCGCTCGGTTACAACTCGTCGGAGATCGACGGACGCACCAGTGCGACCAACAACCAGGCGTCCTGGATCGGCGACGGCTGGGAGCTCAACCCCGGCTTCATCGAACGCACGTACGGCTCCTGCGTCGACGACAAGGAAGGCGGGACCACCCCACCGCAGGTGGGGGACCTGTGCTGGAAGAGTGACAACGCCACAGCGTCCTACAACGGCAGTGGTGGCCCCCTGATCCACGACACGGCCAAGAACGTCTGGCGCCAGAAGTCCGACAATGGTGCCCGCATCGAGCACCTCACGGGTGCGGGCAACGGCGCTCACGACGGCGAAGCGTGGAAGATCACCACGCTGGACGGCACCCAGTACTTCTTCGGTGTCACGTCGGGGGCGAACTCGACCTGGACCGTCCCCGTCTACGGCGATGACGCCGGAGAGCCGTGCCACGCCGCCGACGGCAAGTTCGAGAACTCCTCGTGCGTGCAGGGCTACCGGTGGAACCTCGACAAGGTCGTCGACCGGCACGGCAACATGATCCTCTACACCTATGACGTCGAGACCGGTACTTACGGCCAGAACGTCAAGAACTCGCCCGTGTCCTATGTGCGCGGCGGAACCCTCAAAGAGGTGCAGTACGGGTTGCGGGACGGCGACTCCGCGCCGGCGTCGGGCAAGGTCGTGTTCGAGACCGGCGACCGCTGCGTGCCCGGCAGCAGCCTGTGCACCTTCGACCACCCGGAGAACTGGCCGGACGTCCCGCTCGGTGAACGTTGCGGAGCCGATTGCAAGGACCACTACTCCCCGACGTTCTGGTCCACCAAACGGCTCGCCAAGATCACCACCAAGGTTCGCAGGGGCACGGACTACGCCGACGTCGACAGCTGGACCCTCCAGCAGACCTTCCCCGATCCCGGCGACGGCGAAAAGGCTGCGCTGTGGCTGAAGAGCATCACCCACACCGGCCTGGTCGGGACTCCGATCACGTTGCCTGCGGTCACCTTCGAGGGCAAGAAGCTGGCCAACCGGGCCGACAAGGGCGACGCGTCCGACGGGGTCGGGCCGCTCAACCGCTACCGGCTCTCGGCCATCGTGTCCGAATCCGGCGGTGTCACCACCGTCAACTACGCGGCCCCCGACTGCGGTCCGGGAGCCTTACCGGACAAGCCGGAGACCAACACCAAACGGTGCTACCCGGCGACGTGGGCGAAACGCAACTACGCCGAGCGCACCGACTACTTCAACAAGTACGTCGTCGCCTCGGTCGTCCAGTCCGATCGAATCGGCTCCAGCACCGAGCAGGTCACGAACTACGAGTACCCCGACGGCGCGGCATGGCACTTCAGCACGTCCGAATTCACGCCGGAGGACAAGAAGACCTGGGACGACTTCCGCGGGTTCGGCCGGGTCATCGTCCGCACCGGCAAGCCCGACGACCTCACCGGCCCCACGAGCTACGCCGAGAGCCGTTACTACCGCGGCATGAACGGCGACAAGCTGCCCAACGCCGGAACCCGCGCGGTCACGCTGTCCGACAGCGAAGGCGGCACGCACGCCGACGAAGACTGGCTGCGCGGCTTCTCCTTCGAAAGCATCACCAAGAACGGCGAAAACGGCCCAGTCGTCAGCAAGTCCATCACGGACCCGAGCTGGACCGGCCCCACCGCCACCCGGGGACCGTTCAACGCCTACCTCGTCCACACCGGCACCGAACGCACCTTCACCGCGCTCGCGGCCGGCGGATGGCGCACGACGAAGGTCACGTCGGAGTACGACCAGTACGGGCTGCCCACCAAGGTCAACGACCTCGGTGACATCAACGCGGCCGACGACGACCGATGCACGACAACGACCTACGCGCAGAACACCGCACTCTGGCTGATGCAGTTCGCTTCGCGCGTCGAAACCACCGCCGTCAACTGCGACCAGACTCCGCAGTATCCGCGCGACACGATCTCCGACACCCGCACGTCCTACGACACCCGCAGCGACGGGACACCGCAGCCCAACGGAACCCCGCCGACCAAGGGCGACATCACCCTCGCCGAAGAGATCGACCACTACGACGGGGCCGTTCCGCAGTACCGGACCGTCGCCACCACCGCCTACGACGTGCACGGGCGCGCGACCGCGGTCACCGACGCGGACGGGAACACGACGAAGTCCACGTACACGCCCGCGACCGGCGGACCGGTCACCCAGCTGGAGCTCACAAACGCGCTCAACCAGAAGACCACCAGGGTCTACGAGCCCGCGTGGGGGACACCGATGACGGTCACCGGCCTCAACAACTGGGTCACCGAGACCACCTACGACGCCCTCGGGCGCACTACCGAGGTCTGGGCGCCGAACCGGCTCCGCTCCGACAATCCGCAGGGCAGCGCCCGGTTCACCTACGACATCCGCAACGACCGGCCCAGCGCGGTGTCGACCACCCGGGTCGGGCCGAACGGCAACTTCACCACCTCAACCACGATCCTTGACAGCCTCTATCGCACCCGGCAGGTCCAAACCCCGGCGCCAGGTGGTGGCCGGCTGCTGGCCGACACCCGGTACGACTCCCACGGCCGCGCGTTCAAGACAACCCAGCCGTTCTACAACGACCAGCCCGTCGACACCGACCTGTGGGTCGCGAGCGACACCGAGATCCCCGGCTTGACCACCACGGAGTTCGACGGCGCGGAGCGCCCCGTGGCGGCCATCTACAAGACCGGCGCCAACGAGCGCTGGCGCACCACCACGACCTACGGCGGTGATTGGATCAGTGTCACTCCGCCCGGCGGTGGCACGCCGACCACCACGATCACCGACGCCCGCGGCCACACCCGCAACCTCCGCCAGTACCACGGCGCCGAGCCGACCGGTGACTACGACGAAACGACCTACACCTACACCGCGGCCGGGCAGCTCGCCGGAGTCACCGACTCCAGCGGCAACCACTGGGCCTACGGCTACGACCTGCACGGCTTGCCGATCCGGGCCGACGACCCCGACCGTGGAACCACGACCTACACCTACGACAAGCTCAACCAGCTGGCGACCAGCACCGACGCGCGCAGCGTCACGCTCGCATACAGCTACGACCACCTGGGCCGCAAGACCGGCCTTTACGAGGGCAGCACCACCGGGCTCAAACTCGCCGAATGGGCCTACGACACCGCGTACAAGGGCGTCGGGCAGCTCGCGTCGTCGACCCGCTGGGTCAACGGCAACGCCTATGTCAAAAAGATCAACGCCTACAGCCCGCTCGACAAGCCGACGATCCTGACCACTACCGTCCCCGCGAGCGAGGGAACCCAGCTCGCCGGCAGCTACACCAGCTACCTCAACTATGCCTCCGACGGAACCACCCTCGGCAGCGTGGGTACCCCGAAGGCCGGTGACCTGCCCAGGGAAAGCCTGCTCTACGTCCACGACGATCTGGGCAACGCGACCAGCACCAGCGGCGGGATCAACAACGGCACCGAGGAATACGTCACCACATCCGATTACACCAAGTACGGGGAATTGCAGCGCCTCCAGCTCGGCGTCACCGGCAACCGCGCCTGGCTGTCGTCCTACTACGACACGAACACCCGCCGGCTCGACCGCACCATCGTCGACGCCGAAGTCGCCCACCCCATGCAGGCCGACACCCATTACACCTACAACCCCGTCGGCGCCATCACCTCGATCGCCGACACCCCGCTCGACCAACCCGCCGATACCCAGTGCTTCCGCTACGACTACCTGCAGCGGCTCACCGAGGCCTGGACGCCGGCCAGCGCGCCCTGCAGCACTGACCCCGCTACCGGCGGGCTCGGTGGCCCGGCCCGCTACTGGCAGTCCTTCACCTACGACAAGTCCGGCAACCGCACCACCGACACCCAGCATTCCGCCGCCGGTGATGTCACCCGCCGTTACACCTATGCCGCGCCCGGGACCCCGAAACCGCACATCCTGAGCTCGGTTGCTTCTTCTGGCCCGGCCGGCACGACCCAGTACGCCTATGACCAGGTCGGGAACACCAAGTCCCGTCCTGGCGCCACGGCGCAGCAGACGCTGGACTGGGACACGGAGAGCAGGCTTGCCACGGTCACCGAAGGCAGCTCGCAGACCAGCTTCCTGTACGACGCCGACGGTGGGCGCCTGATCCGCCGGGACCCCACCGGCACCACCCTGTACCTCGGTGATCAGGAGGTTCGGGTCGACAAGCAGTCCGGGGCTGCGACGACGACGCGTTACTACAGTCACGGCGGTGCGGTGGTCGCGGTGCGGACCGGTGGAAAGCTGAGCTGGCTGGCCGGCGACCACCAGGGCACCACCCAGATCGCGATCAACACCACCGACTTGTCGGTCCAGCAACGACGGCAGACCCCGTTCGGGAATCTGCGTGGAACGAACGGCGAGTTGCCCGGCGAGCGCGGGTTCGTGGGCGGCACGATCGACCAAGCCACCGGCCTGACCCACGTCGGCGCCCGCGACTATGACGCCGACCTCGGTCGCTTCGTCTCGCTTGACCCGATCCTCAACCCCTTGGATCCGCAGCAGGTCAACGGCTACAGCTACGCGAATAACTCGCCGGTCAGCTTTAGTGACCCGAGCGGTCTGATCTTGCAGATGGATGGCCGTCCAGCCTGGATTGGTACGGCGGCTATCAGCGCCATGAACCCGGCAAATGCCGAGCGTGCGCGCACCTACAACGCGGGAGTCAAGCGTAACTGGGGCTCGAGCAAGAGTCAGAATGCGAGCTCGGGCTGGAAACAGGTTGGAACTGCGCGTGCGTACAAGAACGGTACGGTCGCCATAGACTTGGGATCTGACGGCAAGTTCCTGAACGGGCTCCTGCTTCCCAGTAAGGGTGTCGATCTTTGGAAGCTTTCCGAATGGATTGACGCTGGCACCCCACTCGTTAATCGGATGGCGCGACGCGCTGACGACTACCCGTACAGCGATATTGACACTGTTGCTGCTATCGAAAGTTACTGTGCGACCAACAAAGGTGCGTGTTCCGAAGAATTTCATGACTCGGTGCAATTGGTGCCAACTCATATGGAAATGGGAATTGGTGGAGCTCTGTCGAAAATGTTCCGCGCGATTTTCCGGAGTGGCGCGGCTTCTTCGGGGGAAGGTGTCACCGCCAAGGTTCTGAATCTTGGTCGGCTGAACGAGATGCGCGATGCTGGTATTTTGAAGCACGGCGACGTCGTTCCACGTCCTGGAAGCAATGTTGCCAGGGCGTCTGATGAGACATTGCTGAAGATTGCTCGGGATCCGAATGTGGACGAGTTAATTAGGGTGAATAGCAATG
The DNA here is from genome assembly GCF_014654205.1 of Amycolatopsis bullii. Lineage (GTDB taxonomy): Bacteria > Actinomycetota > Actinomycetes > Mycobacteriales > Pseudonocardiaceae > Amycolatopsis > Amycolatopsis plumensis. Next base: position 88,648 of record NZ_BNAW01000032.1, read on the forward strand.
CTGATGGCACCTTGACGATTATTCAAGGTAATCAGCGAATTGGTGAACTCTTGAATCGCGCGGGGCAAGGTCGAATCGGCTTCGGCGAGGAGATACCAGTGTGGGGCAGGTGGGGAGGGTAGGTCGAGTTTCGTCGACGTGTAGACTGTTCGGGTACTCTCGCGGGAAAGAGGTGTGACATGGGTGTTTTAGACGTGCTGTTGAACTTAATGCACCGACAGCCAGTTCGGTGGAAACGATGGCACCCATTGTCCTCGAGGGAACGCGCAGAAGTTCGACGTTTGGCCAGGTCGGCGCCTCTGAGGCGCCGATTCTTTCCGTCGTTGCTTCGCTCGTGGCCTGGGAGGGCTGCCGGCGACTCGGTTATGCGTGGTGTGGCTCTGCGAACGGTGAGTCTTAACGAGGTGCTCGCCTTGCGTCAATTAGCTATCGATCGAGGATATGATGGACGCGCATGGGGGCATAATTCCACTTATGATCTTAACGAGTCAGCTTTCTTTTGGTTGAGGGGCGGCTTGCAGTTAGCTAGTGGTGAGATTGTTTGCGACCTGCTGGTCGGTCAGGTGGACTTTAAGAACTACGAAATGAATGGAACTTCGAGTCCGCGTGGCATCAGCATAAAAAGGCACGTTCTGCATGTGCATCGAGATGACTGGAGAAAGCTTCGACGTGCTTCGCGTAAGGATAAAATTTTTGCTTTCCTTACTCTGGAGCAGAGTGTCCCATTGGATCTCGATGAATTAACTAACGATCTAGGCTAGTTAATTCAGATTGAACTCGGTTGCTTCCTCTGGCCCGGCCGGCGCGGCCAAGTACACCTATGACCAGGTCGGCAGCACCAAGACTCGTCCCGGCGCCACAACGCAGCAGGCACTGGACTGGGACACGGAAAGCAGGCTCGCCACAGTCACCGAAGGCAGCTCGCAGACCAGCTTCCTCTACGACGCCGACGGCGAGCGCCTGATCCGCCGCGACCCGGCCGGCACCACCCTGTACCTCGGCAACCAGGAGGTCCGGGTCGACAAGCAGTCCGGAGCGGCGACGACGACCCGCTACTACAGCCACGGCGGCACACAGATCGCGGTCCGGACAGGCGGAAGGCTGAGCTGGCTCGCCGCCGACTACCAGGGCACGACCCAGATCGCGATCAACTCCACGGACCTGACCGTCCAGCAACGACGGCAGACGCCCTTCGGGACCCCGCGCGGAACGAACGGCGAGCTGCCCGGCGAACGCGGATTCGTCGGCGGCACGATCGACCAAGCCACCGGCCTGACCCACCTGGGCGCCCGCGACTACGACGCCGACCTCGGCCGCTTCGTCTCCCTCGACCCGATCCTCAACCCCGCCGACCCGCAGCAGATCAACGGCTACAGCTACGCGAACAACTCGCCGATCAGCTTCAGCGACCCGAGCGGTCTGATCATCCAGATGGACGGCCGCCCCGCCTGGATCGGCCAGGACGCAATCGCCAGCATGAGCCCAGCCAAGGCCGCCCAGGCCCAAAACTACAACGCAGGAGTCCGACGCAACTGGCAACGCGCCCCCGTGGAGCGTCGGCATTCCCCACGTGAGGAAATGCTCGCGAGACCCGCGGCCGGACACGGGCTGTCCAAGGAACAATTCAAGATGTTCGTTGACTCCGGTTACAAGGGGTCCAGTGCACTCACGTGGCAGGAAGCGATTGACTTCGCAAGCTCTGCACCGTGGCGGAACACCCTGGTATGCGATGCGCTGGGAGGCTCTGCTGATGAATGCCGGATGGGAGAAAAACTCACCGGGTTCGCCGGGTTCATCTACGATGTCTTCCTGGCAGACATTCCCGAAGGCTCGACCGGGAGTACCCAAGCGTGTCTGGGCGTGGCTGCTATGGTGGTCCCGGGTGGCGAGTTCGGAAAGATTGGCAAGGCCGCCGAAGCAGCAAAAGCGCTGACGGGCCTGACTCGGGCGGAACAAGTGATCGCCAGGGATGCTCAGGCGATCTATGCGTCTGAAGCGTTGGGAGAGATCCGTGCTGCCCATGCAGCTGGTCAGGCGAAGGAGGTCATAGTGGGAGGAACGACGATCGTTTACGAGCCATCACTCAGTGCTAGCGGCATGACCCTGTTCGGTGAGCACGGCTTCGTTATCGGGCGTGGCGCGTTCGCTTCGGATGCCGAGCTCGCGAAAACCATCGCCCACGAGTCATACCGCCTGGCGACGTCCCAATCTGCCGGCGGTGTGGGAGCAGGACTGGCGAAGGCGGAAACAGATGCGGCTTTCAAATTTGCCGAACAAGTGGGTCCGTACATTTCGGGAGGGCGCTGATGACCCGCTCGGCGTGGATTGAGGCGGCCAAGCGTGTTACCGAGGGTGTTAGGGAAGGATTGCGCTGCCCGGAAAATAACGACGACTTACTTGAAGTGGAATGGTTTCCAGGTCCTAGTGGCAGGAGTGGCGAGTATCGAATGCGTTGCCCATCGTGTGGTGCCGAGAACTGGGTTCGAGAGGGATGACCTGCGCGGTGGCAGGTGTCCTTGAAGGGCTCGATCAGCTACGTGATCGAGAAGCACGATGAAGGGCCCTGACCGAAGACGCCGTCGTCGGTCCGCACGATCGTGTTGCCGCCGTTCCTGGTCGGGTCCCGCTCAGCCGCTCGCGCACCTCGGCCTCGTCCAGTTCCGGCGCCCGGTCCGGCGCGTCGCCGGCGGTGACGGCGCTGGCCAGCCCGCGGCGTGTTCGGCGAGCATCCCGGCCGCCGAGCAGATCTGCCCGGGGGTGCAGAAGCCGCACTGGAAGCCGTCCAAGCGCACGAATGCCTCCTGGATCGGCCGCAGTTCGCCTTCGGTGGCCAGCCCCTCGACGGTCGTGACCGAGGTGGTGTCGGCGGCGACCGCGAGGGTGAGGCAGGAGACCACCCGGCGGCCGTCGCACAGCACCGTGCAGGCGCCGCACTGCCCGTGGTCGCACCCTTTCTTGGGTCCGGTGAGGCCGAGGTCCTCCCGTAACGCGTCGAGCAGCGTCCTGCGGTTGTCCACGGACAGCCGGTGGGTCGTTTCGTTGACTCGCAGCGATATCTCGCTGCGGGTGTGCTGGGTCATCAGCGTCCTCGTTCCGGGGTCAGGACCCGCTCGACCGTCGTTGGTTGTCGGTCACGAGCCGACCGTGAACGGTTTCAGGTGTCTCTGTCCGGGGAGGCTATGCGAGTCGCGGTGGCGAAAACTCGTCCGCAACGCAAGTGGGCAGGATGGGGCAAGAAGTCGCGAGTTCTGATCAACCGTCGCGAGAGGCGCCGGTTCGGACGTTCGCGCCCAGGCGGACCGCGTCCCGGCGTGGCGGGTGGCCGAACTGCCTGCGGTAGTCGCGGCTGAACTGGGCGGGGCTCTCGTAGCCGACCTGACGGCTGATCCCGGCGATGTCGCCGGGATTCGCGGCGAGCAGCAGTCTGGCTTGCTGCAGGCGGATTTGCTTCTGGTACTGGATGGGGCTCATCGAGGTGATGGCCTGGAAGTTGCGGTGGAACGCGGAGACGCTCATGCCTGCCCGCTGCGCCACCTCCTCGACGCGGAAGGGCAGCGCGTAGTTGTCGCGGATCCACTGGACGGCCCTGGCGATGTGGCTGAGGCTGCTGTCGGGCAGGCCGAATTGGCGCAGGATGCTGCTCTGCTCACCGGTCAGCAGCCGCCAGATGATCTCCCGCTTGATCAGGGGCGCGAGCATCGGGATGTCGCGGGGCGAGTCGAGCAGCCGCAGGAGGCGAACAACGGCATCGAGCAGTTCGGCGGAGGCGGCGCTGACGGCCAGGCCGGTCGGCGCGCCGGGGTCGAGTTCCGGCAGGTCCCCGGGATCCGCGGCCAGCAGCACTTCGGCGACGGCGGCCGGCGGCAGGTCCAGACCGAAGCCGAGCGCGGGTTCCCTCGGGTTGGCTCGGATGAACTGCGCGGTCACCGGCAGATCAACCGAGGCGACGACGTACTGGCCAGCGTGGTACTCGTACAGGCGGTCGCCCAGCTGCGGCGGCCGCGTCGCAGGCCGGGAAGGCGGCATCGCGGGCCTACGACGCAGCGGCAGCGGCCTTGGGTGACAAGACGAAGGCCGGTGATGCCAACGCAGCGGCGCAGACGGCCCGAGACGCCGCATTGAGCGCGTCGACCGCCGCGGATGCGGCGCGGTCGGCGCGGACAGCATCGCAAAGCGCGCGGGCGGCTGGGGACGCGGCGACGGACGCCGCGAACCAGTCGCGGACCGCGGCGCAGGCGGCGACCGACGCGGCGAACGCCTCCGCGGCCGCCGGCGCCGATGCCC
>NZ_BNAW01000033.1 GCF_014654205.1 Amycolatopsis bullii
CCAGCTCGACCGCCGCGGCCAGCGACGTCAGGGCCGCGACGTCCGCGGACACCGGGGCCTCACTCCGCACCGCCGCCCGCACCTCGTCGCGGAGCGCGGCCGCCGCCGCGGGTTCGCGGACCTCCGGCCGCCGGCGCGGGAACAGCCCCAGCACGCGGGACGTCCGCAGCGTGATCACGCCCGCCGCGTCGAGCTGGGCCTCCAGAGACTGCAGCGTCCCGCGCGCTCCGCGGCGCACCCGGGCACCCCACTTCCGGTGCGGGTCGGCGGCGAGCTCGGCGAGCAGGTCGTCGAGCACCAGGTGGCCGGTGCCGCCGTCACCGGTCACCGCCGGACGGCCGTCGTCGTCGGTGATCCGGCCGCGCAGCACCAGGTCCGTCAGCGCGGCCGCGCGCACCAGCAGCGCCACGCGCTCCCGGTCCGGCAGCCGGTCGCGCACGGTGTCGCACGCCAGCAGGTACGCCCGGGCGGGCAGGGAAAGCTCGCTCATGTCCCCAGTCCACCGCGGACCACCCCACGGGCGGAACCGGACGACGAGGGTGCTCGCGGCGACGAACGTTGCGCGCCCGCACGACCGGGTACAACCAAAGTTGCGCATCCGGGGCAGCGGCCCGCGGCAGCGGTTACCGTGACCGCGTGACCCCCGCCCGGCGGCCGCTGTGGCCGAGCCGCTCCGACGCCTGCTGGCTGATCTTCGCGGCCCTGGTGTTCACCGGGATGAACGTCCTGCTCTACGTCCTCGGCGACCGGACGACCGGCGCGTGGGGCCCGGCCGCCGGGCTGGTCCTGCAGATCGTCTGCGACCTCAGCCTGGTGCTGCTGTTCCGCTTCCCCGGCCCGGTGTGCGGGTTCCTCACCGCGGCGGCGGTCGCGATGCTCGCGGCCGACACCTTCGCGCCCGGCCTGCTCATGCCGCTCCACCCGCTCGCCTTGACGACCGTGCCGACGATCACCCCGGTGGTCCTGTCCCAGGCCGCACGCGTCCTGGACCGGCGGAGCGTGCTGCTGGTGGCCGGCGTCCTGGCCGTGATCGCCGCGCGGCCGTGGCCACCGAGCTGGGCGATCACGCCGTTCGGCCTGCTCAACACGGCGTTGCCGGCGCTGGCCTCGCTGTACTTCCAGACCCGGCGGCAGCTGCTGCAGTCCCTGCGCGACCGGGCGGAACGCGCCGAGCGCGAACAGCACCTGCTCGCCGAGCAGGCCCGGGCGGCGGAACGGCGCCGGCTCGCAGGCGAGATGCACGACGTCGTCACGCACCGGCTCAGCCTGATGGTGCTGCACGCCGGTGCGCTCGGCGTGACATCGGCGGACCCGGCCGCGCGGACGGCGGCCGAGGACATCCGCCGGGAAGGCGCGCTGGCCCTGGACGAACTGCGTGACCTGGTCGGCGTGCTGCGCAACGGCGCCGAAACCGGGCCGCGGACGCTCAGCCCGGAGGAGCCCGGCGACCCGGCCCGGCTGGTCGAGGAGTCCCGGTCGGTCGGGGTGGCGACGGACCTGGTGGTGGACGGCGATCCGGCGCAGGTGTCGCCGACCGTCGCGCGCACCGCGTACCGGCTCGTGCAAGAGGCGCTGACGAACGTGCGCAAGCACGCGCCGGGCGGGTCGGCGACGGTGTCCCTGCGCTACCACGCGGGTGGTCTGGACGTCTCGGTCGACAGCACGGCGGCGGCGCACCCGCCCGACCCGGCGCTGGCGGGCAGCGGGTCCGGCGCGGGCCTGGCCGGCCTGCGGCAGCGCGTCGAACTGGTCGGCGGGCGGTTCGACGCGGGCCCGCGACCCGGCGGCGGGTTCCGGGTCGGTGCGATACTGCCCGCCTACGTCCCGACGGCGGAAGGCACGCACTGTGATCCCGGTGCTCGTGGTCGATGACGAGCCGATGGTCTGCGCGCACCTGCGCACGATCCTGGGTTCGGCGGACGACATCGAGGTCGTCGCCCAGGCCGGCGACGGCGCCGAAGCCGTCGAGGCCGTGATCCGGCACCGGCCGCGGGTGGTGCTGATGGACCTGCGGATGCCGGGCGTGGACGGGCTGACGGCGATCGCGCGCATCACGGCGCTTCCCGAGCCACCGGCGGTGGTCGCCCTGACGACCTTCGACGCGGACACCTACGTGATCCGGGCGCTGCGGGCGGGCGCGGCGGGCTTCCTGGTGAAGTCGACGCCCCCGCAGGACCTGATCGGCCTGGTCCGGGTGGCGGCGGACGGCCACACGGTGCTCTCGCCGTCGGCCGCGCGCCGGCTGGTGGCGCTGTCCGCGGACGGCCGCGAACGCGGCGAAGACGCCCGCCGGCGCATCGCGGGTCTCACCGAACGCGAACGCGATGTGCTGGCCTGCCTCGGCGAAGGACTGTCCAATGCGGACATCGCCACCCGGCTGCACCTGGCCGAGGCCACGGTGAAGAGCTACGTCTCGCGGATGCTCGTCAAGCTGGACTGCGCGAACCGGACCCAGGCGGGACTGCTGGCCCACGAGGCGGGGCTGGTCGCCCGTCAGTGAAACAGCAGCGGCGCGGCGTGCCAGATCGCCCAGCCGTTGAGCAGGAACCACCCGCCGATCCACAGCGGCGACGGCATTTTGGTCTGCTTGGCCAGCTTGGCGGCGTCGTCCTTCAAGTCCTTGTACCCGTTCCGCTTGCGGTGGACGACCAGGATCCGCACGCCCCCGAGTTCACTGATCAGCAGCAGCCAGGCTTCGGTGTAGGCGATGGCGGTGCGGAGCCAGTCCGGGGCATGGCGCAGGGCCGCGTACACGACCGCCCCCACCAGGACGATCATGATCAAGGTGCGCAGGTCCCGGGCGAGCAGCAGGAGGAACACCATCGCGACGAGGGTCAGCACGAGCACGGCTTGGACGTGCCCGCGGTGCAGCAGGGCGGCCGCGCCCAGACCGGCCAGTGGCGGCATCGCGTAGCCGGCGGCGTAGACCAGGACTCTGGCGAGGCCCACATTGCCGCTGAACGCGGTGAAGCCGCCTTCGGCGTCTTCGATCTTGACGCGGGAGACGTTTCCGCCCATCAGCAGGGCCATCGCCGCGTGGCCGCCTTCGTGGAACAGCGTGGCCAGGACGTTGGCGTTGCGCAGCAGGCTCCGCCGCCCGTTGGGCGCCGTGACGACCGTAGTCAGCGACACCACGATGGCGAACAACGCGGTGAGGACGACAACTCCCCCGCCCGGCGCGGGGACGGTCTCGTTGAGCACCGCGACAGTGTCCCTGCGGACGGGGCGGCGGAACCCGTACCGGGACGGATTGTCCAGGAGCTGTCCACCGGCGCTAGGCCGACGCGGGCGTGTGCTCCGCGTCGTAGGCGTCCCGGGCCTCCTGGACCGAGGACATGTGCTGCCGGGCCCAGCGGTCCAGCATGTCCAGGGGCTCGGACAGGTTGCGCCCCAGCGCGGTGAGCTGGTACTCGACCTTCGGCGGGATCGTCGGGTACGCCGTGCGGGTGAGGATGCCGTCGCGGACCAGGCTGCGCAGCGTCTGCGTCAGCACCTTCTGGGAGATCCCGTCCACCCGGCGGCCGAGCTCGGTGAACCGCAGGGGGCCGCCGGAGAGGGCGCCGACGATCAGCACCGTCCACTGGTCGCCGATCCGGTCGAGGAGCTGGCGGGTCGGGCAGTTGCGGTCGTACGGATCGGGCCCCACGGCGTGCCTCCTCACTCTCCCGGGGAGAGTAACACGCCGATCAGGCCGTGGCGGCCAGCCCGGCGGCCACCCGCTTGACGAAGGAGCCGAGGAACCACCGGTAGAACCAGCCCGTGCCGGGGATCTTCGGGGTGAACGTCGAGTGCCAGTGGATGTCGGTGCCGCCGTCGCGGGGCGAGAGGTCGACGTAGGCGACGTAGTCCCGCAGCGGCAGGCCGCGCTCCAGCGAGTAACCGAACCGGCGGCCGGGCTCCAGCGCGACGATCTTCTCGTACGAGCTGATGCCGTTGGTCTTGAACAACCGGACCGCACCGAGACCTTCCGGCTCTCCCTCTCCTTCGCGGACCAGCTCGAACGACCCCAGCGGCGACCACGTGGGCCAGCTCGCGCCGTCTCGCAGCAGCTTGTACACGGCATCGGCCGGGGCAGCCGACCGGACGTGGACCGAAATGCGTTGTACCATTTGGTACGTGTACCATCTGGTACATGATCGACGCAAGCCCGCGTGCCAAGCTGCTCGACGCGGCGATCGACCACATCGCCCACCAGGGCGGGGCCGACCGGAGCCTGCGGGCGCTCGCCGCCGACCTCGGCACCAGCCACCGCATGCTGATCTACCACTTCGGCTCCAAGGAAGGCCTGCTCACGGCGGTGGCGCGGGAGGTCGAGGCCCGCCAGCGCGCCGCGCTCGAGGGCCTGGACCCGGCGGACTTCTGGCGCCGGCTCACCGACGACGACCTGCGCGCCAACGAAAAGCTGTTCTTCCAGCTCTACGGCCAGGCCCTCGGCGGCACCCCGGGCACCACGGAGTTCCTCGACGGCGTGATCGAAGACTGGCTCGGCCCGATCGAAGCCCGGCTCGGCGGGCTCGGCGTCCCGGAAGCCGACCGGCCGGCGCACGCCCGGCTCGGGCTCGCCGTGGCCCGCGGGCTGCTGCTCGACCTCGTCACGACCGGCGACCGCGAAGCCGTCGACGCCGCGATGGAGAAGTTCCTGGCGCTCTACGAAAAACCGTGATCCCCTGTCGGAATGCGACTGATACTGGGGTTCTTGGCCGCACTGCTCATTACTTCGGCGCTCACGCCGGCGGCTTCCGCAGCGCCTTCGGAGAGCCGCCCGGCCTATTCCTACGCGGACGCGATCCGCGAGACGGCGTGGGTGGAGACCGGCACGGACAACGACCACGACGGCCGGCCCGACCGGATCGCCGCCGACGTCATCCGGCCGGACGCGCGGGTGCGCGTCCCGGTGATCCTCGACGTCAGCCCGTACTACGCGTGCTGCGGGCGGGGCAACGAAATGCAGAAGAAGACGTATGCGCCGGACGGCACGCCGCAGCAGTTCCCGCTGTTCTACGACAACTACTTCGTGCCGCGCGGGTACGCCGTCGTGCTGGCCGACGTCGGCGGGACGAACCGCTCGTCCGGCTGCTTCGACGACGTCGCGTCCGGCATCGCGGTGGTGAACTGGCTGAACGGCCGGACGAAGGCCTTCGACGCCCCCGACGGCGGGCGCCCGGTGCGGGCGGACTGGGCCACCGGGGACGTCGGCGCGATCGGCAAGTCGCAGGACGGCGCCGCCGCGATCGGGATGGCCGCCTCGGGCGTCGCCGGGCTGAAGACGATCGTGCCGATCGAAGGCGTCGCGGACAACTACGCCCAGGTCATCGGCAACGGCGCGCCCTTCGCCACGCCGGAGAACACCGGGTCGCCCTTCACCTACAACGAGCGCGCGGCGGAGCTGTGCCGGCCGTTCGACGCCGAGCAGAAGGCGCGCGCGGGCACGAACGGCGACTACAACGCGTACTGGGAGAGCGTGGACTACGTGCCGCGCGCCGGGCAGGCGAGCGTGCTCATCGCGCAGGGCTTCGGGGACTGGGTCGTGGCGCCGAACCAGTTCGCCCGCTACTGGGACGCGCTGGGCCGGGCCGGCGTCCCGCGCAAGGCGTGGCTGAGCCAGGCCGGCCACACCGACCCGTTCGACCTGCAGCGCGCGCAGTGGGTCGAGACGCTGCACCGCTGGTTCGACCGCTGGCTGCTCGGCCTGCGCAACGGCGTCGAGCGCGAGCCCGCCGCGCACCTCGAGACCGCGCCGGACCGGTGGACCGACGTCCGGAGCTGGCCGCCCGCCACGGTCCCGGCGACGTTCCGCCCGTCGAGCGACGGCACGCTGGGCCGGCGCGGATCCGGCACGGCCACCGTGGCCGACGACCCCGCCGTCACCCGCGAGCAGTGGGCGGCCGGGGTGTCGGCGGCGAAGTTCACCGGGGCGCCCCTGCCGGCGCCGGTGCGGATCGCCGGCTCGCCGTCGGTGACGATCACGGCCGCGTCGGACAAGACCGCCGCCCGGCTCGGGGTCGCGCTCGTCGACTACGGGCCGGCCGAGCTGCGCAACACCGCCGAATACGGCAGCGGGGTGAAGAACCTGGCCACGCGGTCGTGCTGGGGCTCGAGCACCGGCGGTGACAGCGCGTGCTTCCTCGACACGGCCGCCGACGTGGTCGGTGTGGACCACCGGATCGTCGCGGCCGGCTGGGCCGACCTCGGGCACCACGCGTCGCTGCGGCACGGCGAACCCCTGGTCCCCGGACGGCCCTACACGATGACGTTCGGCCTCACCGCGCTCGACCACGTCGTCCCGGCGGGGCACCGGCTCGGGCTGCTGCTCGGCGGCACCGACGGGCTGCTGTTCGACCCCGCGCTGCCGGACTTCGGCGACACGCTGACGTTCGACCTCGCGCGGACGTCGGTCACCGTCGGCCTTACAAAGCCCGAACACTAGGCGGACGCCCTCCGAACACCACCCGGCCAAAGTTCTCCTCGTACCCGGAACACCGACGAGGAGAGACGATGCGAGGAACCACCTGGACGCGGCTGGCGCTGGCGGGCGGGGCGAGCGCGGCCTGCCTGCTGGTGGCGGCGCCGCTGGCGTCGGCCCAGACCACGTCACCGGCGCCGGTCGCGCCGATCACGCTCAGCCCCGAGGAGTCGCAGCAGGTCTGCGGGGACTGGGTGCCGAAGCTGCAGAAGCGCGCCGCCAACCTGGAGAAGCGGATCAACGGCGGTCCCGAGATCAAGGGCTCGGTCGCCAACCTCAAGGCGCGGGCGGCCGACCAGCGGGCGGCCGGGCACACCGCGCGCGCCGACCAGCTGGACCAGCGCGCCACCAAGCGGCAGGGCCGCATCGGCGAGCTGAACACGGCCAAGCAGAAGCTGGACGCCTTCGCGGCCGCGCACTGCAAGCCGGCCAAGTGAGGGGCGCGAGGGTCGCGGCGGCGGTCGGGGCCGCCGCGCTCATCGCGCTCGGTTGTTCGGCGTGCCGCGACAACCTGATGGGCTCGCCGGCTCCGTCGACGTCGCCGGTTTCGCCGTCTTCCGAGCTGAGCGGGATCGAGTCGACGCTGAACGGCATCGAATCCGACATGAACAGCGATGGCTCGCCCTGACCGGCTAGCGTCTCCCCTCTGAAGTCCGGCGGAGACGGGAGCAGGTATGGGGTCACCGGGACGCGGCCTCGTCCTCGTGGTCGAGGACGAGGCCGCGATCGCCGAGCTGGCGGCGCTCTACCTCAAGCGCGACGGCTTCGGCGTGCACGTCGAGGCCGACGGCGGCCGGGCCCTCGACGCCGTCCGGCGTCTCAAGCCGGTGGCGATCGTGCTCGACATCGGACTGTCCGGAATGGACGGCATCGAGATCTGCAAGGCGCTGCGCGCGGCCGGGGACTGGACGCCGGTGCTGTTCGTCACCGCCCGCGACGACGAGCTCGACCGCCTGCTGGGCCTGGAGATCGGCGCGGACGACTACCTCACCAAGCCGTTCAGCCCGCGCGAGCTCGCGGCCCGGGTCCGGACCGTGCTGCGCCGCGCCTCCGGGGCGGCCCCGGCCGCGTCGGTGCTGACCGTCGGCGGCGCACGGGTGGATCTCACCAGCCGCCGGGCCTGGGCGGGCGACGTCGAAGTTTCCCTGACGTCGACCGAGTTCGACCTGCTGACGCACCTGCTCCGGCACCCGGGGCAGGTGCTTTCGCGCGACCAGCTGCTCAGCGCCGTCTGGGGGTACGCCGCGGCGGCGGGCACGCGCACGGTCGACGTCCACGTGGCGCAGCTGCGGGCGAAACTGGGGCCGTCGAGTCCGATCCGGACGGTCCGGGGCATCGGGTACGCGGCGGACCCGGCATGAGAGGCACCTTGGCCGGCCGGATCACCCTGGTCTGCCTGGCGGTGGCCGGGGTGGCGGTGATCGTGGCGGGGCTCGTCGGAGCCCGGCTGATCCGGACGACGGCGGACAACGCGCTGCAGTCGTCGCTGGCCGCGCAGGCCGACGTGGTGGCGTCGCAATTGGACGAAACGGGCATCGGCAACCGGCTGGGCGTCGGCAAGGTGGCCGACGTCGTGCGCGGGCAGGGCATCTCGGTGGTGGTCCGCCGTGCGGGCGGGCAGGCGCTCGGGGACGCCGTCGCCGTGCAGGCCGCCGGGAAGCTCGGGCTGGCGGCGGACCACTCGGGGCGCGTCACGGTGGCGGGGTCGCAGTACCTGGTCGAGACGCGGGTGGTCGGCACGCGCGGGGCGGCGTTCGCGCTGGTCCTGCCCGCGCGGAACGCGCAAGCGACGCAACGCGCGCTGGTGCGCAACATCCTGCTGGCCTTGGGAATCGGGTTGCTGGTGGCGGCGGTCGCCGGCTTCGTCTCGGGGCGGCTGCTGGGCCGTCCGCTGCGCCGGGCCGCCCTGGCCGCGGGCTCGCTGCGGGCGGGACGGCGGGACGTGCGGGTGCCGGTGCAGGGGCCGCGGGAGGTGGCGGAGGTGGCGGGGTCGCTGAATTCGCTGGCCGACGCGCTGGCCGTCAGCGAGGCACGGCAGCGGGAGTTCCTGCTGTCGGTGTCGCACGAGCTGCGGACGCCGCTGACGGCGGTGACGGGCTTCGCCGAGGCGATCGCGGACGGCGTCGCGTCGGGGCCCGACGCCGTCCGGGCCGGGCAGACGATCCAGCGGGAGGCGGCGCGGCTTTCGCGGCTGGTCGAGGATCTGCTGGAGCTGGCCCGGCTGGGGGCGGACGAGTTCCGGCTGGACCCGGCTCCGCTGGACCTGGCCGCGCTGGTGCGCGACTGCGCGGAGGTGTGGCAGCTGCGGTGCGCGGGTGAGGACGTCCGGCTGTCGGTTTCGGTGCCGCCGGCGCCGGTTTTCGTGGTGGCGGACGCGCGGCGGCTGCGTCAGGTGGTCGACGGGCTGGCGGAGAACGCCCTGCGCGTCACGCCTTCCGGTGCGCCGATGGTGTTCTCGCTGTCGGTGTCCGACTCGTCGGCTTCGCTGGCCGTCCGGGACGGCGGTCCCGGCTTGGCGCCCGAGGACTACCCGGTGGCGTTCGAGCGGGGGGTGCTGAACGCGCGCTACCGCGACCGCCGTCCGGTCGGCTCCGGCATCGGGCTGGCGCTGGTCCACGCCCTGGTCACCCGGATGGGCGGGACGCTGACGGCCGGGCCGGCCCCGGAAGGGGGCGCGGCGTTCACCCTCACGTTCCCCTCAGCTGCGCCGCCCGGGCGGTGACGTCCATGAGGGCCCAGTGCTCGACGACCCGGTCGTCGCGGACCCGGATCATGTCCATGCTGGTGACGGCGTAACCGGGGCCGGAGCTGGTGTAGCGGTTCACCGAGAACTCGCCTTCGGTGACGTTCTGCTCGATCTTCACCGTGACGTCGGCCTTCTGGTCCCACTTCGCGCGCCAGGCGTCGACGCCGTGGTGGTCGCCGGCGGTGCCGCCGCGGTGGTCGACGACGTCGGGGTCGATGTAGCGCAGGCCTTCCTCGAAGCGTCCGGCCGTCCAGAGCTCGACCAGCCGCGCGTGGACTTCTGACGGGGTCATCGGCGCCTCCGTTAAGTGGGGAGTTCCCCAGTTTAGTGTCGCTAAGCTAACCGGGGAACTCCCCACTTGGCAAGGAGCACGGATGCCCGCACGAGCCCGCCGGTCCGACGCCCGGGACAACCGCGCGCTCCTGCTGGCGGCGGCGCGCGAGGTGTTCACCGAAGACGGGCCCGACGCCCCACTGGACCGGATCGCCCGGCGCGCGGGCATGGGCAACGCGACGATGTACCGGCACTTCCCCAGCCGTCGCGAGCTGGTCATCGCGGTGTACGCGGGCGAAGTCGATTCGCTGATTTCGGGGGCGCGTCTCGACGCGGCCGACCCGGGCGCCGAGCTGTTCGCCTGGCTGACGGCGTTCGTCGAGCACGTCCGGACCAAGCGCGACCTCGCGTTGTCCCTGACCACCCCGGCCGGCGACCACGAGACCCTCTTCGCCCACTGGCACTCGACGGTCAACGAGACCGCCGCCGCCCTCGTCGACCGCGCGAAGGCCGCCGGCGCCATCGCCCCGGACACCGACCCGCTGGACCTGCTCCTGCTGGCCACGGGCGTCGCCCTCGCCAACGTCCCGGCCCGCACCCCCCGCCTCCTGGACCTGGTCCGCCGCAGCGTGTCATCCCCCGATCCCCAGTGATGCCCCGCCAATCACACGTGATGCCCGCCCAATCACACGAGATACCCCTCCAGTCACGCGAACCGACCCTTCCGGTACGCAAGCCGACCCTCCAGGTACGCAAACCGACCCTCCGGGCACGCGAATCGTCCGTCCGGGTATGCGACTTCGCCGGTCCGGTACACGAGACTCGCGTGATCGGAGGGGTATCTCGCGTGATCGGAGGGGCATCTCGCGTGATTGAGGGGGCATCACTCGTGATTGGAGGAGCATCTCGCGCACCTGGAGGGTCGGGGTGCGTGCCTGGGGCGTCGGCCTGCGTACCTGGAGGGTCGGGTGGTTAGGGTCGGGGTATGGAGATGCTGCACCTGCGTTATTTCGTTGCGGTCGCCGAGGAACTGAACTTCTCCGCGGCCGCGCGGAAGCTGCACATGGCCGCGTCGCCGCTCAGCCAGCGGATCAAGGACCTGGAGCACGAACTCGGGCAGCAATTGTTCGACCGCAGCACCCACCACGTCACCCTCACCGACGCCGGGGCCGCCCTGCTTCCGCTCGCGCGGGACGTGCTCGAGCAGGTCAGCGCCATTCCGTGGAAGCTGGCCGAGGCAACGCGGCCGCAGCGGAGCACGCTCTTCCTCGGCATGCCCGCCGGCGTGCACCCCGACCTGCGGGAACGCGTCAACGCCCTCGCCGAACGCGTCAAGCAACGGTACGAGCTCAAGCGCTGGCCCGGCACCACCGCCGATCTCGTACAGGGCGTGCACGACGGCAAGCTGGCACTCACCCTGGCCCGGCTGCCGGTCACCGATCCCGCGCTGGAACAGCTGCCCGTGATGACCGAACGGCTCGGTGCCGTGGTGCCCGCCGACCTGTTCGCCGGCCGGGACTCCGTCAGCCTCGCCGAACTCGCCGACTTCCCGTACGTGGCCTCGCCCGAAGAAATCACGCCCGCCTATTTCGACCAGCTGGACCACCAATTGAGCGAACTCGGCGTCAAGAAACGCATCAGGCTGACGAACACCGGTTACGGCGGCACGTCGGAAATCATCTCCAGCGGCGAAGCCTTTTCCATTTCCATGCTCGACGCCAAGAGCCCGATGCACGGCTACCGGCTCGACAACGTCACCGTGCTTCCCTTCACGGATTTCCGCCCCCAGCTGGACACCGGCCTGCTCTGGCGGCGCGATCGCACCGACGGCGACCTGCGCGAGCTGGTCACCGCCGCACAAGAGATCTTCGCGACGCCACTCAGCACCTAGAAATGGTATGACCGCCAGAGTCGTACCATTGTTCGCATCATGATCATTCCCTTTCGCGCCGAACAAGCCTACGTTCGTAAGTAGAGCGAAACATCCAAGGCGCGAAAGGACGGAAAAGATGACGACCGGACCGCTGGACGGCGTGCGCGTGATCGACCTCTCGACCGTGGTCATGGGCCCGTACGCGGCCCAGATCCTGGGCGACCTGGGCGCCGACGTGATCAAGATCGAGTCCCCCGCGGACACCGTGCGGGTGGGCGAGTACCGCACCACGCCGGGCATGACGGCACTGAACCTCAACGTCAACCGCAACAAGCGCAGCGTGGCCCTCAACCTCAAGGACGAGACCGAGCGCGAGCGGGCCCTCAAGCTGATCGACACGGCCGACGTGCTGATCACCAACATGCGCCCTGGCGCGCTGGCCCGCCTCGGCCTGAACTACGCCGACGTCGCCGCGCGCAACCCCCGCCTGGTCTACGCCCACGCGCAGGGCTTCCGCAGCGACTCCGACCGCGCCGGGAACGCCGCCTACGACGAGACCGTGCAGGCCTCCTCCGGCCTGGTCGACGTGGCCAACCGGGCGCTCGGCGAGCCGGTCTACCTGCCGACGATCATCGGTGACAAGGTCTCGTCGCTGACCATCGCCTACAGCGTGCTCGCCGCGCTGGTCCACCGGGACAAGACCGGCCAGGGCCAGCAGATCGAGATCCCGATGACCGACACGCTGATCGCGTTCAACCTCGTCGAGCACCTCGCCGGGCACACCTTCGAGCCGGCCGAGAGCCCCACCGGCTTCGCGCTGTCGATGACGAAGGGCCACGCCGCGGTCCGCACCAAGGACGGCCTCGCCTGCGTCATCCCCTACAACCCGCAGAACTTCCGCGACTTCTTCGCCGCGGCCGAGCGCCCGGACCTCGCCGAGGACCCGCGCGTGAACGGCGACGCCATCAACCGCGCCGACAACGAGTGGCTGAGCGAGCAGATCGCGGCCTGCGCCCCCGCGCTGACCACCGAGGAGTGGGCCGAAGTGTGCGCCAAGCACAGCATCCCGATGGCCCCGGTGCTGGAGCTGGACAACGCCCACGAAGACCCGTACGTCCGCGACGGCCACCTGCTGGACACCGTCGAGCACCCGAGCGAGGGCACCATCCGCACGGTCGGCATCCCGGTGAAGTTCTCCGCGACGCCCGGCTCGATCCGCCGCCTGGCCCCGCTGGCCGGCCAGGACACCGCCGAAGTCCTCGCCGAACTGGCCTGAACCACGGTCACTTTCACGTGAAAGTGCCCCCTGGGAAGTGAAGAGTCATGAGTGAAGTACGCACCGAACGGATCGGCGGCACCCTGCTGATCACGATCGACCGGCCCCAGGCCCGCAACGCGGTCAACGCCGCCGTCGCGACCCGGCTGGCCGCCGCCCTCGACGAACTCGAGAGCGACCCCGCCCTCCGCGCCGGCGTCCTCACCGGCGCCGAGAACACCTTCAGCGCCGGCATGGACCTCAAGGCCGCCCTCCAGGGCGAGTCCCCGGAGATCCCCGGCCGCGGGTTCGGCGGCCTGACCGAAGCCGAGCTGACCAAGCCGCTGATCGCCGCCGTCGAAGGGTTCGCCATGGGCGGCGGGTTCGAACTGGCGCTGGGCTGCGACCTGATCGTCGCCGCGGAAGACGCCCAGTTCGGCCTCCCCGAGGTGAAGCGCGGCCTGATCGCCGCGGGCGGCGGCGTGATCCGGCTGCCGAAGCGGATCCCCCACCACCTCGCGATGGAGTTCCTGCTCACCGGCGAGCCCGTCACCGGCCGCCGCGCGGGCGAGTTGGGCCTGGTCAACCGGGTGACGCCGGCCGGCGACGCCGCCGCCGTCGCGCTCCAGCTGGCCGAAAAGCTGGCGGAGAACGCGCCCCTGGCGTTGGCCGCCGTGAAGAAGATCGTGCGCGGCTCGGAGGCGGAAGCCTTCGCCGTGCAGCGCGAAGAAACCAAGAAACTGATGCAGTCCCACGACGTCCGCGAGGGCATGACCGCCTTCGCCGAGCGCCGCGCTCCGAAGTGGACAGGCGAATGAAGATCGAAGAAGTCCGGCAGCACGTGACGACCCCGCTGACCGCCCCGGCGTTCGCGCCCGTCGTCCCGCGGTTCACGAACCGCGAGTACCTCAACATTGTCTACCGCACCGACGCCGACGCCCTGCGCGCGGTCGTCCCGGAGCCGCTGCGGGTCGAAGAACCGTTGGTGCGCTTCGAAGTCATGAAGATGGGCGACGTCTCCGGCTACGGCCCGTATACCGAGTCCGGCCAGGCGATCGAGGTCAGCTTCGACGGCGAGCGCGGCGAGTACCTGCACGCGATGTACCTCGACAACTTCCCGGCCACCGCGTCCGGGCGCGAGGTCAGCGCGTACCCGAAGACCGTCGGGAGCCCGGATCTCTATGTCGACAACGGCGTGCTGGTGGGCACGCTCGACTACGGGACGCTGCGGGTGGCCACGGCGACCATGGGCTACAAGCACCACGAGCTGGACGCCCGCGAGGCCGAACGCCAGATCACGGTCCCGACGTTCATGCTCAAGACGATCCCCGGCTACGACGGCGCCCCGCGCGTGCAGGAGCTGGTCCGCACCGAGATCACCGACGTCGTGGTCAAGGAGGCCTACACCGGCCCCGCGCGGCTGCAGCTGTTCCAGCACGTCCTCGCGCCGCTGGCCGACCTGCCGGTGCTCGAGGTCGTCTCCGCGAGCCACATCCTCACCGACCTGACGCTCGCCCCGGTCAAGCCGGTCTTCGACTACCTGAAGGGAGCCCAGGCATGAAGACCGCCGCAGTCATCGGCGCCGGCACCATCGGCCTGTCCTGGACGGCGCTGTTCGCCCACCACGGCCTGACCGTCCGGGTCACCGACCCCCGCCCCGACCTCGCCGAAGCCGTCTCGCAGGCGCTGGCCCAGTTCGCCCCGCACCTCGGCACCACCGCCGCGGAACTGGCGAGCCGCGTGCAGATCGCCGCCGACGTCACCGAAGCCGTGCGAGACGCGGATGTCGTGCAGGAGAACGGCCCCGAGAACGTCGAGTTCAAGAAGGCCCTGTTCAAGCAGCTGGTCGAAGAAGCGCCGGAGCACGCGCTGCTGCTGAGTTCGTCGAGCGCCATCCCGTCGACGGCGTTCACCGGCGACCTGCCAGCCGCCTCCAGGGTCCTCATCGGACACCCGTTCAACCCGCCGCACCTGATCCCGCTGGTCGAGGTCGTCCCCGGCGAGCGCACCAGCGACGAGTCCGTGCAGCAGGCCGTCGACTTCTACACCTTCCTCGGCCGCACGCCGGTCGTGGAGCGCAAGGAGATCGCCGGGTTCGTCGGCAACCGGCTGCAGAACGCGCTGAGCCGTGAGGCGATCTACCTCGTCGAGCAGGGGGTCGTCACGCCCGAGGACCTCGACAAGGTGATCACGAACTCGCTCGGCATCCGCTGGGCCACGGTCGGGCCGTTCCTCGGCTCGCACCTCGGCGGTGGCCCCGGTGGCTACCGGCACATGGCCGAGCACATCGGCAAGTCCATGAAGAAGATGTGGGCCGGCCTGGGCAACCCCAGTCAGAGCCCCGAAGAGCAGGAACAGCTCATCGAAGCTGTCGAAAAGGCTTACGGCTCCTCCACGTACTCGGAACTCGCCGAGACGCGCGACCGCAAGCAGCTCGCTGTCCTGAAGGCATTGGAGGAGAACTGACATGACCATGGAAGCACTCGAAGGCCAGCTGACCGCCGACTTCTACAACTACGAGACGCTGCTGAGCGACGAAGAGCGCAAGCTGCTGGTGAAGGCCCGCGACTTCATGCGCACCGACGTCAAGCCGCTGGTGAACGAGAACTGGGAAGCCGGCACCTTCCCGAAGGAGCTCATCGGGATGTTCCGCGACAGCGGTCTCGCGGGCCTGCCCTACGAGGGCTACGGCGAACACAAGCCCGAGGTCAGCCACCTGCTCACCGGCATGATGGCGATGGAGATGAGCCGCACGGACGCGTCGGTGGCGACCTTCTTCGGTGTCCACAACGGACTCGCGATGTACTCGATCTACAGCGGGGGCAGCCAGGAACAGCGTGACCGCTGGCTCCCGGAGATGGCCGCGATGGACAAGATCGGCGCGTTCGCGATGACCGAGCCGCTCGGCGGGTCCGACGTCGCGGGCGGCATGCGCACCACCGCGAAGCGTGATGGAGATTCTTGGGTCCTCAACGGCGCCAAGAAGTGGATCGGCAACGCGACTTTCGCCGACTACGTCGTGGTGTGGGCGCGTGACCTCGACGACAACCACGTCAAGGGCTTCGTCGTCGAGAAGGGCACGCCGGGCTTCGTGGCGGAGAAGATCCAGGGCAAGACGGCCTTCCGGATCGTCGAAAACGCCGAAATCACCCTGACCGACGTCCGGGTGCCGGAGGAGAACCGCCTGCAGGGCATCAACTCCTTCCGCGACGTCGCCGAGATCCTGCGCGCCACCCGCGGCGGCGTGGCCTGGCAGGCACTGGGCGTGATGGTCGGCGCCTACGAGCTCGCGCTGGACTACGCCAAGGAGCGCAAGCAGTTCGGCCGTCCGATCGCCCGCTTCCAGCTGGTGCAGGACCTGCTCGTGAAGAGCCTCGGCAACATCACCGCATCCTGGGGCATGCTGGTGCAGCTCGCCCGGCTGCAGGACGCGGGGATCTTCCAGGACGAGCACTCGTCGCTGGCCAAGGCGTTCGTCACCGCGCGGATGCGCGAGGTGGTCGCCTGGAGCCGGGAGATCTTCGGCGGCAACGGGATCGTGCTCGACTACGACGTCGCGCGGTTCTTCGCCGACGCCGAGGCGATCTACTCCTTCGAGGGCACGCGGGAGATGAACACCCTGATCGTCGGCAAGGCGATCACCGGGCAGAGCGCCTTCGTGTGAGTCTCTAGTTCACGCAGCCGGCGGCCGTACTGGCCGCCGGCTGTTTCGTGTCCGAACTGTTCGAAGTGTCCGAAGCGCCCGGCGCCTTCGTGCCGGTGGCGGCCACCGGCTTCACGCCGCCGGGCGTGTCGTCACCCGAAGCCTGGACCGCCGCGGTGCTGATCGCCGTGCGGACGAACTGCTGGACCTGCGCCGGGTCGACCTTGACCGCGTCGCCGTCGGACGGCGTGGCCAGCGAAAGGCTCTGCACCGGGATGGTGGCGAACGCGATCGCGCCCGAGGTCATCCCCCGCAGCTGCTGGGCGAAGCTCAGGATGTCCCATCCCCGGTCCAGCACCACGGAACCCTGCACCGCGCCGACCAGCGAGCCCAGCTTCGCCGGGTCGGTGAACGTGCCCGCGCTCAGCACCTTCTTCGCCATCCCCGACAGGAACGCCTGCTGGCGCGCGATGCGGTCGAGGTCGCCGTTGGTCAGCCCGTGGCGCTGGCGGACGAAGGCGAGCGCCTGCGACCCGGACAGCGTCTGCGGACCGGCCGGGAAGTCCGCGCCGGAGTAGCTGTCGTGCACCGGTGCCTTGAGGCAGACCTCGACGCCGCCGACGGCCTGCGACAGCGCGTCGAAGCCCGCGAGGTTGATCGCCGCGTAGTGGTTGATCGTCAGCCCGGTGAACTTCTCGACGGTCTGGATCGCCGTCTTCGCGCCGGCCTCGTTCGCCGCCACCTCCAGTTGCGCGCCGGACAGCCCCTGGGCGCGCAGGCCGGACATCGCGGCGTTCTTGCCGCGGCTGTAGGCCGAGTTGATCTTGTGCTTGCCGTACCCGCCCGCGATGTCCACATAGGAATCGCGCGGGATCGAGATCGCGGTGGCCGCGGCGCCGCCGGCCGGGATGTGGACGACGATCATCGTGTCGGTGGTATCGCCGCCGTCGTCGCCGCTACCGGCGTGGAGCGCGTCGAGCACGTTCTGTGGCAACGGGTTGCCGTACGCGTCGGTCCGCGCGTCGATCCCGACGAGCAGGATGTTCTGGGCGACCTTCAGCGGCTCACCGGCCGGGGTGTCGTCGTTGTCGATCTGCGCGGCCGGCGGGATGACGTCGGCGGTGACGATGCCGGCGTCGAGGGTGCTCAGCTGCGTCCACAGGTAGCCGGTGGCGCCGAGCACCGCCGTCGAGACGACGCCGAGCGCGACCCGGCGGCCGATCCGGTGCCCCCGCGACGACAACAGCACGGCTTTCCCCTTTTGCTTCCCTGTGGTGGTTCCCCCTCTTCGAGGATCACCGCGTTAGCTGGGAATCAGCTGAGAAAGTTGTCGGAAACCTGTGACGCTAGCCGATCGGCCGAGCGGAATCGCCGCGCCTGGCCCGATTTTGCCACGCACGGTGAGGACACGCGCACGGGAAAGTGCTGTGGCGCCAGCCACAGCGGTCCATGCAATCGCGTCACCGCGGCAGTTTGCGCCAGATCGCGCGCGGCAGGAGGCGCATGGCGAAGAAGACCGGACGGAGTATTCCGGGCACCCAGACGACCCCGCGGCCGCGGCGCAGCGCGGCCACGGTCGCCTCGGCCACCTGATCCGGGGTGCTGGAGAACGGCGCCGGCGGCATGCCTTCGGTCATCCGGCCGATGACGAACCCGGGGCGGACGAGCACCAGCTGGACACCGGAGCCGTGCAAGGCGTCGGCGAGGCCGCTCGCGAAGCCGTCGAGACCGGCCTTCGCCGAGCCGTAGACGTAGTTCGCGCGGCGCACCCGCACCCCGGCCACCGAGGAGAACACCACGAGCCGGCCGTGCCCCTGCGCGCGCAACAGGTTCGCCGCGTGGGTCAGCACGCCGACCTGGGCGACGTAGTCGGTGTGCACGATCGCGGCGGCGTGCGCGGCGTCGCGCTCCGCACGTGCCTGGTCGCCGAGGATGCCGAAGGCGAGCACGACGGTTTCGAGCGGTCCGTGCTCGGCCGCCACCTTCTCCAGGAAGGACTCGTGCGCGGCGAGGTCGTCGGCGTCGAACCCGGCCGTTTCGACCGTCTCGGCACCGGCCTCGCGCAGCGCGGCGACCTCCGCGGTCAGGTCCGCACCCGGCCGCGCGGCCAGCACGAACCGCCGGACGTCCCCGCTGACCAGGCGTTTCGCGACGGCCAGGCCGATTTCGCTGCGTCCGCCGAGCACCAATACCGTTCCGCTCACCCGAGCAGTGTCCCAGCCCGGGTGCGCTAGCGTGCCGGGGTGGGTCAGGACTTCGAGACGCTCGTCGAACAGCACCGCCGCGAGATCCAGGTGCACTGCTACCGGATGCTCGGTTCCCTGGCCGATGCCGAAGACCTCACGCAGGAGACGTTCCTGCGCGCGTGGAAGGGCCGCGACGGGTTCGAGGGCCGGGCGAGCGTGCGCACCTGGCTCTACCGGATCGCGACGAACGCGTGCCTCGACGTGCTCGCCCGCCGTCCGCGGCGCGTGCTGCCCGACCAGCTCGGCCCGGCCGGGGAGCCGGTCGGCCCGATCGAGGCCGCCGACCTGCCGTGGCTCGAGCCGTACCCGGACCGGCTGCTCGAGAGCGCGGGCCCGGACGACGCCGTCGTCGAGCGGGAAACCATCGAGCTCGCCTACCTCGCCGCCGTCCAGTACCTGCCGCCGCGCCAGCGGGCGGCGCTGATCCTGCGGGACGTGCTCGGCTGGTCGGCGAAGGAGGCGGCGGCGTCGCTGGAGACGAGCGTGGCATCGGCCAACAGCGCGCTCCAGCGGGCGCGGGCGACGTTGCGTGAGCGGTTGCCCGCGCGGCGTGCCGAGTGGACGGTCGGCGACCCGACGGCCGAGGAAACGGCGCTGCTCAAGCGGTTCATCGCCGCGTACGAGGCCGGCGACGTGTCGGCGGTGGCCCGGCTGCTGCACGAAGACGCCCAGGCGATCATGCCGCCGTACACGTTGTGGTTCGGCAACCGCGCTTCGATCGCCCGAGCGCTCTCGTTCTCGCTGGACCCGGCGTCGCCGGACTGCGTCGGGCGGTTCCGGATGCGGCCGGTGCGCGCCAACCGCCAGCCGGCGGTGGCCACTTACCTGCGGCGTCCGGGAGAGCACGATCACCGGTGGTTCGGGGTCACGCTGCTCACGATCGAGGACGGGCTGATCACGGCGATGGCCGCGTTCGAGTCGGCCACGGCGGCGGCGTGGGGCCTGCCGGAGACGTGGCCGGGAGAGCACGAAGGCCACGCACCCGGGGAAAAGATGCAAAACCGCGCATAGATATCGCGCGCAGAAAAAAGCCCGGGTGGGTGATTCACGCGGAATCACCCACCCGGGCGCGCACACGGCCGATTCGGATTTACTCCGTTTTCGGGGGTTGTGCTCGAGGCCGCCGGGAAGAGGTCACCGGGGCGGCGGTCAGGCCACTCGGTGCCGCTGCGGCGCGGTGCGCACCAGCCTGCGGCGTTCGTCCGCGGTGGTGCCGCCGAAGACGCCGTGGTCAAGGCCGTTGTCGAGCGCGTAGCCGAGGCATTCGGCGCGCACGGGGCAGCGCGCGCACACGGCCTTCGCCTGCGCCGTCTGCCGGGCGCCGGGGCCGACCTCGGAGATCGGGAAGAACAGTTCCGGGTCCTCGTCCTTGCAGGCCGCGAGTTCCGCCCAGCCCGTCATCGTGGCTTCCATTTCCTTCGTTCACCTCCTATCTCTTACTGCTTCCCATTGTTGGGGCGCGTCAACCGACTTAACCGCGGCGGACGCGCGAGCGTATCCGCTTGGGTCAAGGAGGTTTTGGCTTCGGTCCCCGGCTCACCCTCCGGGCAACCAAGACTGCAACACATGAGAGTACGCCTTTCTTCCGGGGATCTCGATGTCGATCACGTCACCCGATCGGCGAGGTCTGCGGCCGCCGACGGGCCCCGGACCGGGTGTCACCGGTCCGCTTCCTTGTTGTCCGGGAGGGGTTTCCGGTCGGGAGTGATCGAAACGTGGCCGTCGGGAACGCGGTCCGCCGCGTGTCCGGAACTCGCCGTTCGCGGCCGGTGACACGGACGTGCGCGCGGCCTTCGTCACCAGCCGTCACCGAGGCAACGCGGTGCATTACTCCTCCCGAGCAGTCTTGACCGGATCGTTACACGTGGCGGTCACCTCAGCGCACCTGTCCTTGTGAGGGCGAGGGGTGGTGGGGTGCCGTGTGCGGTCACGACGAGTTCGACGCGTTCTTCCGCGCCGACTTCCCGGCCCTCGTGGCGTTCCTCTGCAAGGCCGGGTTCGAGGTCGAGACGGCGCGGGACGTCGCCGCCGAGGCGATGCTGCACGCGCTGGAGGCGTGGCCGATCGTCGAGGACCCGCGGGCCTGGGTGCGCCGGGTCGCCGGGCGGCTCATCGAGGCCCCGGGCGACGCGCGGACGGACTGGGCACTGGCGGGCGACCCGCGGGACGACGAGAAGCTCGCGGGGCTGGTCGAGCAGCACGCGGGCCTCATCGAGCTGCTTTCCGCCCTCCCGGGCAAGCAGCGGATGGTCCTGGCGTGGTCGCTCGACGGGTTCACGCCGTCCCAGATCGCCGAGGCGCTCCGGGTCGCCCCCGCGACCGTCCGGTCCACCCTCCGCCACGTGCGGGAACGCCTCAGGCGACTCCGGGCCGCCCGGCCCGGTGACCAGCGGGACAGGAAAAGGTGAGCGAAATGCCGGCAACCGAGTACGGGGATCGGGCGATCACCGAGCAGCTGCGGGAGTCCAACGCCGCCCTGCATGACTCGCTGCGCGCCGGGCTCGACGTGGAGGGCACCCTGCTGCGGGTGCGCAGCCGGGCGCTGGTCCGCAAGATCGCGGCGACGCAGCCGGCCGAAGCGTTCCCGCCGCACTGGCGGCGCCACGACGAGCCGGTCGCCGCCGCGGCCGCCGGTGACGACGCCGCGACCGCGCGCCTGCTCGCCACCATCCGCCCGCTGGTGGTGCGCTACTGCCGGGCCCGCGTCGGACGGCACGAGCGGTCGTTCGCTTCGGCCGACGACGTCGCCCAGGAAGTCTGCCTCGCCGTGTTGACGGCGCTGCCGTCCTACCACGACCAGGGCCGCCCGTTCCTCGCGTTCGTCTACGGCATCGCCCAGCACAAGGTGGCCGACGCCCACCGCGCGGCGGCCCGCAACCGCGCCGACCCGGTGCCCGAAGTGCCGGACGGCGTCAGCGACACAGTCGGTCCGGAGCAGCGGGTGCTGCGCTTCGAGCTGAACGAGCGGCTCGGCCGGCTGCTGGACGTGCTGCCGCCGAAGCAGCGGGAGATCGTCGTGCTGCGGGTGGTGGTCGGGCTCTCGGCGGAGGAAACCGCCGCTGCGGTGGGGTCCACACCGGGCGCTGTGCGGGTGGCGCAGCACCGCGCGCTGGGTCGGTTGCGCCGCCTGTTGACGGGTGACGAAGTGTAATTGGGAGCGAAGCTCCTCCATTGAGGGTGGCGGTGGGGGCATCGGAGGACTAGCGCCGCACACGCTCCAAGATGAACTCCGCGAGCGCCGCCGCCGGGCCCTCCATCGACTCGCGCGCCAGCAGCACGAACTCGATGTCGCCCGGTTCGGGCAGGCCGTCGAGCTCGGCCAGGTCGGCCGGGACGAGGCTGCGCGCGTGCAGGGTGACGCCCAGCCCGGCCGCCGCCGCGGCGCGCAGGCCGGTCAAACTCGACGTCTGGCACGCCGCGCGCCACTCCAGGCCCGCGCGTTCGAGCACCTCCACCGCCAGCTGCCGCGTGATCGACGGCATCGGGTACTGCACCAGCGGCACCGGGCGGCCGGGTTCCAGCACCGTGGCCGCCGACCCGATCCAGACCAGGGGCTCCCGCCAGAGCAGCCGGCCGTGGTGCGCGCCCGGACGGCGTTTGCCCAGCGCCAGGTCGAGCTGCCCGGAGCGCAGCCGCTGCGCCAGGACGTCCGACAGCTCGACGGTCAGTTCGACGTCCACCAGCGGGTGACTGCGGCGCAGCCGGTGCAGGATCTCCGGCAGCTCGCCGAGCGCGAAGTCCTCCGAGACGCCGAACCGCACGCGGCCGCGGAGTTCGGCGCCGCGGAAGTGCCGCTCCGCGCGTTCTTCGGTGTCGACGACGGTCTGCGCGAACCCGAGCATCGCCTGCCCGCGCGCGGTGAGCTCGACGGTGTGGGTGTCGCGGGCGAACAGCAGGCCGCCGGCGTCGCGCTCGAGCCGTCGCACGTGCTGGCTGACGGTCGGCTGCCCGACCCCGAGCCGCCGCGCGGCCGCGGTGAAGCTGCGCGTCTCGGCGACGGCGAGGAACGAACGGCACAGGCGCGGGTCCAGCACCGGGGCAGCTTATCGCGGTTCACGATGACAGTCAGTCCGGTCATCGGGGTTCACAATGAGCGTGGCGTCGCCGAGAATTGCTGCGGAAGGAGATCCATGTCCCGCATCCGGCTCGACCCGTTCGTCCTCGCCATCCTCGCCACCGTCGGCGTCGCCACCCTGCTGCCCGCCTCGGGCGCGGTGGCCGACGGCTTCGGCGTCGCCACCACGATTGCCGTCGGCCTCCTGTTCTTCCTGTACGGCGCCCGGTTGTCGACGCAGGAAGCCCTCGAAGGGCTGCGGCACTGGCGGCTGCACGCGGTGGTGCTCGCGGCGACGTTCGTCCTGTTCCCGCTGCTCGGCCTGGCCTTGTTCCTGCTGCCGCCGTCGGTGCTGCCCGCCCAGCTGGCGGCGGGGGTGCTGTTCCTGGCGGTGCTGCCCTCGACGGTGCAGTCGTCGATCGCGTTCACCTCGATCGCCCGCGGCAACGTGGCCGCGGCGATCTGCAGCGCGTCGCTGTCCAACCTGGCCGGCATCGTGCTGACGCCACTGCTGGTCGCGCTGCTGCTGGCCGGGAAGGGCGCGGGCGTCGACGGTTCGGCGGTGCTCGGCATCGTGCTGCAGCTGCTGGCGCCGTTCGTGGCCGGCCAGCTCGCCCGCCGCTGGATCGGCGGCTGGATCACGCGCCACGCGGCGCCGCTGAAGCTGGTCGACCGCGGCTCGATCCTCCTGGTGGTCTACACGGCGTTCAGCGCGGGCATGACCGAGGGCATCTGGCACCGGCTCGACCTGGCGCACCTGCTGGTGCTGGTGGTGGTGTGCTGCGCGCTGCTCGCGGCGGTGCTGGCGGCGACGGGCCGGGGCGCCCGGCTGCTGGGCTTCGCCCGCGCGGACCGGATCACGATCGTGTTCTGCGGCTCGAAGAAGAGCCTGGCCAGCGGCCTGCCGATGGCGACGGTGCTGTTCGGGCACGCGCAGGTGGGACTGATCGTGCTGCCGCTGATGCTGTTCCACCAGATCCAGCTGATCGTCTGCGCCACCCTGGCCCGGCGGTACGCGGCCGAGGAGCAGCGGGAGCTGGTGCGGGCCTGACCGGGGCGCCGCAAGTCCTTTGTGGAGGGTTGCGGCAACCACCGTCCAGCACGACCGGAGCGGAATCCGCGCTTTCGCCCGGCCCGCCAAGGCTTTTCCGTCACCGCGGGCGGGGCGAGGGCTTCTTTTCCAGCTCTTCCGCGAAAATCTCGTCGATGCGCGAACCCGCGCGGCGCAACGCCCGCACGGCCGCGCGGATCAAGTAGCCGGCCGCGAACACGAGCAGCAGCGTCAAACCGATGACCCCGGGATTCGCCACGACGACCTCCCGGTACTCGTGCGCGAGGTAACCCAGCCCGGCCCCCACGGCGAACGCGTCCAGCCACGCCAGCCAGGCCGCCCGGGAACGGGACGGAGTGGCAGAGACCATTGCTTCCTCCCGCCGTTCCGGTCAGCGGTGACGCCCTTGCAACCTAGACGAGCGTGCGCCGGTCGGCGGCCACTTCAACCTGTTTGGCCTACCGGATCTGCCCGGATGGCCGCTGTGATAACTTGAAGCGAACTGAGTGTTCTGTGCACATGCAAAACCTCGTCCCGCTGAGGTGCCGAGGTGAGGGGGCGGTAGCTCAGTTGGTTAGAGCAGGGGACTCATAATCCCTTGGCCGCGGGTTCGAGCCCCGCCCGCCCTACCGGATCGAGGTGGGTGAGGTGTGCCCGCGGAACGCGCGTGCCCCTCCTCGATCCGCGTGTTTTCCGGGGGTGCAACCCCGGGCCCCGAGGTCCTCAGTGGACAGTTACCGGCGGTCAGCGGATGCGGTCGTAGACCGCTGCCATCTCCCCCAGGTCTCCGGCTTCGTGGTGGGTCAGCTGCCACTTCGAGGACGGCAGGCCGTCGTCGAACAGGCGGGGGCCGCCGCCCGCTATTTCCGGGCAGACCATCAAATACAGGCGGTCGAGCAGGTCCGCCGCGAGCAACGGCTTGATGATGCTCGCGCTGCTGTTCACCAGGATGTCGCCCCCGGCCGTCGTCTTCAGCTTCGTCACGACGTCCGCAGCCGGCGCGTTCACCAGCCGCGTGCGTTCCCAGGGCGCGTCGGACAGCGTGGTGGAGAAGACGACCTTTTCGGCGTCCACCAGCCATTGCGCATAGCCGCGGTCGCGCGGGTCGGCGTTCTCGTCGGCGGCGACCGTCGGCCAGAACCCCAGGAACCCCTCCGCGTTGCGGCGGCCGAGGACCGCCGTCGTCGCCCCCGCCCAGATCCGGCTCAGGTGACGCCGCGCGACTTCCGTCGTCGCGTACGGGAGGATCGCGGCCATGTCGGCGGGCCCCGCGGGCCCGTGGTAGCGCCCGTCGAGGGTGAGACTCAGGTTCGCGGTCACCCGGCGGCCGGTCGGTTCGGTCATGATTTCAGGCCTTTCGTTCGGAAAGCACGTCGGTGAGGCGGTCGAGCACCTGACTCCAGCCGGTTTCGATCCCGGCGACGAAGGGGACGGCCCCGACCGTGGTGGCGGAAATGCGCAGGCCCAGCCGCAGCCGGGTGCCGGCCGGGTCCGGGCGGAGCTCGAGGTCGTAGTGGCCGGTGAACGAAGCAGGACCGGTCACCGCGAGTTCGAACCCGAGGCGAGCGGGCTCCTCCGCGACGCGCACCCGGCCTTCGGCGTGGTACTCGCCGTCGGCGTCGCGGTACCCGAGCACGACCCGGCCGCCCGGCCGCGGCTCGAGGACGCAGGCGGCCACCGTCATCGACGGGGGAACCCACCAGGACGCCAGCAGCTCCGGGTCCGTCCAGTGCCGCCAGACGTCAGTGACCGGCGCGGGCAGCAGGCGGTCGAACGCGAACGTGCGCCCGTCCGCCCGCCGGTCGGCGCCCGCGGCCGCCGACTCCGCCTCGATGGCCGCCCGGTACCGCGCC
Organism: Amycolatopsis bullii; assembly: GCF_014654205.1. GTDB lineage: Bacteria > Actinomycetota > Actinomycetes > Mycobacteriales > Pseudonocardiaceae > Amycolatopsis > Amycolatopsis plumensis. Next base: position 25,458 of record NZ_BNAW01000033.1, read on the forward strand.
ACCGCGTCGCGCTCACCCGCGTGCGCCTCGGTGGCGTCGGCCAGCTCCTGCAGCCGTCCCGCAAACGCTTTCAGCGGCTCGGCTTCGAGCGCGTGGACCCGCCGCTGCCCCAGCGGGAAGACGGTGACCAGGCCGGCGCGGGCGAGGGTCTGCAGGTGCTTGGTGGTCTGGGGCTGCCGGAGCCCGGTCAGCTCGGCCAGCTCCCCGACCGAGCGGGGACGCTCGGCGAGGAGTTCGACGATGTGCCACCGCGCGGCGTCCCCCAGCGCTGCGGCAATCCGGTCCATGCCGTTAGTATTCACACAGCAGAATATTCACGTCAAGGAATATCTTCGCCGGGCAGCCAGCGCAGCCCGTACGCGTACCCCAGCTGAGGCGCGGCGAACTCCTGCGCGACCTCGTCCGCGCCGTCCAGCGGGAGCGGGTCGCCCGGCTGGGGCGGGTCGGCGAGCACCGAGGGCGGGACGCGGTCCAGCCGCCACACCACCCGCGGCGGCCGTCGCGGGTCGAAGCGGACGCGCACCTCGAACGACTCGCACGTCACCAGCGGCACGAACACGTACGACGGCCGGATCGGCCGGCCGTCCCGGATGCGGAACACCAGCGAGTACGTGTGGCTGTCCCCGCGGGAAAGGGGCCGCGGCAGGTCGAGCAGCCAGCGGAAGTGCCGCTGGCCGTCCCGGGTGCCGTCGCTGATCCGCACGCCGTGCCGGGCGTCCGCGGCGACGTCGCGCTCGCCGTCGCTCCCGTCTTCGGTGCGGGGCACCGTGAACTGCGCGGAAATCCGGCCGAGGGCGTCGCGGGTGGCCACGATCAGCCGTTCCTCGGTCACCTCCGGCTCGCCGGTGTCGAGCCGGACGAGCACCTTGAGCCGCTTGACGAACCAGCCCTCGTCCGGGTCGGGCCCGCCGTCGCCCGGCCGCGCGCCGGCCTCGATCTCCGCCGCGAGCCGGGCGAACGACCGGTCGACGCGGCGCCGGGCCGTGCGTTCCGAGACGCGCAACCGATCCGCGAGCACCCCGATCCGGTCGCTCAGCAGCGCGTGCTGCGCGCCGGGCGCGATACCCAGCGCGACGTTCACCGCCAACCGGTCGTCGGCCGGGAATTCCGCGATCGCGGCCGAAATCGCTTCGCGCAGAACCCGGCGGGCATCGCGGTCGCTCGTCGTCCGGTGGATTTCGCACCAGCCGGAAACGAGCGGGCCGAGCCTGCTGCGCAGCCGATCGGCCTCCAATCCCCAGCCACGCCGCAACGTGGTGAGTTCCCGGAGCACCCCGTCCTGTGCCATGGCCAGTTATTTTGACACGGGCACTTCTGCGCGATCGGCGGCACCGGCTGGGCCGATCGGGTGTTTCCGCGGTGGCCAGTCGTTGGCCAGTTCCTCGCGATTTCGGCCCGCGAGCGGCCTTTTCCGCATCGACGGCTGCCCGACTATTTTCCCGTCGACTTTCCGTCGGCATCGGGGAGGATGGGTGCTCGACACTACCGGCCCGGCCGACGTCGCCGGGGTCCGGCGGCTGGCCCGCGACGGCCTGCTCGCCGGTGCGGCGGCGGCCGCACGGCCCCGCGCACTGGCCCGGTTGCGCGGCGGGGTCTACACGGTGGCGTGGCCGCTGGTCTTCACGCGGATCACCAAGCCGCTGGAACACCGGCGCCGCCACGCGGACTGCGCCCGCGGGCTCGCAGGGCTGCGGCCCGACTGCCTCGACCGCTTCCACGACGACGTCGAGGCCGTGGTGGACCACGCGCTGCGGCGCGCGACGGGCCCGATCGAGAACCTGGAGGGCTGGCTGGCGACCCGCCTCACCCCGGCCACGGTCGACGCGCACCGCCGTCGCCGCGGCGAAATCGGCGCGCTGCAGCGGCCCCGCCTGCCCGCGTGGCTGGGCGACGCCCTCGGCGGCGACCCCTGGCTGTGCGACCTGGCGGTGCAGATCCTGGTCTGGGTGGGCGTGCCCGCCACGGCCGGTGCCGAGCTGTGGCCCCTGGACGGCTGGACGGCGCGGCGCACCGAGGTCACGGGCGAGCCGCCGGCCACCCGCGACACGCTCGATCGCGAGGTCGACCGGGTGCTGACCGCCATGCGCACCCGGCCGGCGTGGCACGCCGAACACGTCGAGCGCCCGCTGGGGCACAAACAGGCCCCGGTCGCCCCCCTGCCGGCCGAACTCCCGGCGCTGGAACTGGTCGCCGGGCACGAACTGGCGGACGCCCGGCTCGCGGACCTGGCCGAGCAGGCCCTGCGGACGATCGAGACCCGGCTGAACCGGGGCGAAGCACCGGCGAAGGCGGTGACGACGGTGGTCCGCACGGTGTTCGGCGAGCACGCACCGGCCGGCCCGGCCCGCGACGACTGGCTGACGGCAGCGCTGGCGGACCGCGAACGGCTGGCCGGGATCGTGGCCGAGGTCCTGGCGATCCTGGGCCGCTGAGGCCGGGCAGCCTCCGCGTGCCCTACCGCAGTCGCGCTTCCGGCGGGACCGGGCTCGGGAGCAGCAGCGGCTCGGTGGCCTCGCGGCAGCCGTACCGCTCGAACATCGCGCGTGCCTTGTCGCGCAGTTCGACGGCGCGCCGTTCGTTCCCGGACAACGCCGCCGCGATCGCCAGGTCGCGCAGGGTCCTGGCCTGCCAGACCGGCAGGTCGAGCGCCTGCCACCACTCCAGCGACCGCTGCAGGTGCGCCGTGGCGGCCGCCGGGTCCCCCGCCGCGAGCTCGAGCTCGCCGAGGGTGCGCAGGAGCAGCGCCTGGCCGAAGCCGTCCTGGAGCTCGTTGCAGGTGTTCAGCGTCTCCTCGAGCGAAGCCCGCACCTCCTCGCCTCGGCCCTGCCGGATGCGCACCTTCGCGAGCGCCTGGTCGGCGTAGGCGACGACGAGCCTGCTGCCGACGATCCGCAGTTCGGCCGCCGCCCGGGCACAGCAGTCGGCGGCTTCGCCGAGCCGGCCCGCGGCGCGGTGGATGATGCCGATCGACCGCAGGGCCAGCGCCGCGCCACGGCGGTTGCCCGACGCGCGCCAGTACTCGAGCGCCTTGGTCACCGACGCCACCGCGTGGTCGAGGTCGCCGGATTCGGTGAGGATCATGCCGAGGTTGTGCTCGGCCTGGGCGAGCTCCTCGTCGGTTCCTTCGCTCCGCAACACCGGGACCGCCTCGGTCAGCGCCCGTTCGGCGTCGGCGAACGAGCCGTGTTCGCGCAGCACGACGCTCATGCTCAACCAGGTCCTGGCCTGGGCGAGCCGGTCGCCGACTTCGGCGAACGCGGTGAGCGCCTGGTGGTAGTACGCCAGCGACTCGTCGAACCGGTCCTGTTCGAAGTACAGCGTCCCCATCCCGCTCAGCAGCAGGCCCTCGGCCGCGCGGTCGCCGGCCCGCCGGGCCGCGGCCAGCGCGGCGGTGTGGGTGCGCCGCCACTGGCGGAACTGGTTGCGGGCCGCGAAGCTCGACGACGACAGCGCGGACGCCAGCGCTGCCGCGGTGGCCACCAGGTCCCGTTCGCTGGTCTGCTCGACCACACTGACCAGCAGCTCCTCTTCGGCCTCGAACCAGGCGTCCGGATCGGTGCGGATGCCTTCGACGGCGGCCTGGTCCAGCCGCCCGGAACCGGACGGCTGCGGTGTCCGGCCGGACGCGCCGCGGACCAGGTCCAGTGCGTCCCGGCCCACCCGGTCCAGCGCCGCGCGGACGTCGGCGGCGGATTCCTCGGCTTCGCACAACTCCTGGGCGTACGCCCTGGTCAAGTCGTGGATGCGGTACCGGCTCAGCCCGGTGACGTCGGTGCCCGCCGGGTCGAGCAGCTGCGCGTCGACCAGCCTTTCGACCACGTCTTCGGCCTCGTCGACGGGGGTGTCCAGCAGCGGCGCGGCGAGCCAGCCGGCGAAGTCTTGGACGCCCGTCATGCCGAGGCGGCGCAGCAGGGTGCGCTCCGGCCCGCCGAGGCCGTCGTAGCTCACCGCGAGGCTGCCCCGGACCTCCAGATCGCCGAGCACGAGTTCGTTGAGCAGCCGCTGCTTGCGGCCCAGCCGCTGCGCCAGGCGGGCCACCGTCCAGTCCGGCCGGGCGGCCAGCCGGGCGCCCGCGATCCGGACCGCGAGCGGCAGGTGCCCGCACAGCCGCACGATCTCCAGCGCGGCCGCCGGTTCGGCGGCCAGCCTCGGCCCGACCAGCTTGGCCAGCAGTTCCAGGGTTTCCTCCTCGCGCAGCTCGTGCAGGTCGAGCAGCGCGGCACCCTCCAGCGCGGCCAGCCGGACCCGGCTGGTGAGCAGCACCGCGCAGCCGGCACCGGCGGGCAGCAGGGGCCGCACCTGCTTTTCGCCCGCCGCGTCGTCGAGCACCACGAGCACGCGCCGGTCGGCGAGCAGCGACCGGTACAGGCCGGCGCGCTCGGCGGTGCCGGCGGGGATCGCCGCGTCGGCCACCCCGAGCGCCCGCAGGAACCTGGCGAGCACCTCGGCCGGGTCGGCCGGGTCGGGGTGGTTGCCGTGGAGGGTGGCGTAGAGCTGCCCGTCGGGGTACTGGTCGCGGATCCGGTGGGCGGCGTGCACGGCGAGCGTGGTCTTGCCCGACCCCGGCTTGCCGGAGACGGCGCAGATCCGGGCGGCCGAGCCGGCCGGGCGCAATCCCTTCAGCACGTGGTCGACGTCTTCGCGCCGGCCGGTGAAGTCCGAGATGGTGGCGGGCAGCAGGCCCGGCGTGAGCGCCGCGACCGGCGGCGGTTCGTCCGCCGGCGCCGCTTCGGCCGCGGGTTCGGCGAGCACCGCCTGGAAGGCCGCCTGCAGCTGCGGTCCCGGTGCGACACCGAGTTCGTCGTCGAGCACCCGGCGCGCTTCGTGGAAGGTGGCCAGCGCGTCGGCCTGGCGGCCGGCCTGGTGCAACGCCAGCACCAGCTTGGCCCGCAACGGTTCACGCAGGGGATGCTCGGCGACCAGCCCGGTCAGCTCCCCGGCCAGCGCACCGCCGCGGCCGAGCCGGAAGTCCGCCTCCAGCCGCGCTTCCACCGCGACGAGCCGGGCCTCTTCCAGCTTCGTCCGCTCCCGCTCCGCCCACTCCCCTTCGGCTCCGCCGAGCGGGGACCCGGTCCACAGCCCGAGCGCGTCGGCCAGCGTCTCCGAAGCCCCTGGGGCGTCGCCGGCCGCGAGCGCTCGCCGTCCCGCGCCCACCGCCCGCTCGAACCGGACCAGGTCGATCGACTCGGGAGCCACGTCGAGCAGGTATCCCGGCGCCTGTCTTCGCAACGCGTCATCCCGGTCGCCGAGCATCCGGCGCAGCGCGGAAACGTACGTGTGGACGACCGAACGGGCGCTGTTCGGCGGTTTCTCGCCCCACAGCGCGGTGATCAGCGTGTCGACCGGCACCACGCGGCCGGCGTTGAGCACCAGCGCCGCCAGCAGGGTGCGCGGCTTCGGGCCACCGAGCGAGACCTGTTCCCCCGCAACGAGTACCGCCATCGAGCCCAGCAGCCGGAATTCCACGTTCGCCCCCACAGTCCGAGAAACCCTCCCTACAGACGGAAACCCCGCGGTGCCGTTGTCCCGATCGTCCCCGCTGTGACGATCCTGTGATCCTCCCGCACACGGCGGCCTCCAGAAAAGCTGAAAAGCCACTTGGAGGTTTCGTGGAGGGCCGCCCGGCAGAGTTCTCGGTGTCGGAACCAGCCGACAAAGTCCCGAGGGGGAAACCGCAATGAAGAACCTCGCTCGCCTCGCCGCTCTCGCTCTCGCCGTCGCCGCACCGCTCGTGCTCGCCGGCCCAGCGCACGCCGCCGACACCGGCTCCATCTCCGGCGACGTGTGGCTCGACAGCAACAGCAACGGCCTGCGGGAGGTGGGTGAGCCGGCGATCGCGGGGCACTGGATGGTGATCAACGGCACCAACCTCCAGACGCAGACGGACGCCAAGGGCCAGTACGAGTTCAAGAACCTCCCGGCGGGCAGCTACTCGGTGAAGTCGACCGACCGGTCCCTCTTGGCCGGCCAGGGCTGGACGACGGTGGGTGGCGACTCGAAGTTCCGCGGCGACAACGGCACGCTCGGGAATCCGGTGGTGCTGACCGCCGGCCAGCGGGTGACCGGCCTGAACAGCGGTTTCGCCACCGCCGAGGTCGACTACCGGGCCGGGCAGATCATCATCAGCAACACGGCCCCGAAAGTCGGCGACGTGATCGACATCGTCGGTTCCGCGGTCCCGGTCGGCAACGTCTACGACCAGTTCGGCGGCCAGCTTTCCTTGCCGGACGGCCTGCGCGTCGTCGAGCGCCTCGGTGGCATGCCGCAGTACTACGCGACCGAACCGGCCGGCAAGGTCACCGGGTTCTTCTACGACCGTCGTCACCCGGGTGCGTACGAGTTCGTCGGTGCGCGGGTGGTCGTCGAGAAGCCGCTGTCCGCCGCCGAGATCAAGCTCACCGCGTGGAAGGGCCTCTTCGGCAGCACCGACCCCGACCTGGCCAACGACGTCCTCTCGACGACGCTGACCACCAGCTGATCCACCGGCGAGGGGGGAGGAAGGCCCGGTTCCCTGGGAGGGGGAACCGGGCCTTCTTCATGCGTCCGCTTGCGGCGCGCCGGTCAGCCGTCCTCGACCGCACGGCGCCGGGTCTCGAACACCGCCGTCAGCGCCTCGGGGGAGCAGCCGGCGGCTCGCGCGCGCCGTCCCGCCGCCGTCAGCTCGGCGAGCAGGAGCGCGCGCACGGCCGCGCGGGTTGCCTCCGGGAGTCTCGAGCACGGGTCGGTCACCCTCGGCCTCCTCTCTCCCCTCGCACCAGGTTTCCCCTGACGGACACGCTGTCAGCGCCACCACGGCGGCGGGGGCACCGGGAGCACCAGGGGGCAGCCGGTGTGGCGGCCGGTCCAGCAGTCCGCCAGCCAGCGGGTCAGCGCCACCGGGCCGAGCAGGCTGTCCTCCCACACCGGCGTCAGTTCACCCGCCCGGCGCAGCACCGATTCCGCGGTGCCGCAGTAGGAAACCACCGCGGCGATCGCCGCATCGGCCCGCTCTCCGGGCCAGGCGACCGCGGCTCCGGGCAGCCGGGCCGGGATGGCCAGGCCGGTGCCGACGGTGCAGTTGCGCGCCAGCTGCACGGCGAGATCGAACTCGACCGCTTCGGCGTGACGCTGTCTGGCTCGCCAGCGGGGTGAAGAGGCCGCGGCGTACAGCCCGGCCAGCCGGGCGGCGACCAACCCGTCCCACACCGTCAAGAGCACCGCTCGCGTGTCGGCCGGAGGGGCGTCGGCGAGCTCGTGGGTGACGGCGCTGAGCCAGGCACACGGGTCCTTGACTTGACGATCAGCGGCGACGGTCACGGCAGTCAGTTTCCCACCGCCGTGCACGGGCAACCCCGAGATGATCATGGTTCACCCGAGGACCACCCGGTCGGTGGCGAACCGTTGAGCGGCGCGGTAACCCGATCGGGTACTGGGCGTGACCAAATCGTCACAGCTGTGCGACCATGTCGGCGCTCAGTGCCGAGCACGCCCTCCCGAAACCCCTTCCGCGAAAGGTCCCCGAGTGATCAAGATCAGCAAGAGCCGGGCCGGCACCCAGCGCGTCACCTTCAGCCTCCCGGTCGGCGCACCGCCCGGCCGGGTGAGCGTCGTGGGCTCGTTCAACGACTGGACCCCCGGCCGCCACCACCTCACGCCGCGGTCGAACGGCCGCCGGTCGGCTTCGGTCGACGTGGCGCCGGGCACCGTGCTGCAGTTCCGCTACCTCGGCGAGAACGGCCACTGGTTCGACGACCCCGACCTGCCCGACCGCGCCGACGGCAACTGCGTCTGCACGACCTCGTAGCGGCTCAGCCCCGCCTGCGCCGCTTCCCCGCGCCGCCGGTGCGCCGGGCCGGTTTCGCCGCGGCGGGCTTGCGTTGCGGGCGCTTGCGCTCCGCCGGCGCCTGCGGGCGCCCGCGCGTGCTGTTCACCGTCCGGCCGCGGACGATCCCGATGAACTGCTCCATCAGGTCCGTCGTCTCCTCCTCCAGCCACGACAGCGCGACGCTCGACTGCGGCGCGTCCTCGACCGGCCGGTAGGTGAGGTCACGGCGGTGGTGCAGCCGGGCCAGCGACTGCGGGACGACGAGCACCCCGACCCCGGCCGCGACCAGCTCGATCGCGTCCGCGGTCGTCTCGGGCCGCGAAACCGCCGGGCGTCCCGGCCGGGCGGCCCACTCCAGCGTGTCGTCGAGCGGGTGCAGCACGACCTCGTCCGCCAAGTCCACGGTGGACACTTCGTCCGCCGCGGCGATCAGGTGGTCCTTGGGCACCACGACGACCGTGGTCTCGGTGTAGAGCGGGATCGCGTGCAGGCCGTCGCGGTCGATCGGAGAGCGCAGCAGCGCCGCGTCGGCCTCCCGGCTGCGCAGCAGGGCCGCGGCATCGGCCGGGGCGACCGGGACGAGGGTCAGCGGCACCTCCGGCACCCGCTCGCCCCAGGTCCGCACCCACTTGGCGGGGGTCGCTCCCGGGACGTACGCGAGCTTGAAAGAGGTCACCGGGTCAGGTTACCGGGAGTGACGCTGGCTACCCTGGACGGCATGACGTCGCACAAGAGCACCCAGACGATGAAGCCCGCGACCGCGGCGAAGAAGCTGGGTGTGTACCTCGAAGCCACCCCCGCGGAGTTCCGGGAGGGCGTCGTGACGCGCGACGAACTGAACGCGCTGCAGGCCGACCCGCCGGAGTGGCTGCGGGAGCTGCGCCGCACGGGCCCCCACCCGCGGCCGGTGGTCGCGGCGAAGCTGGGCGTCTCGATCGGCGGCCTCACCCGCGGCGGCATCACCGAGCCGCTCACGACCGAGCAGATCGACGCGCTGAAGGCGGAAAGCCCCGACTGGCTGGTCCGGGAGCGCGCCACCCAGGCCGAGGTGCGCAAGGAAGCCGTGCGGGTGAAGGAACAGAACCGCTGACCGCCGCCGACCTCTCGCCCGAGGCCGCGGACCGCCTCGACGCCGAGGACGAGCTCGCCGGTTTTCGCGACCGGTTCGTCCCGATCACCGATCCCGGCGTCATCGCCTACCTCGACGGGAACTCGCTGGGCCGTCCGCTGCGCGCCACCGCCGAGCGGCTGCAGGAGCTCGTCGCGCACGAGTGGGGTGCCCGGCTGATCCGGTCCTGGGACGAACGCTGGCTGAGCCTGCCCGAGGAGATCGGGGACGAGCTGGGCCGCGTCGCCCTCGGGGCCGCTCCGGGACAGACCATCGTCGCCGACTCGACGTCCGTCTGCCTCTACAAGGCGCTGCGGGCCGCCGTCGCCCTGCGGCCCGGCCGCGACGAGATCGTCACCGACGCCGCGAACTTCCCCACCGACCGGTTCCTCGTCGAGAGCGTGGCCGCCGAACTCGGGCTGACCGTGCGGTGGGCCGGCAGCGAAGACGTCGCCGCGGCCGTCGGACCGCGGACCGCGGTCGTCACCCTGTCCCATGTGGACTACCGGACGGCCGCGATCACCGACCTGGCCGCCGTCACGCGGCTGGTGCACGAACGCGGCGGGCTCGTCGTCTGGGACCTCTGCCACAGCGTCGGCTCGATCCCGGTCGAGCTGGACGCCGCCGAGGCGGACTTCGCCGTCGGCTGCACGTACAAGTTCCTCAACGCCGGGCCGGGCGCGCCCGCGTTCCTCTACGTCAACGCGCGCCACCACGAAACCTTCGGCCAGCCCATCACCGGCTGGATGGGCGCCGCCGACACCTTCGGCATGGCCGCGGAGTACGTCCCCGCGCCCGGCATCCGGCGCGCGCTCTCCGGCACGCCACCGGTGCTGGGCATGGTGGGCGTCCGGGAAGGCGTGGCGCTGCTGGCGGAAGCGGGTATCGACCGCGTGCGGGCCAAGGCCGTGGCGCTGGGCCGGTGGGTGATCGCGCTGGCGGACGCGTGGCTCGTCCCGCTCGGGTTCACGGTCGCCTCGCCGCGCGAGGACGACCGCCGGGGCGGCCACGTCACCCTCCGCCACCCGGACGCCGAACGGCTTTCGCGGGTGTTGATCGAGCACGGCGTGCTCATCGACTTCCGGCGTCCCGACGGCATCCGCATCGGGCTGAGCCCGCTGACCACCGGCTTCGCCGAGGTGCGGCGGGCCATGGACCGCATCCGCGAGCTCGCCGGCTGAACCGCGTCGCACCGGCCGGGCCCGGCGGCGCGGGAAATAGTAGCCATGTAATTAGTAGCCATGTACAGTATTCGGCATGAGCACTCCCGGGCACCTGATCTGGCGGCTTTCCACGAAGTGGCGGGTCGCGGTGGACCGCGCCCTCGCCCCCGCCGGGCTGACGCACGCGCAGTACGTCTTCCTGTCCTCGCTCTTCGGCCTGGAACGCGCCGGCGCGAACCCGAGCCAGCGGGAGCTGGCCGACCACACCGGACTGGAAGCGCTCTACGTCTCCAAACTCGCCCGCACGCTCGACGCCGAGGGGCTCGTCGAGCGCACCCGCGACCCGGCCGACACCCGGACCGTCCGGCTGCGCCTCACCACCCGCGGCCGCGAGGTGACCGAGCCGGCGATCGCCACCGTGGCCGAGCTGCTCGACCGGCTCCTCGCCCCGCTCGGCGGCCGGCGCGGCGAGCGCACCGCGGCGCTGACGCGCGAGCTCACGCTGCTCCTCGACAACCCATTGGAGTCCTGAAGTGATGCTGCACCACGAAGAAACCGGCACCGGCACGCCGATCGTGTTCCTGCACGGCAACCCGAGCTCGTCGCACAGCTGGCGCCACGTCCTCCCGCACATCGGCGGCGGACGGCTGCTGGCCCCCGACCTCATCGGCATGGGCCGCTCGCCCAAGCCGGACATCGCGTACACGTTCGCCGACCACGCCCGCCACCTCGGCACGTGGTTCGACGCGCTCGGCCTGGACGACGTCGTCCTCGTCGGCCACGACTGGGGTGGCGCGCTCGCCTTCGACTGGGCCGCGCGGAATCCCGGCCGGGTCCGCGGGCTCGCGTTCTTCGAAACCATCGTGAAGCCCATGGCGTGGGAGGATCTGTCGCCGCAGGCGGCCGAGCGGTCGCGGAAGATCCGCACCCCGGGCGTCGGCGAGGACATGGTGCTGACCCAGGACCTGTTCATCCGCCAGGCGTTCACCGGCGGCGTGCGCACCCCGGTGAGCGACGACGACCTGGCCGCCTACCTCGCCCCGTTCCCGACCCCCGAAAGCCGCCGCCCGGTGCTGGCCTGGGCGCGTCAGCTGCCGCTGGGCGGCGACCCGGCCGAGCTGGTCTCGCGCATCGAGGCCTACGACGAGTGGCTGGCCACCAGTGACGGCACGCCGAAGCTGCTCATGACGTTCGAGGGGTCACCGACGCTGCTGATCGGCGAGAAGATGGCGCAGTGGTGCGCGGAGAACATCGCCGGGCTCGAGGTGGTCGCGTGCGGGGAAGCCGGGCACCACGCGCAGGAGGACCGGCCGAAGGAGATCGCCGCGGAAATCGCGGCGTGGCTGGACCGGCACGGACTGCGGTAGGGCGTCCGCACCGGTGCGCCGTGCCAACCGGGTACGGGGCGTGGGCGGCGGTTTCCGGGGTAGTTCCGGCGGCGGACCCCCAACGGGGATGGGTGTGGGCCCGTAGCCGTGTGGCTGCGGGCCGTTCCGATGTTCACGCTGCGAAGGGCAGCGGCTCGTGGAGGTTGTTGCGCCGAGGTTTTCGGCGACGGTCGATGAACTCCGGTGGGAGGAACTCGGGGAGGCCGTCGGCGGCTATGCGGACTTCCCAGCCCGAGCGGTGCAGCAAGCGGTGGTGGTGGGCGCACATCAAGACCAGATTGTTCAGGTTGGTGGGGCCGCCGTCGGCCCAGTGGCGGATGTGGTGACCTTGGCAGTGCCGGGGTGGCCGATGGCAGCCCGGGAATGCGCAGCCCCGGTCCCGCAGGAACAACGCCCGCCGCAACCCGGCGGAGATCAGGCGGCGCAGGCGGCCGAGGTTGAGAGGTTCGCTCTTCGCGCCCAGGACTGCGGGGATGATCATGGCGTCGCAGGCATGCACCCGAGCTTCAGCGGCCGAGAGGGTGCCTGTGTCGCCGAGCGTCGCGGTCCCGACTCCGGTCTTCAGGTGATCGAGGGAGACCGCGACCATGACGTGGGCGCGTTCCCCGGCCTGCATCGGCAAATCCGGAGAGTTCAAAGCCAGGTCGACCGCGTCGGAGAAGGCATCCCCGTAGCGCTGGGGCAGTGTCCGGAGATCGGGACCCTCATCACCGGTCCGGCGCTCGGCCAGAACATCCAACAACGCACTGGCTCGGGTACCGGTCTCGTCATCGAACCTGCCACGCAAGTCCCAGACCCCGGATCGCTTGCGCCGCAGGAACAACTCCCGGGTCGGCGCCACCGGTTCGGTGTCGACAGGCTCCTGACCGCCGGGGTTCACGTGGGCCAGAATCCGTGCTCCCAAAGCAGCGACTTGCTTGTGTCCGGCCTCGGCAGCAAAAGTAACAAGGTGGGTCTCGGCGCTTTCCCGGTGTTCCACAGGAACATCGGCGAGCACACCGGTGATCACATCGATCATCGGATTGCTCAACTGCCCAGCCAGGGCAGCAGCACCGGTTGCAGGCGCCAAAGCAGGGATCGGACTGCCATCGAGGTTGCGGCCAGGGTTCAGCAAGCGGGCGCGCTTCACCAACCGTTCAGCAGCAGCCTTGGGAATGTCGGCGAGGTGTTCCAGCAGCCGGGCAACAGAGCGATACCCGAACACCTCCATCACTCCGCGCTGCTCGATCTCCACCAGCAGCGCACCGAGTCCGGCTTCAGCCGACCGCATGCACGCGACGAACTCACCAATGCGGTCGGCCAGAGCCACCGCCTCGGAGGAACACAGAGTCGCGTCGCTGTTCATACCTCCAAGCTACCGAGATTCGAACACATGTCATCACTCGATTAGGTAGGTCCACAAGCGACTGTCCGCATCGCAGAACAGGCGCGCATCCGGCAGCGGGGCATTGCGGTGGTGCCCCGGAAGACCTTCCACACCTAGGTGTGCCGCAGCGGGGGGTTCGCCGTCGCCCCGAGAACCCGTGCGACCACCCACGCCACGCCGTCGGCCGTGCGGGCCGGGGTTTCCGATGGCTGCATGACGTGGCTCAGCACCGTCCGGACGACCAGGTCGATCACCACGTCCACCTGCTCGGCGGTCAGCGGCGGCCGGTAGCTCGCCACCCGCGCGGCCACCACCGCCTTCGCCCGGCCGAGCAGCTCTCCGGAATCGGTGGTCAGCAGCGGCAGGAGCTCGGGGGCCGTGCCGTGGGTCGCGGAGGCGATGGCGCGCAGCAGTGTGTTGTCGTCGGCGAGTTCGAGGACCCCGCGGACGGCGTCGTAGATCGCCTCGACCAGGTCGTCCGGGTGGCGGTCGAAGGCGGCGCCGACGACCGAGAGGAACCGGCCGAGCTCGTGCGCGACCATCGCTTCGGCCAGCGCGGCCTTGGAGCCGATCTCGTTGTACACGGTCTGGCGGCTGACGCCGGCCAGCTCGGCCAGCCGGGCCATCGTCACCGCCTGCCAGCCGGACCGCGCGGTCAGCTCGATCGCCGCGGCGATGATCGGCTGCCGGTGCTGACCACCTTCCGCCGGCACCGGAACCGCCCTGCTCATGATCCGCATTCTAGGCCGGGCCCACCCGCCCCGGTGCGACGAAGTCGACCTTCTCACGCACTCCGCAGTCCGGGCAGCACCAGGAATCCGGGATCGCCGTCCACGGCGTGCCGGCCGGGAAGCCCTCCCGCGGGTCGCCGCGCTGTTCGTCGTAGACGTACCCGCAGCCGGGGCACATGCCGCCTTCGGTGGCGTCGCCGCGGGTGTCGGCGGCCTCGGGGGCGGCCGCCGTGACGCGGGTTCCGTAGCGGGCCAGGACCTTCTCGCGCCGGGCGGGCTGGATGTTGGCGCGCGAGATGTCCCCGCCGTAGTGGGCGAGCACGCGCGGGTCCATCACCCGGCGCCACAGCGGCGGCACGAGCGCCAGCACGATCATCCCGGCGTACCCGGCGGGCAGCACCGGCGATTCGGCGAAGTCGCGCAAGGTCTGGTATCGCCGCGTCGGGTTGGCGTGGTGGTCGCTGTGCCGCTGCAGGTGGTAGAGCAGGACGTTCGTGGCGATGTTGTTGGAGTTCCAGCTGTGGCTCGGGTCGACGCGCTCGTACCGGCGCCGCCCGGGCACGCCGACCCGCTGCCGCAGCATGCCGTAGTGCTCCATGTAGTTGACCACCTCCAGCAGCGAAAACCCGACGACGGCCTGGAGCACCAGGTAGGGCAGGATCTCCACGCCGAGCCAGGCGACCGTCGCCGCCCACAGCACCGCGGACATCAGCCAGGCGTTCAGCACGTCGTTGCCGAGCCGGTACGGGTGGCGGTCGCGCCGGGCGTAGCGCTTGCGCTCCAGCCGCCACGCCGACTTCAGCGAACCGAAGACCGTCCGCGGCCAGAAGCGGTAGAAGCTTTCGCCGACGCGGCTGCTCGCCGGGTCCTCCGGGGTCGCCACGCGGACGTGGTGGCCGCGGTTGTGCTCGATGTAGAAGTGGCCGTACCAGCTCTGCGCCAGCGCGATCTTCGACAGCCAGCGTTCGTGGCTCTCCTTCTTGTGGCCCAGTTCGTGCGCGGTGTTGATGCCGATCCCGCCGACGCACCCGATCGACACGGCGAGCCCGATCTTGTCGGCCACGGTGAGCTCGCCCCGCGCGATCAGCCAGAACGCCGCCGCGAAGCCGAGGTACTGGACGGGCAGGAAGGCGAAGGTGATCCAGCGGTAGTAGCGGTCGTTCTCCAGCCGCGCGATGACGTCGTCGGGCGGATTGCTCCGGTCCAGCCCGGCGACCAGGTCGATGGCCGGCACGATCACCAGGATCACCACCGGCCCGATCCAGAACCAGCCACCCCACCCGGTGGCGGCGTGCAACCCGATGGCGAGGAACGCCAGGGAGGGCACGACGAGGCCGATCAGCCAGAGGTAGCGCTTGCGGTCACGCCAGAGCTCGGTGGAACCGGCGGGCAGGGTCCCGGTCGCTTCGCTCATCACACCCTCCTTGGCGGCTGAGTTGACAGGAGAGTAACGGTTGTAAAGCTGATTCGACAAGTTCCGCTTCTCTGTCAAGGAGCCGGTCGCAGAGGACACCGGGGCCGCAGTGAATGACTCATTCCTGGCGCCGGATGCCTGGAATGAGTCATTCACTGCAACCGTCGCCGGCCGCGCGCGGCGAACCGGCAGGCGCGACTTTCACCCGTTCGGCCCAGTGGACAAGCCGTCGAAATGTGTCCCAGGCCTGCTACCAGAGCAAATGGCGGTAATCGTCTCCGAACAGAAAGTAAACACCGTTCGCCGCAGACCGGACGAGTGTCCGGAAGCCGGGTCGCACCCACCGGGTGTCAGGGGTTCGTGGTAAAAAACGGACCCTGATCGATTCCGCGGCAACACGGAGGGTGAGGCGAAGACGGGTGACGGCGGCCGCTGTGTCCCATCGTCGTGTCCGCTTCCTCGTCCGGGTCCCCTTTCCTCGCCGACCGTCACTCAGGAGTTCGTGAACCGCCGTGCTGAACAAAGACCCCAGGGACGAGTCGGACAAGCCGTACGACAAGTCGATCCGCAAAAGGCTGACCAGGACCGTTCTCATTCCCAGTGTGACGCTGCTGGTGCTGTGGATCGCGGTCTCGTCCTACTTCCTCTTCAATGGCGTTTACGTCCGCCTCGTCGCCGCTTCCGTGCGCGAGGTGTCGATCCCCGCCGCCACCGCGCTGGCCGAGTTCCAGAAGGAACGCCAGACCGCGCTGCAGTACCTCGACGACCCGGCGCTCGGCCCGGCCCGGCTCCAGCAGCAGCAGAAGGCCACCGACGCCAAGCTTTCCGAGCTGAAGGACGCGTTCGCCGCGACCATCTCCAACGCGCCGGACGAGATCGCGTCCAAGGTGAACGCGCTGAAGTCGCAGTTCGACCAGCTGCCGGTGCTGCGCTCGCAGATCAGCTTCCGCAGCATCGACCGCGCCCAGGTCAACACCTACTACAACGGCGTGATGGACACCGCGTCCAACCTCTTCGACACCCAGGCCCGGATCGTCCCCGACGCCGAAGCCGCGACCGGCGGCATCACGGCGACGTCGGTGTTCCGCGCGGGTGACATGATGTCGCGCGAGACGTCGCTGGTCTCGACCGCCTTCTCCGCCGGGACCTTCGCCCCCGACGACTTCGCCCAGTTCGCGCGGCTGTCCGGCCTCTACCGGACGCAGCTGGCGCAGATCGAGCCGTTCCTCGACCCGAGCGTCCGCCAGAAGTACCAGGCGCTGGCCACCGGGACGGCGTGGCGGCAGCTGGCGACGGCCGAGGAGGCGCTCGTCAAGCACGGCCCTTGGTCGGCGGGCGAGCAGAAGTCCGTGCCGGTGTCCGAAACGGACTGGGAGCACGCGACGACCCAGGTCGCCCAGGGCCTGAACGACCTGGCGATCACCCAGGCCGACAAGGTTTCGGCCGCCGCGATCGACGCCGGTGACGCCCAGCTGCGCAACGTCATCATCGGCTCCATCGTCGCCCTGCTCGCCTCGCTGGCGGCGATCATCGTCGCGGTGCGGGTGTCCCGCTCGCTCGTCGACCGCGCCCTGATGACGCGCCTCGCCCGGCTGCGCAACGACTCCCTCGACCTCGCCCGCAACCGGCTGCCGGACATCGTGGAGCGGCTGAAGAGCGGCGAACCGGTCGACCTGAAGGACGAGCTCCCCCGGCTCGACCACGGCCGCGACGAGATCGGGCAGGTGGCCGAGGCGTTCAACGTCGCCCAGCTGACCGCGGTCAACGCCGCGGCGAGCGAGGCCAAGGCCCGCAGCGGCGTGCACAACGTGTTCCTCGGCATCGCGCACCGCAACCAGGTCCTCGTCCACCAGCAGCTGCAGATCCTCGACGAGATGGAAGCCCGCGAAGAGGATTCGACGCAGCTGGCGTCGCTGTTCCAGCTCGACCACCTCGCCGCCCGCGCCCGCCGCACCACCGAGAACCTGATCATCCTCGGCGGCAAGCAGCCCGGCCGCCGCTGGCGCAAGCCGGTGCCGCTGATGGAGGTCCTGCGCGCCGCGGTTTCGGAAACCGAGCAGTACGCGCGGGTCCAGGTCGAGCAGGTGCCCGACGTCTCGATCGTCGGCGCCGCGGTGGCCGACACGATCCACCTCGTCGCCGAGCTGGTCGACAACGCGACGTCGTTCTCGCCGCCCGGCTCGCCGGTCGAGGTGACCAGCCGGATGGTCGCGCGCGGTGTCGTCGTCGACGTGTCGGACCAGGGGCTCGGCATGAAGGACGGCGTCCGCGAGTGGGCGAACGCGATGATGGCCGAAGCCCCCGAGTTCGACGCGATGGCGCTGCGCGCGGACTCCAGCCTCGGCCTGTTCGTGGTCGCGCGGCTGGCGGCCCGGCTCGGCATCACCGTCACCTTCGACCCGTCCCGCTACGGCGGGCTGCGCGCCACCGTCCTGATCCCCACCCAGCACCTGGCCGGCGAGGACGGCGGCCCCGGGTCCACCCCCGCGGAGGACACCGCGGTCCTCGCCCCGGTGGGCGCGCCGGCGCCGCAGGCAGAAGAAAGCCCGCTCCGCACGATGGACACACCCAGCTCGTTCAGCGGTCAGATCCCGATGAAGCGAGACACCAAACCGAGGCCGTACCCGGCACGCGCCCTCACCCCGCCCGACGCCCTCCCCTCGGTGCCGGCGGCGCCGCCGGAGCCGGCGGCCATCACCCCGGCAACGGACGTGCAGCCGACCGACAACCGGCCCCGGCTGCCCCGGCGGGAGCCGCAGCAGAACCTCGTCGCCCAGCTCGAGAACGAACCCGACGACAGCCAGGACGAGGTCGTGGCCCCGGGCGAAGGCACCGCGCGCACGCTCGCGGCGTTCCACAAGGGCACCCGCCGCGGGCGCGGCGGACCGGACGACGCGTAATCCCCGACCACACACCGGAAAGTCCACAAAGGAAAGTCAGGGTCTGAAGTCGAATGAACGAGTACGGGAGCCCCAAACCCGATCTCAACTGGCTGCTCGACGACATGGTGAACCGCGTGGTCGGCGCGCAGAACGCCATCGTGCTGTCCGCCGACGGGCTGCTGATCGGCAAGTCGGCCGGGATGAGCAAGGACGACTCGGACCAGCTTTCGGCCATCGCCTCCAGCCTGCAGAGCCTGGCCAAGGGGGTGAGCAAGCAGTTCAACCGCGGTCCGGTGCTGCAGAACATGATCGAGATGGAACGCGGTTACCTGTTCGTCTCCGCGGCCGGTCAAGGTGCCTGCCTCGCCGTGCTGGCGGCGGACAACGTCGACGTCGAAATGATCGCCTACGAGATGAGCCGGCTCGTCAAGCGCGTCGGTGACTACATGGCGTCCGCGCCGCGAGAAGCGGCGTCGGTGCTGCGGGAGGCCACATGAGTGCCGAAGACGGCTGGTACGACGAAGCCGCCGGACCACTGGTCCGGCCGTACACGATCACCAGCGGCCGGACCCCGGCCGGCGCTGCGCGGCTGGACCTGTCCACGCAGGTGATGACCCTGCGGTCGGAGCAGGAACCGGCCGGGCTGGGCCCGGAGCACGTGGCGATCGTGCAGCTGTGCCGCCACCCGGTGTCCGTCGCCGAGATCGCCGTCTACGTCAAGATCCCGCTCGGGGTCGTGCGGGTGCTCGTCGGCGACCTGATCGAACGCGGCCTCGTCATCACGCGGTCGCCCACCCATAACCCGGCGCAGTCGCCGGACCTCGAAACACTCCAGGCGGTTCTCGATGGCCTCATCAAGTACTGACGGCACAGGGGCGGACATGGTCCCCACGCCGGTCAAGATCATCGTCGCGGGCGGTTTCGGCGCGGGGAAGACCACGATGGTCGGTTCGGTCAGCGAGATCCCCCCGCTGACCACCGAAGAGGTGCTCACCGAGGCGAGCGCCGGCGTCGACGACCTGTCCGGCGTCGAGCGGAAGACGACCACGACGGTCGCGCTGGACTTCGGCCGGATCACCATCTCGCCGCGGCACGTGCTGTACCTGTTCGGGACGCCGGGCCAGGCGCGCTTCTGGTTCATGTGGGACGACCTGGCCCGCGGGGCGATCGGGACGGTCGTGCTGGTCGACACCCGGCGGCTGGAGACCAGCTTCGCCGCGATCGACTTCTTCGAGCGCCGGAAGATCCCGTTCGTCGTCGCGGTGAACTGCTTCGACAACGCACCCCGCTACACCGCCGACGAGATCCGCGAGGCGCTGGTGGTCCCGGACCGTGTGCCGATCGTCATGTGTGACGCACGCGACCGTGACTCCAGCAAGCTCGCGCTGATCCGGCTCGTCAAGCACGCGATGACCGTGGTGCCCGCGCGGGTCTGAGACCTGCGCGTTGTCCGGTCTTGTCCTGACTGGACAACGCCGGTGTCCGTTGTGGCCCTCCGTGGCCGCGGCGGGCACCGGCGTACCCACATGGCGCAATTGACTGGACCACCCGGGTGCAGCCTTTTAGTTGAGCAAGCATCCAACTGATAGCATCCGCTCGTGACGAGTCGCGCGCCGGAGTTTCCTGAATATATAAGGGAAAACTATCCGGCGCAGGGTCGTCTCTTCGGCGACTTCCTGTGCGGGTTGTGGTCCACCGCCTGCGAAGCGCTCGACGTCCCCGTGGAGCAGTCCGTCCGGACCACCCGGATGTTGCGGTCGCTGCTGCCGCCGTGGGCGCACGAGCGGATCGGGCCGTCCCCCGTCCAGCCGTCCTATGTGGCGGACGACGGGTTCCCGGCCGAGATGTCGGTCAACTGGTCCGGCGACCGGCCGGAGCTGCGCGTGCTGTTCGACAGCCTCGGCCACGAGGTGGTCTGGCCTGGTGACAGCGTTTTCCGGACCCGGCGCCTCGACCACGTGCGCGAGACGTTCACCCCGCGCGCGGGCCGCCCGTCGCCGGCCCCGCTGTGGCATTCGATCGCCTGGCGGCCACCGTCCGGCTTGGTGCACAAGACGTATTTCGGCCTGTACTCGTGGCCCCACGCGCAACGCGAGGCCGCGGTGGCCGAAGCCATGGCCCAGCTCGGTCTCGGCGAAGCCTGGGCCGACACGCGCCGCCGTGTCGAAACTGTCGAAGGCGACCGCGAGATCGAGTTCTTCGCCGTCGACCTGACCGACGACGCCCAGGCCCGGGTCAAGATCTACTACCGCAACCACGACGCGGGCCTCGCCGAAGTCGAGCGGGTCGCTTCGGTGGCCCTGCACCACGACTCCGGCCGCGCACAGAGCGCTTACCGGACGCTGGCCGGCGACGGCGAGGGCGCCGGGGAGGCGGCGTTGAGCTGCCTGGCCTTCCGGTCCGGTGTGGACCGCGCCGCGGAGTCCACCACGTACCTGCGGCTGCCCGCCCTGGTGCCCGACGACCGCGAAGCCGTGGAGCGCACGGCCGCGTTGCTGCACGACCAGGGCGTGGACCCCGGGCGGTTCCGCACGCTCGCCGCCGCGCTGGCGCCCGGGCCGCTGAGCGGCAGCCGGGGTGTGCTGGAACTGGTGAGCTTCCGCGCGGCGGGCCGGGCCGGCGACGTGACCACCTACTTCCGCTTCCCGGTCTTCGACCGGCCGCCGCCCTCCCCCCTTTCGCCCGTCGACCTCGGATAGACCGACCTTGAGGAGCAGATCGTGACCGAGCAGGACGTCGAGCGCGTGGCCCGCCACAACGAGCAGCGGCAGCGGGAGTACGAGGGGTCGGACCTGATCCGGCTGCTGACCGACGAGAGCACCCCGGCCGAGACGAAGAAGGCGGTGCTCACCTACCTCCAGCCGTGGTCGAACGCCTTCCAGCGGATGATCAGCGCCCGCGTGACCTTCGAGAGCGACCCGGAGCTGCGCGCGCTCGCGTGCGAGCACCAGGCCGAAGAGGTCGGGCACGACAAGATCCTGGCCCGCAGCCGCGCCGACGACCGGGAGCTCGTCTGGGACCCGGTGATCGAGATGGGCGCGTCCTGGTTCGTCGACCAGTTCGCGATCCTGCCCGGCGTGCAGCGCGCGGTCCTGGCGCACCTGGCCCTCGAGGCCGGCAGCCTCGTGTTCAGCCAGGCGGGCACGAAGGCGTTCCCCGACGACGAATACTTCGAGCTGCACGACGAAGCGGACGTCGAGCACCTCGAGATGGGCTACGAAGTGCTGCGGCGGCGCACCGACTGGACGCCGGAAGCGGCGATCACCGTGCTGGACCGGGCGTGGCAGGTGATCGGCGTGGTGTCCGACCGCATCGCGGAGTGCGCTCGGCGCGATACGGTGGCGGCGTGACGACCACCGAACCGGCCGACGCCGCCCGGGAAATCGCGCTCGAGGCCGCCGGAGCGTACCGGGAAGCGTTGGGAGAGCGCCTGATCGGCGCCTACCTGCTGGGCAGTTTGGCCTACGGCGGTTACTCCGCGGCCGCGAGCGACATCGACCTGGCCCTGGTGCTCACCGAGAGCGACAGCGGCTCGCTGGTCGAGAACACGACGAAGGAGCTGCAGGAGCGAAGCCCGTTGCACCGCAAGCTGTCGGTGTTCTGGGCGTCCTTGCCGGCGTTGCGCGAAGGCCGCGACGACGGCCGCTTCCCGGCGCTGGACCGCCTGCAGCTGGCCGACGACGGCCGGGTGCTGCTGGGT
This sequence comes from Amycolatopsis bullii, assembly GCF_014654205.1. Classification (GTDB taxonomy): domain Bacteria; phylum Actinomycetota; class Actinomycetes; order Mycobacteriales; family Pseudonocardiaceae; genus Amycolatopsis; species Amycolatopsis plumensis. The sequence continues at coordinate 47,014 of NZ_BNAW01000033.1, forward strand.
GACGACGTCCGCGCGGAGGTCGCCCGCCCGTCGGCGGCGGAGCTGTTGCTGGAAAGCGCGCGCTTCGCGATCGCGGTGCTGGCCACCGACGAGGTGACGGCCGAGTTCCGCACGCCGAAGCGGCTGCTGGTGGACAAGGTCTGGTTCACGAAGGCGGTGTTGTTCCCGGTCAGGTTCCGCTACTCGGGAACGACGCCGACGGGCCGCGCGGCGAACAACGACGAAGCGATCGAGTGGTACTTGAGCTCGGCCGACGCTCCGGCCGCGTCACTGGTCCGGCTGGCGCGGCAGGTGCGCGCGGGTCACCCGCTGGACCCGGCCGAGGTGGAGCCGGAGCTGGCGGCGGGGCTGGTGCCGTTGTACCGGGCCTACATCGAGGCGGAAGTCCGCCGCCTGCGGGACACCGGGGCGCCGGAGGACCTGGTGAACGCGTTCGAGGACTGGAACAAGCGGCTGGGGTGAAGCGGAACCGGCGGTGTGCGGGGAAGCACGCCGCCGGCTCCCGTGCTCAGTGGATCCCTCAGCGCAGGGTCAACGGCGTCTCCGACGCCACCCGCGTCAGCTTCTCCGGGTTCCGGACGAAGTACAGCCCGCTGATCCGGCCGCCCTCGACGCGGACCGCCATGACGCCGTCGAACGCGCCGTCCACGTGCAGTGCCAGGCCCGGGTTGCCGTTCACGGTCATCGGCACGCCGGTCACTTCGATCTCCGTCTTGCCGATCCCGCCCACGATGAAGCGGCCCACCTTGTCCGCTCCCGACACCGGGCGCAGGGCCGCCTGCTTCACGCCGCCGCCGTCGCTCAGCAGCACCACGTCCGGCGCCAGCAAGTCCAGCAGCCCCTGCAGGTCACGGCCCTCCAGAGCCCGCTGGAACGACTCCAGCACCGCCCGGGTCTCCTGGGCCGAAACCACCTCCCGCGGACGTCGCGCGTCGACGTGCTGCCGGGCGCGATGAGCGATCTGCCGGACCGCCGCCGGGGTCTTCCCCACCGCCTCCGCGATCTCGGCGTAGCCGACGTCGAACACCTCACGCAGCACGAACACCGCGCGTTCGGTCGGCGAGAGCGTCTCCAGGACCAGCATCAACGCCATCGACACGCTTTCCGCGAGTTCGACGTCCTCGGCCACGTCCGGCGTCGTCAGCAGCGGCTCCGGCAGCCACGGCCCGACGTACGCCTCCTTGCGGCGCTGCATCGTGCGCAGCCGGTTGAGCGAAAGCCGGGTCGTGATCCGGACCAGGTACGCGCGCTCGTCACGCACCTCCGACAGGTCGACCTCGGCCCAGCGCAGCCACGTCTCCTGGAGGACGTCCTCCGCGTCGGCCGCCGAGCCGAGCATCTCGTAGGCCACCGTGAACAACAGGTTCCGGTGGGCGACGAACGCCTCGGTCATCCCGTCTCCTCCCCTCATGCCGGAAACCGGCCCCAGGCCACGAACGCCGCCACGGCCAGGTAGGCCAGGTTCAGCACGGCGAACCCGGCACTGCCGTGGCGGACGTGGGTGATCATCGCACCCACCATCAGCAGCACCCAGCAGGCGGCGGTCACCGGCACCAGCACCGGCGCGATACCGGTCACCGCGGGCAGGACCAGGCCGAGTGCGGCGAGCAGTTCCAGCGCGCCGAGGCTCTTGACGAAGCCGGGAGCGGCGTCGGCGGTCCATTCCCCGCCCGGCGCGGCCGCCAGTTTCTCCCTGCGCACGAACACTTTGCCGGCGCCTCCGGTCAGCGCCACGACGGCCAGCAGGCCGGCCGCGATCCACAGGGCCAAGTCCACGACGTTCTCCTCTCGAGCGTGTCCAGCCTCAAGACACCGCCCGGCGGAGAAGTGTGACAGCGTTGATTCTGTACCTACTAGTATGTACAGTCAGCGCCCATGGGAACCCGGGACGAACTCGTCGAGAGCGCCCGCGAGCTGCTGTGGGAACGCGGCTACGTCGGCACCAGCCCCAAGGCCATCCAGCAGCGCGCGGGCGCCGGCCAGGGCAGCATGTACCACCACTTCGCTGGCAAGAAGGACCTCGCGCTGGCCGCCGTGCGGCGCAGCGCGGAAGAACTGCTGGCCGCCGCCGACGAGCAGCTGCGCACGCCCGGCACCGCCGTCGAGCGCATCACCGCGTACCTGCGGCGCGAGCGCGAAGTGCTCAAGGGCTGCCCGATCGGCCGGCTCACCCAGGACCCCGACATCATCGCCGACCCGGAGCTGCGCGCCCCGGTCGACGAGACGCTGACCCGCGTGCGCATCCGGCTGGCCGAAGTCCTCGACGAAGGCCGGGAAGCGGGTGAGCTGTCCGCCTCCCTGGACACCGCGGCCCTGGCCGCCACGATCGTCGCCGTCCTGCAGGGCGGGTACGTGCTCGCCCGCGCCGCCGGCTCCCCCGAGCCGTTCGACCAGGCCGTTTCCGGCGTGCTCGCGCTGCTCACCGCCCACTGACCCGAGGAGACCCGTCATGCACGTCCGCCGCGTTCCGGCCACCAGCACCGCCGCCCCCGCCGAGGCCGTCACCGGCAGCGCCTGGATCACCTCGCTCGCGGTCCCCGAAGGCCCGTCCCGCACCCGGGTCGACCGCGTCCAGTTCGCCCCCGGCGCCCGCACCCGCTGGCACCGGCACCCGCTCGGCCAGGTCCTCGTCGTCACCGAAGGCACCGGGTACGTCCAGCGCCGCGGCGGCCCGGCCCAGCTGATCCGGCCGGGCGACACGGTCCGCGTCGCCGCCGGCGAGTGGCACTGGCACGGCGCCACCGACACGACGCCGATGACCCACCTGGCGATCGAGGAGCTCCCCGCCGACGGCACCCCGACCGAACTGGGGGACCCGGCCGGCGATGGCGAGCCCGCCGCCGTCCCGGCCTTCACCCGCACCCTGCTGGTGGACCAGCAGCTGGCGGCGCCCCGCGTGATCGATCACGTCGAAATCCGCCGGATCACCATCGCGCCGGGCGAACACCTCGGCCCGCACGTCCACAACGGACCGGTGTTCGGCAGCATCGAAACGGGCTCGGCCGTTTACCAGATCGAAGGGGAACCCGAAACCGTGCTCACTCCGGGCGACGTCTTCCACGAGCCCGAATCGGCGCGCATCGCCCGGTTCGACCCCGAAGGCGACGGCGTCACGTTCCTCGCCTACTTCCCCGTCGGACCAGGCGAGACGCCGACCCTGACCATGCTGGACGACTGAGGCCCGCACTCCACGCTTCACCGGGGTACACGGCTGCGGGTTCACGGCGGTTCACCACATTTCCGATCTCTTTCCTCACGCGACAAAGCACTGGACAACGGGACGCGCACGGGTCACGATTACGCCGTGCCCGCCCCCCGTTGAGTCGCCCGGAAAGAATCCGTCGACTCTTCACGAGGTGGACATTGTTATCGCTAACAGAGAACCGCTCCACTGGTGTCGGGCCAGTGGAATCTCTTCCCTTTGAACCCCCTGGAGCCCCTGCATGCCCGGAACCGCGGGAAAGCACCGCATCTCCCGACGAACCAAGATCGCCACCGGCGTCATGGCCCTGGCCGTGGCCGCCGGCGGCATCACGGCGGCGACCACCTTCGGCGCGTCCGACCAGGCCAGCGCCGACGAAGCCGACCCGGCGCTCTACATCGACATCCTGAAGGTGAAGCCGAACAACTTCGAGCCCGCGAACTCGCGCGGCGCGTCCACCGGCACCTTCACCGTCGACTGCGGCCGCAACGAAAACCAGCACTTCAACCCGGACAACTTCGTCGCGCAGCCCGGCGTCCGCAACGGTGCCCAGCACCTGCACGACTACGTCGGCAACCTCTCGTCGAACGCGGACTCGAACAACAAGAGCCTCGAAGCCGCCGGAACCACCTGCAAAAACGGCGACAAATCCGCCTACTTCTGGCCGGTTGTCCGCATCGACACCGGTGACGAAGAGAAGAACCCGCCCGCGAAGTCCCCGGACGGCGACCGCGACCAGGCGGCCCAGGCCGCCGCCTCCCCGGTGATCACCTGCCCGGACGTGGCCAGCCGGCTCCCGGACGTCCCCGACTCGGCGATGGCCGAGGTCAACCGCAACCTCGACCTGCTCGACACCCAGATCGACGAGGCCAACAAGCGGCTGATCAGCACGCGCGGCCAGGGCGGCCCCAACTTCGTCCAAAACGCCATCCTCGGCCCGCTCAAGGACAAGCGCGTCGCCACCATCGACCGGATGGCCATCGCCATCGGCCGCACCGCCGCCAAACCGCAGGGCCTCGACGCCCTCGCCCCCTGCACGCTCAAGGAACAGGCCGGCACCGGCGGCAACCCCGCGAGCAACGGCGGCGGCGCCCCCGGCGGCGCGGCCCAGCAGATCACCTGCCCGGACGTCGCGAGCAAGCTGCCCGCCGTCCCGGCGTCGGCCAAGGCCGAAGTGGACCGCAACCTCCAGCTGCTGAACACGCAGCTCCAGGAGGCGAACCAGCGGCTGGTCAGCACCCAGGGCCAAGGCGGCCCCAACTTCGTCCAGAACGCCATCCTCGGCCCGCTCAAGGACAAGCGCGTCGCCACCATCGACCGGATGGCCATCGCCATCGGCCGCACCGCCGCCAAACCCCAGGGCTTCGACGCCCTCGCTCCCTGCAGCCTCGGCCAGGGCGGCAACAACGGCAACAACGGTGGCGCCACGGCGACGCCGCCGCTGCCCGGCCCGGACGCGAACAACGAGCTGCCGGAGAACGACGGCCGGATCCAGCGCCCGGCCAAGGTCGGCATCACCTTCCGCGGCAGCGCGGCCGGCAAGGTCGTCGCGATGCCGAAGTTCCTGCGCGCCCTGTCCGGTGACGCCAAGCCGTCGATCAACGGCACGAAGAACACCCGGGCCGCGTGGACCTGCACCGGCTTCGAGAACCGGCTGACCGACAAGTACCCGATCTGCCCCGAAGGCAGCAAGGTGGAGCGGATCCACGACTTCCCGAGCTGCTGGGACGGCAAGAACACCGACAGCGCCAACCACCGCACGCACATCGTGTTCCCGGACCGGAACGGCCGCTGCGCCGCCGGGTTCACGGCGGTGCCGCAGCTGCGGACCACGCTGGTCTACGACATCCCGCACGACATCCAGGTCAAGAAGCAGTACAAAGTGGACTCGTTCCCGTCCGAAAAGCACAATCCCCTGTCCGACCACGACGACTTCGCGAACGTGATGTCGCAGAGCATCATGAACCAGGTCGTCAACTGCATCAACCGCAACAAGACCTGCACCGCCTGATCCCCGCGGGGTGCCCGCCGCGGACGGCGGCGGGCAACCTTAGGGAGACACGATGACGGTCCCGATCGTGCCGGGCTTCCACCCCGACCCGTCGATCTGCCGGGTCGGCGACACGTACTACCTGGCGAACTCCAGCTTCGAGTACGTGCCGGGTGTCCCGATCCGGCGCAGCACCGACCTCGTCTCGTGGGAGCTCATCGGCCACGCGCTGACCCGGCCCGGCCAGCTGCCGCCGAGCGAAGGCGCCGCGAACACCGGCATCTTCGCGCCGACGTTGCGGCACCACGACGGCCGCTTCCACCTGATCACCACGAACATCCTCGAAGGCCGCGGCCACCTGATCGTGACGGCGGCGGACCCGGCCGGCCCGTGGTCCGACCCGGTGCACGTGCCCGGCACCGACGGCATCGACCCCGACCTCTGCTGGGACGACGCCGGCGTCTGCCACCTCACCTGGGCGTCCTTCCGGCCGGACCTGCCGGGCATCGCGAGCGTCCCGATCGACCCCGGGACGGGCGCGATGCTCGGCGAGCCACGGCTGCTGTGGAACGGCACGGGCATGGCCGCGCCGGAAGGCCCGCACCTCTACCGCGTCGACGGCTGGTGGTACCTGCTGCTCGCCGAAGGCGGCACCGAACGCGGCCACGCCGTCACCGTCGCGCGCGCCCGCGCACTGGAGGGCCCGTACGAACCGGCGCCCGCGAACCCGATCCTGACCCACCGCAGCAGCACCCACCCGGTGCAGAACACCGGGCACGCCGATCTGGTCGAGTGCGCCGACGGCAGCTGGGCGATGGTGTACCTGGGCGTCCGGCCGCGCGGGAAGACCCCGCAGTTCCACGTCAACGGCCGGGAAACCTTCCTGGCCGGGGTGGACTGGGTCGACGGCTGGCCGGTCGTGGCCGAGGACCGGTACCCGGTCCCGCCGGCGGACAACAGCTTCACGGACGACTTCGCCGAGCCGCACCCGCGCTGGGTGGCCCCGGGTGCCGGGCCCGAGACCTTCACCCGCCGGGCCCGACCGGGCGAGCTGGTCCTCACGACGGGACGCCCCCTGCTGACCCGCGCCCTCGACGAGTACTGGACGGCGGTGGCCAGCCTCGACGTATCCCGCGGCACGGCCGCGTTCGTGGTCCGCCTCGACGACCGCCACTGGTACGGCCTGATCGCCGACGGCGCCAAGGTGGCGGCCACGCTGGCGATCGGCCCGGTCGTGCAGGCCGTCACCGAGGTGGCGGCGGGGCCGGTCGTGTCGCTGCGGATCCGGGCGCTCCGGCCGGATCCGTCCGGCCCGCTGCACGAAGCCGACGAGCCGGACCTCCTCGAGCTGTCGGTGCTCGGCGAGGAAGACCGGGTCCTCGGCGCGTTCGACGGCCGCTACCTCTCCACCGAGGTCGCGGCCGGGTTCACCGGTCGCATGATCGGCGTCGAAGCCCGCGCCGGAACGATTGCCCTGCGCGAGTTCCGCTACCGCAGCGAGCATCGGCAGAACTTATCGAGTTGAGCAGTTTTCATTGCTTTTCACGATGAGCTCCGGCTCATAACGTCACCGCTATGACCCCACAGCACGCGCTCTGGCTCCCGCTGTTCGGCGAACTGGCCGACCCGGCGCTCGTCGCCCGCCTCGCCGCCGAAGCCGAGGATGCGGGCTGGCACGGCGTCTTCGTGTGGGACCACCTCCGCTGGCGTGAGCCGGTGACCGCGGTGGCGGATCCGTGGATCACCCTGGCCGCGATCGCCACCACGACGTCGCGGCTGCGCTTCGGGCCGATGGTCAGCCCGATCACCCGCCGCCGTCCCGCCCGGCGAGGAGTACGGCGCCCGGGTGCGCGCCCGCGTGCTCGACGAAGCCTGTCGTAGGTGTCCAGCAGCAGCCGGAAGAGCATCGTTGCCGTCGGTGGCGCGGCCGGGCTTCATCAGCACCGTGGTCAGTGGCGCGTAGTTCAGCACGACGGACGGTGCCCGCGCGCATGCCGAACCCCCGATCCGTGACGCCGATCTTGTGCACTTCCCGGCCGCCGGGCGAGCAGGCAGGCGACGATCAGCGCAACGGTCCGCGGCGACTTGGTCGCGTGCAGGGCCACCCGGCTGCCCTCCGGGGCGTGCAGCGCCTCGATGCCGTGGTAGGCCGACATGCCATGGCGGCGAGCTCGGCGCAGGTCACCCGCTCGGCCCCCATGACGAGCACAAGGGATTCGGATCGGGTTTCGGCGAATTCGGCCAGACAGCCGAGCAACTCACGTGAATAGGGCACAACGGTCTCCCCAGTGCCCACTGCTGTTTCCAGGTGGCACGCACGAGTCGGTGGAACTCCCCAGTTAAACTTGTTTCGACCGCCGGAACCGCCGAAGCGCGGTCCCACGTAGGACTCAAGTTAGCCTCGCCGCCGGTGCTTGGCTCATTGGTTCGTGCTCTTTGTGGACTGTCCGGTCAGGACAGCGATCGCCACTGTCGACTGTGGAGTCCACAATTCGCGAACCACCGGTTCTGTGGAAACTTCGCCGGATATCGAGCAGCTGAGTAAAACGTCCGCCGAATCACGCCATGGCGTACGCGGATTGTCACGATCCGTCCGGATCGCCCTTTTCGAGCGTGCTTTGCCGACGCCACCACTGGTGTGCGGCGCGGGTGGTCATCTCTCGCACCTCGATGTTGGCCGAAGCGGTCGACCGACCGGTCCGCTCAGGGCAACAGCCCGCTCCAAGCCTGCACAGGTCACCCGGCGACGCCTACTGTGTGATGCAGCAAGCAGGCCGCCACCATGCCTCCACCCTGTGAACGCTCGATCACCCGAGACGCTGCGCAGACCACCCCGAGGAGCACCACATGGACGAAGACCTGCTCTACGAGCGGGACGCCGCGCGAAGAGTGGACGAGGTCACTGCCGCATTGGACCGGCTGGCCGGCACCTTCGCGGAGGAAGAGGAACTGCCGGTGGTCCTGCAGCGGGTGTGCCAGCAGGTCATCCACGCCGTACCGGACGCGGAGATCGCCAGCATCACGCTGCTGCGCGACGGTGTCCCCTACACCGCGACAGCGACCGGTGACACCGCGCACCGCGTCGATCAGGCACAGTACGACGCCGGGCGAGGACCTTGCCTGGAAGCCGTCCAAACCGGCGAAGTGCAACGAGTGAAGGTGGCCGATGCGGCACAACGGTGGCCCGAGTTCGCCACCGCCGCGAAGGAGTCCGCGGTCGTCGCCTCCCTGTCCGCCCCGCTGTTCGTCGACCGTGAGTACCGCGGCTCGCTCAATCTGTACGACACCGGAGGCAACAGCTTCGGCGCGCTCGACGCAGCACTGCTGGACCTGTACACCGCCGCCGCCGAAGCGGCGCTGCGCAGCACCCGCCGTCACCAAGCCGCCCGCGAGACCATGGGCCAGCTACGCGCCGCTCTGACCTCCCGCGCGGTGATCGATCAGGCGAAGGGCATCCTCATGGCCCTGCACTGCATCCCGCCCGACGAAGCTTTCAAGCTGCTCGTCAAGGCGTCACAAGAGCAGAACGTGAAGCTGCACGAGGTCGCCCACAACTTCGTCACCACGGCCACGAACCCACGGTGATCCACCGGGCCAAGGTTTCGACGTAGCCGGGCACCAGGGCGGTCGCACCGCGTACCTGAACACGGTGGTCGGCGTGGGGAAACAGCTCGACGGTCAGGGTGGCTCGCGGATGCCGTTCGGCACGGCAGACAGCCGTCGCGAACAGGCCGATGCTGTCCGCGACCGGAACCAGTTCGTCGGCGCCGCCGAAGGTCGCCAGGTGCGGGCAGCGCAACCGAAGCACGTCCGGGATCGGATCGTGGTCTTGTTTGCGCTTGGTGAACTCCCAGAGGCTTTCGTCGGTCTCTGACCAGTATTCGCCGAACAGCTCTTCAACGGAGGCGGGGATCGAGAAAGATTGAACCAACCGCGTCGCTTCGGCGAAGTCGGCGCCGCGACGACCGGCTTCGACGAGCTGGTCGTACACAGCCAATGCGATGTCGGCCTCGTCGGGGGTGATGCCGTCAACCGCCTGAAGAGCGGTGGCGAGCGCGTAACGGTCTTGAGCGGCGGGTGTCATGCCGGGGCAACCGTTGGTGATCACCCAAGGCACATCCCCACCCGCCGCGGCGCGCAGAACCACCCAGCCACCTTCGCTGTGCCCGAACAGACCGGTGGTCTCGGCATGTACCTCAGGCTGGGCGCGAAGGAAGTCCAGTGCTGCCACAGCGTCGACGGCGAAGTCGTCGATCGTGCCCGCGAGCCAGTCGCCGGACGACCCGCCGACACCGCGCTTGTCGTACGAAAGCACGGCGAACCCGGCCTCCACGAGTCCCTGCTGGATCGGCGGGAAGAAGTCGTCGTTGGTGCGGTCCGACGGCCCGGAGCCGCCGACCATGACCACTCCGGGCGCCGGGTCGCGGCTGTCGGGTACCGCAAACGTTCCCGCCAGCATTGCGCCTGCGCTGGGGAAAGTCACGTCTCGGGCGCGCTCGCCGGTCACCATCTGCCCAGTATCCGGCCGGCCGCCGCGTCACGCTCCCTAGTTGTGGATAGCGTGGAGACCATGCATCGCAGCCGACTGGTCGGGATCCTCATCGACGCCCCCGCTTCCCAGGCCGGCGCGGCAGCCGACTTCTGGTCCGCGGCGCTGGGCGTCCCGGCCCATCCCGCGCCGGGACAGGAACAGTTCACCGTCCTGGCCGGTGCCGTGCCCGACCTGTTCACCGTCGTCCAGGCCGTCGACGACGGTGCCCCGCGCTACCACGTCGACATCGAGACCGACGACCTGGCCGCAGAGGTTGCCCGCCTCACAGGGTTGGGTGCCGAGCCGGTATCCAGTTGGCTGGACGCCCACACGTTACGAGCGCCGGGCGGTCACCTGCTCTGCGTGGTGCCCGTGCACAGCAAGCCCGAGACGTTCGCCGCCTCGGCGCACACCTGGCCCTGACGCCCGGCGTCATCTCAGCGGGCCGTGCGCAACGAATCATCTGCTCGTGCCGTTGGCTGGAAGTCGTCCTCGGAGGAACACTCACCAATCCGCGTCCGCTCATGCCGACGAGCGGACAAACAAGCTGCACGCGGATCACCCCGCGCGTAGGTTCAGCTGGCCCAGGCGCCCCGACGGAGGCGAAGAGACTGCCAGCAGAGAAAGGTGATCACGTGCCGGCTAACGACCTGTCAACCCTGTGGCGGCGTCAGTGGCCGGCATGCCCCCCGCTGGCCGATCACCTGAAGCAGGCCTATGACGACCGGTGGGTGCGATTCCACAGCCTGCCCGGCTCCAAGCGCTATCCGGACGCCGACTCCGAGTACGACATCGTGCTCCACCGCTACAACACGGTTCTGGACGAACTGTTCCACGGACAGGACGTCCGGATCGTCACCACCGACTGGTCGGACGCATCCGAACCCCCGGCACTGTCCGCGCAGCACGCGCTCTGGAACCCGGGTGCTCGTCACTGGATGTCCGTCCGCACCGACGAGGAAGAAACCGACCCGGACTTCATCACCTACACCCACCTGTACGCCAGCCGCAAACCGTGGCGATCCGGTCTCGTGGACGACCTACTCCGCGCCGCGGCCGAGGACGCCACCGTCGGGGTGATGATCGCCAGTTCGTCCTTCGACCGGATCCACCATCCCTACGACGGTGGCGCCGACGTCCTGCTGCCGACGACCAGCGAACGCGACACCATCAAGCACTCCCATGCCGACTGGCTCTCGGAACATCCTTCTGGATACTGAACGCCGACCCGCCGCCGTTGTGCGTCACGGCCGGCCGATCCGGTCCAGCTCGGCCACATCGTCGGCGGACAGGGTGGTGGCCGCGCCCGCGACGTTCTCGGTCAGGTGCTCGACCGACGAGGTGCCCGGGATGAGCAGGATGTTCGGTGCCCGGTGCAGCAGCCAGGCCAGGGCGACCGACATCGGCGTCGTGCCCGATCGCGTGGCGACGGCCGACAGCGTCGAGGACTGCAGCGGGCTGAACCCGCCGAGCGGGAAGAACGGCACGTAGGCGATGCCGTCACTCGCGAGGGCGTCGATCAGCTCGTCGTCGTGCCGATGGGCGAGGTTGTAAGCGTTCTGCACGCAGACGATCGGCGCGATCGCCCGCGCTTCGGCGACCTGCTCCGGCGTGGCGTTGGACACGCCGAGGTGCCGGATCACGCCGTCACGCTGCAGCTCGACCAGGGTTTCGAACGCCTCGGCGAGCGAGCCGGGCTGCGGTCCCTGCGCGTTGCCGAGGCGGAGGTTGACCAGGTCGAGCCGCTCGACGCCGAGGGTCTCCAGGTCCTCGTGCACAGCCCTGCGCAGGTCGGCTGGCTGCCGCGCCGGGGGCCAGCCGCCCTGTTCGTCGCGGCGCGCGCCGACCTTGGTCACGATGTGCAGCTCTTCGGGGTAGGGGTGCAGCGCCTCGCGGATCAGCTCGTTGGTGACGCGAGGGCCGTAGGCGCCGGAGGTGTCGATGTGGGTGATGCCGAGGTCGGCGGCCTTGCGCAGGACGGCGAGCGCGCCTTCGCGGTCGGCGGGCGGGCCCATGACCCCGGGGCCGGCCAGCTGCATGGCGCCGTAGCCGAACCGGGTCACGGTCAGCTCGCCCAGCGACCAGGTGCCACCGGGCAGGGAATGTTCGAGTTGATCAGTGCTCATGCCGTCGATCCTCACCCGCCGGCGGGCGCGGCGGCCAACACCGATCCGGTGCGCTGTGATACTCGCGAGGTATCACGGGCGGGTACGCTGTGGCATGGACACTGTGGAGACCCGCGAGCTGCGGTATTTCATCGCCGTCGCCGACGAGCTGCACTTCGGCCGGGCCGCCGAGCGCCTCGGCATCGCCCAACCCCCGTTGTCCCGGGCGATCCAGCAGCTCGAGCGACGTCTCGGCGTCACGCTGCTGGAGCGCAACCGCCGCGGTGTCTCGCTGACCGGCGCCGGGGAAATCCTGCTGCAGGAGGGTCGGGTGGCGCTCGACGCGACGGCCGCCGCGGTCCGTCGCACCCGCCGCGCCGGCCACCAGGGCGGCTCCCGCGACCGGCTGGTGCTGGCGGTGAAGGCGGGCGCGTTCCACGAACTGCTGAACAAGCTCCTCGACGCCTACGCGGCCGAGCCCGGCGCCGCCGAGATCGAGGTCCTGCCGAGCGGAACGTGCGAGCAGGAGGAGATGCTGCGTGACGGCCGCGCCGACGTGGCGCTCATGCACACGCCGTTCAACTCCCTCACCGGGTTCGACAGCGTCGCGCTGATGACGGAGCCGCAGGTGGCGATCCTGCCCGCCAGACACCCCTTGGCCCAGCGGAAGACGTTGTCCCTGAACGACATCGCGGACGTGCCCGATCTTCCCCTCGCCCGCTGGGCCGGCAACGACACCCACGCGCTCGGCCCAGGACCCGAAATCCACGACCAGACCCAGCTGGCCCAGTTGATCGCCCTCGGCCGCACGGTGGCGGTCTTCCCCGAGTCCGCCCGCACGTGGCTGTGGGAGGAGCACGCGGCCGTCCCCTTGAGCGACGCACCGCCGGTCACGACCCACATCGTCTGGCCGGCGCACAGCCGGTCCCGCGTCCTCGCCGAGCTGATCCGGACAGCCTCACGACTGTGACCCGGAACGCGCTCTCATGCCACGATGAGGTCCGGGCAAGCGGAGAACCAGAGTTGCCTCTGCCAGGCTGGCGGATCGCCACGCCGATCTGCGTCGGCGTCCGGGCCTCGCCGAACCTCGATGAGCGCGACTCGGTCAGCGGGCCTCGGCTCGCATCGGCCCGGAGGTCGTCTCCGGCCCGGCCGAGCCGCCGTACGTGGCGATCTTGTACTCGGTCGCGGCGAGGGACAGCGTCAGCTCGCGGATGCGCCGCCGGATGGTGTCGCGGTGCTCGACGAGCATGTCGAGCCGCTCGGGCACGGTGTTTTCCCCCGCGTCCACGAGCTCGATGTAGTGCTGCAGGTCACGCATCGGCATTCCGGACAGCCGCATCCGGGTCAGGAACACCAGGCGCCGCACCGCTTCTTCGTCGTAGACGCGGTATCCGCTGCTGTCGCGGCCGACCTCGACGAGCCCGGCGCGTTCGTAGTAGCGGAGCGTGTGCGGCGAGATGTCGAGCATGTCGGCGACCTCGGCGATCGTCATCGGCTCGGTCATCCCGCCCACGTCGGTGAGCCGATGGATGGCCTCCACCGACACGTCGTCGTCGCCCAGCATCGCCAGCGCCCTGGTCAGCAGTTCGTCCGTGGCCATGCCGTCCAGCCTAGATCGGCCGCGAAGAGGGCGGGACATCGGCGAAATCGGCGCTGCGAGCGGTCTCGGCCCACCGCTCGACGCCTTCGAGGTCGCGCCGGTAGGCGCGGGTGAGCCGCTCGACGGCCTCACTGCCCAGCGGCAGCCGCAGCGGCACGTCGTCGCCGTGCACCAGGGACACGATGATGTCCGCGGCGCGCACCGGATCGCCTTCCTGGCGGCCGTCGGCCCCGGCCATGTCCGCGCGCACCCTGGCGAGCACGTCGCGGTAGGTCTCGGACGGCTCCGCGAACTCCAGCACGCCGTCCTCGTTGAACCCGGTGCGGAACCGGCTCGGCTCCACGAGCATCACCCGGATCCCGAACCCCGCGACCTCCCCCGCCAGGGACTCCGACCAGCCTTCGAGAGCGAACTTCGACGCCGAATACGCGGCCACGCCCGGGAACGACTGCCGCCCGCCCTGGCTGCTCATCTGCACGATCGTCCCGGTCCCGCGCTCGCGCATGGCGGGCAGCGCCGCGCGGACCAGCGCGGCCGGGCCGAACAGGTGCAGCTCCATCAGCTCACGCAGTTGCTCGTCACCGACCTCCTCGATAGCGCCGACCACGGCCCGGCCGGCGTTGTTGACGAGCACGTCGAGCTGCCCGAAGCGGTCGATCGCCGTCTGTACCAGGGCAGTGGCCCCGCCGGTGTCGCGGGCGTCGAACCTCACGGCCTGAAAGGTGTTGGGGTACTTGGTTTCCAGGTCGGCCACGCGCTCGGACCGGCGCACCGCGGCCACCACGTTGTCACCCGCCGCGAGTGCCGATTCCGCCAGGGCGCGCCCGAGGCCGCGGGTCGCGCCGGTGATGATCCAGGTCTGTGTCGTCATGGCCGCGACGCTAAAGCTTCGAGCGCGCTCGAACGCAAGCTCGGAGATCGCCATCCGATCGAGGATGCGAGCACAAGCCCCGCCACCCATGCACGAGGGACACTCAGCAGAGCATGATCCCTGCATGCATCGGGTAGCCGGCTGGATTTTCGAGGGAAACCTGACCAAGGTCGTGGAGTACGCCGCCGCGTTGGTCGGCTATGGCTGGGACGAGCTCGACGACGGTGCTTTGGAAGCCGGTGTCCCGGAGACGGACGCAGACCTTCCGCCCAGCACGTGGTTCGCGTATCCGATCGCCGGGACGCCGGAACTCGCGCTCCGCATCGCGCGCGATCGTGACGCCGGAATCCTGAGCGTGATCATCGACGGTGAGATGGACGACGTACTTGCCGCTCGCCTCGAGACGCTGCTGGACCTCCACTGACAGACACGGCCCATGCCGATGTCGCCCGGCCGGAATCACTCAGGCCATCAGCGCGATGAGGGTGGCCAGAGCGGGTGCGCCCTGGCCGATCAATCCCTTGATCCGCCCCTGGCGGGGATCGAACGCGATCAGCGCCACGCTCGCCGCGAGCATCGACCCACTGGCGGCCAGGACGAGGGCTTGGCCTCCCGCCATCGCGCCCGAGTGGGCCGCGGCCAGCCCGGCGAGCACCTGCAGGGCCAGGAGTGCGTTGTAGCAGCCCTGGTGGAACGCCCACGGGCGGACCGCGGCGAGGTCCGCCGCGCGCACCTCGAACATGGCGTGCACCTCGGGGCGGCTGAAGCGAAGGCTTTCCATCGTGAAGATCCACAGGTGCGTCAGCGCCGCGGTGAGCGCGAGCAGTTGCGCGGGGACGTTCATCGGGAGCGAGCCAGCCGCAAGGGCGCGCCCGGGAGCAGCGCGCCGGCCTCGTCGAGTTCGGCCAGCAGCGCGGGGACGCCGACGGTGAGCATCCTGGCCCGGACCGAGCCCAGCAGCTTGGCCATCGCGAAGCCGCCGATCCCGGTGAAACCGGTGTGGTGGTACGTGAAGCGGGTTCCTTCGGCGGTGGGCTCGAGCCGGTAGCGGACGTGGCTGGGTGTCTCCCCTTCCGCGCCGATCCAGGTGTAGTGCAGCAGTTCGCGCTCGCGGACCTCCAGCACCTCGCAGTCGACGATGCCCCGCCAGCCGGGCATCGGCTTGGCGACGAACCGGAACCTGGTCCCGGCCACCAGCTCGAACCCCTCGGCGCGGGCGCCTTTCCCCGTCGAAGTCCAGTACGGGATCAGTTCCGGGTCGGTCATGGCCCGCCAGACCTTCACGGGCGAGTGCGGGTAGTCGCGAACGATGTGAATCTCGGACATTGCGGGCCCCTTGCTTCAGTTGCTGTAAAAATACAGTAGCAGAACTTTTCGTGTGGCTGAAGTAGGATGGCCGCGTGACGACAACGGGGACCGGCCGCCCGGCCGTCGAAGGACTGCGGGAGCGCAAGAAGCGGGCGATGCGCCGGCAGCTGTCCGACACCGCCGCGCGGATGTTCCTCGAACGCGGCTTCGACGCCGTCCGGGTGGCCGACGTCGGCGAGGCGTGCGGGGTGTCCGAGAAGACCGTCTTCAACTACTTCCCCAGCAAGGAAGCGCTGCTCCTGGATCGGCTCGAGGCCACGGCCGACGCATTGCGCACCCACCTGCCGAACCCGGCGCTGACGCCGGTCAGCGCGATGCTGACGATCCTCGACGACGAACTGGACGGCCTCGCCACGGCTCTCGCCGCCGACGGCGACCGCGCGCTCGCCCGGTACCGGAAGTTCGGCGACCTGATCCGCAACACCCCGTCCCTGCGGGCCTATCAGAGCGACATCGCCGACCGGTTCGTCGACATCGCCGCCGAGGCGCTCGTCACCCGGACCGGGCTGCGCCCCGACGACCCCGAACCCCAGATCGCCGCGGCGACGCTCCTCGGCCTGTGGCGGGTCCAGTTCCGCGCCCTCCGGACCCACGTGCGCCCCGGCCACCCCCTGCCGGACGCGATCGACGCCGTGCGCCGGGAGGTCCGCCGTGCCGCCAGCCTGGCCGAAGCGGGACTGGCCGCGTTTCCGGCACCCGCGGACCACGACTGACCGGCCGGCAGCCTCGGACCCGGCCCTCAGCGGCGCCGGATACCCGCGACCAGGTTCTCCCAGTTGCCGTGAGCGATCCGCGCCCGGTCGGCTTCGTCGATCGGCGCGGTCGCCACGAACCGCCGGGCGGAACCGCCGTGCTCGCGGTTGAACGGGTGGTCCGAGGCGTACATGATCCGGTCCGCGCCCACGGTTTCCACGCTCCACCGCAGGTACCGGTGGCTGGCGATGCCGCCCGGGGTGACGAAGACGTTCGTGCGGAAGTACTCCGCGATCGGCCGCTCCAGCCCGGTCACCGCGTCCAGCGCCGCCACGCGATCGAGGTAGAACAGCACGACCTCGCCCCAGTGCCCGAGGATCAGTTGCAGCCCCGGGAACCGGTCGAAGACCCCGGCGACGATCAGCCTGAGCGCGGTCAGCCCGGCGTCGTAGTGCCAGCCGAACGTCCCGGTGGCCAACAGCTCGTCCACCGGGCCGCCGAAGCGCCGGTAGTAGGCGCCGGTGACCGCTGGGACCGGCACGCTCGGGTGCAGGTACACCGGGGCGCGCAGGTCGTCGGCGGCCTCGAAGATGTCCCAGAAGCGGGGCTCGTCGAGGGACCGGCCGCGGGAGTTCGCGTTCACCAGCGCCCCGTCGAACCCGAGGTCCGCGACGGCCCGCCGCAGCTCGTCGGCCGCCGCCGACGGTGTGGACGTCGCGAGCGCCGCGAACCCCCGCAACCGCCCGGGAAACCGGCCGACGGCGTCGGCGAGGACGTCGTTGGTGGGGCGCTGCAGGGCGACGGCTTCGGCGGGGTCGAGGTCCTGCAGGCCGGGCGTCGTGAGCGACAGCACGGCGGTGTCGATCCCGTCGTCGTCCATCGCGGCGACGCGGCCTTCGCCGAGGTCGAGCAAGGCGGCGTTGGCGACGGCCCGGCTCATCATCGGCGCGGCGAGCGCGGGATCGTGCCGCCGCCACGCCGCGACCACGTCGCTCGTGGCGAAGTGCTCCTCGAGCCCGTAGAGCCTCACCGGACGGTCTTGAGCGCGCCGGCCCAGGATTCGAGCTGGTCGAACAGCACCGACGCGGCGTCGTCGTGCATCGGGGACGGGGCGAACTCGGCGAAGTTCTCGAAGTCGGTGAAGAGCGAGAACGACAACTGCTGACGCACATGGGCGATCTGCAGCTCACTGCAGATCGCCCGCAGGTGCTCGATGGCGCGGGCGCCGCCGAGCGCGCCGTAGGAGACGAAGGCGGCGGCCTTGTTGTTCCACTCGGCGTAGAGGTAGTCGATGGCGTTCTTCAGGACACCCGAGGTGGAGTGGTTGTACTCCGGGGTGACGAAGACGAAGCCGTCGAACTCGGCGATCTTGGCGGACCAGGCCTTGGTGTGGTCGTTGGCGTAGGCGCCGCGGCTGGCGGACACCGCTTCGTCCAGGTGCGGCAGCGGGTGGTCGAGCAGGTCGATCAGCTCGTAGTCGGCATCCGGGCGCTCCTTGGCCTTGGCCAGCACCCACCTCGCCACGGCTTCGCCCTTCCGGCCGGGACGGGTGCTGCCGAGGATGACCGCGATCTTCACAGGAATTCCTCTCACTTGAATCTTCAAGCGAGACGCTAGCACGCTGACGTGAATTTTCAAGTCAGCTAGACTGGGGTGATGACGGAACCCGGGACGCGCTGGCTCACCACCGACGAACTGTCGGCGTGGCGCGGCTTCATGCGCCTCGCCCAGCGCCTGCCGGCGTCGCTGGAAACGCAGCTGCAGCGTGACGCGCGGCTGAGTTTCCTCGAGTACTACGTGCTCGCTCACCTGTCGGAGCAGCCCGGGCGCCGGGCGCGGATGAGCGAGCTGGCGGCCTTGGCGAACACGGAGCTGTCGCGGCTGTCCCACCTGATCAGCCGTCTGGAGAAGCGCGGCTTCGCCTGCCGGGAAACGGATCCGGACAACGGCCGGTACACGCAGGCGATCCTGACCGACGCGGGCTTCGCGCACCTGCAGGCCGTGGCACCCGGGCACGTCGAGCGGGTGCGGGACCTGTTCGCCGACGCCCTGACCGCGGCGGAGCTGCGCACGCTGCGCCGGATCGCGGACAAGGTGCTGGCCCGCGTCGACGACCGAGCCGGATAACGGAACCGGCGCCGGCCGTGGGTCCTCTTCGATCTGTCCGAAGAGGACCCACGGAACTCAGCGGGGCAGGACGAGGTGGTCGGCGATGGCGTACAGCTCCGCCTGCGTGCCGCCCGCGACGGCGATCGGCGCCTCGTCGAGGGCCTTGAGGATCCAGAGCGTGCGGTAACCGTTCTCGTCCGAATAGCGGGTGGCGTGTCCCTGGACCGGTTGTCCGGCCGTGCCGCTCACCTGGACGGCCTCGCCGCTGTACACGTTAACCGACGGCAGGGTGCTGCACGTGCCCACCGAGTAGGTCGTTCGCGTGCCGCCCGGCCCGCCCGGGCCGCCCTTCTGGACGTCGAACGTGCACATCCGCAGGCCGTCGGGCAGCTTGCCGAGGCCGAACGCCGGGGCGACGGTGGTCTTGCCGGGGAAGGCGACGTTCTCCGCGACGCGGCGGCCCGCGTCGATCAGCTGCTGCGCCGACGCAGTGCTGCCCGGTTGCGCGGCCACGTTGACGTACAGCGAGCCGCCGTCGGGATGGGTCAGGTACAGCTCGTAGCCGCCCCGGCCGCCGGAGTTCGAGCTCTCCACGCCGGCCCGCCCGCCGACGGTGACGGGCCGGCCCGGACCGGACTTGAAGGCGGCCTGCCCGATCGGCATCATCCGCAGTTCCGCCACGTCCACGGCCAGGACCTGCCGCCCGGACGTGACGGTCAGCAGGTACTCACCGCCGTACACCGGCTTGTCGGGGTTCGCCGCGCTGCCACCGGTGTTGATCCGGCGCGCGAGGTAATCGGCCTTGCCCGGCGGCAGCCAGCCGAGCGAGAAGGGCATGGGCAGCTCCGCGATGGCTGCCTCGGCCGGCGCCTCGACGACGGCCGGACCGCCGGCCTGGCTGCTGCCCGCGGGCACCTGGTCGTCGTGCGCGGGCCGGTTCAGCGCGGCGACGGTCCCCGCGGCCAGGACGAGCAGGGCCACCCCGGCCCCGGCCACGAGCGGACGGCTCACCGCGGCGCGCCTGCGGTCGAGGCGCTGACGGGCGGCCGCCAGCACCTGGTCGCTGTCGGGAGCGTCGGGCTCGTGGGCGGTGAAAGTGTCCTTGATCAGGTTCTCGATGTCCATCAGCTCTCCTTCGCCTGGGCCATCCGGTCGACGTTCAGGCCGTTTCGCAGGGTCGTCAGGGCTTTGCGGGCGTGGGCCCGCACGGTGGCCTGGGCGCAGCCGAGCAGGTCGGCGATGTCGGCGTCGGCGAGCTGCTCGTAGTACCGGAGCACCACGACCGCGCGCTGGCGCCGGGGCAGCCGCGCCAGGCGCTGCCACATGTCCTCACGCGCCGCGTGGTCCGACGCGAAGTCATCCGGCCGCGCCGCGTCCGGCGGATCCCCCACGGCGATCAGCCGCGCCGACCGGCGCCGCCAGGACAGGTAGTCGTTGGTCACCATCCGCAGGACGTAGCGGTCGGGGTGCTCGGCGTCGCTGACCCTTGACCACCGTCGATACGCCTTGACCAGCACGTCCTGTACCAGGTCAGCAGCCTGCTCCCGCTCCCCGGTCAGCATCGTCGCGTAACGCAGCAGCCGCGGCAGGTGCGCCCGGGCGAAGTCCTCGTAGTCAGCCATCACCATGAAGACTGCTCCCGCACACGATCCGTGTACCGCCACGCAGAACTTTTCGTGGCGATGGCCTTGACCTTCACCTTCGGGGAAGCTCCAGGGTGGTCGTGACCGGGCGCCACGCCCGGAACGAGGAGCCTCCATGAACATGGTCAGCATCGGCGAGTTCTCGCGGCTGTCGCGGCTGTCGGCCAAGGCACTGCGGCTGTACGGCGAACTCGGCCTCCTGGTGCCGGCCCACGTCGACGCGGAAACCGGGTATCGCTGGTACGCGGTCACCCAGCTGGACCACGCACGCCTGGTGGCCTCGCTGCGCCGGGCCGAGGTCCCGCTGGCCCGGATCCGGGACATCCTGGCCCTGGCCCCGGCATCGGCCGCCGAGGCGATCAGGGACCACTGGGCCGACGCCGAAGCCGAGCACGCCGCCCGGCGCGTCCTGGTGGGCCACCTCGTTGATCACCTTCGAGGAAGGAAGTCGGGTATGGACGAAGTCACGGTCCGCGACATCCCCGAACGCAGCCTGCTCAGCCGGATCAGCCGGGTGCATCAGGACGAACTGGAATCCCTGACGCGGGAGCTGTTCATCCACCGGTTGCGCCGAGGCGGCGTGCCGCGCACCGAGGGGGTGGCCGGCGCGCCGTTCGTGATCTATCACGGGGAAGTGAGCGGCGACAGCGACGGCCCGGTGGAATGGTGCTGGCCCGTCCCCGCGGACCGAGCCGCCGAGATCGCGGCCGGTTTCCCCGATCTGACCCTGCGCACAGAGCCCGCCCACCAGGAAGCGGTCGTCCGCCAGGAGACGCCCGGCCGGTGGGCCGCCGGATCTCAGGTCGAGGTCGCGGTGGGTGCCCTCTTCGCCTGGGCTGCCGAGCGGAAACGCCAGCCGTCCGGAGGCGTGCGCGGCGTGCTGGTCCCCGCCGCCGGTACCCGGGGGACCGGGCCGTACGTCGAATTCGCCCTGTCGCTGAGCTGAGCGCGCGGGGTGCGGTTCGCGGCAAACTGGTGCGGGTGAACGTTTCGACGAACGCGCTCGGAAAGCCGCGGATCCGAGCCGAATCCGCGGCTTTCCCGACGGGTGAACGTCTAACTGCGAGCCGAGCGGCCCAGCAGGTACCCGGGCACGCCGTCCGGCGCCACCTGGTCCTCGAACCGACCGTGCTCGTCCTCGAACACCACGGCGTCCAGCCCTTCCGCGACGATCGCCTCGATCGACAAATCACCGACGGAGAACGAAAGCCACCAGTTCCAGGGTGTCCCCGGCGCGGGTTCCGCGGCCGGGTCGACCTCGATCGAGGCCGGCCCGGCCGCGGCCAGCGCCGGAAGCCACTCGTCGCGCCACTCGAGCACGGTCGAGCGTTCGCGCCGCCACCTGCCCTCGCTCATCCCGTCCACTTCCCCTTGAAGCTCATGTGACCGTGGAAGAGATCGTAATGACGCTTCCCGATCCCGATCCGGAAGGTGCTGATCCCGGCCTTCTTGATCCCCATGTGCTTGAGACTGGAGATGCTCCACCCGATCCGCACGCGCGAACCGTGCCGGTTCAGCCAGCCCTCCCTGCCGCCCGCGATCGTCTTGTTCCCGAACAGCCTGCTGCCGACCCCGACCCACTTGTTCCGGAAGAGCTGGGGCGCGAACTTCGTCTTGGCGACCGTGCGCACCGCGCGCACGGCGGAGGACACCCTGGGGAGTACTTTGGCCGCGACCCCCACCAGCGCCGCACCTGCGGCCACGTACTTCGAGACCCCGCCGGTGAGTGCGGACGCCGCGTACTGCGCCGCGGCTCCCCAGTTGCCCTGGACGGCGTTCCCGACCGCGGCCACCCCGCTGGCGACCGCGCCGATCGGCCCGGGTACCCAGGACACGACCTCCGCGACCTTGGTCACCGCCTTGACGATCGAGCTGAACCACGAATTCCCGTCGAGGTCGACCGCGTTGATCGGATCACCCGCGACGTAGTCGTAGTCGTTGGCCGAGCCGCCGTCGACCGGGTCGACCGAGAGGAACCTCCCCAGCAGGGGGCTGTAGGGGCGGGCTCCCATCTGCACCAGCGAAAGCGCACCGGCGTGCTCGTAGGGCCGCTGGTGCTGGCCCAGCCACCCGTAGTCCATCGAGCCGGGCGAGTTGTCCGGCACGTTCTGCGAGTCGACGGCACCTCCCGCCGTCAACGGCTGGCCGTACGGGTCGAAGGTGCGCAGATCGCCGGCCTGGTGACCGGCGGCGTCGGTGGACAGCACCAGGTCGCCGCGCACCGACGGGTGGTCGAACGACGGCGTGAACGCGCCGTCCGAGCCGGCCTTGCTCGTGTACAGCACCCCGCCGGGCAAGGTCAGCGTCAGCGAAGTCAGCCTGCCGCCGATGTCGAGCGTCAGGTCCGCGGAATCGCCCTCCCCGGTGTAGCCGTAGCGGACGACGGTGTTGCCGTCACAGTTCCGCGGATCACGGCGCACGATCCGGCTGGTCGCGTCCCGGGTGTAGGCGATGTCCGCGTTGGCCGCCGCGTTCGGGCCCGTCGTGGTGGCCCCGATGTTGCGACCGGACCCGTCCCACGACAGTTTCGTCACCGACCCGTCCCCGGCCGTCCAGCCGGTGGTGTTGCCGTCACCGTCGTAGCCGAAGTTCCCCAGCGCGGTGGCGCCTTCGGTCGCGAGCAGCCGGTCGGCGGCGTCGTAGCAGTAACGGGTCTCGGCCGTGCCGCTCGCCGTCTGGTCGAGCAGCCGCATCCGGTTGGTGTTCAGCCCGGCGTTGCCCTGGGTACCGGCCGGGCAGGTCGCAGACGCCGCCGACGTGAAGTCGTAGGTGTAGTGGTGCCCGGTGACGTAGGCCTCGGTCAGGCGGCCGAGGGCGTCGTAGACGTAGTTCGGCGCGTTCGGCCTGGCGTCGTAGCCACCGAGGGTCTCGTCGACGATGGTGCCCGCCGACGTCCGCCCGACCCGCGACACGATGCTCTTGCCGTCACTGGTCCGCCAGTCCAGCGAAAGCATGCGCGCGGCGTTGTCCTTGGTCACCGACGCCAGCGAAGCGCCATTGCCGTAGGTGACCGTGGCGAGCTCGCCCGCGTTGTCGTAGGTGACCGTCGCCAGGGTCTGGCCGTTCAGCTGCTGCGTCAGCACCCGGCCGGCGTCGTCGTAGGTGGACGTCACCGTCCGCGGCTGGTCCGCTGCGTTCGGCGGCGTCACCGTCGCCGTGACAGCACGGCCGGCCTTGTCGTACCCGGTGGTGGTGCGCACGCCGTTGACGTCGGTGTAGGCGACCACCCGGCCGAGGAGATCGACGGTGGTGGTGACCGTGCCCTTGTCGTCGGTGACGGCCGTGGTCAGCGGATCCCCGCCCACGGCGTAGTCGCGCGTGATGGTCCTGGCGGGCGCGTCCGCGCTCGCCGGCACCTGCTCCCGCACCGTGCGGTCCCGGGCGTCGTAGCTGGTGCACGTCCAGTCCCCGCCGGTCGCTTCCGCGACCACCCGGCCCGACGCGTCGTACACCTGCTCGTCGACGCGGGCCTTGCCACTCGCCGGGACCGGCGCGGTGATCAGCTTTGCCAGGCCGCCTTGATTGATCGCCGCGGTACCCGGCGCACAGGGATTGACGCGGGTTTCGGTGTCCCCGTAGTAGGCGTAGGTCGTCTTGGCACCGGTCGCCATGGTCTTGGCGGTCTTGCGCAGGTATCCCGTGCCGGGGGCCTCGCGCGACACCGAGCCGCCGATGTTCAGCCCGCCGGTGCTGGCCTTGCCGGACGTCGCCAGGCCGTACACCGGGTCGAGGCCGTCGTCGCCGTACTTCGTGGTGCCGATCTTGTCCGCGAGGCCCTCGGACTCCGACGCGGTGGTCGAGGTCTTGAGGCCGTAGTGCGGCCGCAGCTGGGCGCCCGGGACCGGCTCCTGGGTGCCGGACGGGGTGGTCCAGTGCAGCTCGAGCTGTGCGGTGACTTCGCCTTCGTAGTACTCGATCCGGATCCGCTTCACCTGCCCGGCGGCGTCGGAGTGCACGACAGCCTGACGCCAGGTCGGGGACGAGGGACGCCAGTCGTCGACGACGATCTGGTCGTCGATCCACATCCGGACGCCGTCGTCGGCGAGCAGCCGCAGGGTGTAGTCGCCCGCGGCCGGGAAGACGACGTCGCCGGTGGCCCGCAGCGAGAAGTGATCCGCCGGGATACCGGCGGTCGGCGCGTCGCTGTTCCAGTTCTTCGCGAACGAGCCGTCCGCGGTGCCGAGCCCGGTGGTGTAGGACTTCGGCACGCCGGAGAGCTGCTCGTTGTCGAACCAGGACACGGCCAGGCCGTTGATGCCCTCGTCGTAACCGTTGTGGCCGTGGGACATCCCGCAGCCACCGGTCGGCAGTTGCCCGGCGAAGCAGGACGCGGGCGCCGGGCCGTGGGAGTCCACCGGGCGGTCGGCGTAGTCGTAGACCGTCGTGGCCTTGCGACCGGCCGGATCCGTGGTGGAGAGCAGCAGGTCCTTCGGGCTCCACTCCTGGGTGGACGTCTTGCCGGCGCTGTCCGTCGTGGACAGCGTGCGGTCGGCGTCGTCGTAGGTGACCCGGCCGGCGAACCCGACGGCGGGGGAAAGGCCCGAGACGTCGGTGAAAGTCGTCCGGTGTGCCGGGTCGTACCGGTAGCTGTTGGCCTGCCGGGGCTGCCCGGGAACCGGCGCGGGCCCGGTCACCTTGGTGGCCTTGGGCTTGCCCGAAGCGGAGTCGTAGGTGACCTCCGACCGGACGTCGCTCAGTCCGGCGCGGGCGGCCGGGTCCGCCGCGATCCAGTCGTTGACGAGTGGAGCCCGCTGCGAGATCAGGAGACCGGCGGCGTCGTAGCCGTAGTCGGTGATCTCGGAGCCCGGGTCCTCGATCCTGGACAGCCGGCCCTGGGTGTACCACAGCCGGGTTTCGGTGCCGTCCCAGTAGGTGATCCGGCACAGCATCTGCGAGGGAGCGGCCGCGTCGGCGCCCGCCGGCGGGGTGGCACCGCCGTAGCAGTCGTCGCCCGCCCGGTTGTAGTGCAGCACGTGCGAGCGCTGCGCCACCGGGTCCTTGATCTCGCGCAGCCGGCTCGGTGTGCCGTCGTAGAGGTTCTGCAGCGCCGCGGGCTTGCGGGAATCGGTGCTGGACGACTGGGTCTCCAGCTTCCCGTCGGCGCGGAAGACGAAGACCTGGCCGCCGTCGGTCAGGGTGACCTTGCCCGCCGAGTCGAGACCGAGCACACCGTCCTCATCGGACGGTGCGGTGTAGCCGCCGGTGCTCTTCTTCGTCCAGGTGTGCTTGGCGCCGGTGGCGTCGGTGAGCACGATGTTCTGGTCGGTGACCTTGGCTTCGGTGTAGCTCGCGCCGTCGCCGTCGAGGTCGGCCGACAGGGTCCAGCCCTGGGGCAGGGTCGGCAGATCGCTGGTGTAGAGCCAGCCGGCCGGGACGATCTGAGGTGCCACTGTGGTGTTGTCGGTGGTGCGGACGAACAAGCGCATCTTCGCCGCGCCGGTCATCTCGGCGCTCTCGACCTTGATCGGCACCCGCTGCCCGGCGGTCAGCGCGACGCCGGTCGCCTGGGTCCAGTTCAGATCGCTCGCGTTGTTGACCTCGTACACCTTGGTGCCGTTGAGCCAGACCGTGCCGCCGTCGTCGTGCACCCCGGCGAACTGGTACGTCCCGGCGACGGGAGCCTGGAAGAAACCTTCCCAGCGGGCGACGAACCAGTCCGCGGGCAACGCCGGCGCAAAGGGCGAGTCCGTGCCCCAGTCGACGTTGACCTGCGGTTCGGTTCGTACCAGCACCGGCTGCTGCGCGTCGTTGATGATCCCGTTGTGCGACAGGTCCGCGAAGTAGGACGCCTTGAGGCCCTTGTTCTCGACCTGCTGCGAGTTGTAGGTGAAGCTCAGACCGGCGTTGCCGCCGACGGTGGTGAACGTCGGCGTCTGCTCCGAAGTGGACACGTTGCCGTTGGCCAGGTTCACCGTCACCGGGCCGGCGTCGTCGGTCGGCGACGGGCCGTGGTTGCCGATGCGCTGGTCGACCTTGAGGTGGCCGATCCACGGTGGCGGGGTCGTGGTGATGCCGCTGGAGGTGACGGCCTGCCAGGTGTAGGCGACGCCGTCCTGCAGCACACCCGCCGGGACCGTCCAGGTCGGCGTGCTCAGGCAGCCGGACTCGACGACCACACCGGACTTCGCGTCCGATCCGGTGGCGACCCGGAAGCAGTATTTGACCGGGTCGCCGTCCGGATCGGCGACCGGGTTGACCGACAGCGTCGGGGTCAGGGACGTCGACACCGTCCCGTCGGCGGGCCCGGCCAGGACGGCGGCGGGCGGAGCCGAACCGGTGTCCACGGTCAGCGTGGCGTTCAGGTACTTGTAGGTCCAGGCGCCCGGCGTCTCGCTGCCGACCATCATGAAGAAGACCTGCCCGTCACGGGCGTTCACGCGGTCACGCAGGAATCCGGTCAGGCCCTCGCCGGCGAAGCTGCCGACGTCACCGACGAGCGCGCTGGCCATGTAGCCGCCCACGCCGTTGAAGTTGAACGCCGAGGCGTGGTACAGGCTCGCGTTGTGCGTGCGGACCGATCCGACGACGCCGGTGTCGCGGGCGACGTCCATCCGCGCGCCGACCACCGTCTTGCCGAACAGCGGCGAATAGTCCATGTGGAAGACGCTGCGGCTGTAGCTGTCCCCGCGGTTGAGGCTGTTGCCGATCTGGAGCCCGCAGTTGTCGCAGGTGTAGCCGTCGGTGCGGTAGACGTGCGCCTCGACGACGCCGTAAGTGAACGTCGGATCGACGTAGACCGGGTACACGCGCTTCGGATCACGCAGCCAGTTCGCGTCGACCTCGACGGTGAGCCACCAGGCCTTACCGGCTCGTTCGAGCCGGTAGGTGCCGCCGGTGATGGCGGGCGCGGTGACGCCGCCGCCCGCGGAATCCCACGTCTGGATCGGCGGCAGGACGATCTTCACCTCGCCGCGCGCGTCGAGGAGCCGGACGGCGCCGTCCTTTTCCAGCCGCGGGGTCAGCCCGCCGGTGTCGAGTTTGAAGCGCCACGAGGAGCGGCCGTCGGCGGGGAGGCGCTTGAGCTTGATCGTCTCCTTCACCGAGCCCGGAGTGACCTCGTAGTCCAGATCGGTGCCCGGCGCGACCTCGGAATAGCTGACCGAGTCACCCTTCACGGCGGCCTTGGCCGGCGCGGCCGCGTCCAGCGCGAGGCTCGCGGTGTGCCCGGCGGACTCGACCTGCAGCACCGCGGGGTCGTCGGCCTTGGTGGCCAGCGACGGCGACAGCGGGTGGTGGTCGGCGTCCGCGCGCTTCGTCGTCGCGTCGGTGGCCAGGTTCGTGTCGACCGGTTGCCAGGCGCCCGCCTCGTCCTGGACGTTCAGCGGCGCGGTGGACTGGCGGATCGAATGCGTGCCGTCCGGGTTTTCGTACTCGGTGACGAACATGGTCCGGTTCACCGGCTTCGACCGCTGAGGGTCGAAGTGGCTGCCGGCGCCGCCGTCGAGCCGCGCCTGGGCGGTGAAGTCACCGGCAGCCGGGTCGGCGGGCCGCGGTGCCTGGGCCGGCGAAGACAGGACCGGGACCTCACGCGGGTCGACGGGCCGTGCCGCCGCGGCGGCGGGAGCAGCGACGACTTCCACGCCGCCGAGGGCGAGCGCCGCGGCCAAAACCACGGGGAGAGCGCGCGCCCGCCCCCGGTTTCGGGCAGCACGAAAGAGGCTGTGCAAGAAGTTCCCCCTGGTACAGGCCGTCGAGCGCGGTCCCGCGCGCGACCGGCGAACCCCGTCGCGGGAGGCGGGCGCCTCCCGTCAGCAGGGTCATCGGCGGAACTTCACATTGGCGTTACACCGGACGAAGTGATCAACGACACGCTGTCGGTCCGCCGGATTCGGGGCTATAAGCGCTGTTCAGCCGTGGATGCGGCCTTTGCCGCTCCCCCGGATGGCTTCGGCACGCAACGCGAAACTCACGAACGCCGACCCCGTCGACGAGGCCGGCGCGTCGTCGCGGCCACGCTCGTGCGCGACTCCGACCAACCGGCGGCCAAGTCGGCGGTCCGGTCCTCCGGCTTGACTTGGAGCGCGCTCCAGGTCCTAGCGTCGGCGCGTTCACCGGCTCTCGAGGTACCGCCCGGCCCTCCGGGCAGGAGGAGTATCCGCGCATGATCGCCCGAACCACGCTCGGCTCGCCCGGCCTCGCCGTCAGCGCGATGGGCCTGGGCTGCATGGGAATGAGCGAAAGCTACGGCGCCGCCGACTGGGACGGCGGCCTGGCCACCGTCGCCCGGGCCCTGGAGCTGGGCATCACGTTCCTGGACACGGCCGACGCCTACGGGACCGGGCACAACGAGGTGCTGGTGGGCCGGGCCATCCACGGCCGCCGGGACCAGGTGCAGCTGGCCACCAAGTTCGGCATCGACCGCAGCGGCGGCGACCGGGCCCGCCGCATCCGCGGTGCCCGGGACTTCGTACTGCGCTCTTGCGACGCGTCGCTGCTGCGGCTGGGCGTCGAGGTGATCGACCTGTACTACGCCCACCGCCCGCCCCAGGACGTGGAGATCGAGGAGACCGTCGCGGCGATGGCCGAGCTGGTCGAGGCGGGCAAGGTCCGCCACCTGGGCCTGTCCGAGGTCGACGGCGAGCTGCTGCGCCGGGCGCACGCGGTGCACCCGATCACCGCGGTGCAGAGCGAGTACTCGCTGTGGACCCGCGACGTCGAGGCAGTCACCCCGGTGATGGCCGAACTGGGGGTCGGGCTGGTGCCGTACTCACCGCCGGGGCGGGGTTTCCTGACCGGCACCCTCGACCGCTCCACGTTGAGCGACAAGGACTTCCGGCGCACCAACCCCCGCTTCGCCGGCGAGGCGGGCGAGGCCAACGAGAAGATTGCGCGGACCGTGCGCGAGGTGGCCGACCGGCTGGGTGCCACCCCGGCCCAGGTGGCGCTGGCCTGGGTGCACGCCCAGGCCGAGCGGCTCGGGGTGGCGGTGGCGACCATTCCGGGCACCCGCAGCCCGGCTCGGCTGGAGCAGAACGCGGCCGCGCTGCAGCTCACCCTGGACGCCGAGGCGCTGGCCGCGCTGGCCCCGCTGAGCGACCAGGTGACGGGTGAGCGCTACATCCCAGCGCACACCGCGGAGGTTGCTCGGGGCTGAGGTCGTTCGAGGTGAGCCGGCGGGCTCGCCGGTCACGACCGAAGAGGCTCGAGCCGTGCGGACGTCCGCTTCATGCCGCTGAGCGAACGCGTGGTCATCGAGGTCAGCTCGCCTCCGGGGTCTTCCCGTCTGCTTTGCGTGCGTACGGTTCGGACCGCGCTGCGTCGAGCAGGTGGTTGGCGAGCGCCGCCGTGGCCGTCGATGCCGTGCCGTCCTTGGCACCCCAGGCCAATAGGTGGTGGCGGTGGGCCCAAGGTTCCTGCAGTTCGCAGATGTCGACGGGCTGGCGAGGGTCAACGGCGCGCCCCGGAACGACGGCGAGTCCGACGCCCGCCGCGGCGAGCGAAACCAAGACCCCCAGATTCGCGACGGTGGTGCGGTGGCGCACCAGCGGGGCGTGCGGTCCCGAATGCTTCTCGATCCAGCGGCGCAAGGAGGAGCCGGCGTCCAGGCCGACGAGAGGGTGCTCGGCGACCTCGCGGTAGGTCAGCGCGGTCCGTCCGGCGAGGACGCCGCCGGCCTGGCCGATCACGACGAGGGAGTCGTCGCCGAGTGACTCCATGCGCAGGCCGCTTCCGGCGGCCTCCCCGTCGAGGACGATCCCCAGATCTGCCTCTCCGTCGGTGAGCATCTGCAGGGTCCGGGGAGTGCGGGACTCGGACACGGTGACGTCGATGTCGGGGTGGGAGCCGAGAAACGAGATCAACGCCTGAGGCACGAGCCGGTACATCGCGGAGCCGCCGCTCAACAGTGTCAGCGGGACGATCGGAGACCGGGCGTAGCTCGCGACGGCGTTGTCGAGCCGCGCGGTCTGGGTGAGTACTTCGCGTGCGTGGCGCGCCAACGTCGTCCCGGCCGGCGTGAGGCGCACGCCCCGCCGGCCGCGGATCAGCAGCGCCACGCCGGCGTGGTGTTCGAGCGCGCGCACTCTCGCACTGGCCGAGGGCAGGCTCAGGTGCATCCGGTGCGCGCCGGCCGTGATCGATCCCTCCGCGGCGATGTGGAGGAAGAGCCGCAAGTCGTCCAGGTCGTAACGCATTCCCCGGAGCCTACGCTTCAGACGTAGGCTGACTGCGCCAACGGCGAATTGTGGAAGTGCTCGATCCTGCCGATGCTGTGCAGGTGACCGAGTTTCTCCTTGTCGTGTTGTCCGGCGTCGCCGCCGGAGCCCTGAACGCCATCGGGGGCGGAGGAACCTTTGTGGCGCTGCCGGCTCTCGTCGCGTTCGGGACGCCCCCGGTGGTGGCCAACGCGATGGCGCGAGTCGCCTTGGTACCCGGCGCCGTGGCCAGTGCGTGGGTGTACCGGCGCGACCTCGTCCCGGTCGGACCCACCACCACCAAGGCGCTGACCGCGACCAGCGTGCTCGGTGGCGGAGTCGGTGCAGGCCTGGTGCTGCTCCTGCCCGCCTCGGCGTTCACTGTCGCGGCGCCGTGGCTACTCGCCTTCGCCACCGTGACACTCGCCTTCGGCCGCCACCTTTCCAAGGCACTCAGCAGTGCGACGGGCCGGCCGGTCGGCATGAGTTCGCGAGCTGTCCTCACGGCACAGTTCTGCCTCGCCGTATACGGAGGATACTTCGGCGGAGCCGTAGGCATAATGATGGTGGCGCTCTGGAACATCGGCCTTGGCCTCGACGCCGCGGTCAGCAACCCGATGCGGGTCGGCCAACTCGCGGCCATCTTCCTCAGCGCGAGCGTGCTGTTCCTCGTCGCCTCGGACGCGCTCCGCGCTCCGCTCGTCCTCACCGCCATGCTGGCCGGCGCCGTGGCCGGGGGTGTCGCGGGCGCTCACCTGGCCCGCCGTCTTCCCGCCTGGCTGCTGCGAAGCGTCGTCCTGGCCACCGCCGTGATCATGACCGTCCTGTACTTCCTGCGCGGCTGACCGGCTGGGAACCGACATGATCGGAAGTGGCTCGGGAGCCACCACGCCCTACAGCAACGCGGCGCGCGCGCGGCTGGTGATGGCCTACGAAGCCTGCCTACTGGCCGAACTCGCGCGTGCTGCCGTCCCGATCGGCGAGCAAGAGCTGCACCCCGACGGCACGATACGCGCGCCAGGCACCGAGCTGGCCCACGCCGCTCAAGTGCTCGCCCTCGCCGAGCGGTTCTTCGAGGCTGCCGCCGTGTTCGAGCGAGTCGGCGGCGCCGGCTGGCAGGTCATCGGCGACGTTCTGGACGTGCCGCCCGAGACCGCTCGGATGCGGTTCGCGGAGTCCGAGGCCACGTTTTGGAGACTGCTCCACCCAGTCACGGGCGCGCCGGCCAGCCTGCGCGCCCACATGGTCAGAGAACCGCTGGAGTTCGCCCTCGACCTCGACGACTGGGTGCTCCGCCACCGGGACGGCGACAGCGACCTCGGCCCCGCACCGGTCTCCGGTGGCTTGGTCCGCAGCGATCCGCGCCGATGACGCACCGGGCAACCGCCCTGGTTCGACGAGAGAGAACCACTGGACCCCGGCCGTCCGCTCCCTGCTCGCCCACCTCCACGCAGCCGGGTTCACCGGCGCACCGAAACCATGGCAGGTTCAGCTCAGTTCCTTGGGCACCACCGCAGCCCGGATGAGCGGTACGGGCTGCTGGTGGCCGGGATTGGGCCCGATCCGGGCAAACAGGTCCGCGGGCAGCCAGCGGCTCAGTGGTTCCAGCTGGTCTCGTGGGAGGAGCTCGGGTGCGGACTCGAAGAACACCCCTTTCGACGTCGGCCTAACTCTGTCGCCGGGAAGCAGATCGGCGATCGAGGCATACGGCGGACCGAACCATGACCACCACGGCGGAATGGGCGGCAGACCCAGCCAGCCATCCAGATGCCGCAAGGTACGCACCACGCGCTCGGTCTGACCGTCGGACCACGCCGATCTCCCCGACCAGATGTTGCCGCGGATGACCTCGGCGGAGGCATAGAACGTGCCGAGAGTGTCGGCGAGCGCGGTGAACAGGTCACGGACCACATCTCGCCACTGCGCCTCCCCGAGAGGATCGGCAAGCAGCTTGAGGGACATCGACCAATAGCGGTCCGGATACTGCTCACCGGGCCCGCTGCTGAGGTACCCACCGATACACGGCCCGGAGCCGGAGAAGAACAACGCGGACGTCGCATCTCGCCACGCCTGGCTGAAGCCCTCCCTGCCCGTTTCGGAGTACTTGCCTTGGAGCGGTTCGTATTCCCCGAAGCGGCGTGGCAGTGCTTCCGGCAGGTGACGTTCGGCAGCCGCGATGACCAACTCCGGCGCGTCGGCCGGGACCTGCTCACGCAGGCAGCACCACACGAGGTCGACCACGGCGACCCGCGTTTTCCGTGGCGGCCTCGAGATGGTCCGCGACCGGGAACGGGACCACATCCGGTCGGTCTGCACGTCGAGCATCGCGCCGTTGAGCGCGACCGTGAGCTGCTTGGCGAAGCGCAGGGCGTGCGGGATCTCCGATTCGGCGCTGCCCTCCACCATCACCGAGTACAGATAGCGTGCCCCGAGAACCATGCTGGTCACCTCGACAGGCACGTCTTCAGCGGCAACCCGCTCAGGACCGTCGATGGTGAACGAGTACCGCCGACGAACGCCACGGACGACGGTCGAGGATCGCCGGTCGTCGACGCCATCGATCTCCAGGCCCGGGATCCCGCCTACCAGACTCCGCAGCGCGCCGACGTCGAGCTGATCCGGAGCGTAGACCTGCAGGTCGTAGGACATGGCCGAATGCTGCCACAGCAAACTCCGGCGGCGCCGGTGATTCCGGCGTGCCAATCGGCCGCCGAATGTCCGCTCATGCCGCGATTCGGTCAACGGAAGACGTGACATTCGCTCATGCCGACGAGCGGGCCTTCCGACTTGCGTCCCCCGTACCCGGCGGCAACGGTCCGACCACCTCCGCCAAGCAGCCCCCGGCTAACGATCGGCCAGCCGGGCCGCGACCGCATTGGCAATGCCGCTGTACACGCGGATCGCGGTGGCGTCGTCCTTGAGGTTCCGCGCGTAGAACACGTTCAGCTCGACGGTGCTGCGGCCGGATTTGAACGCCAAGGGGGACTGGCGGCCACTGCCCATGTTGATCAGGCAGGTCAGCCCGTCCCCGGAGGTGAACGGAACCGGTTTCGGTTCGCCGGCCGGGTGCCGATAGCCCTTTCCGATCGCGCAGTCGTAGTCGTTGGCCTCGGCAGCCATCTGCGAAGTCAGGTAGCTCTCCATCGTGACCGTGATGCTCTGAGCCGGCGTCGGGCCGACGCCGGAGTTGGCTGCGGCTTGGTTTTCCTGCGTGCAGCCGGTGGTGACGTAGAAGTGCTCGGTATGTCCAGTGGTGCCGGACATCGCGTCTGCGGTGATGTGCTTCTTCGCCAAGTCGTATTGCTCGACGGTGCGGCCGTCCGTGCTGGACCCGATCGCCTGCTGGAAGTCCGTGCTGGTGAACACCTCACACGGCGGCGGGACGTGAGCGAATTCGCCATCGTAGGAGTAGGTCGCCGGGCCCGTCGGTGCGGCGTGGAGGCGTTCAGCCGCATTCTCGACCAAGCGGACCAGACGCGGGTTCTCCGGCTGGGCCGGGTCCCGGGCGTTGAGGTGAAGGATCGCGTAGAAGTTGTCGGCGAAGATTCCCGTCGTCCACGTGTGCAGCTCGGTCGTCGTGGCGGACAAGGTCCGGAAGCCCGCCGCCTGGCCTTCGCGGCCACCTTGACGCAACGACTTCTCGTGTTCTTCCCGGCTGTTGGGCGAGTCGAACGGTGTCTGGTAGATGGTGAACGTGAGCGCCTCGCCGTGCGAGCCCGGGTACTCGCACCGGCTGATGCCGGCGTCAGCCACCGAGCCGCGCGAGTTCCGGTCGTCCTGCCCGTCGGCGGTCATGTGAGCCGTCTTCATGAACGGTCCCGGACCTTCGGAGGTGTCCAGGTCGATCCCGCTCGCCCGGACGACATCGAACGGCAGCACGGTGCACGCATCGAAGATCGGGGTGCCGCCGAAGGTCTTCGCCGGCCCGATACCCGGCTGCTGGCGCAAGACCATTCCGGGCGGCTCGGCAGCCGAGGTCTGACCGGCGTCCGGCGGCGCCGGCACGGCAGTGCCGCGCACCGACGTGCTGCAGCCGGCAATCATCACTGTGAACACGGCAAGCAAGGCCGCTCGCCGGCGGCCCGGCGTGAGCGCGCAGCCCTGGTAAGGCATCGTTCAATCCCCTCATCCAGCACGGTCACGCAGCACACGTGGCGGTGACCGATCTGACCTTCCCCGCCGCGATCTTCGCACCCCGCTGTCCGGACAGACCGGTGCGACACCCGGAAGCGTCGTCCTCGGACGGGCGGCCGAGTGACACGGGACCGACCGAAATTTCGGCCGCCGCCTATGCGGCTCATCACCGTGTGCCGCGTGACGGGGCTCTGCCCGTGGAAACCCGGCGAAAGGCCCGCAGTGGCTCGGGACGGCGTCCGCCGGCTTCGTTCACGCAGGGGAAGTGCTGGGCTCCGCCCGATGGGCGGCGGCGTAGTGCGCGGTGCCGATCGCCCCGGCGACGGCCAGGACGAACCCCGTCGCCGCCGCGGCGACGAAGCCCTCGCGCACGCGGTCGTTCAGCAGCACCACGCCGATGAGGGAGGAGACCGCCGTGTTGGTGGTGAACATGATGGCGGTGACCGCCGTCGCGCGGCCGCGTTGCAGGGCCATCGCGAACGCCGCCGCCGCGACCAGCCCGTTGGCGATCATCGCCCACACCGCCGGTTCCAGGGCGAGGCGCCAGACCGGCCCGGACGCGTCGAGCGTCCGTGCCGCGATCCCGACCGTGCTGAACCCCAGCCCGGCGCAGAACCCCAGCACGATCGGCGACCAGCGGCCGTCCCGGCGTTGCGCGGCGAACGCGATCGCCGCGATGACCACCGCGACGCCCACCAGCAGCAGCTTCCACCCGGGCGGCAACAGGCGTGCGGGGCCCGGATCCGCGGACAGGCCGAGCAGGACCAGGCCGGTCGCCCCCACTCCGAGCGCGGCCCACCCGGCGCCGGCCAGCCGGACGCCGAGGATCGCCGAAATCGTCGCGGTCACGCCGACGCTGAACGCGAGCACCGACTGGACCAGGAACAGCGGCAGGCGGTGCAGGGCGGCAGCGGCGAAGACGAACCCGAGCAGATCGACTCCGACGCCGAGGAAGTAGAGCGGCTGCCGGCGCAGCGCGACCAGGTCCTGGGGCGAGCCGCCGAACGCGCCGGCCCGCCGGACCCCGGCCGACTCCAGGATGGAGCCGCTGCCCG
This sequence comes from Amycolatopsis bullii, assembly GCF_014654205.1. Taxonomy (GTDB): domain Bacteria; phylum Actinomycetota; class Actinomycetes; order Mycobacteriales; family Pseudonocardiaceae; genus Amycolatopsis; species Amycolatopsis plumensis. The sequence goes on from NZ_BNAW01000033.1 coordinate 82,451, forward strand.
AGGCGATGGCGGCCAGCACGGCGAGGACGTATCCGAGGATCACGGCCCGAGTGTGCCAGCCCGGCCACGGCCGACCGGGCCGGAGGTCCCGCACCGGGGTGCTGACCGGCGACGATCAGTCCCGGTGGACGTCCCGGAAACCGCCCGGCGCGGTGCCGAACCGGCGCTTGAACGCGTGCGAGAAGGCGAACGGCGAGGTGTACCCGACCTTCGCGGCGATCGAGGGCAACGGGAGGTCGGTGTCCTGCAGCAGGCGCGCCGCGGTGGTGAGCCGCCACCAGGTCAGGTACGCCATCGGCGGCTGCCCGACCAGTGCCGTGAACCGGCGGGCCAGGGTGGCCCGGGAAAGGCCCACGCCGGCCGCCAGGTCCTCGATCCGCCACGGCGCTTCGGGGTGCTCGTGCAGCGCTTCCAGCGCGGCCGCGACCTCCGGGTCCCGCAACGCCTGCGGCCAGCCCGTGCCCGGGTGGTCGTCCAGCCAGGCGCGGATCAGGTAGACCAGCAGCAGGTCCAGCAGGCCGGTGAGGACGGTGGCCGAGCCCGGTCGCCGCTCGCTCACCTCGGCACCGAGCAGATCGATCGCCGCGCGCAGTTCGGGGTGCCGCCCGACCTCCGCCGGCAGGTGCACGACCTCCGGCAGGCTCGCGAGCAAGGGGTGCCGCCGCGCGTGGGACAGCCGGTACTTGCCGCACAGGAACTCGGTGCGGCCCGCCGGCTCGGCCACCGCCGCTTCGAACAGCACCGCGCCGGCCGCGTCCGGCGTCGACGAAAGGACGTGCGCGCTGCCGTGCGGCACCAGGACCGCGTCGCCGGGGCCGAGCGCCACCGGCTCCCCGTCGTCCGGGAGCAGCCAGCCGCTGCCGCGCAGCAGCACGTGGAAGCCCGCGCCCTCGTACGGCGCGAAGCGGTAGCACCACTCCGGGCCGGCCCGGAGCCGGTTCGACGTGGGCTGCCCGACCCGCACCGCGGCGATCGCGTCACTCAGCACGTCCACGCGACCATCGTAACTCTGAGACGATCACGCATCAGCGCAAGCAGATCACGCATTGAGACGCTCGGATAGTCGTCTTAGCGTGGCTTCATGCACATCGGTGAAGTCGAAGTGATCAAGGTCGTCGAGTGGCAGGGTGAGATCGCTCCGGCACGGACGATCATTCCCGGCAGCCCGCCGGAGCTCTGGACCGGCAACGCCGGGTGGCTCGCCCCCGACCACTGGAACCCGGAGACCGGCGGCTACCGCGGCGCCGTGCAGACCTGGGTGCTCCGCAGCGAAGGCCGGGTGATCCTGGTCGACACCGGGGTCGGCAACGACCGGGACCGGCCGCAGATCCCTCTGTTCGACCACCTCGCGACCCCGTTCCTCGAGCGGCTGGCCGCGGCCGGCGTCCGGCCGGAGGACGTCGACGTCGTCGTCAACACCCACATCCACTACGACCACGTCGGCTGGAACACCGAGCTCCGCAACGGCGACTGGGTGCCCACCTTCCCCCGCGCCACCTACCTGATCCCCCGCGTCGACCAGGTGTACTTCGCCCCGGGCAACGCCCATCGGCGGCCTGCTCCGCGCACCCCGCACGAGCAGCTGCGCCGCGAAGGCAGCCTGCTGGTGTACGCCGACAGCGTCACCCCCGTGCTCGGCCGGGCCGAACTGTGGGAAGGCCGCCACCGCATCGACCGCAACCTGACCCTCGAAGCCGCCCCGGGGCACACCCCCGGCTCGTCGGTCCTGCGGGTGTCCTCCGGCGCGGACCGAGCCGTGTTCGTCGGGGATCTGCTGCACAGCCCCGCCCAGATCGTGGCGCCGGAGCACAGCAGCTGCTTCTGCGAGGACCCGCGGCAGGCCGCCACGACCCGGCGCGCGATCCTCGAACGCGCCGCGGACACCGGCGAGCTGGTCGTCCCCGCCCACTTCGGCGGCCCGGGCGCGGCCGAAGTCCGCCGCGACGGCAGCCGGTTCGCGGTCCGCCGCTGGGCCGGCGACCCGTCCGCGGGCTATTGACCGAACGCGGTGTCGCCGAAGCCCATTTCGCGCATCTTCTCGGGCGAAAAGACCACCATGATCTCGTCGCCGCCGACGAACACCCGCTGCCCATCCGGTGGATCCGGGATGGCAGCGACGAACCACACCGCTCCCGCGGCGAAGTCCAGGCGCACCGCCATCGGAACGTCCACGGCGTGCGCGGGGATGACACTGCCATCGGTTCGCCGGCCCGGCCCGAATTCCAGCCGCTCCCAATAAGCGGCGGCCCCGCGAATCGGCGCGCGAAGGTAGCGGTCCCACCGGCTCGCGGGACCGGGCCCGATGCGCTCCGGCCCCTCGTCACCCAAGGCGAGATGGTCTTCGATCGGGCCGTCGAAGACTTCGACCCCGTAGGTGTAGAAGGTGCCGGTCCAGGTGACCGCCGCCGGGCCCGCGTCGGTGACGAGCCCGACGCCCATCACAGCGTGGTGCCAGCTGCCGTAGTCCCACCGCACGGGTTCGGAGGCGAAGTTGTGGACGTCCCAGTAATCCACGCCCAGAACCCGGCGGCCCACGAGCCCGCTCAGCCTCGCCTCGAAAGCCACGCGCGCATCATCGGCCTCGTCCATCCGTTCCACACGACGATCCTCCTCGACGACCCCCGCCGGACGCACCTGGTTATGCAGCTCGGTTCTCCCCGTCCACCGGTCCCGGCTCAGCGCGGTGTCCCGCTGACGAACCCCGCGAGGTGCGCACCCAGAGCCTCGGACTCAGGAAAGTCGTAGTCCTTCCGCAGTTTCTCGTCGGCCTTGTCCGACCGCACGAAAAGCCGCTCCACGCAACCGCGGTCGCGCCTGCCGCCCGCGATCGGGAACGACCCGAGCGCGCGGCCGGTCCGGGCCTCGACGACGTCGACGCGGTACGTCCCGCGGACGGCCTCGGTCCGGTAGCCCCGCTCGTAGTCGCAGTGGTCCACCACCACGCCGCCGGTGATGACGACGCAGCCGACCAGCTGCACGGCGGCCGGGTCGGCGTGGGGGTCGGAGGCGTACCTCTCGTCCCCTTCGGCGAACACGACGACCGGGTGCGGCGCGGGGCCGGCGTAGGCGGCGGCCCGGCCGAACGGGCGGCCGCCGTCGCACAGCCGGGCGAGCTGACCGGCCTTGGCCGGAAGGTCACCCACCAGGTAGTTCCGCGCGATCGGCACGGCGGTGAACCAGACGGCGGCCGCGCCGGACAGGGCGAGCAACGTCCAGCTCGTGATCCGCCGGGGCGTCCAGGCGCCGACCGGAGACCGCCGCAGGCGTGCGGCCGTGAGGTCGCGGCCTCCGCACACGGTGCCTTCGTCGAGCTGCGGCGCCTCGGCCCAGGTCGCGGCCCATCCGGCATCGCGCTGCCAGACCACCACGCCGCCCTCGGCCGCGGCGATCCAGTGCCGCCCGTCCGGCACCGGGAAGACGTGCGCCGCGAGGACGATCAGCCCGGCCAGCGCGCTCAACCCCAGCAACGGCCACTGCCAGACCGTGGAATCTTCGGAGCGGAGGACGATCGTCGCGATGACGGCGGCGATCGCGGCCGGGACGGCGAGAAACCCGAGCACGACGGCCGCGCCCACGCTGTGGCCGCGGTGGATCCGGACGACGTTGCCGAGCCCGGCGGCACGGGCCGCGTCGCGCAGGGCACGCCGTCGTTGCACCGGCCCCATGACTCCCCTCCCGCAGGCGTCACGGCGACGCCCGCGGTGGAGTTGTAACCGGATGACGCGGGGACCGGTCCCGCGCGGAGGGTTTGCGGCCGCGGAATCAGGGAGCTCGTCGAGAAGGATGCTCCCGCTTAGCGAGCAGCCGGGTTTGTTCGCGCAGGACGTCGACCGTGTTCGTCACCCAGTCCGCGATCACCGCCTGCTCGGCCGGGGAATAGCGGCCCATCAGCTTCGCCATCGCCGCGTCGAGGCCGGCGAACACCTTGCCGAACGCGCCGGGCACCGCCGTGATCACCAGCCTGCGGCGGTCGGCCGGGTCCGGGGCGCGACGGGCCAGCCCGGCGCGCTCGAGCCGGTCGACCACGCCGGTCACCGCGCCCGGGGTCAAGCCGATCTCCTGGGCCAGCTCCCCCGCCGACAGCGACCCGGCGCCCGCGATCAGCGCCAGGGCGCGCTGGTCGACCGCGGTCACGCCCAGGTTCTCGCCCACCGCTTCGTGGAACGCGACCACCGCGGTGCTCAGCTCACGTCCGGCGTCCCGACCTTCCATGCCGTCACTTTACCTCGCCAGATATTTCAGTACACTGAACTAAATTATTCACCAACTGAAGCATGCGAGGGATTCGTGAGTGACCTGAAACTGGCGCTCGAGGTGCCGAGGTGGGCCTGGCGGTGCTACACCGGGTACCTCGGGCTGGTGCTCGGCCTGTCGTCGGTCGCGTCGATCCAGCGGCTGATCGTCGTCAACTGGACCGCGCGGATCCCCCACGGCCTCGCCCTCGCCTCCGAGGTCGTCGTGCTGGGCGCCCGGATCGCGCTGGTCGTCGCGATCTGGCGGATCGCGATGCGCGGCCAGACCCTCCGGCTGAGCGCAGGCCGAAAGTTCGTGCGGAATCACTGGCGCAGCCTGCTGTGGCAGTGCGCATTCCTCGGCGCCGCTTACCTCGTCTTCGAAATCCTCGCCGAAGACGTCTTGTCCAAACTGCTGCCCGCCTCCGCCCGGCAGACCTACCTGGCCGTCTTGCTGTTCTTGAAGAACCCCACCGTCATCGCGTTGACGTTCCTGTGGTGGATCGGTGTCCTGCGCCAGGTATTCCGCTCGGATCCCCTAGTACTTTCGGCCGATGTCCGCAGCCCCGAAACCCTTCGAAAGGCGTGAGCCATTCCGGGGTTCTTGTCCCGGCGCCGGTTTCGCCGTCAACCACCGTCCTACTGTGGCGGTGCTCGGTGATCTTGAAACGGACAGAGGGGAACCGGCCTTGCCCAAACGGACAGCATTTCTCGGCAAGACGCTCGCGGCGGCGGGCACCGCGGCGGCGCTCGCGCTCGCCACGGCCGTTCCGGCCGCCGCGGCCGAACCGACCGCCGTCGAACAGGATGTCGCGCAGCTCTACCAATACGTCATCGACCTCTACAACGGCCTGCCCGCGGACGCGCTGCGCGGGGTCGACCGGCTCATCGAGTCGCCCATCCCGCGCATCGGCCCGCAGAGCCAGGCCGCGGACGGCCCGATCCCGGGCTGCACCGCCGGTTCGCTGCTGACGTACGCGAACAAGCTCGCCTCCCAGCTCACCCCGCTCGAAGGCAAGGCGCTCGACGCGCTGTCCGGGCTGAGCCAGCTCTACGTCCAGGGCGTCGCGTCCGACAAGACCCCGCAGGTCTTCGGTACCGACGGCCAGTACACCCCGCGCGCCACCACCACGATCGACAAACTGCGTGGCTTCTGGGACATCGAGAGCTGGAACATCCAGCTCGTCGCCTGGAAGGGCACCGATCTCGGCAGCCAGGCGAAAATGGTGCAGACCTTCAGCCTGGGTCTCGCGCCGGCGAAGGTGAAGGCCGCCGCCGCGCTCGCCACCAAGGTGCTCTACGAAGTCCCGGCCATGCAGGGCGGCCGCAACCCGCTGCTCACCTTGAACGCGTTCTCCGCCCCGGCCGGCAGCCTCGGCGGCAAGCGGGTCGCGCTCGGCGACGGCCTGCTCGACACCGTCGACGTCCTCGGGTTCGACGACGTCTCGGTGGAGTCCGTGGTCGGGCACGAGTACGGCCACCAGGTCGACTTCGCCCACGACAACCACCCGCGCAACGAGTCCGCCGAGATGGGCCCCGACGCCTACGGCGGCTACTTCGTCGCGCACGCCAAGGGTTTCGCCTGGAACGCCCGCACCCAGCAGGAGGTCATCTACCTGGACGCCGCCATCGGCGACTGCTACCACAGCCACGGCACCCCGGACCAGCGCAAGGCCGCCGGCGCCTGGGGCGAGAAGCAGGCGACGAGCCAGGCGAACCCGAACCGGATCGTCCCGTCCGCCACGATGATCGAGAAGTTCCAGAAGGAGTACCCGAAGCTGATGCCGCCGGCCACGGCCGCGTCTCGCGGCTGAGTCCGGACACATGGGACTGTCCTGGGAGGACAGAGGTGATCTCCGTCCTCCCAGGACAGTCCGGCACGAGGATCAGATCTTGCCCGCGGCCACGTCGGCGACGGTCACGCGGAAGGCCTTGTAGTTCACCACATAGCGCTTGGACGACTCCGCCGAGGTGATCTCCTCACGGATCGGCAGGCCGTTGCCGGCGTTGATGGTGAGGACGTCCGCACCGCCGCCCAGGATGGCGGGGGGCGCGGTGAGGGTCAGCGCGGCCTGGCCGTCGACGCTGGTCTTGCGGACGACCATGTCCGGGATGGTCGCGTACAGCTTCAGCACGCCCGCGCGGACCTGTGCATCGGCGGCGTTGGCGAACAGCGCGTGCTGGGCGTTGCTCCACAGGTGGTTGTTGATCAGGTTTTCCAGGTCCTTGCCCGTCGGACGCGGTTTGGGGGCGGGAACCGGCTTGCCGTGCTTGCGGAACATCTCCGCGGTCTCCGCTTGGGCGTCCGCCCAGGCCTTTTCGGCCTCGGCGGGGCTGAGGCCGACCCCCAGAGCGTTGTTGGACGCGGTGATCATCGCGATCCTGGCCTTGTCGACGTCGCCGTTCGCGGCGAGCCGGGCCGCCGCCATCACCTTCCCGTCGTACGGCGTAGCGGGTTCGGCCTGGCCCTTGGCGACCGCGTCCGTCAGGGTCTTCGCCGAGTCGCCCGTGAACTGCCGGCCCTGGTCGGTGTAGAGGGTGTAGTTGAGGTCCGGTTTGTCGTCCAGCCCGAACTTCGTGTTGATGATCAGCGACGCGTCTCCCGGCTGTGTGCCGGCCGCCTGGACCGCGGAGGCCAGCTTCACCAGCGGCGTCTCGACCGCCTGCGGGGCGGCTTCGGACGGCCCGGCCGGGACGCTGCCGCCCGAGGTGACCACCACCACAGCCGCCGCGACGGCGGCCGCGCCCACGGCGGCGGCGCCGACCCTGGGCCAGGAGAACCAGCGCTTCGGTCGCACGACCGTGGCCACGGGTTCCCCCATCGCCGTCCGCAGTGCCGCACGGGCACGGTCATAGGCCTCGGGACCGGGGGACGGCACGTCACGCAGCTTCTTCATGAGATCCATTTCGTCCATGGGCTGTCTTTCACGTTGTCGGGACTTGCAGCAGCGCAACCACTTCGGGGGCTTCACGCAATGCCTTGCGCGCCTGGTGCAACAGGCGGCGGGCCGTGCCGGCCGGGATGTCGAGCACCCGCCCGGCCTCGGCGACGGTCAGGTCTTCCCAGGCGACCAGGCCCAGCACTTCCCGCTCTTCCGGTTTGAGCCGGGCCAGTGCCCTGCTCAGCAGTGCCTGCGTGTCCACGCGGACATCCACCGCCGGCCAGGGATCCCAGTCACTCGCCACGCCGGTCAGGTCCGGCGCCGGCTCCTCGGCCGGCGCGGACCGCCAGTGCCGGCGCAGCCTGTTCAGCGCGACGCCGTACAACCAAGGCCTGGCTTCGGGATAGGAAAGGTCGTAGTTCGCACGGGACTCGTACGCCGCCACCCACACATCGCCGAGCACGTCCTCGGCGGCCTGCCGCCCCACCCTGCGCGCCAGGTAGCTGCCGAGCGCGGACTCGTGCCGGCCGATCAGTTCCACGAAGGCATCGGTGTCCCCGCGCAGCGACCGACCGATCAGTTCCGCGTCTGACGACATGAAGCTCCTCGGGTTTCGCTTCGCCCTGACATCCCCTCTTTGCCAGCGTGCGCCCAAAGCGTTCAGGTCAGGTCACCCTGGGGGAACGTCGCTGGTCAGGCGACGGGTGCGGGCCGGCCGGTCACCGCCTCGGCGGGGACCAGGTAAGGCCGCTTCCCCTTGACCCCGGCCGGAAAAAGGAGAGCCAGATTCTCGCCGGTTCCCGCCACCCGGACGTCCCGGCGCGGCCGGTCGGCCAGCTCGGCAACGCCGTATGCGTGCGCGCCGCGGGCGTCGATGGTGGTTCCGTCGCGGTAGGTGATCCGCAGGTCCGGCGGGCGGTGGTCGGCGGCGGCCAGGCGCCGGTGCGGGACGATCGTGACCTCCGCCGGGTACCAGCCCGTGCGGCGCGCGGCGGCCAGGCGGCGGCTCCAGCGGACCCGGCGGAGCACCGCGACCGGGAACAGCACGACCCCGGCGATGAGCATCAAGATTCCGGCGCTGCCCGTGGCCCGGTCCTCGTTGGGTTCGTCGGCGGTGCGGACCCGGTCCGGCCGGACGGGATCGGTCGCGACCAGGACGTGGTCGCCGACCGCGTAACGGCGATCCGAAGTCTTGTCGATCCACACCCGCCTCCGGACGCCGCCGAACACGTAATCGACCACGAGGTACGTTCCGGCCCTCGGCTTCTGCCGGACGGTGAGAACGGTGCCGTCACCGTGCACGCCCGTGCGCAGCAGCAGTTCGGCGGCCCGGTCCTGCTCGTGCTGCACCGCGAAGCACCCCCCGATCAGGGCAGCGGCGGCCAGGAGCGCGAACGTCCAGCGCCGGCCGCCGGCCCGCAGCCGCCGCAGTCCCGGCGCGGCGGCCGCCGGATCCGGAGGGCAGGCGGGCAATCCGTGGTCGCGCTCGGCGACTGCGGGCGAGGGTGGCGGCGAAGAGGGCCGCGGGCGACTCCGGGTGGGTCTGCCGAACGCGTGCTCCCCGGTCGCCATGGCGCCATGGTAAGCCGGTTCGCCCTCGGTTCGGGTCGGTTGCGGAGGCCGACCAGGCGCCTGGAAACCCTCGCGCAGGCTTCCGCAAAGCTCGCCCAGCTCATCGCGACATCATGCGCGCAGCCGGGTGGCGGCCCGTTTGACGGTCTTGATCACCGGTGCGGTCTCGATGTGGGTGATGGCGGGCAGCGCGGCCACCCGGGTGGTCAGGTAGCGGTACAGCTCCTGCTGATCCGCGCACACCACGCTCGCGTACAGGTTCGTCGGCCCGGTCGTGGCGGCGGCGAACGCGATCTCCGGGTGACCGGCCAGTGCCGTGCCGACCTCCTCCAGGTGTGCGGGGGCGACCGAAAGCCAGAGCATGGTCCGGGGGCCGACACCGAACAAAGTTCCGTCGACGTCGATGTCCAGGTACAGCACACCGCGTTCGCGAAGCTCGGTCATCCGGCGCCGGACCGTCGTCGGCGACCAGCCGGTCGCCGCGGCGAGCTGCTCGAACTCGGCCCGGCCGTCGATGGCCAGCGCGGCGAGGAGCTTGCGGTCACCGTCGTCGAGCCGCACCGGCCCCGGCCGGGGTGGCACCGGCGGCGGGCGCAGCCGCTCGATCGCCTCGTCGCTCAGCGAGCCGAGCTTGGCGATCAGGCTGTCCGGGCCGCCGTAGTACGCGTGCAGCACGCAGTGGGCGGTCACTCCCTCCACGCGGGGCGTGCGCGGGAGCTTGGTCAGCAGCAGCGCCTCGCTGTCGGCTTCGCTCTCGGTGCGGACCGTGCAGGTGATCTCCGTGCCCCCGGAGGTGATGCTCACCCAGGACGTGTCGGGGCGGCGGGCCAGCGCCTCGGCGACCGGGATCGACGCGGCGGGCGCGCACCGCACCCGCAGGAACCACAGCACCGCGCCCAGCGCCGCCGGGTCGACCCCGCCGAGCACCCGCACCGCCCCCGCCGACCGCAACCGGGCGTACCGGCGGGCGATGGTGCGATCCGACACGCCGAGCACGTCGGCGATCGTGCTGAACGGGGCCCGGCCGTTGACCTGCAGGGCGTGCGCGAGCCGGCGATCCAGCTCGTCGTAGTCGGATTCCACCGACCTCAGCGTAGTCGATGTCGGATATCTCTGACCTGCAGCCCGTTTCTGGCGGTGCAGCGTCGGCGGCCGGAGCGTTGCCCTCGTTCCGATCGACAGACCAGGGGAGTTTCAATGATCGTGTCAAGCACCAGCTGCGGTCGTGGTCGGTGGTGAGTGATGGAATTCGCGGCCGTCGCGCAGCAGTGCCCAGATGACGTCGACCAGGCGGCGGGCCAGGGCGATCAGAGCCTGGGCGATCAGAGCCTGGGCGTGCCGTTTCCCCTCGCCTCGTTTGCGCAGGCAGAAGGCCCGGGAGGGACTGCCGGGG
>NZ_BNAW01000034.1 GCF_014654205.1 Amycolatopsis bullii
CGGCACGGCAGGCCCGGCGGCCGCGGCGACGCTCACCGCGCTGGCCGGCCCGCTCGAGGCGGTGCTCGCGCTGGCCGTCGCGGCGGGGGCGGCGGGAGCGCTGGTCGTGACGCTGCCGCTCGCGGGCCACGCCCGCCCGGAGGACGCCGCGGGCCTGCGTGCCGGGCTGGCCGTGCTGGTGCGGCGGGGGCCGCTGCGGCGGGTGACGGTGATGACGTTGCTGGCCGCGCTCGAACTGGGGGCGCTCCCGGTGGTGGCGGTGCGCTTCGGCACCGAACTGCACGGCACGGCCGCGGCGGGCGCGACGCTGACCGTCGCGTACGGCGCGGGCAGTCTCCTGGGCTCGGCCCTGGTGACGGCGTGGCCGTTGCGCGGCGAGCCGGAGGTGCTGGCGGCCTGGCTGTTCGCGGCCATGGCGGCGGCCACGGCGGCGTCGGCGTTCGCCCCGGCCTACGCGGTGGCGGTCGCCGGGTTCGCGGTGCTGGGGCTGCTGAACGCGATGTCGTTCACGGCCACCCTGTCCGCCCGCGGCACGTACGCCCCGGCGGGCGCACTGGCCCAGGTGTTCGTGACGAGCGCGGGCCTGAAGGTGACCTCGGCGGCGGCCGGAGCCGCCCTCGCGGGTGCGGCGAGCGGCCTGGGCGGCCGGGTGCTCCTGCTCGCCGCGGCCGCGACCACCGGGCTGGCGGTGGTCGCGGCCGTGGTCGACGGGAGGTCCGCCCCCGCGTCCGTCCCGGCGCGGTGACCGGTCAGGCCCGCTCGACGTCCAGCGGCAGGTGCCGGACGCTCACGATCACCGACGGGTTCTGGAACACCACCGGCGCGTCCGTGGCGACCGCCAGGTCCCGGTAGCGCTCGAACAGCACCTCGAACGCGACCCGCCCCTCCAGCCGCGCCAGGGGCGCGCCGAAGCAGAAGTGGATGCCGTGGCCGAAGGTCAGGTGCGGGTTCGGGGAGCGCGCCGGGTCGAACGCGTCCGGCCGGTCGAAGAACGCCGGGTCCCGGTTGGCCGCGGCCAGGTCCGCCATCACGATCGAGTTCTCCGGGATGCGGTGCCCGCCCAGCTCGATCTCGTGCGTCGTGCGGCGGCCCAGCTCCGGGAACGGCGGCAGCATCCGGAGCACTTCCTCCAGCGCCGCCGGCAGGCCCGACGGCGAAGAGCGCAGCGCGGCCGCCGCGGCCGGGTTGCGGTCGAAGGTCACCACCGCGTTGCCCAGCAGCGCGGTCGTCGTGATGTGGCCGGCGATCAGCAGCAGCGCGACGAACCCCACGATCTCCTGGTCCTCGAGGCGCTCGCCGTTGAACTCCGCCTCGACCAGCCTGCTCGTCAGGCCCGGGCCGGGGTGGGCGCGGTGGTGGCGGATGTGGTCGAGGATGTAGGCGTTCATCTCGCGGATCGTCGGGGCGATCGCGTCCAGCGCACGCTGGATGTCTTCCATGTCGGCCGACTCACCCAGCTGGTCGCCGCTGAAGAGCACCTGGGCCCAGCGGGTGAACAGCGGCCGGTCCGCCACCGGGACGCCGAGCAGCTCCGCGATCACGATGATCGGCAGCGGGTAGGCCAGCGCGTCGACGACGTCGAAGCGGGACTCGCCGCCGACCTCGTCGAGCAGCTCGCCGGCGATGGCCCGGATCCGCGGCTCGAGGCCGGCCACCACGCGCGGGGTGAACGCCTGGCTGACCAGCGTGCGCAGCTTGCGGTGGTCCGGCGGGTCCATCCCGACGAAGTTGCCCTTGCGGAAGGTCTCGAAGTCCTCCTGGACCGGCGTGAGCCCGCTGAAGTCCGACGAGAACGCCGCCGGGTCGGACAGCACCCGCGAGACGCCCGGGTGGTCGAGCACCCGCCACAGCCCCCGCTCCTCGTCGTGGTGCACCGGGCCGCGCTCGCGCAGCGCCGCCGAGCGCGCCAGCAGCTCTTCGAAGGCGAACGAGACGCCGGATTCCTGGGTGGTCATGAGGTTTTCTCCTCGGTCGTCGGCTCGGGTTCGGGGACGAGGGTGTCGGCGCGGGGGAACCGGCGCAGGGTGGGGCTGGCCGTGACGACCAGCGTCACCAGGGCGATCCCCGCCGCGCACAGCAGCACGGCGTCCGTGCCGGGGAACGCCTGCACGACCAGGCCGCCGAAGGCCGGCCCGGTCGCCGCGGAGACGCCGCCGATCACGCCCATCACGCTGGTCAGCCGCCCGCGCAGCCGGTCGGGGGTGAGCAGCAGCTGGTAGGTCCCGATCGTCGTGTTCGCGGTCGGCGGGAGCAGGGCCATGGCGACGAACAGCGCGCCCAGCAGGTAGCCGTCGTGGATCACGGCCGCGAGCGGGGTCAGCAGGGTCAGCACCCAGAACACGCTCATGATCGACACGTACGGGCTCAGCCGCCGCTGCAGGGAGGGCGCGATGAGCGAGCCCACCACGCCGCCGACGCCGAGCATCGCGGCCATCACGCCGATCTCGCCCGAGGTGACGCCGCGCTCCTTGGCCAGCACGATGATGACGATGTAGTAGGCGCTGAAGAAGAAGTTGAGGCTCACCGCGCAGGCCACCGTGACGCGCACGTGCCGTTCGCTCCACACCCAGCGCAGCCCCTCGGCCATCTCCCGGCCGAGGTGCCCGCCCGCCGGCGCGGCGGCCTCGCGGCGCGGCGCCCGGACGAAGGTCAGCGCGACCAGCGAGATCAGGTGGACCAGCACGTCGAAGGCGAACGGGACGGCCCGCCCGAGGCCGTAGAGGAACCCGCCGACCGCGGTCCCCGACAGCTGGCCGAGCGCGCCGCGCGCGGAGTTCATCGCCACCGCCGTCGGCAGCTGGGCCGGCGGCACGACGCCGGCCAGCATCGCGCCTTCGGCCGGGCCGAACAGCGACCGGCAGCAGCCCATCACCGCCGCGACCGCGACGAGGTGGGGCACGCTCACGGCGTCCCACCAGATCGCCGCGGCCAGGCTGGCCACCGCCAGTGCGTACACCGCCTCGCAGCCGAGCAGGATCTTCTTGCGGTCCCACCGGTCCGCCAGCGCGCCCGCCGGCAGGCCCGCGACGAGCTGGGCCATCGCGTCGACGCCGAGCACCAGCCCGGACAGCGCCGGCGAGCCGGTCACCGCCAGCACCAGCAGCGGCAACGCGATCATCGACGCGCTGAACCCGGCCTCCGACAGCGCCTGGCTGCCCCACAGCAGCTGGTAGTTGCGGTTCCGCGACAGCCGCGTGGTCACCGCCGCTCCTTCCGCCGGGCCGGGGCCGAGCTGTCGGCGGCGATCCGGCGCAGCGCGGCCGCGAAGTCGCCGGCCAGCGCTTCGGCGGTCCGCCGGTCGTGGCGGCCGGGCTGGTAGATCAGCGAGAACACCAGCTCGCCGTCCTGGACCGCGCCGACCAGGTCGAGCAGGTGCGGGCGGTGTTCGGCCGGGTCGTGGTCGCGGCCGAGCGAACCCCGGACGGCGGCGTAAAGGCTCTCGGACGTCGTCGCCGCGCCGGAACCGTCCCACTGGCCGAGGTAGTTGAACGAGATCTGCGGGTTCTGGCCCGCGAGCCGCTCGCGGACGTCCGGGTCGCCGAGGTGGCGCAGGGCCCCGTAGCCGAACCCGTTGCCGGGCACGGCCCGCAGCTGCTTGCGGACGGACTTGACGAGCGTCCGCCAGTCGGTGTCCTCAATGGACAGTGCGACCGGGAACAGTGTGGTGAACCAGCCGACGGTCCGGTTGAGGTCGACGTCGTCGAGGACGTCCTCGCGGCCGTGGCCTTCCAGCGCGATCGACACGTCCGGGCGGCCGGTCCACCGGGCCAGCGCCCAGGCCAGCGCGGCGAGCAGGACGTCGTTGACGCGCGTGCGGTAGGCCGCGGGCGCCGACCGCAGCAGGGCGTCGGTGTCGTCGGCGGAGAGCGCCACGGTGACCTCCGCCGTGCCGGTGTCGTCGCCGTCGTGGTCCACCGGCAGCGCGGCCGAGGGGGGCAGGCCGGTCCAGTACGCCAGTTCGTCGTCGAAGCCACCGGCCCGGACGTGGTCGCGCAGGCGGTGCGCCCAGTCCCGGAACGACGTCGTCCGCGGGCCGAGGTCGACCGGGAGGTTCCGGGCGGCCTGGCGGTAGGCGGTGTCGAGGTCGTCGAGCAGGATGCGCCAGGACACGGCGTCGACCACGACGTGGTGCGCGGCCAGGAACAGCCGCGGCCGCCACGCCGGATCGGCGGTGACCAGGACGGCGGCCAGCAGCGGACCGCGGGTGAGGTCGAACCCGGCGTGGACGTCGTCGGCGATCCGCTCCAGCGCGGCCGCCCGCTCGGCCTCGGGGACGGCGGTCAGGTCCTCGTGGCGCAGTGCGGGTACCGGCTCGACGTCGGCGTTGTGCTGGTGCCAGCCCGTTTCGGTGTGGCTGAAGCGCATCCGCAGGGCGTCGTGGTGGGTCCACACCGCGGCCAGGGCGCGCCGGAGGGCGCCGGCGTCGAAGCCGTCGGCGAGCTCGACCAGCATCGACTGGTTGAAGTGGTGCGGGTTGACGGTGTGGGTGGCGAAGAACCAGTCCTGGATCGGGGTGAGCGGCACCGGCCCGACGACCGGGCCGTCCACCTCGGTCCGTTCGGCCACCACCCCGGCTTCGGGAGCGAGCGCGGCGACGGTCTGGTGCAGGAAGATGTCCTTGGTGGACACCTGGAGCCCGGCCTGCCGGGCCCGGGAGACGACCTGCATGCTGAGGATGGAATCGCCGCCCAGCTCGAAGAAGTTGTCGGCGGTGCCGACCCGGTCGAGGCCGAGAACCTGCGCCCAGATCTCGCAGAGCACCCGTTCGGCCGGAGTCACCGGCTCGACGTGGTGGGCGGCGGGCTCGGCCGCGGCGGCGACCACCGGCAGCGCGCGGCGGTCGACCTTGCCGCTCGGGCTGATCGGCAAGGCCGGGAGTTCCAGGATGGCCGAGGGGACGAGGTGGCCGGGCAGCGACCGGGCGAGGAATTCCCGCAGTTCGGCGGGGCCGACCGGGCCGTTCGCCGGCGCGTTCTCCGGGGAAGGGTCACCGTCTGCCGTGGCCGGCGGCAGATCCGGCCCCGGCTCGGTGTGCGGCGCGGCGACGAAGCACGCGACCAGGCGTTTGTGGCCCGACTCGTCCTGCTGGACCGCGGCCACGGCGGCGGCCACCCCGGGGTGGCGGGTCAGCGCCGCCTCGACTTCGCCGAGTTCGATGCGGAAGCCTCGGACCTTGACCTGGTCGTCGGCCCGGCCGGTGAACTCCAGCTGCCCGGCGACGGTCCACCGGACGACGTCGCCGGTGCGGTACATCCGCTCCCCCGGCGCGCCGAACGGGTTGGCGGTGAACCGGTCGGCGGTCAGGCCCGGCCGGTCGAGGTAGCCGCGGGCCAGGCTCGGCCCGGCGACGTACAGTTCGCCCGCCACGCCGACCGGCACCGGCTGGAGCGCGGCGTCGAGCACGTAGGCGCGGGTGTTCGGGATGGGCCGGCCGATCGGGGGCGGGCTGCCCGGGACCAGCGGCTCGCTCCAGGTCGCGACGATCGTCGACTCGGTGGGGCCGTAGGCGTTGATCATCCGCCGCGCGGGCGCCCACCGGTCGACGAGCTCGGCCGGGCAGGCGTCCCCGCCGACGACGAGCGTGCGCAGGTCCGGCAGGTCGGTCGCCGGGACGGTGGCCAGCGCGGCGGGCGGGATCAGCGTGTGGCTGATCCGGTGGGTGGCGAGGAACTCGGCGAGGGGTTCGCCGAGCAGCGGTTCGGGCGGCACGACGACGAGCGCGGCGCCGGAGGGCAGGGCCAGGCACAGTTCGAGGATCGAGGCATCGAAGCTCGGCGAGGAGTAGGCGAGGACGCGGTCGCCTTCGCCGACCCGGAGGTGCTCGGCCTCGGCGGCGGCGAAGGACGCCAGCCCGGCGTGCGTGACGACCACGCCCTTGGGGCGCCCGGTGGAGCCGGAGGTGTAGATGACGTAGGCGGGGTGCTCGGGCCGCACGGCCACCGCGGCGGCGGGCTCAGCCGGCTCACCGCTGCGCACCGGCTCGGCAGCGGCCGCGGCCCGTCCGGCCTCGAACAGCGCCGGGTCGTCGAGCGCCAGCACTTCCACCCCTTCGGGCACCGGCGGTGCCAGTCCCTCCACCGTCAGCACCAGCGCCGGGCGCGCGTCCGCGAGCATGAACGTGATGCGCTCGATCGGGTAAGTCGGGTCCACCGGGACGAACGCCCCGCCGGCCTTCCACACCGCCAGCTGCGCCACCACGATCTCCACCGACCGCGGCAGGGCCAGTGCCACGATCCGCTCCGGCCCGATCCCGTACCCGGCCAGCACCGACGCCAGCCGCGAAGCGCGCGCCTCCAGCTCGGCGTACGTCAGGGACTCGCTCCCGATCACCGCCAGCGCGTCCGGGGTCCGCCGGGCGCGGGCCGAGATCAGCGCGGGCAGCGTCAGCGGCTCCACCGGAACCGCCGTGTCGTTCCAGGTCTCCAGCACCAGTTCGCGCTCGGCCGGGCCGATCAGCGGCAGCCGCGCCACCGGCCGGTCCGGGTCGGCGGCGACCCCCGCCAGCAGCACTTCCAGGTGCGAGGCCAGGCGCTCGATCGTGGCCGCGTCGAACAGGTCCGTGTTGTACGTCAGCGCGGCCCGCAGCACGTCGCCGTCCGGCTGGAACTCCAGGGTGAGGTCGAAGTTCGCCGCGGTCGCGGGCTGGGCGAGCTCCTCGGTTTCCAGGCCCGGCAGCCGGGTTGTCTCGCGGGGGCTGTTCTGCAGCACCACCATCACCTGGAACAGCGGTGTCCGGCTCGGGTCGCGGCCCGGCTGCACCGCGTCGACGACCCGGTCGAACGGCAGGTCCTGGTGGTCGAACGCCGCCCGCACCCCCGCCGCGACTTCGTCGAGGAACGCGGTGAAAGCCAGCGAAGGACGGACCTGCGAGCGCAGCACCAGCGTGTTGACGAAGAACCCGACCAGCCCCTCGAGCTCGGGCCGCTCCCGGCCGGAGGTGACCGTGCCGACGGCGACGTCGTCCTGGCCGGCCCACCGGCCGAGCAGCACCTGGCACGCCGCGACGAGCGTCGTGAACAACGTCGCCGAACGCTGCCGGCTCACCTGCTCGAGCCGCGCGGTCACCGCCGCCGGGACGACGATCTCGTGCGTCGCGCCGCGGGTGGTGCGCACCGGCGGGCGGGGCCGGTCGGTGGGCAGCTCCAGCGGGGTCAGGCCGCGCAGGCGCTCGGTCCAGTAGTCGACCTGGCCGGCCAGGACGCGCTCGGCGAGCCGGCCGCGTTGCCAGGCCGCGAAGTCCGCGTACTGCACCGGCAGCGGCGGGAGGTCCGCCGCTTCGCCGCGCAGCGCGGCCGCGTAGAACGCGCCGACCTCCTCGGCGATCAGGCCGTTCGACCAGCCGTCGGTGACGATGTGGTGCACCGCGACCGTGAGCACGTGCTCCCGCGGCGCGAGCCGGATCAGCTTCGCCCGCAGCAGCGGCCCTTCACTCAGGTCGAAGGGCTGTTCGCCGTCGGCACGCAGGATTTCCGCGAGCTCTTCCTCGTGAGCGTCGACGACCGGCAGCGGCACCTCGTAAGGCGGGTGCACGAACTGGACGCCGTGGCCGTCGGCCGAGCCGAACGTCGTCCGCAGCGGCTCGTGGCGGGCGACCAGCGCGGTGAAGGCCCCGGCGAGCGCGTCGACGTCCAGTTCACCGCGCAGCCGCACGGCGGAGCTGGTGACGTACTCGGTGCCACCCGGGTCGAACTCGTCGAGGAACCACAGCCGCTGCTGGGCGAAGGACTGCGGCAGCTCGCCGTGGCGCGGCACGGCCGGGATCGGGTCGGCCGCGGTGGCCCCGACGGTTTCGATCGCGGCGGCCAGCCGGGAAACCGTGGGGTGCGCGAACACCGCCCGCGGCGACAGCGAGACGCCGCATTCGGCCAGCAGCCGCGACACCAGCCGGATGCTGAGGATCGAGTCACCGCCGAGCTCGAAGAAGTTGTCCTGTGCCCCGACCCGCTCGACGCCGAGCAGCCGCTGCCAGATCCCGGCCACGGCGCGCTGGGTCGCGGTCGACGGCTCGGCGTAGGGCCGCTGCGACGCCACCGGGCCGTCCGGTGCGGGCAGCGCCCGGCGGTCGACCTTCCCGTTGCGGTTCAACGGAAGCGCGGCCAGCACCAGCACCGCGGCGGGCACCATGTACTCGGGCAGCGTCGCGGCGGCGTGCGCCCGCAGCTCGTCCGGATCGGCGGGGTGATCGAGGACGACGTGCGCGAGCAGCCGCCGCGTGCCGGAGGCGTCGGTGTGGATGCTCGCGACCGCCTGCGCGACCGCCGGGTGGGCGGCCAGCACGGCCTCGACCTCGGCGAGCTCGATCCGGAACCCGCGCAGCTTGACCTGGTCGTCGGACCGGCCGAGGAACACGAGCTCGCCGTCGGGTCCGCGGCGGACGACGTCGCCGGTGCGGTACATCCGCTCCCCCGGCGCGCCGAACGGGTCGGGGACGAACCGCTCGGCGGTCAGGCCGGGCCGGCCGAGGTAGCCACGGGCCAGGCCCGCGCCGGCCAGGCACAGTTCGCCGGGCGCGCCCGCGGGCAGCGGACGCAGCTCGGCGTCCAGCACGTAGGCGCGCATGCCGTCGAGCGGTCGGCCGATCGGGACCGGTTCGGGCACGGCCTCCCCGGCCATCCGGAACGACGTGGCGAAGGTGGTCGTTTCGGTGGGGCCGTAGCCGTCGACCACGACGAGGCCGGGGCACGCGGCCTGGACCGTCCGCACCACGGCGGGCGGGACGACGTCGCCGCCGGTCCACACCTCGCGCAGGCCGCGCAGGCCGTCCGGCGCGTCCTGGGCGAGCAGCCGGAAGAGCCCGGCGGTCAGCCACGCCGACGTCACGCCGTGCGCGGAAATCGCGCGCCGCAACGACTCGACGGTCAGGTCGGGCCCGTCGGGCAGGACCGTCGCGCCGCCGCCCAGCAGCGGCACCCACAGCTCGTAGGTGGACGCGTCGAAGGCCAGCGGCGAGTGCGCGAGCACCCGGGTGTGGGCACCGCCGGCGAACCGGCCGTCCTGGGCCAGCGCGGTGATGTCGCGGTGGCGCACGGCGACGCCCTTCGGCACCCCCGTGGACCCCGAGGTGTACATGACGTAGGCGAGGTTCTCGGGCCCCACGCGGGGATCGGGCGCGGTGGCGGACCGCTGTTCGCCGACGGTCAGCACCGGTCCACTGTGGACGGCTTCGGCGGTCGGCACCCAGGTGTCGCCGGACACCACGGCCGACACCCCGGCTTCGGCGAGCACCGCGCGCAGCCGCTCGCGCGGCGCCCGGGTGTCCAGAGGCACGTAAGCCGCACCGGCCTTGAGCACGGCGAGTTCGGCGACGACGTGGTCGACCGACGGTTCGAGCAGCAGCCCGATCCGGTCCTCGACGGTGACGCCGAGCCCGGCCAGCCGTCCGGCCAGGTGGTTGGCCCGCTGGTCGAGCTCGCGATAGGTCAGGGTCCGGTCGGCGGCGAGCACGGCGGGGTCGTCCGGGTGGCGGGCGACCTGGTCGGCGAAGAGCACCGGCACGGTGGACGGCGTCCCGGCGGCACCCGGGCCGTGGGCGTCGGCGAGCACCCGGGCCCGTTCGGCCGCGTCGACCCACGGCACCCGGGCCAGGGGCCGGTCCGGGTCCGCGGTGACGGCGTCGAGCAGCAGGACCAGGCGATCGGTCAGCGCCGTGACGGTCCCGGCGTCGAACAGCGCGGGGTCGTAGGCGAGATCGAGCGCGAGGCCGTCGTCGAGGGAGGCGCGCAGGCACAGCGGGAAGTTCGTGGCGTCGGCCGAAGCGACCTCGACGACCCGGGGCGCGCCCGCGGTGGCGGGCTCGCTGATCGGGTAGTTCTCGAACACGACCATGCTGTCGAACAGGTTCTGCCCGGCGGGGACGTCGCTGAGCGGGCGCAGCCGGGCCAGCGACACGAAGTCGTGGTCGCGGGCCTCGCTCTGCGCGGCCTGCAGCCGCCCGAGCCAGCGGGCGACCGGCAGCGCGGCGTCGACGCGGACGCGGGTGGGGATGGTGTTGATGAACAGCCCGATCATGGTCTCGACGCCGGCCAGGTCGGCCGGGCGGCCGGAAACGGTGGTGCCGAAGACGACGTCGCGGTCGCCGGAGAGCATGGCCAGCAGCAGCGCCCAGCCGCCCTGCACGACGGTGTTGACGGTCAGGCCGTGGGTCCTGGCGAATTCCCGCAGCCGCAGTGTCGCGGCCGCCGGCAGCTCAACCCGGACCGAATCGGTGGAGCGGGACTGGTGCGCTTCGGACGGCGGGCGGTCGTAGGGCAACGCGGTCGGCGCGTCGAAGCCGGCCAGGGTGTCCGCCCAGAAACCGTCGGCGGCGGCCTGGTCGCGGTCCGCCAGCCAGGCGAGGTAGTCGCGGTACGGGCGCCGGGTGACCAGGGCGGGCCGGACGCCGGCGGTCGCGGCGGCGTACTCCTCGCACGCCTCGGCGAAGACCTGGGCGGAGCTCCAGCCGTCGAACAGCACGTGGTGGGACGTCCAGATCAGGTCGACCTCGTCGCCGGGGAGGGCGCCGATGGTCAGCCGGGTCAGCGGGGCCCGGGTCAGGTCGAACGGAACGGCGCGGTCGGCCGCGAGGGCGTCCGCCAGCGCGGCTTCCCGGTCCGCCGGGCCGAGGCCGCGCCAGTCGTGGTGGGTGACCGGCAGGGTCGCGGCCCGGTCCACCACCTGCACCGGCTCTTCGACACCGGTCCAGACGAGCCGGGTGCGCAGCACCGGGGTCCGGTCGACGACCCGCTGCCAGGCGGCGGCGAGCGCGGCGGGGTCGGTGACACCCGCGAGCCGGATGCGGACCTGCTCGAAGTAGGCCGGGGAGCCGTCGTCGACCAGGGTGTGGAACACCATGCCGGCCTGCAGCGGGGTGAGCGGGTAGACGTCCTCGACCGTGCGGCCGTCTCCGGCCACGGTGTCCAGTTCGGCCGCGCTCAGCCGGGCCAGGGGGAAGTCCGACGGCGTGCGGCCGCCGGCGTCCGGGCCGGCGCAGTGTGCGACGATCTCGCGCAGCGCTGTCAGGACCTGCTCGGCGAGCCCGCGCACGGTGTCCTCGCGGTGCACGCCGGGTGCGTAGGTCCAGGCCAGTTCGAGACGGCCGTCGTCGACGATGCCGACGACGTCCAGCAGCGCGGTGCGCGGCCGCGCCGGGTCGATGTCGTCGCCGAGGTCGCCGCCCCAGCCCCGGTACAGGCCGTCGCCGTCGCCGCCGGCGGTCCATTGGCCGTGGTAGTTCAGGGAGATCTGCGGCACCGGGTCGCCGGGACGCCGCAGCGAGCCGTAGCCGAGGCCCTTGCCCGGGACGGCTCGCAGCTGCTCCTTGACGGCCTTCAGGGTCGGTCCCCAGTCGTCGGCCGCCGGGACGGTGAGCGCGACCGGGTACTCGGCGGTGAACCAGCCGACCGTGCGGGACAGGTCGAGGTCGTCGAAGAGCTCTTCGCGGCCGTGGCCTTCCAGGGAAATCAGGACGCGGTCTCGGCCGGTCCAGCGGGCCAGCACCCGGCCGAGCGCGCTGAGCAGGACGTCGTTGATCTGCGTGCGGTAGACCTCCGGCACTTGGCGCAGCAGGGCGTCGGTGGTCTCGGCGTCCAGGCGGACGGTGAGGGTGCGGGCTTTTCCGGCGGTGTTCTCCCCCGTCGCGTCCACCGGCAGGGCGGGGTCGACGCCGTCGAGCACGCCGGTCCAGTACGGCAGTTCGGCCTCGAAGCTGTGCCCGGCGAGGCGGTCCGCCCAGCGGAGGTAGCTCGCCGGGGCCGGGCCGAGGTCGACCGGCTGCCCGGCAGCCACCTGGCGGTAGGCGGTTTCGAAGTCTTCCAGCAGGATCCGCCAGGACACGCCGTCGATCACCAGGTGGTGGACGACCAGCAGCAGCCGCGGTGGCCGCCCCTCGTCGGTGATCAGCACGGGCGCGACGAGCGGCCCCTCGCCGACCCGGAGGGTGGCGCGCACTTCGGCGGCGACCACGTCCACATCGGACGATTCGACGTGCCGCAGCGCCGGGATCTTCCGTTCGGGAGCGAACTCCTGCCGCCACCCGTCGCCGGTGCGGGTGAACCGGGTGCGCAGGGCGTCGTGCCGGGCCAGCACCGCCCCCAGCGCGGTTTCGAGGGCGGACAGGTCCACGTCCGGGTCGAGCTCGGCGAGCGTGGACATCGTGAAGTGGTCGTGGTGGCCGGTTTCGAAGAACCACCGCTGGATCGGCGTGAGCGGGGCCGCGCCGGTGAACCCGGCTTCGGGCTCGGCAGCCGCTTCGGCGCCCGCGACGAGCGCGAGCTCGGCGATGTTCTGGTGGCGGAAGACGTCCCGGGAGGTCAGCCGCAGGCCGCGGCGCCGGGCCCGGGAGACGACCTGGATGCTGAGGATGGAATCCCCGCCGAGGGCGAAGAAGTTGTCGTCCACCCCGGGCTCCGCGACGCCGAGGACGTCGGCCCAGATCTCCGCCAGCAGCCGTTCGGTCTCGGTGCGCGGTGCGGTCCGGCCCCCGGCCGGGGCCGGGTGGACGGCGGGCGCGGGCAGCGCGCGGCGGTCGACCTTGCCGCTGGTGGCCAGCGGCAGCCGTTCGAGCGGCACGAACACCGACGGCACCAGGTGCTCGGGCAGGGTCTCCTTGAGCGCCGTCCGCAGCCGCGCCGGGTCGGCCGGAGCGCCGTTCGCGGGGACGACGTAGGCGACCAGCCGGGCGTGGCCGTCGTCGTGCCGGGCGACGACGACGGTGTCGGCGACCTCGGGCAGCGCGCGCAGCGCCGCCTCGACCTCGCCGGGCTCGATCCGGAAACCGCGGATCTTGACCTGGTCGTCGGCGCGGCCGAGGTACTCCAGGTGCCCGTCGGCGGTCCAGCGGGCGCGGTCGCCGGTGGCGTACATCCGGCTGCCCGGCGGGCCGAAGGGGTTGGCGCGGAAGCGATTCGCGGTCAGCCCGGGCCGGTCGAGGTAGCCGCGGGCCAGCTGGACGCCGGCCAGGTGCAGCTCGCCGGGCACGCCGATCGGGGCGGGGCGCAGCCGGTCGTCGAGCACGTAGGCCCGCACGTTGCCGGTGGGACGGCCGATCACTTCGCGGCCGGTCTCGCCGATCCGGCAGAGGGTCGCGTCGACCGTGCACTCGGTCGGGCCGTAGAGGTTGAACGCGGTGGCGCCGTCGAGGTCGCTCAGGTCGCGCCACAAGGCCTCGCCGACGGCCTCCCCGCCGACCAGGAGCACCGGCGGGCAGTGTCCCGCTTCCAGCAGGTGGCGGACGAACGACGGTGTCGAGTTGACCAGATCGATCCCGTGCTCGGCGACGTACCCGGCGAGCAGGGCCGGGTCGACCCGGGTGTCGCCGTCGATCACGTGCAGTTCGTGCCCGGCCGTGAGCATCAGCAGCACGGTTTCCCAGGACGCGTCGAAGGAGAACGCGGCGGTCAGCGCCACCCGCAGCCGGTCCTTCCCGGCCGCGGCGGTGAACTGATCCGCGTGGTCGACGGCGAAGTTGGCCAGAGCGCGGTGGGTGACGAGCACCCCCTTCGGCGTTCCGGTGGAGCCGGAGGTGTAGATCGCGTAGGCCGCGTGGTCCGGCTCGGGCCGGTCGGGGAGATTCGTGTCCGCCTCCTCGGCGGCAACGGGTTCGGTGATCACGAGGGCCGGACGCGCGTCGGCCAGCAGCGCCTCCCGCCGCCGTTCGGGCAGCTCGGGGTCCAGGGGCAGATGGACGGCACCGGCCTTGAGGACCGCGAGGATCGTGACCACCAGTTCGGCCGAGCGGGGTAGGGCGACGGCGACCAGGCGCTCGGGCCCGGCACCCCGGCCGACGAGGACGCGGGCGAGCCGGTTGGCCCGCGCGTTCAGCTCGGCGAAGCTCACCGTCGTGTCGCCGGCGACCACCGCCGTCGCGTCCGGCGTCCGGGCCGCCTGGGCTTCGAACAGCTCGACGACGGTGCGCTCCGGCACCGGCCGGTCGGTCGCGTTCCAGGTTCCGACGACGAGGTCGTGTTCGGCCGCGGGCAGCGGCAGGGTGTCGACGGGCCGGCCGGGCTCGGCCGTGACCGCGGTGAGCAGGACCGTGAGCTGCTCGGCGAACCGGGTCATGGTCGCCGCGTCGAACAGGTCGGTGTTGTAGTTCAACAACCCCCGCAGCCCGTCCGGCCGTTCCTCGAACTCGACGCTCAGGTCGAACCCGGCGGTGGTCATCGGCAGCGTCAGCTCGCCGGCGGTGAGCCCGGCGAGGGCGGGCAGCCGGGTGCCCGCGTTCTGCAGCGTGACGAGCACCTCGAACAGCGGGGTGCGGCTGGGGTCGCGGTCCGGGCTGAGCTCGTCGACGATCCGCTCGAACGGCACGTCCTGGTGGGCGAACGCGTCCAGGACCGTCCGGCGGACGGCGCCGAGCAGTTCGCCGAAGCCGCGGCTGCCGTCCACAGAGGACCGCAGGACGACGGTGTTGACGAAGAGCCCCACCAGGTCCTGGACCTCCGGGTGGTCGCGACCGGAGGTGACCGTGCCGACGGCGACGTCGTCCTGGCCGGACCAGCGCCGCAGCACCAGCTGGCAGGCGGCGACGAGCGCCGTGAACAGGGTCGTGTCGCGGTCCGTGCTCAGCCGGCGCAGCCCGGCGAGGGCCTCGGCGCCGAGGGTGAACTCGTGCTCGGCGCCGTTCGACGTCCGGGTGGCCGGGCGCGGCCGGTCGGTCGGCAGGTCCAGCGGGCGCAGACCGTCGAGTTCGCGCCGCCAGAAGCCGAGCTGGTCGTCGAGGAAGTCGCCGGTGAGCCGCTCACGCTGCCAGGCGGCGAAGTCCGCGTACTGGATCGACAACGCGGGGAGTTCGGCCCGTTCGTCGCCGTAGAGGGTGGCCAGCTCGCCGATCAGGACGCCCATCGACCAGCCGTCGGTGATGATGTGGTGCAGGGACAGCACGAGCGCGTGGTCGTCCGGGGCGAGGCGGACGAGCCGGGCCCGCAGCAGCGGGCCGCGGGCGAGGTCGAACGGCCGGGCGAGGTCGTCGGCCAGCAGCTGCCGCAAGGCGTCCTCATCGGACACTTCGGTGACGGGCAGCGCGAGCCGCCACGGCTCCCCGACGACCTGGCGGGGGCGCCCGTCGACGGCCGGGAACGTGGTGCGCAGTGACTCGTGGCGGGCGATCAGCGTGGTGAGGGCCCGGGCGAGGGCGTCCGGCCGCAGGTCGCCGCGCAGCCGTACGCCGAAGACCGTGACGTGGTCGGTGCTGCCGGGGGCGAACTCGTCGAGGAACCACAGCCGCTGCTGGGCGAAGGACAGCGGCAGCTCACCGGCCCGGTCCACCGGGGTGATCGCGGCGGACAGCGGGGTGGCGGACGCGGCGGGCAGCACGGCGGCCAGCGCGGCCACCGTCGGGTGGTCGAACACCGTCCGCGGGGACACGTCGACGCCGAAGGCCTCGCGCAGTGCGGAGGTGAACCGGATGCTGAGGATGGAATCCCCGCCGAGGGTAAAGAAGTTGCCGTCGGCTCCGACGCGCTCCAGGCCGAGCGTGGCGGCCAGCACCGTCGCGACCGTGCGCTCGGTTTCGGTGCGGGGTTCGACGAACGCGGTGTCTTCGCCGGCCGCCGCGGCGGGGGCCGGAAGCGCCCGCCGGTCGAGTTTCCCGTTGCGGGTCAACGGGAGTTCGCCGAGCGTGACGAACGCCGAGGGGACCATGTAGTCCGGCAGGGACCGGCCGAGGTGCTCGCGCAGCCGGGCCGCGCTCGGCGGGGCGTCCGGCGTCGCGGGGACGACGTAGGCGACCAGGCGCTTGCGGCCGGGCTCGTCCTCGCGGGCCAGTACCGCCGCCGAGCCGACGTCCGGCAGGGCGAGCAGGGTGGCCTCGATCTCGCCCGGTTCGATCCGGAAGCCGCGGATCTTCACCTGCTGGTCGGCGCGGCCGTGGTAGCGCAGGCCGCCGTCGGCGGTGCGGGAAACCCGGTCACCGGACCGGTACATCCGGGACCCCGGCGCACCGAACGGGTCGGCGACGAACCGGGCCGCGGTCAGCCCGGGGCGGCCGAGGTAGCCGCGGGCCAGGCCGTCGCCGGCCACGTAGAGCTCGGCCGGTACCCCGGCCGGGACCGGGTCGAGGTCCGGGTCGAGGACGTACGCGCGCAGGTCGGGCAGGGCGGTGCCGATGACGCCAGGAGTGTCCTGATCGGACTCCAGGTCGTGTTCGGTGACGTGCACGGTGGTTTCGGTGATGCCGTACATGTTCACCAGCCGCGGCGCGCGGTCGCCGTGGCGGACGAACCAGCCGGCCAGCCGGCGCGTGTCGAGGGCCTCGCCGCCGAAGATCACGTACCGCAGCGCGAGCCGGGCACCGGGCTCGTCTTCGTCGGCCCGGACGAGCTGGTAGAACGCCGACGGCGTCTGGTTGAGCACGGTGACCCGTTCGTCGGCCAGCAGGCGCAGGAACTCCCGCGGCGAGCGGGACACCGCGTGCGGCACGACGACGAGCCGGCCGCCGTGCAGCAGCGGACCCCAGATCTCCCACACGGAGAAGTCGAACGCGTAGGAATGGAACAACGTCCAGACGTCGTCGCTCCCGAACCCGAAGCGGGTGGTCGCGGCGAACAGGCGGGTGACGTTGCGGTGCGGGATCACCACGCCCTTGGGCAGCCCGGTCGAGCCGGAGGTGTAGATGACGTAGGCGGGGTGGTCCGGCGTGCACCGCTGCGGCGGGTCGGTGTCCGGGCCCTCGGCCACGTCGACGTCTTCGGGCGCGAGAACGGCGACGGGATCGGTGTCGGCGAGCATCCGGTCGACGCGTTCGGCCGGGGTGGCCGGGTCGATCGGCAGGTAGGCGGCCCCGGCCTTGAGCACGGCGAGGATCGCGACCACCTGCTCCGCCGAACGCGGCAGGCGCAGCGCGACGAACCGTTCCGGCCCGGCGCCGAGCGCGATCAGCCGGTGCGCCAGGCGGTTCGCCCGCGCGTTCAGCTCGGCGTAGGTGAAGTGGGTGCCGTCCGCGGTGAGGGCGACGGCGTCCGGGCGGGCGGCCACCTGGGCGGCGAACAGCTCGGTGATGGCCGGCGCGGGCAGCGACACGGCGTCGGCCGCGGCCAGCTGCGCGCGCTCGGCGGCCGGCAGCCAGGGCAGCCGGGCGATCGGGCGGTCCGGGTCCTCGGCCATGCCCAGCAGCAGGGTCTCCAGGCGGGCCGCCATCGCCGCGGCGGTCTCCTCGTCGAACAGCGCCGGGTCGGTGCCCAGCTCGAAGCCCAGCTGCCGGTCGGCGTAGGCGCGCAGGGTGACCGGGAACGTCGTGGCGTCGAGCGCGGTCACTTCGCGCAGCGTGACGCCCGCCTGCGCGGCGGCGTTCTCGTCGAAGGGGTAGTTCTCGAAGGCGACCATGCTGTCGAACAGGTTCTCCCCCGGCGGGACGTCGCTGAGCGCGCGCAGTTTCCCGAGGGCGAGGAAGTCGTAGCGGCGGGCCTGGTTCTGCTCGTCCTGCAGCCGCTGCAGCCACGGCAGCAGCGCTTGGCCGGTGTCGACCTGCACGCGCGTCGGGACGGTGTTGATGAACATCCCGATCATGGTCTCCACGCCCGGCAGGTCGTCGGGGCGGCCGGAGACGGTGGTGCCGAACACGACGTCGGATTCGCCGCTGTGGTGGGCCAGCAGCAGCGCCCACGCGCCCTGCACGAGGGTGTTGACGGTCAGGCCGTGCCGCCGGGCGACCTCCCGCAGCCGGTCGGTGTCCTCCGTGGACAACGCGGTCCGCACCGTCCGCGACGAGCGGGTCCGGTGCGCGCTCGCCGGCGGCCGGTCCCAGGGCAGCGGGGTCGGGGCGGCGAAGCCGGAAAGCACGTCCGACCAATGGTTTTCGGCGGCCGAGACGTCCTGAGCGGCGAGCCAGCCGAGGTAGTCGCGGAACGGCCGGTGGACCGGTACGCGCGGCACCCGGTGTTCGGTGATCGCGGCGTACTGCTCGCACACCTCGGTGAAGATCTGCGCGAGGCTCCAGCCGTCGAGGACGATGTGGTGGGAGGTCCACATCAGCAGCACGCGGTCGTGGGTCAGCGCGACGATGGCCAGCCGCATCAGCGGCGCGGTGGTGAGGTCCAAACCCGTGGTGGCGTCTTCGGCCGAAAGCCGGTCCAGCTGCTCGGCCTGCTCGGCTTCGGAGAGCCCGCGCCAGTCGTGGCGGGCGATCGGCACGACCGCCCGGTGCCGCACGACCTGCAGGGGTTCTTCGACGCCCTCCCAGACCAGTTCGGTGCGCAGGACCGGGGTCCGGTCGGCGACCTGCTGCCAGGCCTGCGCGAACGCGTCGGGGTCGCGGACCCCGTCCAGCAGCATCCGGGCCTGGTCGACGTAGGCATCGGCGGCCGGCTCGAGCAGGCTGTGGAACAGCATGCCCGCCTGCAGCGGAGTCAGCGGGTAGACGTCGTCGACGTCGCGGCCGTCGCCGACCAGCCGGTCCACTCCGGCCTGGTCGAGGCGGGCCAGCGGGAAGTCCGACGGCGTGCGGCCGCCGCTGCCGGGCCGCGCGCAGTGGGCGACGATCTCCCGCAGGCCGGTCAGCATCGCCTCGGCCAGCTCGCGGACGGTGTGCTCGTCGTTGACCTGGTCGGAGTAGGACCACGTCAGCGACAGCACGCCGGACTCGACGACGCCGGTGACGTCCAGCTGGTAGGCGCTCGCCTCGTCCGGGGCGATTTCCGCGCCCGGGCTGTCGTGCCGTCCGCGGAACAGGCCGTCCGCGCCGGCCTGGGCGTCCCAGCGGCCGTGGTAGTTGAAGCAGATCTGCGGCAGCGGGAAGGCCTGCAGGGCGTGCCCGGGCGCGCCGGGCTCGCCGAGGTACCGCAGGGCCTCGTAGCTCAGGCCCCGGCGCGGGACCGCCCGCAGCTGCTCCTTGACCGCCTTCAGGGTGGCCCCCCAGTCCCCCGACGGCGGCAGGTCGAGCGCCACCGGGAACTGCGTGGTGAACCAGCCGACCGTGCGCGAGAGGTCGACGCCGTCGAGGACGTCCTCGCGGCCGTGCCCCTCCAGCGCGATCAGCACGCCGTCTTCCCGCGTGCGGTCGGCCAGCGCCCGGCCGAGCGCGCTCAGCAGCACGTCGTTGACCTGGGTCCGGTAGGCCGCGGGGACGCGGTGCAGCAGCGCGTCGGTGTCTTCGGCGCCGAGCGTCACGGTCAGCGTGCGCGTGGAGCCGGTGGTGCCCGCGCCCGCGTGGTCGGCCGCCAGCGCCGCCGGGACCCGGCGGGCCACCCGCGTCCAGTGCTCGAGGTCGTCGTCGAAGCCCCCGGACCGGACGTGCTGCTCCAGCAGGTGCGCCCACTGGGTGAACGGCGTGGCGGTGGCCGCGAGCCGGACCGGCGCGCCGGCGACGACCTGCCCGTAGGCGGTTTCGAGGTCGCCGAGCAGCAGCCGCAGCGAAACGCCGTCCGCCACCAGGTGGTGCACGGCCAGGAACAGCAGTGGCGGCCGGGTGCCGCGGGCGAGCAGCACCGCGCCGGCGAGGGTGCCGGTGGTGAGGTCGAGGCCGGCGCGCACCTGCGCGGCCGCGGCCTCGAGGCCGGCGCGCTGCCCGGCGTCGCCCAGCGAGGAGAGGTCCCGGAACCGCAGGAGCCCGGACGGCGGCGTGGGGACGACTTCCTGCCGCCACTGCCCGTCGACGGTGAAGAAGCGGGTGCGCAGGGCGTCGTGGTGGGCGACGACCGCGTCGAGGGCGGTCCGGAGCGCCTGCTGGTCGACGTCGGCGGGCAGTTCCAGCAGCTGGGACATGGTGAAGTGGGCCAGCGGCCCGTGGGTGTCGAAGAACCAGTGCTGGATCGGGGTGAGCGGCGCGGGCCCGGTGACCGGCCCGGCGGCCGGCGTGTGCACCGCGGCCGTCTGCACGGCGGTGGCGAGCCCGGCGATGGTCTGGTGCAGGAAGATGTCCCGCGAAGTGAGCCGCAGGCCGGCCTGCCGGGCCTGGGCGACCACCTGGATGGACAGGATCGAGTCGCCGCCGAGGCCGAAGAAGTTGTCCTCGACGCCGATGCGGTCGTTGCCGAGCACCTCGGACCAGATGGCCACCAGCTGGTGCTCGACGGCGGTGCGCGCGGGCACGTAGGCCTGGCCGCCGTCCGCCGGGGCGTCGGGTGCGGGGAGGGCCCGGCGGTCGACTTTGCCCTGCGGGGTCAGCGGAATCGCGTCGATCGGGACGAACGCCGAGGGCACCAGGTAGTCGGGCAGGCTGGCCCGCAGGCCGGCCCGCAGGGCGTCCGGCGTGACGTCTCCGGCCCCGACGACGTAGGCGACCAGCCGGGCGTGGCCCTCTTCGGGCCGGGTGGCCACGACGACGGCCGCGGTGACGCCGGGCAGGCGCACCAGCGCCGCCTCGACCTCGCCCGGCTCGACCCGGAAGCCGCGGATCTTCACCTGGTCGTCGAGCCGGCCCAGGTACTCCAGCTGCCCGTCGGCGGTCCAGCGGGCCCGGTCGCCGGTGCGGTACATCCGTTCACCGGGCGCGCCGAACGGATTCGCGACGAAGCTCCCCGCCGTCCGGCCCGGGCGGCCGAGGTAGCCGCGCGCGAGCTGCGCCCCGGCGAGGCACAGCTCGCCCGGCACGCCGGTGGGTACCGGCCGCAGGTCCTGGTCGACGACGTAGGCGCGGGTGTTGGCCAGTGGACGGCCCAGCACCGGGCGGGCCGTGGCGCCGACCCGGCACGAGACCGCGTCCACGGTGTACTCGGTGGGGCCGTAGAAGTTGTGCGCCACGGTCACTTCGGCCGCGGCCAGCTCCCGCCAGAGCGTTTCGTCGAGGGCTTCGCCGCCGAGCATGAGGATCTTCGGCCGGTGCCGCGGGTCGGTCAGCAGCCCGGCGGGGATCAGCCGGCGCAGGTAGGTCGGGGTGAGGTCGAGGAAGTCGATCCGGCGCTCGGCGATGTGGTCGACGAGGGCGTGGGCGTCGAGCCGGACGTCGTCGCCGATGAGGTGCAGCTCGTGGCCGTCGGCCATGAGCAGCGGGCCTTCCAGGGACGTGTCGAACGACAGGGTCGCGGTCAGCGCCACCCGCAGCCGCCGCCCGGGCGGGGCGAAGTCGTGGCGGTGGTTGACGAGCAGGTTGGTGAGGTTGCGGTGCGGGACCGCCACCCCCTTCGGCCGGCCGGTCGACCCGGACGTGTAGATGACGTAGGCCGTGTTGTCCGGCCGCAGCGGCGCGATCCGGTCGGCGTCGGTGAGGTCGGTGCTCGGGTGGTCCTGGTTCGCGGCGGCGATGTCCGCCGGGCCGAGCACCAGTTCGGCGCCGGAGTCGCGCAGCAGCAGCTCTTTCCGCTCGGCGGGCAGGGCGGGGTCGATCGGCAGGTAGACCGCCCCCGCCTTCAGGACCGCCAGGAAGGCCACGATCGCGTCGGCGGTGCGCGGCAGGGCGAGGGCCACCACCCGCTCGGGGCCCGCGCCCAGCGTGACCAGGTGGCGGGCCAGCCGGTTCGCCATCGCGTTGAGCTCGGCGAAGCTCAGCGCGATGTCCCCCGCGACGAGCGCGGTTTCGTCCGGGCTGCGCTGGGCCTGCGACTCGAACAGCTCGGTGAGCGTCGCCTCGGGAACGTCCAGCGCGGTGTCGTTCCACTCGGTGAGCAGCCGGGTCTCCTCGCCGCCGGTGAGCAGCGGCAGCTCACCGACCGGCCGCCGCGCGTCGGCGGCGATCGCGGTCAGCAGCACGGTGAGGTGCTCGCCCAGCGCGACGGCGGTCCG
Organism: Amycolatopsis bullii; assembly: GCF_014654205.1. Taxonomy (GTDB): domain Bacteria; phylum Actinomycetota; class Actinomycetes; order Mycobacteriales; family Pseudonocardiaceae; genus Amycolatopsis; species Amycolatopsis plumensis. The sequence goes on from NZ_BNAW01000034.1 coordinate 21,631, forward strand.
CTCGTCGAACAGGTCGGTGTTGTACTCCAGGGAGCCTTCGAGCGCGTCCCCGGACGGCTGGAACTCGACGGTGAGGTCGAAGTTGGCCGCGCGGCGGGCGACCTCGACCGGCTCGGCCCTCAGCCCGACGAAGTCCGCCTGCCCGGCCTGGCTCCCGTGCAGCAGCACCATCGCGTCGAACAACGGGGTGCGGCTGGCGTCGCGCTCGAGGCGCAGCGCCTCGACGAGCTTTTCGAACGGCGCTTCGGCGTGTTCGAAGGACTCCAGCACGGTCGTGCGGACGGCGTCGAGGAACGTCCCGAACGGCGCGGCACGATCCACAGTGGACCGGATGACGACGGTGTCGACGAAGAAGCCGACCGTCCGTTGCAGTTCGGGCCGGTTCCGGCCGGATACCACGGTCCCGACGGCGATGTCGGTGCGGCCGGTGTAGCGGGCGAACAGCACCTGGCAGGCGGCGACCAGCACGGTGTACAGCGTGGTGTCGTGGACCCGGGCCAGCTCGGCCAGTCCCGCGGCGACCTCGGCCGGGACGCCGAAGTGGTGCACGGCACCGGCCGTCGTGCGCACCGCCGGCCGGGGCCGGTCGGACGGCAGGTCCAGGGGTTCGACGCCGGCCAGCTGCGTCGTCCAGTAGGCGAGGTGCCGGTCGAGGGCGGGCCCGGCGAGGCGGTTCCGCTGCCACACGGCGAAATCGGCGTACTGGACCGCCGGTTCGGGCAGCTCGGCGGGTTCGCCGCGGACGGCGGCCGCGTACAGCGCGCCGAGCTCGCCGACCAGGATGCCCATCGACTCGCCGTCGGTGACGACGTGGTGGGCGGTGATCAGCAGGACGTGGTGCTCCTCGGCCACCCGCACCAGCAGCAGCCGCACCAGCGGGCCGCGGCGGAGGTCGAACGACCGGCCGTACTCCGCCTCCAGGACCTCGTCCAGGTCGGCCGGGCGCAGTGCGGGATCGGCGGTCAGGTCGACCGTCCGCACCGGGACCTCCGGAGCGTCGTGGATGACCTGCACCGGGCTGCCGCCGGTGTCGTCGATGGTCGTGCGCAGGGCTTCGTGGCGCGCCACCAGCCGGGCGAGCGCGCCGGTCAGCGCGCCGGTGTCGAGCGGGCCGGTCAGCCGCAGCGCCACCGCGCTGTTGTACTCCGCGTCCCCCGGGCGGAACTCGTCGAGGAACCACAGGCGCTGCTGCGCGAACGACAGGGGCAGGGCGTTCTCCCGCGGCGCCCGGCCGATCACGTCGGACCGCTCCGCCCGCCCGGCCAGCCGGCGCTTGAGCGTCTCCCGCAGTTCCGCGGGCAGCGCGTCGATGCGGCTCTTCCTCGAGGTGGTCATCGCTTTCGTTTCCTCACAACGCAGTTCGGGTGGTCCGGGGTCGTGAGTGGTAAGGCGGGTTCCCACCCGCCTTACCACTCACGACGGGCCGCGGGAGAAGCGGTTCAGGAGGCGCGGCGACGGCGCCGGGCGACGCGGCCGCCGGCCTGCATGGCGCTGACGGTGCCGGTGGCCGGGTCGGTCAGGAAGCGGCCGCCGATGATCCGGCGGCCGGTGCCGGGTTCGCGGACCGAGAAGGCCCCGTCGCGCAGCAGCGCCAGCTCGGGGTAGACCTCGCCGTCGACCACCAGGACCGCGTCCCCGTCCGCGCGGACGTCCACCTCGTACTCGAGGTCGCCGTTGGTGTAGCGGCCGGTCAGGTCGGCGGCCGGGCGGGCGGCCCGGTCCAGGTCGCGGGGCAGCTCGTAGTCGCCGACCGGGAGGCCGTCGGCCCGCAGGGCCGCGACCAGGTCCGTCCACAGCGCCGAACCGGTGCTGCCGTTGGTGGTGAGCGCGACGACCCGGCCGTGCGAGGCGTCGATCCGCAGGTGGCAGGAGGTGCCGTCGGCGGTGCCGTCGTGGCCGCTCCAGTCCGCGTCGGCGCCCCGGTAGCCGGCCAGGCCGAGCCCCCAGCCGTCGGCCAGCCCGAACGGCTCCGCCCCCGGCACCGGGCGGCGCATGCGCTCGGCCAGCTCCGCCGGCAGCGGGCCGTCGCCGCCGCAGAACATGCGGCCGAAGGCGGCGAGGTCCGCGGCGCTCAGCGCGAGCGCCCCGGCGGCGGCCTCGGCCGGGGTCAGGGTCTGCGCGACCGGCCGGGCGCGGCCGCTCGCCGCGTGCACGGCGTGCCCGCTGACGTGGGCCCCGGTCCGGCGCCGCGCGCCCGGCCCCACGACGAACGCGGCGTCGATGCCGAACTCGTCGAGCAGCAGGCTCTCCATCGCTTCCCACCAGCTCATCCCGGTGACGGCCTCGACCAGGTAGCCGGTGAGCACGTACCCGACGTTGGAGTAGGAGAAGCCCAGCCCGGGCGGCTGGACCAGCCCGGCGTCGCGGCAGGCCCGCAGGTACCGCCGGGCCGAGCCGGCCCCGTCCGCGGCGGCGCCGAGCGCGGCCGGCAGCCCGCCGGTGTGGCTGAGCACCTGCCCGACGGTCGGTCTGCCGACCTGGGGACCGAGGCCGTCCAGGTGTTCGCCCAGCGGATCGTCCGGGTCGAGGTCGCCGTCGGCGACCAACAGCATCGCCAGCGCCGCGGTGAACGCCTTCGTGATGGAGCCGACCGGGAACTTCGCCTCGGCGGTGATCTCACCGGCCGTGGCCGACGCCGTCCGGCCGCCGTCGGTGACGACGAGCTGGGCGGCCGGGACGCCGTGCTTGTGGGCGAGCCCCGTGAGCAGCCGCTGCAGCCGCCCGTCGGCCCCGGACCGCGGATCGCGGACCGGAACCTCGAGGGTGGACTGGGAGAGCGTCGTGGGATAGGGCATGAGGTGGGGACCTTCCGCGTCGTTCGGTGGGGCAGCCGGTCGTGAGGGGAAAAGCGGGTTCTAACCCGCTTTTTCACTCACGACGCGCCGCGGCGGGCTCGGCGTCGGCGGCCATCTGCCGCTGCAGGCTCAGGGGACGCATGTCCGTCCACACCTCGTCGACGTGGTCCATGCACTCCTGGCGGCCGCCGCGGAAGCCGTCGGCGCGCCAGCCCGCGGGTACCTCGTTCGCCACCGGCCACAGCGAGTACTGGCCCTCGTCGTTCACGAGTACCTGGAATTCGGCGTCGTCCTGCATGGGGTTTTCACCTTTCCTGTAAGGGGTTTTCAGTGGTCTTGACCGGCGGCGAGCCGTTCGAGGTCCTGCAGGACCCGTTCTTCGACGAGCTCCGCCAGCGCCAGCACGGTGCCGGCGGTGAGCACGTCCTTGGGGGTGATCTCGACGTCGAAGGCGGACTTCGTCATCGAGGTGATCCGCAGGCTGCGCAGCGAATCGCCGCCGAGGGCGAAGAAGTTGTCCTCGACGCCGACCCGGTCCAGGTCGAGCGCCTCGGCCCAGATGGCCGCGAGGACCTCTTCGGTCTCGGTTTCCGGAGCCGCGTACCCGGTGCTCTCTTCCGGCGCGGCCGGAGCGGGCAGCGCCCGCCGGTCCAGCTTTCCGTTGGCCGTCAGGGGAAGCTCGTCGAGCCGGACGAACGCGGCGGGCACGAAGTGCGCCGGCAGGGCCGCGGCGACGTGCTCCCGCAGTCCCGGGCCCGCTTCGCCCACGACGTAGGCGATCAGCCGCTGGTCGACCGCGACGACGGCGGCGTCGCGGACGCCCGGGTGCTTGCGCAGCACCGCCACGATCTCGCCGGGCTCGATGCGGAAGCCCCGGATCTTGACCTGGTCGTCGGCGCGTCCGAGGAATTCGAGGGTGCCGTCGGCGCGCCACCGCACCAGGTCGCCGGTGCGGTACATCCGCTCCCCCGGCGCCCCGAACGGATCGGCGAGGAACCGCGTGGCGGTCAGTCCCGGCCGGTCGAGGTACCCGCGGGCGAGCCCGGCACCGGAGACGTGCAGCTCCCCCGCGACGCCGACCGGCACCGGCCGCAGCGCGGCGTCGAGGACGCGGACGCGGGTGTTGCGGATCGGCCGCCCGATCGGCGGGGTGGCCCCCGGTTCGAGCGGATCGCTCCAGGTCGCCACCACCGTGGTTTCGGTGGGCCCGTAGGCGTTGATCATCCGCCGGCCCGGTGCCCAGCGGGCCACCAGGTCGGCCGGGCAGGCCTCGCCGCCGACCACCAGGGTGCGGAACGCGGGCAGCTCGGTGTCGGGGACGCTCGCCATGGCCACCGGCGGGATCAGCGCGTGGGTGACCCGCTCGTCGCGCAGCACGGCGGCCAGGTGCTCGCCGAGCAGCGGTCCGGGCGGCGGCACGACCAGCGCCGCGCCCGCGGGCAGCGCCATGCACAGTTCCAGCACCGAAGCGTCGAAGCTCGGCGAGGAGAACTGCAGCACGCGATCGCCGGGGCGGACGTCGAAGTGGGCGATCTCGGCGGCGGAGAAGCTCGCCAGGCCGGCGTGGGTGACGACGACGCCCTTGGGCGTGCCGGTGGAGCCGGAGGTGTAGATGACGTACGCCGGTGCGCTCAGCGGCACGGACCGGCCCAGCGGGGTGGCCGGGCCGTAGGCCTCCGCACCGTCGAGGACGAGCACGTCGCCGGACGGCAGCGGGGTCCCCGGCTTGGTCACCACGACGACCGGTTTCGCGTCCTCGAGCATGAACGCGATCCGCTCGGCCGGGTAGTCCGGGTCGACCGGCAGGTAGGCGGCGCCCGTCTTCAGCACGGCCAGCTGCGCCACGACGATCTCGACCGAACGCGGCAGGGCGAGCGCGACGATCCGCTCCGGCCCGGCCCCGCGCGCGGCCAGCTGCCTCGCCAGCCGGTCGGCACGCGTGTCGAGTTCGGCGAAGGTGAGCCGTTCTTCGCGCGAGACGACGGCGACGGCGTCGGGCGTGCGCGCCGCCTGGGCCTCGATCAGCTCGGTGAGCGTGACCGGCGGGACGTCGTGGCCGGTGTCGTTGAAGGCCACGAGGACCTGGTCGCGTTCGTCGGCGCCGAGGACGTCGAGTTCCCGCAGTGGCCGGGCCGGGTCTTCGGCGATCGCGGCCAGGAGGTGTTCGAGCCGCCCGGCGAGCCGTTGGACGGTCGCCTCGTCGAACAGCGCCGGGTCGTAGCCGAGGCCGAGCGACAGGCGCGGGCCGGGTGCGGCCACGACGCTGAGCGGGTAGTTGGTCGTCTCCATCGCCTGCAGCTCGCGCAGCCGCACGCCGTGCGCGACAGCGCCGTCCACGTCATCGGCGGTGACCGGGTAGTTCTCGAACACCACGAGGCTGTCGAACAGGTTCCGGCCGCCCTCGACGCCGCTCCAGGCCTGCACCGCGGTCAGCGGCACGTGCTCGAACCGGCGTGACTCGGCCTGGGTGGTCTGCAGGCCGCGCAGCCAGGCGGCGACCGGGGCCGCCGGATCGGCGGTGACCCGCACCGGCAGGGTGTTGATGAAGATGCCGGTGATGTCGTCGACGCCGGCCAGCCCGGCCGGGCGCCCGGACACGGTGGCGCCGAAGCAGACGTCGTCCTCGCCGCTGTGCCGGGCCAGCAGCAGCGCCCAGGCGCCCTGCACGACGGCGTTGACGGTGAGCCGCTCGCGCCGGGCGAACGCCGCCAGCCGGCCGGTCGCGGCCTCGTCGAGGTCACGGCCGACCCAGGTCGACGAGCTCGATTCGTGCGCGAACGCGGGGACCCGGTCATACGGCAACGGCGTCGGCTCGCTGATGCCGGCGAGTTCGCCGCGCCAGTACTCCTCGGCGCCCTCGGCGGTCTGGCCGCTCAGCCAGGTGACGTAGTCCCCGAACGGACGGCGGTGCGGCAGCACGGGCGCAGTGCCGTCGCGCAGGGCCGCGTAGGCGGTGCAGACGTCGGACAGCACCTGGAAGACGCTCCAGCCGTCCAGCAGGACGTGGTGGAAGGTCCAGACGAGCTGGACGGCGTCGTCCGGCAGCCGGGCCAAGGTGACCCGCAGCAGCGGGGCGGCCGTCAGGTCGAACGGCCGGGCGCGGTCCTGGGCGAGCAGCTCGCGCAGGGCTTCCTCCCGGTCGCGGTCGCGCCAGTCCAGCTCGGTCACCGGGACCCGGGCTTCGCGGTGGACGACCAGGAGCGGCTCGGGGACGTCTTCCCAGACGACGCTGCCGCGCAGGACCGGGGTCCGGTCGACGACGTGCTGCCAGGCTGCGGCCAGGAACCGCGGCTCGGCCACGCCGTCGAGGACGGCGGTGACCTGTTCGAAGTAGACCCCTTGGGATTCCTGGGAAAGCCCGTGGAACACCATGCCGGCCTGCATCGGCGTGAGCGGGTGGATGTCGGCCACGCCGCGGCCGTCGCCGGCGATCCGGTCCACCTGCCGCTGGTCCAATGTAGACAAGGGGAAGTCGCTCGGGGTGCGGCCGCCCGCGCCGGGCTCGGCGCAGTGCGCGACCGCTTCGCCCAGCGCGGCCACCAGGTCCGCGGCCAGCTTCTCCACCGTGGCGGCGGTGTGCGTGTCGCGCGAGTAGTACCAGGTCAGTTCGAGCGTGTCCCGGTCCACCCGGCCGACGACGTCGAGCAGGTGCGCCCGGCCCGCGCCTTCACCGACCGACGAGTCGAGGCTGCCCGCCGCGCCGTCGAGGCGGCCCAGGTAGTTGAAGCTGATCTCGGGCTCGAGCGCGGGCGCGGTCCCGGTCAGGTACCGCAGCGCGCCGAAGCCCACCCCGCGGCGGGGCACCGCGCGCAGCTGCTCCTTCACCGACTTGAGCAGGGTGCCCCACTCGTCGTCGATGCGCAGGGCGACCGGGTAGAGCGAGGTGAACCAGCCGACCGTGCGGGAGAGGTCGACGTCGTCGAACAGGTCTTCGCGGCCGTGGCCCTCGAGGTCGATCAGCACGCCGTCGCGGCCGGTCCAGCGGGCCAGCACCCGGCCCAGCGCGGCCAGCAGCACGTCGTTGACCTGCGTCCGGTAGACGCCCGGGACGTCCTGCAGCAGGGCGCGCGTCAGCTCGGCGTCCAGGCGCGTGGTGACCGTGCCGGTGCCCGTCTCGGCGGAGTTCTCGACCGGCAGAGTCGCATCGACGGCCAGAGCTTCGCGCCAGTAGGGCAGTTCGTCGTCGAAGCCACCGGCCTCGGCGTGCGCGGCGAGCCGGTTGGCCCAGTCGCGGAACGACGTCGTCTTCGGCGGCAGCGGACCGCCGCGGTAGGCGGTTTCCAGGTCTTCCAGGAGGATCCGCCAGGAAACGCCGTCGACGACGAGGTGGTTGACCGTCAGCCGCAGGACCGACGGCTCGAGCAGTTCGGCGGTGAGCAGCGGTCCGCGGGTCACGTCGATGTCCGCGCCGAGGATCTCGGCCGGTTCGGCCGGGGCGTTCTCCTGGCCGCCGCCGGTGAACCGCATGCGCAGGGCGTCGTGGTGCCCGGTCAGGGTGGCCAGCGCCGCGCGCAGCGTCCCGACGTCGAAGGGTTCGGCCCGCTCGATCCGGACCGACTGGGTGAACCCGTTCGGATCGCCGAAGTCCCCGGCGAAGAACCAGTGCTGGATCGGGGTCAGCGCGGCGAAGCCCGTCACCGGCCCCTGCTCGGCCACGGTGACCGCGGCCGAGCCCGCCGCGACGGCCAGCGCGGCCACCGTCTGGTGGGCGAACAGGTCCCGCGGGGTGAGCGCGAGGCCGTGCCGCCGGGCCCGCGAGACGACCTGGATGGACAGGATCGAGTCCCCGCCGAGCTCGAAGAAGTTGTCCTCGACGCCGACACCGGGCACGCCGAGCACGTCGGCCCAGACTTCGGCGAGCACGCGTTCGGTCTCCGTGCGCGGCGGCACGTACCCGGCCACCGGCTCCGCGGCGGGTTCCGGGAGCGCCTGGCGGTCGACCTTCCCGTTGGCGCTCAGGGGAAGCGCGTCGAGCGTCACGAAGGCCGACGGGACCATGTAGTCGGGCAGGTCCCGCTGCAGCCACGCCCGCAGGTCCGGCTTGCCGGCCGTGACGACGTAGGCGACGAGCCGCCGGTCCCGGGCGACGACGACCGCTTCGGTGACGTCCGGGTGGGCGCTCAGTGCCGTCTCGATCTCGCCCAGCTCGATCCGGAAGCCGCGGATCTTCACCTGGTCGTCGGCACGGCCGACGAACTCGAGTACCCCGTCGCCGGTCCAGCGGACGACGTCCCCGGTCCGGTACATCCGCTCCCCCGGCGTCCTGAAGGGGTTGGCGACAAAGCGCTCGGCGGTGAGTCCGGCTCGGCCGAGGTAGCCGCGGGAGACCCCGGCACCGGCGATGAACAGCTCGCCGGTCACGCCCGGCGGGACCGGCCGCAGCCCCTCGTCCAGGACGTAGGCGGCCATGTTGTCCAGCGGCCGCCCGATCGGCATCGCGTCCGGCACGGCGTCTTCGGGGGCCACGAAGAACCGGCTCGCGAAGGTGGTCGTCTCGGTGGGGCCGTAGCCGTCGACGACGGTCAGCCCCGGGCAGGCGTCCCGCACCTGGCGGACCGCGGCGGCGGGCACGACGTCCCCTCCGGTCCACACCTCGCCGACACCCCGCAGGCACCCGGGGTCCTCCTGCGCCAGCAGGCGGAACAGCCCGGCCGTCAGCCACAGCGCACTGACTCCCTGCTCGGTGACGAGGCTCCGCAGCACCTCGGCGTCGACGTCCCCGGGCGGGGCGACGACCACCCGGCCGCCGTTGAGCAGCGGCACCCACACCTCGTAGGTGGAGGCGTCGAACGCCTGCGGCGAGTGCAGCAGGACGGTCCGGTGCGCTTCGCCCGCGAAGGACCGGTCCGAAGCCAGGGCCACGATGTCGCGGTGGGTCACCGCGACCCCCTTGGGCTGGCCGGTCGACCCGGACGTGTACATGACGTACGCCAGGTTTCCCGGCCGCACCGGCACCTCCGGCGCACTGGCCGTGCCGGCGCCGATCTCGGCCGCGTACACGAACGGTCCATCGTGGACGTCCTGATAGGACTGTTCGGCGACGACCACGGAAACGCCCGCCTCGGCCAGGACCAGGCGCATCCGGCCCACCGGCGCGCGCAGGTCCACCGGCACGTAGGCGGCCCCGGCCTTGAGCACCGCGAGCTCGGCGACGACGAGGTCGGGTGACCGCTCCAGCAGCAGCCCGACCCGGTCCTCGGCTCCGACGCCGAGTTCGATCAGCCGGGCGGCGAGCCGGCCGGCGCGGGCGTCGAGCTCCGCGTAGGTCAGGCCGTCGACCGCCGGGGCGTCCGGCGTCCGGCGGACCTGGTCGGCGAACCGGCTCACGACGGTGGCCTCGGGCACCGGGTGGGCCGTGTCGTTGAACGTCCGCAGGACGCGCTCGCGGTCGTCGGCGGTGAGCAGGTCGAGCTCGCCGACCCGCTTCTCCGGGCTCGCGGCGATGCGGTCCAAGGCCAGCAGCAGCTGCCCGGCCAGCCGGTCGACGGTGGCCCGGTCGAACAGGTCCGGGTCGTGGTCGAACGACACGTCCAGGCGCTCCCCCGGGGTGACGACGACGCTGAGCGGGTAGTTGGTCGGCTGCAGTTCGCCGTCCTCGTGCAGGCCGATCCCGTACGCGGCGACGGCGTCGGTGTCGAACGGGTAGTTCTCGAAGACCAGGATGCTGTCGAACAGCGTGCTGCCGCCCGCCCAGGTCTGCAGCTGGGCCAGGGACACGAAGTCGAACCGGCGCGAGCGCGCCTGGGCCGCCTGCAGGTCCCGCAGCCACCCGGCGACGGTGAGTCCGTCGTGGACGGTCACCGGCGCGGGCAGGGTGTTGATGAACAACCCGGCCATCGCCTCGACGCCCGGCAGGTCGGCGGGCCGTCCCGAGACGGTGGTGCCGAAGACGACGCCGGATTCCCCACTGTAGCGGGAAAGCACGAGTCCCCAGGCGCCTTGGACGATCGTGTTGAGCGTCAGGCCGGCGCGCCGCGCCAGCTCCCGCAGCCCGTCGGCGGGCGCCGACACCCGGACCGACGCGGCGGACCGCGCGCGGTGCGCTTCCACCGGACGGCGGTCGTACGGCAGCGGCGTCGGCGTCCGCAGGCCCGCGAGCTGCTCGCGCCAGTGGATTTCGGCGGCCGTGGTGTCCTGCTCGCCGAGCCAGCGCAGGTACTCGCGGAACGCCGGGCGCCGGCCGGGGACGGCGGCCCCCGCGTACCGGGCGCACACCTCGCCGAACACCTGCGCCGCGCTCCAGCCGTCGAGCAGCACGTGGTGGAACGTCCACACCAGCAGCACGTCGCCGCCGGGCAGCCGGGCGAAGGCCAGCCGCAGCAGCGGGGCGGCCGTCAGGTCGAACCCTTCGGCCCGGTCCGCTTCGAGGAACCGCTCCTGCTCGCGCGCCCGCTCGTCGTCGTCCAGTGCCGTCCAGTCGAGGTGGACGACCGGGAGCGTGACGGACCGCTCGACGACCTGCACCGGCTCGTCGAGGCCCTCCCAGACGACGCGGGTGCGCAGCACGGGCGTGTCCGCGACGACCTGCTGCCACGCCCGGGCCAGCCGCTCGGGGTCGGCGATGCCGGTCAGCCGCAGCCGCACCTGGTTGAGGTAGGTCCCGGCCGCGCCGTCGACGAGGCTGTGGAAGACCATGCCTGACTGCATCGGGGTGAGCGGGTAGATGTCCTCGACCGTCCGGCCGGTGCCGGCGAGGCGGTCCACCGCGGCCTGGTCGAGCCGGGCGAGCGGGAAGTCGGACGGCGTGCGGCCGCCGGCGTCCGGCCGGGCGCAGTGCCCGACGATCCCGGTCAGCGCGTCGAGGAGGGCGACGGCGAGCCGGCGCACGGTGGCCTCGGTGTGCACGCCTTCCGAGTAGTGCCAGGTCAGTTCCAGCTCATCACCGACGACCGCGCCGATGACGTCGAGCTGGTGCGCGCGGCTCTGCTCGGGGTGCGCCGCGCCGCCCAGCCCGCCGCCGTGGTCGAACCGGCCCAGGTAGTTGAAGCTGATGCGGGGTTCGAGGCGCGGGGCGGTGCCGGCCAGGTGGCGCAGCGCGCCGTAGCCGATCCCCCGGCGGGGAATCGCGCGCAGCCGCTCCTTCGTCGCCTTCAGGGCCTCGCCCCAGTCCTCGCCGGACGAGGTCAGTTCGACCGGGAAGATCGAGGTGAACCAGCCGACCGTGCGGGACAGGTCGACGCCGTCGAACAGCTCTTCCCGCCCGTGGCCTTCGAGGTCGACCAGGACGCGGTCGCGGCCGGTCCAGTCGCCCAGCACGCGGCCGAGCGCGGTCAGCAGGACGTCGTTGACCTGCGTCCGGTACGCCCCCGGCACGTCGTGCAGCACCGCCTGGGTCGCCTCCGCCGGCAGCCGCACGACGACCGAGCGGGCCGAGCCGTAGGTGTTTTCGCCCGCCGCGTCGACCGGCAGGGCCGGGTCGGCGTCGATCGCCGCCCAGTGGGCGAGTTCGTCGTCGAAGAAGCCCTCGGCCGTGTGGCGGGCCAGCGTGCGGGCCCAGTCGCGGAAGGAGGTCGTCTTGGCCGGGAGCGCACCGCCGGCGAGGAGGGTTTCCAGGTCCTCCAGGAGGATCCGCCACGACACGCCGTCGACCACCAGGTGGTGGGCGGCGAGCGTCAGCGTCGTGCCGGACAGCTCGGCGCTCAGCAGCGGCCCGTGCTCGAGGTCGATGGTGGCACCGAGGACGTCCGGGGCTTCGGCCGCGTGGTGCTGGCCGCCGTCGGTGAAGCGCAGCCGCAGGGCGTCGTGGTGCAGGTGGAGTTCGCGCAGCGCGCGAGGCAGCGCCGCGGGGTCCGGCACTTCCACCGAGACGGACTGGACGAACTGCTCCGGGTGCACCGGCCGCGGGTCGAGGTACCAGTGCTGCACCGGCGTCAGCGGCACCTCGCCGGTCACCGGTCCGGCGTCGGCGACGGCCGCGGCGGGGGCGGCCGGAGCGGCGGCGAGGGCGAGTGCAGCGACCGTCGGGTGGTCGAAGACCTGGCCGGGCATCAGGTTCAGCCCGGCCCGGCGGGCCCGGGAGACCACCTGGATGGACAGGATCGAGTCGCCGCCGAGCTCGAAGAAGTTGTCGTCGGCGCCGACCCGGTCCACCCGCAGCACCTCGGCCCAGATGCCGGCCAGCAGCCGTTCGGCCTCCGTCGCCGGCGCGCGGTAGCCCAGCCCGGAGACGAAGTCGGGGGCCGGGAGCGCCCGGCGGTCGACCTTCCCGTTTTCGTTGAGCGGCAGCGCTTCCAGCGGTACGAACACCGCCGGGACCAGGTAGTCCGGCAGCGAGCGCAGCAGGAACTCGCGCAGGTCCGGCGTCCCGCTCGCGACGACGTAGGCAACGAGCCGCTTCGACCCGCCGGTCTCGGCCGCCACGACGACGGCTTCGGTCACGTCGGGATGGGCGGTCAGCGCCGTCTCGATTTCGCCGAGCTCGACCCGGAAGCCGCGGATCTTGACCTGGTCGTCGGCCCGGCCGACGAACTCCAGCACGCTGTGACAACCGGGGCTTCGCCCCGGGCCGGGGGCTCCGCCACCCGGACCCCCGGAAAGCGGGGCAGGCGCCCACCGGACCAGGTCGCCGGTGCGGTACATCCGCTCCCCCGGCGTGCCGAAGGGGTCGGGCAGGAACCGTTCGGCCGTCAGTCCCGGGTGCCGCAGGTAACCGCGGGCCAGCCCGGTGCCGGCCAGGTACAGCTCACCGACCGCGCCCGGCGGCACCGGCCGCAGCCCGTGGTCGAGGACGTAGGTCGCGGTGCCGTCCATCGGCCGCCCGATCGGCAGCACGTCGGGCACCGGCTCGCCCGGCGGCAGCGGGAACCGGGTGGCGAAGGTCGTGGTTTCGGTGGGCCCGTAGACGTCCACCACGGTGAGGCCCGGGCAGGCTTCCGCGACCTGGTGCACCGCGGCGGGACGCACCACTTCACCGCCGGTCCACACCTCGCGGACGCCGCGCAGGCAGCCCGGATCCTCCTGGGCCAGCACGCGGAACAGCCCCGCGGTGATGAACACCGCGGTCACCCCGTGCGTGGTGATCAGCCCGCGCAGCACGTCGGCGTCGATGTCCCCCGGAGGCGCGACGACCACGCGGCCACCGCTGAGCAACGGCACCCACAGCTCGTACGTCGACGCGTCGAAGGCCAGCGCGGAGTGCATGAGCACGGTCCGGTGCGCCTCGTCCGCGAAGGACCGGTCCCGGGCCAGTCCGACGACGGCCCGGTGGCTGACGGCCACGCCCTTGGGCGTTCCCGTCGAGCCCGAGGTGTACATCACGTAGGCCAAGTTTTCCGGCTGCAGCGGGACATCGGGCGCCTCGGCGGGCTCGTCGCCTGCCTCGCCGATCGCCACCACCGGTCCATTGTGGACGTCGTGGGCGAGTGCCCGGCCGTCGTCGTCGGTCACCACCACGCGGACGCCGTCGAGCAGCGTCGTCAGCCGGCTGCGGGGCGCGCGGGCGTCCAGCGGCAGGTACGCGCCGCCGGCCTTGAGCACCGCCAGTTCGGCGACGACGACGTCGGCGGAGCGGCCGAGCAGCAACCCCACCAGCTCGTCCCGCCGCGCCCCGAGGGCGAGCAGGCGGTGCGCCAGCCGGTTCGCCCGGGCGTCCAATTCGGCGTAGGTCAGGGTTTCCGCGCCGGTGACGGCGACCGCGTGGGGAGTGCGGCGGACCTGCTCGGCGAACAGCGCCGGCACGGTGGTCTCCGGGTGGTCCTGCGCGGCGCCGGTCCCGGTGCCGAGGACTTCGCGCTGCTCGGTCCCGGTGAGCATGCGCAGCCGGGCGAGCGGTTCGTGCGGCCGGGTCGCGAGCTCCGACAGCAGGGTCCGCAGGTGCCCGGCGAACCCGGCGATCGTCTCGGCGTCGAACAGCCCGGGGTCGTAGCCGAACAGGAACTCCAGGCGTTCCTCACCGGGGTAGGCGACGACGCTGAGCGGGTAGTTGGTCGTCTCCACACCCCGCAGGCCGCGCAGCCCCAGCCCCGCGGTGACCGGGTAGTTCTCGAACACGAGGAGGCTGTCGAACTCCCCGCCCCAGTTCTGCAGGCGGGCCAGGGAAAGGTGGTCGAACCGCCGGGCCTCGGCCTGGGCGTCCTGGAGGTCGCGCAGCCAGTCCGCGGCCGCCGCCCGCTCGTCGACGTCGGCGACGACCGGCAGCGTGGTGATGAACATGCCGGTGATCTCGTCGGCCCCCGGCAGTTCGGCGGGCCGCCCGGCGACCGTGGTGCCGAAGCAGACCTCCGGCCGTCCGGTGTGGCGGGCCAGCAGCACCGCCCAGGCGCCCTGGACGAGCGTGTTGAGGGTCAGGCCCATGCGGTGCGCGGCGGTGCGCAGCGGCGCGGCGGGCAGCTCGGTCCGCAACGCGGCCGTCGATTCGACCGGGTGCCCGCCGGGAGCGCGGTCGGTGCGCAGCCGGGCCGGCTCGGGGCGCCCGGAAAGCCGGGCCCGCCAGTAGGTTTCCGCCGCCTGTTCGTCCTGTTCGGACAGCCACCGGAGGTGGTCGCGGAACGGGCGGCGGGTCGGCAGCGGGCGGCCGGCGTGCGCCGCCGCGACGTCCGAGAGCACCTGGAAGAGGCTCCAGCCGTCGAGCAGCAGGTGGTGGAACGTCCAGACCACCCGGACCTCGGTCGCCGAGACGCGGGCGAGCAGCAGCCGCATCAGCGGGAGCTCGCCCAGGTCCAGGCCGGCGTCCCGGTCGGCGGCCAGCACGGCGTCGAGGTCCGCCGGTCCGGTCGTCCAGTCCTGGTGCTCGATCGGCAGGGTGACCTGCCGGTGGACCACCTGCACGGGCTCGTCGAGGCCGTCCCAGACCACCCGGGTGCGCAGGACCGGGGTCCGGTCCACCACCCGCTGCCAGGCGCGGGCGAGGGCCGCCGGGTCGGGGACGTCGCTCATCACGAACGTCACCTGCTGCAGGTAGGCGTGCCGTCCACCGCCGGTGAGCCGGTGGAACAGCATGCCGGCCTGGGCCGGGGTGAGCGGGTAGATGTCCTCGACGTCCCGGCCGTCGCCGGCCAGCCGGTCCACGGTGGCTTGGTCGAGGGCGGCGAGGGGGAAGTCGGACGGCGTGCGGCCGCCGGCGCCGGGTCCGGCGCAGTGCGCGGCGATCCCGGCCAGCCCGTGGACGAGGTCGTCGGCGACCGCGCGGATCGTGGCTTCCTCGTGGAGCTGCCCGGAGTAGAACCAGGTGATCTCCAGGCAGCCGCCGGTGACCCGGGCGACGACGTCCACGGCGTGCGGGCGGCGGTCCGCGGGGTGCTGCGCGAGTTCGAGTTCCCGCTCGAGCCCCCGGTAGAGCTCGCCCTCGACCTCGAAGCGCCCGAGGTAGTTGAAGCTGAGCCGGGGCGTCACCGCGGGGGCGGTCCCGGCGTGGTGGCGCAGCACGCCGTAGGACAGGCCACGGGCCGGGATCGCCCGCAGCTGCTCCTTGACGGACTTGAGCAGGGTCGCGACGCCGGTGTCGGGGACGCCGAGCGCGACCGGGAACATCGACGTGAACCAGCCGACCGTGCGGGACAGGTCGACGTCGTCGAACAGGTCCTCGCGGCCGTGGCCTTCGAGGTCGACGAGCACGCGCTCGGAGCCGGTCCAGCGGCGCAGCGCTCCGCCGAGGGCGGCCAGGAGCACGTCGTTGACCTGGGTCCGGTAGACGCCCGGGACGTCCTGCAGCAGCGCCCGGGTCAGTTCGGCGTCCAGGCGGGTGGTGACCGTGCGGGTGCTCGCCACCGTGCCGGCGCCGTCGGTGTCCAAGGGGATCTGGGCGCCGTCGACCGCTTGCCAGTACGGGAGGTCGCCGTCGAAGTCGTGCCGGGCGAGCCGGTTCGCCCACTCCTGGAAGGACGTCGAGCGGGCGCTCAGCTCGCGGCCGTGGTAGGCGTGGTCGACATCCTCCAGGAGGATCCGCCACGAGACGCCGTCGACGACGAGGTGGTGCACGGCCAGGCGCAGGATCGTGCCGTCGAGTTCCGCGCGCACCAGCGGGCCGTGCTCGATGTCGATCTCCGCGCCGAAGACGTCGACCTCGCCCGGCTCGGCGTGGTCCTGCGTCCAGCCGTCCGCCGTCTTGCGGAAGCGCAACCGGAAGGCGTCGTGGTGGGCGGCGACCGTGTTCACCGCGCGGCGCAGGCGGTCTTCTTCGACGTCTTCGGCGAGCCGGACGCTCAGCTGCTGGGCGAAGTGGTCCGGGTCGGCCGGATCGGTGTCGAGGAACCAGTGCTGGATCGGGGTGACGACCACCTCGCCGGTCGCCGCTTGCCGCTCGGCGGCGGGCGCGGCCACCCCGGCCGCCGCGGCGAGCGCGGCGATCGTCTGGTGCCGGAAGACGTCCTTGGTGGTGATCCGCAGGCCGGCCTTGGCCGCCTCGGACACGAGCCGGATGCCGAGGATGGAGTCGCCGCCGAGCTCGAAGAAGTTGTCCTCCACGCCGACCTCGGGCAGCCCGAGCGCGTCGGCCCAGATCTCCGCGAGCCGCCGTTCGGTGTCGGTGCGCGGCGCGACGCGGGTGGTGGCGCCGGTGAAGTCCGGGGCGGGCAGGGCGCGGCGGTCGAGCTTGCCGCTGGGGTTGAGCGGCAGCCGGTCCAGGGGCACGAACGCCGAGGGCACCAGGTGCGCGGGCAGCGAGGCGCCGAGGAATTCCCGCAGGTCCGCGGGCGCCTCGGGCACGACGTAGGCGACCAGCCGCTGGTGCCCGGCGTCGGTGCGCGCGACGACCACCGCCTCGGTCACGTCCGGGTGCTTCCGCAGCGCGGCCTCCACCTCGCCGGGCTCGATCCGGAAGCCGCGGATCTTGACCTGGTCGTCGGCGCGGCCGAGGTATTCCAGCTCGCCGCGGGTGGTCCAGCGCACGACGTCGCCGGTGCGGTACATCCGGCCGCCCGGCGCGCCGAAGGGGTCGGCCACGAACCGGCCGGCGGTCAGGCCCGGCCGGCCGAGGTAGCCGCGGGCCACCCCGGCGCCGCCGAGGTGCAGTTCACCGGGAACGCCGACCGGCACCGGCCGCATCCCGGGGTCCAGGACGTACGCGCGGATGCCGGCGATCGGGCGGCCGATCGGCGGGGTGCGGTCGGTGTCGTGGTACCAGGCCGTGGCGTACACAGTGGACTCGGTGGGTCCGTAGATGTTCGCGACCCGGCTGTCCGGCAATGCTTTCCGGATGTCGTGCAGCGCGTGCAGCGTCAGCGCCTCGCCGGCCAGGACCACAGTGGACGGCCGCACCGTGACCGCGCCCTGGGCGAGCAGCTGGGCGAACGCCGAGGGCACGCCGCTGACCAGCCCGACCGGGCGGCCGGTGTGCTCGCCTTCGCCGAGCGCGAGGACGTCCCGGACGATCTCGACGGTGGCGCCGGTCATCAGCGGCGCGAAGATCTCGAACACCGAGACGTCGAAGTTCAGCGACGTCGAAGCGACCACTGTGGACCCCGGACGGAAGACGTCCCGGAAGTCGTTTCCCGCCCACGCCATCAGGTTCGCGGCGCTGCGGTGGGCGACGACGACGCCCTTGGGGCGGCCGGTCGAGCCGGACGTGTGGATCACGTACGCGGGGTGGTCCGGGTTGGTCGCGCGGGCGAGCGGCTCGCCCGCACGGCCCTCGAGCAGGGCGGGGTCGTCGAAGGCGAGGGCGGGGACGGACCCGGGGCCCCGGCCGTCCGGGGTGAGCAGCAGGGCCGGGGCGGCGTCGTCGAGGATCAGTTCCTGGCGGTCGGCCGGGTAGGCGGGATCGACCGGGAGGTAGGCGGCGCCGGACTTGAGCACGCCGAGCAGCGCCACCAGGACGCGTTCGGTACGCGGCAGGGAGACGGCGACGAACCGCTCGGGCGCGGCGCCCCGCTCGAGCAGGACCCGGGCCAGCCGGTTGGCCTGGTCGTCGAGCTCGGCGTAGGTCAGCGAGCGGTCCTCGCAGACGACCGCGACCGCGTCCGGCGTGCGGGCCGCCTGGGCCTCGAACAGCTGCGGCAGCGTGGCTTCCGGTGCTGCGAGCGCCGGTCCACGGGAGAGCTCGGCCAGGTGGGTCAGCTCGGCGCCGTCCATCAGGGGCAGCTCGGCCACCGGCCGGTGCGGCTCGGCGACCACCGCTTCGGCCAGTACCCGCAGGTGCCCGGCGAAGCGGTCGATCGTCGTGGCGTCGAAGAGCGCGGTGTCGTACTCGATCGCGAAGCGGCGGCCCTGCGACTGGAACTCCAGCACGAGGTCGAACCGGGCCCGGGGGCGGGGCAGATCGTGCTCGCCCAGGCGGAGGGCGCCCGCCTCCCGGGGCCGGACCAGGTCCTGCTGCAGCACCAGCAGCACCTGCACCAGCGGGGTCCGGCTCGGGTCACGGGCCGGCCGCAGGTCGTCGACGACCTGGTCGAAGGGCACTTCGGCGGCGGCGAAGGCCGCCAGCGTCGTTTCCTTGACCCGGCCGAGGAAAGCGTCGAACGGTTCTCCCCGGTCGACCGCGGACCGCAGGACGAGGGTGTTGACGAAGAACCCGGCGAGCCGTTCGAGCTGGTCGTGGTCGCGGCCGGACACCGCGGTGCCGACGGCGACGTCGTCCTGCCCGGTGTAGCGGGCCAGCAGCACCTGGACGAGCGCGGTCAGCGTGGTGAACAGCGTCGCGCCGGTGTCGTGGCCCAGTTCGGCGAGGCTTTCGGCGAGCCCGCCGGGCAGCTCGTACCGGCGGATCGCGCCCTCGGTGGCGCGGACGGGCGGGCGGGGCCGGTCGGTGGGCAGGTCGAGGGGTTCGAGCCCGGCGAGCTGCGTGCGCCAATAGGCCAGCTGGCGCTCGCGCAGCGGCCCGGCCAGCCGGTCGTGGTGCCAGCGGGAGTAGTCGCGGTAGCCGATGTCCAGGGGCGCGGGCTTCTCCCCCGCGTAGAGCGCGGCGAACTCGTCGACGAGCAGCCCGACCGACCAGCCGTCGGTGATGATGTGGTGCTGGCACAGCAGGAGCAGGTGCGCCTCCGGGCCGCGGCGGATCAGCGTGGCCCGGGTGAGCGGTCCGGTGGCCAGGTCGAAGGGGCGGTCCAGTTCGGCCGCGAGCTGCGCGTCGAGGTCTGCTTCGGCGTCGGCTTCCCGCAGCGGGATGGTGCCCTCGTCGGCGACGACCTGGACGCCTTCGCCGTCGACGGTGCGGAACGTCGTCCGCAGCGACTCGTGCCGCGCGGCCAGTGCGTCCAGCGCGGCGCGCAGGGCGTCGTGGTCCAGCGGGCCGTCAAGGGTGAGGGCGACACCGGCGTTGTATTCGGTGCTGCCGGGGTTCTGCCGGTCGAGCACCCAGAGGCGGCGCTGGACCGGCGAGAGCGGCACCACGGCGTCGTGGGGCCCGGGTTCGATCCGGCCGGCCGGGGCACCGGACGAAGCCGGCAGCAACTCGGCGAGCTTGGCGATGGTGCGGGCGTCGAACACCACCCGCGGGGACAGCTCGGCGCCGAAGCGGGCGCGGATCCGGGCGAGCGCCCGTGCGCCGAGGATGGAGTCGCCGCCCAGTTCGAAGAAGTCCGCGTCGACGCCGATGTCCGGGACGCCGAGGACGTCGGCCCAGATTTCGGCGAGGGCCCGCTCGGCCGGGGTCCGGGGCGCGGTGTGCGCGGCGCGGACCTGGGCCTGCCAGTCGGGTTCGGGCAGCGCGTCGCGATCGAGCTTGCCGTGGTGGGTCAGCGGCATCGCCTCCAGCGGGACGAAGGCGGACGGCACCATGTACGGCGGCAGCCGGTCGGCCGCGGCAGCGCGCAGGTCGGCCGGATCGGCGTCCCCGACGACGTAGGCGACCAGGCGTTTGACACCGGGCTGGTCCTCGCGGGCGACGACGACCGCCTCGCGGACGTCTTCGCGCCCGAGCAGCAGCGCTTCGATTTCGCCCGGTTCGATCCGGAAGCCGCGGATCTTGACCTGGTGGTCGGCCCGCCCGACGAACTCGAGCTCGCCTCCGGCGGTCCGGCGGACGACGTCACCGGTCCGGTACATCCGCGCGCCGGGCGCGCCGAAGGGGTCGGCCACGAACCGGCTCGCGGTCAGTCCCGGCCGGTCGAGGTAGCCGCGGGCCAGGCCCGGGCCGGTGACGTAGAGCTCACCGGTGTCGGCGGGGCGCAGGGCGTCGTCGAGGACGTAGGCGGTGGCGTCCGGCAGCGGGTGGCCGATCGGGGGCGGGCCGCCGGGGACCAGCGGGTCGCTCCAGGTCGCGACGACGGTGAATTCGGTCGGGCCGTAGGAGTTGATCATCCGGCGCCCGGGCGCCCAGGTCCGGACCAGTTCGGGCGGGCAGGCGTCCCCGCCGACGATCACCGTGCCGAAGTCCGGCAGCGGGTGGTTTGCCGACAGCGTGGCCAGTGCGACCGGCGGGATGAGCGCGTGGGTGATCTTGTGCTCGGCCAGCACGTCCGCGAGCCGGTCGCCCAGCAGCGGGCCGGGTGGCGGCACGACCAGGGCGGCACCGTGGGGCAGCGCCATGCCGAGTTCGAGGATGGACGCGTCGAAGCTCGGCGAGGAGAACTCGAGGACCCGGTCGCCGGGCCGCACGTCGTACTGCTCGCGCATGGCGGCGAAGAAGCCGGCCAGGCCGCGGTGGGTGACGAGCACGCCCTTCGGGACACCGGTCGAGCCGGACGTGTAGATGAGGTAGGCCGGGTGGTCGAGGTGCAGCGGCCGGACCCGGTCGGCGTCGGTGGGATCGGTGTCGGGCAGGTCGTCGAGCAGACCGGGTTCGTCGAGGTCGAGGGCGTGTTCGGTGGTGCCGCGGCCCACGACGAGCACGGGGTCGGCGTCGGCGAGCACGAAGGCGAGCCGCTCGGCGGGCTGGTCGGGGTCGACGGGCAGGAAGGCGGCCCCGGCCTTGGCCACGGCCAGCTCCGCGACCACGAGGTCGGCCGACCTCGGCAGCACGAGCGCGACGACCCCTTCCGGGCCGGCGCCGCGGGAGATCAGCAGCCGCGCCAGCCGGTTCGCCCGCGCGTTGACCGCCTCGTAGGTCAGCGTGCCATCGGCGCCGGTCAGCGCCGGTTCCGCGGGGGTGCGGGCGGCTTGCGCCTGGAACAGGCCGGCGAGCGTGGATCTGTCGTCGTCGGCGTCAGGAACCGAGACGTCGTATCGCGGCATTGCGGGAACCTTTCGAGCAGCACAGGTGAGGTCAGCGCGGGGCCATCAGGGCGCGGGGAGAAGACCCGCAGGCGAGGCCCACGACCAGGGAAATCGCGAAAAACGGCGGCCGGATCCGGGCTTTGCCCCCACCCCGATCGGCGGCTTTTTGCCACTCGTTCAACAGTTCCGCCCGGCGTGCCACACACCAGGCGAACCCGCAAGAACGAGCGCGAGACACATTGATCCTTTCCAGCGTGACGGCCGCGCGCCACCCCGGAAACAGTTCCGATTTCGACGGTGCCCCCGCGGCGCCGATTAGGCACCAGCGACCGTCGAACACGCGCGACAACCAGCGTTCTTCGTGCAACAGGTCGGTCATCCGGCAGTCAAGTGCCCCCAAGACCAGCCGGATTGGCATCACGCTACCCAGTGAACGCCATGCTCGTACCGCCGAACGGAGCATTGCTAAAAATGTTCAAGAATCGCGGCTCTTTACCCGGACAGCGAGTAGTACAGCGTCGATTATTGTTCACTCTTCTGCCGGAAAATGTTACCTCGATTGGGAGGTTTGACTTTACGGCAGCGCGCTCACCTGCGCAGACACCGTGCCACTGGAGTGACAGCCGCCGCCGGAAGCCGGAAGTGGGCCGTATCGAAAGGTGTGGTTCAGCTTACGGCCCGTCACCCGATTGGCGGGTAACACGGAAGACACGGCCACATCGGTGAAATGATCGATCGAAGAGGGCGGTGGTGCAGATCCTTACCTACGCCCCCCAAGCGGGCAAAGTGGGCACGGAATGCGGGGCACTGATTGGCCGGCGGGGTGAACGGCGTTCACCTGCAGAGTGCGCCGAGGAGGACCACTGCGCCGGTGGACGCACCCCGGGGCGAGGGCGCAGGGCCGGCCGGATCTCCGGTTCCCGCGCGGTCGCGGGCCGGGCACCTCTGCCATCCCGCGCGCGGAGCATCCCCGCGGACCGGGCTCACACCGGGCGCTCTCGGCGGAGGCACCTTCCTACGCGAGGAGCATCCCGCCAAACCAGGGCCCCGCTCCGCACCGAGCACCCCGGCCGACGAGGTCCAGCCCGACTCTCGCACGCCTGCAGCCCCGCCGGACGGCACCACGTACCGTCCGCCGCGGCCCGGCCCGGCCCAGCCCGCCGGTGCCGGGGCCGCCTGGCACTGCCCGCCCGGTTGCTACCCCGGCACAGCCCACCCCCCGCCCCGCCCACCCCGCCACCGCCATCCCGGCACAGCCCACCCCAGCCCTACCCACCCCAGCCCGGCACGCCCGGGCGCAAGCCCCCTCCGGCCACACCCCCCTGCCGACCCGATACGCAGCCGCCTCAGCAATCCGGCGTTCGGGCCGGCGGGAAGACCCCGGCAGACTTCACTCCACCAGGCGCACCCCCAACAGCGGCCCGCCCAGGCATCAACTCACCCGGCCATCACGAACAGCCATTCCGGCAACCACCCGAAACAGCGAAAACCCACGGCCACCATCGAATGCCGAACCCACCGCCGTCCGCAAAGGACGTCCACAATAGACCAGTCCCCCACACCGGCGTCGCCACTCGAAGTCGTTCTTCACCCATTGAGGCGACACCCCGCATTTACGCCCCGGCCCCGAAGCAGGCAATTACGCCGAACGGACCCGCCCGTTTCCCCGCGAGTTGAATTCCCTTTCGGCCCGGTTGTGGATACACTTCGCGTCGAACGCTGCGCATTGTTGCGTTCGCGTTCTCGAGCGCACATCCACCCGGAGGAGCAGCCCAGTGGCCCAGAAAGTCTCCGTCGAGATCCTCGACGACATCGACGGCAGCACCGCCGCCCAGACCGTCCAGTTCAGCCTTGACGGCGTCAGCTTCGAAATCGACCTTTCGGACCGGAACGCGGCCGCCCTTCGTCACGAACTGGCCCGCTACATCGGCGCCGGCCGGCGCGTCGGGGGGCGCAAGGTGCGGGTGGCCACCGGCCAGTCGACCACCGCCTCCGACCGGGAGCGCAACCAGCGGATCCGGGCCTGGGCGAACGCGAACGGCTTCGACGTCTCCGAGCGCGGCCGCCTCTCCTCCGAAGTGGTCGCCGCCTACGAGCGGGCGCACGGTGACGACGCGGAATCGTCCGTGCCGTCGCCGCGGAAACGCGCTCCGCGCAGGAAAGTCGCCGCCTGACTCCTGATTACGGCAGGTTTCGCCGGGCGAGGCTGCGGAAAGAACAACACTGTTTCCGCGCCGAATCACCGAACGCGAATACCTGACGACCCCATAGCGGACCGGCCGGCCGCGGCGACGAAGCCGCGGAAGCCGGGCTGCGCCCACCCGAAGGGACGGGCCTCCGCCCCCCGGTATCCAGCTTACCGGCGACCACCGACAGTTCCGGTCGGCGCACCACCCAGCGTCGCATGTGGACGATCGCCCCTTGCCCGGCAACGCCCCCCTTGTGGTGCCACACCCGCAAGCCCTACGGTCGACCGGGTCCGGGTCATCGCGGGGAGGAGCCTCGGATGTGGGGAACGGTCCTGGCGAGCGCACTCCTGGTGACCGGCGGCACGCCCGCCGTCGCGGAGGCCGATTGGCAGCCCGCCCCCATCGTCTGGACGGCCTGTCCCGTCGACCCCGACAGCCCCACCCCGCCGGACGGTGAGTGCGGCACCGTGCGGGTGCCGCTCGACTGGCGCTCCCCCGGCGGCCCGTCGATCCCGTTGGCGGTGGGCCGGCACCGGGCCACGGATTCCGCACACCGGCTCGGGGTGCTGCTGGCCGATTTCGGCGGCCCGGGCTCGTCGAGTGCGGAATTGCCGCTGACGTCACCCTTCTTCAGCCCGGAGGTCCGGGCCCGGTTCGACATCGTGGGCTTCGACGTGCGCGGGACCGGCCGCAGCGAACTCATCGAGTGCCCGGACGCGGGACGGCCGCCGGGCGACGAGCCCGCCGGCCCGGCCGAGTTCGCCGCGTTGCGGGCCTACCGCGAGCAGGCGGTCGCCGGCTGCCGCGCCGGCAACCTGCCCGTCGACCACGCGAACACCGAGGTCAACGCCCGGGACATGGACGCCGTCCGCCGCGCCCTCGGCGAAGCCCGGATCAGCTTCCTCGGCATCTCCTACGGCACGCTGCTCGGCCAGCAGTACGCCGAACTGTTCGGAGACCGGGTCCGGGCCATGGTGCTCGACAGCGTCATCGACCACAGCGCCGGCGTCGAACGCTTCCTCGGTGACCGTGCCGCCGCCGCGGACGGGGCGTTCCGCCAATTCGCCGCGTGGTGCGACCGGACGGCGACCTGCACGCTGCACGGCCAGGACGTCTTCGCCGTCTGGCGGAAAGCCCTCGCGGCGACCGAAGCGATCCCGCAGGCGCAAAGCGAACTGCGCGACCGGGTGCTGAAGGACATGTACCGCCCCGATGGGGCGGACATCGGCCAAACGATCGCGGACGCCGCGGCCGGGAACCCGCCGGTGACCGCGCAGTTCACCTACAACTACGAGTCGATCCGCTTGGCCGTCGTCTGCCAGGACTTCGACCTGCGGATCCGCAGTTTCGCGCACTACGCGGCCTTGCACGCCGAAGAACTGCGCCGCGGGCCGATCCTGCGCGGGAGCACGCTCAGCCACGGCGAAGCGATGGCCTGCCTGGGCGTCCACGGCCCGCCGGCGAACCCGCCGCACCGGCTGGCGATCCCGCGAGCGCCGCGGATCCTGCTGCTGAACTCCCGGTTCGACCCGGCGACCCCGTACTCCTGGGCCCTCGCCGTCCACCGGCAGGCACCGGCGAACACGACGCTGCTGACGTACGAGGGCTCAGGCCACGGGGTCTACGAGAAGAACGCCTGCACCCGGTCGGCCGGCGACCACTACCTGCTGACGCCGGCGGCGCCCCCGCACGACATCAGCTGCCCGGCCTGACGGTCCAGGTCGTCACCAGCGGTAGCTGCGGCGCAGCGCCCGCTTCACGACCTTCCCCGTGGCATTGCGCGGCAGCTCTTCGACGAACAAGACGTCCCGCGGAACGGCGAACCGCGCGAGCCGCTCACGCACGTGCGACCGCACCGTGTCCGCGTCCAGCTGCGCACCCGGTACCAGCACGAGGTAGGCCGCCAGGCGCTGGCCGTACTTGGCGTCGTGGACGCCGACCACCGCCGCCTCGCGCACCTCCGGCAACGTGAGCAGGACCTCCTCCACCGGAGCCGGAGCCACGTTTTCGCCGCCGGACACGATCATCTCGTCTTCGCGGCCCTGGACGAACAACAGGCCGTTGGCGTCGACGTACCCGCGGTCGCCGGTGTCCATCAGGCCGTCGCGGACGTCCAGCTGCTCCCCGTCGGTGTAGCCGTCGAAGAGCAGGCGGTTGCCCACGTACAGGCGGCCCGTCGCGCCGGGCGGGACGGGGGTGCCCGCCCGGTCCAGGACGCGGATCGCGGTGCCGATCGGCGGGCGGCCCGCCGTGCCGCGGGCCGCCCGGAGGTCGCCCGGCCCGGCGATCGCCGCCCAGGACACCTCCGTCGACCCGTAGAGGTTGTAGAGGATGTCACCGAAGGCGTCCATGAACTCCTCGCCCAGCCGGCCCGGCAGTCCCGCACCGGAGCTGGCCACCACGCGCAGCGAGGACAGGTCATAGCGGGCGCGCGTCTTCTCCGGCAGGTCCAGCAGCCGCCGCAGCATCGTCGGCACCGCGAACAACGCCGTGCACCGCTGCCGTTCGATCATCGACAGCGTCGCTTCCGGGTCGAAGCGCCGGGGCAGCACCAAACCGGCGCGCAGCGCCATGCCGAGCTGGAGCGCGGCCAGGCCCCAGGTGTGGAACAACGGGGCGGCGACCAGGATCGGTTCCCCGGCCCGCAGCGGGATTTCCGACAGCACGGCGGCGGCGTCCGCGACGTTGTTCGGCGTCGGGCGGCGAGCGCCCTTGGGCGGGCCGGACGTGCCCGAGGTGAGCACGACGAGCCGGCCGGGCTTGCCCGGCGGCGCGATCCGGGCCGGCGGCTGCGCCTCGATCAGGTCCTCGATCGTCGGACCGTGCCACCCGCCGCCGGGTGGCCATGTCCACAGCTGGGGGATCTCCGACGGCAGCTGCTCGCGCAGGGCGGCGAACTCGGCGTCGGCGAGCACGAGCTGGAACCCGTGCCGGAGGGCGAACTCGGCGGCCTGCCCCAGTGCCAGCCCGGTGTTCATCAGGGCCACGTCCGCGCCCAGCTTGCTGCAGGCGATCATCGTCTCGACCATCGCATTGTGGTTGCGGCACATCAAAAGGACCCGCGACCCCTCGGTGATGCCGTAGCGCTTCAGCACCCCGGCCAGCCGGGTGGTGCGGTCGTCGACCTCGCCGAAGGTCCGCTCGGATCGCTCGTCGCACAGTGCGAGGGACTCCGGCGCCCGGCGCGCCACCGCTTCGTAGCCGCCGGCCAGGGTCGAGCCCCAGCGGCCCACCGACCGCAGCTGCCGCAGTGTCCCGGTGGGCTGGGCCGGGGTGAGCACCCCGGCCTTGACCAGGATCCGCGCGAGCTCGCGCTTCGCGGGGCGCGGCGGCAGCGGATCCGCCGCGGGGACTCCGCCGAGGTGG
This sequence comes from Amycolatopsis bullii, assembly GCF_014654205.1. GTDB lineage: Bacteria > Actinomycetota > Actinomycetes > Mycobacteriales > Pseudonocardiaceae > Amycolatopsis > Amycolatopsis plumensis. Next base: position 48,008 of record NZ_BNAW01000034.1, read on the forward strand.
TCGCTGATCGCCGCGACCGCGTCCGTGATCCGCTGCCGGATCCGCGGGACCGCCGGCGACCGGCCGTCGAGCAGCGTGAGCAGCAGGGTGATCGCGCAGCCTTCGCGCACCGGGCGCAGCACGACGGACATCCGGTGCTCCCGGCCCGACCAGGCCAGGTGCTCGTCCCGGCGGTGGACGAAGATTTCGGCCTCGCCCTCCCCGCCGGCGCGGTACCGGTACCGGGCGCCCCGGCCGGTCGCTTCGGAAACCGGCTCGCAGGACGTGATCCCCCGGACGAACCGGGGGTAGAGGTGCGGGCTGCCCACGATCGTCCACACCGCCGCGGGTGGGTGCGGCACGGTGATGGTGATCTCGATGAGTTCCGGCTCCATCAGGACGCAGCGAAACGGGACGCCGGCAGCGTGGTCATGACTCGGCTCTCCCTTGTCGGTCCGGAGGTTCGGCCTTTCGGCCGGTACGCCGAGCATCCGTTTGCGCCGACCGTCGTGTCAACACGCGGTCGCACGATTCGATGTATTCAATCGCGAACAGCGAGCAAAGACCAGTGAACCGCGGAAAGCCTCACACGTTTCTCACGCGCGGATCACCGCGGCGCCGCGGCCGCACGGTTCAGGCGGATTCCCGCACCACCAGCGTTGTCCCGAGCACCACCCGGCGCGGCTGCCCGGCCGTCCCGTCGATCACCGCGAGCAGCTCGCGCGCCGACCGGGCGCCGAGGTCCTCGACCGGCTGGCTCACCGTCGTCAGCGGCGGATCGGTGGACCGGGAGATCGGCGCATTGTCGAAGCCGACGACCGCGACGTCGTCGGGAACCCGGCGCCCGGTGCGGCGCAGGGCGCGCAGCACGCCCACCGCCATCACGTCGGACGCCACGAACACCGCGTCCAAGTCCGGCCTGCGGTCGAGCAGCCGCCGCATCGCGTGGTCGCCGGAGGCCTGCCCGAAATCGCCGTGGGCCACCAAGCCCGGATCGATGAGACCGGAGCCGGAGATCGCGGCGGCGTAGCCGGCGAGCCGGTCGCGGCCCGGCGCCATGTCCTTCGGGCCGGCGACGGTCGCGATCCGCCGCCGCCCCGCGGCCTGCAGGTGCCGCACGGCCGCCTCGGCGCCGCCGCGGTTGTCCACGTCGACGTAGGTGTACCGGGCGGGGTCGGGCACCATCGGCCGTCCCACGCTCACCATCGGGAAGTCGGCCCGGGACAACGCCGTGGTGCAGCGCGTGTGCGTGCTCACGAACAGGGCTCCGTCGACGTGCCCGCCGCCCAGGTACCGGAGGGTGGTGGCCTGGGCCGCCGCCTGCATCATCAGCACCACGACCTGCACGCCCGCCGCGGTGAACGCCCGGTCGACACCGCTCATGACGCGGCCGAAGAACGGATCGGAGAACAGCCGCAGGCCGTCTTCGCACAGCACGACGGCGACCGTGCCCGTCCGCCGTCCCTCCGTCGCGCGGGCCGCGCGGTGCCGGACGTAGCCGAGCGACCGCACGGCTTGTTCGACCTGGCGCCGGGTCTCGGCGCGCACCTGGGGAAAACCGTTGAGCACCCGGGACGCCGTCGCCGACGAGACACCGGCGGCCCTGGCCACGTCGGCCAGGGTCGGCCGCGAATCGGAAAGGTCGAGGACGGTCATGGTCACCTCCGTGGGGACAACACGCATTGCGCTCGGAAGGCCGCGGCGACGGCATGGCGGGTTCCGGGAGCGGCGCGGGAAAGTACAGTGTTAGCGCTAACACTCCCGGGAAAGCCATCCGGACCGCCGAGCGGGGTTCGGCGGTCTCCGCGGTGGCAACGGGGCTAGCGGGGTTCGGCGCGCTGGGCGCCGGGATACCGGTTCTGTTTCACGTCCGCACATCCTTGGGCGAGAGTGGTTCGAACGGGTGAGCCGCGGCCACCGGAAGGCATCCGGTGATCTTTTGACCGCTTGCTCGGCAGCATTGATGCTGGGACCACGCGCCCCAATGTGTCAACCGGATGAACAAAAGTGCCCGAAAATTCGTGGCGCGCCGTCGAAAATCGTCGAATAAGTTCACCCCTTGTCGCTTCGGCGGCGACCGTGTACATCTCGGATGTGGTGACACAGCGCCCGGGCGCCCGGCCGGGAAATCACGAGCGGGTGGTCGAGCTCCTGCGCACCCGCGGTCCCCTGACCCGGGCGGAGATCGCGCGCCTGCTGGACGTTTCGCGGGCCACGGTGTCGAACGTCGTCGGCGCGCTGTACCAGGACGGCCTGATCGTGGAGAACGGCGGCCCGGGCCCCGGCGGGCCGCCGAAGCAGGGGCGGCCGGGCACCCTGCTCACCCTCAACCCCGCCGCCGGCGCCGTCGTCGGCATCGACTTCGGGCACACGCACATCCGCGTGATCGTCGCGGATCTGGCGCACACGGTGCTGACCGAGCAGCTCCGCCCGCTGGACCGCGACCACGACGCGCGGGATTCGCTGCGGATCGCGGCCACGCTGGCGCGGGACGCGCTCGCCGCCGCGGGGGTCAAGCAGAGCAAGGTGATCGGCGTGGGCGCCGGGCTGCCGGGGCCGGTCAACACGCTGACGGGCACGGTCGGCTCGTCCAGCATCGCGCCGAGCTGGGTCGGCCTGCGCCCGGCGGAGGAACTCGGCGCCCTGCTCGGCCTGCCCGTGATCGTCGACAACGTCGGCAACCTCGGCGCGCTCGCCGAAGTGACCTGGGGCGCGGGCCAGGGCGCCCAGGTCGCCGTCTACATCAAGCTCGGCACCGGCGTCGGCGCCGGCTTCGTCCTGGGCGGCAGGCTGTTCCGCGGTTCGTGCGGCACGGCGGCGGAGTTCGGGCACATGACCGTCGACCCGTCCGGCCGGATCTGCCGCTGCGGCAACCGAGGCTGCCTCGAGACGTACGTGAGCCTGCCGGCGCTGCTCGACCAGTTGCGGGCCCGCCACGGCACCGAGCTCGCGGCCGGCGACCTCATCCGGCACGCCGTCGCGGGCGATCGCGCCTGCGTCCGGGTGCTCACCGACGCGGGGCACCGCCTCGGCACGGCCATCGCCGTCCTGGGCAACCTGGTCAACCCGGACCGGGTGATCATCGGCGGCGAGCTCGCCGCCGCCTACGAACTCCTGCTGCCCCCGCTGCGCAGCGCGCTCCTGCGCGACGCCCTCCCCTTCGCCGGTGCGCAGGTGACGGTCTGCAAAGGACAGCTGGGCGACCGCGCGGTCGCACTCGGGTCGGTCGTGACGGTGCTGCACGCCACCGCCCGGCTCGCCGACCGCGCCCGGGCCGTGGCGGCCGCGTCCCGCTGACAGTTCCGGCACCGCACCAGGCCGGCCGGGTGGCTTCGCCGGTCCCGGCGGGTGACCCGCGTTCCGTGCCGCCGGTTCGCCTCCGGCGGTGCCGCCCGGCCGATCGACGTGAGCCACAGGACCGTGTCGCGGACCACTGTTCGGCGAGCCGGCGGCCGGGGTAATCACCGATCGTCGAAAGGACGGACGTGAACGACAACTCCACCCCCACCGGCGTCGCCAACCCGAACCGCACCCGGATCCGGACCGAGGCGGACCTCCGCCGCGGTGCGCAGCCCGCGAACCCGGATGCCGAGCCCGGCGACCGCTGAGCACTCCCGCACCGCACCGGCCCGCGCCACGAGGGCGGCGGGCCGGTGCTGCCGCGCACGACGAGCGTCACCGGCACGCCGCCGGGGACGCGATAACCTCCAGCTTAGACCCAGACATCACACGTCTCCGGGTCAGCCTGGTTGCAAAACTGGTGAATCAGTCGAACTCACGCAATAAAAATGACTCCTTCACCGGCATACATCATATGAATGCTAAACTGGTTCTCCAGGCGAGGTGCGCAAGGAGAACCATGGCGAGGTCGTTGACCGACGAAGCAATCGACCGGATCCGGGAGTTCGTCTCCTCCGGCCGGTTCCCGGCGGGCTCCAAGCTGCCGCCCGAGCACGAACTCGCCACCGAGCTCGGGATCTCCCGCAGCCCCACGCGGGAAGCCGTCAAGGCGCTCGCCCTGGCCCGGGTGCTCGAGGTCCGCCGCGGCGACGGCACGTACGTCACCAGTCTCGCCCCGAGCCTGCTGCTGGAAGGCCTCGGCAGCGCGGTCGCGCTCATGCAGGGCGGCAGCGTCCTCGAACTCACCGAGGTGCGCCGGCTCCTGGAGCCCGCGGCGACCGGCCTGGCCGCCACCCGGATCACCGACGCGCAGCTGCGGGCCGTCGGCGAACTGCTCGACGCGATGCACGAGGCGGTCGAGGACGTCGAACGCCTCACCGTGCTCGACGCCGCCTTCCACCGAGCGGTCGTCACCGCGACGGGCAACGAGACGCTCACCGCGCTGCTGGACGGGATCTCCTCGCGGACCCTGCGCGCGCGGGTCTGGCGCGGCACCGTCGAACGCGGCGCGACCCACGTGACGCTGTCGCAGCACAAGGCCATCTACGACGCACTCGCCGACCGCGACCCCGCGGTGGCCACCGCCGCCGCGCTGATGCACGTCGACACGTCCGAACGCTGGCTGCGCGCGCACCTGGCCGAGGTGCGGGAGCTCGACGGCGGAGCGCCGTGACCGGAGCCCGGTCACGGCGCGTGCAGACCTCTCAGACAACGGAGATCGACCAGCGGAGGTTGGAGCTGCCGTCGTCGTTCCACACCTTCAGCGGGGAACCCGACGACACGTTCCCGCCGCTGTCGAGCACCAGCCCGGTCACCCGGTTGGCGAGCACGAAGACGCCGCCGCCGGTGTCGGTGACCGCCCACTGCTGGCTCGCCGCACCGGTGTCGGCCGACTGCACGGGGTTGCCGCCCGCGGTGGTGGCACCGGCGCCGTCGATCACCAGGCCGCTGGTGCGGTTGGCCAGCTTGACGAACCCGTCGCCGGCGTCCTCGATGCCGAACTGGAGGTTCGGGCTGTCGTCCGGGGTCCAGACCTTCAGCTTGCTGCCCGCCGCGACCGCTCCCCCGCCGTCCACGGCCAGGCCGCTGGTGACGTTGACGATCCGGAACCACCGGGCGGGGTCGAACGCCACGCGCATCGACACGATGGCGGACGCCCGCACGTCCGGAGTGGCCACGAGGAACCGGCTCGGGGTCCCGGCGAAGTCGTCGGCCGGGTAGCCGAGCGCCTGGTAGCCGTCCCCGGGCCAGATCGCGGACACGGGTTTCGCCAGTGCGGCCTTCAGCTGGGCCGCGGTGTAACCGCCGACCCCCAGCGCCGCACTGGCGCCCCGGAAGCCGCGGTCGGCGAACACCTTCGCGCCGGAGGCGGGACCCACCACCGGGATCCTGCCCGCGAAGGTCAGCTTGAGCACGTAGGCGGGCGAGTCGTACGGCTTGGCCGGCAGCGTGACGTGCAGACCGGCGGCGTCCTGCGTGTACTTCAGCGCGCTGGGAGCGCCGAGCAGTTCGACGCGCTTCAGGCTGCTCAGGTCGATCCGCTTGCCGGACAGCGTGGTGAGGTCCGCGGTCGCCCCGGGCCAGGCCAGCACGGTCGCGTAGAGCACCCGGCTCGACTTGTCCCGGGTGAACCGGAAGTCCTTGGCCGTGCCCACCTTCGGCGAGACGAACGAGCCGCCGCCCATCTTGGTCGGGCCTTCGCCGTAGACGTCCCAGACGCGCGTCGAGTAGATCGACTCGCCGACGCGGCCGAGGTAGGTGCCGAAGTCGGCGAGGACCGCGCGCTGCTCGGCCGGGATGGTGCCTTCGAGCGTCGGGGAGATGTTGAGCAGCATGTTACCGCCCTTGCTGACCCGGTCGATCAGCGCGTGGATCATCTGCGTGCTCGAGTAGTAGCCGATGCCCTGGGTGTAGCTCCAGCTGCTGCTGCTGATCGCGTCGTCGGTGAGCCAGTACGGCGTGACGATGTCGGCCGGGCCGCCGCGTTCGTAGTCCGCGACCTCGCCGTTGGTGGTGAAGCCGTGGTCGAAGTGCTTGAACGTCGCGACGACGTCCTTGCGAGAAGTCCTGCCACAGGACGTCCGGCTTCGCGCGGTCGATGACCTCCTTGAGCTTGGCCAGCCACAGCGCGTCTTCTTCGGCACGTGGCAGCTGGCCGTACAGCTTGCGCAGGCTCGGCGTGCTCTGCGGCGGCGCGAAGTCGTAGAAACCGTTGTAGTTGAACGCGTGATGCATCGCGACCAGCAGCTTCAGGCCCTGCCCGCGGATCGCGTCGGAGAAGAGCTTCAGCAGGTTCAGCCGCGGTCCACGGGCCACCGAGTTCCACTCGTTGACCTTGCTGTCCCACATCGAGAACCCGTCGTGGTGCTCGGCGACCGGCCCGGCGAACTTCGCCCCGGACGCCTTGACCACCCGCGCCCACTCCTCCGGGTCGAACTGCCCGCCGCGGGAGACCAGCTTCGGCGCGAACTGCACGGGGTTGCCCGCCACGTCGGTGCCGCCGTCGATGAACCGGTCGTAGCCCCACACCGCAGGATCGCCGTAGGTCGCCTTGTGGTGGGCGTTTTCACCGCTGTTCGGGATGTACATGTTCCGGCCGTACCACTCGCTGCCGAACTCCGGCGTGGTGAACGCGCCCCAGTGCCAGTAGATGCCGAACTTGGCGTCCTGGAAACACTCCGGCGCGGGCGAGTGCCGGTCGACCGACGGCCAGGCCGGCTCGTAGCACTGCGCGGCGGCGGCCGCTGCCGGGCCGGCCAGCGCGGGCGGCACGGCGGCCGCGGCGAGCCCGGCGGCCGCGAGGGCACCGAACTGCCGGCGCGACAACGGATTCTGGGCAGGGGGCGTCATCGCACTCTCCAGAAGGTGACGGGGAGCTAACCGGAAAGCAATCGGGACAACAGGTCGGGCGCCACCTCGCGGTGGAAGGCCTCGAGGTTCTCCCGCACCTGGCCGGCGCTCGTGGCGCCGACCAGGACGGAGGTGACGGCGGGATGCGCGGCGGCGAACGCGAGCGCGCACGCGGCCAGGTCGTACCCCGCCGACGCGGCGACGTCCCGCATCCGCTGGGCGCGGGCCACCAGGTCCGCCGCCGCCGGGGCGTAGTCGAACCAGGCACCGGGCCGGGGATCGATGAGCAGGCCGGAGTTAAACACCCCGCCCAGCACCACGCCGACCCCGCGTTCGCCGCAGAGGTCGAGCAGGCGCTCACCACCGCGGTCGAGCAGGGTGTACCGGCCGGCGAGCAGGACGACGTCGACGTCGAGCCGCTCGACGAACCGGGCGGGCATCTCCCACTGGTTCATCCCGACGCCGATCGCGGAGACCACGCCTTCATCCCGCAGCCGGCACAGCTCGGGCCAAGCCTCGGAGGCGGCCGCCTCTTCGTGGTCGTCGGGGTCGTGCAGGTAGACGACGTCGACGCGGTCGAGGCCCAGGCGGTCCAGGCTGCCTTCGAACCCGCGGCGGACGGCGTCCGCGGAGAAGTCGAAGAAGCAGCCGCCGCCGGTGAGCGTCCGGCCCACCTTCGTCGACACGGTGAACGAGCCCGCAGGCAGCCCGGCCAGCGCCCGGCCGAGCCGGCGCTCGGCCAGCCCGAACCCGTAGTACGGCGCGGTGTCGAAGTACCGCACCCCGGCGCCGGCCGCCGCGGCGACGACCTCCGCGGCGGCCTCGTCGCCGACGTCGCCGAAGACGTTGCCCAGGCCCGCGGTGCCCAGGCCGAGGTCCGCCATCAGGTCTGCCGCTTGCCGCTGGTGATGCGGGACATCACCAGCGCGATGAGGATGATCGCGCCGTTGAGCGCACCGATCCACTGGGCGGGCACGCCGGCCAGGGTCAGCACGTTCTGGATCATGTACAGCAGCAGGATGCCGGTGAACGCGCCGAAGAGCGTGCCGCGGCCGCCGTTCAGGCTCACGCCACCGATGACGGCGGCGGCGAACACCGTGAAGATGTAGCCGTTGCCCTGCGCCGCGGCCACCGACGCCAGCCGGCCCGAGAGCAGCAGCCCGCCGAGCGCGGCCAGCACGCTGGCCCCGATCAGCACGATCCACACGATCCGGTCGGTCCGGATGCCGGCCGCCTTCGCCGCGTCCTCGTTGCCGCCGATCGCGTACAGGCTGCGGCCGAACCGGGTGTAGCCGAGCAGGACGATCCCGCCCGCGAACAGCAGCACGCAGATCCAGATCGACGCCGGGATCCCGGCCCACAACGTCGTCCCGAGGTAGAGCATCGAATCGGGCAGGCCGAAGAACGTCTGGCCGCCGGAGATCCCGGTCAGCAGGCCGCGCAGCACGATCAGCATGCCGAGGGTGACGACGAACCCGCTCAGCCCGAACCGGACGATCAGCAGGGCGTTGAGCGCCCCCACCACCACGCCGACGGCCAGCACCACCGGCACGGCGGTCCACGACGGCAGCAGCCCCAGCGAATGGCCACCGCCGACGGTCAGCCAGGCCGCCACGCCAGGCGCGAGCCCGAATGTCGATTCCAGCGAGAGGTCCATCTTGCCGACGACCAGCACCATCGTCTGGGCGAGCACCAGCAGGGCGATCTCGGACATCGTCTGCAGGATGTTGATCACGTTGTCGTACTGGAGGAACACCGGGTTCACCAGCTGGCCGACGACGGCGATCGCGATGATCCCGGGCACCAGCGCGAAGTCGCGCAGGCGGGCCAGTGCGATGCGCCGGGGCGCGGGCGGGGTTCCGGTCCGCGGCGGGGCGCCCACCGCGGCGGGGCTTTCAGGCATCGAGGTCGACTCCTTCCATGGCGGCCACGACCTCGCGGTCCTGCCAGCCTGCGGGCATTTCGGTGGTGAGCCTGCCGTGCACGACGACCAGCAGCCGGTCGCACAGGCGCAGGTCGTCGAGCTCGTCCGAGGCGATCAGCACCGCGGTGCCCGCCGCGGCGGCCTCCGCGACCTTGCCCAGGAGGAACTCCTTCGACCGCACGTCGACCCCGGCGGTGGGCGTGATCAGCACGAGCAGGCGGGGATCGCCGGCCAGGGCCCTGGCCATGACGACCTTCTGCTGGTTGCCGCCGGAGAGCGCGGACACCGGCAGCTCCGGGCCCGGGGTCTTCACCGCCAGCCGTGTGATCAGCTGCCCGGCGAGCCGGTCGCGCAGGCCGGACCGGACGAAGATGCCGGGGCCGAGCCGGTCCATCACGCTCATCGTGGAGTTGTCCGCAATGGACATCTCCGGCACGAAACCCTGGTGGTGGCGGTCTTCCGGGACGAACCCGACCCCCGCGGCCAGCGCGGCCGTGACGTCGCCGGGCCGGGGCCGGGAGTCCCCGACGAAGACCGTGCCGGAGGTGGGTTTGCGCAGCCCGGCCAGTGCTTCGGCGAGCTCGGTCTTGCCACTGCTGCCGGACCCGGCCAGCCCGACGATCTCGCCGGGCGCGACGTCGAACGACACGTCTTCGAAGTAGGGGGCGAGGGTCAGGTCGTCCACCCGGAGCACGGGTTCGGCGCCGTGCCGGGCCGACGAGGCCCGTTCCTGCGTCGCCACGGCGTTTTCCCCGGTCATCGCCGCGACGAGGTCGGCCTTCGGCAGCTCGGCGACCGGTGCGGTGAGGACGTGCCGGGCGTCCCGGTACACCGTCACCGTGTCGCAGATTTCGTAGACCTCCTGGAGGTGGTGGCTGATGAACAGGAAGGTGACGCCCTGGCGCTGCAGCTCGGCGATGTGCCCGAACAGCCGGGTGATCGCGGCCCCGTCGAGCTGCGCGGTCGGCTCGTCGAGGATGACGAACCGGGCGCCGAACGACAGGGCCCGCGCGATCTCCACGAACTGCCGCTGCTCGACGCTCAGCTCCCGGGCCGGCCGGAGCACGTCGACGTCCACCGACCAGCGTTCCAGGAGCTCGCCCGCCGAGCGGCGCAGCGCGGCCCAGCGGACGAACCCGCCGCGGGTCTCCTGCCGGTTCAGGAACAGGTTCTCCGCCACTGACAGGTCGGGGATGATCGTCGACCGCTGGTACACGCAGGCCACCCGGGACCGCCAGGCGTCCCGGTCGGCCAGTGCCGGGACAGGTTCCCCGTTCAGCCGCACGGTTCCGGCGTCCGGCTCGGCCAGTCCGGTGAGGACGGACACCAGGGTCGACTTGCCGGCCCCGTTGCGGCCGACCAGTGCGTGCGTCTGTCCGGGAAGGACGGTCAGGTCGGCGTGGTCGAGCGCCACGGTGGCGCCGTAGCGCTTGACCACCCCGCGCGCCTCGACGACCGGCACGGTGCTCATGTTCGCTTCCTCTCCGTGCCGCTTCAGCTCTTGCTGTTGCCCCACAGGGACGGGTCGTCGACCTTGACGCTGCTCACCGGACCGAACTTGGCGCCGTCCGCGGTGACCAGCGGCGCGGCCAGCTGGTCCTCCATCAGGCCGTCGCGGACTCCGATGATGGTGCTGTCGTGGTCGGTCTTGCCCGCGGCCGGTGTCTTCCCGGCGATGGCGTCCTTGACGTACTGCAGGGCGTACTTGGCAAACAGGTCCGCCGGCTGGGACACGGTCGCGTCCATCTCGCCGGCCCGGATCTTGGCGAGTTCCTCGGGGATGCCGTCGTTGGACACGATGAACACGTGCTTCGGGTCGCTCGCCGGCACGGCCAGGCCGCGCTGCTTCAGCAGCTGCAGCGTGCCGGACAGGGCGAAGCTCGACTGCATGTAGACGCCCTTGATGTCCGGGTTCGCGGTCAGCCGGGTCTGCAGCTTCTGGGCCGCGGTGTTGGCGTCCCAGTTGGTGGCCTCGCCGAACACCGTGATGCCCGGGAAGTCCTTCTTCATGCAGTCGTTGAAGGCTTCGGTGCGGTCGCGGCCGTTGATCGACGCGAGGTCGCCCTGCAGCATCACGACCTTGCCCTGCCCGCCGAGCTTGGCGCCGAGGAACTGGCAGGCCTTCTCACCGTAGGCGCGGTTGTCGGCCCGCACGACCATGTAGACGTTGCCCTGGTCGGGCCGGGTGTCGACGGAGACGACCGGGATCTTCTTGCTCGCCAGCTGCTGCAGCGTCGGGATGATCGCCGCGGTGTCCTGCGGGGCCATCACCACCCCCTTGACGCCCTGGCTGATCATCGTCTGCACGTTGGCCGTCAGGTTCGCGACGTCGTTCTGCGAGTTGGTGGTCTTGAGGTCGAGCCCGAACTGGCCGGCGAACTGGGGCACGTACTTGATGTAGGCGTTCCAGAAGTCGGTGTCCGAGCGCGGGTAGTCGACCCCGACGACGGTTTTGCCGCCCGAGGCGGCGGTCGTACCGCCGCCACCGCATCCGGCCAGTGCGGCCGCGGTCAGGACGCCGGCGGTGACGACGGCGGCACGGCGCAGGTGCTGGAACTTCATGACCTCTCCTCGTTGACAGGTTTCGGGCGGAGACGGAGGCCGGACATCCCGCCGTCCACGGCGAGATCGGTGCCGGTGGTGGCGCCGGCGTGCGGGCCGGCCAGGTAGCAGATCGCCGCGGCGACCTCGTCGGCGGTGACGAGCCGTCCGGTGGGCTGGCGCGCGGCGAGCGCGGCCAGTTCGGCGTCGGGATCGTCGGCTTTCGAGAGCAGCCGGTCGATCCACGGGGTGTGCGCGGTGCCGGGGTTCACGCAGCACACGCGGACCCCCTCGGCCAGGTGGTCGGCGGCCATCGCGCGGGTGAGCGCGAGGACCGCGCCCTTCGTGGCGCTGTAGAGCGCTCGCTGCGGCAGCCCGGCGGTGGCCGCGATCGAGCAGGTGTTCACGATCGCGGCCGCGGGCGAGGACCGCAGGTGCGGCAGGGCGGCGCGGGCCACCCGGACCATGCCCACGACGTTGACGTCGAACACGCGGTGCCATTCGGCGTCTTCGTTGTCCTCGACGGTTCCCTGCGCGCCGATCCCGGCGTTGTTCACCAGGACGTCGAGGCCGCCGAGGTGCTCGACGGCAGTGGCGACCGCGGCTCGCACCGAGCCGTCGTCCGAGACGTCCGCCCGCACGCCGGTCAGGGGCGCCTCGACCTGGTCGTTCAGGTCGAGGCAGACGACCCGCGCGCCCCGCCGGGACAGCATCCGCGCCGTGGCCAGCCCGATGCCGGACGCCCCGCCGGTCACGACGGCCCGGACGCCGTCGAAGTCCCCGCTCACGCGACCACCACCGCGTCCCGCTGCCAGACCGGGCCGTCGGGGAACCGGTACTGCGCCACGGAGTCCGCGTGCAGGCGGGCGCCGAGGCCCGGCTTCCGCGGGGCGAGGTAGCGGCCGCGCTCGATCCGGACCGGGTCGACGAAGTGCTCGTGCAGGTGGTCCACGTATTCGATGACGCGGTCGGTCTGGGTGCCGCTCACCGCGACGAAGTCGAACATCGACAGGTGCTGCACCATCTCGCACAACCCCACACCACCGGCGTGCGGGCACACCGGGACGCCGAACTTCGCGGCCAGCAACAGGATCGCGATGTTCTCGGTGACCCCGGCGACCCGGCTCGCGTCGAGCTGGAGGACGTCGATCGCCTCCGCCTGCAGCAGTTGCTTGAACATCACCGCGTTGTGGGTGTGCTCGCCGGTGGCCACCTTGATCGGGGCGACCGCCCGGCGGATCGCCGCGTGGCCGAGCACGTCGTCGGGCGAGGTCGGCTCCTCGATCCAGTACGGGTCGAACTCGGCGAGCGGGCGCAGCCATTCGATGGCCTGCCCGACGCCCCAGGCCTGGTTGGCGTCGATGGCGATCCGGACGTCCGGGCCGACGACGTCCCGGGCGAGCCGCAGCCGGCGGACGTCCTCGTCGAGGTCGGCGCCGACCTTGAGCTTGATCTGGGTGAAGCCGTCCTCGACCGCCTCCTTGGCCAGGGCCGCCAGTTTCTCCGGCGAGTACCCAAGCCAGCCGGGAGTCGTGGTGTAGGCGGGAAAACCGGATTCCAGGAGCTCGGCCTGGCGGGCCGCGCGGCCCGGTTCGGCCCGGCGGAGGATGTCGAGGGCTTCGTCGCGGGTCAGGGCGTCCTGCAGGTACCGGAAGTCGACCAGACCCACCAGCTCTTCCGGGGACATCTCGGCGAGCAGCCGCCAGACCGGCTTGCCTTCGCGGCGGGCCCGCAGGTCCCACGCCGCGTTGACGATCGCGGCCGCGGCCATGTGGATCGCGCCCTTGTCCGGGCCCAGCCACCGCAGCTGGCTGTCCCCGGTCAGCCGGCGGGAGAACGCGCCGAGGTCGGCGAGGGCGTCGGCCACCGGCATCCCGACGACCAGCGGCACGAGCGCCCGGACGGCGGCGACTTCGACGTCGTTGCCGCGGCCGACGGTGAAGGCGAGCCCGTAGCCCTCGTCGCCGGCACTCGTGCGGATGGTCACGTACGCCGCCGAGTAGTCGGGTTCCGGGTTCATCGCGTCCGACCCGTCCAGGCTCAGCGAAGTCGGGAAGCGCACGTCCACCGCGTCTATGGCGCTGATCACTTCGGCCAACGGGGCCACCTCTCATTCGGCGCAGACAACATATGTATGGCTACGCGCCGCCTCATCGATTGTCCAGACTTCGTCCATAACTCGGCAATAACTTGGACTCAAAGTCATCTTCGACTACTTATCGTGGTTTAACGTATGATGACGTCGTCCACCTTTGAGCAAGACATCATATGTCTGCTACGGTCCCCGCCATGCGCTTCCAACGCCTCGGCGACCCCGGCCACGAGATCCCCGTCGTCCTCGACGAAACCGGTGCGGCGCGGGACCTGCGTTCGCTGACCCCGGACCTCGACGGCGCCTTCTTCGCCGCCGACGGCGTCGCCCGGGCCCGGACGGCACTGCGGGAGGGCACCTTGCCCGTGCTGGACGCCACGGGCCTGCGCGTCGGCGCCCCGGTGGCCCGGCCCGGCCTGCTCGCCTGCATCGGGCTGAACTACTCCGACCACGCCGCGGAAACCGGCGCGCAGCCGCCCGCCGAGCCGGTGGTGTTCCTCAAGGCCACCAACACGATCATCGGTCCCCACGACTCCGTGCTCATCCCGCGGACCAGCACCAAGACCGACTACGAGGTCGAACTCGCCGTCGTGCTCGGCGGCCGGGCGCGGTACCTGGCGACGCCGGAGGACGCCGACGCGGTGATCGCGGGCTACGCCGTCTCGAACGACGTCAGCGAGCGCGACTTCCAGCACGAACGCGGCGGCCAGTGGACCAAGGGCAAGTCCTGCGAGACGTTCAACCCGCTGGGCCCGTGGCTGGTCACCCCGGACGAGACCGGCGACCCGCAGCACCTCGGCCTGCGCCTGTCCGTCAACGGCGAACAGCGCCAGGACGGCACCACGAAGAACATGCTCTTCGACGTCCGGCACATCGTCTGGTACCTCAGCCAGTTCATGGTGCTCGAACCGGGTGACGTCGTGAACACCGGCACCCCGGCCGGGGTGGCCTTCGGCGCCAACGACTTCCCCTATCTGTCCGAAGGGGACGAAGTAACCGTGGAGATCGACGGCCTCGGCCGCCAGCACCACCGGATCGGCCGGGCGTGAGCGGCCGGCGCGTCGACGCGCACCACCACCTGTGGCAGACCTCCGTCCGCCGCCACGCGTGGCTCGACGGCGAGGACACCGCCGCCATCCGGCGCGACTACACCCCGGCCGACCTCCGGGAGGCCGCCGTGGGGATCGACGCGACGGTGCTCGTCCAGGTCCTGCCGGATCTCGAGGAGTCGGTCGAGTTCCTCGCGATCGCGGCCGCGGAACCACTCATCGCCGGGGTGGTCGGCTGGCTCGACCTCACGGGTTCGCCGGCGCGGGACCTCGAACGGCTGCGCTCGGCCCCGGGCGGCGGGCTCCTGAAGGGCATCCGGCACCTCGTCGAGCCCGAGCCCGACCCGCGCTGGCTGGAACGCGAAGACGTCCTGGCCGGGCTCGCGGCCGTCCGGGACGCCGGGCTGGGGTACGACCTGCTCGTGCGGCCCCACCAGCTCCCGGCCGCCACCGCGGCGGTCCGGGCGCTGCCGGACCTCACCTTCGTCCTCGACCACCTCGCGAAACCGCCGATCGCCTCCGGGGAGCTCGAGCCGTGGGCGACCGATCTGGCCACGCTGGCCCGCGAACCCAACGTCGTCGCGAAGCTGTCCGGTCTGGTGACGGAAGCCGGACGGCCGTGGCGGGTCGAGGATCTGCGGCCGTACGCCGAAACCGCGCTCACCGCGTTCGGCCCGGACCGGCTGATGGTGGGCTCCGACTGGCCGGTGTGCCTGCTCGCCGGGACGTACGCGGAAGTCATGGACACCGCCGAAAGCCTCCTGGCGGAGCTGACCCCGGCCGAACGCGACGCCGTCCGCGGCGGCACCGCGTCTCGCGTCTACGGGCTGGCGCCGTGACCGCGATCGTCCGGCTCGCGTACGGCGAGACCGGTCTCGACCTGACCATCGATCCCGAGGTCACCACCGTGGTGACGCCGGTGCACCACCCGGTCACCGAACCCGCGGACGTGCTGCTGCGCCGGGCGTTGCGCGAGCCGGTCGCCGGGCCGCCGCTGCGCGAGCGGGTGCGGCCCGGGCAGACGGTCGCGATCTCGGCGTGCGACGGAACCCGGCCCCAGCCACGCGAACTGATGATCCCCGCGATCCTCGCCGAGCTCGACGGGATCGTCCGGCTCGAGGACGTCGTCGTCCTCGTCGCCACCGGCACCCACCGCGGCAACACCGACGCCGAGTTGCGCGCGATGTTCGGGGACGCGGTCGTCGACACGGTCCGGATCGTGAACCACGACGCCCGCGACCGCGCGAGCCTGACCTGGCTGGGCCGCCACGGCGACGACGTCCCGGTGTGGCTGAACAGCGAGTGGGTCGCCGCCGACGTGCGGATCACCACCGGGTTCGTCGAACCGCACTTCTTCGCCGGCTTTTCGGGCGGCCCCAAGCTGGTCGCGCCCGGGCTCGCGGCCCTGGAGACCGTGCTGGTGCTGCACGATGCCCGCCGGATCGGGCACCGCAACGCCACGTGGGGCGTCACCGAAGGCAACCCCGTGCACGACGACGTCCGCGCGATCGCCGCGGCCACCGGCGTCACCTTCGCCCTCGACGTCATCCTCAACCGCGACAAGGCGGTCATCGGGGCCTTCGGCGGCGACCTGCTCGCCATGCACGCGACGGCGGCCCGCGCCGCCCGCGACGTCGCCATGCGGCCGGTTCCGGCGCCGTTCGACGTCGTGGTGACGACCAACTCCGGGTATCCCCTCGACCAGAACCTCTACCAGGCCGTCAAAGGGATGTCCGCGGCGCACCGGATCACCAAGCCGGGCGGGACGATCGTCTGCGCCGCGGAGTGCCGGGACGGGTTCCCCGACCACGGCTCGTACCGGGAAGTGCTCGCGTCGGCGGACTCCCCGGCGGCGCTGCTCGCGGAGATCGCGGCCCGCCCGGTGACCGTGCCCGACCAGTGGCAGGTCCAGATCCAGGCGAAGATCCAGGACGACTGCCGGGTCGTCGTGCACACGGATTTCCTGACCGAGGCCGACCTCGCGACGGCCCACCTGACCCGGACCACCGACGTCGCGGCCACCGTGGCCGAGGCCCTCGACCGGGCCGGGCCGGGCGCGCGGGCCTGCGTCCTCCCCGAAGGCCCGCTGACGATCCCGTACGTGGCATGAGCACCGCCGACCTCGGGTTCGCGCGCGTCGACCTGGACCGCGAACACCGGCAGGGACTCCCCGAAGTCGTGTACGGGCCGGGGAAAACCCCGGCGCAGATTTCGGCCATCGTGCGGGCGTTGCTCGCGCACAACACCGGTCCGGTGCTGGTCACCCGGGTCGAAGCCGAGCCGGCCCGTGCCGTGCTGGCCGAGGTCCCCGGCGGCCGCTACTCCCCCGGCGCCCGGCTCCTGGTCTGGCGCCCGGCCCCGGTGAGTGCCTTCACGGTCGCGGTGGCCGCGGCCGGCACGTCCGACGGGCCGGTCGCCGGGGAAGCCGCGGAAGTCGCCGCGGCCATCGGCCTCGCGGTGGACGCGGTCACCGACGTGGGCGTCGCCGGGATCCACCGCCTGCTCGCCGAAACCGGCCGCCTGCGCGAGGCGGACGCGGTCATCGTCGTCGCGGGCATGGAGGGCGCGCTGGCTTCGGCCGTGGGCGGGCTGGTCGCCTGCCCGGTGATCGCCGTCCCCACGTCCACCGGGTACGGCGCGGGCCTCGAAGGCGTCACGGCGTTGCTGGCGATGCACGCCTCCTGCGCGGCGGGCATCACCGTCGTCAACATCGACTCCGGGTTCGGCGCGGCGATGGCCGCGTTCCGGCTCGCCCAGGTGCTGCGGAGGCAGCCGTGACGATCTGCGTCATTTCCCCGTTCACCGGCCTGGCCGGCGACATGCTGCTCGCCGCGCTGGTCGACGCCGGCGCACCGCTGGACCGCATCCGGTCCGCCGTCGCGACCAGCGGGCTGACCGGCTGGGACCTGCGCGTCCAGTCCCTGCTCACCCACGGGCTGATGACGGCCCGCGCGCTCGTGGACGTCACCGACGAGGCCACGAGCCGGTCCGCGGCCGACCTGATCGCCATGGCACGGCGGGTCGAGCCCGCGCCGGTCGCCGAACGGTCCGTCTCCGCGTTGCGGGCGATCGCCGAAGTGGAAGGCCGGCTGCACGGGGAAGATCCCGAGCACGTCCACCTCCACGAACTCGGCGGCCACGACACGCTCGTCGACGTCATCGGCGTCTGCGCCGCACTGGACGCCCTGGAAGTGTCCACTGTGTACTGTGGCGCGCTGCCGCTGGGCACCGGCACCGTCCGCACCGCGCACGGCCTCCTCCCCTGCCCCGCACCCGCGACCGCCGCTCTCCTGCGGGGTGCGCGGACGGTCGGCAGCGACCTGGCGGGCGAGACGATCACCCCGACCGCGGCCGCGGTGCTGAAGGCCGTCGACGCCCGGTTCGAACCGCCGCCGGAGTTCCGCCTGCTGGCCACCGGCTACGGCGCGGGCACCCGGTCGCTCCCGGACCGTCCGAACGTCGCGGTCGTGCACCTCGGCGAGCCGGTGGCCGCCGGGCACCGCACGCTGGTGGTGCTGGAGACGAACCTCGACGACGTCACCGGCGAGGTGCTCGGGCACGTCGTCGGCGAGCTGCTGGCGGCGGGCGCGCTCGACGCGTGGATCAGCCCGGTGACCATGAAGAAGGGGCGACCGGCCCACGTGCTGCACGTGCTCGCCGAGCCGGAGCACGCGGCCCGGCTCGCGGACCTGGTGCTCGCCGGAACCGGCAGCCTCGGCCTGCGCGAGTACCCGGTCCGCCGCACCGCGCTCGCGCGGGCGACCGAAACGGTCGACGTCCTCGGGGTGCCGGTGCGGCGCAAGCGCGGGCCGCACGGGGCCAAGCCGGAACACGACGACGTCGTGGCGGCCGCCCGCGAACTCGGCCTGCCCGCCCGTGTCGTCGCGACGATCGCCGCGGGGCGCTGATGGACTCCACGAGGCTCGTCACGCACCTCGCCGGTCTCGGCCGGCTCGCGGTGGCGTTCTCCGGCGGCGCCGACTCGGCCCTGGTGCTCGCGGCCGCCGTCCGCGCCCTCGGTCCGGCGGACGTCCTCGCGGTGACGGCGAACTCCGCGAGCCTGGCCGCGGCCGAGCTGGCGGACGCGCGGAGGATCGCGGCGGATCTCGGGGTCCGCCACCTCACCCCGCCGACCGCCGAACTGGCCGAGCCCGGCTACGCGGCCAACGGGCGTCGGCGCTGTTACTTCTGCAAGACCACCGTGCTCTCGACGATCGCCGCGGTGGCTGCCGCCCACGGGTTCCCGGCGCTGGCCACCGGCACGAACGCCGACGACGCCGTGGATCCGTTCCGGCCGGGCATCCGCGCGGGCGACGAACTCGGCGTGCACACCCCGCTGCGGACGCTTGGCCTGTCCAAAGAGGACGTGCGGGCCATCGCGCGGAGCTGGGGACTGGCCTGGGCGGACAAACCGGCCGCGCCTTGCCTGGCCAGCCGCGTCCGGTACGGCGTCCCGATCACCACGGCCACGCTGGCGCGGGTGGAACAGGCGGAATCGGCGGTGCGTGCGCTCCTGTCCCGTCGTGGCCTGCGCTCCCGCGACGTCCGGGTCCGCGACCTCGGCGGCACCGCCCGCATCGAACTCGACCCCGCCGTGGCCGCGGACCTCCACGACGACCCGCGGTTGCTCGATGCCGTGCGGGCGCTGGGTTTCGCCGAGGCCGCCGTCTCCTCGTTCCGCTCCGGGGCGCTCAACCACGACCCGGACTGACCCGGCGGGCGCCGGACCGGTTCCCGGCCCGGGTGGCCCGGCCGGCGAGGTCCGCGAACGCCGCCCGCAGCTGCTCCGGGCCCACGACCTCGATCTCGCACTCGAACCGCAGCAAGCCGGCGGCGAGCGCGGCCCAGGACCAGGATCCGGTCACCAGCCGCGTCTTCCCGGGCGCGGCTTCCTCGGCGACGCCATCGCCGGCGAACGGTGCCACGTCCGCCACCGGCAAGGCGAGCACCACCTCCCCCCGGCACGGCCAGGCATCGGTGCCGGACCCCTTGAACCGGGCGGACAGGAACGTCGCGACGTCACCGCCGGGCACCTCCCGCGGGGTGAACCGCGGCCCGTTCGGCACCCGCAGTGTCATCCGGTCGACGCGGTAGGTCCGCCAGTCGTTCCGGGCGGCGGACCACCCGACCAGGTACCACCGTCCACTTCGGACGACGAGGTGGTGCGGCTGCACCCGCCGCGGCTCGCCGTCCGAGGGCCGCGACGGTGCCTCGTAGTCGAACCGGACTTCCTCGGTGGCCCGGATGGCCGAGCTCAGCGCGAGCAGGACGTCCGTGTCCACCTGGACGGCGGAGCCGTCGGCCGCGGCGACCTCCAGCGCGTCGACGCGCTGCCGCAGGCGTGCGGGCAGCACCTGCCGCACCGTGGCCAGCGCCCGCGCGGCGGCCTCCTCGATGCCCGCACCGGTTCCGACGGCGATCCGCAGCGCCACCGCGAGCGCGACCGCCTGCTCTTCGTCGAACAACAGCGGCGGCACCTGACTGCCGGCTTCGAGCCGGTAGCCACCGTCCGGGCCTTTGACCGCCTGGACGGGGTAGCCGAGCTCGCGCAGCCGGTCGACGTCGCGGCGCACGGTCCGTTCGCTGACGCCCAGCCGCCCGGCGAGCAGCGCGCCCGGCCAGTCCCGGCGGGCCTGCAGCAGGGACAGCAGCGAGAGGAGGCGACCCGAGGTCGCCGTCGAGGAAGCGACCGGCATGACTTTCATGGTGCCACGAGAAGCGGACGTTCCCTGACCGCTACTGCTGACACTGTGGCTCTCGTCGGATCACCCACGAAAAGGAACAACCATGTCGCTCAGCGCTGTCGCCCACCTCAACTTCACCGGCCAGGCCCGCGCGGCCCTCGAGTTCTACCGGTCGGTCTTCGGCGGCCAGGCCACGATCGTCACCTACGGCGACTTCGGGATGCCCGCCGAGCTGCCCGACGCGGGCAAGGTGGTGTTCGGCCGGCTCACCGCGGACAACGGCTTCAGCGTGATGGCCTACGACGTCCCGGGCACCGGCGGCCCGGCACCGGCCGCCCCCACCACCCGCCGCGAAAACGGCACCACCGTCACGGAGGAGAAGTTCTTCCTCTCCGTCCGCGGCGCGACCGTCGATGAGGTCTCGCCGGTCTGGAAGGGCCTCGCCGACGGCGCCACCGTCATCGAAGAATTCGGCCCGGCCCCGTGGGCGCCGGCGTTCGGCATGCTGACCGACCGCTTCGGCGTCACCTGGATCATCGACGTCGCGGCCGAATACCAGGGCTGACCGTTTTTGCCGCGGTGGGATGCCGCGCGCATCCCACCGCGCCCGACCACGGGAGACCACTGTGCACACCCGTCCCCTGGGCCGTACCGGCATCCAGGTCAGCACGTTCACCCTCGGCACGATGATGTTCGGCCCCTCCGGCAACCCCGACCCGGACGCGTGCGTCCGCATCGTCCACCGGGCCCTCGACCACGGCATCACCACCATCGACACCGCCGACGTCTACGGCGGCGACGGCGAAAGCGAGCGGATCGTCGGGAAGGCCCTGCGCGGCCGCCGCGACGACGTCGTCCTCGCCACCAAGGGCAACGGCCCGATGGGGCCCGGCCCGAACCGGCGCGGGAATTCCCGCCGCTGGATCGTCTCCGCCGTCGAAGGATCGCTGCGCCGCCTCGGCGTGGACCACCTCGACCTCTACCAGCTCCACCACCCCGAGCCCGGCACCGACATCGAAGAACCGCTGAGCGCCTTGACCGACCTGCAGCGCGCGGGCAAGGTGCGGGCCATCGGCCACTCCAACCTGCCCGCCTCGGAGATCGTCGAAGCGCAGTGGGTGTCGCAGCGCCGTGGCCTGGCCCGGTTCCGCACCGAACAGCTGCACTACTCGATCCTCAACCGTGGCGCCGAGACCGAGATCCTGCCGGTCTGCCGGCGCCACGACCTGGGCGTGCTCGTGTGGAGCCCGTTGTCGATGGGACTGCTCACCGGCCGCTACCGCCGGGAAACCGCCTCGGCCGGGCGGCTGCACTGGGCACCGCGGCACATGACCGACGAAACCAAGCTCGGCGCGGTCGAAGCCCTCGTCCCGCTCGCCGACCAGGCGGGGATTCCGCTGCGGCACCTCGCGTTGGCGTTCGTCACCGCCCACCCCGCGGTCACCTCCGCGATCATCGGCCCCCGCACCGAGGACCAGCTGGCCGACCTGCTCGCCGGAGCGGACACGGCGGTCGGCGACGACCTGCTCGACCGGATCGACGAGGTCGTCCCGCCCGGCACCGACCTCGGGCCGCTCGACTTCGCCTACCAGCCGCCGCACCTCGCGCAGCCCCACCTGCGCCGGCGTCGCGGGCCTACCGCGACCGGAACGTCTTCCGGTACGCACTCGGGCTGACCCGCACGGTCTGGGCGAACTGCACCCGGAAGTTGCTCGGCGACGGGAACCCCACCTGCCCGGCGATCCGGTCGATCGTGTGGTCGGTCAGCTCCAGCAGCTCCTGGGCGTGCCGGATGCGCACCCCGGTCAGCCACTGGATCGGGCTCTGCCCGGTCTCGGCGTGGAAGTGCCGGGTCAGCGTGCGCGTGCTCATGCCCGCCGCGTCGGCGATGTCGGCGAGGGTGAGCGGGCGGTGGGCGTTCTCCTCGATCCAGCCGAGGGCCTTCTCCAGCGTCGCGGTCTGGTACGTCGGGCGGTTGCGCAGGATGTACTGCCCCTGGCCGCCGGTGCGCTGCAGGGGTGCGACGGCGAGCCGGGCGGCGTCGGCGGCGACCGCGGCGCCGTAGTCGCGCGCCACGATGTGCAGGCACATGTCCAGCCCCGCCGACGCACCC
Organism: Amycolatopsis bullii; assembly: GCF_014654205.1. Classification (GTDB taxonomy): domain Bacteria; phylum Actinomycetota; class Actinomycetes; order Mycobacteriales; family Pseudonocardiaceae; genus Amycolatopsis; species Amycolatopsis plumensis. Next base: position 70,140 of record NZ_BNAW01000034.1, read on the forward strand.
GCGGACGTCAGGATCTGCCCGTTGTCGACGTACAGCGCGTCCGGGTCGACCTCGACGGCCGGGTACCGGCGGGCCAGCTCGTCGGTGGCGAGCCAGTGCGTGGTCGCCCGCTGCCCGTCGAGCAGGCCGGCCTCGGCGAGGGTGAACGCCCCGACGCAGATCGAGGCGACCCGCGTCCCGCGCGCGACCGCGGCGCGCAGGAACTCCGCCACGCCGTCCGGGGTCGGCCGGTCCGGGTCGTTCCGGCCCGGGACGACGACGAGGTCGGCGCGCTCGACCTCGTCGAGCCCGGCGTCGACCGCGAGCCGCACCGGGCCGGCCCCGACCACCGGCTCCGGCCCGGCGACGACGATCCGGTAGCCCCCGCGCCCGTCCGGCAGCCGGACCCGGCCGAGCGTCTCGATCGGCGTGGCCAGATCGAAGGCGATCACGTCGTCGAGAGCCAGCACCGCAACCGTGTACATGCCGCAAAAGTACGCCCGGCCGCGAATGGCCGGATACCGGCGGTCGGTGCGGCGATGGTCAGCGCAGGTCGGCGGTCATCGGGCGGACGGGGATCGCGGCCAGCGCCGCGAGGGTCTCGCCGTCGAGGCTGATGTCCGCGACGGCGAGGTTGGCTTCGAGGTGCGCCGCGCTCGCGGTGCCCGGGATGAGGTGGACGTTCGGGGCGCGGTGCAGCAGCCAGGCCAGGCCGATCTGCGCCGGCGTGCGGCCCAGGGCCGTCGCCGCCGCCTGCACCGCGGGTTCGTCGGTCACCTTCGGCAGTCCGGGGAACGCGCCGCCCAGCGGGAAGAACGGCACCCAGGCGATGTTCTCCGCGGCGCAGAGCTCGAGCATGTCCTCGTCGTCGCGGCTGACCAGGCTGTAGGCGTTCTGCACGCACGCGATCCCCGCCGGGAGCGCCCGGCGCAGGACGTCGAGGGTGACGGCGCTCAGCCCGATCGCCCCGATCTTGCCTTCGTCACGCAGGGCCGTCATCACCGCGAGCTGGTCGTCGAGGTCGACGCGCTGGTCGCCTTCGGCCACCAAGCCGGGCCGCCGGTCCGCCCGGCGCAGGTTGACCAGCGGGATCCGGTCGAGCCCGAGCGCGCGGAGGTTGTCCTCGACGCTCGCGCGCAGCTCGTCCGGGCGTTGCGCCAGGCGCAGCGGCAGCGGGCCGCCGGGCTCCGATACGGCCCCGACCTTCGTGACGATCAGGGCGTCGTCGCCGGAGGCGAGGGCTTCGCGGATGACGTCGTTGACGAAGCCGTCGCCGTAGAACTGGGCGGTGTCGACGTGGTCGACACCGAGGTCGATGGCGTGGCGCAGGAGGGCGACGGCCGCGGCGCGGTCGTGGTGCAGGCGCTCGAGCTGCATCGCCCCGTAGCCGACGCGGGAGACGGTGCGGCCGGCGAGCGCGGCTCGTTCGGGAGAAGGCATGGGTGGTCCCGTCCTTGTGCGATGATGGTCAAGCGGAGGAGCCTCCGCTAACGCCGACCGTAGCACAACCGGAGGTGCCTCCGCTTTGCCTTCGCCCGACCCTGCCCGCCCGGTGCGTTCCGACGCGCGCCGCAACCGGGACAAGCTCGTCGCGGTCGCCCGGGCCGCGTTCGCCACCGGGCCCGTCGCCCTCGAAGCCGTTGCCCGCGAGGCCGGCGTCGGGATCGGGACGCTCTACCGGCATTTCCCGACCCGCGAGGCGCTCGTCGAAGCCGTTTATGCGGCGGAGCTCGACGACGTCACGGGGAGCGCGCCCGCTTTGCTCGATGCGCTTTCACCGGTGGAGGCGCTTCGTGCGTGGATGGACCGGTACGCGGCTTTCGTGGCCACCAAACGGGGAATGGGGGATGCCTTCCGGGCGAGCGTGGCGTCCGGGCGGATCGCGACGCCGGCGACGCGGCAGCGGATCACCGCCGCGATCGGCTCCATCCTCGACGCCGGCGCGAAGGCGGGGACGCTTCGCGCCGGCGTCGATCCGGAGGACGTGACCTTGCTGCTGCTCGGCACGTTCTTGTCCACTGTGGAGGAGAGTGATCCGGAGCGGACCGGGCGGATGCTCGACCTGATCGTCGACGCGCTGCGCGTGAGGACTCAGGACGCCGACACGGAATAGCTGTTCGAGGTGAAGTTCAGGCCGCCCGATGCCGACGTGATCTCGAAGCCGAACTGCACTTCGCCCAGGGTCACGTCGCCGAACCAGCCGCGGGCCTTGATCCAGTTCAGCACCGCCAGCACGTCGACCGTTCCGGCGTTCGTGTTCGACGTGCGCAGGAACGAGAACACCGCGTTCGAGCCGTTCGATCCCTTGTAGACGTCCCAGGTGTGACCGCCGACGCTCACCGTCGTCTGCTTGGTGCCGAGGGGACCGACCGCGCCCTGCTTGTTGACCCACAACATGATTTCGTAGGCGTTGTTGTTCGCCCAGATGTCATACGCGGTCTCATACGCCCCGCTGCCCGGGCGGCTCACAGTGAAACTGCTCGACACCTGGCGCAGCGAGCTCAGCGTCCGGCCGACGTTCTTCGCCGAGTGGGGGTACGACTTGATCCCGCCGGTGTTCGGGTGGTCGGCCCACACTCCCCAGTTGCTGTAGGAGTTCGCCCAGATCGTCTGCGGACCGGCCCCGCTGCCCCAGACGTCGTTGCGGACCGTGTAGCCGCCGTTGGACCAGGTCCCCCACTTGTCCGAGGACGACCAGGTGGCTGCTTCGGCCACCCCGGCGGTGGTGGCCACCACGGCGGCCGCGGTCAGTGAGACGAGCACGGAACGCACCACGTTGTGCATTGATTCGTCCTTTCCCGGATGACTGCGTCGAATCGTTTCGACGATTTATTCGGCGTGAACGGGAGTGAGACGACTATCGCAGGACAGTTGCGTACCGGTCAAGATACGGTCGGTGATTCACCGGCATTCGACCAGCATCGATCGCAACCATATCCGTAATACTTCGAGGATTTCGACGTGAGCCGCCGCTTCGATTTTGTCGAATCACCTCTCGTTTTCGCTCACCACCAGGAGACCGTCGTGGACGCCGCATTGTCGATGCGATTCGACGGGACAACGGACCCCGGCTTGACTGGTGTCAGGTTCCTGACATACGGTGGCCATGTCAGGAACCTGACACCAAGCGAAGGAGCAGCCACCATGCCCGCCACCGGACCCGACTTCGTCTCGCTCCAAGCACGCGACCTCGCCGCTTCACAGGCGTTCTACGAGCGGTACCTCGGCCTCGTCCGCTCGCCCGCCGGCCCTCCGCACGCCGTCGTCTTCGACACGAAACCGATCGCGTTCGCCCTGCGCGACATCGTTCCCGGCACCGATCTCGCCTCCGCCGCCCAGCCGGGCATCGGCGCCGCGATCTGGCTCCACGCCACCGATGTCCAGGCCATCCACGACGCTCTCGCCGCCGACGGGCACCGGATCGTCTCCGCGCCGGTCGACGGTCCCTTCGGGCGGACGTTCACCTTCGCCGACCCCGACGGCTACCACGTCACCCTCCACGACCAAGCCTGAGCTACGCCTCCGGGCGCGCTTCGGCGTCGGCGGCGAGCAGGAGGTAGGCGGCGGCCGTCCAGGTGTAGGCGCGGTCACGCAGGCCGTCCCCGGTCAGCGCGTCGAAGTTCTCGGCGAACCCGGACTTCTCGCACACCGCACGGAACCGGGCGCTGACGCGGTCGGCGAGCTCCGTCGCGCCGGCGCCGCGGAGGCCGTCCTCGATCAGCACGGTGACGGGCGCCCAGACCGGTCCCCGCCAGTAGCCGTCCGCCTCGTAGAACTCCGACGACGGCCGCTCGGTCGCCAGCCCGATGTCCGTCAGGTGCGCCTCCAGCCCGGCCACGACCCGGTCCCGGACGTCCGGGGGCAGGTGCTCGCCGAGCACGATCGGCATCAGATCCAGGAGACTCGCCCCGGACTGCACCGCCCCGGTCGCGACCGAGCGGCTGACGAACTTCGTGCCGTCCCACAGCTCGTCCAGCAGGGCCGCCAGCATGCTTTCCGCTTCGGCGGCCCACCGCGCGGCCGCATCGGGATCCCCCAGCTCCGCGGCCAGCACGGCCAGTTCCTTCAGCTGCAGCACCAGGAACGCGGCGAGGTCCGGCGTCCGCACGAGCCGCTCCCGCGCGAACGGCGTCGCGTTGTCCCAGCCGCTGTCGTTGCCGTGCTCGTAGTGGGCCAGCGGGCCGCCGGGCACGCGGCGGTGCTCCAGCCAGAACGTCGTCCACGCCGCCAGCTGCCGGTAGACCGGCCCGGGTTCGGGCAGGCCGCCGGGCAGGCGGCGGCGCAGGCGGCTCAGCGCCCAGCCGTGGATGGGTGGTTTGACGAAGTTGCGCAGCACCTCGGCGTGGGTGATCGAGTCGGGCAGCGCGCCCCGGTCGTCCTGGTGGTCGAAGACGACCTGGAACTGGTGCCAGGCCAGCTCCGGCCGTCCCCCGGCCAGCGCCAGTGCGTTGAAGCAGTGGTCCCAGCTCCACACCTTGTCCATCCAGTGCTTCGACATCAGCACCGCCGGACGGCCGACGAACCCGGCGGGCGCCACGATGGCCGACCACAGCACGTAACAGGCGAGCTCGGCCGCCGGCGTGCGCTCGCTGCGCCAGGGCGCCACCGAATCGGCGAAAGCGGCGAACCCGGCCGTGGCGGCGGCGACCACGTCGTCGAACGCCGACGCCGCCGCATACGGCTCGCGGGCGCCGGGGACTTCCTCGATCGCCACTTCCCACGCGCCGCCGCTCACGACGACGGCCCGCTCGGCCGTCCCGAGCGCTTCCGCGCCGACGTGCCGCACCTGTCCGGAAAGGACGGTGACGCGGTAGCGGTGCCCGGTTTCGTAGGAGGTGAAGACGGCGGATCCGTCGACCGGATCGGCGAAGAAGTAGGTGCCGGTGAACGGCGTCAGCGTGGCCTCCGCCGCGCGGATCCTCAGGTCGAGTCCGCGCCCGGCGATCCTCAGCACGTCGGGTGCCGCGAAGGCCGCGGTGATCCGCCCTCCGCCATCACCCCAGGTGAGCGCGGACGGCGTGGCGGCGGCCGGGACCGCCACCCGCTCGCCGCCGCTTTCGGGAACCAGCGCCAGGACCGCGTGCATGCCGTGGCGGTGGGACACCAGGTGCAGGTCGTCGGCGAAGGTGGCCTGGGCCACCACCGGCGAGAGGTCGAACCACGATCCGGGGTGGCTGAAGGGGATTTCCCGCAGCGAGAATTCGCCCGTGGGCACAGAGGCCGTCCTTTCCGAGAGGGATTCAGTCCTTGACGGCGCCCGCGGTGACGCCGGCGGCGACGAACCGCTGCGCCAGCACGAGGAGCACGGCGGCGGGCACGGAGGCGACCACCGCCGTCGCCATGATGGAGTTCCACTCCTGGTTGTTGTTGCCGATGTAGCGGTAGATGCCCAGGGTCAGCGGCCGCATCGAGCCGCCGCCGTCGAGCGTCGCCGCGAAGACGAAGTCCGACCAGGCCCACAGGAACGAGAACAGCCCGGCGGTCACCACCCCGTTGCGGCTGGCGGGCAGCACCACCGACCAGAACGCGCGCACCGCACCCGCGCCGTCGATGGTGGCCGCCTGGACCAGCTCGTCGGGCACCGAGGCCATGAACGAGGTCAGGATGAGCACGGCGAACGGCACCGCGATCGTCGAGTCGGCGAGGACCAGGCCCCAGGCGGTGTTGGTGATCCCCAGCGACACGTAGATCCCGTAGAAGCCCAGCGCCATGATGATGCCCGGGATCATCTGCGCCACCAGCAGCACGAAACCCAGCGCCCGGCCCCCGCGCGGGCGGAGCTTGGCCAGCGCGTACGCCGACGGCGCGGCCAGGGCGAGGGTCAGCGCCACCGTGCCCAGCGCGACGAACAGGCTGGTGGCGAAGTACGGGAGCTGCTCGCGCAGGACCCGCTCGTAGCCCTCGAACGTCGGCGCCGCCGGGAACCAGTCGGGCGGCGACTTGCGCATCCGCCCGGCCGGGGTCAGCGACACGTTGACCATCCAGTAGACGGGGAACAGCATCACGGCGGTGAGGACCAGCCCCACCGCGGTGCGCCAGCGGCGGATCACCCTGCCTCCTGCCTGCGCTGCGCGCGGATGTAGAGCAGCCCGGCGACCAGCGCCAGCAGGATGAGCACGTTGCCCACGGCCGCGCTGGGCCCGAACCGCGGCAGCATGCTGCCGAACCCGAGCCGGTAGGACCAGGTGGCCAGGGTGGTCGACGCCTCGCCGGGGCCGCCCTTGGTCATGATCCAGATGACGTCGAACACCTTCAGCGTGTAGACCAGCCCCAGCAGCAGGGTGATCGCCGATACTCCGCGCAGGAGCGGGAAGGTGACGTGCCGGAACCGCTGCCACGCCCCGGCACCGTCGAGCGACGCCGCTTCGTAGACCTCGGCCGGGATGTTCTGCAGGCCGCTGTGCAGCACGACGAGGTTGAACGGCACACCGATCCAGATGTTGGCGATGATCACCGAGACCAGCGCCCAGGACGGCGACGTCAGCCAGTCGATCCGGCCGGCGCCGAACCAGCCCAGCACGGAATTGACCACCCCGGATTCGCTGTTGAGCAACCACGCCCACGTCGAGCCCGAGACGATCAGCGGCAGCAGCCAGGGCACGAGGAACAACGCGCGCAGCGTCGGGCCCAACCGGAAGTGGCGGGCGAAGAACACCGCCATCGCCAGGCCGATGCCGTATTGGAAGAGCAGCGACGCGGCGGTGAAGACGAGCGTGTTGAGCAGCGCCGTGCGGAAGGTCGGATCGGTGAACACTGTCGCGTAGTTGTCGAACCAGACCAGCGGCGCGCCGCCGTGCACGAAGGTGCGGACGGTGTAGCTGCGCAGGCTGAGATCGACGTTCGTCACGAGCGGATAGCCGTAGCACAGCAGGAGGTAGGCGACGAGCGGCGCGAGGAACGCCCACGCGAGCAGCTGCTGCCGGCGGCGCCGGCCGCCCCGTCCGGGCGCTCGCGCGGCCGGACGGGCGGGGGCCGTCTGACGGGTGTCCAGCACGGGCCCGGCCTACTTCGCCGACGCGGCGGTCGCCTGCGCGGCCGCAAGGGCCGCGTCCGGGGCCTTCGCGCCGGTGAGCGCGGCCTGCACGGCACCCCAGAGCGGTTCGGAGATCCGCGGGTACCGGGTGCCGAGGTTGTCGCCGGTGCGGCCCTTCGCGACCTTGACCGCATCGACCCACACCTTCAGCTCGGGCTGGGCGGCGATCTGCTTGTCCTGCACCGACGGCACGGCGGAGACGTAGGTCAGCGCGGTGTCGGAGTCGAGCACGTTGGCCGGGCTGGTCAGGCAGGAGGCGATCCTGCCCGCGGTCTTCTCGGCGTCCGGGCTGCTCTGGGCGGGCACGGTGACGAACTCGCCGCCGGTCGGCGCCGGGGCCGCTCCCCCGGTGCGCGCCGGGATCGGGAGGGCGCCGTAGTCGAAGCCGGCCTTCTTCGCGTTCTGCAGCTGCCAGGTGCCGTTCTCGGCGAAGGCGTAGTCGCCGGTCGCGAACTCCTGCCAGCTGGTCGTCTGCGTGTTGCCGACCACCGAGTTCGGGGCGTACCCCTTGTCCAGCCACGACTTCCACTGCGCGAGCGCGGAGACGGCGTCGGCCGAAGCCAGGTCGGTGAGGTTCGCGCCCGAGCCCCAGAACCACGGCAGGAACTGGAAACTGCCCTCCTCGGTGCCGATGGCGGAGAACGTGAGGCCCTTCTTGCCCGCGGCGTGCACCTTGGCCAGTGCCGCGTCGAGACTCGCCCAGTCCTTGACCGACGCCGGGTCGACACCGGCCGCGGTCAGCACGGCCTTGTTGTAGTAGAGGGCGAGCGTGTTCGCCCCGATTGGGACGCCGTAGACCTGGCCCTTGACGTCGGCGGCGGCGAGCAGGTTCGGGGCGACCTGCGCGGCGTCGAGCCCGGTGTCCGCATTGGACTTGAGCACCCCGCCCTCGGCCAGCGTCGAGACCACCGGGTTGTCCACCACGAGGACGTTCGGCGCGGTGTTCTGCTGGGCGGCGAGCAGCACCTTGTTGGTGAGGTCGGTCGTGTCGAACGCCTGCCGGGCGATCTTGACCCCGGCGTCGGCGCCGCACTTGTCGATCACCTTCGCCCACGCGGAGCTCGCGTCGAACTGCGGGTAGGGGTCCCAGACGGTGAACGTGCCGCCGCCGTCACCCGGGGCCGGCGAGGAGGAGCACGCGGCCAGGGTCGTCGCGACGACGGCCACCGACAGCAGCCGGGTGATCTGACGCTTCATGGGAAGTCCTTCCTGTCGGCACCGGCGACGACGTTCTCGGTCTCATCGAACCGGTTCGATGCTGACGAGCGGCGTCACCGTAAACCGCGAGGACTCTCCTGCGCAATACCGCGTGTACTACGATCGAACCGGTTCAGGACGACCGGTCGGGAGTGGAATGAACATCGGGGAGATCGCGCGGCGCGCGGGGGTTTCGCGCAGCACCGTGTCGTACGCGCTGAGCGGCAAACGCCCGGTGTCGGCGGCCACCGTGCAGCGCATCAACGACGTCATCGCCGAGCTCGGCTACCGGCCCAACGCCAGTGCCCGCGCCCTGGCCGAAGGCCGCACCCGCACGCTGGGCCTGGTGGTCCCGCCGGCCAGCCGCCGGTTGACCGACGTCCAGCTGGGGTTCGTCGGCAGCGTCGTCGACGCGGCGGCCGCCCACGACCTCGACGTCCTGCTCTCCCCCAGCGGCGGCGACCACGACCGGTCGTTCGAGCGCATCGTGACCGGACGGCGCGTCGACGGCGTGATCCTGATGGAGATCCTCCTGGAGGACCCGCGGGTCGAGCGGCTGAGCCAGGCGAGCCTGCCGTTCGTGACGATCGGCCACGTGGAGCACCCGGGAGCGTCCTGGTGGGTCGACGTCGACTACGGCGCCCTGATCACGCGCTGCGTGCACCACCTGGCGGACCTGGGGCACGAAGAGGTGGTGCTGATCAACCGATCGGCGGAACTCGTCGCGGCGGGCTACGGCCCGGCCCTGCGCTCGGCGACGGGTTTCCTGGACGCCACGGCCGCCCGGGGTTTGACGGCGCGTACGGTGTGCTGCGCGGACGAAGCGGCGGCGGGCCTGGCCTGCTTCGAGCAGATCCGGGCGCAGTGGCCCGCGGTGACGGCGGCGGTGACGATCAACGAAGCGGCCCTGCCCGGCGTCCAGCGCGCGTTGCACCGCGCGGGGCTCGAGGTGCCCCGCGACTTTTCGCTGACGGGCGTGATCGCGGAGCGCCTGGCGGAGGATTTCCACCCCCCGTTGACCGCGGCGGACGTGCCCGCGGTCGAGCTGGGGCGGCTGGCGGTGGACCTGCTGCTGGCCCAGATCGCGGACCGGGGCGCGGAACCGCGGCACGCCCTGCTGGAGCCGCCGATCTCACTGCGGTCGAGCACGGGCGCCCGCCGCCGAGCCTGACCGCGACCCGCACCAAGCGCCCTGCCGCCGCTGGTCGTGAGGGGTAAGGCGGGTTCCAACCCGCCTTACCTCTCACGACGGCCACCGCGCGGATCGAACCGGTTCGACCACCCCTCCGGTCAGCGGGCGAACACCTTCAGGTCGATCGAGTCGCCGAGGAGCCGGTCGCCTGCCGCATTCGGGTGATAGCAGTCGGTGCGCCAGTCCGCGCGGATCACCGTCGGGTCCGCCGGGTCCCGCAGCACGGCGTCGAAGTCGAGCACCGCGTCGAACACCCCCGAAGTGCGGATCCACGCGTTGACCGCGAGGCGGGCCTGCTCCTTCGGACTGCCGGCCGCGTTGCACATCGGCAGGATCGTCGCGCCGACGATCCGGCGGCCCGTCGCGTGCACCCGCCCGGCGATGCCGCGCATCGCGTCGATGACCTGCTCGGCCGGGGCCGGCGGCGCGTTGTCGCCGCCGCCGAGGTCGTTCGTGCCCTCCAGGAGCAGGACGTACCGCACGCCCGGCAGGGAGAGCACGTCCCGGTCGAGGCGGGCCGGCGCGGGCGGGCCGCAGCACTGGCCGGTCGGGTCGTACGGGTTCGGCTGGACGCTGACCGTGTTGCCGCTGATGCCCGCGTTCGCCACCGACAGCCGCCGCGACGGCGGAAGCGTCCCGATGCGCTCGGCGAGCACGTCGGTCCAGCGCGGACCGCCGCCGAAGGCGTTGTAGCCGTCGGTGATCGAATCGCCGAGGGCGACGATCGTGCCGCGGGCGGGCGACGCGGCGCTGATCGCGTCCGCCCACCACAGGACACCGGGCGCGAAGGGCCCGTACGCGCTCCCCGATTCGTCCGCGCCGGCGTCACCGGGACCGGCCGAGGTGAACGAGCCGGGTGTGTACTTCTCGGGTGGCGGGAAGGTGTGGTCGTTGACCGGCGCCCCCGGCGCGTAGATGCTCACCGCGACGTGGTCACCGCGCCGGACCTGCAGCGGCAGCGGGTCGGTCCACACGCTCTTGCCCGGCGGGATCGTCACCGCGTGCCGGAAGCCGAACGTGGCCCGCCGGTTCGACCCCGGCACGAGCGCGGGCGAGTTCGTCGACGGCTGCCGGCCCACCCACACCGAACGCACGGTCATCGCGGTGCCACCGAACGGGTTGCTCAGCCGGACCCGCAGCGCGGCCCCGGTGGCGGTCACGGTGAGCACGTTGCGGACGGTGACGTCGGGCGCGGTGCCGTGCACGCCTTCGAGCGCGGACTCGGTCAGCGTCACCCAGCCCGGTGGCGCCCCGCCGGGCGGCGAGGCGTCCGCGGTCGCCGGGCTCAGCAGCGACGCGGAAACGGCCAGGACCACAGCGGTTCGGCGGAGGCGCATCCGGGACGTCCTTTCCGGTGATCAGCCGACGACCGGCCAGCCGGCCGCGTCGTAGGTCAGGCGGTTGATGCCGAGGCGGGCCGTGCCGTTGTCGGCGTAGTAGTGGTAGATCAGCAGATCGCCGTCGTTGTCGGCAAGCACGGCTTCGTGACCCGGCCCGTGGATGCTGCCGTGGCCGGCCAGGATTTCGGTACCGCCGCCGGAGTTCATCGCCACACCGTTGCGGTCGGCGTAGGGCCCGGTGACGCTGGTGGACCGGCCCACCATGACGCGGTAGGTGCTCGAAGCGCCGCGGCAGCAGAAGTCGAACGACACGTACTGGTAGTAGTACTGGCCGCGCTTGACGATGAACGGCGCCTCGATCGCCCCGCCGCCGCGCCCGGCGATGGCGGTCAGGCCGCTGCCCTGGCGCAGCCCCGTCGCGGGGTTCAGCGAGATCAGCTTGACGCCCGTCCAGAACGAGCCGAAGGCCAGCCACCACCGGCCCTGGTCGTCGACGACGAGGTTCGGGTCGATGGCGTTGAAGTTGTCGCTGCTGCGGGATTCGATGACCAGGCCCCGGTTGGTCCAGCTGCCGGACGCGCCGGACGGGCTGGTGGCCAGGAAGATCGCGGAGTGGTTGGAGCCGAACGTCGAAGCCGAGTAGTACAGGTAGTACTGGCCGCTGTGGTAGGAGATGTCCGGGGCCCACAGACGGCGGTCGCCTCCGGTGTAGGGGGTCGTCCACGGTGCACCGCCCGGGAACACCGAACCGGCGGCGGAAAAGGCGATCCGGTCGGTGGAGGTCTTCAGCGTGATGCCGTCGCCGGTGTGCGCCACCAGGTAACCGCCGTCCGGGCGCTTGACCACGCTCGGGTCGTGCACCCCGGCGTCACCGGTGACGCGGCCGGGATCGGGGTAGGCGGCCGCGGCGGGCAGCAGCGCGGCCACGGCGAAGAAGAGGGCGGAGAAAGACGCTCGAATGGACGGCATGCTGCCTCCAACCAGGTCGGGTGCGGGACCGCACGCTGTCACGCGCCCGGTCCGTCCCGGGACCGGGCGCGTGACGGTCATCGGATCAAGACGCCCACGGTGCGCTGACGAGCCAGCTCACGTCGTCGCTGTAGGCGTTGGCGTTGTCGAACGTGTTCGACCCGCCGTTGGCGGCGATGTAGAGGATGTTGTCGTAGTGGCGGACGTACCGGTCGGGGAAGTTGAGCGAGCGGAGCGAGGCACCCTGGCCGTTGCGGCCGGCCTCCGGGCAGAAGGTCGCGTCCTGGGCGAACAGCGAGCTCCCGTCGTTGGCCTGCAGGTACAGCCGGTAGTTCTGGTGCCGCAGGTACTGCCCGGCCACGTTCTTCGACTCGAACGACACGCACGAGCTGCTGCCGAGTCCGGTCCGGACGGTCCAGGAACCGTTGCCCTTCTCCGTGGCCGAGCTGCCGCTGCCGATCACCGCCGTGTCCACAGTGGACCCGGTGTGGTGGATGTAGCGGTCGGTGCAGCAGGCGGTGGTGGCGCGCAGTGAGACCGCCGTGCCCGGCGTCAGCCCGGTGCCCGCGGAGCTCGTGGCGTACCCGGCCGCGGTGATGTTGGCCTGCACCGCGTTTTCCGTGGCGTCCGACGGATAACCGGACGTCATCACGCCCTCGTAGAAGGTGCCGCGGGCGCCGACGCTGTTGTCGCCGCCGATGCCGAGGATGATGGCTCCTTCCTTCTTCATCGGGTTGTAGCCCGCCACGTTCGGGCGCACGCCGTCGTAGAAGGTCGACACGCCACCGGACTGGGCGTTGCCGCCGCGGATGGCCCACCGGTTGGGGCCGCCCTTGACGATGGCGGTCAGGAAGCGGTGGCTGATGCTGGGATCGTTGGCGTTGTAGTGCTGGTTGACCCCGGAGAACAGGCCGTTCTCGAGGTCGGCCATGATCCACGGCCCGTTGCCGGCGCCGTAGCCCCAGACCTTGATGTTGCCGAAGTAGATGGCCTCCATCGTGCCGTTGCCGTTGTCGCGGCTGTTGCGCTCGGCGTTGCCGTAGTCGAAGCAGCAGCCGCCGTTGTAGTGGGTGCCGTCGAAGATGGCGTACATGCCTTCCGGCTGATCGCCGGTCGCGACACCGTTGGTGTTGTTGTTGCGGTAACCGGTTCCGGGGGCGATGTAGACGCCGTACGCCTTGTGCCCGCCGACGCTGATCGGCGCCGCGGTGGCGTTGGCGAGGTTGTCGTAGCCGCCCGCGGCCGGCCCCTGGAAGCCGCCCGGCGGGGCCTGCGTGAGGCGGTTGTTGCGGCCGGACTGGTCGTAGATGACCGTGATCAGGCAGGTGGTTCCCGCGCAGAAGGAATCCTGCGCCGCCGCGTTGGCCACGCCACCCGCGGCCAAGGGGGCGATGTCGCGCGTGGCGCTGTCGGACGCGCGCCGGACCTGGTACAGCGGACCGGTGTAGGCGCCGTACAGGGCCCGCGTGGTGGAATGCGCGGCCACGCACGGCGTGCCACCGGCGGCGTAGATGTCGCACGGCCCTTGGGTGGCCGCTTGGGAGGTGCCGCCGGCGGCCAGCAGGCCGGTGACGAGCGCGCCGGTCGCGATGAGCGCCTGGAGGAGGGGACGGGGACGGACGTGCCTCGGCTGTCGTGCCATGGGTGATCTCCCGCTGGGGTACGGAAATCGTCGATTCGACAGGTGCGCGGGCCGGCGACGTTGCCACCCTCTCCTCGATCACCGACACGCAGGAACGGCACAAGCGGAGCGATTGTGAGCGCTAACATAACGCCCCGGCCACCCGAGCGCAACGGCCCGTTCGCCGGCCGGGCATTTCGACGCTTTCGAGATCGCGTTGTCCCGCAACGGGTTTCAGCGGGAAGTCACGCGCTCGCGGTTTTCGCTTCGTCGTACCGGGCCTGGGCCGCCAGCACGTCGGGGACACCGGCCTCGAGGACCTCGATCAACGCCACCAGCCGCTGGGCGACCTCCCGCCCGGCGGGGGTGAGGCTGTACTCCACGTGCGGCGGGATCGTCGGACGCGCGTCCCGGTACACGAACCCGTCGCGCTCGAGCGCCTGCAGCGTCTGGGCGAGCATCTTCTCGCTGACCCCCTGCACCCGGCGGCGCAGCGCGTTGAACCGGAACACGCCGTCGTTCAGCGCGACCAGCGCCAGCACTCCCCACCGGCCGGTCACGTGCTCCAGCACGGCACGGGAAGCGCACGCGGCACTGAACACGTCGGCGACGAGGGCCTCGTGCTCGGCGTCAGCTTGTCCGTCCACTCCCCGGATACTACCCGAGAGTTTGCACAACGAATGTGACGGCACTGACAATGAGTTGGTACTTTCTAAAAGTTAGTACATGCTCCATGGGACCAGGTACTTGAACTTTCAAGGAGTCGTCATGATCGTCGTCACCGGCGCCACCGGCCACCTCGGCAGGCTCGTCGTCGAAGGCCTGCTCGAGAAGCTGCCCGCCGACCAGGTCGTCGCCGCGGTGCGCAGCCCGGAGAAGGCCGCCGACCTCGCCGAACGCGGCGTCGAGGTGCGCCGCGCGGACTACACCGACCCGGAAAGCCTGGTCGCCGCGCTCAAGGGGGCCGACAGGGTCCTGCTGGTGTCGAGCAGCGAGGTCGGTCAGCGCGCCGCGCAGCACCAGGCGGTCGTCGAGGCGGCCAAGCAGGTCGGCGTCCGCCACCTCGTCTACACCAGCGCACCGCAGGCGACGACGTCGAAGCTGGTGCTGGCCCCGGAGCACAAGGCGACCGAGGAACTGATCGAGGCCTCCGGCCTGCCCGCCACGATCCTGCGAAACAACTGGTACAACGAAAACTACGCCGACACGATCAAGCAGGCCGCCCGGACCGGCAGCTTCGTGGGCAGCGCGGGTGACGGCCGCGTCGCCAGCGCCGCCCGCGCCGACTACGCCGCCGCTGCGGTCGCGGTGCTGACCGGCGAAGGCCACGAAGGCAAGATCTACGAACTCGCCGGTGACGTCACCTGGACGAACGCGGACCTCGCCGCCGAGATCGCCAAGGCCACCGGCCGCGAGATCACCTACGTCGACCTGCCGTCCGACGAGCACGTCAAGGCACTGACCGGCGCCGGTCTCCCGGAGTCGCTCGCCGGCTTCCTCGCCGCGATCGACGCCGACATCAAGGCCGGCCTGCTCGCCGAGACCACCGATGACCTGCGCACCCTCATCGGCCGCCCCAGCACGCCGATCGGCGTGACCGTGGCCGGGATCGTCGGCTGAACGCCGGGGTGGGGAGCCCCCGGGCGGGGCTCCCCACCGGCGTCACATCGGCCGGCCGGGCTTCCGCTGCGAAACGCTGTTCTCGCGCAACGGCGGCTGCCACACCCGGGGTTCCGGGGACGCGGCGTCGTCGCCCGGCTGGTCGAGCGGGTCGGTCCCGTTCTGCCAGCGAGCCCAGTGAGCCGCGCACATCCTCCGCCAGAGGGCCGGCTCGTCGCACTGGTACCGCCGGCAGGTCGGCACCCGCTCCTGGTGATCGCTCACGTATCGCTCCACTCGCCATCGAACGTTCCGCGTTCAACTACCACAGCGACGGTGGCGTTGTCGATCCTCGGCGCCCTCGGTGAAGACGTCGATGATCGCCGTGGTTAACCGTCCGCTAACCGGGAAAGCCTCCTGGACCGCCGGCCCCCGCCGGTGCCACCCCGGACGACGGAGGGAATTCTCGTGTTCCGTCACACGAAGCTGCTGCAGTTCGAAGCCAAGCCCGAAAAGCCGGACGCCGTCTACGCCCGCAAGCTCCAGGAACTCATCGGCGGCGCCTTCGGTGAGATGACCGTGACCATGCAGTACCTGTTCCAAGGCTGGAACTGCCGCATCGAAGGCAAGTACAAAGACCTGATCATGGACACCGCGACCGAAGAAATCGGCCACGTCGAAATGCTCGCCACCATGGTCGCCCGCCTGCTCGAAGGTGCCCCCTCGACCGTCACCGCCGAAGCCGTCAAAGACCCGGTGATGGCCGCGACGATCGGCGGGATGGACGTCCAGCAGGCCATCGTCGGCGGCGGCGGCGCCCTGCCCGCCGACAGCAACGGCTACCCCTGGAACGGCAAATACATCGTCGCCTCCGGCAACCTGCTCGCCGACTTCCGCGCGAACGTCGCCGCCGAGGCCCAGGGGCGGCTGCAGACCGCACGCCTGTACAACATGACCGACGACCCCGGCGTCAAGGCGATGCTCCAGTTCAACCTGGCCCGCGACACCGTCCACCAGAAGCAGTGGCTCGCCGCGATCGAAGAGCTCAAGGCCGACGGGCTGGAAGGCGACATCGCCCCCGGCGCCCTGCTCGACGAGGAAGACCAGACCCACAACCACACGATCTGGCACCTCTCCGACGGCCCGGACGGCGCAAAGGGCGCCAGCTGGACCACCGGCGCCGGCATCGAGTACCTGATGGACCCCGAGCCGCTCGGCGGCCCGGGCACCGCGCCGAAGCCCGACCCGGCGCTCTTCGGGACGTACGCGCCCCTGCAGGACGCCAAGGGCACGGCCAAGGGCAAGGCCAAGGAAGTCAAGAACAAGCTGACCTGACACCGCCCGTGATCGGCGCGGGACCGCCTGAAGCCGGCGGTCCCGCGCCGGTGGTGCGTCCGGGTGAGGAGGGCGACGTCACGGTGTCCGGGGCCGCCGGGCTGGGTATCCCCGCCGGAGATCACTCGCACCTCTGGAGGCCCAGTGCAGCCCTGGCCCGGTTCCCCCTACCCGCTCGGAGCCGATTACGACGGCGTCGGCACCAATTTCGCGCTCTTCTCCGAGGTCGCCGACCGCGTCGACCTGTGCCTGTTCGACCCGGACGGAACCGAGACCCGGATCCGGCTGCCGGAGGTCGACGGCTTCGTCCACCACGGCTACCTGACCGGCGTCGGCCCCGGCCAGGAGTACGGTTTCCGCGTCCACGGGCCGTACGACCCGGCCCGCGGCCTGCGCTGCAACCCGGCGAAGCTCCTGCTCGACCCGTACGCCAAGGCCGTCACCGGCAAGGTGGACTGGGACGAGTCCGTGTTCAGCTACCGCTTCGGCAACCCCGCCGAGCGCAACGACGACGACTCGGCGGCGCACACCGTCCGCGCGGTCGTCGTCAACCCGTACTTCGACTGGGCCAACGACCGGCCGCCGAACGTGCCCTACAACGAGACCGTCGTCTACGAGGCGCACGTCCGCGGGCTGACGAAGCTGCACCCGGACATCCCGGAGGAGCTGCGGGGGACCTACTCCGGGCTGGCGCACCCGGTGATGGTCGAGTACCTCAAGACCCTCGGCGTCACGGCCGTCGAGCTGATGCCGGTCCACCAGTTCCTGCACGACCACGCCCTCACCGAGCGCGGCCTGGCCAACTACTGGGGCTACAACACCATCGCCTTCTTCGCGCCGCACAACGAGTACGCCGCCTCGATCATGTCCGCCACCCCGGGCAGCGAGGTGCACGAGTTCAAGGCGATGGTGCGGACGCTGCACGAGGCGGGCATCGAGGTCATCCTCGACGTCGTCTACAACCACACGGCCGAGGGCAACCACCTCGGGCCGACCCTGTCCATGCGCGGCATCGACAACCAGGCCTACTACCGGCTGGTCGAGAACGACCCGCAGTACTACATGGACTACACCGGCACCGGCAACTCGCTCAACGTGCGCCAGCCGCACACGCTGCAGCTCATCATGGACTCGCTGCGGTACTGGGTCACCGAGATGCACGTCGACGGCTTCCGGTTCGACCTCGCCGCCACGCTGGCCCGTGAGTTCTACGACGTCGACCGGCTGGCCACGTTCTTCGACCTGGTGCAGCAGGACCCCGTGGTGAGCCAGGTGAAGCTGATCGCCGAGCCGTGGGACGTCGGCCCGGGTGGTTACCAGGTCGGCAACTTCCCGCCGCTGTGGACCGAGTGGAACGGCGCCTACCGGGACACCGTCCGCGACTTCTGGCGGGGCGAACCGGCGACGCTGGGCGAGTTCGCGTCCCGGATCACCGGCTCGTCGGACCTCTACCAGAGCGACGGCCGCCGCCCGTTCGCGTCGATCAACTTCGTCACCGCGCACGACGGCTTCACGCTGAACGACCTGGTGTCGTACAACGAAAAGCACAACGAGGCCAACGGCGAGGACGGCCGCGACGGCGCCGACGACAACCGGTCGTGGAACTGCGGTGCGGAAGGCCCGACGGAGGACGAGAAGGTCCTCGACCTGCGGGCGCGCCAGCGCCGGAACCTGATCGCCACGCTGCTGCTGTCCCAGGGCGTGCCGATGCTCCTGCACGGCGACGAGCTCGGCCGCACCCAGGACGGCAACAACAACGCCTACTGCCAGGACAACGAGCTGTCCTGGGTGGACTGGTCGCTGCTGGAGCGCAACCGCGAGCTGTTCGAGTTCACCTCGGCCGTCGTCGACCTCCGCCACCAGCACCCGGTGTTCCGCCGCCGCCGGTTCTTCGCCGGGCGGCCGATCCGCCGCGGCGACGAACTGCGCGACATCGCCTGGTTCACCCCGGCCGGCGACGAGATGACCGACCAGGACTGGGAGGCCGGCTTCGGCCGCAGCATCATGGTCTTCCTCAACGGCACGGCGATCCCCGACCTCGACGCCCGCGGCGAGCGCGTGGTGGACGACTCGTTCCTGCTCTGCTTCAACGCCCACGACGACGACATCACGATGACCGTCCCCGACGGCGGCTACGGCGAAGAGTGGGCGATCGTGCTCGACACCGCGACGGGCGAGGTGTTCCACCGCTCGGTGGGCGGCGTCCTGGTCGGCGGCGTGGCCGGTGACCAGCTGGCGACCCCGCGCACGGTGCCGGGACACGGCGAGCTCGTCGTCGGCGGCCGGTCCCTCACCGTGCTGCTGCGCACCAAGGAGCAGGACGCGTAACCCCGGGCACGCGGGGTAGCCGGGCTCCGACGGCGGGCGACCCGGCTACCGCCGCGTGAACGGGAGGCACCCATGGACAAGGCGACGTACCGCATCGAGGTCGGCGCCCCGGCCCAGGCCTGCTACGACTGGTGGCGGCCGCTCACCCGGCTCCCCGAGATCTTCTCCGACGTCGAATCCGTCGAGGCGGTCACCGGCGACGAAACGCGGACGCGCTGGAAGGTGGCGGGGCCGGCCGGCGCCACCGTCGAGTGGGAAGCCCGGATCACCGAGGACTCCCCGCCGCACCGGCTCGCCTGGACCACGGCCGGCCAGGCCGATTCCGACGTCTCGAACGCCGGAGTCGTCCTCTTCGAAGACCTGGGCGACGGGCGCACCGCGCTGGAGGTCAGCCTCGAGTACGCCGTGCCCGGCGGGAAACTCGGCGAAGCGGTCGCCACCCTGCTGGCGAACCCGCAGCACAAGGTCGAGCGGGCCTGCACCGAGTTCAAGCGGATCATCGAAACCCGCTAGCACGGCACGGGACGTCGGCGGGCCATGGTGAGCAGCCGCCGACGTCCCCCGGTGACCACGCGGGGCGCGTGGTGGTCAGCCGAGGCCGGGACCCCGGGCGGCGTGCGGCCCCGGACCGGCGGCGCTGCCCGCGCGGGCGGTCAGCAGGCCGAGGGCGATCATGCCGACGCCCAGGCCCAGGTGCAGCCAGTTGTCCGCGGTGTTGACCGGCACGAAGTTCGCGTCGCTGCCGTGGTCGATCAGCAGCCCGTACAGCCAGAGCACCAGGTAGACGGCACCGCCGGCGACGAGGAACAGGCGGGCACCGCGCGAGGTGCGGGCCGCGGCGAGGCCGACGACGCCGAACAGCAGGTGGACGATGTTGTGCAGCACCGAGACCATGAACACGCCGAGCAGCATGGCCATCGAGTCGTGGCCGGCGAAGCTCAGCTGGTCGTAGCCGGTGGTGATGCCCGGGATGAAACCGAGCACGCCGACCAGCAGGAAGACGACCGCGACGACCGCGGCGGCGACCTGCACGGGTGTTCTGGTCCGGGCGGGGGTGGCGGTGGACATGGCGGTTCCTTTCGCCGGGGCGCGCCGCGGCCGGCACCCGTTGGGCCGGCCGGAGGACCGCGCTACGCCGCGCGGCATACCCGTCCGCACCGCCGCTAAGCCCCCATCGGGGTCTCGCTGAGGTTGCGGATCACCGCCGCCGCGGTATCGCCCGGACGGCGGAACCCGGAAATCGCCCCCGGCCCCGGCGTGTATTCGCGGTCATGCCCGGGTACGCGCGCGGGAACAGCTCGTTCCCCGGCGGCGCAGGTGGGAGTCCGATGACCGACACGGTGACACGCCCGGCTCCGATCCCGCACCGGCCGGTGTGGCGGGGCAAGCGCGGCGCGACGATCCTGAAGACGATCCGCACCACCGACCACAAGACGATCGGCGTGCTCTACCTGACGACGTCGTTCGGGTTCTTCCTGATCGGCGGCCTCACGGCCCTGCTGATGCGGGGCGAACTCGCCCGGCCCGGCCTGCAGTTCCTCTCCCCGGAGCAGTACAACCAGCTGTTCACCATGCACGGCACGATCATGCTGCTGCTCTACGCCACCCCGAACCTGTTCGGGTTCGCCAACTTCGTCCTGCC
>NZ_BNAW01000035.1 GCF_014654205.1 Amycolatopsis bullii
GCCTTCGCCGCCAGGCCGGCCCGCTCCGGCGACCCCGGCACCACGTGCGCCGCCCGGGCTGCCGGGCCACCCAGTGCCCTCGGCACCCAGCCCGGCCTGCCCGTCAGGCGCTCCCACCAGCGTGGCACCCGGCCGCGCCACCGGGCGCGTCCTCGCCTCCCCCGGCGCCGCCGGAGCAGTCGCCGAATTCAGGCCCGCGATCACCCGCGGCGTCAGGTGCAGCACCGGCACCCCGGACCGCTCCAGCCACCCCGGCCCGTACACGACCGTGGCCGCCGCGGCGAGGTCCGCCGCGAACGACTCCGCCTCCCGGTACCGCGCGTCCAGCTCGCGGGCCAGGCTGCGCATCACCACCCCGGCGATCGGCGACGGCACCCCGGAAATCGGCTGCGGGTCGGTGAACATGTGCTGGCGCATCATGCTGATCGCGCCGCGGGTGTTGTCGAACGGCAGCCGGCCCGACAGCAGCTCGTACAGCACCGTGCCCGCCGCGTACACGTCGGCCGCTGGGCTCAGCGCGTTGCCCATCGCCTGCTCCGGGGCGATGTACGCCGGTGTTCCGAGGATCTCGCCACCGTGCGTCACCAGCGTGGCGCCCTCGCTGATCACCCGGGCGATGCCGAAGTCGGCCACCTTCACCACGCCCTGCGTGCTGAAGAGCAGGTTCCGCGGCTTGACGTCGAGGTGCAGCACGCCCGCCCGGTGCGCCGCGTGCAGCCCGGCCAGCATCGCCAGCCCGATCGCGCACGCCTGCTCGCCGCTCACCCCGCCGCCGTGGAAGCGGCTGTGCACCGTCCCGCCGTCGAGGCGCTCCATCACCAGCAGGTGCTCGCGGCCGGTGCGGACGTAGTCGTACACCGGCACGATGTGCGGGTGGTCCAGGCTCGCGAGCACCCGCGCCTCGCGGTCGAAGAGCTCGCTGCTCGCCGCGTGGTTGAGCACGTCCCACGGCAGCTGCTTGATCGCGACGCTGCGGCCCAGCGTCCGGTGCACACCGGCGAACACCACGCCCATGCCGCCCTCGCCGATCGACTCCCCGATGTCGTACTGCGGCAGCGCGGCGACCAGCTCGGCCGGTGCGCTCATCGGGTGAACTCCTGCGTGGACGGGACCGTGAGCCGGACCGTCTTGTCACTCTCGGTCACCGCGGGCGGGGCCGGGTGCGGGGTCAGGTAGCCGAGCAGGAACGCGATCGCCGCCGCGCCGAGCACCACCGGGATCTCGACCGCCGGCTCGGGCGGGACCAGGCGCAGCACCGACAGGCTGATCACCGCGACCAGGCCGGTGCCGAACCCGGCGGGCAGGAACCGCACGCCGCGGCGCCAGCGGTTGGGCGCCAGCCGGTGCCGGGCCAGCGCGAGCAGCGCGGTCACCCACGCGAGGATGGTCAGCACCAGCATCGCCAGGCCGAAGACACCGTAGACCGACCAGAAGGAGCCGCGGACGTCGGCGACCGTCGTCGCCTCCCCCAGCGTGACGCGGCCGGCGTCGAGCAGCTCGACCGACGACGGCAGCAACCCGGTCGCCTGCCCGGCCAGGTCACCGAGGTCGAGGACGAACGTCCGGGACACCGAGCCGCGGGCCGGCACCTCGAAGGGCGCGGTCGTGTCGTAGGCGAAGAAGGTCAACGCGAGGGCGACGCCCGAGAGCCGCACGCTGCGGACCTTCACCGGCGCGGTGCCGGAGTTGGTCGCGACGACCTGCAGCTCGACCTGGCTCGCCGGATCGATCGCGACGGTGGCGTCCTCGATCGGGCGCTGGTCGATCGACACCTGCAGCCGCAGGGAGCCGGAGTCCGCCGACGCCGGTGGCGCGCCCAGCAGCACCGCGCACAAACCCAACGCAACCCCCGCCGCGATGACACGTCCCATTGGGCACCCCTACTTGCGTTATCCGACTGGTCCGGAATGCTACAGCGAGCACACACCGGGGAGGGACGTCCCAATGCGATCCGTGGTTCGGCTGTTTTTCGGCGCCGTGGCCGGAACGTTGCTTCTGCTCGCCGGGGCGGGCACCGCCAACGCACAATACACATCGTCGGTTGGTTTGAAACCGTCGAGCGGCCAGGCCGGGAGTTCCTTCACCATTTCCTGGAATTTCTACCCCTGCAAAGGGCCGGTCACCTTTTCCTGGAACGGCACACCGATGTGGTCGGCGAACGCGACCCTCACCGAGACCAGCGGGACGGTCGCGGCCACCGTGCCCGGCGGCGCCCAGCCGGGGACCTACCCGGTCACCGGCACGTGCACCAACGCCCGGACCGGCGGCCCGCTCAGCGCGGGCAGCCGGTTCACCGTGACCGGCACACCCACCACCACGCCCCCGCCGCCGGTGACGACCACGCCGCCCCCGCCGGTGACCACGCGCCCGACCCGGCCGGGCACCACCACGACTCCGGCCAAGCCGACGACCACCACCCCGGCGCCGACCACGAGCACGCCGCCGACGACGGCGACGACCCCGCCGGCCACGCCCGGCACCCCGACGACGTCCACCACCGGGCCGAAGCCCGGCGAGCTGGTGCTCGACCACCCGAGCATCAAGCCCGGCGACGCGCTCTCGGCGTCCGGGAAGGGCTGCCTGCCGGGCCGGATGGTGACGCTGGTGTCCGACGGCACCGAGGTCGGCACCGCCTACACCGACAGCTCGGGCGCCTTCACCGCACCGGTCGAGTTCACCCGCATCGAAGCCGGGCCGCACACCGTGATCGCCGAGTGCGGCGTGCGGCTGACCGGGGCCGTCGACCAGGTCGTGACCCGCTCGTCCGGCGGGCAGACCGGCACGCTGGTCGTCCTCGTGTTCTTCGTCCTCGCGGGTATCACGGTGATCCGCTTCCGGTGAGCCCCGGTTGACATGCAGCCGTCCGGCTGCCTATCGTCGAAAGGCAGCCGGACGGCTGCATATCGACGGAAGGCGCGATGGACGAGGTCTTCAAGGCACTGGCCGACCCCAGCCGCCGCCGGCTGCTGGACGTGCTCAACGAGCGCAACGGCCAGACCCTGCGCGAACTGTGCGCGGGGCTGGACATGGCCCGCCAGTCGGTGAGCAAGCACCTGGCCGTGCTCGAGGCGGCCGGGCTGATCACCACCACCTGGCGTGGCCGGGAGAAGCTGCACTACCTCGACGCAGGCCCGATCAACGCGATCGCCGAGCGCTGGATGACCCGCTACGACCGGCGGCGGGCCGGCGCGCTGGCCGATCTCAAACGAGCACTGGAGTCCGCACCGATGAACGACTTCGCCTACACCACCTACATCAGCACGACGCCGGAGAAACTCTGGCAAGCGCTTACCGATCCGGCGTTCACGAGCCGGTACTGGGGTGTCTCCTTCGAAACCGACTGGAAAAAGGGCTCGCCGATGACGTGGGCCGAACGAGGCGCGAAATCGAGCGATCCCGAACAGATCGTGCTCGAATCGGAACCCCACCGGCGACTGGCGTACACCTGGCACACTTTCACCGCCGACTGGGCGAAAGCGAACGGTATCGACGAAGAAACGCTGGAAAAACTGCAGCGGGAAAGCCGGAGCAAAGTCACGTTCACCATCGAGCCGCACGGGGAAATGGTGAAGCTGACCGTGCTCCACGACGGTTTCGACCCCGGCAGCACGACGCTCGAGATGTGCAGCCAGGGGTGGCCGGCCCTGCTGTCCAGCCTGAAGACGCTGCTGGAGACCGGTGCGCCTCTTCCGTGAGCCCGGACAACCGGGCTAAGTACCCGAACCAGACAGATCTGGCACAGAGATACGTCTGAATCCTCCCCGTTTCGTGGGCGCCCCGCTGAAGTCCGGGTGAATTTCGCTCGTTCGACAGGATCCGATGCGGTTTTGCGGGCGTTAGGCTCGCATAATCCGTGACCGGTGATGGTCCGATCGAGTGACGGGAGAGTGCGCGTGCCGGGGTCAGTGCGTACCCGCTGGATCGTGGTGGCCGTGGTCGTGGCCGCCGCGGCGGGCGCCGTCGTGGCGTTCTGGCCGGACGACGCGGCCGCCGTCGACCCCGAGATCGCGGTCTCGCGCTCGGCGTGCGGCACCGGCTGGACGGACCCGAAGCCGGGACCGCAGACGTTCCGCCTGCACAACACCGGGTCGGTGACGGCCGAGGTCGACCTGATCGACCCGGCCACCGGCGTGATCTACGGCGAGGTCGAGGGCCTCGGCGCGGCGACGACCCGGCCGTTGCAGGTGAACCTCGGCAATGGCAGCTACGCGTTCCGCTGCCTGCCCGAGGACGCGGGCGCGATCGTCGGGCCGTCCGTGCGGATCACCGGCGGCGCCGAGCGGACCGGGCCGGGCGTCGCGCCGGTGACGCACGACGACCTGCTCGGGCCGCTCAAGGCCTACCAGCAGCACGTCACGGCGGGGCTCGGCGAGCTGGTGGCGAACACCGGCGCGCTGAAGAACGCGGTGCACGGCGGTGACCGCGCGGCGAGCCAGGCCGCGTGGGTGACCGCGCACCTGACGTACGAGCGGCTGGGCGCGGCCTACGACGCGTTCGGCGACTCCGACGGCGCTCTCAACGGCACGGCCGACGGCCTGCCGGGCGGCGCGGCCGACCCGGGTTTCACCGGCTTCCACCGCCTGGAGCAGGGCCTTTGGCGCGGCGAGGACCTGAGCGGGCTCGCCGCCGTCGCCGACCAGCTCGACACCGGCGCCCACGCGTTGCAGACGTCCTTCGCCGACAGCCAGGTCGACGGGAACGACCTCGGGCTGCGCGCGCACGAGATCATGGAGAACATGCTGCAGTTCGAACTGACCGGCCGCACCGACTACGGCAGCGGCACGAACCTGGCCACGGCCCGCGCCAACCTCGACGGCACCCGCGCGGTCCTGGACGTCCTGCGGCCGCTGCTGACGCCGCGATACCCGGACCTGTCCAAAGTGGACAGCTGGCTGAACCGGACGCAGTCCGCGCTGGACGCGGCGCGCCGGCCGGACGGCACGTGGCTGCGGCCGGCGGAGCTGGGCCGGCAGCAGCGGCAGAAGCTCAACGCGGACGTGGGCGAGCTGACCGAACTGCTGGCCCCGATCGCGGCGATCGCCGAGCCGAGGAGGACCTCGTGACGCCTCGTGGGAACCGGACCTCGGGTTCGCCGCACGGGCCGATCGCCGGAACCGGCGTCCCCCGCCGTTCGTTCCTGCGCCGGGCCGCGATGGGGGCCGGGCTCACCGTGGCCGCCGGGGCCGGGCTCGGAGCTTCCTCCGCGACCGTCACCGACGGCAGCTCGCCGGTGCCCTTCCACGGCCCCCACCAGGCCGCCATCCTCCGCAAGCCGCCGTCCCAGACCATCGTCGCCTCCTTCGACGCCGTCGCCGAGTCCAAGGCCGAGCTCACCGAGCTCTTCCGCGCGATCACCGACCGGGCCCGGTTCCTCACCGCCGGCGGGGCGCCCGCGTCGCTCGGGATCACCGCGCCGCCCGCCGACTCCGGGGTGCTCGGGCCCGTCGTGCCCGGCAGCGATCTCGGCGTCATCCTCGGCGTCGGCGCGAGCCTGTTCGACGACCGGTACGGGCTCGCGAAACTCAAGCCCGCCAAGCTGAAGCCGATGACGACGTTCCCGGACGACGCCCTCGACCCCGCCCAGTGCCACGGCGACCTCAGCCTGATCCTGTCCGCGAACGACACCGACACCGTCCTGCACGCGCTGCGGGACATCGCGCGCGCCACCCGCGGTGGCATGCAGCTGCGCTGGAAGCTCAACGGCTTCAGCTCCCCACCGCGCCCGGAAGGCACGCCCCGCAACCTCATGGGCTTCAAGGACGGCACCGCCAACCCCAACGGGTCCGAAATAGACGGTCTCGTGTGGACGACGGGCGAACCCGCGTGGACCGCCGGCGGCAGCTACCAGGTGATCCGGCTGATCCGGATGCTGGTCGAGTTCTGGGACCGGGTCTCCCTGGCCGAGCAGGAGAACATGTTCGGCCGCCGCCGCGACACCGGCGCCCCGCTCGACGGCACCCAGGAAACCGACGTCCCCCGGTACGCCGACGACCCGGTCGGCACGGTCATCCCGCTGACCAGCCACATCCGCAAGGCGAACCCGCGCACGCCGGAGACCGACGGCAGCCGGATCCTGCGCCGCGCGGTGAACTACGACCGCGGCGTCGACAGCAACGGCAACCTCGACATGGGCCTGCTGTTCGTCTGCTACCAGCAGGACCTCGAGCGCCAGTTCGAGGCCGTCCAGACGCGGCTGGCCGGCGAACCCCTGACCGACTACATCTCCCCGTTCGGCGGCGGCTACTTCTTCGCGCTGCCGGGTGTCACCGGCCCGGACGACCACTTCGGGCGCGCCCTGCTCGCCTGACGACCCCATCCCCACCACGAAAGGAATCCACTGTGGATAGAAAGACCCGCCGGCGACGACGCGGGCTGCTCGGCGCCGGGGCCCTCGCCTCGGCCGCCGCGCTGGCCGTCGTCACCGGCTCCGCGGCGACCACCGCGGACGCCCAGCCGCTGAACCTGTTCCCCGCGCACTGGATCCCGACGTCGACGCCGATCAAGCACGTCGTCGTCATCTTCGGCGAGAACATCTCGTTCGACCACTACTTCGGCACCTACCCGAACGCGGCGAACACCGACGGCACCCCGTTCACCGCCGCGCACGGCACCCCGAAGGTCAACGGCCTGGACCACCAGCTGCTGACCGCCAACCCCAACGCCTACAACCCGAAGCGGCTCACCCACGAGCAGGCGCTGACCTGCGACCAGAACCACAATTACGGCGCCGAGCAGGCCGCCTTCGACGGCGGCAAGATGGACAAGTTCGTCGAGAAGACCGAGACCGACAAGTGCACCGGGCAGCCGATCCTGTTCGGCGAGCCCGGCCTGGTGATGGACTACTACGACGGCAACACCGTCACCGGCATGTGGAACTACGCCCAGCACTACGCCCTGAACGACAACTCGTTCAACACGGTGTTCGGCCCGTCCAGCCCCGGCGCGATCGACCTGATTTCCGGCAACACCCACGGCGTCCAGGCGGTCGACCCGGTGACGCACGAGCCGGTCAGTGACGCCTACGCGGTGCAGTCACCGGACTCCAGCGGCGTCGGCACGATGATCAACGACCCGGACCCGGCCTGGGACGACTGCTCGGGCAAGAACCACACGAGCAAGGACAACCTGGCCACCATGCACGGCCGCAACATCGGTGACCTGCTCAACCAGCGCCACGTCACCTGGGGCTGGTTCCAGGGCGGCTTCCGCCCGACCGGCTCGGCCAACGGGTACGCGGTCTGCGGCCAGACCCACACGAACATCGGCGGCAACGCGGTCGTCGACTACAGCCCGCACCACGAGCCGTTCCAGTACTACCCGTCGACGGCGAACCCGAAGCACGTCCCGCCGTCCTCGGTGCGGGCGATCGGCCAGACCGACCGCGCGAACCACCAGTACGACATCTCGGACTTCAACGACTCGCTCCAGGCCGGCTCGATGCCCGCGGTGAGCTTCCTCAAGGCCCCGGAGTACCAGGACGGCCACGCGGGTTACTCGGACCCGCTGGACGAGCAGCAGTTCGTCGTCAGCGAGATCAATAAGATCCAGCAGTCCCCGGACTGGAAGTCGACGGCGATCGTGCTGGCCTACGACGACTCCGACGGCTGGTACGACCACCAGAAGTCGCCGATCATCAACGGCTCGCACGACGCTTCGCAGGACCAGGCGATCTGCACGGCCAAGGCGACGACGCTGGGCACGTACGCCGACCGCTGCGGCTACGGCCCGCGCCTGCCGCTGCTGGTGGTTTCGCCGTTCAGCAAGGTCAACCACGTCGACCACACGCTGACGGACCAGACGTCGGTGCTGAAGTTCATCGAGGACAACTGGTTCACCGGCCGCATCGGCGACTCGTCGTTCGACACGCGCGCGAATTCGCTCAACGGGATGTTCGACTTCTGGTGGCCGAAGGCCCGCAAGGTCACCCTCGACCCGAAGACCGGAGCCGTCGTCCACTAGCGCCCCAATGTGGCCTTCGGTGCGTTGAATTGGCACTGCGGCGCGAAGCGCCTCCGTTGAGGGTGGTGGCGGGGGCATGGACGGAGCACCGAAGGCCGCCTTGGGTGCGTCAGACGCAACCAAGGCCGCCTTGGGGCGCTTGGGTCAGGGGGTGACGGGGTCGAGGTCCCAGGTCAGGGTGACGACCGTGCCGGAGTCGCCGGAGGTGATGTCCGCGCGGTCGGCGCTCGCGCGCAGCAGCAACAACCCCCGGCCCCGCAACGAAACCGGGCGGGTGTCCGGTACCGGGGTGCGCCATTGGCCGTGGTCGGTGATCACCACCTCGAGCCGGCCGGGGGACACCGACGCGTCGACGTCGACGAGACCGCCGTCCACACCGTCGTAGGCGTGGTCCGCCACGTTCGCCAGTGCCTCGTAGCTGGCCAGCACGATGTCGCCGGCCCGGTCCTCGTCGACGCCCGCCGCCAGCACCCACGCCATCAGTTCGTGCCGCAGGCGGCGGAGGGCGCCCGGCGCCGCGGGGACGTCGTGGCAGCGGAACGGTTCCGGCCTCATGTGAGTGCTTCGTCGACGGTCGGGTGGACGCCGATCCACGTGTCGAGCCCGGTCGTCTTCAACGGACCCGACGTCACCGGGGAATCGCTCACCACGCACAACGCGCGCTCGGCCAGCCTGCGGTGGGCCGCCGCGAGCACCTGCAGCCCCGCCGAGCAGAAGAACGTCACCTCGCGCAGATCGACCACCAGTTTCTCCGGCCCGCGGGCCAGCACCACGTCGACGACTTCCCCGAACTCCGGCGCACTGACCAGATCGATCTCCCCCGCCACGGCCAGGACCGCGGCGCGGCCCCGCCAGTCGAGCGTCACCGCCAGCTCGGTGGCCGGCAGGTCCGGCGGCGAAGAGGTCATGGCCTCCCATCGTGCCGCACTCCCCGCCAAACGGCTACCTGTGCGGGAGCTTCACCACCGTCACCCAGAAATCGTCGATCTTCCGGACCACCTCGACGAACTTCTCGAAGTCGACCGGCTTGGTGACGTAGGCGTTGGCGTGCAGCTCGTAGCTGCGCAGGATGTCCTCCTCCGCTTCGGACGTGGTCAGCACGACCACCGGGATCGTGCACAGCCCGGGGTCCTGTTTGATCTCGCCGAGCAGTTCCCGGCCGTCCTTGCGGGGCAGGTTCAGGTCGAGCAGGATCAGCCCCGGCCGCGGCGCCGCACCGAACGGCCCTTCGCGCTTCAGGAACCGCAGCGCTTCGACGCCGTCTTCGGCGACGTGCAGCGGGTTGCGGATCTTGTGGTGCGCGAAGGCTTCCCGGGTCATCAGCACGTCACCCGGGTCGTCCTCGACGAGCAGGATGTCGATCGGGGTCGGCGCCTCGGTCATGCGGTCTCCCCCTCTTCGAGAGCCGGCAGGGTGAAGCGGAAGGTGGTGTCCGCGGCCTCGGTGTCGAGCCAGATCCGGCCGCCGTGGTACTCGACGATCCGGCGGCACAGGGCCAGGCCGATCCCGGTGCCCGGGTACGCCGAGCGCGTGTGCAGCCGCTGGAACAGCGCGAACACCCGTTCCGCGTACTCCGCGTCGATGCCGATCCCGTTGTCCGTCACGGAGAACACCCAGTCGCCGCCGTCGCGTTCGGCGGTGACCCGGACCTCCGGCGGCGCCTCGCCCTTGAACTTCAGCGCGTTGCCGATGAGGTTCTGGAACACCGCCGTCATCAGCGCCGGCTCGACGCGGACCTCCGGCAGGTCGCCGCGGGAGACCTTGCCGCCGCTGAGCGAGAGCGCGACCTCCAGGTTCGCGATCGCGTCGTCGACCAGCGCGCCCGCGTCGGCCACGACGTGCTCGCCCGGCTTCCGGCCGACCCGGGAGAACGCCAGCAGGTCGTTGATCAGGGTCTGCATCCGCTTCGCGCCGTCGACGGCGTACTCGATGTACTGCTCGCCCCGCTCGTCGAGCAGGCCCTGGTACCGCCGCTGGAGCAGCTGGCAGAAGCTGGCCACCTTCCGCAGCGGCTCCTGCAGGTCGTGCGAAGCGACGTAGGCGAACTGCTCCAGGTCGGCGTTGGACCGCTCCAGCTCGCGCGTGCGCCGGTCGAGCATCGCGTTGGTTTCTTCCGCCTCGCGCGTGCGCCGGTCCAGCATCGCGTTGGTTTCCTCCGCCTCCCGCGTGCGCCGGTCCAGCAGGGCGTGCGCCTGCTCGAGCTCGGCGACCTCGTCGAGGATGCGCTGCCGCATCGCCTCGACGTCGGCGCCGAGCTGGACGATCTCGCGCGGCCCGCTCCCGCTCACCGGGCGGTGGATGTCGGAATCCGCGACCCGGCGGACTTCGGCGGCCAGCCGCAGGATCGGCCGGGTGACGACCTGCCGCAGGCCGAAGAACAGCATCGCGAACAACACCAGGACCAGCACGCCGACGACCACGAACATCGCGTTGAGGAAGCTCGCCGCCGCGTCGAGGTCCGCTCGGCCGCTGTCGCGCAGCGCGGCGAGGTGGTCGAGCTGGGCGTCGAGTGCCCGGCGCACGTCGACGAACAGCGTCCGGCCGCGCTCGACCTGGTCGGCGGTGACCGGCGGCGCGTCGGGGGCGATGGTGGGGGCGGCCGCGGCCTGCCAGGCGGTGGCCGCCCGCAGCACGGCGTCGAGGTCGTCGCCGATCCGGGTGCCCGGGGCCGCGCCGAGCTGCCGCAGCTGCGCGACGGCGTCGGCCTGCGACCGCATTCCGTCCGTGTAGGGCACCAGGAACGCCGGCTGGCGGCCGAGCTGGTAGCCGCGGACCCCGCTCTCCTGGTTGAGCAGCGCGGTGGACAGCTGGATGGCGGCCAGCCGCTGCGGCGCGACCACGTCGAGCAGGCGGGTGCGCGCTTCGGCGAGGTTGTTCAGCGCGATGCCGGCGGCGATCAGCGCGGCGACCAGCAGCACGGTCTCGACGGCGGCCAGCAGCGCCAGGCGGCGGCGGATCGGCCGGCCGCGTGCGTCAACGCTCATCGGCCTCGGCTTCCGGGTCGTGGGCTTCGGGGTCGTGGCTGAGCAGGGCGAGGGCGACGTCGTCGTCGAGCGGGCCCGAGTTGAGCCGTTCGGCCCGGGCGATCAGCTCGTCGAGCAGGGCGTGGCTGTGGATCCCGGTCTCCCGCTTGATGTCGAGGACCAGCTCGGCCATCCGCTCGTGGCCCAGCCGTTCGGACCCGGCGCCGACCCGGCCCTCGAACACGCCGTCGGTGTACAGCAGCAGCGACCACCCCGGTTCCAGCGGCACGTCCACCGCGTCCCACTTGGCGCCTTCGACGACGCCGAGCGGGACGCCCAGGCGTTCGCGGGAGAGCAGGTGCCCGTCGCCCGGGGTGAGCAGCAGCGGCGGCAGGTGCCCGGCCAGCGACAGGCGCAGGGACCTGCGGTCCGGCGCGACGACGACCATGCAGACGGTGGCGAACAGCGGCTCGATCCGCTCGTGCACCAGGACCCGCTCGACCATGCTCAGCACGTCGGGCATCGGCAGGCCGGCCATCACCAGCGAGCGCCACGCGATCCGCAGCGCGACGCCGAGTGCGGCCTCGTCCGGCCCGTGGCCGCAGACGTCGCCGATCATCATGTGCACCGTGCCGTCGGCGAGCTCG
This sequence comes from Amycolatopsis bullii, assembly GCF_014654205.1. Lineage (GTDB taxonomy): Bacteria > Actinomycetota > Actinomycetes > Mycobacteriales > Pseudonocardiaceae > Amycolatopsis > Amycolatopsis plumensis. The sequence continues at coordinate 11,570 of NZ_BNAW01000035.1, forward strand.
ATCGCGTCGTAGAAGTCGCCACCGAGCAGGGAGCCGTTGCGGCCGGGCCGGTAGCGGGCGGCCAGGTCGAGGTGGGGGTCGCGCAGCAGCGGGCTGGGCAGCAGGCCGCGTTCGAGCCGCGCGTTCTCTCGCGCGAGCAGCTGCTGCTGGAGGAACTGCTGCTCGACCTGCTCGGCGCGCTTGCGTTCGCGGGCGAAGCGCAGGGCCTTCACCAGCAGCGGGCCGTCGACCTGGTCCTTGACGAGGTAGTCCTGCGCGCCGGCGGCGACCGCGGCGACCCCGGTGGCCTGGTCGTGCTGCCCGGTCAGGACGACCACCGCGACCCCCGGCGCGTGCTGCCCGAGCTTGGTCAGGCCGCCCAAGCCCATGGCGTCGGGCAGCTGCAGGTCGAGCACGACGCAGTCGGCGGTGAGCGGGCCGCTGAGCGCGGCGGTGAGCGTCTCGACGCGTTCGAGCGCGTACGGCACGTCGGTGTCCGCCAGCATCTCCTCGACCAGCAGCGCGTCGCCGTCGTCGTCCTCGATCAGGAGCACCCGCAGGCGCGTGCGGGGATCCCACGATGAGTCGAGCGCGGCGGTCACCGGCGTCTCCCGTTCGGCTGCTCTTGAGCCAGCACATCCAGACGATCAACCCTAGCGGCACCGGCCGCGGCCGCCTACGGCCGTGGAACCGGTCCCACCGGGGTAGCGTTTTATAGCACCCCGGTGGGACACCGGATCGATAACGGTTCGGGTGCCGCCCGTGCCGGGACCGGACATATCCCGCATACGCTGCGCGGATGCCCCGGTCCGCCGCGCTCGCCTGGTGGGGTGCGACGGCGTGCTGGTTCCTCGGCACCCTCGCCGGCCGCCTGACCGGTCACCGGAGCGAGGTCACCGGAGCGGTCCCGCTGCCGGTCGCCGTGCTCGTGTTCGCCGTCTGCGCGGGAGCTTTCGCGCTGCTCGTCCACGCCGCCCGCCGCGGGGTGAAGGGCGCCCGTCCGGCGCTGGCGGTCGCCGGTGGGCTCGGCGTCGTCGACCTCGTGGCGCAGCTCGCCGGGGACGTGGTCGCGCGCGACTTCGGGCACGGCGGGTTGTTCCTGGCCGCGCTGGTCTGCTCGGGTGCCGGGTTCAGGTTGATGTTCCGGTCCCGCTGAGCCGTTCGGAACAGGTCCAGCACCGGCGTACTGCCGACGCTCGCCCAGCCCGCCAGTGCGTCGCCGCGATCGCGGCCACGAGCTGCGTGCGGGTCGCCGCGGACAGCACCTGCGTTCGCAGCGTCAGCTTGTCGTCGGTCGCGCCGCGGGAAGTGAGCGGCCGTCAGCGCGCGGTCAACGTCAGGGCGAATGTGTTCCCCTCACCCTGCACCAGCGAACTCAGGAACGCGGTGAACGCGCCACAGCCGGTCAGCGGCGGGATCGTGTACGTGCCGGTGACCGGACCGCCCGTCGCCACCGCGAACCCGCTGCCGGTGCGCAGGTCGACCGGGATGGGCGCGCCCGCCCGGCAGCCCGGGTCGGCGACCGGCAGCCCGAAGAGCGTCACCTGCGGCAAGGCCAGCGTGAACGCCGAGTGCGCGGTGAACCCGCCGTCGCGCAGTTCGCCGGTCTGCGGGCCGTCCGGGGTGAACTGCAGGTCCGCGCGGCCGGGCACGAACCCGAACGCCTTGAACTCCGCGCCGGTCCTGTCGAACGCCGTCGCGAACTCCGGGCCTGCCGCGAGCGATCCGGTGAGCGGGGCGGTCGAGCGCAGTGCCTTCACCGCCGTCGACCCCGCCACGGTGTAGCGGTGCTGGGTCGGCGTGCTGCCGAGCTCGAAGCCGAGCAGCACCGGGTCCTGGCCCGGGTCGAGCGTGCACTCCGAGGTGAACGAGCCGAGCCCGGTGAACGAACCGTCCGCCTTCTTCGGCGTCAGCCGGGTGCTGAACCCGCCGATGGTCAGCGTCGTCTTCCCCGCGTTCGGCAGCTGGACCGGCGGCACCGAACCGGACGCCGTGGCGGTGAACGCCCCCGACGGCGGCACCGCCGTCTTCGCCACCGTCAACGGGAGGCTCAGCGGCAGCGTCAGCGGGCCGTTGGCCAGCGTCACCCCTGCGGACGCCGTCCCTTCGATGCTCGCCGCGCCGACCAGGGCCAGGCCACGGGCGGACTTGTCCGGCACCGTCACCGAGACCGCGAGGTCCCCCGTCGTGAACGTCCCGCCCGGCGCGGACGGCACCTCGAAGGCGGCCTTGATCTCCACGGCCAGCTGCTGCCTGCCGATCAACGGGAACGGGCAGGTGAACGTCAGCTCCTTGTCGACCGGCGTCGACGCCGCCGCGGGCGTGGCGACGGCGGAAGCGAGCACGCAGGCGGCGAGCAACGACCGGGCGATCCGCACGGGCGCTCCCTTTCTCGAGGTTTGCGGGACGTGGCACCGGCCCCCGCCGCGGCACGGTCAGCGCGCAGCGGGGGCCGGCAGATCGGGCTACTTCTTGGCGAGGGTCAGGTCCAGCGAGTTGCCGTCGCTCTTGGCGAAGGCGCTGACGATGTCGTTGAACGGACCGCAGTTCTGCAGCGCGGACAGCGAGTACGTGCCCGACAGCTTGCCGCCCTTGAGCAGGTCGAAGTCGGGACCGGTGGTCATCTCGCTGGTCGAGGGGCTGGTCGTGCCGCACTTCGGGTCGGTGCTGATCGGGATGCCGAACAGGTTGACCGTGGTGAGGAACGTGTCGAACTTGATGTGCGCCTTGAAGCCGGTGCCCACCAGCTCCCCGGTCTGCGGGCCGTTCTGCACGACCTTGACGTCCGAGCTGCCCTGCAGGAAGCCGAACAGCTTGAACTCGGTGTGCGTCGGGTTCAGCTGCAGGTTGCCGGTGAACGTCTTGGCCGACAGGTTGACGTCGGCGTCGAACGAACCGGTGATCGGCGCGGTGCTGCCGAGCGACTTCAGCGCCGTCTGCCCGGTGATGCCGAAGGAGTACTTGATGCCCCCGCCCGGCGGCGTGGTCGTGGGCGGGGTCGTCACCGGCGGGGTGGTCGTCGGCGGCGTCGTGACCGGCGGGGTCGTGGCGGGCGGGGTGGTCGTCCCGCCGCCGCCGTTGATGGTGATCGTGGCCAGCGTGTTGTTCTGGCCGCTGTCCTGCGTGCAGGGCGCGTCGATCGTGCCGTCCGGCGTGATGCCGGTGACCGAGCCGTCGGCCTTGCGCGGGGTGACCTTGAGGTTCAGGTCGCCCACGGTGATCTTCGCCTGGCCAGCCTGGGTGAACGTCAGCGACGGCGTCTTCCCCGCCGCGTTGATGTTCATCTCACCGGACGCCGGGATGTTCGTCTTGTCCAGCGTGATCGGCACGCTGACCGGCAGGTTGAGGCTCGGCGCGGCGACGGTCGCGCTCGCCGTGGCGGTGCCTTCCAGCGTCGTGGCGCCGATCAGGCTCAGGCCGCTGACGGTGTCCGCGTTGATCGTGGACACGGCCTTGATGTCGAACGCGCCGGTCGGCTGCCCGGTGTTCACCGTGGTCGGCAGGTCGGTGTTGATCACCACCTTCAGCGACTGGGAACCCACCAGCGGGAAGGTGCAGTGGTAGTTCAGCGTCAGCGAAATCGGGTCGGCGGCGCTGGTCTGCGCCCCGGCGACGAGCGCGGTGGCGACGAGCCCCACCGCACCCGCGGCCGCGGCGGCCGCGACCGTCATCTTCTTGCCTCTTGGGTGACTCACGATGGTCCTTCCGTGTATCAACAGTGATACGAAACGGCGGCGCGTTCTCTGCAATCGCGGCCGGACCGTAAGCTAACGAGCGTCGATGGCGCCGATCAAGGGCTTTCGGTAAAAAGGCCACACGGGCACCGCAAATTGTCACACCGGCACGCCAGACCACCTGGTTTCCTAGCAGGCCGGGGAAGGTTTCCCCAGCACAGGGGCAACGACGAACCGCTGATGCACGTAACAAAGCCGGTCCTCGAAATGTTTACGCACATGCCAACCGGCCATTCTCTTCTTGCTCGCGCGCGAGCGCGGCGCGTAGCTTCGAAACCCATGAAAAGAATGCACAGCGCGGTGCTCGTGATGTCGGTGGCCGCGCTCCTGTCGTGCGCCGCGTGCGCTTCCGACGCCCCGCCCGACCCCGGACGGCACGCCGACCCCGCGGCCCTCGCCTGGGTCGACAAGGTGTGCACCGGCGTGGCCGCGGGCTCGGCGAAGCTCTCGCAGCCGCCCGCCGTCGACGACGCCGACCCGGTGAAGACCCGCGACGCGATGGTGGACTTCCTGGGGCGCCTCGGTTCCGCACTGGAGGACATGGCGGGCGGCCTGCGCACGGCCGGCGTCCCCCCTGTCCCGGATGGACAGTCCGTTGTGGACAAAGCCACCGGCAACCTCACCGAGACGCAGAGCAAGCTGGCCGAGACGAAGACCCGGATGGCGCAGGCGAAGGTGACCGACCAGCCCAGCCTGCGCCAGGTCATCTCCGAAGCCGACGCGACGATGGGCAAGCTGACCGATCCCGAGGGCCCGATCAAGGACCTCAAGGCCAACCCGGAACTCGACCTGGCCTTCAGCGAGTCCGCGACCTGCAAGCGGGTCTACGGGAGCGGCGCGTGAGCGCCCGCCGTGTGCTCGCCACGCTGGTGGCGCTGGTCCTGACCACGGCATTCGCCCCCGCTGTGGCCACCGCCGAGCCCGCGCCGCCCGACGACACCTTCTACGTGCCGCCCTCGCCCTTGCCCGCGGGCCGGCCGGGTGACGTCATCCGGTGGCGACCGTCGAACGCCGGCCCCCGGCACGCGTCCGTCGACGCCTGGCAGGTGATGTACCTGTCGACGAACGCGCTCGGGCAGCCCGACGCCGTCACCGGCACGGTCCTGGTGCCGAAGACCGCCGACCGCGCGACGGCGCCGATCGTCGCGTTCGCGCCGGGCACGCACGGCCCGGCGTTCGCCTGCACCCCGTCGAAGATGATCGACATCGGCGCCTTCTACGAGCAGCCCGGCCTCGACGACCTGCTCGACGCGGGGTACGCCGTCGCCGTCCCGGACTACGAGGGCTACCAACCGGCGCCGAAGACGACGTACGTCGTGGGCCGGTCCGAAGGGCCCGCGGTGATCGACGCGGTCCGCGCGGCCCAGCGGCTCGGCGCGGCCGGGCTGTCGACGTCGGCGAAGGTCGTCTTCCGCGGGTACTCCCAGGGTGGCGGCGCCGCGGCGTGGGCGGGTGAGCTGCAGCCGTCGTACGCGCCGGAGCTGAACCTCGTCGGCGTCGCGGCCGGCGGCGTGCCGGCCGACCTGGTCCAGGTGACGCTGCAGCTCGACGGCAAGTTCGGCTTCGGCGTGTTCGCCTACGCCCTGCTCGGCCTCGACCAGGCGTACCCCGAGCTTCAGCTCGACTCGTTCCTCAGCGACAACGGCCGGGCGAAACTGGCCGAGATGAAGCAGAGCGCGTGCACGTTCGAGCTGCTCACGACGTACGCGAACCAGAAGATCGCGGACTACACGACCGGCCCGGGCTACATCAAGCCCGCGTGGGTGGCGCGGCTGAACGAGAACAAGCTCGGCGGGACCCCGCCGCGGGTGCCGGTGTTCCTCTACCACGCCACCGGCGACCAGCTGGTGCAGTTCGCGCAGGCCGACAGCCTGCACAAGACCTACTGCGCGGCCGGGGTCCAGGAGACCTGGAAGACCTACGACACCGACCACATCACGCTGGTCTACACCGGCAACGCCGACGTCCTGGCCTTCGTGCGGGACCGGATCGCCGGGAAACCGGCGACGGCGAACTGCTGATCAGCGGCTCCGGCCGCCGCGGGGGTGCTGCTGCCACGAGCTGATCACCGAGCTGACGTAGGAGCGCCACTGGTCCTCCGGCGACGCCGAGGTCGGGGTGGGGGTCGGCTCGGGCGCCGCGGGCTTGCGCCCCGCGCCGGGCGGCGCGCTCGTGGTCTCCGCCGTGGTGTGCCGGACCTCGGCGGTGAGCGGCGGCGCGGAGGCGGCGGCGCTCATGGTCTCCACGGCTTGACTGGAGGTCGGCGGCGGCGGCACGACCGGCGCGGGGGCGTCGGGCGGCGGCACGGCCGTCCCGCCCACCTGGCTCGGCTGGAGCAGCACGACCGCGGCCAGCCCGAGCCCGACGGCCGCCCCCGCGGCGAGGACGTACGGCTTCGCGCGGCGGGACCGGTCGGCGGGCGGCGCCTCCCGCGGACGGCTGTCATCGTCCTCGCTCGTCGCCAGCTCGGCGTCGAGGATGGCCAGCGGATCGGGAATGGGATCGGGCTCGGTGGCCGCCGCTTCTTCGGCGAGCTTCGCGTCGAGTTCACCGCGGATCATCAGCGGCTTCGTCTGCGAAAGGTTCACCAGCTCGGCGACCGAGGGGAGTTCGCCCTCACCGCCCGTGCGTGCCATCGAAAACCTCCACCCGTTCCGGCGTCACCTGGAGGAACCATGCCAGAGCCGCGAGAGCTGCTCCGCTTCGCCGTCGTCGGCCTGGCCGCGTACGGGGTCACACTACTGGGCGACTACAGCCTGAAGCTCACCGTGTGCCGGGAGAAGCCGGTGACGGCCCTCGCGATCGCCACGGTCGTCTCGACGGCGTTCGCGTACCTGCTGTCCCGCCGCTGGTCGTTCGCCTCGCGCGGCGGCCACCGGCGGCTGCGGGAGGCGACCCTGTTCTTCGCGGTCAACGCGGGCGCGGTGGCGGTGAACCTCGTGCCCGCGCTGGTGTCGCGGTACGTGCTGCACCTGTCGGTGCCGCACGTGGATCACCTGACGCAGGAGGTCGCGGACTTCGTCGCCGGGATGCTGCTGGGCACCCTGGCCGGGACGGCGTTCCGCTGGTTCGGGTACCGGCGGTGGGTGTTCCCGTCAGCGCCACCAGTTGGCGTCGCCGAGGGTGGCGAACCCGAGCTTCTCGTAGAGCGGCCGCCCGAGCTTCGAGGCGGTCAGCGTGACGGGCAGGTCGTCGAAGTGCCGTAGGACGGCGTGCATCAGCGCGCGCCCGACGCCCTTCGAGCGGTGCTCGGGCAGCGTGGTCACCCAGTAGACGCCGCCGACACCGCCGTGGGCCATCGTGAGGCACGCGCCCTGCGCGCCTTTGCGGAAGAACGCGGTGGCCTGGTCGAGGAGGCCTGCCGGGAAGACGCTGCCGGGCCGGTGGGGCTGGTACTCCTCCAGCGGGAAGCCGCGGACGATCAGGTCTTCGGCTTCGGCCAGGCCGTCGGCGGTTCCGATCCGCTCGACGCCTTCGGCTTCGGGGGCGGAGCCGGCCTCGCGGGCCATCACCGGCAGCTGCCCGGCGGACATCCCGAGCCCGGTCAGGTCGAGCACCCGGAACGGGTCCTCCACGACGACGGTCCGCCCGTCCGCGCGGCGCTTCCCGGCGAGTTCGGTCAGCTCCTCGACGGCAGCGGCGCCGGGCGCGGCGGTCCGCAGCATGATCCGGAACCGGCGGCCGTCGATCACGGTGAAGGCCGGGTGGTCTTCGACGTGGTCCCCCCGGGCGCGGGCGAGGGTGCTCCACATGGCGACGGCGTTGTCGGAGGCTTGGCGCAGGCGCTCGGTGAGCAATCCGGTCATGTCCGGCAGCCTAGAGCCGGACAACCACCCACCGGACCGTTTTCCCCCAGCAGCCCCACCCACCCGACCCTCCAGGCACGCAACCCGACCCTCCAGGCACGCAGGCTGACCCTCCAGGCACGCAGGCCGTCCGTCCAGGTACGCGTCCGGGCCGGTCAGCCGCGGTCCGGCAGCGCCCGTTCGGCCAGCAGGGCCAGCTCCAGCCGCAGCCGCTCCGACGGGTCGTCCAGCTTCTCCCCGAACAACTCGCCCAGCTTCTTGAGCCGCGCGCGGATCGTCTGCGGGTGCAGGTCGAGCAACCGGCCCAGCTCGGGCGCGCTGCCGCGGGTCCGGACCAGCGCCAGCAGCGTCTCCGCCAGGTGCTCCCGCCGCCGCTCGGGCAACCCCGCCAGCGGCTCCAGCGTCGTCGAGGCCAGCTGGCCGACCAGGAACTCGTCCGCGAGCAGCAGCAACGTCGTGACGTGGTCGCGGCACCAGATCACCGGGCCCGGGACGTCCAGCAGCCCGCGGGCGGCGAGGTCGACCGCGCGGCGGGCGATGCGGAACGATTCCGGTGCCTCCGCCGGCGGGACCAGCGGCCCGACCGCCGCCGTCCAGCCCGGGGGCAGGCCCGTCAGGCCGATCAGGTCCACGTCCGGGGCCGGGGTCAGCGCGGCCGGTGGGTCGCCGGCCGGGTCCGCCGGGACGTGCTCCGGCAGCAGGCCGGGCGGGAGCTCCGGGGCGCCCGGCAGCGCGCGGAACGCCACCGCCGCCACCCGCTCGGGCACCGGCAGCCCGGACACCGCGATCAGACCGTCCACTTCCGACGGTGTCCGGCCGCCGAGCAGCGCGTGCAGCAGGCGCCGGTGCCGTTCGCCGCTTCCCGCCACCGCGGCCTCGGCCGCGCTGTATCCCTCCGCGACGGCCGCCATCGACGTCTCCACGTCGGCGAACATCCCCTCGGCGGCGCCGTACAGGACGTCACCGGACAGGCCCGCTTCCCGCGCGATGTCGGCGATCCACCGCCAGGTGACCCGGCTCGACACGCGCACCGCCGCCTGCACGGCTTCGCGGCTGAGACCACTGTGGAACGCGTCGCGCCCGTGGCCGCGGAACCCGGCCAGCCGGTCGGCCTGCCACAGCGACGGCGTGCCGACGCGGTCGACGTCCCGCTCGATCCCGCGCCGCGCCAGCTCGATCGCGGTCGCGCGGCCAGGGCCGTCGCCGAATTTCTCGGAATAATCCGGAATCTCCGCGGCGATGGCGTCGATGCAGGCCCGGGCGATCTCGGGGATGCGCGGGCGCACCGCGTCGCCGAGCTCCTGCGGCAGGCGGGACCACACGGAACTGTCCGAGGCAGCGGAACCGCGCATGGGGAATTCAGTCCTCCACTGGGAATTGGCTCCTCGGAAATACTGACACGGAGCGTAGAACGCGCACCCGTCCGTGTCAAAAGGACGTGTCAGCGTCACCCTTTCCGGGAACCGATCGTTGATTTTTCAGTGACACGTGCGTCGGATACGCTCGGCGCCCACGCACTCTAAGGGGGATTGGTGGTCGAGTACCGCAGCTTTCGCCTGCTGGCTTCGCTGCCGCGTGCGCTCGGCGCGGGATTGCGCCCGCACGTCGGGCACGCGGCGGCCTCGATGATCCAGGAGGTGCAGCGCACGGTGCCGGCCTACGGCCAGCCGCTCAAGGGCGTGTTCGGCAAGGTCCTGGTGAAGAGCGTCGAGTTCGCGGTGCAGCACTGCATCGATTCGATGGGCGAGCCGTCGCTGGGCCACGAGCACTGGATCGAGTTCTACCGCGGCCGCGGCCGGATCGAGTTCACCGAAGGCCGCAACCTCGACGCGCTGCAGGACAGCGCCACGATCGGGGCCCGGGTGGCCTGGCGCGCGATGCACCCGGCGGTGGTCGCCGCCGGCGTCGACCCGGCCGTCATCTCGGTGGCCGCGGAGGCCATCTTCGCCTACGTCGACGAGCTGTGCGCGACCGCGATCGAGGGGTACCAGCAGGCGCAAGCCGAGGCCGAGGGTGCCGTCCCGGTCCGGCGTCGCCGACTGCTGGAGCTGATCGCGGGCGCCCCGGAGGGCGCGGCGAGCAGCATCGCGGGCCTGGCCGGCGGGGCGGGCTGGCCGCTGCCGGAGACGGCGGCAATGGTGGCCCTCGAACGCGGCCCGGAGGCGGCGGACTTCCCGGCGGACCTGCTCGGCGACGGCGTCCTGGCCGACCTCGACGGGCCGGAGCCGTACCTGCTGACCAGCGACCCGGACACCGACCTGACCCCGCTGACGGCCAAGCTCGACGGCTGGCGCGCGGCGGTGTCCCCGACGGTCCCGCTGGCCGACGCCCCGGCCGCACTGCGCACGGCCCGCCGGGCGCTGCTGCTGTCCGGCCCGGACGTCCCCGGCCCGATCATCTGGTGCCGCGACCACCTCGCGACGCTCTGGCTGCTGGCCGAGGACTTCCTGGCGGCCGAGCTGGCCCGGCAGAGCCTGGACCCGTTTGCGTCGCTGAGCGAGAAGCAGCGGGAGCGGCTGAGCGAGACGCTGCTGGCCTGGCTGGAGACGCGCGGGGGTGCGCCGGAGATCGCGCAGCGGCTGGGGGTGCACCCGCAGACGGTCCGCAACCGCCTGCGCCAGCTGGAGGAGCTGTTCGGAGAGCGCCTGAAGGACGCCGACGACCGCTTGGGGATGCAGCTGGCGCTGCGGGCGCAGCGGCTGATGCGTGCTCACCGGCCCCCGGAGGGCTGAGCGGCCGCCGGTGCGGCGAAAGCTGTGGACAACTCCGGGTACGGCCCGGACTTGGGGACAACTCCGGGTGCGGGGCCGCGCGCGGGACCGGAATTGTCAGTGGCCGCGAGTAACGTTGAAACCGGGGGTCCCCCAAGCGGCCGGGGGCTTCGACGCGTCCGGAGATCCGGCGCGGCCGGCCCCGTGCCCCGCAACGCTCACCATCCGGTCCAGCGTGCGCACCGGCATCGGCAGCACCCGCCGCCACGGGCGGCGGCCCGACCACCCCGGCCGCGGCCCCTGGTGAACGAAATGGAAACTCGCGCGGCAGGACATCAGCGCGTCCGGTGCGTCATTGCGACCATGCCTCCGAGGATTACCGGATACCGGCGGAATGTCGATACGCATTCCCGGTGACGCCGCGAAAACCCGCACGCGCCGCCGCCTTTTCGCAATCGGACTTGTCACGCCCGTCCGTGATTCCCCGGCGGTGGCGTTCACCACATCCGCGGCAGCAGTCGGATGCCCTAATTTCCCCTTCGCGAGAAAGGCCGCCCATGACCGTCAAGACCCTCACCCTCCACGGCCGTCGCCTCCGGCTGCACGAGCACCTGCCTCACGCAGGCGAGAGCGACGAAGCGGTCGTGCTGCTGCACGGGATCGCCGGCAGCGCCGAAACCTGGGCGCCGGTGCTGGAGCGCTGTGCCCGGCTCGGCCGCCGAGTGCTGGCCCTCGACCTGCCCGGCCACGGCGAATCCGAGGCACCCCGTGCCGACTACGGGCTCGGCGCGCTGGCCAGCACCGTGCGGGACGTCCTCGCGGTGTCCGGGGTGCGGCACGCGACCGTCGTCGGGCACTCGCTCGGCGGCGGCATCGCGCTGCAGTTCGCCTACCAGTTCCCGGAAATGTGCGACCGCCTCGTGCTGGTGGGCAGCGCCGGCCTCGGCCCGGAGGTGAGCCCGGTGCTGCGGGCCGCCGCCCTGCCGGGCGCACCGGCCACAATGGCCTTCGCGGTCAACCGGCTGACGCTCGCCCTCGCGCGGGCCGCGGCCCGCCTCGGACGCCGGCTCGGCGGTTCGCTCCAGCCCGAAACCCGGGAACTGGCCCGGCATTTCGGCTCGCTGGCCGACCCCGCGCGCCGCCGGGCGTTCCTGTTCATCGCGCGCAGCCTGATCGACCTGCGCGGCCAGCGGGCGAGCGCGGTGGACAAGCTCTACCTGGCCGAAGCGGTGCCGGTCCTGCTGGTGTGGGGCGCGCGAGACCCGCTCATCCCGGTCGCGCACGGGCACCGAACGGCCGCACTGCTGCCGGACAGCCGCTTGACCGTGCTGGAAAACGTGAAACACTTTCCGCACGTGGCCGACCCGGACCGGTTCTGCGCGCTGCTGCACGAGTTCCTCACCGAGACCGCGCCCGCCCGGCTCACCCTCGACGACATCGTCACGCGGCTGACAACCGATGATCGGGGCCGCTGAAAAGTTGTCACGCGCGCACCATCCGCCCGCGCCGGAAGTGTCACGTCCTCTCGCGACGCTCCACCCGTTCGGGTGTAGTCCGGACGGGTTACCGCAAAGTCAGCGGACAACCCGTTGACAGTGCCGTTCGCGCGAAATTATGTTGCCTGAGCCACAAAAACCGGATCGGCGGTCCCGCCGACAAGGCCGATTTTGTTGCCAGCAAGGATAAAACACATGACCGACGTGGACACCGGATTCGCCGCCCCCGCCCTGCGGGCCGGACGGCCGAACGCCGGCGAGCGCACTCCCGGACCGGCCTACCGGCAGCAGTCCGTGTCGGCCGACCGGCCCCGGCCCGCCTACCCGCCCGCCCCGCGCAGCCCGGTGGATCCCCGCCAGGGACGCGCTTCCGGGGCGATCGGGCTGTGGGCGTCCCTGCCCCGCGAGCTGGCGATCCGCTTCAAGCCGCGGGTCGACCCGCTCGCCCGCGCCATCCTGCAGGAGGTGCAGCGGGCGGTGCCCGAATACCGCCAGCCGCTGGAAGGCGCGTTCGGGCACATCATCACGCAGGGTGTCCGGCAGTCGATCATCCAGTGCCTCGACAGTGTCGGCACCCCCGGTGCCGTGCCGCTCGAGACGTGGACGACCGTGTTCCGCAACCTCGGCAAGATCGAGTTCAACGAGGGCCGCAGCCTCGACTGCCTGCAGACCGCCTACCGGGTCGGCGGCCGGGTCGCCTGGCGGCACATCAGCGAGTTCGGCCAGGCCGCCGGCGTCTCCGCGGACACGCTGTGCACCAGCGCCGAAGCCATCTTCGCCTACGTCGACGAGATCTCCGCGCTCTCGATCGAGGGCTACACGGCGGCCCAGACGCGCGCCGCGGGCACCCGCGCGCGCCGCCGCCGGCGGCTGCTGGAACTGCTGCTGGCCGATCCGCCGTCCGCGCCCCAGACCATCACCGCGCAGGCCGCCACGGCGCAGTGGACCCTGCCGGCGGAAGTCACCGTCGTCGCCCTCGAACCCCGCGCCGACCAGCACAGCCTGGCCGCACCGGACCTGCACTCCGACGTCCTCGTGGACCTCGAGGGCAGCGAGCCGTGCCTGGTCACCGGTGCCCCGGAGAAGCACCTGAGGAACCTCGCCGAGCGGCTGCCGGGGTGGCGCGCGGTGATCGGCCCGACCGTGCGGCTCACCGACGCGCCGCGCTCGCTGCTGTGGGCGCGCCGCACGCTGAAGCTGCTCCAGCGGGGTGTGCTGCCGGACGCGCCGGTCACGCGCTGCACCGACCACCTGTCCACGCTGTGGCTGCTCGCCGACGAGTTCCTCGTCCGCGAGCTGTGCGCGCGCAGCCTGCAGCCGTTCAAGGACCTCACGCCCAAGCAGCGGGCGCGGCTCGGGGAGACGCTGCTGATCTGGCTGCAGTCCCGCGGCAGCGCCCCCGAAATCGCGAAGAAGCTCAAGGTGCACCCGCAGACCGTCCGGTACCGCATGCACCAGCTGATCGATCTGTTCGGCGACCGGCTCAACAACGCCGACGACCGGCTCGACATGGAGATCGCGCTGCGTGCGGAGGCACTTCTCGGTTCCTGACTCCCTTCAACGACGAGGTGAGCCATGACGGGATCGCCCGTCGAGACGGCCTTCGGGCCGATGCTGAGCGGCGACGGCAGGCCCGGGCAGCTGTGGGCCATGCTCCCCCGCGAGCTGGCCGCGGTGTTCCGGCCGCGGCTGCTCGACGTCGCCGACGAGGTGCTGCGCGAGATCCAGCGGACCATCCCGGACTACGCGCGGCCCCTCGACGGCGCGTTCGGGAAGGCGCTGCGGGCCGGCGTCCAGGCGGCGATCCTGCAGTTCATCGACCGGATCGCCGCGTCGGGGCCGCTGCCGGACGAGCGGCGGAAGGTGTTCGTCGGGCTCGGCGTGCACGAGCTCGCGCAGGGCCGCAACCTCGACGTCCTGCAGGCCGCGTACCGGGTGGGCGCGCGGGTGACGTGGCGGCGGATGGCGGAGGTGGGGACGCGGGCGGGCGTGCCGTCGGCAACGCTGTGCCTGCTGGCCGAGGCCATTTTCGCCTACATCGACGAGCTGTCGGCGTTGTCGATCGCGGGGCACGCGGCGGCTCAGGCGCGAGCGGCGGGCGCGCTGGAACGGCGGCGGCGCCGGCTGCTGGACCTGCTGCTGGCGGACCCGCCGTCGCCGTCACGGACGGTGCAGGAGGCCGCGACGGCGGCGGAGTGGCCGTTGCCGCACCGGCTCGTCGCGGTGGCGCTGGACGGGCCCGCCGACGTCACCGGCTTGGGCGCACTGGAGGACCTCGAAGACGGCACCCCGCGGCTGCTGTTGCCGGCGCCGGCGGACCGGAGCGCGCTGACCGCGGCCCTGGCCGGCCACCGGGCGGCGGTGGGGCCGCCGGTCCCGCCGCGTCAGGCCGGCCGTTCGCTGGCGACGGCCCAGGAGGCGCTGCGGCTGGTGGCCGCGGAGGTCCTCCCGGACGAGCCGCTGACCTGGTGCGAAGACCATCTCGCGACGTTGTGGCTGCGCAAGGAGCCGTTCCTCGTGACGGAGGTGTCCCGCCGCCGGCTGGCCCCGCTGACGTCGTTGACCCCGAAGCAGTACAACCGGCTCGCGGGAACGCTGCTCGCCTGGCTGGAGACGTGCGGCAACGTCCGCGAGGTCGCCGACCGCCTCGCGATCCACCCCCAGACGGTCCGTGCCCGGGCCCAGGAGCTGGAAACCCTCTTCGCGGACCACCTCCGAAACCCGGACGCCCGCTTCGAGATGATCCTCGCCCTCCGCGCCACCCTCCCCTGACCTCGTGTCGACCCCGCAATCACGAGTGATGCCCCTCCAGACACGCGTGATGCCCGCCCGATCACGCCTGAAGCCCGTTCCCGCCCGGCGGGCCGGTGTGCGGAAAGGGGTATCTCGGGTGATCAGAGGGGCATCACTCGTGATTGGAGGGGCATCACGTGTGATTGGAGGGGCATCACGTGTGATTGGAGGGTCGACACGGTCAGAGGGTGGAGAAGTAGGGGCGGGGGAGGTCGGGGAGGCGGGGGGTGCCGAGCTGGACGATCGTGGCCGGGAGGCCGCGGGAGCGGCGCCAGGCGGCGAACGCCTCGAGCCAGGCGTCCGCCGTGGCGCGGGAGGTTTCGCCGGGGGCGCCGAACAACGCCGCGGCCGACGTGGCCAGGAGCCACCAGTCCGGTGGGGTGTCCGCGGTCGCCTCGTGGAGGCGGCGGGCGCCCAGGACGCCGCGGTGCCAGGCCGCCGACGGGTCGTCGGTGAGGACGCCCGCCGCGTGGATGATGCCCCGCAGCGGGAGGCCGTCCGCCGTGGCCGCCGTGACCAGGCGCTCCGCGACGCCGGGCTCCGTGATGTCGCCGGGGACCACCACCGCGCCGGACGCCCCCGCGGATGGTCCACAGAGGACGATCCGGGTGGCCCCCGTGCCGGCCAGCCACCGCGCGGCCGCGGGCCCGAGGCCACCGGTGACGACGTACGCGCCGGGCCCGGTCGGCACTTCGACGGCGAACGGCACCCGCGTCAGCCTGGCCGCGTACCGGACGTCGTGCCGCCAGCGGACTTCGTCGTCCGGCGCGTCCGACCGCAGTTCGCGCGCCAGAACGTCCACATCGGACCGGGCGTCGAAGTCGACCAGGCTGGCCCGCAGCTGCGGCCGCTCGAGGGCGAGCACCCGCACCAGCCCGCGCAGGCACGCCAGCCCCGGCTCGCCGCCGGCCTGCGTGACCAGGTGGAACCGGACGCCGAAGCCGAGGCGCGCGACCACCGACCGCACCGACAGCAGCAGTTCCTGCGCGGCCTCGGGATCGTGGTAGGCGTACGGCGACCCGGTCAGGTAGACGACGCCGCGCACCGGCCGTTCGGTGAGGAACCCGGGCAGCTCGTCGAGGTCGTCGCGCGGCAGCGACAGCGCGTCGTCGCCGGCCGCGGCCAGCGCCAGGGCCAGCGCGACGGCCCGGCCGAGCGCCGCCGGGTGCTCGTCGGTGAGCAGCAGCCACGCGCCCGGCCCGGGCGGGGCCACCGGCGGCAGCGGCACTTCGGGCCACGTCACCTCGAACGACGAGGTGGCGAACGGGACGCCCGGCGACAGCGCCCGCTCCACCGGCCCGGTCACCACAGGCCGTCCCCGATGGAGGACTGCAGCACGACGACTCGGCGCAGCGTGAGCCCGTGCCGCGCCGACACCGCGTGCCGCACCGCCCGCTCGACCTCACCGCGCGGCGGGACGACGCCGACTGCCAGCTCGAGCACCACCACGGCCTGGCCCCCGGGAACGGCGAACGCCGACGCCGCACGCGGCCGGATCGCCGGGTGCGCCTGCTCGGCCGTCGCTTCGAGGTCCTCCGGCCGGTGCCCGGCGACGAAGTTCCGGCCGGTGACGCACAGCTCGCCCGAAGCGTTCAGAACGCCCTGGTCACCGGTTCGCAGCCACCACCGCGGCTCGTCGTCGCCGGGGATGAGGGCGCAGAAGACCCGCGCGGACTCCTCGGGCCGCCGCCAGTAGCCACGGGCGACGTTCGGCCCGCTCACCCAGATCTCGCCGACGTCGCCCGCCGGCACCCGCCTTCCGGCGCGGTCGACGATCGCGACCTGCTGGCCGGCCGGGTGTCCACAAGCGACCAGAGCGGTCGCTTCGGCGACGACGTAACACCCCGGCAGCGGGTCGGGAGCGGACGCGTCGTGCACCACGGGCCGGCCGGTGACGATCGGCAGGGCCACCCCGAGCACCAGTCCCAGCGGATCGCCCGGCGGCCGGCTCACCACGGCGGTGTGTCCCAGCGCCTGAGCCGCCTGCCGGGCGTTCGCCAGCACGTTCGCGTGCGTGACCATCACCCCGCCCGGGTACTGCAGGTAGGCGACGTCCGACGGCGTGACCGGGACTTCGGCGAAGCCGGAAGCGTCCGGGACGGTGTCCACGGCGAGCACCCGGTGCCCGCAGGTGTCCAAAGTGGCCAGGAACCGCCGGATGGCGGGCACGGTGGCCGCGGTCGCCAGCACGATCGACGGCTCGGCGTCGGCGAGGACGCTCGCCCGGCGCTCCGGCCCGGCGGGGATCGCGACCAGCCCGGCCCGCAGCGCGCCGAGGAACGCGACGACGTGGTCGGGTGACGGCTCGATGAGGATCGCCGCCCGCTGCCGCGGCTCGGTGACCCGGCGCAGGGCGGCGGCGACGGCGGTGACCCGCCGGTCCAGCTCGGCCCAGGTCAAGGTGACCGCCGGCCGGGCCCAGGTCAAGGCCGGCGTCGAGCCCGCCGCCGCGGCGCGGCCGGCCAGCAGCTCGGAGAGGGTCATGGGGTCCTCGCGCATGCTCAGGCCGCGGACATCCCGGTGACGCGCCACTTCCCGGCGACGCGCTCGGCCGTGACGCTCAGCTGGGCGGCGCCGGTGCTGCGCTGCCCGTCCCCTCTCGTGCCGGTCTGGTCGAGGAACACCAGCAGCGCCGCCCGGTCGCCGTCGAGCAGCTTGACGCCGGACGCGACGGCGGTCGACGTCACCACCAGCTTCTGCTCGGCAGCCAGCTTCCGGACCTGGCCGAAGAGCTGTTCGTACTGTGCGAGCGCGGGCCCGGTCAGGACGTCCTTCGCCGCCTGCTCGCTCTTGGCCGGATCGTCGTACCGGTAGGAGAAGACCGTGCCGAGCGCGGCGCTGACCTGCTTCCCGGCCTCGGCCGTTCCTGCGACATCGGAAAGCGCGCTGTTGTGCGCGACGACGGCGTTCGTGCTCCGCGCTTCGAGCGTGAACCACACCGCGAGTCCCGCCATGACCACGGCCACCACCGCGAGCACCACCGTCACCCGCCGCCGTGGCCCGGGGGTCGTGAGTGGCAAGGCGGGTTCTAACCCGTCCAAACACTCACGAGGGTCGGGGTGCCGGCGGCCGGCGACCTTCACGGGACGCTTCTTCGTGGCTGTCTTCACGGTGCCTCCCCGACGGGAACCTGGCCGAGGCCGGTGACGCGCCAGCCGTCCGGGCCGCGGGTCAGGTCGGCCTGGAACCGGTTGCGCTTGGTCACGGCGTCCCCGCCGTCCGGCGCCACGATCAGCTCGACCGAGGCGATCAGCTTCGCCGTCCCCGCGCCGGTGTCCACTTCGGTCACCGCGGCGTCGGTCACCTTCCCGGTGGTCACGGTCTTCGCCTGGGCGATCCGGTCGAGGCTGCCCTGCCGGTCGGCCGCGAGCTCGTCGTGCAGCGCGCCGCCGGAGAGGTCCAGCCAGTGCTGGTACCCGGGCGCGGCCTGCCGGTAGTCCAAGGTGGTCAGTCCGGTGACCGCCGTCCGGCCCGCCCGCAACGCCTCCTCCCGGACGACCGCGCGGGCGACGCCGTCGTCGTGCGCCGCCTGCCACCAGGTGAAACCCGACCAGCCGGCGGCGACGGCCGCCAAGACCGCGGCCACCCACGCAAGAATCCTCACGGCCGTCCTCCTGGTGCGTTCTGCGAGCCCCGCACGTTCGTCGGGTCGCCCTTCGGCAGCGCACAGCGCGCGGCCGTGTTCAGCGGGCGGACCGACGTGTCGAGGCCGTTGCGGTACGGCGTCGTGTACCCGGTGGTGCACGGCGGTGGGTCGAAAAACGTCAGCGAAAGTCCGATGTGGACGCCGTCCGGCCGCACGATCGTGCCCGCCGCCGCGACCGCCTGCGGCGCGGTGATCAGCAGCTGCCGGATCCCGTCCTGGCGCGCTTCCAGGACGTCCGCGGTGGTCAGCAGGTTCGCCAGCAGCACCCCCAGGTTCGGACCGGAGTCGCGGATCAGCGCGCCGACCTCGTTCGCGGCCGCGGGCACTGCCGGGATCAGCGTGCGCAGGTCGCCGTCGGACTGCTTCAGCGTCGAAGCCAGCAGTTTCGCGTTGGCACCGAACTCGCGGATCGCGCCGGCCTGCTGCACCTGGGTGTCGAGCACGGTGTGGGCGTCGGTGACGAACCGGGTCAGCGGCGCGACGTGCGCGCTCGCCGCCTGCACGAACTCGATGCCCCGGCCGACGAGCTGGTCCAGTGCCGGGCCCGCGTCGGACGTCGCGTTGTACAGCTCGTCGACGACGGTCCGCAGCGCGGGTTTCGGCACCGAGTTGGCGAAGGAGTCCACTGTCGACAAGACGATGTCGACCGGCAGCGGGATCTTCGTGTCGGCTTGGGTGATCACCGAGCCGTCGTGCAGCTTCGGCCCGCCGTCGGTGCGCGGCCGCAGGTCGACGTACTGCTCGCCGACGGCCGAGCGGTCCGCGACGACGGCTTCGGTGTCGGCCGGGACGGGTGCGGTGCCGGAGTCGATCTCGAGGTCGGCTTCCATTCCGGCCGGGGTCAGCCGCAGTTCGCCGACGCGGCCGATCGGCACGCCGCGGTAGGTGACCTCGGCGTTCGTGAAGATGCCGCCGCCGGTCGGGAACTGCGCGGTCACGGTGTAGCCGCGGTCGAAGAAGACCTTGTCGAGGCCCGCGTAGGTGGCTCCGACGTAGGCGACGCCGACGACGGCGATGACGACGAAGATCGTCACCTGCGCGCGCACGAACCGGGTCAGCATCAGTGGCCTGCTTTCAGGAACCCGTTGAGGTAGTCGCCGCGGATGGTGTCCAGTGCGGCGTCCGGGAACGGGAAGGTGAAGACCATCTCCATCGCCTTCGGCAGCTTGTCGCCGGAGTCGGCCAGCCGTCGCAGCAACGGCTCCAGCGCGCGGAGGTCGGCGACGAGGTCGTCCTTGCTGCGGTTGACCGTGTCGACGGCGACCGAAGTCAGCCCGTCCAGCGACTTCAGCATCCCGACCAGGGCTTCCCGCTGCTGGTTGAGCACGCCGATGCCGGGGGTGAGGCCGTTCAGCGTGGTGGTGATCCGGTCGGTGTGCGCGTTCAAGGTCGTCGCGAGCTTGTTGACGCTCTCGATGGCCCGGGTGATCTCGTTCCGGTGTTCGTCGAGCCCCTGCACAAAACTGTCCAAATTGGACAGGAGTGAACGCGCTGCGGTCTCTCTGCCCCCGAGGGCGTCGTTCAGCTCGTGGCTGATGTTCTGGACCTGCGCGACACCACCGCCGTTGAGCAGCAGCGACAGCGCTCCGAAGACCTCCTCGATCTCGGGTGTCAACGTCGACCGGTCCAGGGGGATGGTCGCGCCGTCGAGCAGCCGCCCCGACGGCGTCGCGTCGTCCGGCGGGGCGAGCTCGACGAACTTCTCGCCGAGGATGCTGGCCTGCCGCAGCCGGGCGACGGCGTTGGCCGGCAGGTCGACGTCGCCGTTGAGCAGCAGTTCGACGACCGCGCTGCGGGAGTCCGGCGCCAGTTCGACCTTGACGACCTGGCCGGCCGGGACGTCGTTGACCTTGACGCCGGACTGCGGCACCAGGTCCAGGACGTTCGTGAAGCTCGCGGTCACGTGGATCGGGTGGTCGCCGAGCGCGGCTCCGCCCGGAAGCGGGATGTCGTAGACGCTCACGCCGCTGCCGCAGCCGGTGGTGACCAGCGCGAGGGTGACCACCGCGGCGAGCTTGACCAGGGATTTCATTTCGGCTCCGCGAATTCGAGGAGGTTGCCGCGGCCGTCGATGGTGCCGTTGGCCTGGTCGTAGGCGCCCAGGAGGTTCGTCAGCGCGTTCGGGGCCGCCTGCAGTGCTTCGGCGAGCGAGTCCTTCTGGTTGACGAGCACCCGGGTGACGTCGGCCAGCTTGTCCACATCGGACTGAACCTTGCCGCGGTTGTCCTTGATGAACCCCTGCACGACGCTCAGCGCCTGGGTCAGCTCGGTCAGCGCGCCGGAGAACTGGTCGCGCTGGTCGGCCAGCACCTTGCTCAGCGAAGCGATCTGCGAAATGGCCTGTTTCACCTGGCCGTCGTTGGCCGCGAGCATCGCGGTGAACTTGCTGATGTTGTCGACGGAACCGAACAGGTCGTCCTTCGAATCGCTCGCGGTGCGGGCGAACTCGCCGAGGTTCTCGATCGCGGTGCCGATGGTCTGCCCGGTGCCGTTCAGGTAGTCCGCGGACCGGGTCAGGACGTCGCTGACCGCGCCGTCCTTGTTGGCGCCCTGCGGTCCGAGCGCCGACATGAGCTGGTTGAGGCTGTGCAGCAGGTCGTCGAACTCGACCGGGGTCGCGGTGCGCTCCCGCGGGATCGAAGCGCCGTCGGCCAGCTGCGGCCCGCCGCGGTAGACCGGCGTGAGCTGCACGTACCGGTCGGCGACCAGGCTCGGCGTGATGACGACGGCCCCGGCGTCGGCGGGCAGCGGCACCCCGGGCCGCAGCGTCATGGTGACCTTGACGTCGGTGCCGTTCGGTTCCACTTCGGACACGGAGCCGATGGCGACGCCGAGGACGCGGACGTCCGAGTTCGGGTAGATCCCCACGGCGGCCGTGAAGTACGCGGTCAGCGTCCGCTCGGCCGGCGCGGTCACCACCGGCCAGGCGGCCGACACGACGAGCGCGAGGACGACGCCGAGCGTGAGGGCCCGCGATCTCGTCCGCCGCCGCGCCGCCGCACCCAGATCGACGAGGGTGGCGGAGAGGGCACTTTCACGTGAAAGTGCCCTCTTCGAGCGGTGGTGGGCCATCAGCGTCCCCCGTTCTTCGGTGGCTGGCAGCTGCCCGGCGTGGTGCCGGTGGGGATCAGCCCGCAGATGTAGGTGTCGATCCACCGGCCGTTGCCGACGGCGTTGCCGAGCAGCCGGTAGAACGGCCCGGCCAGGCGCAGGCTGTCCTCGAGCTTCCCCTGGTTCCGCTGGAGCACCCCGGCGACGCGGTCGAGCTGGTCGAGCGCCGGTCCGAGCGTCTTCTGGTTCTCCGCGACCAGCCCGCGCAGCTGGATCGAGAGGTTCTTGATGCCGGTGAACAGCTTCGCGATGGCGTCCTTGCGGGCGTTGAGCTCGGTGAGCAGGGTGTTGCCGTCGCGGATCAGGGCCTGGATCTGGTCGGATCGCTGTCCGAGCGTCTTCGAGACCTGGTTGGTGTTCTGGAACAGCTTGACCAGTTCCTCGTCCCGGGAAGCCAGCGTTTGCGACAGGGCCGCGATGCCGGTGAAAGCCGTCTTGACGTCGCTGGGAGCGGACGCGCCGA
Organism: Amycolatopsis bullii; assembly: GCF_014654205.1. Lineage (GTDB taxonomy): Bacteria > Actinomycetota > Actinomycetes > Mycobacteriales > Pseudonocardiaceae > Amycolatopsis > Amycolatopsis plumensis. Next base: position 33,309 of record NZ_BNAW01000035.1, read on the forward strand.
GCGTGTCGGAAAGCACCCGGAACGCCTGCGCGAGCTGGTCGGTGTCGATGGCGCCGACCGTGCTCGCGAGGTCGTTGAAGACCGCGGTGACGTCGTAGGGCGAGCTCGTGCGGTCGGCCGGGATGGCCTGGTCCGGGTTCAGCTCGGCGTTGCCGACCGGGTCGAGCACCAGGTTCTTCTGGCCGAGCAGCGTCTTGATCTTGATCGCCGCCGTGGTGCGGTTGCCGACCCAGGTGTCGCGGACCCGGAACAGGACTTCGACGTGGTCACCGGCCAGCCGGACGTCGGTGACCTCGCCGACCTTCACCCCGGCGACGCGGACCTCGTCGTTCGGCTTGAGCCCCGCGGCCTCGTGGAACTCGGCCCGGTAGGTGGTGCCGCCGCCGATGAGCGGCAGGTCGTCGGAGAAGAAGGTGGCGCTGCCGATCAGGGCCATGACCAGCGCGGTCGCCGCGCCGACGGCGATCGGGTTGCGGCTGCGGAACGGTTTCACCGGCACCTCGCAGCGGTGACGGGGATGCCCGGTGGCGGACCACCCGGTGCCGGTTTCGCGTCGGTCTGCACCGAACACAGGTAGAAGTTCGCCCACGAGCCGTAGGAGAAGAGCGTGCCGATCCGGTCGAGCTTCTTCGGGAGGTTGTCGAGGAACTGCTGGAACACCGGGGTGTTGTCGGCCAGGTTCTTCGACAGGTCGCCGAGCGCGGTGATGCTGTCCTTGAGCGGCTGACGGCCTTGCTCGAGCAGCCCGGCGGTCGCTGTGGTCAGCTCGCCGAGGCCGCCGATGGCCTGCCCGATCGGCTTGGCGTCCGCGGCGAGGCCGGTGACCAGCTGGGCGGTGGTGTCGACGAGCGTGTCGAACTGGTCGCCCTGGGCGTTCAGCGTGTCGAGCACGGTGTTGAGGTTGCCGATCACCTGGCCGATCAGCGCGTCCTTCCCGGCCAGCGTCGAGGTCAGTGACGCCGTGTGCCGCAGCAGGCTGTCGATCGTGCTGCCCTCCCCCTGCAGGACCTGGATGATTTCGAACGACAGCTGGTTGACGTCGTTCGGCGAAAGCGCCTGGAAGAGCGGCTTGAAGCCGTTGAACAACGCGGTGAGGTCGAGCGCCGGCCTGGTCCGTTCGAGGGGGATCTGCGCGCCTTCGGCCAGGGTCGGTGCCGTGTCGGTGGCACCGGGGTCGATCGAGAGGTACCGCTGGCCGACCAGGTTGCGGTAGCGGATGGTGACCGAGGCCGCCGCGGTGAGCCGGTGCGCGCGGCCGACCGAGAACTCGACGTCGGCGAGGCGGTGTTCGACCACCCGCACCGAGTCGACCTGGCCGATCCGGACCCCGGCCATCCGCACCTCGTCCCCGCGGTTGACCGAGGTGGCGTCGGTGAAGCGGGCGGTGTAGCCGATCGTCGCGCCGACGTTCGAATTGGCGATGGTGACCGCGAGCACGGCGGTGGCGGCCGCGGTGACCAGGAAGAAGATCACGCCCTTGACGGCGGGTCCGGCAACGCTCCTCATCGGACGGTCACCTCCGTCCCGCGCAGCGCCGGTCCGATGAGGACACTGCTCCAGTCCGGTACCTCACCCAGCGTCGGCCGCAGCATTTCCGCAACCAGGCGCCGCTCGCCGGGTGAGTTCGCGGGCCCGAGGTCGCCGTCGGCGGCGGCCGCCGCGCCACCGCCGTAGCACTTCGGGCCGCCGGTGGCGTCGAACCGCGGGGTGTCCCGGCCGGGGACGTACTTCTCGCGCGGGTCCTGCACGGTGAGCGTGACGTGCAGGCCCGGCTCGTTCGTGCCCTTGCCGAGGGCCTTCTCCATCAGCGGTTTGAGCCGGTTGACCGCGTCGAACAGGCACGGGAACTCCGGCGAGTAGCGCGCCAGCAGCTCCAGGGTGGGCCGGCTCGCCGCCGAGACGCCGATGAGGTTGTCCTTGTTCTTGCGCAGGAACTCGTTCAGGTGCCCGGTGGCGCTGGTGACGCTCGTGTACAGGTTGTCCAGGTCCGCGCGGGTGTCCACAATGGTCTTCGCGGTCGTCGACAGGTCGCTCAGCGCCTGCAGGATGTCCGGTGCGGCCTTCGTGTAGACGTCGGCGGCGTTCGCCAGGCCGGTGATGTCGGCCTTGAACTGCGGCATCAGGGGGTTGACCTGCCCGAGGAGGTCCTGCAGCTTGACGATGCTGTCGCCGAGGGGCTTCCCGCGGTTGTCGAGAGCCTGGGAAATCGCGCCGAGCGAGCTGTTCAGCTTCTGCGGCTGGACCGCGCGCAGCAGCGGCAGCAGGTCGCCGAGCACCCGTTCCAGCTCGATGGCGTTGGTCGAACGGTCCTGGGCGATCACGGCACCGGCCTGGAGTTTCCCTTGTGGACTGTCCGGCAGCACGAGGTTGACGTACCGTTCGCCGAACACCGTCTTCGGCAGCAGCCGCGCGGACACGTTCCCGGGCAGCAGGCCGATCTTCGCCGGATCGAGCGCGAGGTCGATCTCGGCGCCCGCCCGGGTGCTGCGCACCGCCCGGACCTCGCCGAACGGGACACCCTTGACCTTGACCTCCGCGGTCGGCGCGAGCTGGTTGCCGAGGCGGTCCGCCCGCAGCGTCACCAGTTCGGCGTCGTCGAAGTCCTTGTCGTAGATGGCCACCGCGAGCCAGCCGAGCAGGACCAGCACGCCGAGGAAGGCGACCCCGGCGAGCTGCGTGCGGAACCGGCTCATCCGGACACCTTCACCGTGGTCGTCGCGCCCCAGATGGCCAGCGAGAGGAACAGGTCGAGCACGCTGATCAGCACGATCGACGTCCGCACGGCCCGGCCGACCGCGACACCGACCCCGGCCGGGCCGCCACTCGCGCGGTAGCCGTAGAAGCAGTGCGTCAGGATCACGCCGACGCTGAAGACCAGCACCTTGCCGAACGACCACAGGACGTCGCCGGGCGGCAGGAACAGCGTGAAGTAGTGGTCGTAGGTGCCGCCGGACTGTCCGAAGAAGACGACCGTGGTGAGCCGCGAGCCGAGGTAGGAGATCAGCAGGCCGATGACGTACAGCGGGACGATGGCGATGAACCCGGCGACGATCCGGGTGGTGACCAGGTACGGCATGCTCCGCACGGCCATCACCTCCAGGGCGTCGATCTCTTCGGAGATCCGCATCGCGCCGAGCTGCGCGGTGAAGCCACTGCCCACAGTGGACGAGAGCGCCAGCCCGGCGACCAGCGGCGCGATCTCGCGCGTGTTGAAGTACGCGGTCAGGAAGCCGGTCATCGCCGAGATGTTGATCTGGTTCAGCGCGCTGAAGCCCTGCAGGCCCACCGTGACGCCGGTGAACACGCACAGCCCGACCATCACGCCGATCGTGCCGCCGATCACCGCGAGCGCGCCGCTGCCGAACGTCACTTCGGCGAGCAGCCGCACGACTTCGCGGAAGTAGCGCGTGACGGCGAGCGGAACGGCCGCGAGCGCGCGGACGTAGAAGAGCAGCTGGTCGCCGAGGTCGAACAGCCGGTCGCCGGGTTTGCCGAGGATGGCCACTCAGGTTCCCTTCGCCGGGACGAGCTGCAGGTACAGCGCGGTGAGCACGGTGTTGACGAAGAACAGCAGCAGGAACGTGATCACGACGGACTGGTTGACGACGTCGCCGACGCCCTTGGGGCCGCCCTTCGGGTTGAGGCCGCGGTAGGCCGCGACGACCCCGGCGAGGTAGCCGAAGATGACGGCTTTGATCGAGCTGACGACCAGGTCCGGCAGCTGCGCGAGGGCGTTGAAGCTGGCCAGGTAGGCGCCGGGCGTGCCGCCCTGGACGATCACGTTGAAGAAGTAGCCGCCGAGCACGCCGACCACGCTGACCAGGCCGTTCAGCAGCACGGACACCCCGACGGCGGCCTGCACGCGCGGCACGACCAGCCGCTGGATCGGCGAGACGCCGAGCACCTCCATCGCGGCGATCTCCTCGCGGATGCTGCGTGCGCCGAGGTCGGCGCAGATGGCGCTGCCGCCCGCGCCGGCGATGATCAGCGTCGTCACGATCGGGCTGGCCTGCTGCACGACGGCCAGCACGCTCGCCGCGCCGTTGAACTGCTGGGCGCCGATCTGGCTGGTGAGCGAGCCGAGCTGGAGCGAGATGACCGCGCCGAACGGGATCGAGACCAGGATCGCCGGCGTGATGGACACGCTGGCGATGAACCAGAACTGCTGGACGAACTCCCGCACCTGGTACGGGCGGCGGAGCATGGCGAGCAGGACGTCGAGGCCCATCGCGCACATCCGGCCGAACTCACGCAGGCCGTTCGCGGCCTTCTGCGGCGCTTCGCTGAGGAACGTCGTCATGGCTGCTTGCACCCGGTGCTGAAGCAGCGCAGCTGGAGATTGGAGACGAAAGTGTTGCCCGGGCCCGAAACCAGGCCGGTGAGCAGCCGGCTGACGTCCTCGTGCCCGACGCACCCGGCGAACTCCGGCGTGGTGAAGGTCGACGTCACCTTCACCGGCGGGGCGGGCAGCGAGATCGGCACCAGCGCCTTGATGGTCACCGCCGCGGGCTGGGCCGTCCGGCAGTCGGGGCCGACGTCGAGGGCTCGTCCGTCCACTTCGACATCCGAGAGCTTGATGAACACCTTGGCGGTCACGTCCGTGTCGGCGCAGATGTTGGTCTGGGTGGCCTTGCAGTCCTTGTCTTTTCCCGTGTGGACGGTCGCGGTCCCGGCGGCGTCGCCGTCCGGGACGATTTCGACCCGGCCGGTGGTGGCCATGAACCGGAACGCGACGAAGTAGCCGTTCGTGGGCGGGATGGTCAGCTTGCCGGTGATCGGCACGGTGCTCGTGAGGCCGCCCAGCGCGCCGTCGAAGGTGCCCGGCGGGAAGGCGACGTCGGACCCGAGCTTGGCCACGTGGCTCGTGGTCGGCTGCTGCGCGTCCCCGAGGGTGAAACCGAAGGGGATCTGGGTGGCCGCCGGCACCGCCGGGGCGTTCTCGCCCGGCGCGGCTTGCGCGGCGCCGAGCGAGAACGCGGCCACTGCCAGCACGAGCGGCAGGGAAAAGCGGATCAGCTTCATCGAGTTCACTTCTTGGTGAGGGCCACGTCCAGCTTGTTGCCGGGGCCGGAGGTGATGCCGGTGATCAGGCCGGTCAGGAAGCCGCAGCCGGTGAACTGCGGGATGCCGTAGGTGGCGGTCAGCTTGCCGCCCTTGAGCGGGTCGAAGCCGGGCGCCGAGACGAGCGGCACGTCCGCGGGCTTGACCGTGTGGCACGACTTCGACGACAGGATCGGGAAGCCGAACACGCGGACCTTGGTGAGCTGGACGTCGACCTGCGCGTTCGCCTTGACCGCACCGGCGATGAGGGTGCCGGTGATCGCGCCGACCTGGTTCAGCTTCACCGTCGCGGACGCCGGGATGAAGCCGAGGACGCGGAAGTTCACGTCCGACTTCGGCAGCGCGAGCTGGGCGCCGAACTTGCCGGAGGCCGCGTCGAGCTTGGCGTCCAGGGTGCCGGGACCGAGGGGCAGCGTGGCGTGCAGCTGCTTGAGCTCCGACCTGCCCTTGACCGAGTACTCGACCTCGATGCCGCCCGGCGGGTTCGTCGGCGTGGTGACCGGGGTCGTCGGCTGGGTGGTCGGGGTCGTCGGCTCGGTCGTGGGAGTCGTCGGCTCCGTGGTCGGAGTCGTCGGCTCCGTGGTCGGAGTCGTCGGCTCCGTGGTCGGGGTGGTCGGTTCCGTGGTCGGCGTCGTGGGCTCGGTGGTCGGGGTCGTGGGTTGCGTGGTCGGGGTCGTCGGCTCGGTGGTGGGCGTGGTCGGCTCGGTCGTGGGAGTGGTGGGTTCCGTGGTCGGAGTCGTGGGTTGCGTGGTCGGGGTGGTGGGTTCGGTGGTCGGGGTGGTCGGCTCGGTCGTCGGAGTGGTCGGCTCCGTGGTCGGAGTCGTCGGCTCGGTCGTCGGAGTGGTCGGCTCCGTGGTCGGAGTCGTCGGTTCCGTCGTGGGCGTGGTCGGAGTGGTCGGCGTCGTGGGCGTGGTCGGGGTGGTCGGGGTCGTGGTGCCGCCCGCCGGCTTGATCTCGAACGTGCCCAGCTGCTGGTTCTGGCCCGGGACCGCGACGCAGTCCGAGGTGAACGTGCCGAGGTCGGTCGGCTGGCCGTCGGCCGTGCGCGGGGTCATCGTGGTGCTGAAGTTCCCGACCGTCACCGACGCGGTGCCCGGGCTGGGGAACGTCACCGCCGGCGCCTTTCCGCTGCTCTTGACGTGGAACGCGCCCGACGGCGGCACCGGCGTCGAGGCGATCGTCAGCGGCAGGTTCAGGTTCAGCGTCTTGTCGACCGGGTACTTGAGCACGGCCGCGGCCTTCGCCGAGCCGTCCAGCGAAGTCGCGCCGACGAGGGCGAGGCCCTCGGTGGCGGTCTCCGGCACGGTGACGTCGACGTCGAAGGTGATCGGGGTCGACGCGGCGCCCGCGACGGCGTTGTCCGGCAGGTTGGTGTCGATCTTCACCGACAGCACCTGGTCGCCGATCAGCGGGAACGGGCAGTTGTAGTTCAGCGTCAGGCTCACCGGCGCGGCCTGGCTCGGGCCCGCCCCGACCAGCGCGACGGTCGCGGGGGCCCCCCGTTGGGGCCCCCGCGGCCAGGCCGAAGGCGGGCTTTCTCGACTTCCACGAAAACTTCACGGGTCGTCACCTCGGGAAATGGGGGAATTTCGGCAAAGCTACCTCCGTGTTTCTGCGGGAACAAGCCACCGACGATTCTTTGTCACGCGCAGGGGATAGCGCACGGCCGGAAGAGTCACGCAGGTCAGCCCTTGTCACGCGGATGCGATCCGATTCCGCGAAAATTGTCACGCGCACGGCGGATGGCGGCGGTCTTCTTGATCGACACGGCCCGGCCCCGATATCTTTTACCCGGCAGGAAAGGAGCGGTCATGTCGCAACCGGTCATCGCCGTGACGGACCTGGCGAAACAGTACGGCGAAGTCACCGCGCTCGCCGGGATCAGCCTCACCGTCGCCCGCGGCGCGGTGCTGGCGGTCCTCGGCCACAACGGCGCCGGGAAGACCACCCTGATCGACATCCTCAGCACCCGCGTCCGGCCGAGCGCGGGCACCGCCCGCGTCTGCGGCTACGACGTCGTGCAGCGCGGCCGCGCGGTCCGGCGGCGGATCGGCGTGACCGGGCAGTACGCCGCGGTCGACGACACGCTGTCCGGGCGCGGGAACCTCCTGCTGATCGCCCGGCTGCTGGGCGCGAAACCACGGCAGGCGCTGGCGCGCGCCACCGAACTGATCGCCGCCTTCGGCCTCGAAGACGCGGCCGACCGCCCGGCCGGGACGTACTCCGGCGGGATGCGGCGGCGGCTGGACCTGGCCGCGGGCCTGGTCGGCGCGCCGCAGGTGCTCTTCCTCGACGAGCCGACCACCGGGCTCGACCCGGTGAGCCGGGCCGGGTTGTGGACGATCGTCGAGGGCCTCGCGGCGCGCGGCACCACCGTCGTGCTCACCACGCAGTACCTCGAGGAAGCGGACCGGCTGGCCGACCACGTCGTCGTCCTCGGCTTCGGGCACATCACCGTGTCGGGGACGCCGGCGCAGCTGAAGGCCCGGCTCGGGACCCGGACGGCGACGTGCACGTTCGGCACCGAACTGGCGTTGCGGCGCGCGGCGGATGCGGTGGCGCGCCTCGGTCTCCCGGCCGGCCGCACCGGGCTGGTGCTCACCGTGCCGCTGTCCGGCCCGGGTGACATCCCGGTGGTGGTGCGCGCGCTCGACGCGGCGGGCGCGCCCCTGCGCGACCTGACGGTGACCGAGCCGACGCTCGACGACGTCTACCTTTCCCTGCACCGGGCGGCGTCGTGACGCCGCCCCGGCACCACGCCGCCGTCGCCGCACTCGGTGATCCCACGGCCTGGCCGGAGTCCGGCTTCTGGACGCAGGTTCGCGTGCTGGCCACCCGATCGCTGCGCACGGCGTTCGGTGACCGTCGCCTGGTGTTCTTCGGCCTGCTGCAGCCGGTGGTGCTGTTGCTGTTGTTCAGCCAGGTGTTCAGCGGTGTCGGCGCGCTGCCGGGTGTCGCGGCGTACCAGGGTTACGTGAACTTCCTGGTTCCGGCGACCTTGGTCAACATCGCGATGACGACGGCGATGAGTTCGGGAGCGGGCCTGCTGGCGGAGATCTACGGCGGCTTCACCGGGCGGCTGCGCTGCCTGCCGATCTCGCTGTTCTCCGTTCTGGTGGCACGGACGCTGGCGGATTCCGCGCGGCTGGGCGTCCAGCTGGTGGTGACGGCCCTGGCGAGCGTGGTCTTCCTGGGCTTCCGCCCGGCGGGCGGGGTACTGGGCCTGGGATCGGCCCTGGTGCTGACGTTGGTGGTCGGCTGGTGCCTGAGCTGGGTGTTCGTGGCGATCACGACGTGGTTGCGCAAGGCGGAGACGCTGCAGGCGGCGTCGTTCGTGGTGATGTTCCCGCTGATGTTCTCCTCGAGCGCGTACATGCCCCTCGACACGATGCCGGCGTGGGTCCGCGCGGTCTCGGCGGTGAACCCGCTGACGTACGCGATCGACGCGACCCGGGCGCTGGCGCTGGCCCGCCCGCTCGGCTGGTCTCTCGTCGTGGCGCTCCTGATCGCGGCGATGGCCGCGGTGGCGGGCGCCGTCCTGGCGGCCCGCACCTTCCGCGCCCGGACCTAACCCAGCGACTCCAGGTGGGTGGCCGCCTCCTCCGCGCCACCAGCCGCTTCGAAGAACTCGCGGATCTTCTCCGCGCCCGGGCGGTAGTGCTCCGCCGCCTCGATCGCCACGCGGATGTCCGCCGCCTTCGCCCGGTCGAACCGCAGCCGGACGCCCGCCGAGGCCGCGGTCACCTGCTGGGCCAGCATCGACTGGTCGTCCCGGATCGGGGCGACCGCCAGCGGCACCCCGGCCGCCAGTGCTTCGCAGACCGTGTTGTGCCCGCCGTGGCAGACCACCACCGACGCCCGCGCGAACACCGCCACCTGCGGGATCCGCCGGGCCAGCAGGACGCTTTCGCTGCTCAGCTCCCCGGATGGATCCACCACCAGCCCCCGCACCGACGGCATTCCCGCCAGCGCGTCCACGCTCTCGGCCAGGAACCGGGTACCCGCCGCACCGTTCGACGTCCCCAAGGTGACCACGACCAGCGGGCGATCGTCCACAAGCGACCACTCACCCGAAGCCGCGGGCAGCACCGGCCCGACGTAGGCCACCGGCACCGCCGGCCGTGCCTCCCCCGCCAGCGCGCGGGTGGTGAACGCCAGCACCAGATGCGGGGAAAACCGCAGGTCACCGAGCAGCACGCCGTGGCGGGCCCGCAACCCGGCCTGGAGCTCGGTCACCCAGGACGCGATCTTCGGCAACGACCCCAGCGGGTCGGCCAGCTCGGTTGACGTCGACGCCGAGGTCGCCCACGGCACGCCGCACCGGGCCGCCACCAGCGCGCCCGCCATCGCCTGCTGGTCGGCCACCACCACGTCCGGCGCGAACGAGGAGACCGCCGAAGCCACCCCCGGCACCATGGCGTCGGCCAGCGGCACCAGGTACGACTCCCACAGGTACTTCAGAGCCGCGAACCCGCGCAGCTCCGGCGGCCGCAGAGCCACGGAGAACGGCCTGGAGTCCCCCGCCGGGAACACCCTCCCGGAGACCAAAGCAGACAGCTCCGGCTCCGGACCGCACCAGGCCACCGCATGCCCGCGCGAAGAAAGCACCGCGGCCACCCCGCGCAACGGCGCCACGTGCCCGGCCAGCGGCGGCACGACCAGCAGGAACCTCACGCCGCGTGCCGTTCGATCCACTTCAGCACCAGCTCGCGCACCTCGCGGTGCTGCTCCACCAGGACCGAATGCCCCTGCCCTTCGAACACGTGCAGCTCGCCGTTCGGCAGCAGTGACGTCAACGCCTCGAGGTCGTCGGCCTGGTAGCCGTGACTGCCCAAAATGGACAGCACCGGGCAGCCGATCCCCGCCACCTGCTCCCAGGTGAGCAACGGCCCGAGCGGCACCTCCTCGGCCATCTTCGTCGACGTGATCCGCTCGGCGGCCAGCCGCGCCAGCCGCCGGTGGTGCGCGCTGAAGTTCGCTTCGATCCAGTCGAAGCTCTCTTCCACCTGCAGGAACCGCACGGTGTGGGCGAGGATCGCGCTCATCTTCTCCGCCCACACCTCGGTGGCGGGCTCGGACTCGATGCACACGATGCTGCGGACTCGCGAAGGATTCGCCACGGCGTAGCTGTAGGCGAGCGTGCCGCCGAAGCTGTTGCCGACCAGGTGCACCGGCCGGTCGACGCCGAGCTGCCGCAGCAGGTCGTCGAGGTCGGCGACGAAGTCCCCGAGCGTGTACCCGCGCTCTGGCCGCTCGGTCTTGCCGTGCCCGCGCAGGTCGTAGCTGATCACGTCGATGCCCGCGGCCGCGACCGGCGGCGCCAGCGTGAGGTAGAAGCTCGCCAGGCTGTCGGTGCCCATGCCGTGCAGGAACACCACGGTCTCGGTGCCGCCGGCGGGCACGAGCTGAACGTTCGTGCGCAGCCCGTTGACGGTCATCGTGGGCACGTGCGCTCCCCCACGAACCGGGCGATGTCGCCGACGGTCAGCCCGATGACGTCGTCCAGGTCCTTCTCCGCCAGGTACTCGGCGAGGTTGACGTCGGCGCCGAAGTGCTCGGACAGGATGCTCGCGAAGGTCACCAGGTCGATGCTCTCCAGCTGGAGGTCTTCGTGGAAGGTCGTGTCGGGCGTGATCTCGATGCCGAGGACGTCGGCGTCACCGACGAGCTCGGCGAGCAGCTCGGCGACGACGTCGAACGTGGCGGACGCGTGGTCGATGGTCATGAATCGCTCCTGAGTCGTGCGATGGCGGTGTCGCCGTCCAGTTCGGCCGTGACGGCGAAGTGCGGCAGGTCCCGGTGCCTTCCGGACACCGTGCCGTCGTCGTGCACGCGGATTTCCGCCGGGTAGACGGGTTCACCGAGCCGTGCCCGGACGGCGTCCTTGACGGCGATCCGCGTCAGCAGCCAGCCGCGCTGCTGCCGCGGCGGGACGGCGGCGAACTCGGCGCGTTCGGACGCGCTGAGGTAGATCCCGGCGTAGATGTCCCGCGCGGCGACCGTCGCCCAGCGGTCGGTGACGGCGACCGAGCCGTCGTCCCGCCGCTCCCCCAGGAGGTGCTCCGCCGGGAACGCGTAGACGCGGTGGGCCGCGCGGTCGCAGGGGAACCGGACGTCCCGCCAGCCCTCGATGCTCGCCAGGACCCGCCCGTCGAGGACCAGCTCGGCGTCCATCTCGAGGACGTCCGGCCGGGGCAGCCGGACCCGCACCAGGCATTCGAGCCGGGTTCCGGGCGCCGGTTCGGGACCGTGCCAGGTCAGCCGGCCGATCGAGCGCGGGAACGCGAGCAGGTCGTCGGCCCGGGTGGCCATCAGCCAGCAGCCGAGCAGCTGGCCGACGTTGTCGAGCAGCCCGCCGGGCGCTTCCGGGACGACCAGCTCGCCGCGGATGTGCTGCGCGCCGAGGCCGGTCAGCCGGGCCAGACCCTGGTAGGCGGGGCCGTGGAACATCTCGCGCCGGGCGTAGATCTCGGCCGCGCTCAGCGGTGGCGCGGTCTCCGGCCCGGGCACCTCGGCCCGCGGCGGCGGTGGGGTGAACGCCCCCAGCGCGACGGTCATCAGCGCGTACGGCCCGATCTCGACGGTCACGTGATCGTCCTCGCGGCTCATCGACAGCGGCACGTGCTGCGCCGGGGCGGCGATGAGCCAGCGGGAGAACACGGCGTCCCGCACCGCGACCGCCGTCGTGCCCGGCCAGGCGCGCTCGGCCGCCCGGCAGGCGAGGTCGACCAGGGTCGTCGCGGGCACCACCGGCCGGAAGTCCGATTCGTCGGGCCAGCCGTCGCGCTGCCGGAAGAACCGGTGGTCGCGCAAGTACGGCATGGCCGCCACCGAGACCTCCACAGTGGACTCGACGCGGCGGCGGGCGGCCGCGACGACGTCCGCGGCGGCCCGGCGGGTCTCGGTGAGCAACGCGGTGAACTCGGCGACGATCGGATCCGGCAAGCCGGCAGGCAGGCTCGGCTCCTCGAGCAGGCCGCGAGCCGATTCCCCCAGCGAGAGCAGGGCATTGCCGGTGGTGAGCCGGATCCGCCGCGGTTCCAGCGCCGCAAAGTCCGGGTCGCCGCCTTCGGTCCACAGCGCGGTCGCGAGGCGCCGCAGCTGCGCGAGCCCGGGCTGGGTGCCGGACGCGGCGGCGACGACCAGGTGCCGCCGCTCGCCCAGCGTGTCGGTGACGAAGGAGCCGAGCTGACCGGCGCCGACCTGCACGAACACCCGGAACCCGGCGTCGTGCAGGGCTTCGGTCAGCTCCCGGAACCGGACCGGGCGCAGCAGGTGGTCCAGGTAGAGCCGGCGGACGTCCTCCGGGGCCGCCGGGTACGGCCGGGTGGTCGTCGCCGACCACACCGGCAGCGCCGGGGCGCGCAGGTCCAGGTCCGCGACGAGCCGGGCGAAGGGCGCGAGGTAGGGCCGCATGAGCGGGGTGTGGAAACCGGACCGGAACGGCAGCGTGGTGGCCACGATCCCGGCACCCCGGCAGGTCGTCGCGAAGTCGGCGACCACATCGGGCGGCCCGCACACGATGGTCTGCCGCGCCGCGTTCTCGTGCGAGACGACGAGTTCGCCGGGCAGCAGTTCGGCCACGCGCGCCGCCGGGGCGCCCAGCACGAGGTAGTCCGCCTCGGGCAGCTCGAAGCCGTCCGGCCAGTAGCGCGCCAAGGCGTCCGGCACCGCGGTGCACATCCCGGCGGCCTGCATGGCCGTCCACTCCCCGACGCTGTGCCCGGCGAGCGCGTCCGGCCGGATCGCGAGCCGCCGCAGGACGTCGTCGAGCAGCAGCCCGGCCGCCGACACGCTCGCCGCGCGGTCGAGCACGTTCGCCGTCGACCACCGTGGCCGGTCGAGGCCGAAGTGCCGGGCCACGTCGTCGAGGCGCGGTTCGCCGCCGGCTTCCAGTCCCGGGTGGACGAACGCTGTCTTCCCGCCCGGCAGGAGGGGATCGACGCTGCACCAGACGTCACCGGCGCCGTGCCACGACCGGCCCTCAGCCGCCACCTTGGTGACCACCCGGCGGGCGGCGGCGAGCTTGCGGTCGTCCGGGCCCACGATCCCGAGCCGGCACGGTCCGTCGCCCGGGCCGGGCCGGTCGAGCCGGTCCAGCAGCTCCGCCGGTGTGCGCGCGGCCAGGCGCAGCACGCGTTCCGGCTCGTCGACGCGAACCCGCCGCTTCGGCGCCGGATCGCCGGCTTCGACGACGACGTGGGCGTTCACCCCGCCGAAGCCGAACGCGTTGACCGCGGCCACCCGCGGCAGCGCGCCCCACGGCTCGGCCTCGGCCAGCACCCGGAACCGCGTCTTGTCGAGCAGCGGGTTCGGGTCGGCGCAGTGCAGGGTCGGCGGCAGGACGCCGTGGTGCAGGGCCAGCGCCACCTTGACCAGCCCGGCGACCCCGGCGGTCGGCAGCGTGTGCCCGATCATCGACTTGACCGAGCCGATCACCGCACGGGGCCCGTCCGCCGGGCCGAAGACGTCGGCCACGGTGGTCAGCTCGGCGGCGTCCCCGGCGGGGGTCGCGGTGCCGTGGGCCTCCAGCAGCCCGATTTCCGCGGGATCGCGCCCCGCCCAGGCGCGGCGCAGGGCGAGGGTCTGCCCGGCGACGGACGGGCTGAGCAGGCTCGCGCCCCGGCCGTCACTCGACGTGCCGGTGCCGCGGATCACGGCGTACACGCGGTCGCCGTCGCGACGGGCGTCGGCCAGCCGCTTGAGCACGACGATCGCGGTGCCCTCGCCGATGAGCATGCCGTCCGCCTCGCGGGACAGCGGGCTGATCCGCTGGCTCGGCGACAGCGCGCCCAGCTGGGTGAACAGGGCCCACAGCGTGTCGTCCTGGGTCTGGTGCGCGCCGCCCGCGAGGACGACGTCGCAGCGGCCGCGGGTCAGCTCGCCGATGGCCTGGTCGACGGCGACCAATGAGGACGCGCAGGCGGCGTCCACCGTGTACGCCGGGCCGCCGAGGTCGAGCCGGTTCGCCACCCGGGCGGCGGCGAGGTTCGGAACCAGGCCGGCGGCGGTCTCGGGCCGGAACTCGCCGAGCGGTTCGAGCAGCGCCGTCCGCAGCCGCTCGAGGACGGCCGGCCCGGCCGACGGCATCAGCTCGCCGACCGTGCGGGTGATCTGCCGGACGGTGCGGACCCGCTGGTCGAAGCCCCGCAGGCCGGGCGAGAGGTACCCGCCGCGGCCGAGCACGACACCGATCCGCTCCGGGTCGCCGAGCCGGCCGAGGCCCCCGGCGTCGCCGACCGCGGTCACGGCGACGGCCAGCGCCGTCAGCTGGTCCGGCTCGGTGCCGTCGAGGGACGTCGGCGGGACGCCGTGGGCGACGGGGTCGAAGTCCAGGGTGTCCGGGGTGAAGCCGCCGCGGCGGCCGGGGAACTCCGGGTCCCGGTGGTGCGGCGGGACTTCGGTGACGGCATCGACGCCGTTGACCAGGTTCCGCCAATACTGGTCCATCGTGGACGCGCCGGGCAGGAACACGCCCATGCCCACGATCGCGACCGGGGTCACCACAGCGACGCCGTGTACAGCACCGCACGGTCCGTGCCGTAGGCGAGTTCCCGCAGCAGGGCCGCGGTGGCCTCGGCCGGGTCGAGCAGGGCGACGTCGCGGCGTTCGTACTCGCGCGCCAGTTCCGGCGACACCATCCCCGCGTGGTCGCCGTCCGGCGCCCACGGTCCCCAGTGGACGGTCACGGCACGGCCCGGCCAGGTCGTCCCCAGGGTTTCGAGCGCGTCGTTCGCGGCGGCGTAATCGGTCTGGCCGCGGTTGCCGAGCACCGCGGCGATGCTGCCGAAGAACGCGACGAACCCGGGCTCGGCCTCGAGCGCGCCGAGCAGGGCACGTGCACCATCCACTTTGGTCTCGACGACGGTCCGGAACGACGGCTCGTCCTTGTCCGCCATGAGCTTGTCGTCGATCACCCCGGCGGCGAAGACGACGCCGTCGACCCGCCCGCCGAGGTCCTTGATCAGCCGGTGCACCGCGTCCGCGTCGCGCACGTCGATGCTGTGGTAGGCCGGGTTGCCGCCGGCAGCGCGGATCTCGTCGAGGGTCCGGCCGATCTCGCGCTGGGCCAGCGCGGTCCGCACCCGGCGTTCGATGTCGGCGACCGGCCCGCCGCGGCCGGCCAGCACCGCGCGCATCGCCGTGGTGTCCTGCGGCAGGTCGTCCGGTTCACCCGGCCACGGCGTCCGCCCGGCGAGCTCCAGCCGACACCCGGAAGCGGCGAACGCGACCGCGGCGCGGGCGGTGATCCCGCGGGCCCCGCCGACGAGCAGCACGACGGAGTCCGGCCCCAGGCCCAGCGCGGCGAGTTCACCGCTGCCCGGACCGGCGCCGGAGTAGGCGATCGACGGCAGGTCCGCAGGCCGCGGCTCGATGGTGAAGCGGCCGGCGTTGTCGTGGCCGACGACCGGCGGGCCGTCGCTGAGGGCTTCGTCCACCAGCGTTTTCGCCACGTCCTGCGTGACCTCGACGAGCCGCGTCACGCCGTCGCGCTCCAACGCGGCCGACCGCACCAGGCCCCGGAGCCCCGGGACGGTGTCCGGCTCCGCCGCCACGAAGACGTCCCCTCGCAGGGCTTTGAGCTGGTTGAAGACCTCGGTGAGGTCGCGGGCGAACAGCACGGTGATGTCCGCGTCCCCGGTGACGACCTCCGCCCCGGCCGCGGCGAAGGCGGCCCCCACGGCGTCGTCCGGCGTGGCCACGGTTTTCCCGCGCAGCCGCCCGGGGTCCGGGTCCAACGGCACCGGGACCCGCTCGAGGCGGTATCGGCGCGGCGGGGCGGCGGGTGGTTTCGGCGTCAGCCAGCTTTCCAGGTGCGCGGCGAGGGCGTTCGCCGTGCGGTCGCGGCTGAGCTGGTCGGTGCGGTCGTCGGCGGGCAGGCCCAGGCGGGACAGCAGGGTGCCGGCGATCTCGGTCCGCTTGATGGAGTCGATCGAGAGGTCGGCTTCGAGGTCGAGGTCGGCGGCGATCATGTCGGCCGGGTAGCCGGTGCGTTCGCTGATCACGCCGAGCACGGTGCTCATGACGTCGGCGGCTTCGGGTTCGGGTTCTTCCTGCGGGACCGGTTCTTCGACGACGACCGGGGCCGGCAGCGGGGCGGCGGGTGCGGCGGGTGCGCTGCCGAGGTAGCCGAGCATGACCTCGCGCTGCGCGGCGACGAGTTCGCGGGTGGTGCGCAGGAAGTCGGCGATCGCCTGGTCACGGCCGGGCGCGGGCTGGGTCATGGCGGTACTCCGGATTCGTCGAGCCGGGGGCAGGGCGGGGGCGGCGGAACCGGGCGCGCGGGCGGACCGCCCGTCGACGGCCCAGGCGGTGGGTGCGGGTCCGGGAGGTTTCGGCCGGGCCAGCCGTTCGGTCCGGACGTCGACACCGGCTTCGGCGAGGGCCTTGAGCGCGGCCAGGAAGCCGGTGAGGTCCGGCCCGCAGGCGACGACGGTGTGCGGCCGATCGCCGAGGATGTCCTTCACCAGCCGGGTGAGGACGCGCCCGGGCCCGGCTTCGACGAAGATGCGCGCCCCGGCCGCGTACATGGCTTCGATCTGGTCGAGGAACCGCACCGGGGCCCCGATTTGCGCGGCCAATTCACCGCGTACATCGTCTTGGTAGGGCTTCGCGATCCGGTTGGCCCAGACGGGTTTCCGCGGGGACTTGATTTCTTCTTCGTCGAGTGCCCGGGCGAACACCTCTCCCGCGGCGGCGACCAGCGGACTGTGGAAGGCGCAGGCGACCGGGATCCGCTGGGCGGAGATGCCGGTTTCCCCGAGCCGCCGGACGGCGCGTTCGACGGCGGGGACGGGACCGGAGAGGACGACCTGTTCGGGCGCGTTGTGGTTGGCGACGACCACGTCGGGACCGATGAGGGTGGCGCTGAGCGCATCCCGGTTCGCTTTGACGGCGGCCATGGTGCCCGGTTGCGCGACCTCGGCGATGGCTTGCGCCCGGGCCCGGCTGAGGCGCAGGAGGGTCTCGGTGTCGAAGGCCCCGGCGACGGAGAGGGCGACGAGCTCGCCATAGCTGTGCCCGCCGAGGAAGTCGGGGTGGACGCCGACCTGGGCGAGCAGCCGGGTGACAGCGGTTTCGACGAGCCCGAGAGCAGGCTGGGCGACGCGGGTGTCGGTGAGAGCGGCTTCTTGGGCGTCGACCGCCTCGGCGGTGAAAGCGCGCGGCGGAAAAGCCGTGGCGGCGATGTCGGGAGCGAGGCGGAGAAGCTCGGCGAGTTCGGGGAAGTGGACGAAGAGCTCGGCGAGCATGCCGGTGCGCTGGCTGCCCTGGCCGGGGAAGAGAAAGGCGACCTTGCCGGGGTCGGCGACCTTCGCGCCGGCCGCCGCCGCATCAGCCGCGCCCACGCCACCCCGCTCACCCGGCCCGGCGGCGGCCATCGGCCGCCGGGCGGCACTCCCGTTGCCGGAGCCGCCCGTCTGCTTCTCCGCCACCGTGCGGTCCAGCTCCACCAGGGCCTGCTCCGCCTCCGGCGCCCAGTCGCGCAACCCGTGCCTGCGATCCGGCGCCACCGGCGCCGCGCCCAGGACCGCGTGGAAGTTCGTCCCGCCGAAGCCGAACGCGCTCACCCCCGCCAGCCGGGCCGGATCTGCCCACGGCCGGGCCGCCGTCGTGAACGTGAACGGGCTCGCCGCCGGGTCCCAGGCGTCGTTCGGCTTGGTCAGCTGCAGCGTCGGCGGGACCACCTCGTGCCACAGCGCCAGTGCCGCCTTGATCAGCCCCGCCAGTCCCGCCGCGCACTTCGTGTGGCCGATCTGGCTCTTCACCGACCCCAGCACGCACGAACCCGGCTCGGCGCCGGCCTCGGTGAAGAAGCCGGTCAGCGTGCGCAGCTCCGTCGCGTCGCCCACCACCGTTCCCGTGCCGTGGGCTTCGACCAGCCCCACGTCCACAGGGGACACTCCCGCGTCCCGGTACGCCCGCTCCAGCGCGCGGCGCTGACCCTCCGGCCGCGGCGCCGTCAGCCCGAGCGCCTTGCCGTCACTGGCCGCGCCGACGCCTTTGACCAGCGCGTAGATCCGGTCGCCGTCGCGCTCGGCGTCGGACCGGCGCTTGAGCACCAGGCACGCCACCCCCTCGCCCAGCGCGATGCCGTCGGCCGCCGCGTCGAACGGGCGGCAGCGGCCCGTCGGGGACAGCGCCCCCGCCGAGGTGAACATCAGGTAGTCGTGGATGCCGTTGTGCAGGTCGACCGCGCCGCACAGGACCAGCGAGCTCGTTCCCGCGCGCAGCTCCTTCGCCGCGAGGTCCAGCGCGGCCAGCGACGAGCCGCACGCCGCGTCCACCGTGTAGTTCGCGCCGCCGAGGTCGAGCCGGTTCGCGATCCGGCCCGAGATGACGTTGGCCAGCGTGCCCGGGAACGTGTCCTCGGTCGGCTCGGGCAGCTGGGCGAGCAGTTCGGGTGGCACCTCGTCGAGGTAGCCGTCGAGCAGGGACCGCAGTGTGCCCGCGTTCGCCAGGTCGCCGCCCGCCTCCGCGCCGAACACGACACTCGTGTGCTCGCGGTCGAAGTCCCGGTCCGCGTACCCGGCGTCGGCCAGCGCACGGCGCGCGGTCTCCAGCGACACCAGCTGCGCCGGGTCGATACTGCCCATCGCCGAGGGCGGGATGCCGTATTCCAGCGGGTCGACGTCCAGCGCGGGCAGGAAGCCGCCCCACTTCGACGTCGACTGTCCGAAGTAGACTTCCGGGTCCCAGCGGTCGCGAGGGACTTCGGTGACGGCGTCGTCACCACGGAGGACGGCGGACCAGAACGCCGGGAGGTCGCGCGCGCCGGGGAACGTGCAGGCCATGCCGACGATCGCGATGTCGTCCGAGTTCGTCGCCGGTTCTTCCGGGCGCACGAACGTCTTGCCGGACGTCACGTCGCCGTGCAGCTCGGCGATCGTCGTCCGGCGGTCCCGCAGCACCGCGACCTCGCCCGCCATGAACATCCCCTCGGCCAGCTGGGTGGCGGGATCCAGCGCCTCGCCGTCGCGGCGGACGCCCTTGCTGGCGACGCGCAGCCGTCCGGTGTTCAGCTCCTCCAGCCGTTGCCAGGCTTCGGGTGTGTCGCCCAAACTCGCCTTGACCTGCGCGAACTCAGCCGTGTACGGGCTCGGCAGGCACCGCGTGCGGTGGCCCGGCGCGGTTTCCAGGGTCACGGTGGCGTCCGCGGCGAGCGCGCGGTCCTGGAACAGGCCGGTGATCGCGCCGTGCGTCACGGCTTCTTCGGTGAACAGGTACGCGGTGCCCATCAGGACACCGGCGTCGAGCGGCGCGGCCATTGCGGCGACCATGGCGGCCGAGCGGGCGTCGTGGATTCCGCCCGCGAAGAGCACCTCGACGTCCTTCGCGCCGTCGAGGACGGCCAGTTGTTCCTCCCAGAGCTCGAAACTCGCCCGCGGGCCGACGTGCCCGCCGCATTCGGCGCCCTCGAAGACGAACCGGCGGAGCCCGGCGTCGAGGTACTGGCGGAGCAGGACCGGCGAGGGCACATGCAGGAACGTCGCGATCCCGTCGGCTTCCAGAGCCTTGGCCTGTCCCGGTTTGCCGCCCGCGACCAGCACGCACCGCGGCCGCGCCGCCCGGATGGCGGCGAGCTGGGCGACCCGCAGGTCGTCGGGCACGAAGCCGAGGATGCCCGCGCCCCACGGCCGGTCGCCGAGGCGTTCGGCGGTCCGGGCGAGCAGCTCCGCGGTGCGCGCGCCGTTCGCCGTGGCCACCGCGACGAACGGGAACCCGCCCGCGTCGGCGACCGCGGCCGCGAAGCCCGGCTGGTCGCTCACCCGCGTCATCGGGCCCTGGACGACCGGCAGCGCGGTGCCGAGCGTCCGGCACAACCCGGTGCCGAGCGGCGCCGCGGGCACCTTCGCGCCGACGACCCGGCCGACGTCCACAGTGGATTCGACGACGACCCCCGCGGCACCTCCGGCCAGCGCGCCCACGGCCGTCCGCGGCCCGGCCACCCGGCCCCAGACCGGGACGTCGAAGGCGGCCAGAAGCTGTTGCAGCAGAACGAAGTCACTCAGATCACCGCCGCGGGCGACGAGCCCGAGTGCGCCACCGCGGACGGCCTCCGCGGCCGTGGCGACGTCCGCGACCTCGGCGAACGACCCGGCCCACGGCGCCCGCGTCCGGACGGCGAAGGCCGCACCTTCGGGCACCGGGCCGTCCGTCCGCACGGCGTACGGCACCCGGACCCGGGCCGCGACCAGCCGCAGCGCTTCCGGATCGGCGCCGTCGAGCACGCCGAGGCCGCCGCGGCGCGCGACCGCGGCGACCACGTCGGGATCGCCGACTCCCAGGCACCGGAGCCGTCGAATGTGCGACGGCGGGACGAGCTCGGCCATCGGCGGACCTCCTGTGCGCGGGGCGTTGCGATCTTCAGGAATAACGCACCAGGCACCGGAAACGCAATACTCGTGCTAACGTGCAAAACTGTGGAACAAGGCAGGATCATGGCACTGACCAGCACTTTTATCACCCGCATCGCAACCGGGAAATACATTTCCCGCACTCGCGTGACAATTCGACGCTGAAATACCTGGAGCCCGCGTGGAACTGACTGGACGCGTGGTCGCGCTGACCGGCGCGGCACACGGAATCGGGGCCGCCATGGCCCGCCGCTTCGCCGCGGAAGGCGCGGCCGGGGTGGTTGTGTCCGACGTGGACGCCCCGGGGGCCGCCCGGGTGGCGGACGAGATCACCGCCGCCGGTGGGCGGGCCGTCGCCGTGGCCGCCGACGCGACGTCCAAAAAGGACCTCAAGGCCCTGGTCGCGACGGCCCGCGCCGAGTTCGGCCACCTCGACGTGTTCTGCGCCAACGCCGGCGCCGCGTTCGGCACCGGCGTGCACGCGGCCGACGAGCAGTGGCAGCGGTCGTGGGAGATCAACGTCATGCAGCACGTCCACGCCGCGCAGGTCGTGCTGCCCTCGATGCTGGCGCGTGGCGAGGGCTACCTGCTGATCACCGCGTCGGGCGCCGGCCTGCTCGGCATCCCGGGCGACGCGCCCTACTCGGTCACCAAGCACGCGGCCGTCGGCCTCGCCGAGTGGCTGGCGATCACCTACCGGCCGCGCGGGGTGCGGGTCAGCGCGCTGTGCCCGCTCGGCGTCCGGACGGCGCTGCTGGAGCCCGGCATCGCCGCCGGCCACCCGGCCGCGCTGGCCATCGCCGCGGCGGCCCCGCTCATCGACCCGGAGGACGTCGCCGAAGCGGTCGTGCGCGGGCTCGGTGAAGAGCAGTTCCTGATCCTGCCGCACGAATCGGTGCGGGAGTCGTTCGCGCGCAAGGCCGGCGCGGTCGACGCGTGGATCGACGAGATGGCCGTGGGAGGCTGACGTGGAGTACCGCAGGGTCGGCGCGAGCGGGCTCGCCGTCAGCGAGATCGCCTACGGGAACTGGCTGACGCACGGCTCGCCGGGCTGCGTCGCCGCGGCGCTGGACGCGGGTGTCACGACGTTCCACACCGCGGCGGCCTGGGACGGCGGCGCGGCGGAGGCCGCGTTCGGGGCGGCGTTCGCCGGTGCGCGCCGCGACGACCTGGTGCTGTGCACCGGAGTGTTCTGGCCGGAGGGGCCGGGCCCGAACGACGCGGGGTTGAGCCGCAAGCACGTGATCGCGTCGCTGGAGGGCTCGCTGCGGCGGCTGCGCACCGACCACGTCGACGTCTACCAGCTGCTGCGCTTCGACTACCGGACCCCGGTCGCGGAGACGTTCCTCGCGCTCTCGGACCTGGTGCGCCAGGGGAAGATCCG
Source organism: Amycolatopsis bullii (assembly GCF_014654205.1). Taxonomy (GTDB): domain Bacteria; phylum Actinomycetota; class Actinomycetes; order Mycobacteriales; family Pseudonocardiaceae; genus Amycolatopsis; species Amycolatopsis plumensis. Next base: position 55,110 of record NZ_BNAW01000035.1, read on the forward strand.
GTACGTGGGCACGTCGGAGTGGACGGCCGAGCAGCTGCTGCAGGCCCACGAGGCCGCCGCGCGGTACGACGTGCCGCTGATCGCCAACCAGCCGCACTACTCGATGCTGTGGCGGGTGCCCGAGGCGCAGGTGATGCCGGTGGGCACGCGGATCGGCCTCGGGCAGTTCGCGTCGATGCCGCTCGCCCAGGGCGTGCTGACCGGCAAGTACCGGGACGGGCGAATCCCGGCGGGGTCGCGCGCGGCCGGGCCGTCTTCCACCCGGCCGCTGCTCATGCCGGAGCTGCTGGAGCGCGTGGCGTTGCTGCGCGGTGTCGCGGACGACGCCGGCCTGACGATGGCCCAGCTCGCGCTGGCGTGGACGTTGCAGCACGAGACGGTCGCCTCGGCGGTGACCGGCGCGAGCACCCCGGAGCAGGTCACCGAGAACGCCAAGGCCGCCGGCGTCCGGCTCGACCTCGACGTGCTGACCCGGATCGACCAGCTGCTCGGCAGCTTCGTCCAGACCGACCCGCGGCTGGTGTGGTCACCGCCGGCCCAGCCGGGCTAACCGGCGCCGAGGCAGACGAAGGGGCGCCGGAAGGGGTCGACGGCGATCGCGTCGGCCAGCGCGAGCGCCGGGCTTTCCCGGACGGCCAGCGCGCGGTAGTAGTCGTCCATCGCGGCCGCCGAGGCGAGATCGCCGACGCGCGACAGCGGCGCGATCACCGTCCGGGAGCCGCTGGCCAGCAGCGCGCTGGCGAAGCCGAGGGCCTCGTCGCCGGGCCGGATCCGGTTCATCGCCAGCTCGCAGGCGGCGAACACGACCTGCCGCGGCGGTTGCCGCAGCCCGGCCATCTCGTGCCCGAAGAGGGCGCCGTCGGCGAGTTCCAGCCGGGAGAACAACGCGTTCTCCGGCTCGTGCGCGCCGTGCGCGGCGAAGTGCGCGAGCTTGGCGCCGTCCATCGCACGCAGCACGGACTTCACGGTGGCCTTGGCGCCGGTCATCGTCGTCGCGGTGCGGTAGTGGGTCGTGAGCTTCTCGAGCTCACCGCGGGCGCCGGCCAGCCCGGGCCCGCGGACGAGCACGATCTTGCGGGCGCGCGACGACTTCGTCAGCTCGGCGGCCAGCCAGGCGGTCGCCGACGGCGCGACGACGGTCGGCCGCCCCCGCAGGCCCGGCAGCACGCCCCACGGCACGGCGTAGAGCGGGCCGGTCGGGACGATGACCAGCTCGCGGTCGCCGATGCTGTCGGCCAGGGGCTGGATGAGCTGCGTGTCGAGCTTGTCGGCCTGCTTGTGCGCCGACGCCATGACGACCTCGGCCAGCCGATCGGGCAGGTTGTCGGGCGCCAAGGCGTCGAGGTCGACGTTGAGGACGCGCGCGGACTCGGCCGCGGCCCCGGCGGACCCGAGCCGCACGAGCCGGCACTCACCCCCGGCGACGACGACGGCGACGAGCTCGTCCCCGGAAGCGGCGAAACTGACCATCGCCCGCTCCCCGAGCCGCGCGACGACCTCGGCGAGCCCCGCGACGGGTCGCGGCCGGCCCCACCGCCCGGTGTGCCAGCCGAGCCGCTGGGCCTCCCGCAGCCGTTCGTTGTACTTCGCCCGCAGCCCGGCGATGGGGTGCCCGTCGTGCTGGGCTTCCTGGATCGCCTGCCCGAGCCCCCGCACCTCGGCCACGCGCGCGGCGAGCTCCGGATCGGTCCCGGCGGAGAGGGGTTCGTAGCGGTAGGTCTGCGCGCGCGTCCGCTCGAGCCAGACGAACAGGCGCCGGGCGTCGTTGCGCTCCAGCACGAGCTTCACGGCCAGATCGGCGAGTTCCTGCCCGTGCAACGCGGTCCCGGAGACGAGGTCCAGCCCACCCATCCGGTCCCGCACGGCGTCGAGTTCGGTGAGCCCGGACCGGATCTCGGTGAGCGCCTTGCCCCGGTCGCCCTGGGCCACGGCGAGTTCGGCCCGGCAGAGCCGCCGGAGCATCCGGTAGTCGATGGGGGTGAGCTGCCCCGGGCGGGGGACCTGCTGAAGGGTTTCGACGGCCCGCTTGAGGTTGCCGCGGCGGATGTCCAGCCGCACGGCGAGCATGCGCGCGGTGGCGGCCTGCTCGACCAGGCGGGGTTCCCGCATCTTTTCCGCGGTTCGCAGGGCCCGCACCGGCAGCGCGGCGGGCAGCGTCCCGCTCGCCACCGCCTCGCGCACGTCGGCCTGCAGGCCGAGGACGGTCGCGTTGGCCACACAGGTCTGGCAGCCCACCCGCAGCAGGAGCCGGCGAGCGGAGGCGGCCGTCTGCCGGGCGAAGGCGACATCGTCGTTCAGCAGCGCGGCCGAGGCCCGCAGCAGCTCCGCGTTCCCGAGGTGGTTGGCGATGCTGGGTTCCGCGGTCATCCGGGTGATCAGGTCGTCGAGGTGGCTTCCCGCCTCGTCGGCCAGCCCGGCGGTCAGCAGGGCCTGGGCCTGCTCCATCGACAGGAGGGCCGGCGCCTCGAGATCCAGCGCGCGGTACGCCCGCTCGCTCTCCTCGTAGAGCCGCAGGGCCTCCGGCACATCACCGGTCCGCAGCGACAACGTGCCGAGGATGCGCCGCACATCGGCGGCCTGCCCCCATAATTCGTATTTCTCCGACAGCTCGAGAGCGCGGTTCAGGTCCGCCCGCGCCTGGCTCACGTTGCCGAGCTTGGTGTGCACCCAGCCGCGCGAATAGAGCGTGATGACGAACCCGCGCATCTGCGGAGCGGGATCACTCAGCCGGGCGAGGAGGAACTCCTTGTGCTCGAGCGAGGCGTCGAAGGAAGCGAGGCTCTCCTCGTTGCGCCCGACGGTCATCAGGCGCATGGCGTAGTTGTGGTTCAGGCCGCCGTTCAGTTCGGCACGCAGGACCGGGTCCGCGACCGCGTTGATGAGCAGCCGAACGTCGTCCAGCCCAGCCAGCCCGGCGGCGACGTCCCCGGTGATTTCCGACGACATCCCGGCCAGGGTGCTGGCCACCTTGATCCGCGTGACCAGCCAGTCGGTGCGGTGCTCGTCGGCGACCGGGTGGATCGAATCCAGCAGGCTCATGCCCCGCCGCAGGTGCTTGACCCCCTGGTGGAACCGCCCGAGACACGACGCATCGGCGGCGGCTTGCTGGAGTGCGCGGACCGACTCGATGACTTCCGGGGGGTCCAGGTTCGTCACAGGCACCCTCTTATGACAGCACAGCCGATGGCAGAAAGAAGCCCGCCTACCGGTCAAAGATCAGCAGGCGGGCGTGGAACACACGCGGGTGGCTATCAGGCCGTGACCTTCTGGTAGCAGCCACCCACGCACTCGGTGTGGACCGGGTGCTCGGTGTGGATCTTGCCGTCCGAGTCGGTCCACTGGACCGTGGGCTCGGTCGGCTCGACCGGCTCCGGGGCTTCCTCCGGCTTGACATCCGTGGGCGTCGACATGGTCGATCTCCTCTCCCCTGGGGATCTTCATGGGGACGCGGCCGTGACGGTGAGTCCCCCAACTCGCGAGGCCCTCTCCCCGCGAACGGACCAATAGTTTCACATCGGAGCAATGATCGGGAGAGTTTTCGCTACGGAAAGTCAGTCCGAGCCGCGTGAGCAGGGTCGATGTCTCGAGCGGAACGTCCTAACGGGTGAATGCTGTAACGACGTCCACTACGGACGTGCATTCCCGCACGTCAGGGACCACCGGCCGGCATGTGGCGCTCCGGGCACGGAACGTGACGACCGGCCGGCGGCTCCTCAGTGTCCTGTGTGGACGGCGGGGTCGGGGGCGGGCCCGGCTAGGCCGTCGCTGCCGCGTGGACCGCCCGGACGAGCCGGACGTTCTCCGGCGCCGCTCCACCCGGGAAGGCGAACCGGCGGCGGTTGTAGCCGTACGCGAGGCCGCTGCGGGGGTCGGCGAACGCCTGGGAGCCGGCCGCACCGCTGTGGCCGAAGGCGCCCTGGCCCAGTACCGGGTAGTCGTCCGAGACGATCGAAAAGCCGAGGCCGAACGCGTTGCGGTTGCGCGTGACGAGGTCGTCGCCGATCGAGTGGATCTGCGCGAACTCCGCCGCGGTCTCCGGGCGCAGGAGCGGCTCCGGGCCGCTGATCGCCGCCGCGTACATGCCGGCCAGGCCGCGGGCCGACGCGACGCCGCCCACCGAAGCGGGGCTCAGCGTGCGGACGACCTTGAGGTTCGGCAGCTCCCAGAGCTCGGGCGCCTTGGGGTGGTTGCGGTTGAAGGCGATGCCCGTGAGGCTGTCCGGCCCGGTCGCGTTCGCCTCCAGCTGCGTCAGCTCCTCCGGCGTCGGCAGCATCGGCTGCGTGGTCAGGAACCGCGGCTCCAGCTCCTCGGGCAGCCCCAGGTAGAAGTCCAGGCCGAACGGCTTCCGGACGCGCTCCTCGAAGTGCTCCTGGATGCTGCGGCCGGTCACGCGCCGGACGACCTCGCCGGTCAGCGCGCCGATCACCAGCGCGTGGTAGCCGAACGCCGTGCCGGGCCGCCAGTACGGCCGCTGCGGGGCGAGCCGCTCGGCGATGACGCGGTCGTCCGCGATCTCGTCGCCGGTGAACCCGTCGTCGGCGCCCACGACGCCCGCGCGGTGCGCGAGCAGCTCTCGCAGGGTGATGCCGCCTTTGCCGGCCGCGCCGAACTCGGGCCAGTAGTGGGCGACCCGCTGGTCGAGGTCGAGCACGCCGTCCTGCACCAGCAGCGCGACGACCAGGTGTGCGGCCCCCTTGGTCGAGGAGAACACGCCCGTCAGCGAGTCCCCGGTGATGGCGGGCCCGGTCCACAGGTCGACGACCCGCTCGCCGTCGACGTGCGCGACGAGCTGGGCGGCGTAGTCACCACCTTGCTCGGCCGCGACGGCGGCGAACTCCTCCCGGACGGGCTCGAACCCCTCGGCGACGGTTCCCTGGACGTGTTCGGACGACATGGCAGCTCCCTCGGTGATCTCGACGCCTGCGCCAGGAACCAACCCACGCGATGCCCAGGTATTCCGGTAACACCCGACCGCTCCGGCGAGATGTTCCCGGCATGGGGGAACCAGAGCTCGACGCCGCGGAAGCCACCACCACCCGGCCCGGCCGCGGCCTGGCGATCGCGTCGCTGGCGATCGGCGCGACCGGCCTGACCCTGGCCGTCGCGACCTGGGCGGCCTGGCTGATCGTCCGGCCGGGGATCGTGTCCGCGTGGATGCTCTCCTGGGTCACGCAGGCGTTCGTCCTGGTCCTCGGCGCGCTGTGGTTCGCGCTGCTGCCGATCAGCGTGCTCGCGCTCGTCTTCGGCGTCTGCGCCGGCGCCCGCACCCGGCCGGGGTACGCCCGGATCGGCGCCACCCTGGCCGTGGTCACCGCCCTTCTCGCGTTGTCGGGTGCCGCGGTCTTCGCGACGACGTCGTGGCGGCACGTCGGCCCGCCGGTGGCCTACTTCGACAACGGGCCCTCCGGACCGCGGTAGACCGAGCGGCCGCACGGGTACCAGTCCGATCATGAAGCTGACTTCCACCGTGCTCGGCACCCCGGAACCCCGCGCGCTCGCCGAGTTCTACTCGAAGCTCCTCGGCTGGCCGATCCGCACCGACGAACCGGAGTGGGTGACCCTGCGCCCGGACGACGGCGGCGCAGGCCTGTCGTTCCAGCTGGAGACCGGCCACGTCCCCCCGGTGTGGCCACCGGCCGACGGCGCCCAGCAGATGCAACTGCACCTCGACATCGAGGTCGACGACCTCCAGGAGGCCACGGCGGCGGCGACCGCGGCGGGCGCGGTGGTCGCCGAGTTCCAGCCGCAGGACGACGTCCGAGTCTGTTTTGATCCGGCCGGGCACCCGTTCTGCCTGTGGATCCGCGAGGGGTGACGTTGGGCCGGGTGGCGGAGGGTCGACCGCATCCCGGCTTCTGGACCCGCAGGCACTGAACTGGGGCAGTGGCGATAGCCGCGGCCTGCCGTACTGGCTCTGGTCGAGAACCCCGAGTCGCCCCTGGGCCCGCAGTGAGGTCGGCCCCGCGTGGCGGTGGTGGCCGAGGTCGCGGACTTCAATCTGCTGCGGCTCCGCACGATCCTCGCGGGTGAGGGAGGCTGTCGCGGCAGCCACGGCGGCGATCGATCTTGCTTGCCAAGCTGCGGAGCGGACGCTGCCAGCACGGGCTCGGAACGGGTCGACAGCAAGGCAGGACGCGCGCCAACAGCACGGGAGCGGCGGGTGTCGCCGGCGGAGCGGACGCTGCCAGCACAGAGCCCGGCGCTGGTCGACGGCGAACCGGGACGGGCGAGGAGCCTTGGAGCGCGCGCGGGTCGACCGTGAGGCCGCAGCACGGGAGCGCGAGGCGGGTCGCCGACGGGGCGGGCGCTCTCGGTACGGGAGCGAGATGAGGGCCACCCGGGCGGGGTGAGGCCGCCGGGCGGGTGAGTGGCTGGGTGAGGTGACGCCCCGCGTTCGATCGATCACAGGATCCGCTATGTTCGGCTGAGGTCCTGTTCCCGGCGAACGGAGTTGAGTCCTGTGGGGGTGCACCGGATCTGGCACCACGGACTGGTCCCCACCGAGGGCAAACGCCCCCTGGACGCCCTGCGCAGCAGGCTGATCAGCCGCCAGCGGCAGCACGACGACTACTCGGTGGCCGATCTCGGCTCGTCCGATGACGGTGGTTCGCGCCGTTGCGACCTGAAGTTCGCGTACGAGGGCAGCGAAGGGCGCTACTCCGTTCAGGTATTGCTTTCGCTCTGCTACCGCGCCGGCGAAGATCGGGTGACGTGGTTGCTGAGCGCCGCGTGTACGCGGCCGTGGCGTAGCTGCCACGAGGCGCCCGCCCAGCGGATCGGTCTGGAGGAGCTGGGCGCCAGCGGCAGCGACGAAATCCCGATCGAGACGCCGGTGCTGGCCATGCGCGGGTGGTCGCGCAAGGAGTGCGACCACCTCGCCGACCTGCTGGGCGAGGCGCTGGTGGCGCCGTGGCGATCTTCGGCGGTGCTGGTGCTCACCGAGCCGCCGACGGTGCCGGTGGAGGGCTGGCCGGGGCTGGTCAACGTCTTCGACGTCGACGACCGCTTCCGCCACACCCTCAACCGCCACCTGCCGCTCGGGTGCGCGGTGCCGCAGGGCGCGCGGCTGTACGTGCCGCCGTGTGACCAGCTCCCGGACTTCGTTGTGAGCGAGAGCCCCGTTTCCGGCGAGGCGCTGGAAGGTGCGATCACCCGGCTCATCCAGACCCGCGGCCGGACGCCCCTGCCCGAGGAGTGGGCGGACGTGCCGAGCGTGCGAGCCTGGTACGAAGCCGATCCGTTCGCGTCGAAGGCGTGCGAGCCCGACGCCGAACTGGTGGAGAAGCTCGGCCGCGCCGAGCGGGAGCTGGCCGAGGCGCGCCGCGTGATCACGATTCTGCGGAAGAAGGCCAAGGCCCACGCCGAGGAACGGGACCGGCACGCGGGCGAGGTGAAGACGCTGCGCCGCCGCCTCGAGGACGCCTGCGCGACCGACGTGGCCTGCCTGCGCGGCCAGCTCGCGCAGCTGCAGGCGGAGGTGGACGACTACGCGCGGGCGTTCGAGGAGACGGAAGCCGAACGGGACGAGCTCAGGCGCGTCAACGGGTTGCTGGCCGGCCGGCTCGCCCGCCACCACGACGCCGACGACGAGGTCGCCGCCGCCGAGCGCCCGCCGGAGGACTTCCCCAGTTTCGCCGACCTCATCGGCGCCGCGTCGGCCTCGCTCAAGCACCTGGCGATCACAGCCGAACCGGCACCGGCCGCGATCCTCGACCACCATCCCAAAGCCGCCGCCTGGCGCCGCAAGGCGTGGGACGCGCTCCGCACCCTCGACGCCTACGCGGGCGCCCGGACGTCCTTGCTCGACGCGGGCCAGGACCCGGGCCCCGAGCTGTCGGACGTGCTCGCCTTCGCCCGCACCGGCCAGCCGGGTTCGCTGATCAGCGCGAACATCATCGCGCTGGCCGAGTCGGACACGGTGACCACGAACGAGCGGCTCCGCCAGGCGCGCACGTTCCGCGTCGATCCCCGGACGAACCCGGCCGGCCGCGACTACTTCGGCGCCCACATCGCCCTGGAGCGCTTCAAGTCGCCGGCACCGCGGCTGCACTTCCTCGACGACACCGACCGCACCGGCACGGTGTACGTCGGGTACCTGGGCGCCCACCTGCCGACGTCGAAGACCAACTGAGCGAGAATCGCGCGCATGACGGAGATCGCGCACAAGCACCTGGCCTACTGCTGGATCGCCCGCGGCGACCGGGTGCTGTTCCTCCGCCGCGGGCCCGGGGTGTTCCTGCCGGGCCGGTGGGAACTGCCCGGCGGCACGGCCGAGCCAGGCGAGCGCCTGGAGGACACCGCGGCGCGCGAAGCGGCGGAGGAGACCGGGCTGACGGTGCGCATTACCGGCGAGCTCGCGCGGGAGGCGTGGCCGGACGTGGCGGGACGAGCGCTGCGCATCCACGCTTTGGTTTACACGACGGAAGAAGAGGGATCGGGCGACGTCGTACTCAGCCCTGAGGAGCACGACGACTTCGCGTGGCTGACGCGGGCGGAGGCCCGGGAACTGCCGCTGCCGGAACACTTCCGGCGACTGCTCGATCGGTAACGGTTTTTCGTTGCGCAGCACCGGTTCGCGGTGCCGCGGAGGTCTTCGGATGGTGATCATGTCTTCGACGGTACCCGAACAAATGTGCGAGCATCATCGCTGGAACGGGTGAACTGCGCGGAGCCCGCGGGCAGCGATTTTGTTTGCGCCACAAGGGAAACCCGCCTAGGGAGCCCCCGAATTCCACATTACCGCAAGGGACCGACAAAACCGGAGCACCGCCGACCGCGAGCGGAGACGAACGGCCACCTAATCGCGAGGTGCCAGGTACCGCAAGAGAACGCTGGCGCCGTCAGTGAGCACCGAAGCCAGCTCCATCCCGGCCGGCTCCACCGCGGCGCCGAGTGAGGCCCGGCCGGACGTTCCCGCCACCAGGAACGGCGCCACCGTCAACCGGAACTCGTCGACCAGTCCCGCCTCGATCAACGAGCCGAACAGCCTCGGCCCGCCCTCGCAGTCGATGCGGCCCAGCCCCTCCGCCACCAGCGTCGACACCACCTGCCCGGCCGACACCTCCAGCTCCCCCGCCACGAACACGCGGGCACCGTTCGCCGCCCAGGCCGAACGCAACTCCGGAGGCGCCGCCGCGGAGGTGAAGACCAGCGTCGGGACCGCCGCCTTGGTGATCACCGGGGCGTCCGCGGGCAGCGACCGTCCCGTCGTCACCACCGCCACCGGCGCGATCGGGGCGAGGCCGAACCGGCGGCGGCGGTCGGCCGTGGCGGCGTCCGGGCGCATTCCCTCGAAGCCCTCCGCCATCGCCGTTCCCGCGCCCACCAGGACCACGTCCGCGAGGTCGTTGCCGAGGCGGTAGACGATCCGGTCCGCCGGGGTCGACAGGCCACCAGAACGGCCCTCGACCGTGATCGCGCCGTCCGTGCTCGACACGAAGTTCACCGCCAGCCAGCGGGGGTCCGCCGGGTAGCGGTACAGCTGCTCGAGGTCGTCTTCGGTGAGGTCGCGCGAAGACGGCCAGACCTCGCGGATCACTCCCACCGGACCGCCTTCGCCGGCGGGCGCGTGCCTGCGATGCTGGCCGCCATCTCCGCCACGTGACGCACCTGGCGGACGTGCTTCGTGCGGATGATCGCCACGCCGGCCGACGCCGCGAGGGCCGCCAGTGCCAGGCCGCCCGGTGTTCCGTCCCCGGCCACCGAAGCCAGCACCGGCACCTCTTCCGGAGGCATCGACCGGAACTCCCCGATGTCCATCACAACGGACAGACCGGGCACGGACGGGATCGCGGGAGCCACATAACCGGCGTCGTACCGGGCCGCGACCTCGGCCAGGTCCGCCCGCGCCACGATCAGGTCGGCGCCCGCTTCGCAGCAGGCCGCGGCGACCGACGGGTCCGCGGTGTCCACCCCGATGACGAGGCCGGGAAAAGTCTCACGCGCCTGCTCGATCAGGGCGCCGGCTCCGGGGAAACTCACCAGATCGGCACCGTCGGCGACGGCGGCACGGGCCGCGGGGAGCGACTCGACCGCGGCCAGCACCAGCGCGCGGTCCCTGCTCAACCGGCGGCCCCGGAAGACGAGGTCGGGGGTTTTCATCGCACTCTCCCTGGCTGGACGTCCTTCGCGATCATAAGCGAGGCCCAGCGGGCGAGTGTTCTTCGCCGTCAGGTGGCGGGGCTTCGTCGCCGGGCCACCCGACTCGACGGATCCTCAGGAGGCAAGTGCCTCGTTGATCGCCAGCAGCTCCTGGCAGGTGCGCGTGGCGGTGAACTCGATGACGTCGTAGCGAGCGAGCCGCCGGACGACGAACGGATCGCTGGCGAGCACGGCGTCGAGCTTGCCGCGCAGCACCGGACGGGTGAGGATCACCTGATCGGCCGCGCCGTTGCCCTTTCCGGAAACCAGGAAGAGTCCTTTCGTGAATTGTTTACGCACCCAGTCCGAATGATCCGGAAGCGCGTAGTCGACTTCTGTTTCGGGTGCTGTATAGGTCAGCAATGCGATGTACATGTTCGCAGGATAGAACGCCTTCGCCGGGACCGCATCCGCCTGGCGAGTGGCCCGCGGCACGCCTTTCGTTAATATTCCGTCAAGAACCATGGAATTCCTTTACCGGCACTTTTTCGACATACTCGCCGATTGCCGTACGCACGTCGTCGTACGTCGTGGTGTCGCCGCCGGGCCGACGCGGCCGCCCGCGCGCGCGAGCAAAACTGCCCAGCATGAACGCACTGACCCGGATCTGGTCCGATGGACGGCGCCCCGAGCGGATCGCCTACGCCGTCGGCGCGGCCCTGTTCCTCAGCGGCCTCGCGCACGCTCTCGTGCTCATCGCCACCGGCGGCTCCTGGCTGGGCCCGCTGTCGATGCGCAAGGCCGTCACGTTCGGCCTGTCGTTCGGGCTGACGCTCGCGTCGGTCGCCTGGGCGGCGTCGTTCCTCACCATGCGGCCCCGGCTGCGCGGCGTCCTGCTCGGCGCGTTCACCGCGGCGAGCGTCGCCGAAGTCGCGCTGGTCACCATGCAGGCGTGGCGCGGCGTGCCGTCGCACTTCAACTTCGAGACCTCGTTCGACACCTTCGTCTCGATGACTCTCGCCGTGGGCGGCGGCGTGCTCGTCCTGACCGTCATCGGCTTCACGGCCGCGGCGCTCGTCGAGCCGGGCCCGGCCGCGCCGAGCCTGCGCCTGGCCGTCCGCGCCGGCCTGGTCGTGCTGCTGGTCGCGCTGGCCACCGGCGCGGTGATGATCGGCCGCGGGGTGGTCGCGGCCCGCGGCGGCGACCCGCAGCTGGCCTACACCACCGCAGGCTTCCTCAAGCCGCTGCACGCGGTCGCCATGCACGCGATCCTGGTGCTGCCCGCGCTGGCCTGGCTCCTGCGGTTCACCGGCCATCCCGAAGCGCACCGGCTGCAGGTCGTCAAGACCGCGGTCGCCGCCGACGCCGTGCTCACCGCCGTGATCGGCGCCGAGTCCTTCACCGGCATCGACCCGCTGGCGGCACCGCTGCCGCTCCTGCTGCTGTCCGCACTGGCCGCGGCCGTACTGGCGGGTACCGGAATCCACGCGCTGTCCGGCATTGAACCGGCCGTCCGATTCGCACGTGTCCTCAACGGGAAGGCAAGGGGCCGGTAAAACGGCGGACGGAGAACACGCGTGCGGCACGGTATGACCACCCACGGCCTTTTCCAGCAGAACAAGGCCCACAGCCCGTCGTTCTTCTCCGTGGCCAGGGCGATGGGCCAGCACGCGGACGACCTCGCGGACTTCTGCATCCCCTGCAACCCGTACTTCCCGACCGACGAGATGTTCGGCGAGCTCGAACGCAACCTCCGCACGATCCTCAAGTTCTACCCGAGCGACGCCGCCGCGATCACCGCGCAGCTGGCCGGCGTGCTGCGGCTCAACCCGTCGACGATCTCCCTGGCCAACGGCTCGACCGAGCTGATCACCTGGATCGACCGGCTGCTGGTCGACTCCAGCGTCGCCGTGCCGATCCCGACGTTCGGCCGCTGGACCGACCAGCCGATGGAGACCGGCAAGCGCGTCGACATGTTCCTGCTGAAGGAAGCGGACGGCTTCGAGCTGCGCGTGGACGAGTACATCGACTTCATCAAACGCCGCGGCTCCCGGGTCGCGGTGCTGTGCAACCCGAACAACCCCGACGGCGGGTACCTGCCGCGCCGCGAGGTGATCCGGTTCATGGACGCCCTCGAGGACCTCGACCTGGTGGTGATCGACGAGTCCTTCATCGACTTCGTCGAGGTCGAGCGGAACCCGTCGGTGGCCGCCGAAGCCGTCGTCCGGCCGAACGTGATCGTGCTGAAGAGCCTCGGCAAGAACTTCGGGCTGCACGGGATCCGGTTCGGCTACCAGGTCTCGAACCCGGCGCTGACGCGCAAGCTGTCGGCCGCCCTGCCGAAGTGGAACCTGAACTCCCTCGCCGAGACGGTGATCTTCATGCTCGCCGAGCACCGCGCGGAGTACGAGGACAGCCTCAAGAAGCTCGCGCTCGACCGGTTCATGATGCATTCGCAGCTCGGGCAGTTCCCGGAGCTGACGGTGTTCCCCTCGCAGGCGAACTTCCTGCTGGTCAAGCTGCCTGCGTCGGTCGACGGCGCCGAGCTGTGCGACTACCTGCTCGCCGAGCACCACCTGCTGGTGCGCCAGTGCGGCAACAAGATCGGCATGACGAGCCAGTTCATGCGCTTCGGGGTGCGGCCGGACACCGAGGTCGAGCGGCTGGTCGAGGGACTGCGCGGCGTGGAACGGCTCGGCGGCGGCCGGCACACGACGCCGACCATCGAGCTGGTGTCCCACTCGCGCGAGCCGGAACGGTCGATCAGCTGAGCACCTGGGCGATGGCCGACTTCCAGGCGAACACCCGGCCGTTCGCCGAGCTCGACCGCGCCGGCCGGACCCGGCGCCTGCGACGGCTCGCGGAAGCGGCGTTGACGGCGTACGCCGTGCCGGTGGCCCGCCTGACCCCGCTGGCCCACGGGCACAACACGTCGTTCCGCGTCGACGGCGCGGACGGCCACCGGTACGTGCTGCGGGTGCAGCGGCCGGACGGCCCCGGCGTCGCGCAGGTCCGGGCCGAGATGGCCTGGCTCGCCACGCTGCGCCGCGAAACCGGACTCGTCGTCCCGCAGCCGGTGCCGACGCGCGCGCGGGACCTGGTCACCGTGGTCGCCGACCCCGCGGTGCCCGAGCCCCGCACCTGCGTGCTCTGCCACTGGGTCGAGGGCCGGTTCCTCGACGAGCGGCTCAGCGCGCCGCAGCTGTACGCGGTGGGCGAGTTCGCCGCGCGGCTGCACCTGCACGGCGCGCGGATGAACGGCCTCGACCGCCGCCGCGTCGACGACCTGACCGAGTTCGGCCGCACGCAGGTGGACGGCTTCTCCGCGGCGGTCGTCGAACGGGCCGTCGCGGCGGCAGGCGGCGACGAGCGGATCCGCGAAGCGGTGGCGCGCGCCCGCGCGGTGCGCGCGGAGCTGGGGTACGGCTCCGACGTCTTCGGCCTGGTGCACGGCGACCTGCACCAGGACAACTACCTGCTGCACCGCGGCCGGGTGCACGCGATCGACTTCGACGACTGCGGGTACGGGCACTTCGCCTACGACCTCGCCGTGGCGCTCGACGCCCTCCGGCACCTGCCCCACCGCGAAGAGCTGAAGGAGGCGCTCCTGGACGGCTACCGGTCGGTCCGCCCGGCCGCGGCCACGACGGACGCGGGCGTGCTGGCCGCCTTCGCCGGGCTCCGCCGGGTCCAGCTCCGCCTCCGCTGACCGCTACATGCCGTCGTTACAATTGCTACATGGCCGGACGATCGAGCAACGCCACCAGTACCCGCGACCGCCTGCTCATGGCCGCCGGTCAGCTCCTGCACGAAGCGGGCGACGGGCCGGTGTCGACGCGGGCGATCTGCGAACGCGCCGGCGTCCAGGCCCCCACGCTGTACCACCACTTCGGCAGCAAGCAGGGCCTGCTCGACGCGGTCGTCAACTACGGCTTCACCCAGTACGTCCAGGCGCCGGAACCGGGCGGCGACCCGGTGGACCGGATCCGCGCGGGCTGGGACAGGCACGTCGAGTACGGCTTGGAGCACCCCGCGTTCTACGTGCTGCTCTACGGCCAGATCGAGCCGGGCGTGCCGTGCAACCTCACGTCGAGCGCCGAAGCGATGCTGCTGGAGCTCTTCACGCCGTTGGCGCGCGACGGCCGCCTGCGCGTCGAGGCGGCGGAGGCCGCGCGGCAGTTCGCGGCGGCCAACAGCGGCGTGACGCTCAGCCTGATCGCCCAGCCGGAGGAACGCCGGGACCTGACGATGTCCGCGCAGGTCAGGGAGTCGGTACTGGCCGGGCTGCTCGCCGACCCTCCGGCCGAAGGCACGTCCGTGAGCGCGCTCGCTGTCGCTTTGTCGACCGCCCTCGAGGACGACGACCGCGCCTTGACCCCGACCGAGCGCCTGATGCTGAGGGAGTGGCTGCACCGGCTGGCGAGCTGAGCGCTACATTTGCTACATTGCTCGATATGGTAAATGTATCGAGCACGTTCGGCCTGTTCCTGGCTCCGCACCGCGACGACGTCGTCCGCAAGGAACAGGCGATCGCGGCGGACGCACTGGGGTACGGCGTGGTCTGGCTGGGCACCGGGAGCAGCTCGGTCGGCGACCTCGCCTTCGTCGAAGAAATCCTCGCCGCCACCGAGCGGGTCACCGTGGCGACCGCGATCGTCAACATGTGGCTGGACGAACCGGAGACGCTCGCCGAGTCCTACCACCGGCTCGCCGGGCGCTACGGACAGCGCTTGCTGCTCGGCATCGGCGTCGGCCATCCCGAGTCGGTCACCGGATACCAGAGCCCGTACGCCAAGATCGCCGGCTACCTCGACCGGCTCGACGCGGCCGGCGTCCCGGCCGAGGCCCGGGTGCTCGCCGCGCTCGGCGACCGCGTGCTGAAGCTGGCCGCCGAACGCACCGCGGGCGCACACCCGTACCTCGTGCCCGCCACGCACACCCGGCACGCGCGCGCGATCCTGGGTGCGGGCAAGCTCCTCGCGCCGGAGCAGAAGGTGGTCGTGGACGACGACAGCGCGGCCGCGCGCGCCATCGGACGGCCGTACGTCCAGACCCCCTACCTGGGCTTGCGCAACTACGTGAACAACCTGCTGCGGCACGGGTACACCGAGGCCGACGTCGCCGGCGGCGGCAGTGACCGCCTGATCGACGACCTCGTCCTGCACGGCACGCCGGAGACGATCGCCAAGGGCCTGCTGTCCCATGTGGACGCCGGTGCCGACCACGTGGCGGTGCAGGTGCTCGGCCCGTCACCCGAAGTGGAGCTGGAGAACCAGCGGCGGCTGGCCGGAGTGCTGCTCTGATCAGCCGGGCGCGGGCAGCAGGGCGTTCAGAGCCGCCACCAGCGTGCGTTCCTCGCGGGCGAAGTGAGCGTCCAATTCGGACCTGAGCCGGTCGAACTCCGCGCGCAGCCGCACCGGGTCGGCTTCCGCCTCGACGAGCTGCCGGATCTCTTCCTGCAGCCGCGCGACAACGGCGTGCTCTTCGTCCAGCTTCGCCAGCGTGGGCGCGAGGGCGGGGAACCGCTGGGCCAGCAACGGGAAGATGCTCGAGGTCTCACCGGTGTGGTGCCGGGTGAGGGCGGTGCAGAACCCGGCGCACCGCAGCCGCAGCTCACGCGGGGTCCCGCAATCCAGCCCGGCGCTCAGTTCCTTCAGCTCGCCGCGCAGCCAGTCGTGCACCTCGACGAGCCAGTCGCCCATGCGGCGCGCGGTGTCGATCCGGTGCAGCTCGACGACGGGCAGGAGCCGGGTCGTTCGCGCCTGGTAGTCCGCGAACCCCGGCTCCCGCGCGATCACCTCGGCGAACAGCCTGTCCCGGTCCCGCGGGAGGGCCGCCATCGCCTCGTACGATTCGGTGTCCGTTTCCACCAGGACAAGCGGGTTGTGCCGGATGTTGTGGTACCAGGCGGGGTGCTTCGGCGACCCCATCGCCGAGGCGACGACGACCAGCCGGCCGTCGATGTCCAGGGCGCCCAAGGGAACCCGGTGCTTCCGGCCCGTCCGGGCACCGGTCGTGGTGAGCATGATCAAACTGAGTGGTCCTTTTCCGATGACGAAATCACCGGAGGCCGAGAGCCGACACGGAAGACACACCTCTGCCAGGGAAAAGCAGAACGTGTCGATCTCAAGGGGGCTTGAGTAGCCACTACCTCCGTGTGTCGGCCCATCCGGGGCGCAGCCTCACGCTAGCACGGCTCACCGGGCGGCGTCAGCGGCTTTCCGCGCGGCGGCGGCGGCCGCGTCGGCTTCGTCGAAGGCCGCCTTCGCCGTCTCGAACTCCGCTTTCGCGCGCCCGGCGCGCTCCTCGGCTTCGGCCAGCCGCTCGCGCAGGTCGTCGACGCGGGCGGTGGCCTGCTCGGCCGCCCGCTCGGTGCGGACCAGGTCGCGCTCGGCCACCGCGCGTTCCTTGTCTCGTTCGGCCGCTTCCTTGCGCAGGCGCTCGCGTTCCGCGCGGGCGCGCGCCCGCTCCTCTTCTTCGCGCCGGTGGTCGCGCTTCGGTTCGGCCGGTTCGGCCTTGTCCACCAGCTTCCGCGGGCGCTTCCCGGTGACGGGCGGGACGCTCGCGGCGAGGCTGAACCACTGGTCGGTGTCCTGGTGCGCGACCGACGTCAACCGCCCGGCGAGGGCCAGCGCGGCGGTGTCCGGCTCGGCCGCGACGGCCTCCAGGGTCGCCTCCACCTCGCGGCTCACCGTGTCGCTCATCGACGGCAGCTCGTGGAGGATCCGCCGCACCAGCTCGCCGCGGCGCCGGGTCAGCGCCCGCAGTTCGTCGCCGGCCAGGCGGGTGTGGGCGTCCCGCAGCTCGGCACCGAGCTCGGCCAGTTCGCGCAGCTGGTCGGAGTCGTCCCTGGCCAGTCCGTTGACGATCGCCGCGGCCGTCGTCGGCTTGCGAAGCTGCTGGATCCGCTTCGCGAGTTCGGCGTCTCCTTCGGCCTTCGCCGCCTTCGCGGCCTTGTTGCGCGCGCTGACGAACTCCGCGAGGTCGCCCCCGTAGAGCTCACCGGCCACCGTGTCGAAGTCCATCGTGGTCCAGCGAACCACATCGGACTGGTGCGGGCACCCGGGACGAGTCATCATCGGAGGATGTTCTTCGATCTGGGTGTCCGGGACTTCCTCGACCGCGCGGAAACGGTGTACCCGGACCGCGTCGCCGTGGTCGACGAGCCGGACCAGCCCGCACCGAGCTGGGGTTCGCTCACCTACCGGGAGGTGGCGCGCCGGGCCCGCGCCCAGGCCGCCAACCTCGACGCCCTCGGTGTGCCAGCCGGCGGGCGGGTCGCGATGGTGTCGCACAACGCCGCGCGGCTGCTCGTGTCGTTCTTCGGCGTGTCCGGCTGGGGCCGGATCCTGGTGCCGGTGAACTTCCGGCTGGCTCCCGCCGAGGTCAAGTACATAGTGGAGCACTCCGGCGCGGAAGTGCTGATCGTCGACCCGGAGCTCGAGCACCTGCTGGACACGGTGACGGCGAAGCACGTGTTCGTCCTCGGCCGCGACGACGACGCCATCTGGGGCGGCGACGCAACACCGCGCCCCTGGGACGGCGACGAGTCGGCCACCGCCACCATCAACTACACGTCGGGCACGACCGCCCGGCCGAAGGGCGTGCAGCTCACCCACCGCAACATCTGGCTGAACGCCGCGGTGTTCGGCCTGCACACGACGTTGAGCGACCACGACGTCCTGCTGCACACCCTGCCGATGTTCCACTGCAACGGCTGGGGCATGCCGTACGCGGTGACCGGCCTCGGCGGGCGGCACATCGTGCTGCGGAAGGTCGACGGCACGGAAATCCTGCGACGCATCGACGAGCACGGCGTCACGATCCTGTGCGCGGCGCCCGCGGTGGTGACGGCGGCCCTGGACGGCGCCGCCGCGTGGGACGGCGACATCCCCGGCCGCGACCGCGTCCGGATCGTCGTGGCCGGCGCGCCGCCGCCGACGCGCACGATCGAGCGGGTCCGGGCGGAGCTGGGCTGGGAGTTCATCCAGATCTACGGGCTCACCGAGACCGCGCCGCTGCTGACGGTCAACCGGATGCGCAGCGAGTGGGCGGACCTCGACCCGCACGAGCAGGCTCGGCTGCTGGGCCGCGCGGGAACGCCGGCGCTGGGCGTCCGGATCGCCGTGGACACCGACGGCGAGGTGCTCGCCCAGTCCAACCACAACCTGGACGGCTACTGGGAGAACCCGGCGGAAACGGCCCGGGTCACCGACGGCGGCTGGTTCCACACGGGCGACGGCGGCACGTTCGAGGACGGCTACCTGACGATCGCGGACCGCAAGAAGGACGTGATCATCTCGGGCGGCGAAAACGTGTCGTCGATCGAGGTCGAGGACGCGCTGAACTCGCACCCGGCGATCCGCGAAGCGGCGGTGATCGGCATCCCGGACGAGAAGTGGGGCGAGCTGGTGACGGCGCTGGTCGTGGTCGAGGGCTCGGTGACGGCGGAGGAGCTGATCCGGCACTGCCGGGAGCACCTGGCCGGGTACAAGTGCCCGAAGCGGGTGGAGTTCCTGGACGAGCTCCCCCGGACGGCGACGGGGAAGATCCAGAAGTTCAAGCTCCGGGAGCCGTTCTGGCAGGGCCGGTCGAGGCAGGTCAACTAACGGACCAGCCGGAAGAACGTCCGCACCTCCTCGGCGAACAGCTCGGGCTGCTCGTACGCCGCGAAGTGCCCACCCCGCTCCAGCTCGTTCCAATGCCGGATGTCGGTGTACCGCCGCTCCGCCCATCGGCGCGACGGCCGGGGCATCTCCGCCGGGAAGATGGAACACCCCGTCGGCACGTCGACCGTGTCCTCCGTCGCCTCCGAGAACCACTTCTGGACCTTGCGGATGCTCTCCCAGTAGAGCCGGGCCGAGGACGCCGCCGTGCCCGTCAGCCAGTACAGCGTGATGTCGTCCAGGAGCTCGTCGCGGGTGAACGGGAAGCCGTCGGACCAGGCGTGGAACTTCTCCACCAGCCAGCCGCACAGGCCCGCCGGGGAGTCGAGGAGGCTGTAGCCGATCGTCTGCGGGCGGGTCGACTGCAGCACCGAATACCCGTCTTCCCAGCGCTGTGCGTGCTCCAGCGCGTCCAGCGCGGCCTGCTCGGCGGCCGTCAGGTCGCCGAACGTCGCCGGGTCCGGGGCCGCGATCGGCGGGTTGAGGTGGATGCCCGCCAGGTGCGCCGCGTCCTGCTGGGCCAGCGACGTCGTGATCGACGTCCCCCAGTCGCCGCCCTGTGCCCCGTAGCGCGAGTACCCCAAGCGGGCCATCAGCGTCGCCCACGCGGCCGCGATCCGCTCGATTCCCCAGCCGGGCGCGGACGGCCGGTCGCTGAACCCGTAGCCCGGCAGCGACGGGATCACCAGGTGGAACTCCTCGGACAGCGGCTCGATCACCTTGCCGAACTCCAGGAACGAGCCGGGCCAGCCGTGCGTGAGGATCAGCGGGAGCGCGTCCGCCCGCGGCGAGCGCACGTGCAGGAAGTGGATTCCGAGTCCGTCGATTTCCGTGCGGTACTGCGGAAACCGGTTGAACCGGGCCTCCACGCGACGCCAGTCGTAATCCGACGCCCAGTACTCGCACAGCGAGCGCAGGTACCCCAGCGGCGTGCCCTGGCTCCAGTCGTCCACCGGCTCGGCCTCGGGCCAGCGCGTCCGCCGAAGCCGCGCGCGCAGGTCGTCGAGGTCGGCTTCGGGGACCTCGATCCGGAACGGCGTGCTCACGCCGGCACGTAGGTCAGCTGCACGACACCGTTGCCGAAGGTCGCCGATTTCTTCAGCTCCAACGGGAACGACGGCCCCTCCGCGGGGAACAACCGCTTCCCGCGGCCCACGACGACCGGGTACAGCAGCAGGTGCAGCTCGTCGACCAGGCCTTCGGCCAGCAGCCACCGCACCGCCGTCGGGCTGCCGCTGGTCATGATGTCGCCGCCGGACCCGGCCTTCAGCGTCCGCACCGCCTCGGCCGGGTCGCCGGTGAGCAGCGTCGAGTTGTTCCAGCCGACTTCGGACAACGTCGAGGAAAGCACGTACTTGCGCACGTTGTTCATGAACTCGGCGCCTTCGTCGTCCTCGACGGTCCGGCCGGGCCACGCCTCGGCGAACCCTTCGTAGGTGACGCGCCCGAGCAGCATCGCGTCGGCGGCGGCCATCCCGCTGCCGACGGCCTGGCCGATTTCGTCGCTCCAGTACCGCAACGACCACTTGTCCGGCGCTTCGACCACGCCGTCCAGCGAGATGAACAGGTTCGCGACGATCTTGCGCATGCGACCACTATAAACCGGCGAAACGTCAGGAACGTCCACTCGCGACGATCACGCGGTCCGCCTCCGCCCGGGCCCGCTCCTCCTCCGTCGCCGGTTCCAGGCGCGCCGGGACGTCCTTGTGGTGCGGTGTGCCGGCGATCGGGTCACGGTCCAGCGCGTCCGTCAGGAGGTTGATCCGCGGACCGCTGACCACCCGCCGTCCGCCGGCCACCGGGTGCGCCATGCCGTAGCCGTGCGGCAGCGCGAGCTGGCCCGGCCGCAGCGCGGGATCGGCCTCGGCGCGGACGACCACCCGCCCCGCCGCCGTCACGACGGCCACCCAGTCCCCCGGCACGGCCCCGATCGAGGCCAGTTCTTCGGGACGCGCGCGCAGAGCGCCGTCCGGATCCGTGCGGCGCCAGCGCGGGTCACGCAGGATCTGGTTCGCGTTGTGCGCCCGTCGCTGCCCGTTGAGCAGCGAGAACGGGTACGCCGGGTCGGTCCGTTCGGCCGTCGGGTCCAGCGCGGCCAGCCAGTCCAGCAGTTCGGGCACGGCCAGCTGGACCTTGGCGCGGCGCAGCAGGCTCCACACCTCGTCCTGCTCGTGCGCCGAGAACGGCGTCGGACCGGCCAGGACGCGCTCGAACAGTTCCTCCCCGAGCCGCGGGCCGGTGGCCGAGCTGCCCAGCGCGCGCTGCACCGGCACGGTCATCGTCTTCGCGGCGCGGTGGCAGCCGGCCCACAGCGGCGCGATCGACGCCGCGCCGTCGGGCAGCGACGCGCCGAGGGTGCGGTAGAGCAGCACCGGCAGGATCGCCGCGCGCTCCGGCATGGCCTGGACCAGCGCGCCGAGGGCCGCCTGCAGCTCCGCACGCGGCCTCGCGGCCAGCGCGGCGAGGACGTCGGACGGCGGCAGCACACCGAGCTCGTCGAACAGCCGCGCGTAGATCTCGGCCTCGACGAGCGTGCCCGGCAGCGGGTCCAGCAACGGCCGTCGCAGCTGGAAGTAGTTGGTCGGCCACTCGAAGGTGAAGAGCGTGAACTCCCACTTCTCGTGCTGGGACGCCGCGGGCAGCACGTAGTCGGCCAGCGCGGCCGTCTCGGTGTAGGCGACGTCGACGACCACGGTCAGCTCCGCGGCCTCCAGCGCGCGTTCGACCTCGTGGGTCCCGGCGAAGGTGTTGGCCGGGTTCGACGACTCCACCCACACCGCGCGGACGTGGTTCGGGTGGCCGGCGAGGACCTCCTCGGCCAGGGTGTTCGCCGGCAGCAGGCCACCGATGTACTCGAAGCCGGTGATCTCGGAACGCTGCCCGGTCGTCGCACCCCAGAGCGGCTGCAGCCACGAGTGCAGGTTGTTCGTGCCGCGCCGGCCGAAGTGCCCGGTGAGCAGGTACAGCAGCTTCTCGAGGTAGCTGTTGAGCGTCGAGTGCCGTCCCTGCTGGATGCCCAGCTCGACGCGCACGGTCATCGCCTCGGCCGCGAGGATCAGCTCGACCGCGCGCTCGACGTCCACTCGGGAAACTCCGGCGTGCGCGATCCAGGCGTCCACCGGCACTTTCGCCAGCACGGCGGCGACCTCGTCGAAGCCTTCGGTGCGCTCGGCGAGGAACCGCTCGTCCGCGCCACCGCGTTCGAGCAGCAGCGCCAGGATCGCGCCCAGCAGGTAGGCGTCGGTGCCCGGGCGCAGCGGAAGGTGCAGGTCGGCCATCTCCGCGGTCTCGGTGCGCCGCGGGTCGATCACGATCATCCGGCGGTCCGGGTCGTTCTTGAGCGTGTTGAGCGCCTGCCGGGCGTTGCTGAACCCGTGCGCCTGCCAGGGGTTGCAGCCGAGCACGACCAGCAGGTCGCAGTGCTCGACGTCCTCGGCGGTGTGCACGATCGTCGAGCCGAACATCCGGCCGTTGACCCAGAAGTCGCCGGTCTTCTCCTGTGACAGCGCGTTGAAGTGCCGCGTCGAGTTCATCCACTTCAGCAGCGAAGTGCCGTACGCGCCGCCGGAGTGGTTGCCCTGGCCACCGCCGCCGACGTAGGCGAACGATCCCGGCCGGCCGGCTGCGGTGTCGGCGTCCCGGATCGCGTGCAGCTTCACGGCGATTTCGGTGAGCGCGGTGTCCCAGTCGATCGGCTCGTGCGTGCCGTCGGGACGACGGCGCAACGGCGTGGTCAGGCGGTCTTCGTGGTCGCCGTAGAAGGTCAGGCGCTGGGCCTTCTGGCAGAGGTACCCGGCCGAACGCGGGTGCGCCTTGTCACCGCGGACGCGGGTGATCTTCCGGCCGTCGAGCTGCACCTCCAGCCCGCAGTTGAGGTAGCAGAGGCTGCACGCGGTGCGGTGCCATTCGCCGGTCACATCAGCTCCAATGCACGGCCGAGCGTCGTGAGACGCGCTTCGAGCGTTTCGCCGGCCGGGTAGAGCCGGACGGTGTCGATGCCGGCGTCACGCCAGACGCGCAACCGTTCCCGCACCATCTCTTCGGTGCCGATCAGCGTCGTGGCCAGCACCATTTCGTCGGTGACGAGCGCGGTGGCGCCGTCGCGGTCACCGGCCTGCCAGCGGTCGCGGACCTCGGCGGCGACGTCCGCCCAGCCCTGGCGGCTGTAGGCGTTGTTGTAGAAGTTCGTGGTGGCCGAGCCCATCCCGCCGAGGCTGAAGGCCAGCTCCTTCTTGCGGCTGCCGACCAAGGTGCGCAGCTCGTCTTCGTTGTCCGCGAAGGCGACTTCGGCGCCTTGGCAGACGTCGATGTCCTTACGCTGCCTCCCCGCCTTCGCGAGTCCGGCGTCGAGGGGTGCGAAGTACGCGTCGGCGCCTTCAGGCACGAAGCTGGTGCCGAGCCAGCCGTCGGCGACCTCGCCGGTGAGCTCCAGGAGCTTCGGCGACAGTGTCGCGAGGTAGATCGGGATGTCCGGGTTCGGCGCGGTGGACAACCGCATCGGCCGCGCTTCACCGGGCAGCGGGATCTCGAACGCCTTGCCGGAGAAGGAGATCTTCTCGCCCGCGAAGGCCTGGCGGATGATCTCGACGGTCTCGCGCATGCGCGTCAGCGGCTTCGCGAACGGGACGCCGTGCAGGCCTTCGACGACCTGCGGCCCGGACGCGCCGAGCCCGAGCGCGAACCGGCCGCCGGAAAGGTCGGCCAGGGTGAGCGCGGCCTGCGCCATCGCGACCGGCGTGCGCGTGCCGAGCTGGACGATCCCGGAGCCGAGCCGGATCCGGGAGGTGCGGGCGGCGAGGTAGCCGAGCGCGGACGGCGCGTCCGAGCCCCAGGCTTCGGCCACCCAGCAGACGTCGAGGCCGAGCTTTTCCGCCTCCAGCACGAAGTCGAGCGTCGTGCGGGTGTCCCGGGAGAACTCGACGGTCGTCGCGGTCCTCATCGGGTTTCGATCCGGGCCTTGATCGCGGCGAGGGTGCCCTGCATCGCCGTCTCGAACTCCCGCATGCGGACGAAGACGATCTTCTGTTCCTTCTCCGGCATCCGGTCGATGGCGAACGACAGCCCGGACCGGCCGGGCCCCATCCGCATCCACTGGCTCAGGAGCGTGCCGCCGTGGTCCGGCTCGAGGGTGAACTTCCAGACGGCACTGGGCTCATCGGGGTCCTGGACGGCCCACGCGAACACCCGCGGCGCTTCGCACTCCACGACGTACGAGGCCGTCTCCCACTCGCCGAACGCCTCGTGCTTGCTGCGGCCGAGGAACTTGCGGCCCACTTCGCACCACTCGACGGACTGGAGTTCCTGGCTCATCTCGGGCATCAGCGAGATGTCCGAGACCACCGGCCAGACGTCTTCGGGTGCGGCGTCGATCCAGGTCCGCACCTCGACGGTCGGCAGGTCGGCGTACCGCGCACCGGTCCACTCCATCGTGGTCGCCCTTCTCCCGTTTGACCACGATAGTTGCGTAGATAGACTGACTCTGTCAATCACTCCTGCCGGGCGAAGCGCTCCTCGACGTCCGGGCGCTGCGCCAGCCGGGACGGGAAGCCGGGGCCGCGCCGCATCCGCGTGTCGTCCGGGGTCATCGGCTCCCGGCAGTCGGCGCAGACGATTTCGGCGTGCGTGTCGTGCCCGCAGGGGAGGTGGTGCACGGTGATCGGCGGCCCCGCCTCGGTGGCGAGCCACTTGTCGCCCCAGCGGGTCATCGCGAGCAGCACCGGGTAGAAGTCACGGCCCTTTTCGGTGAGGACGTAGTCGTAGCGCACCGGCTCGGTCTGGTAGGGCACCTTCTCCAGCAGCCCCTCGTCGACCAGCCGCTTGAGCCGGTCGGCGAGGGTGTTGCGCGCGATGCCGAGCGCCTGCTGGAACTCGTCGAAGCGGCGCACGCCGTAGAAGGCGTCCCGCAGCACCAGCGGCGTCCACCAGTCGCCGAGCAGGTCCATGGTGCGCGCGATCGAGCACGGCCACTGCGCGAACGATGTCCGTTTCATGCGGCCGAGCGTACGCCGTTCCGGGAGAAGACTCAGCAGGTCAGACCCGGTGGCCCGTCGTGACGTCGACGTGGGCGGGCACCTCGTCGTGCTCGTCGCCGACGCTCAGCGTCCCGGCCGGCTCGACCAGCAGCACACTCGCCCCCGCCTTCGACGACGGCTTGTGGAACGTGCCCTTCGGGACCACGAAGACCTGCCCGCGGCCGAGCGTGACGACGCGTTCGTCCGGGTCGCGCAGGCCGATCTCGATCTCGCCGTCCAGGACCAGGAAGAACTCGTCGGTGTTCTCGTGGACGTGCCAGACGTGCTCGCCGTCGAAGCGCGCGAGGCGGATGTCGTAGTCGTTGACGCGGGTGACGATGCGCGGGCTCCAAGCGGCGTCGAAGCTCGCGAGGACTTCGTTGAGGTCGATCGGGTTCATGCGTCCCATGCTCGACCTGGTGTTCCCCCGCCGCGAGTGCTAGGAATCGCACATGCCGCAAGAATTCTCGCACCGGGTCGTCGCGATCGTCACCGAGGAGTCGAACCCCTTCGAGATGGGCGTCGCGACCGAGCTGTTCGGCCTCCGCCGCCCCGAACTCGACCGGCCCTGGTACGACTTCACGCTCTGCGCGGCGACCCCCTCGGTCCGGATGAACCTCGGGATGTTCACCCTGTCCGGAGTCGCCGGGCTCGAGGCGGCCGACACGGCGAACACGCTGATCGTCCCGGCCCGCCCGAACACCGGCGTCCCCACGGCCCCGGCGATCATCGAGGCGATCCGCCGGGCCGCCGACCGGGGAGCCCGCCTGGTCAGCTTCTGCACGGGCGCGTTCGCCCTGGCCGAGGCGGGCGTGCTGGACGGCAAGCGCGCGACGACCCACTGGCAGTGGGCCGCCTCGCTGGCCGCCCGGTTCCCGCAGGTCAGGTGGGAACCGGACGTGCTGTTCATCGACGAGGGCAACGTCCTGACGGCGGCGGGCAGCGCGGCCTCGCTCGACCTGGGCCTCCACCTCATCCACCGCGACCACGGCGCCGAGGTGGTCAACGCGGTGAGCCGCCGCCTGGTGTTCACGGGCCACCGCGACGGCGGCCAGCGGCAGTTCATCGCCCGCCCGGTCCCGGCGGTCCCGGACACGTCGCTGGCCCCGGTCCTGGCGTGGGCGCTGGAGCGGCTGGACACCCCGTTGACGGTGACGGACCTGGCGGCACGCGCGGCGACCAGCCCGGCGACGCTGCACCGGAAGTTCCGCGCGGAGCTGGGCACGACCCCACTGGCGTGGCTGACGACGGAACGCGTGACGTTGGCGTGCCGCTTGATCGAGCGGGGCGAGCTGCGCCTGGACCGCGTGGCGGCGTTGAGCGGCTTCGGAACGGCGGCGAACTTGCGGGCGCAGCTACGTCGTCACACGGGCCTCAGCCCGAGCGCTTACCGCCGCCGCTTCGGCCCGGCGGCCTGACCTCGGCGAGCGCCTCGGCCAGCGCGTCCCGCTGCAGCCGCGCCGGGTAGGTCGCCGGGTCGGCCGCGGCCAGGACGTTCAGCCCCTCCACCAGCGCCACCAGGCTCTTCGTCGTCCGTTCGAGCCGCTCGTCCGTCCATTCCGGACAGCAGGACGCCACCAGCCGGCGGACTCGCGCCAGGAACGAACGGTTGGCCGCGCGGTGGCGCTCGGCCAGGTCGTCGTCGGCCAGTGCGGCGGCCAGGAAGCCCACCCAGACCCGGGATTCCTCGTGGTGGCCGTGCGGGAGGTCCACCGCCTGGCCGAGCACCGCCGCGAGCGCGTCCGACGCCGAAGAGCACTCCGCTTCGGCCGCGTCCGCGCGGACCGCCGTGCGTTCGTACAGCAGGTCGCGTGCGTGCAGGAGCAACGCCTTCTTCGTCGGGAACGCGTGCATCACCAGGCCGGTCGTGCAGCCGGCGCGCTCGGCGACCGCGCGCAGCGTCAGCCCCGGCAGGCCGTCGTCGGCGAGCACCTGCCACGTGGCGTTCGAGAGCAGCTCCCGCTGGGCCTGGACGTCACGCTGCTTCGGCATGGCCGTGAAGCGTAACAGATGCTACGGTAACGTCCGTTACGGAAAGGGAGGGTGACCTGATGATCGACTGCACGCTGACGATCACCGCGGTGACCTGGGACGATCCCGACGCCGTCCGCCTGCGGGAAGCCCAGCGGACCGAGCTCGACGCCCGCTACGGCACCGACGACCACGAACCCGGAGCGGTCCCCACGGCCGAGACCGTCGCCGTGTTCCTGCTCGCGCGCGACGCCGGCGGCGGCGCCGTGGGCTGCGGTGGACTGCGGCTGCTCGGACCCGGGTCGGGCGAGGTCAAGCGCATGTACGTCGAGCCGGCGGCCCGCGGCACCGGCGTCGCGGCCGCGCTGCTGCGCGCCCTCGAAGACCACGCGCGGACGCTCGGCATCACCCGGCTGCTGCTGGAAACCGGCACCGGGCAGCCGGACGCGATCCGCTTCTACCAGCGCGAAGGCTACGAACCGATCGAGGCGTACGGGCCATACCGCGGCGAACCGCTCTCGCGCTGCTTCGCCCGCGACCTGTGATCGGTTTTCCGATGGCCGGCCCAGGCTGAGCTATTGGCGGCGGGGTGCGCAGCGGGCCTACGGTCGACGTACCGTCCCTCCTCGATCCGGAGTTCCCCTTGCGCATCAAGCAGATCGGTGCCGCGCTGGCCGCGGCCGCCGTCGTCCTGACCGTTGCGGCACCCGCCCAAGCGGCGTCGAGGATCATCCCGCTCGACCTCGCCGCCGGGCAGCAACCCGAAAACATCGCCCTGGAACCCGACGGTTCCGCCGACCTCACCTTCGCCTACTCCGGCGAAATCGGCCGGGTCACGCTCTGCGGGCAGGTCGGTGTCATCGCCCGGATTCCCGTCCCCGCCGATGGCGACGTCCCGGTGGTGCACCGGAAACTCTTCCTCGGCGGGATCGTCCGCGCCCCCGGCGGCGACCTGTACGTGGCCGTTTCCACCGGCACGGCGGCAACCGGCCTCTACCGCGTCCGCCCCGGAACCACTCCGGTACAGGTCGCCGCCCTGCCGCCGACCGGGTTCCAGAACGGCGTCGCGCTCGACCCCGCCAGCGGAGACGTCTTCGTCGCCGACTCCTTCGGTTCGGTCGTCCGGCGCGTCTCGCCACGCACCGGGCGGGTCACCGACTGGGCGACCGGCGAGCTGCTCGCCCCGGTGAGCGGCTTCGGCGCGAACGGCGTGAAAGTGCACGACGGCGCGCTCTGGGTGTCCAACCTGGACCGCGGCACCCTGGTCCGGTTCCCGCTCACCGGGGCACCCGGCCGGGTCGTGGCCTCGGGTCTCGGGCCGGTCGACGACTTCGCGTTCCACGGCGCGGACGTCGTCGCGGCGATCAACCAGGAGAACCGGGTGGTCACGGTCGGCCACGACGGCCTCCGGACCGTTTTGTCCATTTCGGACGGGCTGGCCAACCCGACCTCACTGGCCGTCCGCGGTGACACGCTGTACGTGGCCGACAGCGCGTACTTCGGCGGGACGCCCAATCTGTTGCGCGCCCGGCTGAAATGACCGTGCATCCGCACGCCGATTGTGCACGCGCTTTCGGTGATCTCCGGGAAGCGGTTGCTGGGAAACAGATCCGCCGGTAAGTTGGCGGACCCCGGTGTTCGGTCATCGGTCACCGGGGTTCGCGCTGCTCGGCGGAGCGGGGGAGGTTCCCGCCGAGAGAGCGCTTTCCGGCGGTAGGGGTCACCGCCGGGTGCAGGAGGGAAGCGGTGCCTTGGTGTTGCGGGGAACGGTCATGGCCGAGCACGTGACCGAGCCGTACGTGGTCGGCCTGGAAGCCATCGCGGGCGAGCTGCTGCGCGGCAAGTGGTGCGTCTACCTGCACGAATGGCTCGGCGACGACCTCGACCTGCCCACCTGGCAGGCGGAAGTGGCCGCCCACGCCGAACACGCCGGCGTCGAGGTGTGCTTCATCGAAATCCCGCGCAAGGACATGACGCTGGTGGCGAACGTGCGCGCCCTCCCCAGCTTCGAGCAGGTCACCGAGTCCGTGGCGGCCCTCGAGCACTACCGGGGCCTCGAGGCCGGCAGCCGGAGCGTGGTTTTCCGCCGATCAGCCCAGTGACACGAGGGCGATCGCCGCGCCGGCGCCGAGCAGGCCGGCGACCTGGGCCCGGCTCAGCCGTTCGCGCAGGAAGACCAGCGCCAGCAGCACCGGCACCGCCGGGTAGAGCGCGGCGAGCACGGTCGCGACCGCCAGCAGCTGCTGCTGGGCCGCGAGCAGGTAGAGCACGATCGCCGCGCTCCCGCACACCCCGGCGAACGCGGCGGGCGCGCACAGCCGGGCCGGCAGCCGCCACGGCGTCCGGGTCGCCGCGACCAGGCCGGCGACGGCGGCCACCGACACCGCGCGGCTCAACACCACCGGCCAGAACCCCGCTTCGGCCGGGATCCGCGAGAGCGCGACGAACTGGACGGCGAAGCCGAGCCCGGCGACGAAGGCGTCCGGAATCCCCGCCGCGGTCCGGCCGTCCCGGTGTCCGGGCGAGCGCGAGACCAGCCACAACGCCGGTACCGCGCAACAGATCCCGGCGAGCGCGGGCACCGAAAGCCGTTGCCCCAGCAGGAGGAGGCCGAAGAGGACCGGCAGGACGACGGCGGCGACGTCGCTCGCGGGCACGACCAGGCTCATCGCCCCCTTGCCCATCGCGCGGTAGAGGAAGGCGACACCGATCCCGGTGCCGGCGCCGGACAGCGCGCCCCAGCCGAGCGCGGCCGCGGTGGGCGCGCCTTCGCCGGCGAACAGAGCGAACGGCACGGTCGCCACCGTGCCCGCGACCTGCGCGTACAGCGACACGGTCATCCCCGGCGCGCGGCGGGAAACCAGCCCGCTGACGAAGTGCGTGACCCCGAAGCACAAAGCGGAGACGAGCGCGAGGACGGTGCCCATCACGGCGTCCCGGATTCGCGCTGCGCCTGCCCGACCGGGCAGATCCGGTCCTGCGCGACGCAGCCGGGGCGGTCGCAAAGCCGGCACATCAGGTCACCCGAGCGGACTTCGGCGTGCAGGCCCCGCAACAGCTGCTCCAGCAGCGGCTCCAGAGCGTCCTGATCGGACACTGCACCCAGGGCGACGGCCAGCACTCGCTGCCGGGCGGCCAGCGCCCGGTGCGCCGCGGACCGCCCCGCGCGGGTGAGCACGACGCCGACCGCGCGGCCGCTCTTCGCCTGCCGCCGCACCAGCCCGCGGGCTTCCAGCTGGTCGAGCATCCGGGCGCAGGCCGGCTGGCTGAGCCCGATCCGCTGCCCCAGCTCGGTGCCGCCGAGGCCGGGGAACTCCGCGAGCACCACCAGAGCGGCGGTCCCGCTCAGGCTCACCCCGGCGGCCGCCGCGGCGGCGCTCGTCATCCGGTCGGACAGGTTCAGCACCGCCGCGCCGAGCAGGTTCGCCAGCCGCGTTTCATGCATTACTCATGCATAGCAGAGGCGATCGGCACGGACAAGGTTGACTTCAACCTTCCTCGAGCTTTTACCGTCGTCACCATGACCGATCTCCGCACCGACCTGCCGCCGATCCCGCGCGCCGTCTGGATCGCCTCCGGCGTGATGGCCCTCGGCGGCTTCCTGGGCAACATGGACGCTTCGATCGTCGCGGTCGGCCTCGAATCGATGCGGGACAGCCTCGGCGTCCCGCTCGTCGAGATCCAATGGGTCGCGACGGCGTACCTGCTGGGTCTTTCGGCCGCGCTCCCGCTCACGCCGTGGCTCGGGCGCAAGTTCGGCGCGGGACGGCTCTGGCTCGCCGCGCTGGCCGCGTTCCTGCTCACGTCGGTGGCCTGCGCGTTCGCCCCGGACGCGGGCACGCTCATCGCTTTCCGCGCCGTGCAGGGCATGGCCGCCGGCGTCATGGTCACCGCCGGGCAGACCGTGATCGGGCTGGCCGTCGGCCCGGAACGGCTGGGCCGCACCATGGGCACGCTGGCGCTCGTCGTCGGGCTCGCGCCGGTCGTCGGCCCGAGCATCGGTGGCTTCCTGCTCGAACACTTCTCCTGGCCGGTGCTCTTCTGGCTCAACGTCCCGATCGGCCTGCTCGCGTTCGGTCTCGCCCTGCGCTATGTGCCGCGCGGCGACCGGCAGCAGCCGCCGCCGATGGACTGGCGCGGCTTGGCCATGGTGTCGCTCGGCCTGCCGCTGCTGGTGTACGGGCTCACCGAACTCGGCGCGCCCGGCTCGCTCGACATCGCGCTCGCGGCCATCGGTGCCGCCGCCATGGGCGTGTTCACGTGGTGGTCGCTGCGCACCCGGCACCCGGTGCTGCAGCTGCGGCTCGCCGCGCGGCCGGTGCTGGGTTCCGCGCTCGCCTCCGTACTGCTCGGCGGCGCCGGGATGTTCGGCGCCGTGCTGCTCCTGCCGCTGTGGTTCCAGCTCCGGCTCGGGGCCGGGACCGCCGAGTCGGGCGTCCTGCTCGCGCCGATGGGGCTGGCCACCGCGGTGTTCGTGTTCGTGGCCGGGCGGCTGACCGATCGCCACGGCGGCGGGACCGTCGCGCTCACCGGGTCGCTGGTGGTGCTGGCGAGCACCGTGCCGCTGCCGTGGCTCGGCCCGGACTCGCCGATGTGGGTCATCCAGGCCCTGCTCGTGGTCCGCGGCGCCGGGCTCGGGCTGTCGATCATCCCCGCGTCGACGGCGGCGTACGCCTCGGTCGACGCCCTCGAGCTCGGACACGCGACCGCGCTGGTGAACATCGTGCTGCGCGTGGGCGGCGCACTCGGTGGCGCGCTGTGCGTGATCGTGCTTTCCCAGGGCCTGGCCGACGGCCCGGCGACCGGGTTCGGCTGGGCCTTCGGCGTGCTGGCGGCGCTGTGCGTGCTCGGCTCGCTGGCGGCGGCCTGGGTCCGGCGGGCCGAGCGGTCGTCCACAGTGGACGCGAAGGCGTGATTCACCTGGGAAGTTGGCGGGATCGCCGGATCGGTGCTTTCCTGGAGCCGGTCAAGCACTGTCGGTAGGGGGAGGACGGGCGATGGCGGGGGTCGGCAACCGGCTGGTGACGGCCGTGGCGGTGACCACGGTCTTGGGGAGCCTGCTGGCGGCGACGCCGGCATCGGCCGCGGAATCCGTCGACTGGCAGCCGTGCGCCGGCGCGCCCGGCGTCGACTGCGGCACGGTGACCGTGCCGGTGGACTGGGCACACCCGGACCGGGGCACCACCACCGTCGCGCTCGCGAGGCGCAAGGCCACCGACCCGCAGGCCCGGATCGGCTCGGTGCTGATGGACCCGGGCGGCCCCGGCGGTTCGGGCACCGAGGAGGTCAAGAGCGGCTGGTCGCTCTCTCCCGAGATCACCCGGCGGTTCGACACCGTGGGGTTCGACCCGCGCGGCGTCGGCGCCAGCGCCCAGATCAAGTGCGGGCTCGACGAACTGATCGCGGACTACCCGCCGATGCCGCGCAACCAGGCCGAGTTCGAGCAGCTCGCGACGCACAACCGCAATCTCGGCGAGAGCTGCACCCGGCTCACCGGACCGCTGGCGCAATTCGGCGACACCAAGAGCGTCGCGCGGGACATGGACGTCATCCGCCGTGCGCTCGGCGAGCAGAAGCTGACCTACTACGGCGTTTCGTACGGCACGCTGATGGGCCAGCAGTACGCGGAACTGTTCCCGGACAAGGTCCGCGCGCTCGTGCTGGACAGCAACATGGACCACGCGCAGTTCACCGCGTGGGACTTCATCATGAGCGAAACCCGCTCGCTCCAGGCGGAGTTCGGCGAATTCGCCGCCTGGTGCGGCCGGACGCCGAGCTGCGCACTGCACGGGCGGGACGTCTCCGGGGTGACGCGCGACCTGCAGGACAAAGCCGCGCGCGGCGAGCTGACGGACCCGCGAAGCGGTGAGCAGGTCACGCCACTGACGCTCGTTTCGATCATCCAGAGCAACTTCTACGGCCCGACCTGGGATCGGCTCGCGTCGGTGCTCAAGTCCTTCGCCGACGGCACCGAGGCTTCGGCACAGCTGCGCGCGGACATCCCGGTCAACTACGTCACCCCCAGCGTGCTCTGCGACGACTGGCGCCTGCCCGTGCACAACGTCGCCGAACTCGAGGTGTATCGCCGCGCGGCCGCGGCACTCGCCCCGGACGTCAAGCTCAACCCGCTGGGCTGGGCGTCGGTCACCAGCTGCATCGGCTGGCCGAACCGGACGAGCAACCCGCAGCGTCCGCTGCAGATCCACGGCGCACCACCGCTATTGCTGCTGAGCAGCCGCCACGACCCGGCGACGCCGTACGCGTGGTCGCAATCCGTGGCCCGGCAGACGGGCGGCACCCTGCTCACCTACGACGGCTGGGGCCACGGTGCGTACTTCAAGAACAGCTCCTGCGTGACCAAGGCGACCGACGACTACCTGATCACCGGAAGGCTTCCGGCGCCAGGCACGCATTGCGCGGCCGTCGAACCGGGGACGACGACGGCTCTGATCGCCCGGCCGCCCTCGACGATCGGTTTCTGAGCCTTCGTGGCTGTTCCGGGGTGCGGACAGTCGCATGTGGACATACCCCGTCGAGTGATGAACTCGTGTTCGATGGTCGGTAGCTTGGAGGTATGACCAGCGACGCGACTGTGTGTTCTTCCGAGGCGGTGGCTTTTGCCGACCGCGTCGGGGAGTTCGTCGCGTGCATGCGGTCGGCTGAGGCGGGGCTTGGGGCGTTGCTGGTGGAGATCGAGCAGCGCGGGGTGATGGAGGTGTTCGGGTATCGCTCTGTCGCGCGGTTGTTGGAACATCTCGCCGATATTCCCAAGGCTGCTGCTGAGCGGATGGTGAAGCGCGCCCGCTTGCTCAACCCGGGCTGTAACCTCGATGGCAGCCCGATCCCCGCTTTGGCGCCCGCCACCGGTGCTGCTGCTCTCGCGGGGCAGTTGAGCAAC
>NZ_BNAW01000036.1 GCF_014654205.1 Amycolatopsis bullii
GAGGTGGGCCGCTGGGTGGTCATCCCGTCGCCTGAACGAGGCCTATCACTTTGAGCCGGGCCCGCAAGCTTGCGCTGCCACCTCACGTTGCGCTGTCGGTTGCGGGCCCGGCTCAAAGTGATTTGACGGCCTCAGGCGACGGGATGACCACCCTGCTCCTTCCTTGGGGCAAGCCCCCGCGGGGCGGGGACCGCCGTGAGGAGCGTGAACAGCACTGCCGCCAGCTGGGCCAGGAGGAGCAAGTTCCGCTCCGTTCCCGGGTACTCCACCGTCACCTCTGCCGATGTCGGGGGCACCGATACCGCTACCTGGTGGCCCCACGCCGGGACGATCGGGACCGGCTTGCCGGCCACCGTCGCCTTCCAGCCCGGCTCCTGCTCTGCCGCCAGCACCAGGAGCCGGCCGGTCGGGCCGTCGGACACCCTCACGCGCACGTCCGGCAGATCCGCCCGGACCGGTGCCACGCCCGGCGAATTCCCGGGCGCGCCGCCGCCCGTGACCGCCGCTTTGGCCAGCTCCGGCGAGATCAAGATCACCTGGCCGGCCGGGGGCACCAGCCGGAGGACGCCGCGGCCGTCGGATGTCGGCGCCGCCACCGACAGCAGGTCCTTCGCCAGCGGGAGGTACGCCTTCGGGTCGACTCCCGGGGGGAGCACCACGAACTGGACGCCCGCCGCCGCGGCCGCCGCGAGCGCGCCCTGGACCGCCGCCGCGTCGCCGCGGCCGAGGCTGACGCGCCACGACGTCAGGCGGGCCGGGGTGCCGGGTGTCGGGGCCAGCTCGTCGTCGCCGTAGTGCGGGAGGCGGCCGCCGAGCTGGCGGGTCGCGTCCGGGGCCAGGTCGAGCACCGACCGGCCGGACGCCGCCAGCTCGGCCGTCACCTCCGGAGCCAGCGAAGGCCGCGAACCGGCCCGCAGCGGGCCCTGCGACCCGACGACCACCGCGCCCGCCGCCAGGGCCAGGAACACCGCCACCCCGGCCACCGCCATGACCTTCGGCAGCCACGCGGCCGGCACCCCGGCCGTGCCGCCGCGCTGCCACGACCCGAGCACCACCCACAGCAGCCCGGCGCCGACGATCAGCAGCGGCACGCCCGCGTAACCGTGCGACGGCGTGCCGCCCTGCAGCGGGGGCGCCGTCACCAGCCGCACCAGCACCAGGCCGGCCGCGCCCAGCGCCGCGAGCGCGACCCCGCCGGCCGCGAGCTTCGTCGGCCGGACGACCACGGCCACCAGCGCCGCGGCGATCACCGCGACGCCGAGCGGCCAGGCGCCCGGCCCGCCCGGGTCGAGCCCGGCGAGATCCGTGCCGGAAACGGGCGCAGCGGCCCCGCCGAGCCCCTGCACGAGCAGTTCCGGGTGCTTCAGCAGCACGGTCGGCCACGGCAGCAGCAGCGCCAGCGGCAGCAGCACCACGATCCCGACCGACGCGATCCGGCGGGCCAGCCCGGTCGGCGCGGGCAGCACGACGAACCCGATCAGCAGCCCGGCGAGCGCGAGCCCGTGCGCCAGCGGCGAAAACGCGCCGAGCAGCGCCACCCCGAACGCCGAGAGCGCCGACACGTGCAGCCAGCGCGTGTCCGCGTGCACGAGCAGCCCGGCGATGCCCGCGGCCACCAGCGGCAGCACGAGGTGCACCACGACGACGTCGAGCCGGCCCTGCGCCACGCCGGCGGTCGCGGCAGGCAGGAGCGCGTAGGTCGCCGCGACGACCGCGCGGACCCAGCGGCGCACGCGAAGCCGCCTCGTCGCCGCGTACGCGCTCAGTGCCGCGAGCGGGATGTCGCCGATGAGGAGGATCGCCACCAGCGCGGCCGGGCCGCCGATCGGCGCGAACACCGCGCCGAGCGTGCCGAGCACCGGCAGGGTGGCCGACGCGGGCGCGCCGGTGCCGCCCGCGATCGCGTGCCACGGCGTCAGGTACGTCGTCCAGAGCTCCCCCAGCCCGCCGACCGGGAGCAGCTTGCCGCCGAAGAGGTCGAGGCCGAGCCGGGCGCGGTTGACGACCAGGCCGAGCGCGGTGAGCACGACGAGCAGGACCACGGGCGGCGCGAAGATCGTCGCCGCCAGCACCCGGCGGCGGTTCACCTCCACGAAGACGAGTTCGGATTCCGGCTCTTCGGCTTCGGAGGCGTCTGCGGCGGTGTCTTCGGCGTCTTCGGTGTCTTCGGCGCGGGGCGCCGGGGTTTCCGGCAACGCGACGGCGACGAGCGTGCCCGGACGACGCAGCCCGGACCCGCGCGAGCTGACTCCGCGCAGCGCGCCCGCGGGCAGCGCGTCGGGGCCGACCGGACGGTGGTCGCGGGCGTCGAGCGCTTCCGGCGTCACCCACGCCGACTCTGTCTCGACGGTCTCGGGCACCCGGCCGAGGGCGACGTCGTTCTCGACGCCGCGGCGCACCAAGCCGACGACTCCGGCGCGGACGGCGTTGCGCAGCCGGGTCCAGCGGCCGGTGAAGAGCCCGCGGACCGTGCCCGGCCGCGGATTCCGCCGCCGGTGGGCACGCGCGGCGCGCAATCCGCCGCGTCCACTGAGGAGGTACGCGGCGGCGGCCAGCTCGGACCGTGCTTCCCCGGTGCGGCGCAGCAGGACGAAGGCCAGCGCGCGCAGCACCGCGAGCAGCGGAAGCCGGATCATGCCGAGCCAGAAGGAAAACGGCGAGCAGTTCACCAGGAACACGCGCAGCCCGTGGGCGCGGTTCGCGGCGGCCACGGGGCCGGGGAGCGCGTCCGCCGTCCGCCGTCCGGTGGTGACGGCCCGGGCGTGCCGCACGCGGGCGAGCGGCACGGACAGGACCACGCCGCCGGCCGCGTTCGCGCGCCAGCCGAAGTCGAGATCTTCGCGCAGCAACGGGAAATCCGGGTCGAAGCCGCCGAGGGAGTCCCAGGCGTCGCGGCGCACGAGCGAGCCGGCGCTGGGCACGGCGAGCACTTCCAGGGGGTCCTCGCCGGTGGTGGCGACCTGCTGGCGGTGCCCGGCGGCGTCGGTGGACAGGCCGGCTTCGACGATCAGCCGCGGATCGGTCCAGTCGAGGCCGAGCGCGCCGAGCACGGTGGCCGACGGTTCCTTCGTGGCGGTGTGGAGCAGCTGCTCGAGGCAGTCGGGTTCGGGCGCGCAGTCGTCGTGCAGCAGCCACAGCCAGGAACCGGGGTCGCCCCAGCGTTCGGTGGCGTGCCCGACGGCTTCGGCGACCGCGGCCGCGAAGCCGGTCTCACTCGAGAGCGTGACGACCCCGGAGAGCACGGGAGAAGAATCCGGCCCGGGATCCGCGGCAGCCTCGGCGAGCAGCCGCGGGGTCGCGTCGGTGGAGCCGGTGTCCACGGCGAGCACGTGCCGGGGCCGGACGCTGCTGCGGCGCAACGCGGAAAGCGCCAGCGGCAGCCAGTTTTCGCCGTTGTGACAGACCACAATGGCCAGAACGGGCGCGGTGCGCGAGACGGGGGGCAACGAACGCTCCAGATGAGGCGGGCAGTCGGTGCGGCCACCCTACGGCCCCGGCCCGTCACCCGATGGTGAGCCCACGCCGAGACTTCACCCAAGGGAAATCGCCGGTGACGCGAACATCACCGGCGATTCGCCATGAATCTCGCCGCGGAGCCGAGCCCATCCACGCTCGGGCCGGGCAACGCGGGGGTCCGGGGGCTTGCCCCCGGGCGGGGTCTGGGGGTTGCACCCCCAGAAGACACTGAAACGAGCGATCATGGTCCGCGCGTTCCGCGGACACACCTCTCCCTAAATCGCGCGTTTCTTCAGCTTGCGGCGCTCCCGCTCGGACAGACCGCCCCAGATGCCGAAGCGCTCGTCGTGGGCCAATGCGTACTCAAGGCACTCGTCCTTGACCTCGCAGCCCAGGCAGATCCGCTTGGCTTCGCGGGTGGAGCCGCCCTTCTCGGGGAAGAACGCCTCCGGGTCCGTCTGCGCGCACAGGGCGCGTTCCTGCCAATCCTGCTCTTCTTCGGTGGCATCGATGAGCTCGGTGAGATCTCCCAGAGCCTGCTCCGGGATCTCGCCCCAACTCATGACGTGCCCCCATTCCTTCCCATCGGCTTCCAACCGCACGTCCGCCTCCTCGCTCCCTAGCACTCCCCAGGCTGGCGGTGGTGAAACGACACTCGCCGTCCCCTCTCGGCGGCGAATGACATCACTGTGATTACACCCGTGTAGTGCGGTCAGGTCAAGCGGAGTAGCGAGTTCGGGGGACGTTCCGGCCCGATCGCGCAAGGGGACACGCCGGTAACTTCACACCGGGCATACGGAAGACTGGAGCACGTGCAGAAGTCAGCAGTGCGCCCCAGCCCGGTCTTCCTCGGCATCCTCGCGCTCACCGTCGCCGGTGGCGCCATGGCCGCGTTCGGTGACGTCAACACCGTTTTCGTCCGCGACCGCGATCCGCTGCTCATCGCCGGCGTGGTGATCTTCGTCGCCGCCGGCTGGGTGGCGTCGCTGTCGCTGCACGAGTTCGGGCACGCGTTGGTCGCCTACCGCGGCGGCGACTACAGCGTCGCCCACAAGGGTTACCTGACGCTGGACGTGCGGAAGTACACCGATCCCGTCCTGTCGATCATCCTGCCGTTGATCTTCCTCATCATCGGCGGCATCCCGCTGCCGGGCGGCGCGGTGTGGATCAACCGGGGCGCGCTGCGCTCGCGCGGGACGTCTTCGTGGGTTTCGCTGGCCGGGCCGCTGAGCAACCTCGCGGTCGGGGCGGCGCTGGCGCTGGTGGTCGCGGTGGTCCCGATGGCGGGCGGCCTCGCCATCGCGATCTCCTACCTGACCCTCCTGCAGGTCCTGACCTTCCTCTTGAACATCCTCCCCATTCCCGGCCTCGACGGCTGGGGCGCGCTCGAGCCGTACCTGCCGCCGCGGGCCCGCGAACTGGGCGCGCAGGTCCGCCCGTGGGCGCCGATCATCCTGTTCGCGATCCTGTGGTTCTTCGACCCGGCGCGGGACGCCCTCTGGGCCGGCGCGGACTGGATCTACGACACGTTCGGCGGTTCCCGGCGGCTCGCCGTCTTCGGCAACTCGGTCTTCCAGTTCTGGCGCTGAGGCTGGGGATCGGCGCCGCGCGGGAATGATCAGCGCGGTGCCGTGGCGGGTGGCGCGTGCTCGGTGAGCCAGCCGTGCGCGCGCTTCCACACCACGCGCAGGCCCGACCGCTCCCCGAGGTAGTCGCCCGCCGCACCGACGACCGGGAGCATGCCGAGCGCGCGGTGGAACAGGTTGCCGCGGGGGCGCTTCTCCAGTTCCCCGGTGATGCCCAGCAAGCCGCGGCCCAGCCGCCACAGCGTCCGGCCGGCCGCCTTCACCGTGGCCTTGCCGTGCTTCTTCTCCGACGCCCTCAGTTCTTCGGTCAGCTTCGCCGCTTCGTCCGCCTCCGCGGCTTCGTCGTGCTCCGCGTGTTTGCCCGCCGCCAGGTCGGGATCGATGGTGCGCTCGAAGAGCACCCACGCGATGAGCCGCACCCGCGTTCCGACGTCGGTCACCCCGTACTCGCCCGCGATCGCGCACAGCAACAGGCCCTGGGACGCCGCGCCGAGGGCGTCCTGCACCGGGAGCCGGTCGGCCAGCGCGCCGCCCAGCCCGGGGATCGACGTCAGCAGCGCGGTGAAGCGGCCGACGCGGTTCATCCACCAGCTCGACCGGTCGTAGCCCGTCATCCGCGCCCACGCCGCCGTGCCCGGCACCTTCACCGACGTGACGCCGTGGATCAGCTTCGCCTTCAGCCCGGACTCGACCTCGGCCAGGTCCTCGGCCGCCCGCGCCTGCAGGCCGAACGGATCGGACTCGCGCAGCGCGTCCAGCATCGGCCCGCACGCACGCACGAACGGCCGCAGCACGGCCACGACCTGCCGGTCGGAGATCGTCTCACCCACGTCCCGGTCCCCTTCCCGCCGACCGGCGCGGCGCGCCGCCCAGCACCATCGCGCCCGGCAGCGCGCTCGCGCCGAGCAGCAGCAACGCCCGCCAGTCCTGGATCAGCACCAGGTCACCGCCCGGGCCCAGCATGCCGACCCCGAACACGACGAGCACCCACACCGCGAGGGGTACCCAGGAAAGCCCGGGCCGCACCAGCTTCGCCGTGGTCCACACCAGCCACGGCGTGGTGACGGCGCCCACGAGCACCGTCACCGGCAGCGGGACC
Organism: Amycolatopsis bullii; assembly: GCF_014654205.1. GTDB lineage: Bacteria > Actinomycetota > Actinomycetes > Mycobacteriales > Pseudonocardiaceae > Amycolatopsis > Amycolatopsis plumensis. Next base: position 6,142 of record NZ_BNAW01000036.1, read on the forward strand.
ACGCCGATGCGCAGCGGCAGGAAGAACAGCTCCAGCAGGGCCAGCAGCACCGTGTCGACGGCGAGCAGCGCGAGCAGCAGCCCCTGTTCGAGCGTCAGCCGCTCGTCCACGGTCACAGCCCGCCGAACAGGTCGTCCGCCGCGCCCTCGGCCGGGCCGTGGGCCAGCACGAAGCAGTCCTTCGCGGGGATCGGCTGGGCGATCTCGTTCGTGAGCGCGAAGTACGGGACGTCGCCCTCGACCACGTCCAGCTGCGTCGCGTGCGCACGCAGGGCCGCCAGCTTCGCCGGGACGTACGCGGCGACGTCGAGCACCGTGGTGATCTCCTCGTCGGGCGTCGCGGGCAGCTCGTCGTCCTCCGGCACGCGGTAGCGGGTCTCGCCCGCACGCAGCGCGGCCAGCCCGGCACGCACCGCGCTCTTCGACGTCACCGTGTGGAACATCCGCGCCACCGAACCGGCCCCGGCCGCCGCCGCCATCGTGATTTCGTGGGCGCGGATGTGGTCGGGGTGGCCGTAGCCGCCGAAGGCGTCATAAGTCACGACGACCTGGGGCCGGACCTCGTCGAGGAGCTCCGCCAGCTGCGCGGTCTGCTCCTCGGCGCTGCCCCCGGTGAACGCCCGCGGGTGCGACGCCGACGGCGTACCCGCCATGCCCGAATCGCGCCACCGGCCGATGCCGCCCAGGAAACGGTGCCGCGACACCCCCAGTGCGGCGCACGCGGCCTTCAGCTCGGCGACGCGGTAGCCGCCCAGCTGGTCGGCGGCCCAGGCGCCCAGCCCGGCGAGCTCGGGCAGGCCGGCCATGATCTCGCCTTCCTCACCCAGCGTGCAGGTCACCACGGTCACCTCGGCGCCTTCCGCGGCGTATCGTGCGATCGAGGCGCCGGTGGTGATGCTTTCGTCGTCGGGATGGGCGTGGACGAACAGCAGCCTTCGCGATACCGGGGAGATCACGGGTTGAGCGTAATTCCCGTGCTCCGACCTTCGTCGGGGACACCCTCGGTTATCCTCGCGCGAGTCGCGACCGCCGCGTCGTGACGGTCTGTACCCCCACGAAGGGCATCTGGTGAGCACTGAAGCAACTTCGGCGGACGTCGCCGGCGTGTCAGGATCGGTCCTGTCCATTTCCGACCTCAGCGTGTCGTTCCAGACCGAGGACGGCGTCGTGAACGCCGTCAAGGGCATCGGGTTCGACGTGCAGCCCGGCGAGATCGTGGCCGTGGTCGGGGAGTCCGGGTCCGGCAAGTCCGTCACGTCGATGTCGGTGCTGGGCCTGCTGCCCAAGACCAGCCGGATCGCCGGTGAACTGCGCCTCGGCGAGCGCAACCTGGCGGATCTCAAAGAGAAGGACATGCAGAAGATCCGCGGCAACCAGGTCGCGATGATCTTCCAGGAGCCGATGACGGCGCTGAACCCGGTCTACACGGTCGGCTGGCAGCTGCGCGAGGCCCTGCGGTCCCACCTCGACATCGCCAAGGACGCCGCCGACAAGCGGGCGGTCGAGCTGCTCGACATGGTCGGCATCCCGAACCCCGAGCTGCGGTTCAAGCAGTACCCGCACCAGCTTTCGGGCGGCCTGCGCCAGCGCGTCGTCATCGCCATGGCGATCGCGTGCGACCCGAAGGTCATCATCGCCGACGAGCCGACCACGGCGCTCGACGTCACGGTCCAGGCGGAGATCCTCGGCCTGCTGCGCAAGCTGCGCGACACGCTGGACACGGCGATCGTGCTGATCACCCACGACATGGGCGTCGTCGCCGACATGGCCGACCGCGTCATCGTGATGTACCAGGGCGAGATCGTCGAAGAGGCGCCGGTGCGCGAGCTGTTCGCGTCGCCGAAGGAGGACTACACCCGGCGGCTGCTCGCCGCGGTGCCGGTGCTCGGCCAGCGCCCCGAGGGCCGTCGTCTCCTGGAGGACTCCGGGATCGCCGGCGACAGCACCGAGGCGGCCAGGATCGCCGAGGAGATCCGGCTGGCCGACAAGGAGCTCGAGGCCGTCATCGAGGAGGCCGCACCGGCCCTCGAGATCAAGAACCTCGTGCTCGAGTACCCGGGCCGCCGCGGCCAGGCCAAGAACCGCGCGGTCGACGACGTCTCGCTGACCATCGCCAAGGGCGAGATCGTCGGCCTGGTCGGCGAGTCCGGCTCGGGCAAGTCGACGGTCGGCCGCTGCGCCGTCGGCCTGCTGCGCGCGACCCAGGGCACGATCGCGATCGCGGGCAAGGACATCACGACGATGTCGGCGAAGGAGATCCGGCCGCTTCGCCGGTTCTTCTCGATCGTGTTCCAGGACCCGGCGTCGACGCTGGACCCGAAGATGACGATCGGCGAGTCGATCGCCGAGCCGATGGTGCTGCACAAGGTGCTGGCCGGCAAGGAGCTGTCGGCGCGGGTCCGGTCGCTGCTCGACAAGGTCGAGCTGGGCGGGCACTACATGAACCGCTACCCGCACGAGCTGTCCGGCGGCCAGCGCCAGCGCGTGGCGATCGCCCGCGCGCTGTCGCTCGACCCGGCGCTGCTGATCGCGGACGAGCCGACGTCGGCGCTGGACGTGTCGGTGCAGGCCCGCGTGCTGGACCTGTTCCTCGACCTGCAGCAGTCGCTGCAGTTCGCCTGCCTGTTCATCAGCCACGACCTGGCGGTGGTCGACCTGCTGGCCGACCGCGTCGCGGTGATGCAGCACGGCAAGCTGGTCGAGGTCGGCACCCGTGACCAGGTGCTGCACTCGCCCCAGCAGGAGTACACGAAGCGCCTGCTGTCGGCGGCCCCGGTCGCGGACCCGGTGCTGCAGGCCGAGCGCCGCGCGGCCTGGGAGGCCGGCCGGCTGGCCCCGGTTGCCGACTGACGGACTGACCGGCGAAGGGCCCGCACCCGGGTGGGGTGCGGGCCCTTCGACGTGTCTGGAGGGGTCTTACGTGTGCTCAGGTGGGCATCACGCGTGTCTGGAGGGGCATCACGCGTGATCGGAGGGGCATCTCAGCCGACGCGGATGCGGGGGTCGAGGATGCCGTACAGGAGGTCTGCGACCAGGTTGGCGATGACCACGCTGGCCGCGATCACGACCAGCCAGCCCATCAGGACCTGGGGGTCGTTCTTGTTGACCGCCTCCACCAGCAGCGTGCCCATGCCGTGCCAGTTGAAGACCGTCTCGGTGATGATCGCGCCCGTCACCGTGGCGCCGAAGTTGACCGAGAACAGCGTCATCACCGGGATCAGCGCGTTGCGGAACGCGTGGCGCCAGATCACGCGGCTGTTCGAGACGCCCTTGGCGCGCGCTGTGCGCACGTAGTCGGCCCCGAGGACCTCCAGCATCGACGCCCGCTGGAACCGGCTGTACGCGGCGAACGTGATCGCCATGATCGACAGCGTGGGCAGCAGGAACGCGCCGACGTACTTCGCGAGCGCGTCGCCGACTCCGGTGGCCGAGAGGCTCTCCGGGCTCGTCGTCCGCAGCCACGGGTCGCCGAGGACGTCGGACAGGCCCAGGTCCCGGACCCAGATGTTGGCGCGGATCGCGTAGCCCTTGAGGACGATCGCCACGCAGAAGATGGGCATCGAGAACATCAGGAACGCCAGCGTCGTGGCCAGGTAGTCCCAGATCGAGTACTGCTTGACGGCGGCGAGGACACCCACCAGGACGCCGAAGACCAGGGCCAGCACCGACGCCGTCAGCACCAGTTCCAGCGTCACCTTGAACGCGGCCATCACCTTCGGCTGCACCGGGGCGAACGCGTTGCCCTGGGCGATCGAGATGCCCCAGTCGCCGGTCAGGAAGTGCCCCAGCCAGGTGAAGTAGCGGGCGACGACGCTCTGGTCCAGGCCGAGCTTCTGCTCGGTCTCGGCGATCGCCGCCGCGCTGATCCCCGGCTTGCTGCGGATTTCGCCGAGCGGGTCGCCGGTGTTGGCCACCATGACGAAACACAGGAACGTGCCCACCAGCAGGACCGGGACGGAGATGGCCAGCCGGCGCAGCACGTACAGCACGAGATTCATCCGAAACCCCCAGGTCCGGCGATCACCCTGCGCGGAAACGGACGCGGGGGCGACCGGAACCGGTCACCCCCGCGTCGTGCGTTCAGGCCTTCATTCTCCGCTGGCGCGGGTCGAAGGCGTCGCGAAGACCGTCACCGATGAAGTTGATCGTCAGTGAAATCAGCACGAGCACGATGAACGGCCCGAAGAACAGCGCCGGCCGGGTCTGCAGCTGGGCGTAGTTCTCCAGGATGACGCGGCCGAGCGAGGTGTCCGGCAGCTGGACACCGAGGCCGATGAACGACAGCGCGGCTTCCGCCAGCACGGCCTGCGCGACCGCGAGGGTCGCGTTGACCGTGATGCTGCCGACCATGTTCGGCACCAGGTGCTTGAAGATGATCCGGAACGTTCCGGCGCCCGACGCGCGAGCCGCGTCGACGAACTCGCGCTGGGACAGCGACATCGCCTCGGCGCGGGTGATCCGGGCGATCTGCATCCAGCCGAACGCCGCCAGCACCAGCGCGACGATGTACCAGGAACCGCCGCCGAACACCTTGGCGAGGATGGCCGCCGCGGCGATCTGCGGGATGATCAGGAACAGGTCCGTCACCCGGGAGATGGCCGAGTCGGAGAACCCGCGCAGGTAGCCGGCGACCGCGCCGAACACGACGCCGATCACGGTGGCCAGGATCGACACCGTGAGCGCGATGAGCAGCGAGTACTGCGTGCCGCGCAGCACCTGCGACACCATGTCCTTGCCGACCTGCGTCGTCCCGAGCGGGAACTCCGCGCTGGGCTTGGCGAACGACGGGAACGAGCTGTCCTGGTAGCTGTGCTTCCAGAAGATCGGCAGCAGGATGCTGATCAGCACGATCAGGATCAGCACGGCCGACGACGCCATCGCCAGCTTGTGGTGCAGGAACTTCCGCAGGACCAGCTTGCCCTGGCTCCGCGGTTCCGGCAGCGCGTCCGGCGGCAGCGTGCCTTCGGCCGCGGCGGTCTCGGTCGCGAGAAGAGAGTTCAAGTCAGCCAACGCGAATCCTCGGGTCCAGGATGCCGTACATCAGGTCGGCGATCAGGTTGGCGACGATGACACTGCTGGCGATCACCACGAGCCAACCCATCATCACCTGAGTGTCGTTCTTCGTGACGGCTTCCACCAGCAATGTGCCCATACCGTGCCAGTTGAACACCGTCTCGGTGATGATGGCGCCGGCGAGGACCGAGCCGAAGTTGACCGAGAACAGCGTCGACACGGGGATCAGCGCGTTGCGGAACGCGTGCCGGAAGATGACCCGGCCGTTGGCCAGGCCCTTGGCGCGCGCGGTGCGCACGTAGTCCGAGCCCATCACCTCGAGCATCGAGGCGCGCTGGAACCGGCTGTACGCGGCGAAGCTGATCGCCATGATCGACAGGGTCGGCAGCAGGTACGCGCCGATGGTGCTGGTGATGAAGTCGCCGACGCCGTCGGTCTTCAGCTGCTCCGGGCTGGTCGTGCGCAGCCACGGGTTGCCGAGGACGTCGGAGAGGCCGAGGTCGCGGACCCAGCCGTTGATCTCGATCGCGTAGCGCTTCAGCACGATCGCGACGCAGAAGATCGGCATCGAAAAGAGCAGGAAGGCGAGGGTGGTCGCGAGGTAGTCGATGATCGAGTACTGCTTCACCGCGGCGAGCACGCCGACGATGATGCCGATGATCAGCGCGAGGATCTCGGCGCCAACGACCAGCTTGAGGGTGACGCCGAAGGCGGCCATCACCTTGGGGGCGACCGGCGCGAGGGCGTTGCCCTGCGCGATGGAGATGCCCCAGTTCCCGCTCAGGAAGTCACCCAGCCACGTGAAGTAGCGGGGCACGATGCCCTGGTCGAGACCGAGCTTGGCGGCCGTGGCGGCCAGCGCTTCCTTGCTGATGGTCGGGTTCTGCCGCAGCTCGCCGAGCGGGTCACCGGTGCCGGCGACCATCACGAAACACAAGAAAGTCCCGACCAGGAGGACGGGGATCGATATCGCCAGACGGCGAAGGATGTAGATCACCAGGTTCAACGAACTGCTCCTCATCCGGGCCTGGTCGTCAGAAGTGCGCTGGACCGCTACCCGGTTGTCTACCGTAGTGGCGGTAACCCTACGGTCAACAGCTACTTCCGGTGGGTACCGGGGCCCGGCTTGTGGCCGGACCCCGGTACCTCCCAGGTCATCTGGAGCGAGGGGAAAGAAGAGGCGGGACGAGCCCTACTTCTTCTGCTCCCACTCGCCGACGTTCCACAGAACACCGTCGTACGACTGCATGTAGACGCGGTCGATGCCCTTGAACGCCCACATGCTCGGCGTCTGGAACAGCGGCAGGGTCGCGTAGTCGTCGGCGATGGCCTTGTCGGCCTCCTGGTACTTCTGCAGCTTGACCTGCTCGTCGGTCGCCTTCACCGCAGCGTTGTAGGCGTCGTCGATCTTCGGGTCGCAGAGGTTCTGGTAGTTCTGCTCGCCGCCCTTGTCCGGGCAGATGTAGATCGAGCGGGACTCCGCCTTGAACGGCTGGGCCGACCAGCCGAACAGCGCGACGTCGTAGTCACCGGTCGAGACGCGGCCACCCTTGAGGAAGTTGGCGTCGGTCTCGTCCTTGACCTCGATGCCGGCCGCCTTGGCCTGCGAGATGATGATCTCGACGGTCTGGCTGCGGCGCGCGTTCTGGTTGTGCGTGATCTTGAACTCGGCCCGCTGGGTGCCCTTGGCGAAGATGCCGTCGGCGCCCTTCTTCCAGCCGGCGTCGGTCAGCGTCTTGGCCGCCGCCTCGGCGCCCAGGCCCGCCTTGCTGCTGTACAGGTCGGTGTAGCCCTCTTCACCCTGGAAGAACACGACGCTGTTCAGCGGCTCCGCGTCCGCCTGGACCTCCTTGAGCAGCTTGTCCGTGATCTCCTTGCGGTTGATCGACTCGAGGAACGCCTTGCGGAGGTCCTTGTCGGCGAACATGCGCTTGAAGTTCAGGTCGAGGTGCTCGTAGGTCAGCTGCGGGGCCGAACCGTAGACGACGCCCTGGGCCGCGAGGCCCTTCATCGTCTGGGCCGCGGTGGCGTCCGGCTGGGTCGACGCGGCAACGTCGATCTCACCGTTCTGCAGCGCGGTCGCCATGGCCTTGGTGTCTTCCATCGCCTTGACGACGATCTTCGACGGGCCACCCTTGCCGCCCGCCCACAGCGGGTTCTTCTCGAGGGTGACGGCCTTCTGGTTGGCGTCGAACGCGGTGATCTTGTACGGGCCGGAAGCGGGCATGATGTCCGCCTTGAAGCCCTTCCACTCGTTCGTCCAGAAGTCACCGGCGGCCTTGATCTGGGCCGGGTCGCCGGTCGGGGCCAGCTTGGTGATGTCCGAGATGCCGGTCTTGGCCTCGAGGATGTGCGCCGGCATGATCGCCGGCGAGTTGAACAGGCCCTTGTAGTCGAGGTAGGGCTCGCTGTAGTCGGTGACGAAGGTCAGCGGGTCCTTGCAGGTGGCCTGCTTGATCAGGTCGTAACCGGTGTTCGACGCCGAGTTGAACGGGTTCTTGCCGTCCGGGCCCTTGGCCAGGCCGCTCTGCGACAGCCACGCCAGGTACATGTCCTTGCAGTCGTAGGGCTGACCGTCCGACCACTTGATGTTCGGCTTGATCTTGTAGGTGACCTGCTGCGGGTCCTTCTGCGTGATGTCCCACGACTCGAAGACGTCGCTGTTCAGCAGCACCTTGTTGTTGCCGTCGAGCTTCAACGTGCCGGAGAGCACCGCGGTCAACACGTAGTTGTTGTACGAGCTGTTGGTGTCCGGGGTCTGGTTGTTGTACCCCGAGTACCCGTCGTCGATACCGATCGTGACCGTGCCGTCGTACCCCGGGGTGTCCGCGAGCTTGAACAGGTCGCCGGTCTCGGCCTTGCCGACAGCCATCGCCTTGACGTCGGTCGACGATCCGTTCTGATCGGTGTTGCCCGAACCCGAATCACCACCGCTGCAAGCGCTCAGCAACAGCGAGGCGCCGGCGACGAGCGACAAAGCGGAGACTGCTTTGGATCTCCTCATGAAGTGTGCCCTCCTAGCACTGAGCCCTTGAATATCGGGACAAGGGCCCACACCGCTCCGGTTTGGTTGGGCCGGAGCCTACGACACGCCAAGCGACACTCAACTGGCGCACTGCGGGAGCACGCTAGAAAGGAAAAGCACCGACAGTCACCAGTTCAGGGTCGATCGTGACCAAAGGGTGACTTCCAGTCGACATCCAGAAATACGGCGGTTACCTCATGGATTCACAACGTCCCACTCGAAGGCGTTGGTAAAGATCACCCGGTAGTACTGAATGCGTAGCCAACCGATTACTTCGGGCCGCGAGTCCAGTTCACCGCCGACCCGAACGGGCCCACCATGGGGGGACCGGGGGTGACGCCCGAGATGCCCGATCCGATCGCCAGGGTGTCAGCCATTTGGAACAACGGAATCACCACGTTCTGGCGCCAAAGTTCAGGCTCAAGAGTGGTGAGCGCCTCGGTGAGCGGGGTCGATCCGGACAGGGCCGCGTCGATCGACGGCTGCAGCGCCGGGTCGCAGAAGCCGGCCGCGTTGCCCGGGACGACGGGCTTGGTCTTGTCCGCGCCCGCGGCCGTCTGCTCCGGGCGGCAGCCGAACGTCGACGCGAGGACCGACGCGGTGTCGCCGCCGACCGCCTGCGGGACGACGGCGATGTCGACCCCGACGTTGCCCGCCGAGTCGCCGGTCGGCTGCTGGACCCCGTTCACGACCGGCATCGCCAGCAGGCCGCCGAACAGGTCGCGCGGCTGCGGCGTGATCGGGCTCACCTCGATGCCCTGCGCCGCGAGCTGGCTGGTGAGCTCCTTGGCGATCGTCGCGTACGGCTCCTGGGCGGCCGGGGAGGCGATGACCAGCGAGAGCGCCCGGCCGTTCTTGCGCCAGGTGCCCGCGGTCTTCGTGTAGCCGGCCGCCTGCAGCGACTGCTCGGCCTTGGCGATGTCGGGTGCGGTGGGCGGACCGGGCGGGATGGTCGCCGTGTACCCCTTCACCGACGGCGCGGTCACCTGCGCGTCGGCGTGCAGCGTCGACGACGGGCCGCCGTTGACGCCTTCGGTGATCAGCTTGGTGCGGTCGATCAAGGCGGCGATCCCCGCACGGACCTGGGCGTCCTGCAGCGTCGCGCTGACCGGGCGCAGCAGCACGTCGGCCACCACCGGGCGGGCCACCGTGTGCAGCTTGACGGCCGGGCCGAGCTCGCCGAGCAGCTTGAGCTCGTCGCCGCTCGTGCGCGCCAGCGCGAACTGGTCGTTGCCGCTGCGCAGCGCGGCCAGCAGCGTGTTCTGGTCCGAGCGGCGGAGCACGATCCGGTCGATCGCCGCGGGCTTCTCCCAGTAGCGCTCGTTGCGCTCGAGGATCACCTCGCCGCGGGCGGTGTCCAGGCTCTTGATCGAGAACGGGCCGGCGACGGCCGGGAAGTTCGACGCGAGCGCTCCCCGCCAGCCGTCGGGCGCGTCCTTGAGCAGGTGGGCGGGCAGCAGGTCGGAGAACAGCGTCTGCCAGCCCGGGTACGGCTTGGCGAAGGTGACCTCGACGCGCTTGCCGCCCTCACGGGACTGCAGGTCGGTGATCTGCCGGTAGCCGGCGGGCTCGAGCACGCCGGGCTGGTCGCGCATCTGGGTGCGCAGGTAGTCGAAGTCCTCGGCGGCGATGGGCGCGCCGTCGGACCAGGACGCGTCCGGCCGGATGTCGTAGGCCACCACGAACGGCTGCTGCGAGATCACCTCGGCGGACTTCATCAGGTTCTTGTCGAGCTGGGTGGTGCCGTCGTCCTTCTGGCGGAACACCGAGGGCAGCAGCAGCTGCGAGAGCGCGGAGGTGACCTGGGACGAGTCCGCGAGGTTGTGCGGGTTGTACCCGCCGAGCACGTCGTCGACGCCCACGACGATCTGCGACGGCGTCTTGCCGGTGGTGGACACGGGCGCGACCGACGACGACACGACCGGGGGTGGCGGGGTGTTGGAGCAGGCGGTGAGCAGCACGGCCGCGAGTGCCAGTACCGGCACCGCCTTGCGATTCACCCGCACGCCCCGTTCCTCCCAGTTTCTCCCCGATCGGTCAGTCATGCTCCCACGACCGCCTTCGCCGCCGGAACCGAGATTCCCACACCCGGATCGGGCGGCTGCGCCGCCCCAAGGTGGGCCCTACGGGGAAGGACGCGCGGAACACCGTCCGGGTTCCCGGACCGTTCCGGAACGGCGGAACGAACACGGGCCGGACACGAGAAAGGTTCACACCGGTGGCGGGCGCCAGGCGATGAAGCCGTCGCGGCCCCTATAAAGATATAAGGAGAAGAACGGCGCAATTCCTGACGCTGGGTTCGCCACCGGCCGACTCAGCGTAAGGGGACCGGGCACGAAAAAACCTCCCGGCGACCCGCGCCGGGAGGTTTTCGCGAAGCGGAGGATCAGCCGTTGTCGCGGCTCTTGGCGCGCGAACGCTCCTTCGCGCGGGTATTGACGTCCAGGGTGACCTTGCGGACCCGGACGACCTCGGGCGCGACCTCGACGCACTCGTCGACCGAGCAGAACTCCAGCGCCTCTTCCAGGCCCATCTTGCGCGGGCGGGCCAGCGTCTCCATCACGTCGGCGGAGGACTGACGCATGTTGGTCAGCTTCTTCTCCTTGGTGATGTTGATGTCGAGGTCCTCGAAGCGCGGGTTCTCGCCCACGACCATGCCCTCGTAGACGTCGGCGCCCGGCTCCACAAAGAACGTGCCGCGGTCGGCCAGCTGGATCATCGCGTACGCGGTGACCGGGCCCGAGCGGTCGGCGACCAGGGAGCCGCTGTGCCGGGTGCGGATCTCCCCCGCCCACGGGAAGTAGCCCTCGAACACGTGGTTCGCGATGCCGGTGCCGCGGGTCTCGGTGAGGAAGTCGGTGCGGAAGCTGATCAGGCCGCGCGACGGGAGCACGTACTCGAGCTTGATCCGGCCGGTGCCGTTGCCGCTCATGTCCTCCATGCGGCCCTTGCGGGCGGCCAGGAGCTGGGTGATCGCGCCGAGGTGTTCCTCCGGCGAGTCGATGTAGAGGCGCTCGAACGGCTCGTGGAGCTTGCCGTCGATCGTGCGCAGCACCACCTGCGGCTTGCCGACGGTCAGCTCGAAGCCCTCGCGGCGCATCTGCTCGACGAGGATGGCCAGCGCCAGCTCGCCGCGGCCCTGGACCTCCCAGGTGTCGGGGCGCTCGGTCGGCAGGACGCGGATCGAGACGTTACCGATGAGCTCCTGGTCGAGGCGGGCCTTGACCAGCCGCGCGGTGACCTTGTCGCCGCCGTTGCGCCCGGCCAGCGGCGAGGTGTTGACGCCGATGGTCATCGAGATGGCGGGCTCGTCGACGGTGATCCGCGGCAGCGCCACCGGGTTGTCCGGGTCGGCGAGCGTGTCGCCGATGGTGATGTCCGGGATGCCGGCGATGGCGACGAGCTCGCCCGCGCTGGCCTCGGTCGCCGGGACGCGGGTGAGCGCCTCGGTGACCAGCAGCTCGGAGATGCGGACGTTCTGCGTCGTGCCGTCCGCGCGCATCCAGGCCACGGTCTGGCCCTTGCGCAGCTTGCCGGCGTGGATGCGGATCAGCGCGATGCGGCCGAGGAAGTTGGACGCGTCGAGGTTGGTGACCAGCGCCTGCAGCGGCGCGTCGAGGTCGGCCGCGGGCGGCGGCACGTGCCGGAGCAGCGTGTCGAACAGCGGGTCGAGGTTCTCGCTCTCGGGGATCTCGCCGTCGGGGGGCTGCTCCAGGCTGGCCTTGCCGGCGCGCGCGGAGGCGTAGACGACCGGGAGGTCGAGGATGGCGTCGTGGTCGGCGTCCTCGATGTCGCTGGCCAGCTCGAGCAGCAGGTCGTGGGTCTCCTCGACGACCTCGGCGATCCGGGCGTCCGGCCGGTCGGTCTTGTTGACCAGCAGGATCACCGGCAGGCCGGCCTCGAGGGTCTTGCGCAGCACGAACCGGGTCTGCGGGAGCGGGCCCTCGGACGCGTCGACCAGCAGGACGACGCCGTCGACCATGGCCAGGCCGCGCTCGACCTCGCCGCCGAAGTCGGCGTGGCCGGGGGTGTCGATGACGTTGATCGTCACCTGGCCCTCGGGCGTCTGGCGGTGGATCGAGGTGTTCTTCGCGAGGATCGTGATGCCCTTTTCGCGCTCCAGCTCCCCCGAGTCCATCACGCGGTCGACGACCTCGGCGCGCTCGGCGAAGGCGCCGGACTGGCGGAGCATCGCGTCCACCAGGGTGGTCTTGCCGTGGTCGACGTGGGCGACGATCGCGACGTTGCGCAGGTCGGGCCGGGTCTTACCGGTCGGCCGGCCGGTTTCGACGGTAGCGCTGGCTGCGGGCACGCGAGAACTCCTGAACTTCAAGGGTTGGATGGCCGCGCACACCGTTCAGGCATCCCGTGACCGGCTCTGGTCACACGCGGACCTCACCCAGGATACCTGGCACCCCGTTGTGAGCGGCCCCACGCCCCCCTGGCGATTAGGCTGACCTAACGTGGAAACCCGGTGAACGTCGCCGATCCGGAAGGTGCGTGCGCGTGGGCAAGAAGCCGAAGGACCCGCGGAAGGTCGTGCGCAAGCTGATGAAGGCCGGCAAGGTCAAGAAGAAGTGCTGCCGGTCGAAGCCGCGCTGCAAGAAGTGCCCGGTATTGGCTCTGAAGAAGGCGAAGCTGGACCTGGCCGCCTAGTGGCTCAGTGCTCGACGGCCTCGTTCATCTGCCGCAGTTCGGGTGCGGTCTTCGTCGGCGAGAACTCGACGACCTCGTACTTCGCGAGGTGCTTCACGCAGAACGGGTCGGACGCCAGGATGGCGTCGAGCTTCCCCCGGGCCATCGGCCGCGTGATGATCACGCCGCCGGTGCGCGGCTTCCGCGCCCCGGACGCGAGGAAGTGGCCGTGTTCGTACTGCTTCTGCAGCCACTCCACGTGGTCCGGCAGCGCGTAGTCGACTTCCTCGATCGGGGCCGTGTAGTTCAGCAGGACGACATACATGGTTATGACGGTAGCGCCGCTCGCGGGCTTCCGCGTCGCAGCGATGCGAAGTGGTGACGGATCCGGCTATAGTCGGCGCCATGCACGCGCAGACCTCCAGCTGGTGGCCGCCCTCGGCGGCCGTTCCAGTCCTGCGCTGATCACCAGCGGCCGCCCCGGACGGGCGGCCTTTTTCGTGCCTTCTCCGGGGTGGTCCCACCACGAAGGGAAGACACGATGAGCAAGCTGTCCGGTATCACCCCCTCCGGCCACGTCCACCTCGGCAACTACCTCGGGGCGGTCCGCCGCTGGGCCCTCGAGGGCGGTGCGGACGACCTGTACTTCGTCGCCGACCTGCACGGCATGACGACACCGCACAACCCGGCGAAGCTCCGATCTCTGGCCCGTGAGCAGCTGGCGGTGCTGATCGCCGCCGGCATCGATCCCGAGCACGTGTTCGTCCAGTCCGACCTGGCCCGCGAGCTGGGTGCGCTGACCTGGGTCCTGGAGTGCACCTGCAACTACGGCGAAGCGGCGCGGATGATCCAGTTCAAGGAGAAATCGAAAGGCCAGGCCGGGGTGCGGCTGTCGCTGCTGACGTACCCGGCGCTGATGGCCGCGGACATCCTGCTGCAGGGCGCCGACGAGGTGCCGGTCGGCGAGGACCAGCGGCAGCACGTCGAGCTGACGCGGACGCTGGCCAAGCGCTTCAACAGCACGTACGGAGACGTTTTCACCATCCCGCGCGCGGTGCTGCCGCCGGCCGGCGCGCGGGTGAAGGACCTGGCCGACCCGACGCGCAAGATGTCGAAGTCGGCACGGGACGAGGTGGGCGTCGTGTTCGTGCTCGACGAGCCCGACCAGATCCGCCGCAAGATCCGCCGCGCGGTCACCGACGGCGGCTCGGTGCCGGTCCACGCCCCGGAGACCCGGCCGGGCATGGCGAACCTGCTGGAAATCCTGGCCGCCTGCCGGGGTGGCTCGCCCGCGGACCTGGCCTCGGAGTTCACCTCGTACGGAGCGGTGAAGGACGCCGTCGCCGACGCGGTGATCGAGGAGCTGCGGCCGTTGCGCGCGCGGGCGTCGGCGCTGCTCGACGACGTCGCCGAGCTGGACCGCGTGCGGAAGGCGGGTGCCGAGCGCGCCCGCGAGCGCGGCTCCCACCGGCTCGACGCGGCGCTGCGGATGATCGGGGCTAACTGAGCAGCGCGCGGAAGGCCGGCAGCAGGATCCGGTCCGCGGGCAGCCAGTCGACGTCGTCGAGGTCGTCGGGCCCGAGCCAGCGCACGGCTCGGTGCTCGACGGCCCGCGGCTCTTCCCCCGGCGAAACGAGCGTCGCGGCGTAGATGCGGAGCACCTTCCCGCCGGGCAGCGCGATGTCCTCCCCGACCCGGCCGCCGACCTCGACGACGACGTCGAGCTCCTCGCTGCACTCGCGGGCCAGCGCGAAGGCCTCGGACTCCCCGTCTTCGACCCGGCCACCGGGCAGTTCCCACTGCCCCGCGTGCTTCGGCGGCCAGGCCCGCTGCTGGGCCAGCAGCTTGCCGTCCCGCACCAGGGCGGCTCCCACGATCACAGCGTTCACAGTCCCGGAACTTACCCGGAAGCCCCACCCGCGGCCGCACGCCGTGTCGCCCCGCCAATCACGCGAGATGCCCTCCCAATCACGCGAGATGCCTCTCCAATCACGCGAGATGCCCCTTCAATCACGCGATCCGACCCTCCAGGCACGCAAACCGACCCTCCAGGCACGCAGACCGACCCCTCCGGGTACGCGAGCCGACCGTTCCGTCACGCCTCCCCGCCCGCGGCCGCGCGCCAGACGACCACGAACCGGGCACCGCCGTCCGGCGATTCGCTCACCTGGACCCGCCCTCCCCGGCGGCGCACCGTCTCCGCCACCATCGCCAGCCCCAGCCCCGTCCCACCCGACGACCGGGCCCGGTCGTCGGCTATCCGGTAGAACCGGTCGAACACCTTCTCGCGGTGCTCCGGCGCGATCCCCGGGCCGTCGTCGTCGACCACAACCCGCACCGAGGACCGCGACGCCAGCACCGACACCACGATCTGCCCGCGCGCGTAGCGGCACGCGTTGCGCAGCAGGTTGTCCAGCACCAGCTCCACCTCCGCGTGCGCCGAAGACGCCCACGCCTGCGCGACCGCCGTGCTCACCCGCGTCTCCGGTGCCCCCGCCGGCAGCCGCGCCACCGCCGAACGCACTTCGCTCACCAGCTCGACCGGGGAAGCCGGCGGCACCTCCCCCGCGTCCGAGCGGGCCAGCGACAGCAGGCCGTCCAGCAGCGACGACAGCCGTTCCGCCTCGGTCAAGATGTCCGACAGCGTCTCCTGCGCCAGCTCCGGATCCGGGTTGGTCACCGCCACCTCGGCCTGCACCCGGATCGACGCGACCGGCGACCGCAGCTCGTGCGCGGCGTCGCCGGTGAAGCGCCGGAGCCGGTCGCTGGCCTGCTCCTGCCGCTCCAGCAGCGCGTTGAACTCCTCCGCCAGCGCCCGTAGCTCGTCGTGCGAGTCCGGCAGCGCCAGCCGCGCTCCCGGCGGCAGCGACCGCACCGATCCCCGCATGCGTGCGACCGGCCGCAGCGACAGGCGCACCACCAGCCAGGTCGCGAACCCCGCCACCAGCGCCCCGATCGCCGCGACGACCACCAGCCACACGCCGCCGTAGTGCACCGCGGCCGCGAACCCGACCAGACCGGCCCCCGCGACGACCAGCCGTTGTGCCCCGTCGGGCGCGCTGACGACCGTGCCGAGGTACCGGGCGCCGTCCCGCTGCACCGGCTGTCCCGCCTTCAGCGTCGAGACGTCGGAGGGAGCCAGGCCCGTCGGCGTGCCGCCGTCCACCGGCGTGCCCGCGATGTCCAGCACCCGCAGCGTCACCGGCGCCGCGCCGGAAAGCGGCCGCCCGGCGCTCACCTCGGCACCGGCCGGGCCGAGCGCGGAGGAGAGCTCGCGGTCGACCGAGCCGATGAGCAGCGGCGAGAGGTTCGACGCGGCCAGTGTGGCCAGCCCGAGCAGGCAGGCCAGGGTGATCGTCGCGGCCAGCACGGTGATCCGGGCCTGCAGGGACCGGCCCCGCCACCAGGAGATCACGGCGTGATGACCTCGTCGAGCTGCGCGTCGGAGGCCAGGTAGCCGTGCCCGCGCACGGTCCGCAGCAACGCGCCGGCCCCGACCGCGTCCAGCTTGCGGCGCACGTACCCGACGTAGACCTCGACGAGGTTGCGGGTCACCGCCTGCTCCTCGCCCCAGACCGCGCGCAGCAGCTCGTCCTTCGTCACGACCGTGCCCGCCCGGCCGACGAGGACCTCCAGCAGCGCGAACTCCCGTGGGCTCAGCGCCACCTCTTCGTCGTGCCAGTGCACCTGCCGCAGCCCGCGGTCGACGGCCAGCGCGCCGAGCCGCAGCGTGCCGCGGCCGGCTTCCGGCCCGGCCCGGCGCAGCACCGCGCGGACCTGCGCGACCAGCACCACGAACGAGAACGGCTTGACGAGGTACCCGTCGGCGCCGAGGTCGAGGCCGTCAGCCTGGTCGATCTCGCCGTCCTTGGCCGAGACGAGCAGCACCGGCGTGGTGACGCCGTCCTTGCGCAGCCGCTCCAGCACGCGGTAGCCGGACAGGCCCGGCAGCATGATGTCGAGCAGGACGACGTCGAACGAGCCCGTGCCCGCCAGCTGCAGGCCGGTGGGCCCGTCCGCGGCGGTGACCACGTCCATGCCCTCCGCGCGCAGCCCGCGTTGCAGGGCCTTGCGCACGCCCGGTTCGTCGTCGACCACCAGCACCCGAGGTTTCACGAGACTCATCATGGCCGGTTTGCGCAGGTCGTGCGTCGGTTCTCAGCGCGATCTCAGCCGGGGAGGGAGAACCTTCAGGGGTATCTCAGCCTCGAGAGGGAAGCGTCGGTGCCAGGGAGCCGGGCACACTCGAGCCCGGGAACACCACAGGGAGAGACGCATGAAACCGAAGACGAAGGGCATCACCGCCGCGGTCCTCGGCACCGCGCTCGGTGCCGGCGGGCTCGCGTTCGTCGCGATGCCGGCCAGCGCCGACGACAAGCCGGCGCTGCCGCAGGTGAGCGCCGAGGACCTGGTCCAGTCGGTGGTGAAGGCGAAGCCGGGCGCGTTCGACGGCACGCTGAAGGTGAGCAACGACCTGGGCCTGCCCGCGGTGGGGAACGCGGTGCCGGGCGCCCAGGCGCTGAACATGGACTCGGCGCACATCTTCACCGACGGCGCGGGCAAGAGCCGGCTGGCCGTCACGCAGGGCGCGAGCCAGGAGACCGTGGTCCACGACGGCACCACCGTGTGGGACTACAGCTCCAAGACCAACACCGCGACCAAGGTCACCATCCCGGCCGACGTCGCCCAGCGGAAGGGCGCGGGCAGCGACAAGACCGCCGACCCGCTGGCGGCGTCGACGGAACTGCTCGCGAAGGTCCGCGAGAGCAGCACGGTCTCGGTCGACGGCACCGCGAGCGTGGCCGGCCGCCCGGCCTACGAGCTGGTCCTGACGCCGAAGCCGACCGAGCGGACGCTGCTGCGCGAGATCCGCGTCGCGGTCGACTCGCAGACGCGGATGCCGCTGCGGGTGTCGGTGCTGAGCAACGGCACGGCGACGCCGGCGCTCGAGGTCGCGTTCACCGAGATCGAGTTCAAGCAGCAGCCCGCCGACCTCTTCACCTTCACCCCGCCGAAGGGCGCCAAGGTGCAGGAGAAGACGCCGCAGGTCGACCAGCACGCCAAGGACCTGGCCGAGCAGGCCAAGCAGGACGTCGAGGTCGTCGGCGACGGCTGGGACACCGTCGTCACCGGCAAGGTCCCGGCGGACGCGCTGAACGCGGCGCCGAAGCAGCAGTCCGGCCGGGAGGGCCGGGGCGCCAACGCCGACCCGAAGGCGCTGCTCGAGCGGTTCGGCAAGAAGGTCAACGGCGCCTGGGGCAGCGGCTACCTGTTCACCACGAAGGTGGGCAGCGCGGTGCTGACCGACGACGGCCGGTTCGCCGCCGGCGCGGTGCCGGAGCAGGTCCTGTACGAAGCGCTGGGTCAGAAGTGACCAGCACGACCTCGGTCGAGTCCGGGGCGGAGATCTCCGCGGAGGTCTCCGCCCCGGCGGTTCCGCTCGCCGCGCGGACCCGGGGACTGCGCAAGGTGTACGGCAGCACCGTCGCGGTGGACCACGTCGACCTCGACATCCCGGCCGGTGCGGTCGTGGGGATGCTGGGGCCGAACGGCTCGGGCAAGACGACCACGATCCGGATGCTGCTCGGCCTGGTCCGGCCGACCGAGGGCGAGGTCGAGCTGCTCGGCCGTCCGATGCCGGACGCCGCCGCGCACGCGCTGCCGGACGTCGGCGCGCTGGTCGAGGGGCCGGGCTTCCACCCGTTCCTGTCCGGGCGCGACAACCTGCTGCGCTTCGCCGCGGCGGAACCGCGGCTGTCGTCGGCCGGGATTCCGTCCGCAGTGGACTCGGCGCTGGAGCGCGTCGGGCTGACCGGGGCGGCGCGGCGGCGGTACAAGGGGTATTCGCTCGGCATGAAGCAGCGGCTCGGGCTCGCTTCGGCGTTGCTGGTGCCACGGAAGATGGTCGTGCTCGACGAGCCGACCAACGGCCTCGATCCTGCGGGTACCAGGGAGATCCGCAGGATCGTCGCCGAGCTGCACGCCGAGGGCGTCACCGTGCTCGTGTCGTCGCACCTGCTGGCCGAGGTCGAAGCGACCTGCACGCACGTCGCCGTGCTGCAGTCCGGGAACGTCGTCGCGCAGGGCGAGCTGGCGGAGCTGCTGGAGTCCGGGAACGCGGCCCTGCTGGTCCGCACGCCGGACGCGGAACAGGCGGTGGAAGTGCTGCGGGAGAACCGGATCGGCGCCCGGCTGACGCCGGACGGCATCCGGGCCGACCTCACCGCGGCCGAGGCGCCGCGGGTGCTGCAGGTCCTGGTGGGCGCGGGGGTCGCGGTCCACGAGGCGACGCGGGCCCGCACCGGCCTGGAAGACCTGTTCGCGCGGCTCACGGAGGGGGCGGAATGACTGCCGTCTTGGAAGCACCGGCGGTCCGCACGGGCCACGACACGGTGCCGTTGCCGCGGTTGCTCGCGGCGGAGCTGCGCTGGATCTTCCGGCGCCCGCGCACGCTGGCCGTGCTGGGGCTCCTGGCGCTGATCCCGGTGGTGATCGGCATCGGGCTGACGCTGGTGGACGACACGGGTCCGCAGGGTGGCGGCCCGGACGACGGCGGCGGAGCGCTGCTGGCGTCGGCGGTGAACAACGCGTTCGTGCTGCCGATCGCGGCGATCGTGATGTCGCTGGCGCTGCTGCTGCCGCTGGCCTCGGCGATGGCGGGCGCGGACGCGATCGCGGGCGAGACGTCCCACGGAACGTTGCGCGGCTGGCTGATCGCGCCGGTCGGCCGGGGGCGCCTGCTGGCGGTCAAGGCGTTCGGCGTCGCGACGGTGTCGGTGGTTTCGGTGCTGGCGATGTGCGTGACGGGCGTGGTGACCGGCCTGATCATCAACGGCACGGATTCGCTGTTCACGCTGTCGGGCACGACGTTGTCCCTCGGCGGCGCGCTGGTGCGGATCCTGCTGGTGGCGGGCTGGGTGGTGCTGCAGCTGTGGGCGGTCGGCGCGGTGGCGCTGGCCATCTCCAGCTGGACGGAACACCCGATGCTGGTGGTGGCGTCGGTGCTGGCGGGCGACATCGTGTTCACCATCCTCGGGTTCCTGACGTCGCTGGACTGGCTGCACCCGTTCCTGTTGACGCAGAACTGGTCGATGGCGCCGGCCGAGGTGCTGCAGGACCCGATGGGCACGCAGATGCTGGGCGAGGGCGCGTTGCGCGCGGCTTGCTACATCGTGATCGGGCTGTCGCTGGCCTACGCGAGGTTGTCCACTCGGGACGGCTGAGGTTCTTCCCCGGACGGCTAGCCGATCAGCGCGATGCCGTCCGGGTCGAACTGCAGCTTCACCGCGTCCCCGGCGCGCAGGTCCGACGCCGCCGGGGCGACCGCGTCCACAGTGGATTCCGCGAGTTTCACCACCAGCCGCACGTGTTCCCGACGGTGCACCGCCGCGACGACTTCGCCCGGCACTCCTTCGGTCGCGACGCGCAGCGCGTGCGGCCGCAGGCCCAGCCGCACCGGGCCGTCGCCGACGTCCGGGAGGGTCACTTCGCCGAGGGATGTGCGCACGCGCCCGTCCGCGGCGGTGCCGTCCACGAACGTCGTCACGCCGAGAAACCGGGCGACGGTGTCGTCCGCGGGGTTCCGCCAGACCCTCCGGACCGCGCCCTCCTGGCGGACCTCGCCCGCGTCCAGCACCGCGACCCGGTCGGCCAGGGTGAACGCCTCTTCCTGGTCGTGCGTCACCAGCAGGGCCGTGATCTTGCTGCGCCGCAACAGGTCCGCCAGGTCGATCGCCAGCTGCTCCCGCAGGCCGGCGTCCAAACCGGACAGTGGCTCGTCCAGCAGGAGCAATCGCGGCTTCGGCGCCAGGGCCCTGGCCAGCGCGACCCGCTGCGCCTGCCCGCCCGACAACTCCGTCACCCGGCGCTTCTCGAAGCCGGACAGCCCGACCAGCTCCAGCAGCTCGGCGACCCGCGGCGCCCACTGCGTGCGAGGGACGCCGTGCATGCGCAGGCCGAACGCGATGTTCGCGGCGACGTCGCGGTGGGTGAACAGCTGGCCGTCCTGGAACACCAGGCCGAAGCTACGCCGGTGGACCGGGACCGCGCCGAGGTCCTCGCCGTCCCAGCTCACCGAGCCGCGCGCGGACGGCTCGAGGCCGGTGATCGCGCGCAGCAGCGTCGACTTGCCCGAACCCGACGGGCCGAGCAGGGCCAGCACCTCGCCGTCGGCGATGTCCAGCCGGGCGTCCCGGACCGCCGCGAACGTTCCGTAGTGGACGGTCAAGTCCCGTACCGACAACGCCATCAGAACTCTCCCACCCCGCCGCGCCCGAGCCGGTCGATCAGCGCGACCGCCAGCACCGTCACGAGCATCAGCAGCGCGCACGCCGCGTACGCCATCTGGTTGTTCAGCTCGCCCGGGCGCGCCATCAGCGTCCCGACCGCAACCGGCAGCGTCGGCGCCGTCGGCCGGGCGAGGAAGCTCGTCGCGCCGAACTCGCCGAGGGCCACGACGAAGCCGAACCCCGCCGCCGCGACCAGCGGCCGCAGCGTCAGCGGCAGGTCGATCTCCCGCCACACCCGCAGCGGGCTCGCCCCGAGCGTCGACGCGGCCTGCCGGAGCCGGACGTCGACCGAGCGCAGCACCGGCAGCACCATCCGCACGATCAGCGGGATGATCACCAGCGCCTGGGCCAGCGGCACCAGATAGGGCGACGTCCGGAGGTCGCCGGGCAGCGCGTCGAGCGTCACCAGGTAGCCGAACCCGACCGTCACCGCGGACACCCCGAGGGGCAGCATCAGCACCGCGTCCATCGTCTCGCCGAGCCCGCGCGCGGCTCTGGCGGGCGAGCGCCGCAGCGCCACCAGCACGACGGACGCGAGCACGCCGACGACCAGCGCGAGCAGCGTCGCGTCGATGGCCACCTTCAGCGAGTTGACCGCGGCGTCCCAGCCGGACACCTGGAGCGCGCCCTTTTCGCCGGTGCTCGTCAAAGCTCGGTACCCGGCGAAGCTCCAGCCGTCCTCTATGGACACGGATTCGGCGAGGAGCGCGACGATCGGCGTCACCAGCAGCGCGAGCACCACACCCGCGGCGCCGACGACCCACCATTCGCCGCCCCTCGGCCGCCGGGGCCGGACCGAGCCGATCCGGGCACCGTCCCGGCGCCGCCGGGCCAGGCCGCCG
This sequence comes from Amycolatopsis bullii, assembly GCF_014654205.1. Taxonomy (GTDB): domain Bacteria; phylum Actinomycetota; class Actinomycetes; order Mycobacteriales; family Pseudonocardiaceae; genus Amycolatopsis; species Amycolatopsis plumensis. The sequence goes on from NZ_BNAW01000036.1 coordinate 27,944, forward strand.
ACGACCAGCGCGGCGACCACGGCCGTGAACTGGATCAGGGAAAGCGCCGCCGCGCCCGAGAGGTCCAGGAGGTCGACGGTCCGCAGGTAGATCTCGGTTTCCAGGGTCCGGTAGCGGGCACCGCCGAGGATCAGGACGACGCCGAAGCTGGTGGCGCAGAACAGGAACACCACGGCCGCCGCGGACGCGATCGCCGGCGCGAGCGCGGGCAGCGTCACCGAGCGGAAGGCCCGCCACGGCGACGCGCCGAGCGCCCGGGCCGCGTCGGTCGTCCGCGCGTCCAGCCGGGCCCACAGCCCGGCGACGGTCCGCGCGACGACGGCGACGTTGAAGAAGGCGTTGGCCAGCACGATCGGCAGCACGCCGCCGTCCGGCCACAACGCCCGGAACGCGAGCCCGACGACGACGGTCGGCAGCACGAACGGCACGAGCACCAGCGTCCGCGCGAGGCCGACACCAGGCAGTCGCACCCGCGCCAGCAGGAAGGCGACCGGCAGCCCGGCGACCATCGCGACCACCGTCGAGGCGGCCGCGCTGGCGACGGTGAACCCGGCGAGCTGCCAGGTCCGCGGGTCGCCGAGGACGACGTCGAGGCCGCCCGCGGCGAACCCTCGGCCGATGATCGCCAGCACCGGCCAGGCGAAGAACACCACCAGGAAGCCGATCGGGGCCAGCCCGAGCAGGGCCAGGCCGAGGCCGCGGGCGGTCCGGGGTGGGGCTGTCGCTTTTCGGGGGCTCCGCGGGGGCGCCGTCACTGCACGAGCGTGCGCCATTCGCCGATCCACTTCTCGCGTCCGGCCTGCACCTGGTCCGCGGGCAGCGTCTGCGGCTTCTGCGGCAGCGGCGCGACCTGCGCCCAGCCCGGCGGCAGGTCGACGCCCTGGCGTGCCGGGTAGACGTACATGTTGGCCGCGACCGTCGCCTGGAACTGCTGCGACAGCAGGAAGTCGACCACCTTGCGCGCGTTCTCCACCTGCTTGCCGCCGGCCAGCACACCGGCGTACTCGACCTGCCGGTAGCAGGTGTCGAGCAGCGCCTTGGTGCGCGGCTTCCCGTCGTCGCCGACTTCGGCGGCCGGCGACGACGCGTACGAGACGACGATCGGCCGCGGCCCCTTGCCGGAGGAGCCCGAGAACTGCTTGGTGTAGGCCTCTTCCCAGCCGCTGACCACCTGGACGCCGTTGGCCTTCAGCTTCGTCCAGTAGTCCTTCCAGCCGGTGTCGCCGTACTTGGCGATGGTGCCGAGGAGGAACGCCAGCCCGGGCGACGCCGTCGCCGGGTCCTCGGCGACCAGCAGGTCCTTGTACTTCGGGTCGGCCAGGTCGTCGTAGGTCTCCGGCGCGGGGATGCCCTTGGTGGCGAAGTAGTTCGTGTCGACGTTGACGCAGACGTCGCCGACGTCGACCGCGGACAGCCGGTGCTCGGGGTCGACGGCGTAGCGCTGCGGCCCGCGGTCGGCTTCCGGGCTGGTGTACGGCTCGAAGACGCCCTCGCTGAGCGCGCGCGAGGCGAAGGTGGAGTCGACGCCGAAGGCGACGTCGCCGATCGGGTTGGCCTTCGTCAGCACGAGCTTGTTGGTCAGCGATCCGGCGTCGCCCTGCTTGAGCACGGAGACCTTGATGCCCGACTGCTTCTGGAAGGCGTCGAGCACCTCCTGCGGCGCGAGGAACGAATCGTGCGTCACGAGGGTGACGGTGGGCGTCTGCTGCGTGCCACCGTCACCGCTCGACAGCGAGCACCCCGCGGCGACCACGCCGACGACGGCGATGGCCGTCGCAGCCCTGCTCTTCATCTACCCTCCTGCACTTCGCCGGACGCGGAGGGGAAGCCCTCCCGTCGCCGGCATGATCCGGTCAGGTGCGAACGGTCGCGGGTGACCCGCCTCTCAGCCCGGCTCACCGGACTCCCGTGGCAACCGTGCAGCGTAGTCCAGGACGGACGACCATGGAGACATGACGGAAATCTTGAGCGACTCCGAGGCCGATCTCCGCCTGCGCACCGGCTGGACCCGGTCCGGGTCGGTGATCTCCCGCGAGGTGGAGCTGGCGAGCTTCCCCCAGGCGATCGAGGTCGTCGACCGGGTGGCGGAGCTGGCGGAGGCCGCCGACCACCACCCGGACATCGACATCCGCTGGCGCACGCTGACCTTCCGGCTCTCCACGCATTCGGCGGGCGGCTTGACGGCGAAGGACTTCGACCTGGCCGCCCGGATCGACGAGGTCCTGGGTTCGGTGTGATCCTGGTTACTCTGGGTGCACTTTTGCCTGCTTCCGACGTCTCTCGGTTACCGGAACCTTTGGGAGGGAGACGAGAGATGACTCAGGCAATCGTGGTCGGCACGGCGGCGTTCGCAACGATGGTGGCGGCGGCCGGCGGGGTGCTCTGGTTCACCGCCCGCAACCGCCGTCACCTGGACGGCTGAGAGTTCGCTCACAGCTGTTAACGGGGGCCATGATCGGCGCGCTGATCCTGCGGAAGCATCGGTTCGACTTTCGGGGATCGCCATGAACAGCACTCTCACCGCCGCCCAGCGCGCTTGGATCAACGCCCTCGCCCCCGCGGTGGTGCTGATCGCGATCGCACTGCTGGGCCTGCTCGGCTGAGTTCGCTCCGGCCTGCCGGATCCGCGGGTCCGGCAGGCTACCGGGCGATTTGCCCCGGCGGCGGGAACTCGGCCGCGGGCCGGTCTTCGACGGTCCAGTACTCCAGGCACGACAACCGGCCGCCGTCGACGAACACGATGAGGTCGATCGTGGGGCGGGGGTCCATCGGTCAAGCACGCGAAACAGTGGAGAAGGTCACCTGCGGACCATAAGAACCATCTTCGTCGTACACGTCGACGAGGAAACCGCGGTCCGGAAACTCGGCCTTCAGGAGAGCATCCCAAGACCGACCGATGGACCTGGCCAATTGCCGAAGCTCCTCATCGTGGGGCTCGACATCGGCAGCGGCGAAGAGGTCCCACAAGGTGAGCTGATTGGCGATCCGCTCCACCTTCGCGACGTCGCCGCCGAATTTGCCGAACCACTGGTCGAGGATGGCCGTGGTGTCCTCGGTCAGCCCCTGCGGCAGTTCGGTGCGAAAGATGCCACCCCGGTATTCCGCGAAGTCGGGGACGAACAACCATTGTGCGGCGATGACGAACGGAACAGCTTCCGGCTGGTTGAGATAGTTCAACGGCGTGAAGCTCTCACCGTTGGCTTCACGCCACTCGTCGAGAAAGCGGGGAAACTCACGTGGCCGGCTCACAGTCGGTCGCTCCTTCATCAGGGTATTTCATCGGGATTCGCGGGCCGCGGCAACTTGGAGACCTCACCAGGAAACTCTTGTCCGGTCCGCGGATTCCGATTCAGCTTGTAGTCTACAACGTGAGGCGTATCAACACCACCGTGCGAACGCCCCTCGAGGTCGACTCGCTTGATAATCTTTCCGTTCTCATCGTAAACGGAATAGTTGGTGACGTTTCCGGTTTGCGGGTCCTTGCGGTAGTAAACACCGTTCGGCGGACCGCCCTCCGTGGGCATTTTTCCGCCGCCTCGACCGGCCCCGGTCCACTCCTGGCCGTTGTCGATCAGACGACCGGCCTCCGGCAACGGTCCATCACGGAGGTACCGTGCGCCTTTCGCGCCTCTGAGGGCCGACTTCAGAAGCTTGCCGGCACCGAAGGTGGCAGCGCCGATCAGTACGTCACCAGTGACTTTTCCAGGGCGCGGTCACCATGTCCGGATGCCCAATCGTCCCAGGCCACCAAGTCCTTCAGCGTCTGCACCGGGTGAGTGACGTTGTACGCCATCGCCGAGACGGTCGCGCTGGGGTCGCTGACCAGCGTCCACAGACTCTCGCCGAACCCTTTGACGCTGTCCCAGATCCCGCCATAGAAGTTGGCGTCCGCCTGCTTCTGTGAATCCTGCGGAGCCGTCTGAGCCGAGTCGTGCAGCAGCTGAGACGTGCCGTCGCCGACCTGAGCCAGCTGTTCTCGAGCCCGGTTCAGCTGGTCCCGGGCCGCCTGCCGCTTGACCTCCCCAGGGTCGGAAAACGGCGCAACAGTGACAAAGTTGTTTTCACCCCGGCTGGCTCGGGCTTGGTTCTCCGCATTCGCCTGTTCGATGGCCCGGTTGTATTTATCCTTTGCCTGCTTCGTCTCCTCTTCGCCCTGCTGCCACAGGGCAATCGCCTCCCGGGCCTGCCCCTGCGCCCACACCATGCACTCCGCATAACCGTTCAAAGATTCGGCAGCCTTCTGCAGGGTGTCACCACCGTTCAGCCACCGGGGCACCTCGGTCTGGTTCATGTCGTGGAAACGGTCCGAGGCCTTACCCCACCATCCACCGGTGTCGATCCGCCTGAGCGCCTCGCCCGCCGCAATGGCGGATCCAGCTCGGCCGTTCAGTACCCGGACGTTCTCGAAGATCGCCTCCGGATTGCCTGGCACGAGCGCACGGGGATCCGCGGTCTGGCCCTGCTCAGCGGTCATACCGCTCCCCCGGGGAAGGCCGGCGGATCGACAGCGTCCACCGCCGGATCCTCCTTCAACGACTCGGCGTTGGCCTCGTCCACGCCTCGGTAGACCTTGGCGGCCTCGCCCAGTGTGTCGCCCATTCGCTCAGCGCGGTCGGCGAGCGCGTCCAGCCCGACACTCCACCTTCCACAGAACTCAGCGAGTCCGGAATGAACACCCTGATGACCGTAAATTTCGGCTTCACCGCAAAGACCACGAAGTTCAAAACCGTCCTGGTCCCGAACGATCTGAGCCATGTTCTTGGAGGCGGCCTCCAAGAGTTCGATTTCTACGTGGAAGCCCGGCCCATCCAGCGACATGGCAACTCCCCTCTGCACCGGGATCGACGACGGCCGATCAACGCTCGCCCCGCTCGCGGGCGAACCGATCCCAGACCACCTCCAATTCGGCGACAGAGGCAACACGAATCAATACCGGGATGTGGTGGTCATCGTCCGGATCGACCATCACTCCCACCCCGGTCGGCACCATCTGCATGAAGTCCGCACCCGTGGTAGACAGATAGTCACATTCACCAGCATGCGCGGCAAGTCGGTCGAGACTGGAGAACACCGGTGTCCAGTGACCGCGATCAGAGGTGCCCGGTGACCAGAATTCCGGGGCGCTCAGGCCGCTGCGCATAGATGCGTTCACGGTTGAAGGCCTCGAAGAACTCAGCAGGGTGGCTGCGACCGGCCCACACCTGCTTGGCAATGGAGGCCAGCGGCACGTCGTCAGAGTCGAACGGCTCCACATGAAGGACTGTAGTGACCTGGCAGGCCAGCGGGCAGCGTGAGCGCGCTGACAACGTTGTCGCCGAGTGCCGGACGTCGCGATGTGCTTCAGCGATCCGACAGGTCAGATTCAGTACAGAAAGGCTTCAAAACCCTCTGACAGAACACATCGTCGGCGGCGGATCAGCGCGAGCCGCTCACAGTCGGTCACCGGCCTCGCTCGATCATGGTTCGCCGGTCACTCAGACGTTGAAGCGGAACTCGACCACGTCGCCGTCGGCCATGACGTAGTCCTTGCCCTCCATGCGGACCTTGCCCGCCGCCCTCGCGGCCGCCATCGAGCCTGCCTCCATCAGGTCGTCGTAGGAGACGATCTCCGCCTTGATGAAGCCGCGCTCGAAGTCCGTGTGGATGACGCCCGCCGCCTGGGGGGCCGTTGCGCCCTGGGGGATCGTCCACGCGCGGGACTCCTTCGGGCCCGCCGTCAGGTACGTCTGGAGGCCGAGCGTGTGGAAGCCCGCGCGGGCCAGCGAGTAGAGGCCCGGCTCCGGCTGGCCGACCGACTCGAGCAGCTCGCGCACCGACTCCTCGTCGTCCAGCTCGAGCAGCTCCGCCTCGACCTTCGCGTCGAGGAACACCGCGTCCGCCGGCGCGACCAGCTTGGTCAGCTCCGCACGGCGGGCTTCGTCGGTGAGCACCGACTCGTCGGCGTTGAAGACGTACAGGAACGGCTTCGTCGTCAGCAGGCTCAGCTCGCGCAGGGCCTCGAAGTCGACTTCCTTCTGCGCCTGGAAGAGCGTGCGGCCGGCGTCGAGGATTTCCTTCGCCTTCTGGGCGTTGTCCAGCGCCGGCTTGTTCTCCTTCTTCGTCCGCGCTTCCTTCTCCAGCCGCGGCAGCGCCTTGTCGAGCGTCTGCAGGTCGGCGAGGATCAGCTCGGTGTTGATCGTCTCGATGTCGCTCGAGGGGTCGATCCGGCCGTCGACGTGCACCACGTCCGGGTCGTCGAACACGCGGATGACCTGGCAGATCGCGTTGGCCTCACGGATGTTCGCCAGGAACTTGTTGCCCAGCCCGGCACCCTCGGACGCGCCCTTGACGATGCCCGCGATGTCCACAAAGGACACCACAGCCGGGACCGTCTTCTCCGACTTGTAGAGCTCGGCCAGCTTGTCCAGCCGGGGGTCCGGCAGCGGCACGACACCGACGTTCGGCTCGATCGTCGCGAACGGGTAGTTCGCGGCGAGCACGTCGTTGCGGGTCAGCGCGTTGAACAGGGTGGACTTGCCGACGTTGGGCAGGCCGACGATACCGAGGGTGAGGCTCACGACCCCGCAGTCTACGTGGCTGCCCCGGCCGGGCCCCACGCACCCAACGCCGTGGCGGATTTCCGCCAGCGACCGCGCTGACCTGCTGGCATGCTCGAATCCATGGTCACCGAGACGCTCTCACTCTGGCGCGACGCCGAGCGCTGCTACCGCGTGGTCACCGCCCGCGACTCGCGCTTCGACGGCCAGTTCATCATGGCGGTCCGCACCACCGGGATCTACTGCCGCCCGTCCTGCCCCGCGTCGACGCCGAAGGTGCAGAACGTCCGCTTCTTCCCGACGTCGGCGGCCGCGCAGGCCAACGGCTTCCGCGCCTGCCGCCGCTGCCTGCCGGACGCCGTGCCCGGCTCGCCGGACTGGAACGTGCGCGCCGACCTGGCCGCGCGGGCGATGCGCCTGATCTCCGACGGGACCGTCGAGCGTGAAGGCGTCCCCGGGCTCGCCCGGCGGCTCGGGTACTCCGAACGCCAGCTCGGCCGGGTGCTCACCGCCGAGCTGGGCGCGGGCCCGCTCGCGCTGGCCCGCGCGCACCGCGCGCACTCGGCGCGGCTGCTCATCGAGATGTCGGAGCTGCCGCTGACCGACGTCGCCTTCGCGGCGGGGTTCTCCAGCGTGCGGCAGTTCAACGAGACGATCCGCGAGGTGTTCGCGACGACGCCTTCGCAGCTTCGCGTCTCCGCGGCTTCCCGACGCGGCCGGCAGAGCGACGTCACCGGGACCCGGCTCAGCCTGCGGTTGCCGTTCCGGCCGCCCTTCGACGCTGCGGGATTGCTTCGCTTCTTCGCGGACCACGCGATCCCGGGCGTCGAGGACGTCACCTCGGAGGCCTACGCGCGCACCCTGCGGCTGGCCCACGGCACCGGCGTCGTGCGGCTGACGCCTTCGCCGGACCACGTGCGCTGCGAGCTGATGCTCACCGACCTGCGCGACCTCGGCAGCGCCGTCAGCCGGGTGCGCCGGCTGCTCGACCTCGACGCCGACCCCGCCGCGGTCACCCGCGTGCTCGCCGCCGACCCGGCGTTGGCCCCGGTGGTCGCGGCCGCGCCGGGGATTCGGGTACCGGGTGCGGTGGACGGCGAGGAACTGCTGCTCCGCGCCCTCCTGAGCGAGCTGCCGCCCGGCGAGAAGGTGCCGGGAGAGTGGGGCGTGACGCGGCTGTTCCCGACCGCGGCCCAGGTCGCGGCCACCGGACACTCCGTCGCCCTCGCGCTGGCCGAAGGACGGCTGGACGTGCACGTCGGCCGGGACGCCGCGGAGCTGCGGGCGGAGCTGCTGACGTATGTCGACCCGTCGACCGCGGACTACGTCGTGATGCGGGTCCTCGGCGCACCGGACGTGCTGCTCGCCGACGACGCGGAAGTCCGCCGTGGCGCCGAGGCGCTGGGCCTCTCCCCGGATGCACTGGGCGAGCGGGCCCGCGCGTGGACGCCGTGGTGCTCCTACGCCGGGATGTACCTCCGACGCGCGGCCGTTTAGCCCTGTTCGCCCCGCCACAGCACGGCCTGGGCGGCGATGACCTGTTCACCGTCGTAGGTCACCGCCGGCGAGCCGTACAGGCGGTAGCCCATTTCCAGCGCCTCGCTGACCCGGTGGCAGAACTTCGCGTCGTCCGGGCCGGTGAGCATGCGGTAGCGGGGCAGGCCGTTCGGCGGCTGGTCGGTCATGGCTTCATCTTGGCCGGACGATCAGCCCGCGCGCACCTCCAATGTCGAGCCGGTGCGGGACTTGCGGACGCGCAGCCGGGTGGGGATGCGCTGCCGCAGCTCCTCGACGTGCGACACGAGCCCGACCACCCGGCCGCCAGCCCGCAGCTCGTCGAGGATGTTCATCACGACGTCGAGGGTTTCGGCGTCCAGCGTGCCGAACCCTTCGTCGACGAACAGCGTGTCCAAGAGCGCGCCACCGGCCTCGCCCGCGACGACGTCGGCCAGCCCCAGCGCGAGGGCCAGCGACGCGAGGAACGATTCACCGCCGGACAGGGTCTTCGCCGGGCGGATGGTGCCCGAGTAGTCGTCCAGCACGTCGATGCCGAGCCCGCCGCGGGTGCCGCGCGCCCCGGCCGCGTCCGAGTGCACGAACGAATACCGGCCCTGGCTCATCGTGCGCAGCCGGTGCGTGGCGGCGACGGCGACTTCTTCGAGCCGCGCCGCCAGCACGTACGACCGCAGCGACATCTTGCGGCTGTTCTGCCCGCGCCCGTTGACGACCTCCGCGAGCGCCCGCAGCTCGGCGTACTCCGCTTCGGCCGGCGCGAGCCCGGCCAGCGCCGTGCGCAGCAGACCGGCCAGCCGGGTCAGCTCCTCGTGCTGCGCGGTGGCCGCCCGCAGCGCCGCGTACGCGGAATCGGCGCGCGCCCGGGCCAGCTGGGCCGCGTCGGCCGCGCGCCCGACGTCGGCGACGTCGTCCGGCGAGATCCCGAACAGGTCCGGCTCGGCCAGCAGCGCCCGCGCGCCCGCGGCGGCCGCCTCGGCTTCGGCGATGCCCTGCTCCAGCTTCTCGATCTGCTCGTCCGGCAGCATCGCGGCGCGCGCCTTCTTCAGCGACGTGAACCCCTTCGCCTGCACCGCCGCCTCGACCAGCGTCTTCTGCTGGGCCACGCGTTCGCGGGCGCCGGCCACCGCCGTGCGCGCCTCCGCGACCGCCTCCAGGGCCTCCGCCAAGCCGAGCAGGTGCTGCCGCCGCGCGCCGACGTCGGCGAACTCGCCCCGCCCGGCGACCAGCCGGCGTTCGCGCTCGGCCAGCCGTTCCTCCAGGGCGCGGACGTCGGTCGTGGCTTCGGTGGCCGCCTGTTCGGCCCGGCGCAGCCGTTCGCTCCGCGCTTCCAGGTCGCGCTCCAGCAGGACGACCTGTTGCCCCAGCTTCGCCTTGGCGGCGGCCTGCCCGGCAAGCGCAGCGACGGTGGCCCGGGCTTCGCCCAGCTCGGCGGTGATCGACTCGGCGGTGCGCCCGGCCAGCCGCTCCCCCAGCCCGGCCAGCCGCGCCTTCGCCTCTTCCAGCGCGACGACGACCCGCTGCCGCAGGACGTCCGCCGCCTGCTCGGCCTCCTCGGCCGCGCGTTCCTCGGCCGGATCGACCAGCTCGACGTCCCGGGTCGCCTTCGCCGGGTGCTCCGCCGACCCGCACACCGGGCAGGCCTCGCCGTCGGCCAGCGCGGCGGCCAGTTCGGCTGCCATCCCGTCCAGCCGCCGCTCCCGCAGGTCGAGGCGGCGCTGCCGGGCCGCTTGGTGCGCGTCGACGACTTCGCGCAGCTTCGCCTCCCCCCGGAGGACCTTCGCCTGCGCCTCGGGCAGCTCCGCCGCGTCGCGAGCGAAGCCGCGCAGCTCCTCCACCTTCGCCTTCGCGCCCTCGAGCTTCGCCTCGGCTTCGGCGGCTTCGAGGGCGTCTGCCCGCAGCTTGGCCAGCTGGCCGGGGATCGCGGCGAGCTCGGCGGTCAGCTCCTCGACCTGCTGCCGGGCCGTGACGGCGGCCAGCTTCCGGTCGTCCCGTCGCATGATGTCGAGCTCCTGCTGCTCGGCCTCGGCGACCAGCTCCGCGACCGCGCCCGCCTCTTCGCGCGCGGTGGCCGCCCGCGCCTTCAGGTCGCCGGTCGCCCGGGTGCCGAACTCCCGCAGCCGGGCACCGCGCTCCTTCTCCGCCTGCTCGGCCTCGGCGAGTTCGGCGGCCCGCCGGTCGAGCAGGTCGGCCTCCACGGCGACCCCCGCCGCCCGCCGCGCGGCCGCGACCTCCTGCGCCCATTCGGCCCGCTGCGGCGCCTGTTCGGTGATCTCGAGCAGCCGCAGGTGTGCCGTGCGGACGCGGCGGATCTTTTCCGCGCCCGCACGCTCCTCCTGCAGGTGGACGTCCGCCCGCTGCGCGGCCGACCGGGCCCGTTCCTCCTCGGCCGTCACCAGCCCGACGCGGGTTTCCGACTCGGCGAGCACGGCGCCGACCCACTCGGCCACGTCCGTCTCGGGCGGGTCCTGCTGGGCCTCCTGCGCGTAGCGGGCCAGCAGCTCCCGGACGTCCCGCTGCCGCGCTTCCAGTTCGCGGCCGCGCTCGGCACGCAGGTCGGCGAACCAGCGTTCGACGTCGGCGAAGCGCTCGGTGCCGAACAGCCGCTCCAGGAGCTTCTCGCGCTCGGCGGTGTCCGAACGCAGGAAGCGGGCGAATTCGCCTTGCGGCAGCAGCACGACCTGGAAGAACTGGGCCGCGGTCATCCCGAGCAGCCGCTCGACGGTGCGCGCCACCTCCTCGATCCGGATCAGGCCCTCCGGCGCCAGCCCGGCGGGCGCGGTGCCGATCCAGCTCAGCGACACCCGCGCCTGCTGGGTGGTGGTGCCCTCGCCGCGCCGCTTGGGCCGCTGGTACTCCGGGTTGCGCACGATCTTCAGGCGGTGCCCCTGCACGGTGAGCTCCAGCGCGACCTCGGTGACCTGGTCGGGCTCGGCGAGGTCGCAGCGCAGCCGCTTGGCCTCGTTGCGGGCGCCGGGGACCACACCGAAGAGCGCGAACGCGATCGCGTCGAGCAACGTCGTCTTGCCCGCGCCGGTTTCGCCGTGCAGGAGGAAGAGACCGTCGGCGCCGAGCACGTCGAAGTCGACCACTTCGCGTGCGCAGTACGGCCCGAAGGCTTCCACCTCCAGCCTGTGCAGCCTCATTTCGCGAGGGCCCCCCGGTCGGCCGCTTCCAGGGCCTGGAACAGGAGCCGCTCTTCACGCTCGGTCGGCGGGGCGCCCCGGCAGTCGTCGAGGAAGCTGCGCGAGACCTCGATGTCGGACCGGCCGCGGACGGCTTCGGAGTAGCGCAGCGGGGCGCCGGCGTGCCCGCCCGCGGGCTCCCACTCCAGGTGCACCGCGTACGGGAACCGCTTGCGCAGCCGCCGCATCGCGTCGACCGGGCGCACCCGGTCGGTGACCGTGACCGACAGGAAGTGGTCGAGGTAGGCGTCGTGCTCCGGGGCTGTCATGAGGTCTTCGAGCTCGCCGGTCAGGGTGGCGAGCTTCCGCGGGACCGGCAGTTCGTGCCGCCGGACCTCGTGCAGGCCGTGTTCGTCCAGGTCGACCAGCCAGACGGATTTGCGTTGGCGCGCCTCGGAAAACGAGTACGCCAGCGGGCTGCCGGAGTAGCGCAGGTGCTCGGCGAGCGTCTGCGGGCCGTGGAGGTGGCCGAGAGCGACGTAGTCGACGCCGTCGAAGACCGAGCCGGGCACCTGCTCGACGCCGCCGACCGCGATGGTCCGTTCGCTGTCGGTGGGTTCGCCGCCGGTGACGAAGGCGTGCGCGAGCACGGCCGACCGGACGCCGGGCCGGGTTTCGAGGTCCGCGCGGATGCGGCGCATGGCCTCGGTGAGCACGCCGGTGTGGCCGCGCGCCTCCGGCACGCCGAGTGCGTGGCGCGCCGGTTCCGGTTCCAGGTAAGGGATGCCGTAGACGGCGACCGGGCCGTGGGTGTCTTGGAGGAGCACGGGTTCGGCCAGCCCGGCGACGGTGGTGCGCAGGTGGAGGCCGCCGGCCGCGGCGAACTCCGCGAAGGCGCCGAGGCGGGGCGCCGAGTCGTGGTTTCCCGGTGTGACCACGAGTTGCGCGCCGGCCGCGCGGATCCGGGCGACGGCTTTCGTCGCCACCCGCACGGCCTCCGCCGAGGGGACCGCGCGGTCGTAGATGTCGCCTGCCACCAGGACGGCGTCGATCGCCTCGCCGGCCACGAGGTCGGCGAGGTGCCCGAGCACCGCTTCCTGTTCCGCGAGCAGGTCGGCGCCGTGGAACGTGCGGCCGACGTGCCAGTCGGAGGTGTGCAGCAATCTCACGGTGGCCAAGGTACGACCCGCCTCCGACGAAATCGCGCAGGCACGCCGCCGTCTCACTCGAACGTGTGTACTAACACGAGCGTGCAGGATCGGACACGCCCTGCGCGGAATCGATGTGTTCGCAGGTCAGCTACCCAGAGCGACGGATCGGGTGCGATTTTTGTCGGTGCGGTCCGCCATGATGTCTGCGAGCCCGGACCTCGGAGGGAGGCGACGAAGTGGCGACGGTGCTGACGACCGCGGCGATCGTGCTGGCGGTTCTGCTGCTGTTCGCCGTCGCGGTGCTGTGGCGGCTGTACCAGGACGGCATGCGCCGGGCGGACGCGGCGGCCCGGCTGGTGGCGGCCGAGCGGGCCAAGGCGGACCAGCAGCAGCTGGCGCTGCGGCGCTACGAGGTCGCGTTCGCGTCGATCAGCGGCCGGGGCGAGCTGGGCGAGCAGGTGCTGGTCGAGACGGCCCGTGCGCTGGGGCTGCGCGAGGACCTGCACTTCACCCTGCAGACGGACCTGGGCGGCGGCGGCTCGGCGAAGCCGGACATGGTGCTGCGGGTCGGCGGCGACCGCACGGTCCCGGTGGACGCGAAGGCGAGCATGGCGACGTGGTCCGAGGCGGTGGAGACCGACGACCCGGACGAGCGGCTGGACGCGTTGCGCGCGCACGTGCGGCAGATCCGGTCCCGCGCGGCGGAGCTGGCGGGCAAGGGCTACCAACGCTGGGCGGACGCGATCTACGGCACGATCATGTTCGTCCCGTCCGACGCGGCGGTGGTCGCGGCCATGGACACCGACCCGGAGCTGCTGCGCTGGCTGATCGACCGGAGGGTGTTCCTGTGCGGCCCGACGGGCTTCGGGGTGCTGGCCTCGGCGGCGTTGTTCGCGGCGAGCGACCGGACGCTGGAGGCGGACGTCGAGCAGGTCCGCACCGGAGCGGCGGCGGCCCACCGGGCGGCGGGTGGCGCGGTCGAGGCGCTGAACCTGTCGAGCACCCACCTGCAGCGGTTCCTGTCGGCGCGACGGCGGGAGCTGGAGGCGCTGGAGACGTTCCGGGCGACGGTGGCCCCGCTGACGGAGGCGTCGGGAAGTCCGGCCGCGTTGCCGACGGTGCGGAAGGGGGACGAGCTGGCGGCCAGCTGAGCGGTTCGCCAAGCTGCGTACCCAGCGGGTCGGCTTGCGTACCTGGGCAGTCGGCTTGCGTACCCAGAGGGTCGGCTTGCGTACGTGGGGAGTCGGCTTCGTGCTCAGCAGATCGGTCGGCGAACCGACCGTCCAGGTACGCAGGACGACTGTGCGGGTACGCAGGCCGACCGTCCAGGTACGTGAGCGGAGCGCGGGCGGAGGGGTCTGACCTGCGGTGATTGGGCCCGGCTGGCGCGCTTGCCGCAGGTCGGCGTGAGCGTCCGGCCGATGACTGGTTGGCCTTGGTGCCCCGGTCCAGGCACTCTGGGCTCAGCGGGCCGCCGGCTCGCTCCACCGCCGCTACCCGGCGCCACCGGATCAACCCGTCGGGTGGCTGTCGGCCCACGTCGGCGGCGGTGCTGGCAAGATCTTCACAACCACGAGATACGGTGTTGCCCTGTGACCGCGATTCGCGATCGCCAGAGCGATCCAGATGCCGACGACGTCCCCGTTCCGTGGGATGAGCGTCCCGTCGTCGGTTCGAGGCGCGGACTGCCCTGGTGGGCGGCGGTCCTGGTCGGCTTCGGCCTGGCCATCGTGGGCGCCCTCCTGGGCAAGCCGAACCAGGCGAACATCCCGGTGGTCTTCGTCGTCTGCTACATCGCCGGGGCCGTGATCGCGGTCTGCGTGGTGCGGCGGCGGGGCCTGTTCGGGCCCATGGTGATGCCGCCGCTCGTGCTGGCCGTCACCGTGCCCGGGGTGATCCTGCTGACCTCGGGCTCGGGCGCGCAGGGCGACGACATGCTGTCGAAGGCCCTGAACATCGGCACCCCGCTGATCAACAGCTTCCCCATGATGGCCATCACCACCGGCATCACGCTGCTGATCGGCTTCGTCCGGATCTTCCGCGAGCGCGACCCGGACGCCCCGAAGAAGATCAAGAAGTCCGACCGCCTGCCCGACGAGGACGACGAGAAGCCGCGCGCCGCGGCCGGTGGCCGCCCCCGTCCGGCCGGGTCGAACCGCACCGGCCAGACGCCGCTGCCCCCGGGCGCCCGCCGGGGCCGGGAAGGCGAACCGCCGCGGCGGCCTCGTCCGCCGGCGGAGGGCGAACGCCGGGCTCCCCGCGCCGGCGCGCCCGCCGAGCGCGAGCGTGACCGCGAGCGCGATCCGGGAACCCGTGGCACGCGCAAGCCGCCCCCGCCGAACCGCCGGACACCGCGTCCGGACGACGGCGACCCGCGCCGGCGCGAGCCGCGTGGTGACGCCCCGCGGCGGCGTCCGCGTCCGCCCGAGGACGGCCGGGACACCCCGCCGCCCCGTCGCCCGTCCGGGGGGCGGAACGCTCCGCCGCGGCGGAACCGTCCCTGGGACGAAGAAGAACGCTGACGAACGGCGGTCACCTCTCGCGAGGTGGCCGCCGTTTCGCGTGCGCCGAGAGGCATCACGCGTGATCAGAGGGGCATCACGCGTGATTGGAGGGGCATCACGGCGGCGAGCCGGGGGGAAGCGACCCACCGCCGGCGTACTCAGACCTTGCGCAGTTCCTTGGGCGGGGCGAAGGTGATCTTCTCGTTGGCCGTGGTGACTTCGTTGACGTCTCCGTAGCCGCGCTCGGCGAGCCAGGCCAGGAGGTCCATCACCAGCTCGTCCGGCACCGACGCACCCGACGTGACGCCCACCGTCGTCACGCCGTCGAGCCACGCCTCGTCGACCTCGCTGGCGAAGTCGACCAGGTACGAAGCCCGGGCGCCCGCCTTCAAGGCCACCTCGACCAGGCGCTTCGAGTTGGACGAGTTCGTCGAGCCGACCACCAGCACCAGGTCGCACTCGGCGGCCATCGCCTTGACGGCGACCTGGCGGTTCGTCGTCGCGTAGCAGATGTCGTCGCTCGGCGGGTCCAGCAGGTTCGGGAAGCGCTCGCGGAGCTGGTCCACACGCTCCATCGTCTCGTCGACCGACAGCGTCGTCTGGGAGAGCCAGATCACCTTCGACGGGTCGCGCACCTCGACCTTGTCGACGTCCTCGGCCTTGTCGACCAGCTGCACCTTGTCCGGCGCCTCGCCGGCGGTGCCCTCGACCTCTTCATGGCCTTCGTGGCCGATCAGCAGGATGTCGTAGTCGTCCTTCGCGAACCGGTTGACCTCCTTGTGCACCTTCGTCACCAGGGGGCAGGTCGCGTCGATCGTGCGCAGGTTCCGCTCGGCCGCCTCCTGGTGCACCATCGGCGAGACGCCGTGGGCGGAGAACACCACCAGCGCACCCTCGGGTACCTCGGACGTCTCGTCGACGAAGATCGCGCCGCGCTCACGCAGCGTCTCGACCACGTGCTTGTTGTGCACGATCTCCTTGCGGACGTACACCGGCGCGCCGTAGACCTCGAGGGCCTTCTCGACGGCGATCACCGCGCGGTCGACACCCGCGCAGTAACCACGGGGTTTGGCGAGCAGCACCCGCTTGCCGGAAGCGGTTCCGGTGATCGTCGGGGTACCCGCTGGCTCGATTCCGGGACTCGCTGAACTCATGCCCCCAGGGTACGGGCAGCCCCGACACGGCCTCGAAGTCCCTTTCGGGTGAGCTTCGTCCCTCTCCCGTGCTGTGCCGCCGGTCACGCACAGCGCCCATTCGGTTGGGCAGGAGCGGCGGTCATGCGGCAGGCTGGACCCCATGAAGCCATTCCCGCTCCCCCTCCGGGTTGCCGCGGGCCTCGCCGTCTCCACCGCCGAGCGGGTTCGTGAGCTTCCCCGGCAGCTCGCCGGGCTCCCGGTGACCGTGGTCAGCCAGGTGCTGCAGGCCTCCATGCGGGTCCAGCAGCACGTCACCGAGCTGGCGATCAAGGGCGACAGCGCCCTGTCCAGCCTGCGCCCGATCGAGGACACGCCCAGCTGGGCGACGTTCGACGAGGACGCCGAACTGGGTGACGTCCCGCCGGCCCGGCCGAAGTTCGCCGACGTGCCCGAGCCGCGTTCGGAGATCAACGGCCGCGTGCCGTCGGCGGCCGAGCTCGAGGCCGAGCTCGGCGATCCGTGGGCCGACGAAGAACGCGCGCTCGCCGAGGACCACGCCGACGGTGAGAACGACAGCGAGGACGAGCCGCCGAAGAAGCCGAAGCCGGGCACGCCCAAGGTCGACAAGAAGACCAAGAGCGAGACGCCGCGGACCAGCGCCGCGGGGTACGAGGGTCCGGCCGGGCTGACCGGCTACGACCAGCTCACCCTCCCGCAGCTGCGGGCCCGCCTGCGCCAGCTCTCGATCGAGCAGCTCGAGACGATCCTCGAGTACGAGCGCGCGCACGCCGACCGCTCGTCGTTCACCGGCATGCTGTCCCGCCGGATCGCCAACGCCCGCAAGACGGAGCAGGACAAGGAAGACGGCGCGGAAGACCGGTGAGCACCGAGTCCGCTCAGGCTCCCGCGAGCACCGCGGAAGCGCCGTGGCCGGTCCGGACCGTCGCGCGCAAGATCGGCGACTGGATCCACCGGCTCGGCGCGGTCTGGGTCGAGGGTCAGGTCACCCAGGTGAACTCCCGGCCCAACACCCAGACCGCGTTCCTGACCCTGCGCGACCCTTCGGCGGACGTCTCGATGTCCGTCACCTGCCCGAACTGGCTGATCCGCGAGATGGAGCCGCCGCTGCGGGAGGGCGCGAGCGTCGTCGTGCACGCGAAGCCGTCGTACTTCTTCGGCCGCGGCACGATCAGCCTGCGCGCCGACCAGATCCGCGCCGTCGGCATCGGTGAGCTGCTGGCCCGGATCGAACGGCTCAAGAAGCTCCTGACCGCCGAAGGGCTCTTCTCGGCGCAGCGCAAACGGCCGATCCCGTTCCTGCCGAAAGGCGTCGGGCTGATCACCGGCCGCGCGTCGGCGGCCGAGCGGGACGTCCTGGCCAACGCGCAGGGGCGGTGGCCGCACGTCCGGATCAAGGTGCTCAACACGGCCGTGCAGGGCTCGCAGGCCGTCCCGCAGGTCATGCGCGCGCTGCGGATCTTCGACGCCGACCCCGAGATCGACGTCATCGTCATCGCCCGCGGCGGCGGCAGCGTCGAGGACCTGCTGCCGTTCTCCGACGAAGCGCTCTGCCGCGCGGTGTCGGCCGCGGGCACGCCGGTGGTCAGCGCCATCGGGCACGAGCCCGACACCCCGCTGCTCGACTACGTCGCCGACCTGCGCTGTTCGACGCCGACCGACGCCGGCAAGCGGATCGTGCCGGACCTCCGCGAGGAGACCGAGCGGGTCCGCCAGATGCGCGACCGCGGGCGCCGGGCCCTGCACGGCTGGGTCGACACGCAGGCGCGGCTGCTCAACCAGATCCGCAGCCGCCCGTCGCTGGCCGACCCGCTGGGGCCGGTCCAGCGCCGGCAGGACGACGTCGACGTCCACCGCGAACGCGCCCGCCGCGCCATGCTGACGCTGCTGGCCAAGGACCAGGCCGAGATCGCGAGCGCGCGGGCCCGGCTCACCGCGCTCGGCCCGGCGGCGACGCTGGCTCGCGGGTACGCGGTCGTGCAGTTCGTCGACGCCGAAGGCAACCTCCAGGTACTCCGCTCCGTCTCCGAAGTCGAGGCCGGTGCCCAGCTGCGCGTGCGCGTGGGTGACGGCGCGATCAAGGCGGTGGCGGAAGGAGAGCAGGAGTGAAGGTGACGTTCCTCCCGCTCACCGTGGACGCCGCCCGCAGGCTGGGCGCGCGTCCGCTGCTGGACCAGGCGGTCCGCACCGACCGGGCGGCCGCCGAGTGCTGGACGGCCCTGCTGGCCGGCTGCGGCACCGCCGCCCGCCGCGACCTCGGGCCGCAGCTGCGGCGGCTGTCCGAGGCGACGTCGATGCAGGTCGGCTCGCGCTGGTGGTTCGCCGAGGGCGCGGGGCACCGGAAACGGGTGGCGGGCGCGCAGGAGAACCTCGAAGAGGCGATCGCGGACGGTGACGGGCAGGAGTTCGCGCTGGCGTTCGTCGGGTACGACCACGCCATGGCCAGCGCGGTAGTGTGCGCGAACAGCGTGCAAGCCCGGAAGGTCGGAGAACACCTAGCGTGAGTGAAACAACCGGCGAGGAACTCGGCTACGAGCAGGCTCGCGACCGGCTCGTCGAGGTCGTTCGCGAGCTCGAGGCGGGTGGGCTGTCCCTCGAGCAGTCGCTCGCGTTGTGGGAGAAGGGCGAGAAGCTCGCGAAGGTCTGTGAGCGCCATCTCGAAGGCGCCCGCGAGCGGATCGAGGCTGCTTTGGCGTCCGTGGAGGACGACTCCGAGCAGTGAGGTAGGCCATGCCGTCGGTATCTGGAAACAACGCGGGTTTCTGACAGACTGTTGACCCGCCAGTTCCACGATCCGGGAGGCACAGATGCCCGCCGCAGACAGTCGTCGTGAAGCGCCCGACCGCAACCTCGCGATGGAGCTGGTGCGGGTCACCGAAGCCGCCGCGATGGCGGCCGGCCGCTGGGTCGGCCGCGGCGACAAGATCGGCGGGGACGGCGCGGCCGTCGACGCGATGCGCCAGCTCGTCTCGACGGTGTCGATGCGCGGGGTCGTGGTGATCGGCGAGGGCGAGAAGGACGAAGCGCCCATGCTGTTCAACGGCGAAGAGGTCGGCAACGGCGACGGGCCGGACTGCGACGTCGCGGTCGACCCGGTCGACGGCACCACGCTGATGGCCAAGGGCATGCCGAACGCCCTCGCCGTGCTGGCGGTCGCCGAACGCGGCGCGATGTTCGACCCGTCCGCGGTGTTCTACATGGAAAAGCTGGCCGTCGGGCCGGACGCGGCGGGCAAGGTCGAGCTCGGCGCGCCGATCGCGGAGAACATCCGCCGTGTCGCCAAGGCCAAGCACAGCAGCGTCAGCGACGTCACCGTGTGCGTCCTGGACCGCCCGCGGCACGAGCAGATCATCAAGGAGATCCGCGACGCCGGCGCGCGGATCCGGTTCATCTCCGACGGCGACGTCGCGGGCGCGATCGCCGCGGCCCGCCCGACCACCGGCGTCGACATGCTGATCGGCATCGGCGGCACCCCCGAAGGCATCATCGCCGCCTGCGCGATGAAGTGCCTCGGCGGCGAGCTGCAGGGCCGGCTGTGGCCGAAGGACGACGCCGAGCGCGAGAAGGCCCTCGCCGCCGGCCACGACCTCGACCGGATCCTGCTCAACGACGACCTCGTGCGCGGCGACAACGTCTTCTTCTGCGCCACCGGGGTCACCGACGGTGACCTGCTGCGCGGCGTCCACTACCGCGAGGGCGGGGCGACGACGCAGTCCATCGTGATGCGGTCCAAGTCCGGGACCGTCAGAATGATCGACGGCTACCACCGGCTGAACAAGCTGCGGGCGTACTCCTCGGTCAACTTCGACGGCCACCTGGACGCGCCCGACGACGACGTCGTGCCCCCGCTGCCGTAAGGAGTTCCGTGACCAGGCGAGTGCTGGTTCTGCTGGCCCTGCTGTCGGTACTGGTCCCGGGCACCGCCGCGGCCGCCCCCGCGATCGTCGGGGGCGTCGTCGCGGACCAGCCGTACCCGTTCACGGTGTCGCTGCACACCGCGTCGGGCAAGCTCTTCTGCGCGGGCGCGCTGATCGCGCCGACCTGGGTGGTCACCGCCGCGCACTGCGCGTACGGCAAGGCCCCCGCCGACATCTCGCCGCGGACGGGCACGAACGACGTGGGTCAGGGCGGCGAGGTCGCCCAGATCGCCGGGATCGTCGTGAACCCGGCGTTCAACACCCAGAGCCCGGCGGGCGACATCGCGCTGCTGCGGCTGGCGGCGCCGGTCACGACGCCCCCGATCGGGCTGGGGACGGCCGCGTCGCCGGGCACCGCGACCCGGATCGTCGGCTGGGGCCAGACCTGCCCGAAGCTGAACTGCGGCGGGCTCCCGACGGCGTTGCAGCAGCTCGACACGAAGATCGTCGAAGGCTCGAAGTGCAGCTCGGGGTTCGACGGCACCGCCGAGCTGTGCACCGACAACCCCGGCGGCAAAGCCGGCGCCTGCTTCGGCGACTCCGGGGGTCCGCAAATCGTGCGCGACGGCGAGCGCTGGCTGCTCGTCGGCGTCACCAGCCGTCCGGGCAACAACGAGCCGGAATGCGCGACGGCGCCGTCGATCTACACCTCCGTGGTCGCGTACGCGCCGTGGATCGCGGAGAAGACGAAGGCCTGACCTATTCGGCGTTGCTCGAGTGGCCCGGGAACAGGTGGGCCTCCGGGTCGAGCGCGACGGCGATGTTGTTGACGGCCGTCGCGGCTTCGCCGAAACCGGTCGCGATCAGCTTCACCTTCCCCGGATACGCGGCGACGTCGCCCGCGGCGTAGACGCGTTCGCGCGCGGTCGCCATCGTCGAGTCGACGGTGATGGCGCGGTGGCTGATCTCCAGGCCCCAGCTCTCGATCGGGCCGAGGTCGGCGGTGAACCCGAGCGCCGCGACGACGGCGTTGGCCGGCAGCCGTTCCTCGCCCGCGCCCTTGATCGAGACGTCGACGGCTTCGAGCGTGCCGTCCGGCGCTTCGACGAACCGCGTGACCTCGGCGTCGGTGATGATCCGGGTGCCGAGCTCGCGCGCCTGCCGGACGATCGACTCGGCGGCGCGGAACTTCGCGCGCCGGTGCACCAGCGTCACGCTCGCCGCCACCGGGTGCAGTGCGAGGATCCAGTCGAACGCCGAGTCGCCGCCGCCGACGACCACGACGTGCTGCCCCGCGTGCGCCTGCAGGGACGGCACGAAGTGGACCATGCCGCGGCCGAGCCAGCCGTCGCCGGCCGGCAGCGGGCGCGGGGTGAACTCGCCGATGCCCGCGGTGATCAGCACGGCGCGGGCGCGCAGCGTCTCGCCGCCGTCGAGGGTCAGCTCGAGGCCCTCCGCGACCGGCGCCAGCTTCTCGGCCTTGCGCCCCAGCAGGTACTTCGGCTTGAACGGGGCGGCCTGCTTCACCAGGCCCTCGACCAGGTCGCGGCCGCGGACCTCGGCGAACCCGCCGACGTCGTAGATCATCTTCTCCGGGTACATCGCGGTCACCTGGCCGCCGGGCTCGGGCAGCGAATCGACCACCGCCATCGAGAGGCCGCGGAACCCGGCGTAGTAGGCGGCGAACAGGCCCGTCGGGCCCGCCCCGATGATCACGAGGTCGTACGGATCCCCGGCAACGTCAGTCATGCTCGCTCCAGCCAGTGGTGGATGGCGGTGATCGAGAACACACCCGATCCTAGCGTCGCGGGCGGTCCAGGGTGGGCGACGCCACCACGCGGGCCGGGGCGAAGAGGGCCAGAATCGGGAGCATGGCTGATCAGGAATACCGGATCGAACACGACACCATGGGCGAGGTCCGCGTGCCTGCCGACGCGCTCTACCGCGCGCAGACCCAGCGGGCCGTGGAGAACTTCCCCATCTCCGGCCGGGGCCTGGAGCGCGCCCAGATCCGCGCGCTGGGCCTGCTCAAGGCCGCCGCCGCGCGCGTGAACCACAAGCTGGGCGTGCTCGACGCCGACGTCGCGGAGGCCATCGCGGCCGCCGCCGACGAGGTCGCCGACGGCAAGCACGACGCGCACTTCCCGATCGACGTCTTCCAGACCGGGTCCGGGACGTCGTCGAACATGAACGCCAACGAAGTCATCGCGACGCTGGCTTCGCGGGCCCTCGGCCGGGACGTCCACCCGAACGACCACGTCAACGCGTCGCAGTCGTCGAACGACACCTTCCCGACGACCATCCACGTCGCCGCGACCGAAGCCGTGCTCAAGGACGTCATCCCGGCGCTGGAGTACCTGGCCGGCGCGATCGAGGTCCGCGCCGCCGAGTGGGCCGACGTGGTGAAGTCCGGCCGCACGCACCTGATGGACGCGGTGCCGATCACGCTCGGCCAGGAGGCCGGCGCGTGGGCGTCGCAGGTCCGCTTCGGCGTCGAACGGCTGAAGTCCGGCCTGCCGCGCCTGGGCGAGCTGCCGATCGGCGGCACGGCCGTCGGGTCGGGGCTCAACGCGCCGGACGGCTTCGGCTCGTCGGTGGCCGCGGAACTCGCCACGGTGACCGGGCTGCCGCTGACCGAGGCCCGCGACCACTTCGAAGCGCAGGCGACGCAGGACAGCGTCGTCGAGACGTCCGGGCACCTGCGCACGGTCGCGGTGTCGCTGAACAAGATCGCCAACGACCTGCGGTGGCTGGGTTCCGGCCCGCGCACCGGCCTGGCCGAGCTGGCGCTGCCGGACCTGCAGCCGGGCTCGTCGATCATGCCGGGCAAGGTGAACCCGGTGATCCCGGAGGCGACGCTGCAGGTGGTCGCGCAGGTGATCGGCAACGACGCGGCGGTCGCTTTCGCGGGCGCGGCGGGCAACTTCCAGCTGAACGTCAACCTGCCGGTGATCGCCCGGAACGTCCTCGAATCCGCGCGGTTGATCGCGGCGGTTTCGCGGCTGCTGGCGGACAAGGTGTTCGCGGGCATCACGGTGAACACCGAACGGACGCGGACCTACGCCGAGGGCTCGCCGTCGATCGTGACTCCGTTGAACAAGTACATCGGCTACGAAGAAGCGGCCGCGGTGGCGAAGCAGGCGTTGAAGGAGCTCAAGACGATTCGCGAGGTCGTCATCGAGCGCGGGTACGTCCGCGAAGGGAAGCTCACGGAAGAGCAGCTCGACGAGGCGCTCGACGTGCTGCGCATGGCCCGCGGCGGCAAGTGATGAGCGACGCCGCCGAGCTCGGCGCCTTCCTGAAGGCGCGCCGGGCCGCCCTCGATCCCACCGACCTGGGCCTGCCCGCCGGGGTCATGCACCGGCGGGTCAAGGGCCTGCGCCGGGAGGAGCTGGCCCAGCTGGCCGGCATCAGCGTCGACTACTACACGCGGCTGGAGCAGGGCCGGGCGAAGAACGTCTCGGACGCGATCCTCGACGCGCTGGCCCGTGCCCTGCGCCTCACCGACGGCGAGCACGCCTACCTGCGCAACCTCGCGGCGCCGCAGCGCCGGGAAAAGCCCGCGCCGCGCGGAGTCCGGCCCGAGCTGCAGCAGCTGCTGGACGCCATCCAGGCGCCCGCGTTCGTCTTCGGCCGGTACCTGGACGTGCTGGCCTGGAACGCCCTCGGCGGCGCGGTCGCCTTCGATTTCGGGAACCTCGGCGAGCGCAACATCGCCAAGCTGTCGTTCCTCGGCGACCGCGGGAAGGAGCTGTACCCGGAGTGGGACGCGGTGTCCCGCGAGGTCGTCGCCAACCTGCGGGCCGAAGGCGGCAGGCACCCCGGCGACCCGGAGTTCGCCCGGCTGGTCGACGAGCTTTCCCGGGGCAGCGCCGAATTCCGCGCGCTCTGGGCCGAGCACGCGGTCGTGGAGAAGGCCCAGGGCTGGAAGGTGCTGGCGAACCCCGTGGTCGGCGAGCTGCGCCTGCGGTACGAGACGCTGCGGCTGCCCGACGACCCGGACCAGGGCCTGGTGATCTACCACGCCGAACCGGGGTCGGAGAGCGAACGCGGGTTGCGGCTGCTGGCCAGCTGGGTCGCCGAGACGCCGTTGACCAGGGAAAACACCCGGCCGATCTGAAATTGTCGGTGGTCCGGGTCATGATGTCCGGGTGCTGCTGAGCGAGTTGGTCCGCGCGTCCGCCGAACTGGCGGCGACCAGGTCCAGGAAGGCGAAGATCGCCGTCCTGGCCGCCGTGCTGCGCGCGGCGGAGATCGCCGAGCTGCCCGCGGTGGTCGCCTACCTCACGGGGCAGACGGCGCAGGACAGGCTGGGTGCGGGCTGGCGCACCCTGGCCGCGCTGGGCGCCGATCCCGCACCGGAGCCGGTGATCCCGGTGCTCGAAGTGGACGCGGCCCTGACGGCGGCCGCGGGCGTGGCGGCGGGCACCGGGTCGAACACGCGGCGGCAGGAGGTGCTGCGCGCGCTGTTCACCCGGCTGACGAAGGACGAGCAGCAGTTCCTGTTCCGGCTGGTCACCGGCGAGCTGCGGCAGGGCGCGCTGGAGGGCGTGATGGTCGACGCCATCGCGGCCGCGGCCGAGGTGCCGGCCGAGGACGTGCGGCGGGCGTTCATGCTGTCCGGCAAGCTCGGCGTCACCGCGGTCGCGGCGCTGACCGGCGGGCAGGCGGCGCTGGCGGAGTTCCGGCTCACCCTCGGCACGCCGATCAAGCCGATGCTGGCCTCGCCGGCGGAGTCGCTCGACGAAGCCGTCGCCGAGCACGCCGAGGCGATTGTCGAGTACAAAATGGACGGTGCGCGGATCCAGGTGCACCGCCAGGGCGACGAGGTGCACGTCTGGACGCGGACGCTGCGCGAGATCACCGGGAGCGTGCAGGAGCTGGTGGAGCTCGTGCGGGCGCTGCCGTGCGAGTCGGTGGTGCTCGACGGCGAAACCCTGGCCCTGACCGACGCCGGGCGGCCGCGGCCGTTCCAGGACACGATGAGCCGGTTCGGCAGCACCCGCGAGGAACAGGTCAAGGCGCTGCTGCTGCGGCCGTACTTCTTCGACTGCCTGCACCTCGACGGCGTCGACCTGCTGGACGCGCCGCTCTCGGAGCGCAACGCGGCGCTGCGCAAGGTCGCCGGGGCGCACGTGATCCCCGGCGAGGTCGGCACCGCGGGGGCCGCCGCCGTGCTGGAGGCGGCGATGGAAGCGGGCCACGAAGGGGTGATGGTCAAGGACCTGGCGGCCCCGTACGCGGCCGGGCGGCGCGGGCGGGCGTGGCTGAAGGTCAAGCCGGTGCACACGATCGACCTGGTGGTGCTGGCGGCGGAGTGGGGCCACGGCCGGCGCACCGGCACGCTGTCGAACCTGCACCTGGGCGCCCGCGATCCGGACGGCGGCCCGCCGATCATGGTGGGCAAGACGTTCAAGGGCATGACCGACGAGCTGCTGGCGTGGCAGACGAGGACGTTCCAGGAGATCGAGACCCACCGCGACGACTGGACGGTGTACGTCCGGCCGGAGATCGTGGTGGAGATCGAGCTGGACAGCGCGCAGGTTTCCACGCGCTATCCCGGTGGCCTGGCGCTGCGGTTCGCCCGGGTGGTGCGCTACCGCCCGGACAAGGACCCCGCCGAGGCGGACACGATCGACACGGTCCGCGGCCTGCTCCACGGCGACCGGACGGAAGGGGGCTGACGCAAGTCGCTGGTGCCCGCTCGCCGGCCAAAGTGGACGTCAGCCGGACCCCGGAGGGTTTTCGGCCATTCGGGCGTGCGCACCCGGGGCGCACCCACCCCGACGGTCCACAGTGGAGTTAAGCTCCGCGGATGCGCAGCGAGAAGCTCACCCGGGCCTGGTTCGCGGTCACCGCGGTCGTCGCACTGGCCGGACTGGTCACCCAGGTGGTCGCGACGGCCACCGACGCCGACGGGCAGGTCGCGAACCTGCTCTGCTTCTTCACGATCGATTCGAACCTGCTGGTCACGATCACCGCGGCCCTGGTCGCGCTGGGCCGGGCCCGCGGCCGGCTGTTCACCG
Source organism: Amycolatopsis bullii (assembly GCF_014654205.1). Classification (GTDB taxonomy): domain Bacteria; phylum Actinomycetota; class Actinomycetes; order Mycobacteriales; family Pseudonocardiaceae; genus Amycolatopsis; species Amycolatopsis plumensis. The sequence continues at coordinate 53,809 of NZ_BNAW01000036.1, forward strand.
TCCTCTGGCTCGACGCGCTGGTCGGCATCATCGTGACCGGCATCGTCTACCAGGTCGCCTTGGCCGGCCTGTACGAGCTGCACGGCCTTTCTCTCGTGTCGGACACGATGCTGCACAAGGTGACGCCGATCCTGTTCGTGCTCGGCTGGCTCCTGGCCGGCCCACGCGGGGCCCTGACGTGGCGCACGGTCTGGTGGTCACTGCTGTACCCGCTCGCCTGGCTCGCGTTCACCCTCCCGCGCGGGGCGATCACCGGCTTCTACCCGTACCCGTTCGTCGACGCGGGCGCACTCGGCTACGGCCAGGTGACGCTCAACTGCGTGTTCATCGGGCTCTTCTTCACCGCGCTCGCCGCGGGCGCTTTCCTGTACGACCGCCGGTTCGCGCGGGCCGAACCTGCCTAACCGCGGACGCGGCGGAACGCGTTGAGCCCGTCGGTCAGCCCGGCCCGCACCAGCGTCGGCAGCGCGCCGCGCCGGTCGGCCGGCTTGCCGGCGGCGATCCGGTGCATCTGCCGCGTGTGCCACTGGATCTCCAGCAAGCTGTCGGCCAGCCGGATGCCGGTCTTCGGGCAGAGCCGCTCCGCGCGGACGTCCTCACCGTCGAGCAGCCGGGCCGGCAGCCCGGGGTCGACGACGAGCGGCCGGCCCAGCCCGATCACGTCCACTTCGCCCGAGCGCAACGCGGCTTCCATCCCGCCCGCGGTGGTGAACCCGCCGGTGACCATCAGAGCGACGTCGGAGATCGCCCGCGCTTTCGCCGCGTAGTCCAGGAAGTACGCCTCGCGCGCCTGGCTGCTCGCGCGTCCGGAGCCCATCATCGCGGCCTTCTCGTAGGTGCCGCCCGAGACTTCCAGCAGGTCGATGCCGGCTTCGCCGAGTTCCCGCACGACCTCCAGTGACTCCTCCTCGGTGAAGCCGCCGCGCTGGAAGTCCGCGCTGTTCAGCTTCACCGACACCGGTACGGCGTCCCCGACGGCCGCGCGCACCCGCCGGACCACCTCGAGCAGGAACCGGCGGCGGCGGACGGCGTCACCGCCCCAGGCGTCCGTGCGGAGGTTCGTCAGCGGCGAAAGGAACTGTGACACCAGGTAGCCGTGCGCGCCGTGGATCTGGACGCCGTGAAACCCCGCGTCGGCGAAAGTCCGCGCCGCCACGGCGAAGCGCTCGATGATCGCTTCGATCTCCTCGCCGGTCAACGCGCGCGGCGGCGCGAAGGCGGTCCGGATGCCCCGGTTGCCGAACGGTACGGCGGACGGCGCCACCGGCTCGCGCGAGAGGTACCGCGGGCTCTGCCGCCCGGGGTGGTTCAGCTGCACCCACAGGTGGGCGTCCGTGCCCTCGACCGCCCGCGCCCAGTGCCGGAAGCCGCGCGGATCCGCGGTCGCGGCGACGTTGCGCGGCTCGCCGAGCGCAGCCGGGTCGACCATGACGTTCCCGGTGAGCAACGCGCCCGCCCCGCCGCGGGCCCAGGTCCGGTACAGCTCGAACAGTTCGCGGGTGGGGGCGTTGCGGCGGTCGCCGAGCTGCTCGCTCAACGCCGACTTCACCAGGCGGTTCGGCAGGACCGCTCCGCACCGCAGCTTCAGCGGTTCCGCCGTGAGCGTCATCGCGACACCTCTCCAACTTACTCTCGGTAAGGTGACTCGACGGTAGCATACCGCCGGTATGTCCTCTGCCCGGCGAACGACCACTAGGGTCGGGCGCATGACGGCGATCGTGCAGAACCTGGTGACCTCTGGCGTCTTCCGGCTCGACGGGGGCAGCTGGGACGTCGACAACAACGTCTGGCTCCTCGGCGACGACACGGAGGTGATCGTGATCGACGCGGCGCACGACGCGAAGGCCATCGCCAACGTCGTGGGCGAGCGGAAGCTGGCCGCGATCGTCTGCACCCACGCGCACAACGACCACGTCAACGCCGCCCCGGAACTGGCGGCCGCGACCGGCGCGCCGATCCTGCTGCACCCGGACGACCGGGTCGTCTGGGACCTCACGCACCCGGACCGCGCCCCGGACGGCGAACTGGCCGACGGCCAGAAGATCACCATCGCGGGCACCGAGCTCCGCGTCATCCACACCCCGGGGCACGCGCCGGGCGCGGTGTGCCTGTACGCGGCGGAGCTGGGTGTCCTGTTCACCGGCGACACGCTGTTCCACGGCGGTCCGGGCGCCACCGGCCGGTCCTATTCGGACTACCCGACGATCGTGCGGTCCATCCGGGAAAAGCTCTTCGCGCTCCCGGAGGCGACGAAGGTCCACACCGGACACGGCGAAGGCACGACGATCGGCGCCGAGAAGGCCGCGTCGGACGGCTGGGAGCAGCCCTAGGAAGTGTGCTTCCGGGCGACGAGGGCGAACTCCTCGATCGCCCGGTCGAAGGCGGCGCTGGCCTCCCGGACCGGCGTGGGCAGGAATCTCCGGTCGAACTTCCCGTCGTCGTCGAGCTCCCACCGGGTGTGGTGGAGTTCCATCTCCTTCCGGCGGAGCACGTTCGCCTGCTCGACCAGCTCGTCCGGCCCGCTCATCACGAGCAGCCCGTAGAACGCGCGCATCTCGGTGCGAGCCGTGTAGTACGCGTCATCGAACTCGATCTCGCGCTGCGCATCGGTCTCGGCCTCTTCGTGCAGCTGCCGGCGACGGTGGATCACGTTGATGTCGACGATGTGCTTGCGAGCCCGCGTCGCGGCCTCGATCAGCCCGGCACAGCGGTCGGCGCGGTCCTGCCGCAGCTTCGCCCGCCGCGCCGCGTTCAGCTTCAGCGGCTCGAGCAGCGCGCCCAGCGTCACGCCGACCAGCGAGGCCACCGCCGCGATGACCGCGGCACCGAGGGCCGTCAGCACGTCAGCCGCGGCGCGCTCGGCGACACCCGGACTCGCGACTTCGCTTCGGCCGCGAGCGCGAGCGCCCACTCCTGCAGCCCGGCGACGTCGATGCCGTGCGGTGGGCCGTCCCGGAACGGCTCGATGTTCGCCGCCCCGCGCTCCAGCAGGGACACCGCGCCGACGTTGTTGCCGCGCGCCGCGTGCGTCAGGCCCACCGCGAGCTGGGCGAGGCCGCGCCAGAGCTCGCGGTCGGGGCCGTCGGTGGTCTTCCAGGCGTCTTCGAAGACCTCGTGCGCGTGGAACGGCTTGCCGTCGTCGAGCAGCCGCTGGGCCTCCGCGAGCGTTTGCGCGGGGGTGCGCTCGATGCCTTCGGGCTGGCGTTCGACGCCGTCCGCGCCGTACGGCAGCGGTCGGCCGAGGCCGTCGCGCGGCCGTGCGTTGCGTGCCCGTCCCTCGGGGTCCCGGTCGCGGCGGCTCATGCCCCCGATCCTGCCACGGGCCCGGCAGGTAGTCTGGTGACTCGTGCGTTTCCTCGACGGCCACCGGCCTGCCCACGACCTGACCTACGACGACGTGTTCCTGCTGCCGAACCGTTCGGACGTGGAGTCCCGCTTCGACGTCGACCTCGCCACCGCGGACGGCACCGGCGCGACGATCCCGATCGTGGTCGCCAACATGACCGCGGTCGCCGGCCGCCGGATGGCCGAGACCGTCGCCCGCCGCGGCGGGCTGGTCGTGCTGCCGCAGGACGTCGACAGCGCCGCCGTCGCCGAGATCGTCGGCTGGGTGAAGAGCCGCCACACGGTGTGGGACACGCCACTGGTGCTCACCGGCGGTGACGCGGTCGCCGACGCCCTCAACCTGGTCCACAAGCGGGCCCACGGCGCTGTCGTCGTCGTGGACGGCGAAGGCCGCCCGGTCGGCATCGTCGACGAAGCGGCCTGCGCGGGCGTCGACCGCTTCGCGCGGCTCGCCGACGTCGCGCAGCCGCCGACCGTCGCGGTTCCGCTCACCACGCCGGCGCGCGAGGTGTTCGAGCTGCTGAACAGCCACGGCGCCCCCCTGGCGCTCGGCCTCGACACCGACGGCCGGCTCGCGGGCGTCCTCACCGCCGTCGGCGCCCTGCGCGCCGAGATCTACACCCCGGCCGTCGACGACGCGGGCAAGCTGCGGGTTGCCGCCGCGGTCGGGGTCAACGGCGACGTCGCGGCCAAGGCCGAAGCGGTCCTGACGGCCGGCGTCGACGTGCTGGTCGTGGACACCGCGCACGGGCACCAGGAGAAGATGATCGCCGCGCTGAAGGCCGTCCGGTCGGTGTCGCCGCAGGTCCCGGTGGTCGCCGGGAACGTGGTCACCGCCGAGGGCACGCGGGACCTGATCCAGGCGGGCGCCGACGTCGTCAAGGTCGGCGTCGGGCCGGGCGCGATGTGCACCACCCGGATGATGACCGGCGTGGGCCGCCCGCAGTTCTCCGCGGTCGCCGACTGCGCCGCCGCCGCGCGCGAGCTGGGCAAGCACGTCTGGGCCGACGGCGGGGTCCGCCACCCGCGTGACGTCGCGCTGGCGCTGGCCGCCGGCGCGTCCGCGGCGATGGTCGGCTCGTGGTTCGCCGGCACCTACGAATCCCCCGGTGACCTGCGGTTCGACGAGCAGGGACGGCCCTACAAGGAGTCGTTCGGCATGGCGTCGAAGCGCGCGGTGGGCGCGCGGACCCGCACGGACAACTCGTTCGACCGCGCACGCAAGGCGCTGTTCGAAGAGGGCATCTCGTCGTCACGGATGTCGCTGGACCCGCAGCGCCCGGGGGTCGAGGACCTGCTGGACTCGATCGGCTCCGGCGTGCGCTCTTCCTGCACCTACGCGGGCGCGCGAACCCTGGAGGAGTTCCACGAGCGCGCTGTCCTGGGGGTCCAGTCGGCCGCCGGCTTCGCCGAAGGCCGCCCCCTCCCCTCCGGCTGGTGACTCAGCCCGCGCAGCACACGTGCTCGGACCACTCCGGCACGTGCCACCAGTGCTGCTTCTCCGCTGATCGGGCCGCGGGCGCCACCTCGGTGGCCGCCCGCGCCTCCGGTCGGTTCCGGTAGGGCGCCAGCAACTCGCCGACCGTGCGCAGCACCCCGCCGACCAGCACGCTGCGGACGTTCGCGGCCGCCTTGATGTCCTGCAACGGGTTGCCGCTGACCAGCGACAGATCGGCGTACGCCCCTCGCTTGAGCACCCCGATCCGGTCCTCCAGGCCCAGCCACCGCGCCGGGTTGCGGGTGGCGGTGGTCAGCGCCTCGTACGGCGTGAACCCGAACGCGACCATCGCCCGCAGGTTCTGGTGGGTGGAGACGGCCACGTTGTCCAGCGGGGAGTCGGTGCCGGTGACCACGAACCCGCCCGCCCGGTGGATCCGCAGCACCATGTCGACGTTCCCGGCGAGGACCTGGCGGAGGTAGGCGTTCTCCGGGTTGCCCGCGGTGTCCGCCGTGGTCTTGAGCTGCTGGTACTCCCACGGCGGGAAGAGGACCTCGGTGCGCTCGTCGGTCACCAGCGACTTGTCGTCCGCGTACAACGCCCTCGAGGTGAACAGCGTCGGTGTGATCGACATCCCCGAGCGGACGAACAGCGCGATCGCGTCCTGGTACGACCGGCCGATCCGGCTGACCGTGTGCGAGTAGCCGAGCCGGTTGGTCGCCCCGGTGTGCTCCATCGCGTCCATGCCGATGTTCGCCGCCGGGTACAGGTAGTGCGACGACAACGGGATGCCCGCCCGGTGCGCGGCCCGGACCACCGCCTGCTGGTACGCCACGGGAAGCCGGACGTACGTCTTGATCATGTCGTACTCCAGCTCGACCGCGCGGGACAGCTCCAGATCCAGCTGGTCGGGCGACAGCGTCGGCCGCATGAAGTTGTAGTAGATCCGGGAGCCGTCGATGGCTTCGCCGGTGCCGAAATACCTCGGCCCGACCCGGCTTCCGGATTCCAGCGCCTCCCGCGTCTCCAGCATCTGGTACACCGGGTCGCCGGGCGAGCGGGTCGTGGTGATGCCGTAGGACAGCCACAGCCTGCCCTGCCGGTCGCCCCACTGCCGGCCGCGCAGGTGCCAGTGGTTGTGGAGGTCGACGAGCCCGGGCATGGCGGTCAGGTCACGCGCGTCGACGGTACCGGGCGCGTCCCGGTGCGGCCGGACGTCGGCGATCCGGCCGCCGTCGACGACGATGTCGACGTCCCGCCGCAGCGTCCGGGCGACGCCGTCCCACGCCGCGCCGACGTGGATGACGGTCCGGCGCGGCGGGCGCGGGCGGGCCCAGGTGAAGTCGAGCCGGATCGTGCGCGGCTCGCCACCGGTGATCTTCTGCGCCTTGAGCTGCCCCTTCGACAGGTACACGAGCGTGTCGTTCCCCTGCCAGGCCAGTGAGTCGGTGACGTCGTGGGTGACCTGCCGCGGCGCCCCGATCAGCCGTCCGGTGCCGTCGACCGGGGCGATCCAGGCGACGCTTTCGACCGTGAACGCGAGGTACCGCCCGTCGGGTGACCACAGTGGACCGTCGTCGCCGCGGGTGGCGAGCGACCGGAACGGCATCGGCTCGGCGTAGCGGAGTTCGTGCGTCTTCAGGTCGACCGTGAGGATCTGGCTCGTGCCTTCGCGGTACCGCCGCGAATACGGCTTCACCGCGGCCAGCGCGAGCACCGACCCGTCGGGCGACCAGGTGGGCCGGCCCGGCATGAACAGCGGGGGCGTCACCTGCTGGGCCGTGGCCGCGGCGACGTCGTAAACCCACGTGGCGCCGTCCTGGTCGGCGTAGGCCACGCGGCCGCCGTCGGGCGACCACCGCGGCGCGACCTGCGCGCCCGCCTGCTGGGTGAGGACGGTGTCCTGGCCGGTGCCGAGGTCACGCACCCACAGGTCGGCGGTGCCGAGCCGGTCGCTCGTGTAGAGCAGCTTCGTGCCGTCCGGGTGGAAGTCCGGGTCGGAGTTGAAGTAGCCGTCGCCGATCAGCCGCTGTGGCCTGCCCCCGGCCGCCGCGACGACGTAGATCGCGTTGAGGGCCCGGAACGCGATCCGCTTGCCGTCCTGGGACACCACCGGACCGGCGATGCCCCGGACGGGCTTCGGTGCGGCCGAATCCAGGTCGCGGATCCGCCGCCCGTAGTCACGCGGTGCCGTGGATACGCCCGCTTCGAACGGGATGTCTCTGACCGCGCCGGAAAGTTCGCGCCGCCGGAGGTGCCCGTCGGCGGTGTAGAGCACGGCCGACCCGGTCCAGTTCGCGGGGAAGCCGAAGACGTCCTCGCCCGTCGTGAGCTGCCGGTCGCCGAGCATGAGGTCCGCTTCGGCGCCGCGCAACCGCAGGTAGCTAGGCTGGTCGCCGGGGCCGAAGGCGGGGCCGTAGAGCTTGTCGGTGCCGGTCGCGGTGACCAGGCGCGTGCGGGCGCCCGTGGCCGGGGTGACGACGTCGATGGCGGTGTCGTTCACGGTGAAGACGAGCTTCGTGCCGTCGGCCGACCACCGCGGCGACGCCTCTTCGTCGGCGGTGGAGACCACCGTGCTGATCGCTCCGGAGGCGACGTCGAGCAGGTGGATGCCGTAGCTGCCGTCCCGGTCGCTGCTGAAGGCGAGCTTGGTGCCGTCCGGCGAGAACGCGGGCTCGCGGTGGTCGAACCGCCCGCTGGTGAGCTTGCGCGGCGTCCCGCCGGCGGCGTCGACGACGTACAGGTGGAAGTTGCCGTCGCGGTACGACTGGAACGCGATCCGGCGGCCGTCCGGCGACCAGCTGGGGAGGGTGGCGTCCTGCAGGTCGTCGGTGAGCCGCCGGGCGCGGCCGCCGCCCGCGGGCAGGACCCAGATCCCGGTGACCAGGTCGACCGCGATCCACCGGCCGTCCGGTGACAGCGCGGCGGCCATGTTGGTGCCCTCCCGCAGCACCACCCCGCCCGGTCCGGCGTCCGGTTCGGCCTCGGCCACCCCCGCCCCGGCCACGGTCAGCGCGGCAGCGGCGGCACCACTGCGGACGAGAAGCTCACGACGAGAAAGATTTTCCGGCCCCATCCGGCCCACTATGCCCAGCGCCGGATCGACCGCATAGCGGCCGAGCGGGTTTTTCACCGGAAGCCCGGCAAACGCGGAAACGCTTGCCGGGCCCCGGCCTCGGTCAGCCGTGGTCCTCCAGCATTTCGGTGACCAGGGCGGCGATCGGCGACCGCTCCGAGCGCGTCAGCGTGACGTGCGCGAACAGCGGGTGGCCCTTCAGCTTCTCGATCACCGCCGAGACGCCGTCGTGCCGTCCGACGCGCAGGTTGTCACGCTGGGCGACGTCGTGCGTGAGCACCACCCGTGACGCCGTGCCGAGCCGCGAAAGCACCGTGAGCAGCACGTTGCGCTCCAGCGACTGGGCCTCGTCGACGATCACGAACGTGTCGTGCAGCGAGCGGCCGCGGATGTGGGTCAGCGGGAGCACCTCGAGCATGCCGCGGTCGAAGACCTCGTCGAGGACGTCCTGGCTGACCAGCGCGCCGAGGGTGTCGAACACCGCCTGTGCCCACGGCTGCATCTTCTCGCTCTCGGACCCGGGCAGGTAGCCGAGGTCCTGGCCGCCGACCGCGTAGACCGGCCGGAACACCACCACCTTGCGGTGCTGGCGGCGTTCCATCACCGCCTCGAGACCCGCGCACAACGCGAGCGCCGACTTGCCGGTGCCGGCCCGGCCACCCAGCGACACGATGCCGACGTCGGAGTCGAGCAGCAGGTCGAGCGCGACGCGCTGCTCGGCGCTGCGGCCGTGCAGGCCGAACGCCTCGCGGTCGCCGCGCACCAGCCGGATGCGCTTGTCCGCCGTGATCCGCCCGAGCGCGCTGGAGCTGCCCGCGAGCAGCCGCAGCCCGGTGTGGCAGGGCAGCCCGGCGAGCTCGTCCATGCCCCATTCGACCGGGTCGACGGTGCTGCCGCCGAAGAGCGCGTCGATGACCTCCTGCTGGACGTCGACGTCCGCCATGCCCGTCCAGCCGGACGGCGTCACTTCCTGCGCGCGGTACTCGTCCGCCTCGAGACCCACGGCCCCGGCCTTGACCCGCAGCGGGATGTCCTTCGTCACCAGCGTGACCGCCTGGTTCTCGGCCGCGAGGTTGAGCGCGCAGGCGAGGATGCGGTGGTCGTTGGAGTCGGTCCGGAACCCGGACGGGAGCACCGACGGGTCCGAGTGGTTCAGCTCCACCTGCAGCGTGCCGCCGTGGTCCCCGATCGGGAGCGGCGCGTCGAGCCTGCCGTACTGCCGGCGCAGGTCGTCGAGCATGCGCAGGGATTCCCTGGCGAACCAGCCGAGCTCCGGGTGGTGGCGCTTCGCCTCCAGTTCACTGATGACGACCAGCGGCAGCACGACGGCGTGCTCGGCGAACCGAGTCACGGCCCACGGGTCCGAAAGGAGGACCGACGTGTCGAGCACGTACATGTGCTGCTGGGATTCGGGCGAGGTCGGGACTTTCTCCGGGCCGGAAACGGCACCGGTCGAAGAGTGGCCAGAGGCCTTACGGGGCAAACGCTGCGCAGTCACGACGGCATCTCCCTCGAGGGCGTGTGCACCTCACGCCCGCACTCGCTGGGCCGGGCACCTCCCTGGCTGGACCACTCCTCCTGACCGGGGTCAGGTGGCGCGGCCACGAGGGCCGGGTGCCGGCCCCCTCGAGCGTCTCGTGGGCGGCTGAGCCGCCCCCTCGATCACCGCCACGACCAGGGCCTCCCGCGAGGACTCGCACGGAACGCGCGCCCTCACCTCGGAAGGTACCCACGAATGCGGGATCGCGCAGGGAGCCAACACGGTGATTCGCCAGATCGTCACCTCACCGTCGGTCGTCCGAAATCAACTCTCGGTGCGCTCCAGGGCCGGTGACCAGCGGCTTTTCGAGTGTTTCACGACCCGAACCGGCGGTGCCGCCAGGCGTAGTCGCGGATGGCACGCAGGAAGTCGACCCGGCGGAACGCGGGCCAGTACGCCTCGGTGAACCAGAACTCCGAGTGCGCGGACTGCCACAGCAGGAACCCGGAAAGCCGTTGCTCGCCCGAGGTCCGGATGATCAGGTCCGGGTCCGGCTGGCCCGAGGTGTAGAGGTGCTCGGAGATGTGGTCGACGTCGAGGATCTTCGCCAGCTCGTGAATGGACGTTCCCTCGTCGGCGTGCTGGCGCAGCAGCTTGCGCACGGCGTCGGCGATTTCCTGGCGTCCGCCGTAGCCGACCGCGATGTTGACCTCCATCCCGCTGCGCCCCTCGGTCCGGGCGGCGGCCTCGCTCAGTCGCTTTGCGACATCGGCGGGGAGCAGGTCGAGCGCGCCGACGATCCGCAGCCGCCACGGCGTGCCGGGGGCCGCGAGCTCGTCGGTGACGTCGGTGATGATCTTCAGCAGCGGCGTGAGCTCGTCCGGGTCGCGGTTGAGGTTGTCGGTGGACAGCAGCCACATGGTGACGACCTCGACCTCGGCCTCCTGACACCAGCTCAGGAAGTCCGCGATCTTCTTCGCCCCGGCGCGGTGACCGTCCGAAACGTCCGCGAAGCCCGCTTCCCGGGCCCACCGGCGGTTGCCGTCGAGCATGATGGCGATGTGCCGGGGATGCCGGCCGGCGGCCTGCTGGATGAGGCGCCTGCCGTAGGCGCTGTACACGACGTCGGACAAGAAGGAGCGAACACTCACGTCGAGTCAGCCTACGCACCCCGGTGTGAGGCGTGTGACTTGAGCACTGCCGGAGAACCTACGCTGCCGTAACCTGGAGGGGTGAGCCTGATGACGGAACCACCTGAGCCTGTCGTGGACCTCCGCCCCCGGCTGCGCGGGCACATCCACTTCTGGACGTTCTTCGGTGCCCTGGTCGCGGCGGCGACGCTGATCAGCCTGGCGGCGTCCACAGTGTCCCCGGTCGCCGCGCTGGCGACGTCGGTGTACGGGCTGACGGTGCTCGGCCTGTTCGGCGTGAGCGCGCTGTACCACCGCAAGTTCTGGAGCCCGCGCGCGTACAAGTGGATGAAGCGCGCCGACCACTCGATGATCTTCTTGTTCATCGCGGGGACGTACACGCCCTTCACTCTGCTGGCGATGTCGAAGCCGACGGGCTACGTGATCCTGTCGATCGTCTGGGGCGGCGCGATCGCCGGGGTGGCGCTGAAGATGCTGTGGCCGAACGCGCCGCGGTGGCTCGGGGTGCCGATCTACATCGCGTTGGGCTGGGTTGCGGTGTTCGTCTTCCCTGAGCTCGCTTCGCATGCCGGGATCGCCGCGCTGGTCTTGTTGTGCGTGGGCGGGCTGTTCTACACGCTGGGTGCGGTTTTCTACGCCGTGAAGTGGCCGAACCACTGGCCGGAGACTTTCGGGTACCACGAGTTCTTCCACGCCTGCACGGTATTGGCCGCGGTTTCGCACTACATCGCGATCTGGCTGGCCATGTACGCCTGATCCGGAAAAGCGCGGCCCCCGCTCGAAGTCGAGTGGGGCCGCGCTTTTTCTCCTGGCTCCGATGAGCCGTGGTTGGTTGATACCACCGCCACCCGGGTGGTGACCCTCACCGGCGGAAGCCGGCGCGGCGACGGCGAGCATGGCACCACCGATGGCTGCGGCTGGACTGTGCCCCCGAGTGTCCTCAGCCGAACATCCCCGGCTGGTACTCGCCCGCCGGGTTGCGGACGATCACGTTCAGCCGGTTCCACGCGTTGATCGTCGCCACCAGCGCGATCAGCGCCCCGATCTGCTCGTCGTCGTAGTGCTTGCGCACCGCGGCCCACGTCTCGTCGCTGACGCCGGTGTGCGCGTCCGCCAGGCGGGTGCCCTCCTCCGTCAGCGCCAGAGCCGCGCGCTCCGCCTCGGTGAACACCACCGCTTCGCGCCACGCCGCCACCATCGCCAGGCGGACCGCCGTCTCGCCGGCGGCCGCCGCGTCCTTCGTGTGCATGTCGAGGCACATCCCGCAGCCGTTGATCTGGCTGGCGCGGATCTTCACCAGCTCCTGGGTCGCGTGCGGCAGCGAGGACTCCTCGACCGGGCGGGACGCCGCGATCAGGCGCTTGACGAACTTGCCGGTGATCTCGTTCTCGAACATGTTGATCCGGGCTTCCATGGTCGTTCCCCTTCCATCGTCTGCTTCACCCCCTTGACGACCCGGGCGAAGGCGTTGTGACAGCACCTCGCGTGACGCCGGTCACGCCGAAATTCAGGTCCACACCTTTGCGTCCCCGCCCCGGCCGCCGATCACGCCGGCGGCACCGCCTCCGACCTGCGGACACCGCCCGGCTTGGCCCGCGGGCGGCGCTTCAAACGATCACGTTCAGGGGTCACCCACGGGGACACCACGACGGTTGCCGGGGCCGCCGGCGCGGCCGACGGTGACCTCACCAAGGAATCGACGTGTGGAAGGAGCACGACCGCGATGGCCAGGACCCTGCAGCCCCAGGAACTCATCGACAGCGCCGTGGTCGACCCGGCAGGCAACAAGCTCGGGAAGGTCGGCAACGTCTACCTCGCCGACGCGACGCACCAGCCCGAGTGGATCACCGTCAAGACCGGCCTGTTCGGCACCAAGGAGAGCTTCGTCCCGCTCTCCGGCGCGCACACGGACAAGGACGGCGTCCACGTCCAGGTCGACAAGGACAGCGTGTCGGACGCGCCCCGCATCGACGCCGACGGGCACCTCTCGCCCGAAGAGAGCACGCAGCTCTACCAGCACTACGGCCTGCCCGTGCCGCGCATGTCGCCGGACGGGCGGATGGGCCGGGACAAGGCCGCCATGGGCGAGCGCGGGAAGCGCGACGACCGCACCATGACGCGCTCCGAGGAACGGCTGAACGTCGGGACCGAGCAGGTCGAGACCGGGCACGTGCGGCTCCGCAAGTACGTCGTCACCGAAGAGCAGCAGGTCACCGTGCCGGTGCGGCACGAAGAGGTGCGCATCGAACGGGAGCCGATCACCCGCGGCGACGGGCCGGCGGAGATCGGCGAGGCCGAGCAGGACGTCGTCCTGCACGCCGAGAAGCCCTTGGTGCGCAAGGAAACCGTGCCCGTCGAGCGGGCGCGCCTGCGGAAGGAGACGGTCAGCGACGAGCAGACCGTGTCCGGCAAGGTCCGCAAGGAGCAGTTCGAAGTCACCGACGACGACCGCAAGCACCGCCGGTCGTGAAGGCTCCCGGGCGGGTGGCCGGTCCCCGATACCGGCCACCCGCCTGGGTCACCAGGTCGCCGGCTGCACCCGCGCCAGGAGGCCCACCAGCTGCAGTCCCTTTTTGCGCAGCGACGGCGGGAACGGCGGCATCGACAACGTCATCGCCTGCTCCGAGCCGTGGATGTAGAGCTCGAACTTCACCAGGAAGCCCCGCTTGGGCTCGGTGATCGCGACGTGCGTCCGCGGCACGCCGAACAGCGCCTTGCCCGGGCCGCCGGTGTACGCGTCGGCTTCGAAGAACAGCAGCTGCCGGTCGGTCAGCAGCAGGTAGAGCTCGCGCTGGGTGGTGATCGAGAACATCGTGCCGCCGCTCAGCACCGCGGTCGCGGCGGCGAGCGCGACGTGCCGGCCCAGCACCTTGCGCAGCGAGCCGACCTTGGCCATGGCGATCACTTCGGGCGTTTCGCCCGGTTGCATCATCGGTGCGGCGGTTTCGAGCAAGCGTCTTTCACGGCGGGCGCCCATGGGGGTTCCTTCGGGGAGAGGGGGAAGCGGACGCGCCACGCTAGACGACGTGCGCGAGCCGCTTTCCCGCACCCCACCAAGGAAAACGCCCAAACCGGCCGATCAGGACGTCAGCATCGGCGCCGCGAGGAACTGCTCCGGGATCGCGAACGCGTCCACCAGCGTGCGCGCGTGCGGGCGCAGCTCCGAGCACAGCCGGTTCACCGCCGACGTGACCGCCTTCGCGCGCGACGCCGTCAGGCGGCCGTGGCCGAGGAACCAGGCCAGGTCCTCTTCGATCGCCGACAACGCGTACAGGTCGCAGACCCGCTCCAGCAGTGAACGCGCGTCGGGGTCTTCGCAGCGCTCGATGCCGGCCACGAACGCCTCCAGGACCAGCCGCTCGACGTGGACGCGGCCCGCGCGCAGCACGTGGTCCTGAGCCGCGTTGAACACCCCGAACGGGTCCGACGCCGCCTTGCGCAGGCGCTTCGCCACCCCTTCGACGACGTGCTCTTCGCGGTCCTCGAACAGCCGCAGCTGCCACTCGCGGCGGAAGAAGACGTCCGAGTCGGACCCTTCCGTGAGCGACTCGAGCGCCTTGCGCACCGACGTCCGCTCCAGGAGCGTGTTGACCACCTGATCGGTGAAGAACCGGGCCGTCGCCAGCGGCGAGAGGTCCTCGAAGTCCTGCTTGTAGCTGGTCAGCAGCCCCTTCGCGACCAGCTGCAGCAGCACCGTGTTGTCGCCTTCGAACGTCGTGAAGACGTCGGTGTCGGCCTTCAGGCCCGGCAGGATGTTCTCCGCCAGGTAGCCCGCGCCGCCGCAGGCCTCGCGCGCGGCCTGGATCGTCGCCGTCGCGTGCCACGTGTTGAGGGCCTTCAGCCCGGCCGCGCGCGACTCCAGCTCGCGCTGCTCCTCCTCCGGCGCCGACGTGTCGATGTCGTGCAGCTTCGACACGAGCTCTTCCTGGGCGAAGTTCAGCGCGTACGTCTTGGCCAGCGCCGGCAGCAGCTTCCGCTGGTGCCCGAGGTAGTCGAGGATGACGACCTCGTCGCCGTCCGGCTTCATGAACTGGCGCCGGTGCTCGGCGTAGCGGATGGCCAGGGCCAGCGCACGCTTGGTCGCGCTCCCCGCGCTGCCGCCGACGCTGACCCGGCCGCGGATCAGCGTGCCCAGCATCGTGAAGAACCGGCGGCTGTCGCTCTCGATCGGGCTCGAGTACGTCCCGTCTTCGGCGACGTCACCGAAGCGGTTCAGCAGGGCTTCGCGCGGCACGCGGACGTTGTCGAAGGCCAGCCGTCCATTGTCGACACCGTTGAGCCCGGCCTTCGGCCCGCAGTCCTCGATGGACACTCCCGGCATCGGTTTGCCGTCGTCGTCGCGGATCGGGACGAGGAACGCGTGCACGCCGCGCTCCTCGGAGCCGGTGATCAGCTGCGCGAAGACCACTGCCAACCGGCCGTCGCGGGCGGCGTTGCCGATGTATTCCTTGCGGGCCATCGCATCCGGCGTGTTGATGACGAACCCGCCGTCCACATAGGTCGCCGTGGTGCGCAGGTGCTGGACGTCGGAGCCGTGGCCGTGCTCGGTCATCGCGAAGCAGCCCAGCACGTCGAGGTCCATGATCGCGCGCAGGTACCGCTCGTGGTGGCGCTCGGTGCCGAGCAGCTGGACGGCGCCGCCGAACAGGCCCCACTGGACGCCGGCCTTCACCATCAGCGACAGGTCGCCG
The DNA here is from genome assembly GCF_014654205.1 of Amycolatopsis bullii. Classification (GTDB taxonomy): domain Bacteria; phylum Actinomycetota; class Actinomycetes; order Mycobacteriales; family Pseudonocardiaceae; genus Amycolatopsis; species Amycolatopsis plumensis. Next base: position 68,990 of record NZ_BNAW01000036.1, read on the forward strand.
TAACCGAGCAGCTCGAACGACGTCACCGAGCCGCCGACGTCGCCACCGCCGCCGTAGGCCGGGTCGAAGCCCAGGCCGGGGCGGTCGGTCGCGGCGAGCGCGCGCAGCTGGTCGAGCACCTGGGCGCGGTGCGCCTCGATGCCGAGGTCCACCGGGTCCCGGAACTTCGCCTCGGCCATCTGCGCCCGCACACCGCGGCGCAGCTCGGCCCAGCGACCGTCGAGGACGGCGGTCAGTGCGTCCGGATCCACCTTCGAGGGCACTTCGGGGACGTCCACGGCTACCTCCGGAAAGGACGAACGGCAGGCTTCCTACTCGTTGGTAGTAAGCCTGCCGCAGCGCGGGCGATCCCGCAGGTTCAGATCGGCGCGCCGTTGATCGTCACATTCGTGAAGCGCGCGTTGTCCACGTACTTCAGCGTGTTCGAAGTGTCCGCCACGCCCTCAAACGTGGAGTTCGCCACGGCGAACCCGTGCACGTGGGCGTTCGAAAGCCCGCTGACGTCGAACGTCTTTCCGGCGATCTTCGTGCTCGAGCAGTTGCTGATCGTGAACGGCCCGAACGACGGGACGGAGCTGCCGGTCTGGCTGTTGTAGGTGGACGTCACGAACACGAAGTTCCGCGCGAAGGTGCCGGACACGCTGTCGAGGTTGATGTTTTCGGAGAACCCGCCACGCAGCGTGTTGGACTTCACGTACAGCGCGAACTTCGTGTCACCCTTCACGGTGAGCCGGTAGGCGTAGACGTTGCGGATCCCGCCGGTCTGCTCGCTGCCGCAGGTGATCGCGCCCCAGTTGCCGTTCATCGCGCAGTTCACGACCACGAGGTTCTGGCACGGGACGTTCACCCGGCGCCCGTCCGCGTCGCGGCCGGACTTGATCGCGATGTTGTCGTCGTGCGCGCCCAGAGTGCAGTTGGCGATGACGACGTGGTCGCACGACTCCGGGTCGCAGCCGTCGGTGTTGCTGTGCGCGGTGCTCGGGTCGGTCCTGACGCCGTCGACCGTGACGTTGCGGCACAGTGTCGGGTGCAGCTGCCAGAACATCGAGTTCCTCAGCGTGATGCCCTGGATCAGCACGTTCTCGCAGGCGTACGGCTCGACGAACGCCGAGCGCATGGTGTGGCCCGAACCCGGCACCACCCGCTTCTCCGGCGGGATTCCCTTGGCCACCAGGGATTCCAGGTACGCGCGGTCGCTGCCCTTGTTCCACGACGACGTGGCCGCCGCGTCGAGCGTGCCGCTGCCGGTGAGGCCGATGTTATTCTGCCCGTGGGCGTAGATCATCGGAGAACGGTTGACGCACTCGATGCCTTCGTAACGCGTCAGGACGTTCGGGAACTTCGCGGCGTCGCCGCTGAACTTGAGGACCGCGCCCTTTTCCAGGTGCAGATCGACGTTGCTCTTGAGATGGACGGCGCCGGTCAGGAAACTGCCGCCGCCGGGCACGATCACGTGGCCGCCGCCGGCCGCGGCGCAGGCGTCGATCGCCTTCCTGATCGCCTCGGTGTTGTCGGTCTTGCCGTCGTTCTTCGCGCCGTAACCGGTGATCGGGAAACTGCGGTCTCCGAACACGGGAATCGTCGTGTTCGCGACGATGTCGTTCGCCGCCGGCCACGGGAGCGCCGGTACGTCGATGCGGGGCGCCGCCGAAGCGACCGCCGGGACCAGCGGCACCGCCGCCACCGCGAGTCCGCCCTTGATCAGCTGCCGCCGGGTGAACCTGCCGTCCATGAACACTTCCTTCACGAGAAGACTTTTGCGACGGCGGATCCGCGGCACGGACCGCGGGCACGACGAACTCTAGGCGGGAAAGAGGCGCCGGGTCCAGGCTTGCGCGATCGGCGAACCGGCTGTCATGATCGGGGCATGTCGATTCGAAAGGGCGTGCGCGCCCTCGCGCTTTGAGCGCCCCGCGGCGGCCGGACCGCCGATTCCCTGAATTTTCCGAGTGGCTGAACCACGCCTTCTGCACGGATCCCGCGGATCGTCCCGCGGCCGAAGACGCCATCAGCCGGCTCTACGCCCTGCTGGGCGAGCCACCGCCCCGGTTCGTCTGGGTCGCTTCCCCGAACGCGGCCGTGCCGCAGCTGCGATCGTTGCCGGAGCCGTGCACGGAACCGGTGGAAGCCCGCATGGCGACCTGGGTGGCCGCGCTGCGGAAACGCCGTCGCGCGCTGTCTCCCGATGCGGGGCAGACCATCAAGGACGCCATCGCCGGCCTGATCCGCACCGGCATCCGGGAGTCGCTCGGCCTGTACTGGTACGGCCAGCAGGACGCCTACTGGGTGACGCCGGACTCGGGTGACCCGGAGCTGGAGCTGTGGGCGACCCTCGTCCGCTCCTGCGGCTGGTGGTGGCCGCGGGACGGCGTCTGCGTCGTCGCCGAACGGCCACTGGCGATCCGCACGGACGGCTCGCGGCTGCACAGCGAGTCCGGGCCCGCGGTGGTCTACCCCGACGGCTGGGGCGTGTACGCCTGGCACGGCACGCGGGTGCCGTCGTGGGTGATCGAAGACCCCACCGCGGACCGGATCAACCGCGAGTTCAACGTCGAGGTGCGCCGCTGCGCGGTCGAGCACCTCGGCTGGACGGCGTACATCGAGCAGGCCGGGCTGCGGATCCTGAGCCGGGCGCCCGATCCCGGCAACCCGGGTTGTGAACTGCAGCTCTACGACCTGCCGCCGCAGAAGTGGCACGCGCCTTCGCGGCTGCTGCTGGCGGTGAACGGCTCGGTGGAGCGCGACGGCACCCGCCGTCGCTACGGGCTGCGCGTGCCCGCCGAATTCGACCATCCCCTCGACGCGGCCGGCTGGTCGTACGGGCTCACCGGAGCCCAGTACGCGCGCCTGCAGCGCCGGACCTGATTCTTGAGGTGATCACATGTTTCTTGCGGAATTGCTGGACCGGACCGGACTCGACGTCCTCGACCACCTGGACCGCCAGGTCACCGTGCCGGTGATCGACGGGCTCCAGGCCCAGGGTGACCTGATCGTGCTGCCGCTGGCGTTGCTGGGCTCGGCGCCCACGCGAGGCTATTGGTGGGACCTGCCGGAGGAAGGGCGCGAACTGGTGCGCGGGGAAGCGGGCAACAACCCGCACACGCTCGTCGCGGACCGCGGGACGTGCCGCATCTTGACGTGGCTGAACGACCCCGAACGGCTGGCCATCGCGGCGTTCCGGAACACGGCGCCGGCGTGGCTGATCCACCCGGAGCACGGGGCGACCGGGATCGCCCCCGGCGCGTGGTTCGTGCGGCGGCAGCGGGAGCTGGGGGCCGGGTTCCGGAAACCGGTGCTGATCGCGGACTGACGCGGGAGGGAACCGGGCCGCGGGGTGTTGCCGAGGGGGCAGCACCGCGCGGTCTCCGGCGGGGAAGCGGGGCGCCACTCGCAGGAGTGGCGCCCCGCCGATGTCAGGAACGAGTCATTCCTGGTGCTAAGTTCAGCCCAGGTCCGGGCCCTTCGCGCGCAGGTCGTCGACCTTGGTCATCGCCTCCCGCAGCTCTCCCAGCCAGCTGTCCGCGTGCTGGCCGACCAGCCGCACCGCCCACGCCAGCGCGTCCGAGCGCGACCGGGCCACGCCCGCGTCCACCAGCGTGTCCAGCACCAGGCGCTCCGGCTGGCGCAAGCGCGTCATCACCGGGGCCGAGTGCGTCGTGAACAGCGCCGTCGTGCCGCCCAGCCGCGCGCCCCAGGCCACCTTGCGCTGGTAGCGGTGCTCGGCCTGCCTCGCGATCTCGATGCGCTCGTCGCGCGTCTCCTCGCGGTACCGGCTGATCCGGCCCTCCTCGGCCGCCGCGCGGGCGGCGTCGTCCGGGTACTCCTCCGTCAAGGCCGGGAGCTCGCCGACCACGATGATCTCTTCGCGGTCGACCGTGACCTCCGGTGCGCCCGTGAACCAGCCGTCGGGCAGGCGGCCGCCGAACCAGGCCGCCGCGTCGTCCGCCGGTGGTACCTCGGTCTGCTGCCAGCCTCGGCTTCCGCGCCATCCGCGTCCCATGTCGCACCTCCGGGATTACATGATTACATCGCTACCGAACTTACGCCGAAGACACCGGGACCGGCACCGTGTTCTCCCAGGGCGATCAGAGCTGGGCGGTGAGCTCCTCGGCGGAGGTGACCGGACGGTCGCAGACGTACCCCCGGCACACGTACGCCGCCGGGGCGCCGCCGACCAGCGGGCGGTCGGCCAGCAACGGGACGCCCGGCGCGTCCGGCTCGCCGGCCAGCACGATGCCGCCGCCGTGCACGCCCCGCGCCGCGGCCAGCCGCAACGCCGGGTCCGCACCCACCACCGCGACCTGCACCGGGCCGGCCTGCAGCGCTTCGGCGACCGACAGCCAGTGCCCGGCGAACCGCGGCACCCGCCCGGCCAGCACCCCGGCCCGGCGCAGCGCCTGCTCGGCCGCCTCCCGGTAGCGCGCCGCGCTGTCGTGCCCCGCGAGCGCGGACGCCGTCAGCAGCGCCCCGGCCAGCGCGGACGCTCCCGACGGGCTCGCGTTGTCCCCCGGGTCCGCCGGGCGCTGCACCAGCGTCTCGGCGTCGTCGGCCGTGTCGAAGTACGCGCCGGGGACGTCCGGGGACGCGAAGTGCGCCAGCGCCAGGTCGAGCAGCCGGGTCGCTTCGGTGAGCCACTTCGCCTCACCGGTCGCCTGGTGCAGGGCGAGGAACCCGTCGGCGACGCAGGCGTAGTCCTCCAGCACCCCGGCGGACTCGCCGACGACGCCGTCGCGCGAGCTGCGCCGCAGCCGTCCGCCGACGACGTGCACCCGCAGCAGCAACCCGGCCGCCTCGACCGCCCACTCGATCCACTGTGGACGATCCAGGGCCACCCCTGCCTCGGCCAGCGCCGTGATCGCCAGGCCGTTCCAGGACGCGATCACCTTGTCGTCCCGGCCCGGCTGGGGTCGCTTCGCGCGCGCCTCCAGGAGCTTGACGCGCAGCGGCTCGGGCAGGTCGCCGAACAGGCGCAACGTCGACGCACCCTCCTCGAAGGTGCCTTCGGGAGTGACGCCGAACAGCTCAGCGGCCGAGTCGTCACCGACCACCTCACGCAGCTGCTCCGGCGTCCAGACGTACGTCAGCCCTTCGACGCCTTCGGTGTCGGCGTCCAGCGAAGAGGCGAAGCCGCCTTCGGGCGTCCGCAGGCTTTCGAAGAGGAACTCCGCCGTTCCGGTCGCGACCCGCAACGCCGTCGCCGAGCCGGTGCGCCGCCAGAGGTGCGCGTAGAAGCGCAGGAGCAGCGCGTTGTCGTACAACATCTTCTCGAAGTGGGGCACGATCCACTCGGCGTCGACGGAGTAGCGCGCGAAGCCGCCGGCCAGCTGGTCGTACAGGCCGCCGCGGGCCATCGCTTCGGCCGTTTTGTCCACCAGGGACAGCGCAACCGAAGAACCCGTGCGTTCGTGGTGGCGCAGCAGGAACTCCAGGACCATCGACGGCGGGAACTTCGGCGCGCGGCCGAACCCGCCGTTGACCGGATCCGCCTCCTGCTGGAGCTTCCCGACCGCGCCGGCGAGCACCGCTTCGTCCACAACGGACTCCTGCAGCGGCCCGGTCTGCTCGGCGAGGTGCGCGACGATCTGCTTCGCGCCGTCCAACAGTTCGTCCGGCCGCTCCTGCCACGCCTGGACGACGGCGGCGAGCAACTGCCGGAACGACGGCATCCCCGGCCGCGGCGACGGCGGGTAGTAGGTGCCGCAGTGGAACGGCTCGCCGTCCGGGGTCAGGAAACAGGTCATCGGCCAGCCGCCCTGGCCGGTCATCGCCTGGGTGGCGGCCATGTACACCGCGTCGATGTCCGGCCGCTCCTCGCGGTCGACCTTGATGTTGACGAAGTTCCCGTTCATCAGGGCCGCGGTCCCGGCGTCCTCGAACGACTCGTGCGCCATGACGTGGCACCAGTGGCAGGCGGCGTACCCAACGGAAAGCAGGATCGGCACGTTCCGCCGTTTCGCTTCGGCGAGCGCCTCGGGTCCCCACGGCCACCAGTCGACCGGGTTGTCCGCGTGCTGGAGCAGGTAGGGGCTGGTCGCGCTGGCGAGGCGGTTCATGGTTCCAGGGTCGCACCCGGGAAAACCGGGCGCGCGGTCACCGGCTCCTCGGCCACACTGATCCGGTGCTGCTGACCATCACGACGACCCGGAACCCCGCCACCGACCTGGGCTTTCTCCTGCACAAGCATCCGGAGAGGGCGCAGTCGGTCGCGCTGTCCGCCGGCACCGCGCACGTCTTCTACCCGGTGGCGACCCCGGACCGCTGCACCGCCGCGTTGTTCGTCGAAATCGATCCCGTCGGGCTCGTCCGCGGGGGCGGGACGTCGCTGACGCAGTACGTCAACGACCGCCCGTACGCCGGGGGCTCGTACCTCGCGGTCGCGCTGCGGGCCGCGTTCACGACGGCGCTCGCGGGCCGGTGCGCCGCGCGGCCCGACCTGGTCGAGGAGGCCTTCGACCTGGAGATCCACCTGCCGTCGCTGTCGGCTCGCGGTGGTCCGGAGGTCGTGCACAAGCTGTTCGAGCCGCTCGGCTGGCGCGTTTCGGCGACGCCGATCCCGCTCGACCCGCAGTTCCCGCAGTGGGGGGACAGCCGCTATGTCGATTTGCGGCTCGCCGGCACGCAGCGCGTTGCCGACGCGCTGCGGCACCTGTACGTCCTGCTGCCGGCGCTCGACGGCGACAAGCACTACTGGGTCGGCCAGGACGAGGCCGACAAGCTGCTGCGCGCCGGCGACGGCTGGCTCGCCGGGCACCCCGAACGGACGCTCATCACGAACCGCTACCTGGAGCGGCGCCGCCCGGTCGTCACGTACGCGCTTTCGCGGCTGGCCGAGGCGGACGACGTCCCGGCGGAGGCCGAAGCGCTGGTCACGGAGGTGCCGGACAAGCCGGAGAGCCTCGCGTCGCAGCGTCACGGCAGCGTGCTCGCCGCGCTGCGGGCCGCGGGCGCCCGGCGCGTGCTGGACCTCGGCTGCGGCTCCGGCGCGCTGCTGCGCGTCCTCGAAAAGGAGCGGTCGTTCACCGAAATCGTCGGTGTCGACGTGTCGAGCAGTGCGCTGGACATCGCCGAGAAGCGGCTGAAGGGCAGCACCCGCGTCACGCTGCGGCAGTCCGCGCTGACCTACGCCGACCCGGCGCTGGCCGGGTTCGACGCCGCCGTGCTCATGGAGGTCGTCGAACACGTCGACGCCGACCGGCTCCCCGCGCTGGAACACGCGGTGTTCGAGGTCGCGGCGCCGCGCACGGTGCTCGTCACGACCCCCAACGCGGAGTACAACCGGCTGTTCGAGTTCCTGCCGATGGGGCATTTCCGGCACGCCGACCACCGGTTCGAATGGACCCGAGCCGAGTTCCGCGCCTGGGCGGACGGCGTCGCGACCCGGCGCGGCTACGACGTCCGATACCTGCCGATCGGACCGGAGGACCAGGAATCGGGACCGCCGACCCAGATGGCGGTCTTCACCACCCAAAAGGAGGTGGCCGCGTGAAGCTGACCGTTCCCGACATGGCGCTCGTCGTGCTCGTCGGCGCTTCCGGCTCCGGCAAGTCGACGTTCGCGCGCACGCACTTCGCGCCGACGCAGGTGCTCTCCAGCGACTTCTTCCGCGGGCTCGTCGCCGACGACGAGAACGACCAGTCGGCCTCGGCCGACGCCTTCGACGCGCTGCACTACGTCGCGGCGAAGCGGCTCGCGGCCGGCCGGACGACCGTCATCGACGCGACTAATGTCCAGCGCGCTTCCCGGGCGAGCCTGGTGAAGCTCGCGAAGGAGCACGACGTGCTCCCGACGGCGATCGTGCTCGACCTGCCGCTCGGCGTCTGCGCCGCGCGCAACGCCGGGCGGCCCGACCGCGACTTCGGCGACCACGTGATCCGGCGGCAGCGCGGTGAGCTGCAACGATCGCTGAAGTCGCTGGAGCGCGAGGGGTTCCGGCGCGTGCACGTGCTGCGGTCCGAGGCCGAGGTGGCCGAGGCCGAAATCGTCGTCGAGCCGCTGCGCAACGACAAGCGGGAGCTGACCGGGCCGTTCGACGTGATCGGCGACGTCCACGGGTGCGCGGCCGAGCTCGAGGAGCTGCTCGCCGAGCTGGGGTACGTCGACGGCGTGCACCCGGACGGGCGGACCGCGGTGTTCGTCGGCGACCTCGTCGACCGCGGCCCCGACACCCCGGGCGTGCTGCGGCGCGTGATGGCGATGGCGTCGTCCGGGAACGCACTGGTCGTGTGCGGCAACCACGAGCAGAAGCTGGTGCGCGCCCTGCACGGGCGGAAGGTCAACGTCGCGCACGGGCTCGCCGAGTCGCTGGAGCAGCTGGGCGCGGAGAGCGAGGAGTTCCGCCGTCAGGTCCACGAGTTCTGCGACGGGCTCATCGCGCACTACGTCCTCGACGGCGGGAAGCTCGTCGTCGCGCACGCCGGGCTGCCGGAGCGGTACCACGGGCGCGCGTCCGGGCGGGTGCGCAGCATGGCGCTCTACGGCGACACGACCGGCGAGACCGACGAGTACGGCCTGCCGGTGCGGCTGCCGTGGGCGCGCGACTACCGCGGCACCGCGATGGTCCTCTACGGGCACACGCCGACGCTCGAGGCGGAATGGGTCAACAACACCATGTGCCTCGACACCGGCGCCGTCTTCGGCGGGAAGCTGACCGCGCTGCGGTACCCGGAGCGCGAAGTCGTCTCGGTCAAGGCGCGCCGGGTCTGGTACGAGCCGGCCCGCCCGCTCGATGCTTCCCGGCCGCTGGGCGGGCGCGAGCCGGCGGTGCTGGAGCTGACCGACGTCACCGGGAAGCGGATCGTGCAGACCGCCCACCACGGCCGGGTCGGCGTCTCGGCGGAGCAGTCGGCGGCGGCGCTGGAGGTGATGAGCCGGTTCGCGGTCGACCCGCGGTGGCTCGCGTACCTGCCGCCGACGATGGCGCCGTGTTCGACCTCGGCCCGGGAGGGTTACCTCGAGCACCCGGAGGAGGCGTTCGCCGAGTACCGGGCGGCCGGGGTCGAGGCGGTGCTGTGCGAAGAGAAGCACATGGGCTCGCGGGCCGTCGTGCTCGTCTGCCAGGACGACGAAGTGGCGTACCGACGCTTCGGCATCCGCGGTGGCGGCGCGGTGTACACGCGGACCGGACGCCCATTCTTCTCCACTGCGCAGAACGCTGCCCTCCTGGCCGACGTGCGCACGGCGGCGGCCGGGCTGTTCGAGGAGCTCGGCTCGGGCTGGCTGCTGCTCGACGCGGAACTGCTGCCGTGGAACGCGAAGGCCGGTTCGCTGATCGCCTCCCAGTACGCGTCGGTGGGGGCGGCGGCCCAGGCCGTGCTGCCCGCGGCGGTCTCGGCGATGGCCACGGCCGCCGCGCGCGGCATCGACGTCGGCGACCTCCTGGCGCGGACGGCGTCCCGTTCCTCCACAGTGGACTCCTACCGGACGGCGTACCGGCGTTACTGCTGGCCGACGTCCGGCCTCGACGGCGTGCGGCTGGCGCCGTTCCAGCTGCTGGCGTCCGAAGGGAAGGCCTACCACGACCGGCCGCACGCCTGGCACCTCGCTTTGCTGGATCAGTTGCCCGGCTCGCGCTTCCAGCGCACCCGGACGCTGGAGGTGGACCTGCTGGACGAGGCGTCGGTCGCCCGGGGCGTCTCGTGGTGGGAGGAGCTGACGGCGGCCGGCGGCGAGGGCATGGTCGTCAAGCCGGCGGCGAACCTGGCCCGCGGGCCGCGCGGGCTGGTCCAGCCCGGGGTGAAGGTGCGCGGGCGCGAGTACCTGCGGATCATCTACGGCCCGGACTACACGCTGCCGGAGAACCTGGAGCGGCTGCGCAAGCGCGGGCTGAACCGCAAGCGGGTGCTGGCGCTGCGCGAGTACGCGCTGGGCCTGGAGGCCCTGGAGCGCGTGGCGCGGGGTGAGCCGCTGTGGCGGGTGCACGAGTGCGTGTTCGCGGTGCTCGCGCTGGAGTCCGACCCGGTGGACCCGCGGCTGTGAGCCTGTCGCTCCCGCTACCATGCCGGACGTGGCGCTCGACCGGTTCGAGAACTTTTCAGGACTTGAGTACCGATTGTCGGACTCGCCCTACGTCGAGGGCGTATACCGGGTGGCGCCGAATGGCGGGCACGGCAGTTTCGCGCCGGAGCGCATGGTGTCGGTCGTGAACTCGAACTGGGAGCTGCTGGTGTGGGCGTCGGACGGCGTCACCACCGTGTCGGTCCGCGGTCCCGAGACCCGGCCCACCGTGGTCCCGTTGGGCGGCGGGCTGGGCAGCACCTTCGGCGTGATCTTCCGGCACGGTGCCTTCCTGCGGATGCTGCCCGTGGGCGGGCTTGTGGACAGCAGCGTGTCGAGCCCGTACACGACGCCGCGCTCCTTCGTGCTGCAGGGCAGCGAGTGGGAGATCCCCACCTACGAGAACGCGGAGACGTTCGTGGAGCGCTTGGTCCGGGCGGGGTTGCTGGTGCGGGACCCGTTGGTGACCGACGTCGTCGCCGGGGACCGGCCGGTGCTGGTCACACCGCGCTCGGTGCAGCGCCGGGTCGCAGCGGCCACGGGCCTGACGCAGGGCATGATCCGCCAGATCGAGCGGGCGCGGCAGGCCACGATGCTGCTGCGGCAGGGCGTGGCCGCGGCCGAGGTCGTGCATCTGGTCGGGTATCACGACCAGCCACATCTGGCGCGGTCGCTGACCCGGTTCGTCGGCCGGACGGCGACCCAGCTGCGGCGGCCCACCACCGGCGAGGTGGTGTCGCTGCTGTACAAGACCGAGGTCCAGGTACGGCCGTAGGTTCGAAGTCAGCCGGAAGAGCCGGCCACAAGAACCGAGGAGCACCAGTGGCTTTCACCCAGATCTACGTCAACCTGCCGGTCGCCGACCTGGACGCGAGCACGGCGTTCTACACGGCGCTGGGTGGGGTGCTCAACCCGCAGTTCACCGGCGAGACGTCCGCGCAGGTCGTCCTCGGCGAGGCGGTGACCGTGCAGGTGATGACGCACGAGCAGTTCGGCCTGTTCACCTCGCGGCCGGTCGCCTCCGGGGCGATCGAGTCGATCCTGGCGCTGTCCGCCGAGTCGAAGGAGGACGTCGACCGGCTGGTCGAGGCCGCGGTGAAGGCGGGCGGGTCCGAGCCGCGCCCGGCCCAGGACATGGGCTGGCTGTACAACCGTGCCGTGGACGACCCGGACGGCCACAGCTGGGAACTGCTCTCGTACGACGCGTCGGCGATGCCCGGCACGCCCGAATGACTCGGAACGGTGACGGGCGCGGACGGTGGGTTCACCGCTTTCGGAACACGCCCTAATCGGCCTTGGTGACCGGGAGGTCCTTCGCGGGCTTCTCGGTCACCTCCGGCTCGGTCTTCTCGGCGGGTTGCTCCACCGCGGCCTCTTCGGCCGGCGGGTCGTCGAAGCTGGCCGGGACGCGCTTGAGGTGCTTCGTCATCGAGCGGACCAGGAAGGCCACCGCGATGAGGAAGAGGATCAGCACCAGGAAGCCGACCGGGGAGGACTTGCCGAAGTCCTCCCCCTGCCCGCCGTTGTCGCCGTTGCCCGGCTGCTGCGTCAAGACCAGGGCCGACGCGGTCACCGGAAGGGCCACGCCGGCCGGCAGCGTCAGACTCATGTGTTCACCTTCTCCTCGATGCCTGCGAACAGGTCGTCCTCCGGCAACGTGCTGTCGACCAGCGACTTCACCAGCTCGTACTCTTCGGTCGGCCAGACCTCGCGCTGGATCTCCAACGGGACGAAGAACCAGCGGCTGTTCGGGTCGATCTGGGTCGCGTGCGCCTTCAGCGCTTCGTCCCGCACCTCGAAGTATTCACCGCACTCGACGCGGGTCGTCACCCGCTCCATCACATCGGCGCGGTCGGGGTCCCACTTCGCCAGCCACTCGGTGTACGGCGACTCGAGCCCGGCCTCCTTCAGCGCGGCGTCGAAGGCCACCATCCGGGCCTTCGAGAAGCCGTGCATGTAGTACAGCTTCAGCGGCTGCCACGGCTCGCCGGCGTCGGGGAAGCGATCCGGGTCCGGGGCCGCGTCCCACGCCGCCATCGACACCTCGTGGGTGCGGATGTGGTCGGGGTGCGGGTAGCCACCGTTCTCGTCGTAGGTGGTGATCACGTGCGGGCGGAACTCCCGGATCACGCGCACCAGCGCCTCGGCGGACTCCTCCAGCGGCACGACGGCGAACGAGCCCTCCGGCACCGGCGGCAGCGGGTCGCCCTCCGGCAGGCCGGAGTCGACGAAGCCGAGCCAGCGCTGGTTCACGCCGAGGATCTTGGCCGCACGGGCCATCTCCTCGCGGCGGATCTCAGCCATGTTCGCCAGCACCTCGGGCCGGTCCATGGCCGGGTTCAGGATACTGCCGGCCTCACCCCCGGTGCACGTGACGACCAGCACCTCGTGCCCCTCGGCGGCGTAGCGCGCCATCGTGGCGGCGCCCTTGCTCGACTCGTCGTCCGGGTGCGCGTGCACGGCCATCAGGCGCAGGCGCGGTTTGGCGGTGTTCCTCAACTCGTCGGCGTCCACCATGCTCGGAACGACTCCCCTTCTGCCCTTATTCCGCGACCCACGTGCGGGCCGCCCACCCAGCGGGCGGATACTCGACGCGTACCCGCACCCCCATTGTCCCCAGGGGTACGACAAGAACGAGCAGGAGGCCCGGGTTGGCAGGCGGACCGGCGGAAACGGCCAGCGCCCCCGCGCTGCCCGAAGGCCGGTACGGCACCGGGCGCGCCACGACGTCCCGGCGCTGGCGGCGCTGGCTGTTCCTGGCCGTCGCCCTGCTGGTCAGCGGCCTGATCGCCTGGATCGCGTACGTCAACCTCGGGTCGGCGCCGATCGACGCCGAGCGCATCGCGTTCAGCGCGAAACCGGGCAACGCGATGGAAATCACCATCAACGTCACCCGGGACGACGACAACCGGCCCGGCGTGTGCGTCGTCCGGGTCCGCGACAAGACCGGCGCCGAGAGCGGCCGCAAAGAGCTCCTGATCCCCGCCGGCGCGAAGTACAGCAGGATGAGCACGACGATCAAGAGCATCGGGGAACCGGTTACTGCAGACGTCTTCGGCTGCTCGTACGACATACCACGCTATCTGTCAACCCCATAGCGGCCAACGGGGTGAACCGCGCGCCCAACGCCCAGGGTGCGGGGAAATAACGGGCGTCGACCTCTCGCGCCGTGATACTCTGACCCCTCAGCACGGTCCGCGACGGGCCGTGTTTTTCCTTTATCTCAGCCACGCGGGCACCTACGCCCGCGTGGGCCGGCTTGAACACGCAAGCCTGGCAGGCCCGACGAGGAGATGGTGACCGTGAGCGACACCAAGGTGACCTGGCTCACCCAGGATGCCTACGACCGGCTCAAGCACGAGCTCGACGAAATGATCGAGAATCGGCCGGTCATCGCCGCGCGCATCAACGACAGCCGCGAAGAGGGTGACCTCAAGGAAAACGGCGGTTACCACGCGGCTCGCGAAGAGCAGGGCCAGGCCGAAGCGCGCATCCGGCACCTGCAGGAGCTGCTGCGCTCGGCCAAGGTCGGCGAGGCGCCCGCCAACGACGGCACCGCCGGCCCCGGCAAGGTGCTCACCGTCCGGTACGAGGGCGACGACGAGGACGAGAAGTTCCTGCTCGCCACCCGCGAAGAGGGCGCCGAGGGCGAACTCGACGTCTACTCCCCGGAGTCGCCGCTGGGCAAGGCCCTGCTCGGCGCCAAGGAGGGCGAGTCCCGCGAATACGAGCTGCCCAACGGCAAGGTCCAGAAGGTGACGCTCGTCAAGGCGGTTCCGTACACCGAAGCCTGACAACGCGGCTAGCGTGTCCTCCCAGGATCCACATTCTGGGAGGACGGACCGTGAGCACCGAACCGATGTGCCAGGCCTGCGGCATGCAGTACGCCGCGGCCCGCGAGGACTGCCCGATCTGCGAGGACGAACGCCAGTACGTCCCGCAGTCCGGGCAGCAGTGGACGAACCTTTCCGCGCTCCGCTCGAGTGGCACGTACACCCCGCGCGTCGAAGAGCAGGGCCCCGGACTGACCGGGGTCGGCTCGAACCCGGGGTTCGCGATCGGCCAGCGGGCCCTGCTGGTGCGGGCCCGCTCGGGCAACTTCCTCTGGGACTGCGCGGCCTACCTCGACGACGCGCTGGTGGCGCAGGTCGAGGAGCTGGGCGGGATCACCGGCATCGCGATCAGCCACCCGCACTACTACACGACGATGGTGGAGTGGGCGCACGCCTTCGACGTGCCGGTCTACCTGCACGAAGCCGACCAGCAGTGGATCGGCAGGCCCGACCCGGCGGTGAAGCTGTGGTCCGGCACCACCCTCGACGTCGCGGACGACCTGCGGCTGATCAACCTCGGGGTGCACTTCGACGGCGGCACGGTGCTGCACTGGCCGGACGGCGAAAACGGGCAGGGCGCCCTGCTGTCCGGCGACATCGTGCAGGTGATCCCGGACCGCACGCACGTGGGCTTCATGTACAGCTACCCGAACCTGATCCCGGAGCGGCCGAGCGTCGTCCGCCGCGCGGCGGAGCTGCTGGCGGGGTACCGGTTCGAGGCGATCTACGGCGCCTGGTGGGACGCGATCGTGCGCACCGACGGCTTCGAGGTCGTCCAGCGCTCGGCCAAGCGCTACCTGGCCCACGCGCTCGACCAGGCCTGAGCTGAGGGCGCACCTGCGATGCGGTGAATGACTCATTCCTGGCGTCCGATGCCAGGAATGAGTCATTCACTGCGTTCGGGCGGTCCGCTCCAGCAGGGGGCGGACCCGCGGCGGCACCGGCGTCGACAACGCGATCGACGTCGACGTCCGCAGCACGTCCGGAACGCCGACCACCTTGTCGATCACCCGCTGCAGGTCGTCGTTGCCCCGGGCCACCATGCGGACGAACAGGTCGCCCTGGCCGGTGGTCGCGTGGACCTCGCACACCTCGTCGATCGCGGCGAGAGCCTCCGCCACCTCGGCGCGGCGGCCCTGCGCGATCTCGAGCACCGCGAACGCCGTGAGGCCGTAGCCCATCGCCGCGAGGTCGAGCTCCGGCGGGAAGCCGCCGAGGATGCCGCGCTCGGTCAGGCGGTCGAGGCGCGCCTGGACCGTTCCGCGCGCCACCCCGAGGCGGCGCGCGCACTCCAGCACCCCCAGGCGCGGGGAGTCCGTGAGCAGCAACAGCAGTCGCGCATCCAGCGCATCGAGGTTCTCCGCCATGCGCAGATTGTCCATCATGACCGCCGATCTCCGGCACGCACCGGTCAGATTGTCCAGCGAAATCAGAGACCATTGCGCATCTTGCCTCGCAAGGATGATCCTTCGAGGTATGACCCAGACTGCCGAACCCCAGGGTGCCCTCGACGACGTCAGCTACGACCAGCTGCGTCAGCTGGTCGGGCTCGTCGACCACGACGCCTCGACCGACCCGTTCCCGGTCAAGGCCATGGACGCGGTGGTGTTCATCGCCGGCAACGCCACCCAGACCGCCTGGTACTACCAGATCGCGTTCGGGATGCAGCTCGTCGCCTACTCCGGTCCCGAGACCGGCGTCTACGACCGCAAGAGCTACGTCCTCAAGTCCGGCTCGGCCCGGTTCGTCATCACCGGCGGCGTGAAGCCTGACTCGCCGCTGCTGGACCACCACCGCAAGCACGGCGACGGCGTCATCGACCTGGCGCTGGAGACCACCGACGTCGACAAGTGCATCGAGCACGCGCGCGCCCAGGGCGCGACCATCCTCGAGGAGCCGCACGACGTCTCCGACGAGCACGGCACGGTCCGCGTCGCCGCGATCGCGACCTACGGCGAAACCCGCCACTCCCTGGTCGACCGGTCGCGCTACAACGGTGTCTACCTGCCCGGCTACGAGCCGCGCGAGAGCACGATCAAGCGGCCCGAGGGCGCGCCGAAGCGGCTGTTCCAGGCCGTCGACCACTGCGTCGGCAACGTCGAGCTCGGCAAGATGGACTACTGGGTCGACTGGTACCACCGCGTCATGGGCTTCGTGAACATGGCGGAGTTCGTCGGCGACGACATCGCGACCGAGTACTCGGCGCTGATGAGCAAGGTCGTCTCGAACGGCAACCACCGGGTCAAGTTCCCGCTGAACGAGCCGGCCGTGGCGAAGAAGAAGTCGCAGATCGACGAGTACCTCGAGTTCTACGACGGTGCCGGCTGCCAGCACATCGCGCTGGCCACCAACGACATCATCGCCACGGTCACCGCGATGCGCGCCGCGGGCGTCGAGTTCCTCGACACCCCGGACTCCTACTACGACGACCCCGAGCTGCGCGCCCGGATCGGCAACGTCCGCGTGCCGATCGAGACGCTCAAGGAGCACAGCATCCTGGTCGACCGCGACGAGGACGGCTACCTGCTGCAGATCTTCACGAAGCCGATCGGCGACCGCCCGACGGTGTTCTACGAGCTGATCGAGCGCCACGGCTCGCTCGGCTTCGGCAAGGGCAACTTCAAGGCCCTGTTCGAAGCGATCGAGCGCGAACAGGAGCGCCGAGGCAACCTCTGACACATTTCGGCGGAGGCCACGATAGGGGACCCCGGGGTCCCCTATCGTGGCCTTTGCCGTGAACCGGGAACCGACGGCGTCCCGGCTCCGTCTGTGTGAGTGGAGGGAAGGGGGCCGGATGCCGGACAGCATCGACGCCAGCGACGCGATGATCGACAACTGGACCAAGCGGCTCGAGGAGAACGCCGCCCGGTACCAGGCGCTGGCCGATCGCATGCAGGGCCAGACGGTCACCGAGCGGTCGAAGGACGGCACCGTCCAGGTGACCGTCGATTCGCGCGGGCTGCTGAAGAACCTCGTCATCGCCGAAACCGCGGCGGGTAAGCGGATGGCGGAGGTGTCGGCGCAGGTGATGCAGCTGGTCCAGCGCGCGCAGGCGCGGATTCCCGAGTTGCTGCAGCAGGCGATGACCGAGACGACCGGCACCGGCGACCAGGCCGCGGCGGAGATCGTCCGCGAGGCGCAGAGCACGTTCCCGGAGCCGCCGCCGGAGCCCGAGCCGGCGTTCCCGGAGCCCGACCGCGTCCGCCGGTTCCTGCCGGAGGACACCGAGGAGCCACCGCGCACCCCGCCGCCTGCACCACCTGCGCCACCGCAGCAGCCGCAGCCACCGCGGCGCCGCCGTCCGGCCGACGATGACGACGACGACTTCGGCGGGCCGATTCTTTCCTGAGGGGGAAACCGATGACGGACGTGGAACTCAGCACCGACCTCACGGCGCACGCGAAGCAGCTCGACGCCATCGGTGACGGGCTGCAGCAGGCCGTCGACGCGGCGAACCAGGTGAGCATGCCGACCGACGCGTACGGCATCCTCTGCCAGCCGTTCCGGATGCTGCTCGACCCGGTGGAGCAGTACGGGATCGACGCGCTGAAGGACGCCGTGCAGGCGATGACCGCGGTGTCGGGCAAGGTGCGCGAGGCCGCGGCGGCCTACCGCAGCTACGAAACCGGGGTCGCCGACGACCTGAACAAGTCCGCGGGCGGTGCGTGATGCCGGAGGGCAACCCGCTCGTCGCCGACGCCAAGAAGGACCCGGACGGTCCGGGCGCGTTCACCGCGGGCAACGGCGACTACGGCTGGGCCGGCGGCATCGGCATCGCCGAGTCGTCGATGGACGCGTTCAACGGGATCAAGGACGGCGACTGGGTTTCCGGCGGCCTCGGCATGCTGTCGCTGGCCGGCGAGATCGCCGGGGCGGCGATCGACCCGTTCGGGTACCTGATGTCGTCGGTGGCGTCGTTCCTGATGGAGCACGTGCAGCCGTTGAAGGACATGCTGGATTCGGTCGCGGGCAACCCGCCGGTGATCCAGTCCTATGCGGACACTTGGGGCAACGTCTCGAAGGCGCTCGGCGAGCGCAAGACGGACTTCGACAACGCGGTCAAGAACGGCACAACGGGCTGGACAGGGGCGGGCGCGGACGCGTACCGCGCCTTCGCCGCCGAGCATTCGGACGCGCTGTCGGGCGCGGCGACGGTGGCCGGCGCGATCAGCACGGTCACGATGATCATGGGCCAGATCGTCTCGTTCGTGCGGGAAACCGTGCGGCAGCTGATCGCCGACCTGGTCGGCAAGCTGATCTCGTGGGTGATGGAGGAGGTCTTCTCCCTCGGCTTCGGCACGCCGGTCGTCGTCGCGCAGGCGTCGGCCGCGATCGCCGAGTGGGGCAAGAAGATCGCCGGGCTGCTCAAGAAGCTGACCGACTCGATCCGCCGCGTGTCGCCGCTGCTGTCGAAGCTGGTGGACATCTTCGAGAAGATCGCCAAGGTCTTCGGGAAGGTGCTGGGCAAGGTCAGCGGGCTCGACGGGCTGAAGGTCAAGGAAGGCGGCTTCGTCCGGAAGATCCCCAAGGGCGAGGGCGGCGGAGTCCACACCCGCGCCCACGGCGGAGACGGCGAGGGTTCGCACGGCTCCGACGGGGACAGTCCGCATGGCTCCGACGGCGCTGACGGGGACGCGCCGAGTTCCGGATCGGGCCGGGATGGGGACGGGTCGCCGGACAGCAGCCCGTCGGCGGCGCGCTCGGGTGACGGCACGCCGAACACCCGCACCGGAGAAGACTCACCTTCCCGAGCCGGGGACGGTTCTCCTGCGCACACCGGCGAATCCAGCCCTTCGGGGACTCGCGCGGGGGACGACACGCCTTCGCACGCGGGCGACAACAGCCCCCGGCCGACGCGCTCTGGCGAATCCGGCCCGTCGCCGACCCGCGCTGGGGACAACACCCCCTCACACGCGGGCGACCACAGTCCCTCACCCACCCGTGCCGGAGACGCCAGCCCCTCGCCGACCCGCGCTGGCGACAACAGCCCTTCCCACGCGGGCGGCAACAGTCCCTCGGCGACTCGCGCCGGGGACAACAGCCCTTCCCACGCAGGCGACTCCAGCCCCGCACCCACCCGCGCCGGGGACAACACCCCCTCGCACGCGGGGGACAACGGTCCCGCACCCACCCGCGCCGGAGACTCCAGCCCTTCGTCCACCCGCGCAGGCGACAACACCCCCTCACACGCAGGCGACTCCAGCCCTTCGCCGACCCGCGCCGGAGACAACACCCCTTCGCACGCAGGCGACTCCAGCCCTTCACCCACCCGCGCCGGTGATGGTGGTCCGGCGCCGTCGTCGCACAGCGGGTCGCCGAGTCGCGCCGATGGTGGAAGTCCCGCGCGGTCCGATGGTCCCGGCTCGCACTCGGGTGGCGATACCCCGAGCAGCGCCGCACCTGCGCGTGCCGATGGCTCGACCTCCGCCAGCGGCACTGCGCCCACCGCTCCGCGCACGGGTGAGCCCGGCACCGTCCCGTCGCCGAGAGGCGGGGATGGCGCCTCCGCACCCGGCCTGCCGCCGCAGGGGGGTGCTCCGATGATGGGTGGCAGCGGCATGCCGCCCGGGGGCGGAGCCGGTGGTGGCGGCCTCGGCGGCTCCCCGCGCACCGGCGGTGGCTGGACCGGTACCCCCGGCACCCCGGGCGCGCACGTCGACGCCCCCGGACGGCCCCGCACCGGCGGTGACCTGCCCGGCGGCCGCCCACGCAC
>NZ_BNAW01000037.1 GCF_014654205.1 Amycolatopsis bullii
GTGGATGCTCGGCATGGACGTCTCGGCGACGCTGAGCTACGAGACCGACGAGGGGACGATCAAGTCGCACTACACGACCGGGATCGGCTTCTGGCTGCTGATCGGCGGCGGGATCGTCGCCCTGATCGCGCTGGTGTCCGCGGTGCTCGCCGGGCGGCGCACCCCGGCCGCCGTCCCGGGCGGACCGCCGCCGGGTCCGTACCAGCAGCAGCCGCGGCCGTACCCGGGGCCGCCGCAGCAGTTCGCGCAGCCTCACCCGCCGGGGTACCCGGCGTCGCAGCCGTTCCCCGCACAGGCCCCGCCGCCGCAGACCGGCCCGCAGCCGCCGCCCGCCTACGGCGGTCCGGCGTCGCACCCCTTCCCGGCGCAGCAACCCGACGACCCGTACGGCGGCGCGACGCAGGCCCAGCCGCACCCGGTGCAGCAGGATCCGACCGAGCCGAACTACCAGCTGCCGCCGCTCCACCCGCCCAATACGTGAATCTTATTCACATCACGCTGGACATCTGACGTACCGACGGTATGGTGTACTCGTCGGTAACCCCTGCGCGACGTCGCGCGGACTCCGCCGGAACGGAGACGTCATGACCAGCACGACCCCCGCGAACGCAGTCGAAGACACCTCGTTGCCGCCGACCGTCGGCGGCGTCGCCGGGGCGCCGGGCGCGGCGCGGGCGGCCCAGCTCGTCGCCCGCGTGACCGGCGGCGCGGACTCCGCCCCGATCCGGATGACCGCGCCGTTCACCGGGCTGCCCATCGCGACCCTGCCGCAGGCCACCGACGCCGACGTCCGCGCGGTGTTCGCGGACGCGCGCACCGCCCAGCGAGCCTGGGCGGACCGCTCCCCCGCCGAGCGCGCCCGCGTCCTCACCCGCCTGCACGACCTGGTGCTCGCGAAGCAGGACGAGGTGCTCGACCTGGTCCAGGTCGAAGCGGGCAAGGCGCGGCTCGACGCGTTCGACGAGGTGAGCGCGACCGCGCTGGTGGCGGCCTACTACGGCAAGCACGCGGCGAAGCTCCTCGCGCCCCGCCGCGTCGCCGGCGTCATCCCGGGGCTGACCCGCGCGGGCGAGGTCCGGCACCCGAAGGGCGTCGTCGGGATCATCTCGCCGTGGAACTACCCGCTGGCCCTGACGGCGATGGACGTCCTGCCGGCGCTGGCCGCGGGCAACGCCGTCGTGCAGAAGCCGGACAACCAGACCGCGCTTTCCGCGCTGTGGCTGCACGAGCTCGCCGAGGAGGCCGGGCTGCCCGCGGGGACGTGGCAGATCGTGCTCGGCCGCGGCTCGAAGATCGGCACCGCGCTGGTCGAGGAGTCGGACTACCTGTGCTTCACCGGGTCCACGCCGACCGGCAAGGAACTGGCCGGCCAGGTGGCGAAGCGGCTGACGTCGTACTCGCTGGAGCTCGGCGGCAAGAACCCGATGATCGTGCTGCCCGACGCCGACGTCGCGAAGGCCGCGACGGGCGCGGTGACCGCGTGCTTCTCCTCGGCCGGGCAGCTCTGCGTGTCGGTCGAGCGGATCTACGTCCACGAGGACATCCGCGACGAGTTCACCCGCGCGTTCGTCGCGCGCACCGCGGCGCTGCGGCTCGGCGGCGCGCTGGACTACCAGGCCCAGATGGGGTCCCTGACGTCGGAAGAGCAGCTCGCGGCGGTCTCGAAGCACGTTGAGGACGCCCGCGCGAAGGGCGCTTCGGTGCTGACCGGCGGCCGGGCGCGGCCCGACCTGGGCCCGCTGTTCTACGAGCCGACGGTGCTCTCCGGCGTCACCCCGGACATGCTGCCGTTCGCGGAGGAGACGTTCGGGCCGGTCGTGTCGATCTACGGCTACACCGACGTCACCGACGCGATCGAGCGGGCCAACGACACGCCGTTCGGGCTCAACGCCAGCGTCTGGTCGCGCAATGGCCGCGCGGGCTGGGAGGTCGCGGCGCGGCTGAAGGCCGGGACGGTCAACGTGAACGAGGGCTACGCGGCGACGTTCGGCAGCGTCGGGGTCCCGATGGGCGGGATGAAGGACTCCGGCGTCGGCCGCCGCAACGGCGCCGAAGGCCTGCTGAAGTACACGGAGTCCCAGTCGATCGCCCTCCAGCGCGGCCTCGCCCTGCGTCCCCCGCGCGCGGTCCCCGGCTCCCTGTGGTCCCGAGGCATGACCTTCGGCCTCAAAGCCCTCCGCCGCCTCCCCCGCTGACGGGCATCACGCGTGATCCAGCGGGCATCACGCGTGATTGGACGGGCATTACGCGTGATTGGCGGGGCATCAGCCCGATGCCTCCCCAATCACGCGTGATGCCCCGCTGATCACGTTTGATGCCCCTCTGATCACGTTTGATGCCCCGCTGATCACGCGGTGGGGGCCGTCAACAGGCCTCGGTCGTAGGCGATGGCCACTGCTTCGGCGCGGCGGCTGGCGCCCAGTTTGGCCATCACGCGGGAAAGGTGGACGCTCACCGTTTTTTCGCTGATGTAGAGCTCTTCGCCGACCTGGCGGTTCGTGCGGCCCAGGGCGACGCGCTCCAGGACGTCGCGCTCGCGGTCGGTGAGCGGGTCGGTGACCGTGCGGGCCGGGGGTGCCGGCTCGACGCCGTCCAGCTCGACGCGGGCGCGGTGGGCCAGGTCGCGGACCGCGTCGCGCAGCGGGATCGCGCCGAGGCGGACCGCCACCTCGTGGGCCGCCTCGAGGGACGCGCCCGCGTCGGTGTCGGCCGCCAGCAGCGCTTCGGCTTCGTGCCAGCGGCAGATCGCCTGCTCGTAGACGGCGCCGTAGCCGAACGCTTCCGCCGCGGCCGCCCACATCCGGGCGTCGCCGCGGCCGGACAGGCAGGTGGCCGCCGCCTCCAGGCGGGCCAGCCACGCGCGGCCCTCCGGTCCGAGCGTGCCCGAGCGCGGCTGGCCGACGACCGCGCACATCCGGCCGTGCGCCAGGAGCCGCTCGCCGGCCGCCACCGCGGCTTCGGCGGCGGTCTGGTCGCCGTGGAGCCGGGCCGCCGCGGCCAGCGCGGCCGCCGCGGACACGCCGAGCGCGGCCACCCGGATGCCGGCCAGCAGGCCGGGTTCGATCCGCTCCAGCCAGCCGATCAGGTCTTCGGCCTGGCGCACGGCGTCGGCGTGGTCGCCGTGCCAGTACGCCAGCTCGATCCCGGCGCCGCCGGCCGACAGCGGGATCTGCATGTCCGCCGTCCAGTGCTGCCGCAGCCCGGACAGCAGCTTCGCGGCCTCGTCCGACCGGCCGCGGGCGACGACGAACAGCGACCAGATGGCCAGGATCCGCGCGGCGACCGCGTTGGACACCCCGCGCCCGGCGCGCCCGGCGCTCTCGTCCGGCCAGTCGCCCATCAGGTACCGCAGCATCAGCTGCCGCGCCCGCAGCTCCAGCCCGTAGACGCTCCAGCTCAGCCCGGCTTCCTCGGCGCGGGCGACGCCGTGCGTGGCGTGCTCCAGCGCTTCGGCGAACTCGCCCTGGTCGTCGTGGCTCAACGCCAGGAAGTAGGTGGCGCGGATCTCGGTGTTGTACGCGCCGACGTCCCGCGCCTTGCGCTGGGCCTGCCGCAGCCGCTCCCGGGCTTCGGCGGCGTCGCCGCGCGAGTCGGCCAGCGTGCCCAGGGTGACCAGCGCCGACGCCTCCGCCCCCGTCGCGCCCACGGCCTGGGCGTCGGCGACCGCGGTGAGCGCGCTGTCGAGCGCCGCCTCGGGCTGGTCGAGGATCCGGAGGAAGCCGGCCCGGCTGGCCAGCACCCAGGCGCGCGCGGAGCTGGGATCGGTGTCCTTGACCAGGTCCCAGGCCCGGTCGATGGCGGCGACCGCCTCGTCGAGCGTGCCTTCCAGCGCCAGCAGCGCGTCCGCCAGCCGCCGCCACACCTTGGCGGCCCGGTCGTTCGGGATGTCCGGCGTCAGCGCCTGGGTGGCGGAGCGGGCGAACGCGGCGGCCCGCTCGGGCTCGCCGGAGGTCCCCGCGAAGTACGACGCTTCGTACAGCAGCTTCAGCTCGTCGACGCCTTCGGGCCGGTCCGCCGGGGTGACGGCGTCCCAGATGGACAGCGCCTGTTCGACGTGCTGCAGCGCCGACCCGGGCGCACCGAGTTTCTCGGCTTCGTCCATCGCGCGCAGCAACGCCGGCAGCGCGGTGGCCAGATCGCTGCTCTGCATCGAGTGGTAGGCCAGCTTCGCGTCATGACCGCGGCCCTGGGCGCGCGCCTTGATCCGCGCCGCGTACGCCGCGTGCGTGCGCGACCGCTCCCCGGGCAGCAGATCGCCGTACACGGCTTCCTGCAGCAACGCGTGCCGGAACGTGTACGAGCCGTCCGAAAGCACCACGAGCACGTGGTGCTGGACGGCTTCGCGCAGCGCGTCGTCGAGTTCGAGCTCCCCCAGCCCGGAAACCTCGGCGAGCGCGGCGTGCATGACGGGTTCGTTGGCCACCGAGATCACCCGCGCCACCCGGCGGGCGTCCGGGGAGAGCCGCTCGAGCCGGGACAGCAGCACCTCGGCCAGCCCGGCGGGCAGGTCGTTGCACTCGGTCTTGGTGGCGAGCAGCTCCTCGGCGAAGAACGGGTTGCCCTCGGAGCGGCTGACGATGTCGGCCACGACGTCCGACGGCAGCGGCTCGTCGGCCAGCGCCTCGACGAACTTGCGGGCGTCGACCGCACCGAAGGGCCGCAGGTCGACGTGCTCCACCGTGGCGAGCCGGACCAGCTCGGCCAGCACGCCGCGCAGCGGGTGACGCCGGTGGACGTCCTCCTCGCGGTAGCTGCCGACGACCAGCAGCCGCTGCGCCCGCAGCCGGGTGAGCAGGAAGGACAGCAGGTTGCGGGTCGAGGCGTCGGCCCAGTGGAGATCCTCCAGCAGGATCACCACCGGGCGCGACTCCGCGACCTCGGTCAGCACCCCCAGTACCGCGTCGAACAACTGCAGCTGACCGAGGTCCTGCTCCGGCCGGGGACGCACCATGGTTTCCCGGTCGTTGGAGGTCATCGGCGGGTGTTCGGCCGCCCGGGGCTCCTCGAAGCCCGGGCCCTGCGGCAGCAGCCGCCCGAGCGCGGGCCGGGCCCGCACCGCGGCGGCGACCGCCGGGTCCGTCGCGCTGCCCAGCGGGGCGAGCGCCTCGGCGAACGGAAGATAAGGAAGACCGCCCTCGCGGACGTCGATGCAGCGGCCGGTGAGCACCAGCCCACCGCACGCCGCGACGTGCTCGCCGAGCGCGGTCAGCAGCCGGGTCTTGCCGACCCCGGCGTCCCCCGAGAGCAGCACCGCGCCGGCCTCGCCACGTTCGGCACGGGCGAAGGCGGCGCGGAGCCGCCGCATCTCGTGGGTACGGGCGACGAGCGGGATTCCGGAGCCGAGTCGGGGCACGAGGAGCATTGTTGCTCACACCCCCGACAGTTTCCGACCGCTTATCGCCTTTGACACCTTCACCGCCCTTACCGGGCGGTGTCGGCGGTCGCCCGCGTGGCCTCCCGGCGCTGCTGAGCCGGTACCTCGACATCCGTCCTCGTGGCCCTGAAGTGCCGGGCGGCACGGCGGGCGCGGGCGGCCCAGGCGCTGCGCCCGGCCTTCCGCAGTTCCTCGGCCCGGTAGGCCGCTTCGGCACGGACTGCGTCGAGCATCAGATCGCTGTGCATCGTGTTCCCCTGTTCCTCGGTTGGTAGCACTCAGGTTCGTCCTGAGGGCACACCCCGGGCATCGGGTGATCACGTAGGCCTGGACGCGAAAAGACCCCTTACTCCCGGCCGAGCCCAGCTCGGCGGGGGTAAGGGGTCTTCCCGAGCGCCTCGTGTCTCAGTGACTCAGTCGAGGGCCGGGCCGCCGGTCCGCACCGCGGCCAGCAGCCCCCGCCAGCCCGACGCGGGCAGGCGGAACGCACCCCCTTCGGGGTCCTTCGAGTCGCGCACCGCGGCGCCGCCGCCGACGAACGCCACCTCGACGCAGTCGTTGCCGCCGCCGCTGTGGCTGCTCTTGCGCCACCGCGCCCCGGAGAGTTCTGCTTCCATGGTCCCCACTCCTTACTGTGTCCTCGGTTCCGGATGGTGCACCGGAGCCGGTACGGCCGCCTGTTCGGCGAACCGTCCGGCCGCCTCGGCGATCAGCTCCACCGAGTCGTCCGGCTTCAGTGCGGCCGCGCGCAGATGGTCGAACATCAGCCCGTAGCGCCGGACGTCTGTGGGTTCCTCCAGGTAGAGGCCGCTGGAGGTGCTGTCGTCGACGTAGACGACGTCCGGGTCGGCCTGCTCGGGGAACCCCATGATCAGGAAGGGGCCTTCCATGCCGGGGTGCGCGCCCGCACCGAACGGCACGACCTGGACGGTCACGTTCGGCTTCTCGGCGACGGCGACCATCCGGTAGAGCTGCTCGGCCATCACTTCGGGGCTGTCGACCACGCGGCGCAGCACGGCCTCGTCCATCACCGCCCAGTACTCCGGCGGTGGGGTCTCGGACAGCAGTTCCTGGCGGGCCATCCGGGCGGCGACCCGGCGGCGGATTTCGGCCTCGTCGGCGTCCGGCCGCAGCGCGCGGATCACCGCGCGGGCGTAGCGCTCGGTCTGCAGCAGCCCGGGCACGAGCAGCGCCTGGAACGCGCGCAGCGAGCTGGCGTCGGCTTCGAGGCCGACGAAGGTGCCGGTGAAGACTTCGTTGTACGCGTGCCACCAGCCGCGCTTGCGGGCTTCCCTGGCCAGCTGGACGAGCGCCTCCTGCTCGTCGCCCATGATGCCGTAGAGGGCCAGCATGTCCCGGGCGTCACGCGGCGTGACGCCGACGTGGCCGGTCTCGATGCGGCTGATCTTCGAGGCCGAGCACTCGAGCTTCTCGCCGACTTCGTCGATGGTGAGGTCGGCGGCCTCGCGGAGCCGGCGCAGCTCTCCCGCCAGCCTCCGGCGGCGAACCGTGGGGCTCTGTCCCCTTGCCATCGCGGCACCTCCGGATGTCGAGTGCTCCCTGTATCCAACCATCCGGGCGCGGAGTCGGTGGAGCATTAACCCGAGTCGATTCCGGCGCCGGAATCTGCAATTTGCAGAATGCTCTTGTATCCTCGCACCCTGCACTGCACCGGGCGCCCGTCAGTCGGCCAGCCGTGCTCTCGACCGGCCTCTGAGCAGGGTAGACGATGACCGCGCGAAGGGCCGCGCGATCATCACACGGAGGGGTCCGGGGCCGTCCCCCGATCGGTCCCGGCCCCCTCACCCGGGCCGAATGCCCTTTTCCCGCGGCCGATATTCGGGCCATTCGTCGCCCGTGAGGGTGATTTCCCGGCGAACTTCACAAGACGCGCAGGAGTCCTTCTTGGACGACCGTCGCGATCAGCGTGCCGTCCTGGGCGAAGAACCGGCCGGTGGCCAGACCGCGGGCGCCGGAGGCCGTCGGCGAGGCGCTGTCGTAGAGGAACCACTCGTCCGCGCGGAACGGGCGGTGGAACCACAGTGCGTGGTCGAGGCTGGCCCCGAGCACCTTGTCGGTGTCCCAGTAGACGCCGTGGCGCGCGAGCACCGAGTCGAGCAGCGTCATGTCCGAGGCGTAGGTCAGCACGCAGACGTGCAGCAGCTGCTGGTCGGGCAGTTTCCCGTCGGCGCGCATCCACACCTGGTTGCGGGCCGGCCGCTCGCCGGTTTCCCGGGTGACCCACGGGGGCTCGTTGACGTACCGCAGGTCGATCGGCCGCGGCCGGGCGTGGGCGCCGATCGCGTAGCCCTCGGCGCGCTCCATCAGCGTCGGCAGCGTTTCCGGCGCCGGGACGCCCTCCGGCATGACCTCGGCGTGCTC
Source organism: Amycolatopsis bullii (assembly GCF_014654205.1). GTDB lineage: Bacteria > Actinomycetota > Actinomycetes > Mycobacteriales > Pseudonocardiaceae > Amycolatopsis > Amycolatopsis plumensis. The sequence goes on from NZ_BNAW01000037.1 coordinate 7,757, forward strand.
GATGCCCGGTTCGTCCGTCTGGAACGACGCCGAGAGCGAGAAGATCGCCTTGCCGTGCTGGATCGCCACCACCCGGCGGGTGGTGAACGACCGGCCGTCGCGGATCCGGTCGACTTCGTACACGATCGGCACGCTCGGGTCACCGCCGCGGATGAAGTACGCGTGCAGCGAGTGCACCCGGCGTTCCTCGGGCACCGTGCGCCCGGCCGCCACCAGGGCCTGGCCGGCGACCTGCCCGCCGAACACCCGCACCGGCGAGTGGGCGGGCGAGACGCCGCGGAAGATGTTCTCTTCGATCTTCTCCAGGTCGAGCAGCGCGACGAGGCGGTCGAGCACCGGCTGGCCGCCACCGGGGATCTCCGGTTCGGTGGCGGCCGTCCTGGCCATTTCAGTCATGGCCAGACCCTATGCGCTGGATGGGTGACGCGTCCCTTATGCGTGGTCGTCTTCACCGAGGCGGTGCACGCGGATCAGGTTGGTCGACCCGACGGTGCCGGGCGGGGAGCCGGCCACGATGACGACCAGGTCGCCCTTCTGGTACTTGCCCATCTCCAGCATCGCGTGGTCGACCTGCTGGATCATCTGGTCGGTGGAGCTGACCTGCGGGACGATGTGGGTGTTGGTGCCCCAGGTCATCGACAGCTGGCTGCGCACGCACTCCTCGGGCGTGAACGCCAGCAGCGGCAGCCGCGTGTGCAGTCGCGCGAGGCGGCGCACGGTGTCGCCGGACTGCGTGAACGCGACCAGGGCCTTCGCATTCAGCCGCTCGCCGATGTCGCGGGCGGCGTAGGAGATGACGCCGCGCTTGGTGCGCGGGACGTGCGACAGCGGCGGCACGATCGGCGAGTCGGTCTCGACCGCCTCGATGATCCGGCCCATCGTCTCCACGACCTCGATGGCGTACCGGCCGACCGAGGTCTCGCCGGAGAGCATCAGCGCGTCCGCGCCGTCGAGCACCGCGTTCGCGACGTCGGAGGCCTCGGCGCGGGTCGGCCGGGAGTTGTTGATCATCGACTCGAGCATCTGCGTCGCGACGATGACCGGCTTCGCGTTCTCGCGGCAGATCTGGATGGCGCGCTTCTGCACCAGCGGGACCTGCTCCAGCGGCAGCTCGACGCCGAGGTCGCCGCGGGCGACCATCACCGCGTCGAAGGCCAGCACGATGGCTTCGAGGTTGTAGACGGCCTCGGGCTTCTCGATCTTGGCGACGACCGGCAGCCGTCCCTTGCCGACCCGGTCCATCACCTGGTGGACCAGGTCGATGTCGGCCGGCGAGCGGACGAAGGACAGGGCGATGAAGTCGACGCCCAGCTCGAGCGCGAACTCGAGGTCTTCGATGTCCTTGTCGGACAGCGCCGGCACGGAGACGTCCATGCCGGGCAGCGAGACGCCCTTGTTGTTGCTGACCGGGCCGCCCTCGGTGACCTCGCACACGACGTCCGGGCCCTCGACGCCCTTGACCACCAGGCCGACCTTGCCGTCGTCGACGAGCAGGCGGTCGCCGGGCTTGGCGTCCTTCGCCAGGCCCTTGTAGGTGGTCGAGACGCGGTCGTGCGTGCCGGCGACGTCCTCGACGGTGATCCGGACGACATCGCCGTTGTGCCACTCGACCGGCCCGCCGGCGAACGTGCCCAGGCGGATCTTCGGGCCCTGCAAGTCGGCGAGGATGCCGACCGCCCGCCCGCTCTCCGCGGCGGCGGCCCGGATCAGGTCGTAGACCTGCTTGTGGTCGCTGTGGCTGCCGTGGCTGAAGTTCATTCTGGCCACGTCCATGCCGGCATCCACCAGGGCCCGCATCTTGTCCGGGGTCGCGGTGGCAGGGCCCAGGGTACAAACGATCTTCGCGCGTCGGCTCACGTCCACATAGCGTAGACCCTCTTCGCGCGTTCGTCTGTACCGATCCCGAATGTTCAAGAAGATGTTCAGAAACCTGTCCGGTCAGGTTCCCGGCGGCCGCTCTTCCGCGGCCCCGCGGAGGATCGGTTCGAGCAGGCCCGGAAAGCGTTCCCGCAGGTCTTCGGCGCGCACCCGGACCCGGCGGTGCCTGCCGTCGGCAGTCATCGCGACCACGCCGGCCTCGCGCATGATCCGGAAGTGGTTCGACACCGTCGAGAGCGGCACGCCCAGGCCGTCGGCCAGCACCGCGCAAGTCGACTCCGGCCGGGCGTGCGCCCGGCGCACCAGTTCGAGGCGCACCGGGTCGCCGAGCGCGTGCAGCACGGCCGGGAGCGCGAAGGCGTCGCGCGCGGGCTGAGGGAGCGGTCGCATGCCCCGATGGTACCTACCCTTCGACATTTCGGGATTGTCGAACTATCGTGACGGCGAACACCGGACCTCTGGGGGATCGAACAGTGCAGACGGCAGTGCGCACCGGACGGGCGGCCCTGCTCGCGGTGACCGGCCTCGGCCAGTTCATGGTGCTGCTCGACAGCACGATCGTCGGCGCGGCCCTGCCCGACATGCAGTGGCGGCTCGGCACCGGGCTGAGCGGCCTGCAGTGGATCGTCGACGCCTACGTGCTGCTGGTCGCGATGCTGCTGCTCTCCGGCGGCGTCTTCGCCGACCGCTTCGGCCGCAAGCGGGTGTTCCTCGCCGGGGTCGCGGTGTTCACCGCCGCCTCGGCGGTGTGCTCGGCCGCGCCGTCGCTGGGCTGGCTGGTGGCCGGCCGGGTGCTGCAGGGCGTCGGTGCGGCCGCGTCGAGCCCGGCGTCACTGGCCCTCCTGGCCGCCGCCCATCCGGTGCCGGCCGATCGGGTGCGGGCGATCGGGCTGTGGGCCGGGCTCAGCGGCATCGGCCTGGCCGCCGGCCCGGTGGCAGGCGGCGTGCTCGCCGAGGCGGCCGGCTGGCCGGCGATCTTCCTCGTCAACGTGCCCATCGGCGTGGTCCTGCTGCTGGCCGGGCTCCGGGTCCTCGGCGAGTCCCGCGCACCCGGTGCCCCGGCGATCGACGTCCCGGGAACGGTGTTGTCCGTCCTCGGCGTCGGCGCGCTGACCTACGGGCTGATCGAGGGCGGGTCCCGCGGCTGGACGTCGCCGGCCGTCCTGGGCGCGTTCGCCGCCTCGGCGGTGCTGCTCGGGGGCTTCCTGGTCGTCGAGCGGCGGAGCGCGGCGCCGATGCTGCCGCCGGGGTTGTTCCGGCGGCGTCCGTTCGCGGTGCCTATCACGGCGATGCTCGTGGTCGGCTTCGCGCTGATGGGCTCGTCGTTCTTCTTCTCCCAGTTCTTCGTCCACGTCCAGGGCAGCTCGGTGCTGCGCGCCGGCCTGCAGACCCTGCCCACGCCGGTGGCGATGGTCATGGCGAGCCCGTTCGCGGGGCGGCTCGCCGCCCGCCACGGCCCTCGGGTCGTCGTCACCGCCGGCCTGGTCCTGGCCGGGCTCGGGCTGGTGACACTCGGCCGGGTGGACGCCGGCACCGGCTACGGGGCCGTGTGGTGGAGGCTGGCCGTCGCCGGCCTGGGGTTCGCACTGGCCATGTCCCCGTTGACCGCGGCGGCCATCCAGGCGGTGGACCCGCGCGACGGCGGCCTGGCCTCCGGGATCAGCAGCACGGCCCGGCAGATCGGCGCGGTGCTCGGCGTGGCGGTGCTCGGCGCCGTCGCCGGCGGTTCGGCCGACCTGGGCACCGCCTTCGTCACGGCGGGCGCGGTCACGCTGGCCTGCGCGGTCTTCACCGGACTCGGCCTGGGCCCGCGCCGACCGCGCCGCGACCTCAGCGCCGCGGCTGCTCACTCGGGCCGACGCGGTCGCGGGCCCACTCGTTGAACTCGCGCAGCTGCCGCCACGCCTTCCGGACGCGGTCCAGAGCACCCCGCTCGTGCAGGACGTCGTCGGGCTCCCAGCCGCGCACGGCGTACACCGAGCGGTACCGCAGCAGATCGAGGCGCGGGTGGTCCTCGGGGAACCCGCGCGGTTTCGACTTCAGCCGGTCGCCCTTGACCTCCCAGCCCGCGCGCTCCAACTTGGCGAGGATCTTCTGCAGTGCTTCGCCGTGCAGCTCGGTGTCGACCGCCTTGCGGAACCGCGCGATCTGGTCGGACGCGAGGTGGAAGCAGCCGCCGCCGACGCGCAGGCCGTCCGGGCCGACCTCGACGTAGTAGGCGCCGCCGCCGCGGCCCTGCTCGATCACCGCGCCGCAGTGGGTCTTGTACGGCGTCTTGTCCTTGGCGAAGCGGACGTCGCGGTAGGGGCGGAACACCTTGGGCTCGCCGAAGCCGTCGGAGAACTCCGGCGCCAGCTCGGCCAGCAGCGCTTCCATCGGGGCGCGGACGTCGGTCTTGTAGGTCTCGACGTGGTCGTCCCAATAGGGCTTGGAGTTGTCCTGCACGAGGCCGTCGTAGAAGTCGATGGCGTACTCGCCGAATCCGCTGAACTTCACCCGGACGACAGTAAACGGGGGCACCGACGAGTTCCGCCGGTGCCCCCGAAGGATTACTTCGCGACGGCCGTGATCAGCTCGCCGTTGGTGGTGTCACCCGAGAGCTCCCAGAACATCGCGCCGCCCAGGCCCTGGGTCTTGGCGTAGGAGATCTTGCCCGCGATCGTCGCGGGCGTGTCGTAGCTCCACCAGTTGCTGCCGCACTTGGCGTACGCGGTGCCGGCAATGGTGCCGGTCGACGGGCAGGACGTCTTGAGCACCTTGTAGTCCTCGATGCCCTGCTCGTACTTGCCGGGCGCCGGGCCGGTCGCGGTGCCGCCCGGGGCGCTCTGCGTGACGCCGGTCCAGCCGCGGCCGTAGAAGCCGATGCCCAGCAGCAGCTTGTTTGACGGAACGCCCTTGCTCTTGAGCTTCTGGATCGCCGCGTCGGAGTAGAAGCCCGCGGTCGGGATGCCGGAGTAGGACGTCAGCGGGGAGTGCGGAGCGGTCGGGCCCTGCGCCGCCCAGGCGCCGAAGTAGTCGTAGGTCATCACGTTGTACCAGTTGACGTACTGCGCCGCGCCGCCGTAGTCGGCCGCGTCGATCTTGCCGCCGCTGGTGCCGTCGGCGGTGATCGCCGCGGTCACCAGCTTCGAACCGAACTTGGCGCGCAGGGCCTGGAGGAGGTTCTTGAACGCCGCCGCGCCGCTGGTGTCGCAGGACAGGCCGCAGGCGTTGGGGTACTCCCAGTCGATGTCGATGCCGTCGAAGACGCCGGCCCAGCGCGGGTCGTTGACCAGGTTGTAGCAGGAGTCCGCGAACGCCGTGGGGTTCTTCGCGGCCTGCCCGAAGCCACCCGACCAGGTCCAGCCGCCGAAGGACCAGAGGACCTTCAGGCCGGGGTGCTTGGCCTTGAGCTTCTTGAGCTGGTTGAAGCTGCCGGCGAGGGGCTGGTCCCAGGTGTCGGCGACGCCGTCGACGCTGCCCGCGGCGTCGTAGGTCTTCTGGTAGTCGGCGTAGGCGTCGCCGATCGCGCAGCCGCCGTTCGTCACGTTGCCGAAGGCGTAGTTGATGTGGGTCAGCTTGCCCGCCGAGCCCGACGTCTCGATGTTCTTGACGTGGTAGTTGCGGTCGTAGACACCCCATTCGGTGAAATAGCCGACCACCTTGCCGACGGAGGCCTGCGCGGTCTCGGTGGCGGCGGTGGCCACCGGGGCGGTTGCGCCGCCCGCGACGAGGCCCGCGGCGGCCGCCACGGCCAGCAGCGCTGAGAAGCTCTTCCTGCGGAAACGGGACATGCGTTCTCCCTCCGGGGAATTACTCACGGCGTCGGTGCCGGAGTGGTGGGGACCACACTCACCGTAAGTGGACTAGACCACTAGGTCAATGGTCCAGACCAGCGACGGTTCGCATTCCTTGACAGGAATATGCCCGGCAGAGCACATTTCAGGGGTGATGCAGACTTTCGACGTCCTCGCCGAACCCCGGCGCCGGACCATCCTCGACCTGCTGCGCGACGGCGAGCGCTCGGTCGGCGAGCTCGTCGAGCGGCTCGAGCTGAGCCAGCCCGCCGTGTCGAAGCACCTGCGGGTGCTGCGCGAAGCCGGGCTGGTGACGGTCCGGGTCGCGGCGCAGCGGCGGTGCTACGCCCTGCGCCCGGAACCCCTGGCCGAGGTGGACGCCTGGCTGGCGCCCTACCGCCGCTTCTGGTCGGACCGGCTGGACGCCCTCGAGCGGCGGCTGGACGAAAGCTGAGCCGTCAGCCGAAGGTGATGCCGCGCTCGGCCGCCCGGCGCTCGCCCCACTCGTACAGTGCCTGCAGCGCCGGGCGCAGCTCCTCCCCCACCTCCGTCAGGTGGTACTCGACGTGCGGGACCCGTCCGTCGAACTCCTCGCGGCGGACGAGGCCGTCCGCGGCCAGCTCGCGCAGCTGCTGGGTCAGCATCTTCTCGCTCACCCCCGGCATCCGGCGCCGCAGCTCGCCGTAGCGGTGGGCGCCCTCCTTGAGGTGCGCCAGGATCACCGGTTTCCACTTGCCGCCGATCAGGTCGACCGCCAGTTCCGTCGCGCAGTGGTACCGCTTCATCCCGCTCTCCCCTACGCACCGGAAAGTACGTGGTTGCCCGGCCGGAGCACCCCTGGTTGCCTGATCCGGTGATCGTGCCAGAAAGCCCCACCCTCTTCGACTGGGCAGGCGGCCACGAAGCCCTCGTGAAGCTGCTGACCATCTTCTACGGCCACGTCCTGGAAGACCCGTTGCTCGAACCCGTCTTCCGCGGCATGGACCCGGACCACCCGAAGCACGTCGCGGTGTGGCTCGGCGAGGTCTTCGGCGGACCCGCCGAGTACTCCGCGAGCCACGGCGGGCACGCCCACATGGTCGGCCGCCACCTGGGCCGCGGGATCACCGAAGAGCAGCGCCGCCGCTGGGTCACCCTGCTGCTCGACGCCGCCGACGAGGCGGGCCTGCCGGACGACCCGGAGTTCCGGGCCTCCTTCGCGGGCTACCTCGAGTGGGGCAGCCGCCTGGCCGTGATCTTCTCCGCACCCGGCGCCGAACCGGACCCGCACGAACCCGTGCCGCGGTGGGACTGGGCGAAGCCCCCCTGGCAGCCGCCGTCGGCCTAGCCGCATAGTGAGGGCAGCCGGAAGGAGGGCTGCCGTTGATCCGGGTGGACGGCCGGACCCTGCGGTGCGCGGACGTCGTGACCGCGGCGCGCACCGAAGGCCCGCTGGGCATCGACGTCTCGATCGCCGCGCTGCGGGCGGCCGAGCACGCGTGGAAGCTCGCCGAAGAGCTGAGCACGCGCCGGGTCGTCTACGGCCGGACCACCGGTGTCGGGGCCAACAAGGACGACATCGTCGAAAGCTCCGTGGAACACGGCCTGCGGCTGCTGCGCAGCCACGCGGGTGGCAGCGGCGACGAGCTGCCGGCCGGCCACGTGCGGGCGATGCTGCTGATCCGGCTCAACCAGCTCCTGGCCGGCCGCTCCGGGATCAGCCCCGAACTGATCGGCGCGCTGGCCGAAGCGGTCCGCACCGGCGCGCGGCCGCTGGTGCACCGGCTCGGCGCGATCGGCACCGGTGACCTGGCGCCGCTGGCCGAGGCGGCGCTGGCGCTCACCGGCGAACGGCCGTGGGTCACCGGGCACGTGCCGCCGGTGCCGGTGCGGGCAGGCGACGCGCTGGCCTTCATGAGCAGCAACGCCGCGACGCTCGCCGAAGCGACCCTCGCGGCGATGCGGCTCGACACGCTGACCCGCGCGAGCCACGCCGTCGCGGCGCTGACGTACGTCGCGCTCGACGGCAACCCCGAGGCGTACGCGACGCCGGTGCACGAAGCGCGGCCGCACGCGGGGCAGGTCGCCTGTGCCGCGGAGATGCGGCGGCTGCTGGGCATGCACCAGACGCCGAAGCCGGGACGCCGGATCCAGGACCCGTTCGGCCTGCGGGCGTTCCCGCAGGTCCAGGGCCCGGCGCTGGACGCGATCCACTACCTGCGGGACGTGCTGGCCGTCGAGATCAACGCGAGCACGGAGAACCCGATGATCTCGGCCGTCCACGGCGACGCCTACCACCACGCGCACTTCCACACCGCGTACGTGTCGACGGCGCTCGACCAGGCCCGCGCGACCGTGCACCAGGTGGCGGAGCTGTCGGTGGCACGGCTCGGCGACCTGGTGGAGCCGGAGTTCACCGGGCTGCGGCCGTTCCTGGCCGCGGGGCCGCCGGGCAGCTCGGGCGTGATGATCCTGGAGTACGTGGCACACGACGCGCTGACCGAGCTGCGCCAGGCCGCCCTGCCCGCCACGCTCGGCACGGCGGTGGTCTCGCGCGGCATCGAGGACCACGCGAGCTTCTCGACCCAGGCGGCCCGCGCGGCGACGGCGGCGTGCTCGGCCTACCAGCAGGTGCTGGCGTGCGAGCTGGTGGCCGCGGTCCGCGCGCTGCGCATGCGGGAGGCGGACCTGGTGGAGCTGCCGGTGCGCGACGCCTTCGAAGCGGCGTCGGAAGTGCTCGATCCCGGCCTCGACGACCGGCCACTCACCGGCGACATCGCCGCCGCCGGCGGGGTCCTGGACTCCCTCGCCCGCATCTAGCCGTGAACCCGGATCGCCTGTTCCGCCAACAACGGGGCAGATGGCCTCACGACAGGCAGGCGGTTCCTTGAGTTCAGCAGGTGAAGCCGGGGATGACGCGGACGTCATCACCGCGTCGCTGGAGCACCCCGAGCGGTTCGCGGTGGTCTTCGACCGCCACGCGCCGCACATCCATCGCTACCTCGCCCGGCGGCTCGGCGGTCAGGCCGCCGACGACCTGATGGGCGAGACGTTCCTGGTCGCGTTCGGCGGGCGCGCCCGCTACGACCCGGCGTTCCCGAGCGCGCGGCCGTGGCTCTACGGGATCGCCACCAACCTCGTCGGGCAGCGCCGTCGCGAAGAGGCCCGCGAATACCGGCTGCGCGCCGCTCTCGGGCCGCCCGCCGAGCATGACGGCCACGCGGACCGGGTCGCCGAGCGCGTGACGGCCCAGGCGATGAACGGCCGGCTGGCCGCCGCGCTGGCCGGGCTGGCCCGCGGGGACCGCGACGTCCTGCTGCTGATCGCCTGGGAGGGACTGGCCTACGAGGAGGTCGCGTCCGCACTGGGGATCCCGGTCGGCACCGTCCGGTCGCGCTTGAACCGGGCCCGCAGGAAGGTCCGCACCGCGCTGGCACCCGAGGAGGTCTCGAACCATGGATGAGATGCAGCTGCTGCGCGACTTCGCCGGCCCCGCCGGGCTGCCGGGGCGCGAAGACCTGGCCCGGAAGCGAGCGGAACTGCTCGCCGCCGCCACGGCCCGTCCCCGGCGCCGGCGGGTGCTCTGGGGCGGGGTCACGGCGGCCGGGCTCGCCGCGGCCGCGGCCGCGGCCGTCGTCCTGACTCCGGCCGCGACCCCGGTCCCGCCGGATCCCGGGCCCGAACCGGTGCGCATCCTGCACGCCGCGGCCGCGAAGGCGCGCGCCCTGCCGGACGTCGTCCCGCGGCCGGACCAGTTCGTCTACACGAAGACGCGGCTCGCGGACGGCCGGGAGAACGAAACGTGGGCGTCGGTGGACGGCACCCACGACGGGCTGCAGTTCCTCTACGGCCACGAAGCCTCGCTGGCGGGGTGCCGCGACGGGAAGCGCGTGCAGCACGAGAGTCACGGGCGGACGGTGACGAACCGGTGCGTGCCGCACCCGGCCGCCCCCACGGACCTGCCCACCGACGCCGACACCATGCTCGCCTACCTGCACAAGAGCACCCACGGCGAAGGCGACACCCTGCACGACCTCGGCAGCGAAGTCATCGAACTGGCCGAGGGTTATCTGCGCCCGGCGGTGCGGGCCGCGCTCTACGAAGCCGTGGCGAAGGTGCCCGGGCTGGTCGCCCGCACCGACGCGAAGGACGCCACCGGACGGACCGTCCTCGGCGTCACCTGGGACAGCACGACCGTGCACGGGATCGGCAACCAGGCCGAGTTCCTGTTCGACCCGGTCACCTTCGCCTACCGGGGCTCCGGGACCGATGCCGTGGTGAGCCAGGGGATCGTCGACGCGGTGCGGCAGCGGCCCTGAACGCGCGAAGGGCCGCCCCGGGAATCCCGGAGCGGCCCTTCGGCGGACGACTCAGCCGAAGAAGACTTCGGCTTCCTGGTAGCGCTCGACCGGGACCGTCTTCAGCTCGGCCGTCGCCTCGGACAGCTTCACGCGGACGATGTCCGTGCCCTTGAGGGCGACCATGACGCCGAAGTCGCCGTCCGCGACCGCGTCGACCGCGTTGAGGCCGAAGCGGGTGGCCAGGACGCGGTCGTAGGCCGTCGGGGTGCCGCCGCGCTGGACGTGGCCCAGGACCACGGCGCGGGACTCCTTGCCGGTGCGGTGGGCGATCTCGTCGGCCAGCCAGGTGCCGATGCCGCCGAGGCGGACGTGCCCGAAGGCGTCCTTCTCGCCGGTGAGCAGCTTCTCCTCGCCGCCCTCGGGCAGCGCGCCCTCGGCGACGACGATGATCGGCGCGAACTCCTTCTCGAAGCGGCGCTCGACCCAGGAGACGACCTGGTCGACGTTGAAGTGCCTCTCCGGCACCAGGATGACGCTCGCGCCGCCGGCCAGGCCGGAGTGCAGCGCGATCCAGCCGGCGTGCCGGCCCATGACCTCGACGACGAGCGCGCGGTGGTGCGACTCGGCCGTGGTGTGCAGCCGGTCGATCGCCTCGGTGGCGATGGAGACCGCGGTGTCGAAGCCGAAGGTGTAGTCGGTGGCGCCCAGGTCGTTGTCGATCGTCTTGGGCACCCCGACGACGCCGACGCCGTCGTCGGTCAGCCGCTTCGCGACGCCGAGGGTGTCCTCGCCGCCGATCGCGATCAGCGCGTCGACGCCCTGGTCCGCGAGGACCTGCTTGATCTTGTCGACACCGCCGTCGACCTTGTACGGGTTCGTGCGTGAGGACCGCAGGATGGTGCCGCCGCGGGTGAGGATGTCCTCGACGTCGTTCAGGCCCAGCGGGCGGCTGTCGCCGGTGAGCGGGCCGTTCCAGCCGTTGCGGAAGCCCACGAAGTCCCAGCCGTGCACCTCGATGCCCTTGCGCACCACCGCGCGGATCACCGCGTTGAGCCCCGGGCAGTCGCCGCCGCCGGTCAGCACACCGACACGCATGAGAAGCCTCCGTCTGTTCTCGGGAGATGACAGTCACATTTCGTCAGACGTCAGAGTAGCGGCTCTCGTCTTGATCGGTGCAGGCCGTACCACCTGCCGGATCGGTCTTCGTGGCGGCTGTGCTACGTTGATCTCGTGCAGCGCTATTTCTGGTTTACGAAGCCGGCCCCGGGTGGGCGCGGCGGCGTGAACCTGCGCTGACTCCCACCCCGAGCCGGATTTCGAAACCGGCTCGGCGAGTCCCCCGCGGGTCGGTGTCCACCAGGAAGGAACACCCCCGCCATGACGCTCTCCGCCGGACCGGCCACCATCGGTGACCTCGACGCCGCCCGCACCACGTCGATCAGTCCGCTCATTTCGCCCGCGCTGCTGCGCGAAGACCATCCGGTCGACGCCGCCGTCGCCAAGGTCGTGCGGCAGGGCCGGGCCGAGACGGTCGACATTCTCGAAGGCCGCGACGACCGGCTGCTCGTCGTGGTCGGCCCGTGCTCGGTGCACGACCCGGAAGCCGCCCTCGACTACGCCCGCCGCCTGGCCGCGAAGGCCGAGGAGCTGCGCGGCGAGCTGCACATCGTGATGCGCGTGTACTTCGAGAAGCCGCGCACGACGCTGGGCTGGAAGGGCCTGATCAACGACCCGGACCTCGACGGCACGTTCGCCGTCAACAAGGGCCTCCGGATGGCCCGCAAGCTGCTGCTCGACGTGTCGGCGCTCGGCCTGCCGGTGGGGTGTGAGTTCCTCGACCCGATCACGCCGCAGTTCATCGCGGACATCGTCACGTGGGGCTCGATCGGCGCGCGCACGGCGGCCAGCCAGGTGCACCGCCAGCTGTGCAGCGCGCTGTCGATGCCGGTGGGCATCAAGAACTCGACCGAGGGCGACATCCAGGTGGCGATCGACGCCACCCGCGCGGCGGCGGCGAGCCACGTGTTCCCGGGCATCAACACCGACGGGTTGGCGGCGCTGCTGACGACGTCGGGCAACCCGGACTGCCACGTGATCCTGCGCGGCCACAACGGCGGGCCGAACTACGACACCGCTTCCGTTTCGGACGCGCTGGCCCGGTTGGCGAAGGCGGGGCTGCCGGAGCGGGTGATCATCGACGCTTCGCACGGCAACAGCGGCAAGGACCACGTGCGGCAGGGTGTGGTGGTTTCCGAGCTGGCCGCGCGGCTGGCTGCGGGTGAGCGCGGGATTTCGGGGTTGATGATGGAGAGCTTCCTGGCCGGTGGGCGGCAGGAGCTTTCGCTGGGGCACGCTGCGGAGCTGACCTACGGGCAGTCGATCACGGATGCCTGCCTGGCTTGGGACGACACCGCGCCGCTGCTCGATGAGCTGGCCTCGGCGGTGCGGGCGCGGCGCTGAGAGGTCCCCGGCCTGGGGGTCCCGCGGTTTTTACGTTACCGGGGAGCACCGACAATTCCGGGCGGCGCTGGGTGGCTCTGCGCTTCCGAGGTGCCGGGCGGCCGGGTCGGCGGGGCTCGATCTGTGCCGCGAATGACTCATTGGGGACTTCCGAGGTCCCCAATGGGTCATTCGCGACCTTCGGGCCGGGCCGCGTCGCCGTCTCGATGCAGTGAATGACTCATTCCTGGCGTCCGATGCCAGGAATGAGTCATTCACTGCGTTCGGACCCGCGGCAAGCCGGGGGGTCAGCGGCGCGAAAGTGTCGGTGCCTGCCGGTAGCGTGGAAAACGGGGGGCGCCCCCGCGGCCCGGCGGATCACCGCCGCGGGAAGTAGCTCTCGATGACTTCCCACCGCGCCAGGTTGTGCTTCGCGTCCGCCAGCGCGTCGTGCTGGTCCGTCGGTGCCGCCGGGAGCTTCGGCTTCCCCGCGTCCTCCCACCGCTGGCGCAGGTCCCGCGTGAACCGCGGCAGCTGCCGGGGCAACGCCGGCATCGGGCCCCACAGCTGGGCCAGCGCCACGTGGTCGTACGCCGCGAACCAGGCCCACAGCTCGATGCCGCCCGGGGGCTTGCCGAAGAACTCCAGCAGGTCGTTGCGGATCTTCTCCCTGCTCCGCCACGCCCGGTCGGCCGGTGAGGGCAGCTTGTCCAGGACGTTGTCCCGGACCCACGGCCCCGCCTTCGAAGGGTCGAACTCGGTCGAGACCGCGTAGAACTCGCGGCCCTGCTCGTCCACCACCCCGATCGACACCAAATCGATGGTCACGCCGTCTTCGATGAACTCGGTGTCGTAGAAAAAACGCACTGGTGAACAGTAGTGGTGGCTCAGCCGACCTTGGAATCCGGCACCCGGGCCGCGTCACGGGCCGAGGGCTGGGCGGGCACCGAGGGCTTGACCCCGGCCGCCTCCGCCGCCAGGAGCTCCTTCGCCTTCGCCGCGTAGATGTCGACGTACTCCTGGCCCGACAGCTCCATCAGGGCGTACATGATCTCGTCGGTGATCGACCGCTCGATGAACCGGTCGCCCGAGAGACCTTCGTAGCGCGAGAAGTCCAGGGGCTTGCCGAAGCGGACCTCGAGCCGCCGCGGCCACCACATCTTCGAGCCGATCGGGTTGACCTTGTCCGTGCCGACCATCGCCACCGGGATCACCACGCCGCCGGACTCCAGGGCGATCCGGGCGACGCCGGTCTTGCCCTTGTACAGCCGTCCGTCCGGGGAGCGGGTGCCCTCCGGGTAGATGCCGAGCAGGTGCCCCTCGCGCACCAGGCGGATCGCCGTATCGAGCGCGGCCTGGGCGGCGTTGCCGCCGGAGCGGTCGATCGGGAACTGGCCGACGCCGGTGAAGAACCACTTCTTGAGCGTGCCCTTGAACCCGGGCTCGGTGAAGTACTCGGACTTGGCCGGGAAGGTCACCTTGCGCTTGACCCGCAGCGGCATGAAGAACGAGTCCGCGACCGCCAGGTGGTTGCCGGCGAGGATCGCGCCACCGGTCTCGGGGATGTTCTCCGCGCCGACGACCTTGGTGGGCCAGAGCGTCTTGAGCAGCGGTCCGAGGAACACCCACTTCATGAGCCAGTACAGCACCGGTGCCTCAGTCCTCCATCACAGCCGCAGCCCTGTTCACCCGAGACGAACAGCCTACGAACCCGGGTGGCCGCCGCACAACGCAGACCACCCGGTTACCACTTCGGCAGCGATCGATCTCACAGCGAATTCGGGGCCCGGGCGGACCCCCACAACGTCGGCCGGGCGTGAGAGCATGGAGGGACTGCCCCGCTCACACGGAAGGCGATCGCATGGGCGTGCTCGCCGGCGCGGAACCGTTCGGCCACACCGGTTCGGCCGAGACCGGGTTCCTGCTGTGCCACGGGTTCACCGGTACCCCGGCGAGCATGCGGGCCTGGGGTGACCACCTGGCCGCCGCCGGGTTCACGGTGCGCTGCCCGCTGCTGCCGGGCCACGGCACCCGCTGGCCGGACCTCAACCGCACGACGTGGGAAGACTGGTACGGCGCCGTCCGCGAGGCCCTGCTTGCGCTGCTGGCGACGTGCCGGACCGTCTTCGTCGGCGGCCTCTCCATGGGCGGCACGCTCACCCTGCGCCTGGCCGAGGAGTTCGGCGACCGGATCGCCGGGATCGTCCTGGTCAACCCGTCGGTGACGCGGCTGAAGTGGGACACCCGGCTGCTGCCGGTGCTGGGCCGGATCGTGCCGTCGGTGCCGGCGATCGCGAACGACATCAAGAAGCCGGGCGAGACGGAGCTGGCCTACCCGCGCACGCCGGTGCGCGCGGCGGCGAGCCTGGCGAAGCTGTGGGCGGTCGTGCGCGCCGACCTGGCGAAGGTGACGCAGCCGGTGCTGCTCCTGCACTCGTCGGTCGACCACGTCGTCGAGCCGGTGAACTCGCAGCTGGTGCTGAAGGGCGTCTCGAGCACCGACGTCACCGAGGTCGTGCTGGAGAACAGCTACCACGTGGCGACCCAGGACAACGACGCCGAAGTGATCTTCACCCGCAGCGTCGAGTTCGCGAAGGCGCACGCCGCCCAGCCCGAGGAGACCGCATGAGCCGGGGGAAGGACGGGCCGGAGGACGTCGACGCGACGTTCGCCGAGATCGTCGCCGACCTGCGCGCCGGCGGGTTCGGGCTCCCCGAAAACGACACCGTCGACACCGCCGACGCCGCCGAAACCGCGGAAGCCGCCGGGACCGAGTCGCGCAAGACACCCGAGCGGCCCGCCGAGCCGCCGGCCGTGGACACCCCGCCGGATCCCGGCTGGCGGTCCGGCGGCACGTCGTGGGACACCACGATGTTCTCCGACGACCCGGCGGACGACGACGAGCACTACGTCCCGCCGGAGCCGCCGCCGCTGCCCCGGCCGAAGATGGGCGCGTTCCTCATCCTGCTGCTGTTCCTGGCCGGGCTGTTCCTGCTGATCCTGCCCGGCGCGATCGGTGTCGGCCCGACGGTGGCGACCCCGCTGGGCATCCTCGCGCTCGCGACGGCGATCGCGCTGCTGCTGCTCCGCGTGCGCCAGGGTCCGCCGCCCGGCGCGGACCCCAGCAACGGCGCCCAGGTCTGACGGACGGCGATGCACATCGAGTTCAGTCCTTCGCGGCGATCGACCGTCGGCGCGGAATGGGAGCTCGGCCTGGTGGACCGCCGCAGCGGCGAGCTGTCCTCGGTCGCCGAGCAGATCCTGGAGGCCGTCCGGCCCGACGGGCAGGCGGAGCACCCGAAGATCAAGCAGGAGCTGCTGCTCAACACGATCGAGATCATCACCGGCGTCTGCGACACGATCGCCGAGGCCAAGGCTGACCTGGCCGACTCGCTCGACGTCGTGCACGGCGTCGCCGACCCGCTCGGCGTCGAGATGTTCTCGGCCGGGACGCACCCGTTCTCCAACTGGTACCAGCAGAAGGTCACCGACAAGGAGCGCTACGCCAAGCTGATCGACCGGACCCAGTGGTGGGGGCGGCAGATGCTGATCTACGGCGTCCACATCCACGTCGGGGTCGACCACCGCGAGAAGGTGCTGCCGGTCCTCGACGCGCTGCTCAACTACGCGCCGCACCTGCAGGCGCTGTCGGCGTCTTCGCCGTACTGGGGCGCGGAGGACACCGGGTACGCGTCGAACCGGGCGCTGATGTTCCAGCAGCTGCCGACGGCCGGGCTGCCGTTCCAGTTCCGGAAGTGGGCGGAGCTGGAGAACTACGTCGAGGACATGTTCACCACCGGCGTGATCGACAGCTTCTCGGAGATCCGCTGGGACATCCGGCCGTCGCCGAAGCTCGGCACGATCGAGATGCGCGTCTGCGACGGCCTGCCGACACTGGAGGAGGTCGGCGCGATCGCGGCGCTGACGCAGTGCCTGGTCGACGACTTCGTCGAGCGCCTGGAAGACGGCGAGATCCTGCCGACGCTGCCGCCCTGGCACGTCCAGGAGAACAAGTGGCGCGCGGCCCGCTACGGCACGGACGCGATCGTCATCCTGGACGCGGCCGGCCGCGAGCGGCTGGTCACCGACGACGTGGCGGACCTGCTGGACCGGCTCGAGCCGGTGGCGCGGCGGCTGGACTGCGTGGCCGAGCTGCGCGACGTCGAAACGATCCTGAAGTACGGGCCGAGCTACCGGCGGCAGCGCGCGGTCGCCGAGCAGCACAAGGGCAGCCTCAAGGCCGTGGTGGCGTCGCTGGTCGCCGAGATGCGCGACGGGATCGCGCGCGGCTAGAGCCGGTCGAGCTGCGTGCGCAGCGTGCCGGGGCCGAGTATCGACGCGCCGAGGGCTTCGACGCGCCGTTTCAGCTCCCGGTCGGCCGTCGCGACCAGGACCTCGGCCTGCTGCTGCGCGACGACCTCCACGATCTTCGAGTCGCCGTCGGTGTCCGCCGCGACGACTTCGACGCCTTCGGTGCCCGTGACGTGCTTCGCCTTTCCTTCGACGACCAGGACGATCCGTGGCCACCAGGTCACGGCCGGATCGTCCGGGTCCGGCACGCCCGCTTCGGCGAGCTTGGCAAGCTGGTCACGGAGGCGCTCGGCGGCACCGTGCCGATCGCGCCACCAGCCGTCCGGACGCGAGCCGACGACGTTGGCCCCGTCGACGACCAGGACGAGTTCACGCCCGACGCGGTCGCGCAGAGCGGGCCACGCGGCGGCGAAGTCGCGGTGAAGGGGGTAACCGGGGACGTCGTCGGGATCCACCCAGCGCACCTCCGCACTTTCGGTGTTGGCGACGCGCGCCTCGGCGCCGTCGGCGAGGGCGAGGACGGTGGTGTAGCTCCAGTCGCCGTGATCGACGACGGACGCCGAGACGGCGCGAAAGGCATCGGCGGGAACGGAGGCCTCTTCGAAGGCTTCGCGGGCAGCGGCGGTGCGGGCGGTCTCGCCGGCTTCGATGGCGCCGCCGGGCAGGGCCCAGGTGCGGCCGTGGTGCACCCACCAGGCGCGGCGCTGCAGGAGGACGCCGCGGGCGGGATCGACGAGCAGCAGCCCGGCGGCGCCGTAGCGGCCCCAGTGCACGTGCCCGCAGGAACAGCGGACGAACACGCTCGCGGACAGGTGACTCACGTGTCCAGCGTGTCACAGGTCGGTCGTGGGTCGCCGGTCGTCGCGGGCGGTCGGCGGCGGATCGGTCCGGTCCGGTCGGCTGCTCCGGCCGCTTCGGCCGCCGATCAGCGCGGTCAGGAAGATGCCGAGGGTGCTGCCGCCGATCACGAGCCAGCCCACGACCACGCCGGGCACCAGCCACGTGAGCAGGTGCGCCGCGAGAACCCAGCCCACGCCGGCGAATGCGGCGGCGGTCAGCTTCGCCCACTTCCGGCTCGCCTTGTGCTGGGCGAAGAGCGCGGCGACGGCCAGGACCGCGCCTCCTGATCCGATCCACCCTTCCGTCGGCATCCCCGCTCCCTTCCCCAGGTGGGGGATACCCGATCGAGAGTGGGGCAACACCGGGCTCTTCGCCGGGCCGAACGCGGGCGGCGCTGCAGTCGCGGAAAAGGCCACGGCAGCAGACGAACGGGAATGAAGACGGGACCCACACCCCCCGCAACCCCGATCCGAAGCCCCAACACGGCCGGCGGCGCCGGGTCAAGGCACGCTTTCCCGCCTTGACGCGGTGCCGCCGGCCGTAGTCACAATCGGGCATCGGGGTGGCGGGGAAGCCCACCGAAGGATCGCAACAGCCCCAGCCCGGATCAGACCGGGGTCTTCGCCGCCTCCAGCGCCAAAGCCGCCGCGCCGACGATGGCCGTGTCGTCGCCCAGGTGAGCCGTCCGAATCCTCGCCAACGGCCGGTGACGCGCCCCCGTGATCGTCCCCGCGTAGTGCTCCCGCGCCTCGTCCAGGAACAGCGGCGCCGACTCCGACACCCCTCCCCCGATGACGATGATCTCCGGGTCGAACACGTCCGCCACCAGCGCCAGGCCCTCGCCGAGCCACTTGGCCAGCTCCGCCATCGCCAGCTGGGCGATCGGGTCGCCGTCGCGGGCCGCGCCCGCGACTCGCCTGCCCGTCACCGATCCCGGGTCGCCCGCGACCTGCGGGGCCAGCACCGTCGAGCGGCCCGGGTGCCGGGCCAGCAGCTCCACCGCCGTCGCCGCCAGGGCCGTTCCGCTGCAGTAGCGCTCCCAGCAGCCGTACTTGCCGCACGGGCACGGGCGGCCGCCGCGGACCACCGTCAGGTGGCCCAGCTCCGGGGCCACGCCGTACGCGCCGCGGTACAGCTTGCCATTCAGCAACAACCCCGCGCCGATGCCCGTGCCCAGGGCCACCAGAGCCGCCACCTGGGCGCCGCGGGCCGCTCCGAAACGGTGCTCGCCCACGATCGCCGAATTGACGTCGTGCTCCAGCAGCACCGGCAGGCCGACGCGCTTCTCGATCCGGTCGGCGACCGGGGCGCCGCGCCACGCCAGGTGCGGGGCGAACATCACCGAGCGGCGGTCGCGCGCCACGAAGCCCGCCACCGCCAGCCCGACCCCGGCCACCTCGTGGCGGTTGCGCAGGTCCTCGACCACGCCGGCGATGGCGTCCTCGAGCGCGCCCTCCTCGGTCGGCGTCGCGACGCGCGCCGTGTCGAGCAGGGAGCCGCGTTCGTCCACCACGCCGGCCCGGATGCTCGTCCCGCCGACGTCCACCCCTATCGTCCGCAACTCAGCTCTCCCACTCGTCGCGCCGGCGGACGGCGATGTGCTGCACCCGCGGCGACGGCCGCGGGTCCGCGGGCCGCGGCGCGGGCCGGAACCCGGGCATGTGCACGCCCTCCTCCGGCTCCCAGCGGTCCGCGAGCACCGCGCGCAGCAGGGCGACCAGCTGCGCGAGCTGCTCGGCCAGCCGCGCGACCAGCTCGGGCCGTTCACCCCGTACCACCGCGACGATCGCACAGAGTGGACACCACCCGCACGCCGAACCGTCCGGTTTCGCCTCGTCAGGCAGGCCGTGACCACCGGGGCTTCGCCCCGGGCCGGGGGCTTCGCCACCCGGAGCCCCCGAAAAGAAGTTGCCGTGCCCGGCCGCCAGCACGCCTTCCAGCCACGGCGCCGCCTTGTCGGCGACCAGCTCGGCGAGCAGGCGGATCTCCTCCGTCAGGCGCGGCCCGTGTTGCTCTTCGCTCACCCGCGTCCCCGGTTCCCGGCCAGGTGCACGACCAGGCCGTCGGCGTCGGACTCCGCGCCGGTGATCCGGCACGGCCGCAGCGGCTCCGGCAGGGCGATGAGCCTGCGGAAGCCGTCCACGGTGATCGCCAGGTCGTCGTCGACGCGGGCGAGGTCGACCTCGGCGTCCCGCGCGAGCGGGAGCGCGACGCGCAGGGTGTACCCGCCGTCGGCGGGCCGCACGCGCAGCAGCGGCGTGACCGGTGTGCCGTGACCGGTGAGCGGGTCTTCGCCGCGGTAGAGCTCGGCGGCGATCTCCAGCAGCGCGGGCAGCCCGACCGGCTCGACGGCGCGGTGCTCGACCCGGGCGACCGGCGCGATCCCGGCCGCGGCGAGTTCGGCGAGCACGGCGTCCTGCTGCGTCCGGCGCGTGCGCAGCCAGGACGCGGCGCCCCCGCGCCAGATGCCGGGCGCTGGCATCAGCCGGTTGGCGATCAGGCCGTCGACGGCGATGCCGCGCAGGGCCAGCGAGCTGAGCGTGCGCCGCGCCTCGGCGACGACCACCCGCTCCGGCGTCAGGACCAGCCGGACGGTCGTCACCGCCGGGTCGGTGAGCAGGGCGCGCAGGCCGTCGAGGTGGGCGCCGAGCCGGCGCACCGAGTCCGTGACGCGGCCGCGCGGCCCGAACACGCGGGTCAGGTAGCCGGAGACGGCCTCGGGCAGGGCGAGCAGCCGCAGCGTCTCGGCCGTCGGCCCGCAGTCGACGACGACGGTCTCCCACGGGCCGTCCTCGGCCAGCCGGCGGACTTCGGTGAGGGCGAGCAGCTCGTCGACGCCGGGCAGCACGGTGAGCTCTTCGGCGTCGAGGGTGTCGAGTCCCGCGCCGGCCAGCACCGCGCGCAGTTCGCCGCGCAGCCGCTCCCAGGAGGCGTCCACCAGGGTCCGCGCATCGACCTGCACCCCCGAGAGCAGGGCGTCCACTTCGGACGGTTCGGCGCCGAGGGGGCGGGCGAAGGCGTCACCGAGGGAGTGGGCCGGATCGGTGGACACGACGAGGGTCTTCCTGCCGCGGGCGGCGAGGGCGGCGCCGGTGGCCGCGGCCAGCGTGGTCTTCCCGACACCCCCCTTGCCGGTGCACAGCAGGATCCGCACGTTGCTAGCCCTCGGCCCGCTTCTTGAGCTCCTTCAGCGCGGTGTCCATGACCATCTTCTCGGCCTTGCGGCGCAGCAGGCCGATCATCGGCAGCGCCAGCTCGACCGACAGCGTGTAGGTGACCCGCGTCCGGCCGCCGAGGTCGGCCAGCGCGTAGCGGCCGTTCTGCGCCTTCTGCATCTGGCCCTTGACCAGGTGCCAGCTGACGCCGAGGCCGTCTTCGTCCCAGTCATACTCGAGGGTGTAGACGTCCTTGATCGGACCGGCGTCGAGGGTCAGCTTGACCTGCTTGGCCCGGCCTTCGGCGTCGGTGTCGAGGACCTCGGTCTGCCGGACGGCCTTGGCCCATTCCGGGTACGCGGGGAAGTCGGCGATCACGGCCATCACCCGGCTGGGCTCGGCGTCGACCTCGATGGACTGTGTGGACTGCTCGGCCATGGGTCGAAGCGTAGCCGCCGCGGTTGGTCACCAGCGCAGCACGTAGGGCTGCCCGGTCTCCTTGAAGTGACCCACGTTGCGGCACTCGGTCAGGCCGACCCGGGCGCGGGGCGCCAGTGGCTGGTGCACGTGCCCGAACACCGACCAGCGCGGCCGCTGCGCCCGGATCAGCTCCAGCAGCGCCGTCGAGCCGATCTCGCTGCGGCGGGCGACGACGTCGTAGGTCAGCTCGGGCAGGGCCGGCGGGCCGTGCGTGCAGAGCACGTCCACGTCGGTCAGCGCGGCCACGCTCCGGTCGTAGTCCGCGCGGTCCCGCAGGTAGGGCCGCCAGGCGGCGCCCTTGCGGGGCCGCGGGACGACGCCGTCGGGCAGCAGCGCGCCGCCGACGAACCCGAACCGCAGGCCGCCGATCTCCGCGACCTCGCCGTCGAGCACCCGCACGCCCTCGCCGGCGAACTCCGGCCACAGCGCCGGGGTGTCGACGTTGCCGGGGGTGGCGTAGGTGGGCGCCGTCATCGCCGCGAACAGCGTCGCGTACTGCGCGCGGATGGCCTCGTCGACCGCGGAGGCCGGGTCTTCGAGGGTCGCCCAGAGCGTGCGCGAGAAGGCAACGGTTTCGTCACGGGTGCCCTCGCGGCGCAGGCGGGCGAACTCGCCGACCTTCTCGCTGCCGAACAGGGCGCCCATGATGCCCTTTTCGTGGTCGTGGTAGTCGACGAAGTCGATCAGGTCGCCGAGCACGACCAGGGCGTCCGCCCCGTCGCCGGCCCGCTTCAACGCGTCCGCGTTGCCGTGCACGTCCGAGACGACGTGTACCCGCACCCTGCTCCCCTAGTTCTCGCGCGGAGGGACGCCGGGCTCGCGCCCGTCCTCCAGGATCTCCTTGAGCCCGAGCGCGATCGCCTTGGCCGCGCGGGCCCGCCGGTCGAACTCCCGCCGCAGGTCACGTGGCGCCAGCGCACGGGGCGCCCCGGCCGCGTCGGCGGGGGTCGCCCGCAGGAAGTAGTGCAGCAGGGTGCCGTCGAGCACCGGCTCGAGCCAAACCTCCATCGTACCGACGAGCGCGCCCGTCACGGTCCAGCGCAGGCCCTTGTCCCCCCGGTCGGTGTAGACCTCCAGGACCAGGTCGGGCCAGTAGCGCCGCCAGGAGGCCGGCTCGGCGAAGACCGCGGCCACGGTGGCGGGCGGAACGGCGAGGAACGTCTCGTCGACGATGTCGAGTGAGGGTGGCGCGTTCACGTGCGAAGAATGTCACGGCCTCGCCTCGCGGGGTCGATCAGCATGGTCTTAAGGTGCTCACCACGCTAAGTTGACTGGCGGGTAACAGCGGTGTCACCTGCCGCACGCGTTTGAACACGGAGGTCCACGTGCGCGAATACAGCGCTCCCGCCGGCAAGCCGGTGGCCGACGACGAAAACATGTCCGACGTCGTCTGGGCGAACGCCGAGCGGTTCTCCGACGTGGTGAGCTTCCGCCGCCAGGTCGAGGGCAGCTGGCTGGACGTGACCGCCAAGGAGTTCGCGGCAGAGGTGCTGGCCGTGGCCAA
Source organism: Amycolatopsis bullii (assembly GCF_014654205.1). Lineage (GTDB taxonomy): Bacteria > Actinomycetota > Actinomycetes > Mycobacteriales > Pseudonocardiaceae > Amycolatopsis > Amycolatopsis plumensis. The sequence goes on from NZ_BNAW01000037.1 coordinate 30,420, forward strand.
GGGCCTGGCCAAGGCCGGGATCGGCCGCGGCGACCGCGTGGGCCTGATGTCGAAGACCCGCTACGAGTGGACGCTGATCGACTTCGCGATCTGGGCGGCCGGCGCGGTGACCGTGCCCATCTACGACACGTCCTCCCCCGAACAGGTGCACTGGATCCTCTCCGACTCGGCCGCCAAGGGCGTGTTCGTCGAGACGAACGCCCACGCCGCGGCGGTCGACCAGATCCGCGACCGGCTCACCGACCTGCAGAACACCTGGCAGATCGAGGGCGACTCCCCCGCCGTCGAGGAGCTGTCCGCGCTGGGCGCTTCCCTTTCGGACGACGAGCTGCACGACCGCCGCCGCGAGGTGACCGCGGACGAGCTGGCCACCATCGTCTACACCTCGGGCACCACCGGCCGCCCCAAGGGCGTCGAGCTGACCCACCGCAACCTCCTGGCCGAGATCCGCGCCGACATCGAGGCGTTCCCGCAGCTGATGGAGCAGGGCAACTCGCTGCTGTGCTTCCTGCCGCTGGCGCACGTGCTGGCCCGCGCGATCGCCGTCACCGCGCTCACCGCCCGCGTCACCCTCGGGCACACGCCGGACGTCAAGAACCTGGTCGCCGACCTGGGCACCTTCCGGCCGACGTTCGTCGTCGCCGTGCCGCGCGTGTTCGAGAAGGTCTACAACTCGGCGAAGCAGAAGGCCCACAGCGAGGGCAAGGGCAAGATCTTCGACGCCGCCGAGGCCACCGCGGTCGCCTACAGCGAGGCGCAGGACACCGGCGGCGCCGGGCTGGGGCTGAAGCTGAAGCACCTGGTGTTCGACAAGCTGGTCTACGGCAAGCTGCGCGCGGCCCTCGGCGGCCGCTGCGTCGCGGCCGTCTCGGGCGGCGCGCCGCTGGGCGCGCGGCTGGCCCACTTCTTCCGCGGCATCGGCGTCCCGGTGTTCGAGGGCTACGGCCTCACCGAGACGTCCGCGGCGGCGAACGTCAACACGCAGACGGCGTTCCGCGTCGGCACGGTCGGCAAGCCGGTCAACGGCACGTCGGTCCGCATCGCCGACGACGGCGAGGTCCTCCTCAAGGGCGACGTCGTGTTCCGGGCGTACTACAACAACCCGCAGGCGACGAAGGAAGCGCTCACCGACGGCTGGTTCCACACCGGCGACCTGGGCGAGCTGGACTCCGACGGCTTCCTGAAGATCACCGGCCGCAAGAAGGAGATCATCGTGACGGCGGGCGGCAAGAACGTCGCCCCGTCCGGCCTCGAGGACACGATCAAAGCCTGCCCGCTGGTCAGCCAGGCGATGGTGGTCGGCGACCAGCGCCCGTTCATCGCGGCACTGGTCACCGTGGACGAGGAGTACTTCCCGTCCTGGAAGTCCCAGCACGGCAAGCCTTCCGGCGCTTCGGTGGCGGACCTCGCCGCGGACCCGGACCTCCTCGCGGAGATCCAGGCCGCGGTCGACGAGGCGAACAAGTCGGTGTCCAAGGCCGAGGCGATCAAGAAGTTCACCGTGCTGGCGAACGACTTCACCGAGGCCGGCGGGGAGATCACGCCGAGCCTGAAGCTGAAGCGGAACGTGGTCACGAAGAACTACGCCGACGACATCGAAGGCCTGTACAAGAAGTAGCCGTTCAGGGCCGGGTGAAGCCGGTGCTGCGTTCCACCTTGGCCACGTGCAGGGTGTAGCTCTCGTACCACTCGGCCCGCCCGCGCCGCTGCGCCGCCCGGTGCTCGGCGTGGCTCCGCCACTGCGCGAGCGCGTCGGCGTCGCGGAAGTACCCGACGGTGATGCCGAGTCCGCCGGGGGTCTGGGCGTGATCCATGCCCAGGTACCCGGGGATCGCCGCGACCAGCTCCTCCATGCGCGCGTTGGTCTCGGCGTAGCCGCTCTGCTCGGCGGTGCGCACCGTGCTGAAGACGGCCACGTAGTACGGCGGTTCGAAGGGGCCGGCCGGCGCTTCCGGGTGATCGCTCATGGCGTCACCGTAGGGTGGCCCGCCCGGGCGGGCCACCCGTTTCTCACGGTGTGCGCTCGGCCGCGATGAAGTCGCGGTACCAGCGGTAACTCGACCTCGGCGTGCGGGCCTGCGTCTCGTAGTCGACGTGGATCAGCCCGAAGCGGTGCTTGTACCCGTGCGCCCACTCGAAGTTGTCCAGCAGCGACCAGCAGAAGTACCCGCGCAGGTCCACCCCGGCCGCGGCCGCGGTACGAACCGCCTCGATGTGCTCGCTCAGGAAACTGATGCGCTCGTAGTCCGCGAAGTCACTCCGGTCCGCGTACACGCACCCGTTCTCCGTGACGTACACCGGCGGCAGCCCCGGGTAGCGGTTGTGCAGGCCCACCAGCGCTTCCGTGAGGCCCTCCGGCTCGACCGGCCAGCCCATCCCGGTGCGCGGGACGTCCGGCAGTCGCGTGGTGTCCACCCCGATGTCGGCCACCGTCCGCCGGGCCGGGTCCGGCTCGCGGTGCGGGGCGTCCGCGCAGTGCAGGCGGTAGTAGTAGTTCACGCCCAGGTAGTCCAGGGGCACCCCGATGATCTCCAGGTCTTCGTCGCGGCGGAACGAGAAGTCCGAGACCCCGTCGAACATCGCCGACAGGCCCGGCGCGTACCGGCCGCCGAACAGCGGGTCGGTGAACTGGCGGCGCAGGAGCGTGTCCTGGCGGGCGGCCGCCGCCGCGTCCGCCGGTGAGTCGGACACCGGGACCGCCGGGGACTGGTTGAGGACGATGCCGAACTGGTGCGGCAGCGCCGCCTGCTCGCACATCGCCCGGACCGCCAGGCCGTGGCCCAGCAGCAGGTGGTGGGCGGCCGCCAGCGCACCGTGTCCCTCCCGCGCCCCCGGCGCGTGGCGGCCTTCGCCGTACCCGGCCACCGCGCACGGGTACGGCTCGTTCAGGGTCGTCCAGAAGTCGACGACGTCGCCCAGTTCCCGGTGCACCAGCGCCGCGTACTCGGCGAACCGGTACGCCGTGTCGCGGGAGCGCCAGCCGCCCTCGTCCTCCAGGGCCTGGGGCAGGTCCCAGTGGTAGAGCGTCAGGAACGGCTCGATCCCCCGCTCCCGCAGCCCGTCCACCAGCCGCCGGTAGAAGGCGAGGCCGCGGCGTTCGGGAGCACCCCGGCCGGACGGCTGGATCCGCGGCCAGGACACCGAAAACCGGTAGGAGTCGACCCCCAGTTCGGCGAGCAGGTCGAGGTCGGCCTCCCAGCGGTGGTAGTGGTCGGCCGCCGGTTCGCCGGTGTGGCCGCCGGCCACCGCGCCGGGCACCGCCGCGAAGGTGTCCCAGATGGACGGTCCGCGGCCGTCGGCGGTCGTGGCGCCCTCAATCTGGAACGCCGAGGTCGCGACACCCCAGCGGAAGGCGGGCGGAAAGCTGGAAGTCACGGTGAGCTCCGGGAGGGGTCAGCCCTTGAGCGCGCCCTGCATGATGCCGCCGACGATCTGGCGGCCGAACAGCAGGAACACGATCAGGACGGGGACGGTGCCGATGGTGGCGGCGGTGAGCACGAGCGTGTAGTCGGTGGTGTAGCCGCTGGCCAGAGTGGACAGTGCGGTCTGGACGGTCGGGTTCTCCGGCACCAGCACCACCAGCGGCCAGAAGAAGTCGTTCCAGGCCTGCATGAAGGTGAACAGCCCGAGCACCGCCGCAGCCGGGCGGGCGGCGGGCAGGGCCACGTGCCAGAACAGCCGCAGCGAGCCACAGCCGTCCATCCGGCCGGCTTCCAGCAGCTCCAGCGGCAGCGCCCGCTCGAAGTACTGGCGCATGAAGAACACGCCGAACGCGGTGACCAGGCCGGGCACGATCACCGCCTGCAACTGCCCGGCCCACCCGAAGTCGGCCATCATCATGTACAGCGGCACGACGCCCAGCTCGGTCGGGATCGCCTGGGTAGCGACCACGACGAGCAGCAGCGCCGTCCGCCCGCGGAAGCGCATCTTGGCGAAGGCGAACCCGGCCAGCGTCGAGAACAGCACCACCGACACGGTGATCGTGCCCGCGACGATGAGCGAATTGCCCAGCGCCAGCGCGAAGTCCGTCTCGTCGAAGACGCGGGCGATGTTCTCGAACAGGTGCCCGCCGGGGACGAGCACCGGCGGCACCTTCCCGACCGCCTCCGTCGTCTGCGAGGAGACGACGAACGACCAGTACACCGGGAACGCCGAGCCGGCCAGGATCGCGGTCAGCGCGGCGTAGGTCCACGGGCTCGCCACGCGGCGCGCGAGCCGCCGGGCCCGCCCGGGCGAGGTCGACGGCGGCGCGGGTGCCGCCGGGGTCAGCACGGTGGTCATGTCCGCTCCTCAGTCCGTGGAAATGCGCCGGGTGACCAGGTACGACAGGCCCGCGACGAGCATCGTGGCCACGGCCAGGATCAGCGCGATCGCCGAGCTGTAGCCGAAGTCGTACTTGGCGAAACCCTGTTCGTAGAGGTAGAGCGCGGCCGTCTGGAACTGCCGGTCCGACCCTCCGGTGGCGGCCGCGGTGCCCGGGTTGAACAGCAGCGGCTCGGCGAGCAGCCGCATGTTCCCGGTCGTCGCGATCACCGTGGAGAAGATGATCTGCGGCCGCAGCAGCGGCACGGTGATCCGCCAGAACTGCTGCCACCCCTTGGCGCCGTCGAGGGTGGCGGCCTCGTACATGCTCGACGGGATCGCCTGCATGGACGCCAGGAAGATCAGCGCGTGGTAGCCGGTCCAGCGCCACACCACCATCGCCGCGATGGCGGTGTGCGAGCTGGCCGTGCCGGCCTGCCAGTCGACCTGCCCGGCGCCGAACCAGCTCAGCACCCAGTTGACCAGCCCGAAGTCCCGGCCGAACAGCTGCGCGAAGATGATCGTCACCGCCGCCACCGAGGTGATGTTCGGCAGGATCATCCCCATCCGGAAGAACATCCGCCCGCGCAGCCGCCGGTTGAGCAGGTGTGCGATGCCGAGCGCGAACAGGATCTGCGGGATCGTGGTCAGCAGCCACAGGCTGACCGTGTTCCCCATCGAGTTCCAGAAGTACGGGTCGTGGAACAGCAGCTGCTCGTAGTTGCCGAACCCGATGAACTGCGCACCCTCGGCGTCGATGAGGTTCCGCTTCTGCAGCGACACGACGGCCGTGTACGCCAGCGGGAACAACCCGAAGACGCCGAAGATGAGGAAGTACGGGCTGATGAAGCCGAACGGCGACAGCTTGACGTCCCACTTCTGCCGCCGCTCGGCGAAGGTGAGTGCCATTACTTGATCTTCGCGACGTCACCGACCAGCTGCTGCCACGCCGCCGGGCCGTCCTGCTTGCCCTGCTCGACCCGCTGCATGGCGTTGCCGAACTCGGTCTGCACGTCGCCTGCCTTCGGGCCCTGGTACTGCGGGTTCAGCTTCTTCGCCGCGTCGGTGAAGACCTTGCCCACCGGGGCGCCCGAGAAGAACGGGTTCGTGTAGCCGGTGATCTTCGGGTCGTCGTAGAGCGACGGTGCCGAGGGCAGCAGGCCCTTGCTGGTGAACACCTTCGCCTGCTGCTCGGGCGCGGTCAGCCACGCGGCGAGCTCGGCGGCTTCCTTGGTGTGCTTGCCCTGCTTGGGCACGGTCAGGTACGAGCCGCCCCAGTTGCCGCCCCCGCCGGGCACGGCCGCGACGTCCCACTTGCCGGCGGTGTCCGGCGCCTGGTCCTTGATCTTGGTCATCATCCACGCCGGGCAGGTGACGGTGGCGAACTGGCCCTGGGTGAAGCCGGTGTTCCACTGCGGCGTGCTGTAGAGCAGGCCGGCGCTCAGGTTCGCCTTGACCGCGTCGACCACGAGGTCCCAGCCCTGGCGCAGCGCCGGGTTGCTGCCGACGATGATCTGGTCGTTCTGGTCGTAGTAGCCCTGCGGCGCCTGGCCGACGATCGCGTTGAGCACGGTCGGACCGCCGTCCATGAACTTGACGCCGTTCGGCGCCTTGGCCTGGAACTGCTTGCCCGCGTCGAAGAACTTCTGCCACGTGGGCCAGAGCGCGGAGACGGCGTCCCGGTCCTCCGGCAGCCCGGCGGCCTTGAACATGTCGCGGCGGTAGCAGATGGCCAGGCCGCCGACGTCGGTGCCGTAGCCGATCTGCTGGCCGCCCTTGGCCAGCGACGCGGCCCACTTCCAGCTCAGCCAGCGGTCCTTGAGCTTGTCGCCGCCGACGGTGTTGAGGTCGACGAACTTGTCCGGCGTCGCCTTGAACTGGGCGACGTAGCCGGTGTCGATGGCCTCGATGTCCGCGGCACCGGCGCCGGTGGCCAGGTGCGCGGCGAGGTTCTTGTGGTGGTCGGAGTAGGCGGCGGTCCGCTCGGTGATCTCGATGTCCGGGTGCGCCGCCTGGTACTCCTTGATCAGGTCGGTGTAGCCGAAGTTGCCGAAGAGGCCGAGGCTCAGCTTGACCTTGCCGCCGGCGGCGCCGCTGTCCCCGCAGGCGCTCAGCGCGGTGAGCGCGACCAGGGTGGCACCCACCCCGGCGAGCAGGCGGATCCGGCGGTTTCTCGTTTTCGGGCGCATGAGATCTCCGTTGTTCTGCGGGCCGGTCGGAAAACGCGGGTCCCATGAGAGCGCTCCCAGCCCGTCGCCGTCAAGTAACTAAATGATAACGCGCCCCGGCATTTACGCAGTCTGAGCCCGTGTGCTAGAGATGTAACCGGTTACAAGAGTGGAGGTCAACATGGTCACGGCCCGCGAGGTCGCGCAGCTCTGCGGGGTTTCCGTCGCCACCGTGTCGCGGGTGTTCAACCGCCCCGCCACGGTCAGCGCGGCGACCCGCGAACGCGTCGAGCGCGTGGCGCGGGACCTCGATTTCTCGCCGAACGAGTCGGCGCGCGCGCTGTCGCGGCAGCAGTCGGCGATGGTCGGGCTGGTCTGGGACACCGACCACCGGCGGCCCGGCTGGCGGCACCCGTTCCTGCAGGACCTGTTGCTGGGCCTGAAATCCGCGCTCAGCTCGCACGGCTACCACCTGCTGCTGCTCGCGACGAGCGACGACGCCCGCGACCGTCACCCCGGCGTGTCGCTGGCCGACCCGATCGGGTACGTGAGCATGACCCGGCGCCACCACCTGGCCGGGCTGGTGCTCATCGACAGCGGGACGGACGCCGACGCGTTCACCGCGTTCGCCCAGTCCGGGTTGCCGTGCGTCGCCCTCGACGTGGCTCTGTCCGGACCGCGGGCGACGCACGTGACGTCGGACAACGCCGGGGGCGCGGCGGAGGCCGTCCGGCACCTGGCCGCGCTCGGGCACCGCCGGATCGCGACGATCACCGGCCCCCGCGGCAACGCGCCGGCGGCCGCCCGCACCGAGGGTTACCGGCGCGGCCTGGCCGAAGCGGGGCTGCCGGTGTCGGAGGATCTCGTGGTCGGCGGCGACTTCTACCGCGAGAGCGGGTTCGTCGGCATGCGGCGCCTGCTGGCCCGCAAGGAGCCGCCGACGGCGGTGTTCGCGGCCAGCGACGAGATGGCGGTCGGCGCGCTGCTGGCGGCGCGCGCGGCCGGGCTGCGGGTGCCGGCCGACCTGGCCGTGGTGGGGTTCGACGACATCGAGGTGGCGTCCCTGGTGGACCCGGCCCTGACGACGGTGGCCCAGGACAAGCCGGGCTTCGGCACCGCGGCGGCGGGCGCGCTCCTGGCGATGCTCGAGAACGCCGGCGCCCCGGAACCGGTGCTGCTCCCGACGAAACTGGTGGTCCGCGACTCCTGCGGCGGTCGCTCGGCCCGCTGACCCCAGCGCCCCAAGGCGGCCTTGGGTGCGTCACACGCACCCAAGGCCACATTGGGGCGCTGGGGCGGAGCGGGGTCAGGCGGTGATCTTCGTGTCCCAGTCGATGTGGTGGGAGTACAGCCAGCCGGGCTCCTCGCCGACGTCCCCGCCCGCGCTCGCCTTCACCAGCTTCTCCACGCGCTCACGGCGAAGCCCTTCATACGCCGCGAAAGCCGAGGCCGGGTCCGGGAGGTCGCGCAGGCACTGCGCCAGGACGACGCTGTCCTCCAGCGCCATCGACGCGCCCTGGCCCGCAGCCGGGGACGCGGCGTGGGCGGCGTCGCCGGTCAGGACCATCTCGGGCGTCGACCAGAGCCGGGTTTCCGGGACGTCGTAGGAGTGGCCGCCGAACACCTCCTCGCCGGTGGCGGCGATGATGTCCGTGCAGGGCAACGGATCTCCGTCGAACGCCGCGTGCGCGAACTCGCGCCAGCCCGCCGGGGTGACCGCCGCGATCTCCTCGCGGGAGCGCTCGGCGTCGGGGATGCGGGCGAACCAGAAGGTGGCGCCGCCGGTGTCCGTGGTGAACCCGAAGGCCGCCCGGCTCCCGCGGAACATCCGGTAGATCCCGGGCGCGGCGGGCAGCCCGGCGGCCCGCGTGTAGCCGTACACGACGGTCAGCCCGGTGTAGCGGGGCTCGTCCGCGGCCGGGTCGATCAGCCTCCGGACGACCGAGCGCAACCCGTCCGCGCCGACCAGCACGTCACCGGTTTCGGTGGTGCCGTCGGCGAACTCCGCCGTGATCCCGTCCGGGCCGGGCTGCGCGCCCACCAGCCGCTTGCCGCGCTCCAGCGGGACACCGCGGCGCTCGGCCTCGTCCTGCAGGACGCGGTAGAGCGTCGCGCGGGTCAGGGTGCGCGGCCCGTCGAGCCCTTCGGTGTCGAACTCGCGCCGCCCAACGGTCTCCCCCGTCGGGGCGACGAGTTCGACGCCGTACGCGGCGAACGAACTGTCGATCACCGGCCGGTCGGCCCTGATCGCGCGCAGGGCGTCCATGCCGTTGTGCATGATCGTGAGGAACGCGCCGATGTCGTCCCCGCCTGCGGGGTAGGCCTCGTACACGACCGGCTCGTGCCCGGCGAGCTTCAGCGCCATCGCCGTGACCGTGCCCGCGATCCCGCCACCCGCGACCAGTACCCGCACTTCGCGTCCCCCCGTCGACTCCGCGTGCCGCCGCCGGTGACGTTACCGTGGCGGCGGCACGCGGTGCCTACTTCTCCTTCGCACCGCTGGTGGCGATGTCGCCGTTCAAGCCGCGCGGGTAGAAACCACCGGAAGACACCTTGTCCGGGTTGAGGTAGGCGATGTTGAGCACGCGCTCGGCGGAGCGCCCGAACGCGATGCCGTTGGCGTCGGCCGGGACGAGGTTCGCCTTGCCGTTCTTGATGACGCCTTCGTCGTCGTCGGCCTTGCCGTCGAGGCTGTCGCGGGCGTCGGACATCTTGTTCGTGATGTCCCCGAGGCCGCGCTCGAACAGCGCCGACCGCACGATTCCGGCGTGGTAGGCCTCGACGGCCAGGATGCCGGCGGCCGCGTCGAGGAACGTCTTGTTGTTCACCAGCGGGGCGGCGCCCTTGTAGGCGGACACGCCGACGTCCTCGAACAGGTAGGCGGCGAGCAGGAAGTTGTTCTCGCTGCCGAACGGGTCGAACGTCTGGCCCTGCTTGATCACCCCGGCGGCCTGCATGGCCGCGGTGAAGCTGTTCTGGAAGTCGATCTCCGGCTGCGCGACGGCGGCTTTGTCGAGCGCCTTGCGCAGGAAGTTCACATGGGCGACCTCGTCGCCGGCGATCTCTTGGACGAGCTGCTTGGTGTGCTCGCTCTTGAACTGCACCGCGTGCCCACCGGAGACCTTGCCCAGGTTGCCGACGCCGTTGACGTACTTCTCGTTCAGCCCGTAGCCGTAGACGGCGAACGAGTACAGGTTCGCTTCGAGGTACTCGAGGTTCAGCGCGAAGTTCAGGACCGCGGCGTCGCTCGCCTGTTCCTTCGCCTTGTCACCTCCCTGTCCTCCGTACTGCTGTGTGGCACCGGCCGAGCCGAGGCCCAGCGACAACGCACCGCCGAGCGCGCCGGCGCCCGCGACGCCGAGCCCCGCCGCTCCCGCAGCCTTGAGGAAGCGGCGGCGGTCGGTCGCGTTCTCCGCGCTGCGCTCGATCAGCTGCTGTGTGTAGCGTTTTCCGAACACCGGGGGACGTCCTCTCGTGACGAGTTCGTCCACCTCACCCACCGGTCATACGTACCTGGGCGTCCCCCGGCTCGGTCAAAACGGGAAAAATTTTGATCGACTTGCGTTTGCCCAGGTCAGCCGCGCTGCGCGACCGCGAGCCGGACGCACACGGCGAGCGCGCGGACGGCCTCTTCGACCTCTTCGAGCTTCGGGAAGGTCGGCGCGATCCGGATGACGGCGTCGTCCGGGTCGTTCCCGTGCGGGTGGGTCGCCCCGGCGGGGGTCAGCGCGACCCCGGCCTCCTTCGCCAGCCGCACGACCTCCTTCGCGGTGCCCCGCGGGACGGTCAGCGTGATGAAGTACCCGCCGGTCGGCTTGGTCCAGGACGCCAGGTCGGCCAGCTCCTCGGAGAGGATCCGGTCGACGGCCGCGAACTTCGGGCCGATGATCCCGGCGTGCTTGCGCATGTGGGCGCGGACGCCGGCCTCGTCCTTGAGGAAGTGGGCGTGACGCAGCTGGTTGACCTTGTCCGGGCCGATGGTGCGCTTGCCGGTGTTGCCGGTCCACCAGGCGAGGTTGGCCTCGGACGCGCCGAAGAAGCCGACGCCGGCCCCGGCCAGGGTGATCTTCGAGGTCGAGCCGAAGACGAAGACGCGGTCGGCGTGGCCGGCCTCGGTGGCCAGGGCCAGCAGGTCGGCCAGCTCCGGCTCGTCGTCGGTGAGGTGGTGCACGGCGTAGGCGTTGTCCCAGAAGATCCGGAAGTCCGGCGCCGCGGTGCGCATGGTGGCGAGCCGCCGGACGACGTCGTCACTGAACGTGACGCCGGTGGGGTTGCTGTACTTGGGGACGCACCAGATGCCCTTGACGGCCGGGTCTTCGGCGACCAGCGTCTCGACGACGTCCATGTCCGGGCCCTCGTCGGTCATCGCGACCGGGACGAGCTCGATGCCGAAGCGCTCGGTGAGCGCGAAGTGGCGGTCGTAGCCCGGGACGGGGGCGAGGAACTTCACCTGCGGCTCGTCGGCCCAGCGGCGTTCGGCGCCGGGCAGCTTGCTCAGCAGGGCCTGGACGACGGCGTCGTGCATCAGCTCGAGGCTCGAGTTGCCGGCGGCGAGCAGCTGCCCGGCGGGCACCTGCAGCGCGGCGGCGAAGATGCGGCGCAGCTCGGGCAGGCCGTTGAGGCCGCCGTAGTTGCGGACGTCGGTGCCGTCCTCGGCCTTGAAGCTGCCGTCGCCCGGGAGGGAGAGCAGCGCGTTCGAGAGGTCGAGCTGCTCGGGGGACGGCTTGCCGCGGGTGATGTCCAGGGAGAGGCCTCGGCCGACCAGGGCCGCGTAGTCGCTGCGGGCCGTGTCGACGTCGACGGAAGCAGTGGTCATGGGTCAACGCTAAACCCGCCGTCGATACCATTTCGGGGCGGGTCCTGGCTAGGGTGGTTGGTGTGCATCTCGTCGTCCACGCCGACCAGCGCCAGTTCGCCGTCCGGGATTCCCGCGCCCGGTTGACGGGCAGCGGCTGGACCGATTCCGCGGTGGACCACCGGATCGGGGCGGAGCCGGGCGGCCTCGCCATCGCGACGGCACGCTCGGACGTGGTCGAGTCTTCGGTGTCGCTGCTGCCCTCGGCGCCCGGTCTTCTGGCCGACGCCGACCACGTGGTGGAAGCGGATCTTCCGGTTCCGAGCGGGCGGTTGGTGATTTCCGGGCCCTCGGACTACCCGTCGCAGGAAAAGTTCTTTTCGGTGCTTCCCGGGTTGTACCGGGCGCGGGTTTCGTACGTGCCCGCCGGTCCGCCCGCGGCCACCTGGAACGAGCACGAGTTCGGAGAGCACTACCGGTACGTGGTGGAGCTGTGGCCGGTCGAGGAACAGTCCGATGTGGAGGTTCTGCGGCAGGGCGCCGCCGTCTGGGACGGCTGAGGGGCCGTCGATATCCGGTCGCGGCGCACCCGCCGGGGGCGGCATCATGCGGCCCATGGACCAGTCGTTCCTCCCCGGCCTGGAACTGTCCCGCCGCTTCTACCACGAGGCGGTCCGGCCGGTGCTCCACGCGCACTTCGGGGAACTGCCCCACACGGCCGCGCGGATCGGCACCGGGTCGGAGGTCCTCGGCTTCGACACCGCGCGATCCGCCGATCACGAATGGGGTCCGCGCCTGCAGCTGTTCCTGGGCCGCGCCGACAGCGAGCGGTACGCCCAGGACATCGTCTCGGTGTTGAGCGACGAGCTGCCCAAGACGTTCCACGGCTACCCCACCCACTTCGGCCCCACCGCCAACGAGCACGTGCGCCACATGGTGCTCACCGACGGACCGGTCTTCCACCGCGTCGACGTCACCACCCTCGACGAGTGGCTCCGGCACCACCTGGGATTCGATCCCCGCCACGGCACCACCACGCTCGACTGGCTCGCCACCCCCACCCAGGCCCTCGCCGAGCTCACCGCCGGCGCGGTCTTCCACGACCCCACGGGCGAACTCACCGCCGTTCGCGCTCAGCTCGGCTGGTACCCGGAGCAGATCTGGCGCTACCTCCTGGCCTGCCAGTGGCAGCGGATCTCGCAGGAAGAGGCGTTCGTCGGACGGTGCGGAGAAGTCGGCGACGAACTCGGCTCGGCCGTCGTCGCCGCCCGCCTGGTCCGGGAGCTCCTGCGCCTGTGCCTGCTGATGCACCGCCGATACCCGCCCTACGGCAAATGGCTCGGCAGCGCCTTCACCCGGCTCCCGTTCGCGGCCACCGTTTCGCCGGCACTGACCGCGGCACTGGCCGCGACCACCTGGCCCGAACGGGAGGGCCACCTCGCGGCGGCGTACACCGCCATCGCCGAGCTGCACAACCGGCTCGGCCTCACCGAGCCGCTCGACCCCGGCACCCGCCCCTACCACGACCGGCCGTTCCAGGTCCTGCACGCGGACCGGTTCAGCCAGGCGCTCCTCGACACCCTGACCGACCCGGCACTCCGCGCTTGGCCGCGCACCGGGGCGATCGACCAGTTCGCCGACAGCACCGATCTCCTCGGCGATCGCGCGGCGGCTCGCGCCGTCACCGCCGCGCTGGTTCCCCCGAGCCCCGGCGCCGGCGGCTGAGCGGATCAGAGCGCCGTCAGCGTCGCCAGTTTCCAGCGGCCGTCCACGCGCTTCGCCGTCACCGCCAGCTGGGCCACCGACGACGTCGGCGCTCCCCCGCCCTGGGCCACCGTCTGCTGGTCCAGGAACAGGAGCAGATCCGCCGAGTCACCCCGCAACGACCGGACCCCGATCGCCCGGACCGTCGTCGTCCGGATGAGCTTCTCCGCCGTCGCGCGAGGACGGGCCGAAGCGAACTGGGTCCGGTACTGGCGGACCGCGTCCCCCGTCAGGACCTCCGATGCCGCCCGCTCGGTGCGGGCGAGGTTCGCGTAGTCGTACGAAAACACCGCCTTCACCGCGTCGCTCACCTGAGACGAAACGTCCGAAGTGGCCGAGACGTCCACCAAAGCCGCATTGTCGCCCGGGGACAGCGAGGCCGCTTCGATGCCGAACCAGGCCGTGCAGCCCAGGGCCAGCGCCACGACCACGATCAGCGCCCGGGTCATGAGCCCGCCGCCTGGACGCCGCTGATCTTCCAGCCGTCCGGGGCGCGGGACACGTCCACCGTCAGGCGGTTGAGACGCGGGGAAACAGCCCCGCCGCCCGTGGAAACCCGGACGTCCAGGACCGCCAGGAGACGCGCCACCCCGCGAGAAGGATCGATCTCCGTCACCGCCGCCTGGACCAGCGACGCCGAGGACACCGTGCGGGCCGTCGTCGCGCGGTCGATCTGCAGCTGGCGGTCGCCGGACAGGTCCTTGGCGTACTGCCCCGTCGTGGCCGCGATCCAGCGGTCCACGTCCGCCGCCGCCGTGCGGTAGTCGATCGTGTTCAACGTGACCAATCCAGGCCCCGCCGCGGCGAGCACCGCGTCACGCTCACGGCCGCGGGCGAAGGAATCGTCGGCTGCTGCACGCCACCAGGACCAGCCCGAGAACGCGGCCGCCAGCACCGACAAGACCGCCAGGACCACCAGGAGACGCAGCTTCACGGCGCGCCCAGCAACCGGGCCAGCCCACCCGAAGACGGGCCGGTCAGCAGGCTCAGCACGCCCGGCAGCTGCGCGGGCGAAGAAGCAGCCGCCTGCTGCTGAGGCGCGGCCGGGATCGCGGGCGGCTTCCCCGCGTAAGGCGCGTTCTGGGCCCCGCGCACCCCGGTCGGGCTGCCCGGCGGCTCGGCGCAATAGGCGTTCATGTTCACCGGCGCTTCGGTCTCATCGTTCGCCGGACGCTGCTTCGTCCCTTCGTACCCCTTCGTGCACGAAGCCGGGTCGAAGAAGTTGAACACCACGCCCAGGTGGCCCGTGCCGTCCGGGGACGTCGACGGCGAAAACGCCGAAATGATCGGGTACGCGACCAAGAGCTCCTCGATCGAGTCCTTCCGGGACGTCGTGATCTGCGCCGTGGTCAGCAGGTTGGCGAACAGCACGCCCAGATCGGTCCCGGACGCCGCGAGCACGTCGCTGATCTGCCGGCTCAGCTGCGGCGCCTGCGCGATCACCCGCCGCAGATCGGGATCCGACTTTTTGAGCTGACCCGCGATGGTCCGGAGCCCCGAGGCGAAGTCGGTGATGTTCGCCGCCTGCCGTTCCTGCGTGCCCAGCACGATCCGCGAGTTCGCCAGCAGCCCCTGCGTCTGCGGGACGTACTGCGCGGCCACCGCCGTCAGCGAGCCCGTGCTGTCCAGCAGCTGCTGCAGTTCCGGCCCCGCGCCCGCGAACGCGTCGTACGTCTCGTCGACGACCGTCCGCAGCGACTCCGGGTGCACGCTCGCCACGAGGTCGTCGAGGTGGGAGAGCACGGTGTCCGGCGACGGCGGCAGCGACGTCCGGTCCGCCGTGATCACCGAGCCGTCCTTCAGGAACGGGCCGCCGTTGTGCTGCGGGAGCAGGTCGACGAACTGCTCCCCCACCGCCGACCGGTTCGCCACCTGCGCGTGCGCGTCGGCCGGGATGTCCGGCGCGCCCACGTCGATGTCGAGGGCCACGTCGACGCCGTGCTCGGTGAGCGTCATCGACGTCACCCGCCCGACCGTCACCCCGCGGTAGGCGACTTCGGAGTTGACGAAGATCCCGCCGGAGTCGGTCAGCTGCGCGGTGACGACGTAACCGCGGTGGCCGAACAGCCGGTCCAGCCCGGCGTACCGGCCGCCGGCGTAGACGACCGAAACGACCGCGATGACGACGAACGCGAACAGCTGGATCCGGATCTTGCGCGTCACCGGCCGCCCCCGATCAGGCCGAGCAGCCCGCCCAGCAATCCCGGACCCGCGGCCGCCGGCCCCGACCCCAGGTCCGGCAGCGGCAACGGCGGCGCGACCGCGGACGGCTGGCCACCGATCCCGGACGGCAGCGCGATCGGCGGCTGCGACGAGTTAGTGAAGTTCGAGATCAGCACGTCCAGGTCGAGGTTCACGTTCGCCTCGACGTTCGCGTAGTCGCCCTTGATCACGTTGCCCGCGTAGTCCGGGAACGGGTAGGTCAGCAGGATCTGCAACGCGTTCGGCAGGTTCTGGCCCGCCTCGCCGAGTTTGGCCAGCGTCGGCTGCAGCGCCTTGAGGTTCGCGACGAGCTGGTCGCGGCTCTTCGTCACGGTGTCCACCGCGACGCCGGACAACGTGTTCAGCGCGTTCAGCATGCCCACGAGCTGGTCGCGCTGGTCCGTGACGACCTTCAGGCCCGGCGCGAGGTTGTCGAGCGCGTCGGTCAGGTTCTGCGTCTGGCCGGTCAAGGTGTGCGACAGCTTCGCGAGGCCGTCGATCGCGCGCAGGATCTCGGTCTTGTGCCCGTCGAGCTGGGTGGCCAGTTCGTCCACCCGGGACAGCAGCGCGCGGATCTCCGGCTCGTTCCCGGACAGCGCGTCGTTGAGTTCGTGGCTGATCTTCTGGATCTGCTCGACGCCGCCGCCGTTGAGCAGCAGCGAAAGCGCGCCCAGCACCTCCTCGACCTCGGGGTTGCGGTTGGTGCGTCCGAGCGGGATCTGCCCGCCGTCGGCGAGCTTCCCCGACGCGGGTTCGGCGGTGGGCACGCTCAGCTCGACGAACTTCTCCCCCAGCAGCGAAGACTGCTTCAGCTCGGCGCGGGCGTTGGCGGGCAGTGCGATGTCGCCGTTGACGGTCATCGCCACCAGCGCCGACCGAGTGTCCGGGGTCAGCGTGATCTTGTCGACGCGTCCGACCGCGACGTCGTTGACCTTGACGCTCGACTGCGGCACGAGGTCCAGCACGTCGGTGAACAGCGCGGTGACGTGGTACGGGTGGTCGCCGACGTCGGCGCCGCCCGGCAGCGGTGTGCCGTAGAGGCCGTTGAAGCCGCCGTCGCTGCACCCGGCGAGCACGAGCACCCCGGCGAGTGCTCCCGCGATCCGCCGGCGCCCCTTCACTTCGCACCGCCGGACAGCTGTTCCATCACGTCGACGAGCGGGAGCGGCAACGGCGGGAGCGTCCCGTTCTGCAGGGAGTTGAGCACCTGCGGGATGGTCGGCAGCTTCAGCGCGCCGTCGAGGACGGGCGCCAGCTGCTTGCAGATGTTCCCCAGTGTGTCGGGGATTTCCTTGGGCGTGACCGAGCTGATCAGGCGGCACACGGTGAGGATCGGCGGGTTGGTCAGCTCGTTGAGGTTGTCGCGGACGGCGATGGTGCCCGAGGCCGCGTCGTAGGAGTTGATGAAGTTGGTGGCGCCGGTCGGCGCGATGTCGAGCACCTCGGCGAGCGCGGCGCGCTGGTCGACCAGCACCTTCGACAGCGACGCCAGCTTGTCCACATTGGCTTCCAGTGCCGTCTTGTTGTCGTTGACGAACTGCTGGACGTCGCCGAGTGCCCCGCCGAGGGACTGCAGCGCGGCGCCCACTTCGCCGGAGTCCGCGGCGAGGAACCGGCTGACGTCGGCTACGCGGCCGTAGAACTCGTCGAGCTGCTGGTCGCTCTGGGCCAGGGCGCCGGTGAAGGAGTTCAGGTTCTGCACGGTCGAGAACAGGTCGTCCTTCGAACCGTCGAGGGTCTTCGCCAGCTCGGCCAGCTGCCCGACCGTCGAGTTCAGCGAAGCGCCGTTGCCCTTGAGCGTGTTCGCGGCGGTGTCGAGGACGCCAGACAGCGCGCCGTCTTTGTTGGCCCCGTTCGGGCCCAGTGCCGTCGACAGCTTGTCCAGGCTGGAGTACAGGTCGTCCAGTTCCACCGGCGTGGCCGTGCGCTCGCGCGGCAGCACCGTGCCCGAAGCGAGCACGGGGCCGCTGTCGTAGGCCGGGGTCAGCTGGACGTACCGGTCGCTGACCAGGCTCGGCGCGACGACGACCGCGCCGACGTCGGCCGGCAGCGACACCTCGTCGACCCGCATGTCGACGCGGACCGCGTCACCCTCGGGCGTGACGCCGGTGACCTCGCCGACCGGCACGCCGAGCACCCGCACCGACGAACCCGCGTACAGCCCGACGGTCTTGCCGAAGTACGCGGACAGCTTGGTGCCGTTCGACGACCGGAACACCAGGTACAGCCCGGCCGTGACGATCAGCGCGAGGACGCACGCGAAGGCCAGCCAGGTCACCAGGCTGCGGCCGCGGGCGGTGTGGATGGTCATCGGCGGCCCACCCCCTGGTTCGGCGCCGCGATCGGCGGGGTGCAGCCTTCGGGGTTGATGTGCAGCCCGCCCACGGTGATCGTCGGCGGCAGCAGCCCGCACAGGTAGCCCTCGAACCAGCGGCCGTTGCCGGTGGCGTTCGCGCCGACGCGGGCGAACGGCGCCATCAGCTGCAGGCTCCGGTCGAGGTTGCCCTGGTTGCGCTGCAGGATGTCGGTCACCTTCCCGAGCTTCTCCAGCGTCGGCTTGAGCTGGTCGCGGTTGTCCTGGACCAGCCCGGTCAGCTGCTGCGACAGCTGCTGGGTGCCGGTGAGCAGCGCGTTGATGGCCTGCTTGCGGTTCTGCAGCTCGGTGAGCAGCAGGTTGCCGTCGCTGATCACGCGCTGCAGCTGGGCGTTGCGATCGGACAGCGTCTTCGACACCTGGCTCGTGTTGGCCAGCAGCGTGTGCAGGTCGGCGTCACGGGAGGACACCGTTTTCGCGAGCGACGACAGGCCGGTCAGCGTGTCCTTCAGGTACTGCGGGCTGTCCTTGAGGCTGTCCGAGAGGGCGTTGAAACTGTCCGCGAGCTGCTTCGTGTCGATGTCGCCGACCGTCGTCGACAGCTGTTCGAAGGCGTCCTGCAGCTGGAACGGCGTGCGCGTGCGGGCCTGCGGGATCGTGTCGTCCGGTTCCTGCGCGCCGTCACCCTTCGGGTCGAGCGCCAGGTACTTCTCCCCCAGCAGCGTCTTGATCTCGATGGACGCGGTCGTCGCGTCGCCGACCCGGACGTCCTTGACCCGGAACTTGACCAGCACCTGCTTGCCCGCCAGCTTCACCGACGACACCGTGCCGACCTTGACCCCGGCGACCTCGACCTCGTTGTCCGTTGCCAGCCCGGCGGACTCGCCGAAGTACGCCGAGTACGTCGTGCCGTTGCCGAAGAACGGGAGCTGGTCGGAAAAGTACGTCGTGGCCGTGACGAGCACGATCAGCACGAGCGCGACCGCGCCCACCGCGGCCTGGTTGCGTTCCTTCAGCGGCTTCACGGACCACACCTCTCCGCGCGCTGGGTGCCGGGGATCGGGATGATCGGCAGCGTGATGTCGAGTGACGAAATGCCGATGGTGCCGGTGATCCCGCACAGGTAGTAGTTGAACCAGCTGCCGTAGGACAGCGTCCGGGTGAACTTCTGCAGGTTGCCCGGCAGCACCTCGAGGAGGTGGTTGAGCAGCTCGCCGGAGTCGCCGAGGTTCTGTGAGAGCACACCGAGCTGGGCGACGTCGTCCTTGAGCGCCGGGCGGGCGTCGGCCAGGAGCCCGGTGGTGGACACGGCGAGGTCGCCGAGCGCGCTGACCGCGTCGCCGATCGGCTTGCGCTGCTCGGCCAGCCCGCTGACCAGTTTCTGGGTCTGCTCGATCAGGTCGCCGAGCTGCGCGCCGCGGGCGTTGACCGTGCCGAGCACCGTGTTGAGGTTGGCGATGACCTGGCCGATGACCTGGTCCTTGCTCGCGATCGCCGACGTCAGCGACGCGGTGTGCCGCAGCAGGCTGGTGATCGTGCCGCCCTCGCCCTGGAAGACGCTGATGATCTCGGCCGAGAGCTGGTTGACGTCCTTCGGGCTCAACGCCTTGAACAAGGGCTTGAACCCGTTGAACAGCACGGTGAGGTTCAACGCGGGTTTCGTGCGCTCCGGCGGGATCGTGCCACCGTCGGGGAGGGCCTTGTCGCCGGGGACGTCGGTGCCGAGGGCGAGATAGCGCTGCCCGACCAGGTTGCGGTACTTGATCGTCGCGGTCACCGTCTCCGGCAGCCGGTAGGCGTGTTCGACGTCGAACCGGACCTCGGCGAGGTTCCGCTCGCCCGCTTCGGCTGCACTGACCACCGCGATCGAGTCGACCTGGCCGACCTTGACCCCGGCGATGCGGACGTCGTCGCCTTCCTTGAGGCCGGACGCGTCGGTGAACTTCGCCAGGTAACCGGACGTCTCACCGAAGTTCGTGTTCGCGATCGTGGCCGCCAGGATTCCGGTGAGCAGCACGGTGACCACCGCGAAGATCCCCAGCTTGATGAGCGACGGGACGAAACTCCTCACCTCAGCTCCACCTCCGCCCCGCGGTAGAGCGGTCCGACGAGCAGGCCCGCCCAGCCGGGCACGTCCCCCGGCGAGGTGCCGAGCGCGGGCGAGGCGAGCAGGTCGATGAGGTCGGTTTCGTACGCCGAGCCGACGATCGTGGCGTCGCCGCCGACCGCGCCACCGCCGGCGGGCAGCGTCTCGGGCGGGTACTTCGGCGGCGGGGGCTTGCTGGAGCCGTCCTTGATCGCGCCGTCCGGCGGGTACTGCGGCCACACGCCCGGTTTCGGCACCTGCGGGTAGCAGCGCGGGCCGCGCTTGTCGTCGTACTTCGGCTCGTCGACACCGGGGAGGTACTTGCCGCGACTGGCGGCGAACTCGATGGTGACCCGGCTGACCTCGGGGTGCGCGGTGCCCTTGCCGAACGCCAGTTCCGCCCGCGGCACCGACTCGGCGAGCTGCCGCAGCAGGCACGGGTACTCGGGCGCGTACTTGGCGAGGACGTCCAGGGTCGGCTGGACGGCCGTGGTGAGCCGGATCAGGTTGTCCTTGTTGACCTGCAGGAAGCTCGTGAGATCCACCGAAGCCGCGGTGACCGTGGCGTAGAGGTCGCTCAGCTGCGCGCGCTGGTCGACGATCGTCCGGCTCGTCGTGGTCAGGTCGGACAGCGCCTGCAGCAGGTCCGGCGCGGCCTTGTCGTAGGTGTTCGCCACGTTCGCGAGGCCGGTGATGTCGGCCTTGACGTCCGGCAGCGACGGGTTCAGCTTGCCGAGGTAGTCCGACAGCCCGGCCAGGGTCTCGCCGAGCTGCTTGCCGCGGCCGTCGAGCGCGGTCGCCACCGCGGTCAGCGTGCTCGACAGCTTCTCCGGCTGAACCGCCTGCAGCAGCGGCATCACGTCGTCGAGCACCTTCTGCAGTTCGATCGCCGCGCTGCTGCGGTCCTGCGGGATGACGTCGCCGGCTTCGATCGGGCCCTGCGCCTTCTCGGGCAGCTGCAGGGCGACGTACCGCTCGCCGAAGAGCGTCTTCGGCAGCAGCCGCGCGGAGACGTTCTTCGGGATGACGGGCGTCTTGTCCGGGTCGAGGGCCAGCTCCAGCTCGGCGTGGTCGCCCTTCGCCAGCACCGACCGGACCTCGCCGACGAGCATGCCGCGGACCTTGACGTCGCCGCCGGTGCGCAGCTGGCTGCCGACGCGGTCGGTCTCCAGCTTCACGAGCGTGACCGGGGTGAACGCTTTGTGGTAGACGGCCAGGGTGAGCGCGATGAACAGGGCGGCGACGACCAGGAAGACGAGCCCCAGCACCTGGTACCGGAGCCGCTGCCAGAGGTCGCGCCTCATCCCGAAATCCTCACCGTGGTGTTCGCGCCCCAGATCGCCAGCGACAGGAAGAAGTCCAGCACCGAGATCAGCACGATCGACGTCCGCACCGCGCGGCCCACGGCGACGCCGACACCGGCCGGGCCGCCGCTCGCGTGGAAGCCGTAATAGCAATGGGACAGGATCACGAGCACGCTGAAGACGATCACCTTCCCGAACGACCACAGGACGTCGCCGGGAGGCAGGAAGAGCGTGAAGTAGTGGTCGTAGGTGCCCGCGGACTGGCCGTAGAGCCAGATGGTGATCTGCCGGGACGCCAGGTAGCTCGACAGCAGGCCCACCGCGTAAAGCGGGATCACCGCGGCGACCCCGGCGAGGACCCGGGTGGTCACCAGGTACGGCATGCTCGGCACACCCATGACTTCCAGGGCGTCGATCTCCTCGGAGATCCGCATGGCGCCGAGCTGGGCGGTGAAGCCGCAGCCGACGGTGGCGGACAGCGCGAGCCCGGCCGAAAGCGGCGCGACTTCGCGCGTGTTGAAGTAGGCGGAGATGAACCCGGTGAGCGCGGCCGTGCCGAGCTGGTTGAGCGCGGAATAGCCCTGCAGGCCCACGATGAGGCCGGTGAACAGCGTCATCCCGATCATCACGCCGAGCGTGCCGCCGATGACGGCGAGCCCGCCGGTGCCGAAACAGACCTCGGTGAGCAGCCGCAGCGTTTCCCGGCTGTAGCGGCGGATCGTGCGCGGCGACCAGGCGAGCGCCTTCGCCGCGAACGCCAGCTGCTTGCCGAGCCCTTCCAGGCTCTGGCCCGGGCGCGCGATGTACTCGAGCGTCCGGTCCGTGTCCAGGGGTTCGGCGGTCATCACATCGCCTTCGGCGGGACGATCCGCAGGTAGATCGCGGTGAGCACGACGTTGATCAGGAACAGCAGCAGGAACGTGATGACGACGGCCTGGTTGACCGCGTCGCCGACGCCCTTCGGCCCGCCCGCCGGGTTCAGGCCGCGGAAGGCGGCGACCACGCCGGCGACGAAGCCGTACAGCAGCGCCTTGATCTCGCTGATCCAGAGGTCCGGCACCTGGGCGAGGGCGTTGAAGCTGGCCAGGTACGCGCCCGGGGTGCCGCCCTGCAGGACGACGTTGAAGAAGTAGCCGCCGAGCACGCCGACCACGCTGACCAAGCCGTTCAGCAGCACCGAAACGACCATCGCGGCGAGCACCCGCGGCACGATCAGCCGCTGGATCGGGTTGACGCCGAGGACCTCCATCGCGTCGATCTCTTCGCGGATCTTGCGGGCGCCGATGTCCGCGCAGACGGCGCTGCCGCCGGCGCCCGCGACGAGCAGCGCGGTGATCAGCGGGCTGGCCTGCTGCACGATGGCCAGCGCGCTGGCCGCGCCGGTGAACGACTGGGCGCCGATCTGCGCGGTCAGCGAGCCGAGCTGCAGGGCGATCACCGCGCCGAACGGGATGGCGACCAGGGCCGTCGGGAGGATCGTGACGCTGGCGAAGAACCAGCACTGCTGGATCCATTCGCGGGCCTGGAACGGGCGCTTGAAGATCGCGCGCAGGACCTCCCACGAGAGGGTCGCCAGGCGGCCGACCTGGGTCAGGGCCGCGGTTCCCGGGAGCGTGCCACTGCTTCCGCTCACCACACCTCCCAGTAGATCGCCGTTGACCTCCGAGTCTTCTCCACACCCGGTTCCCGCTTTTGGTTAGCGGTGTTCACTGAACCCTTCGGCTGTTCTCCTTCAGAAGTTGAGGGCGTGCGTGGCCGTCGCCCCGCCGTCCGCGACGAATTCGGCACCCGTGCAGTACGCGCTCTCGTCGCTGGCCAGGAACAACACCAGCTTGGCGATGTCCTCGGGCTGTCCGACCCGCTTCAGGGCGACCTTCTTCCCGACGTACGACATGTCGACTTTCTGGCCGCCCGCGGCGGTCTCGACCATCTTCGTGTCGATCGCGCCGGGGTGCACCGAGTTGACGCGGATGTGCTTCTTGCCGAGTTCCATCGCCGCGACCTTGGTCATCCCGCGGATCGCGAACTTGCTCGCGGTGTAGGCGACGAGGTAGGGCATCCCGGCCAGACCCTCCACAGAGGACACGTTGACGATGGAGCCACCGCCGGCGGCGGTCATCGGTTCAACGACCGAGCGCATCCCGAGAAACGCCCCGATCTGGTTCACCCGGATGACGCGTTCGTAATCGGCCAGCGTCGTCTTGCCGAGTTCCGAAAAGTGGAGGATCCCCGCGTTGTTGACCAGCACGTTCGGGGCGCCGAACTCGGTGGTGGCGCGTTCGACCGCGGCGGCCCAGCCGTCCTCGTCGCCGACGTCGAGGTGCTGGTAGACGGCCTGCTCGCCGAGTTCGGCGGCCAGCTGCTTGCCCTCGTCGTCGAGGATGTCGGCGATCACCACCTTGGCGCCCTCGGCGACGAACGCGCGGGCGGCGGCCTCGCCCTGCCCGCGGGCGGCACCGGTGATGAGGGCGATCTTCCCGTCCAGCCTCATGACTCTCCCAGGATCTCGGTGGCCGCGAACATCCGGCCGGGGTCGCGGTCGGCGAAAAAGGCACTGAGCGATGTTTCGAGCTCGTCGAGCTTCCAGCGGTGCTCGATCCGCGGCGGCTCGACCAGGGCGACCGTGCCGCCGTGGACGACGAACACCTGGCCGTTGACGTGCTCGGCCGCCGGGGAGGCGAGGTAGGCGACGAAGGGGGCGACGTGCTCGACCGAGAGCGGATCGGCACCTTCGGCAGGGGCGGCGCCGAACACGCCCTCGGTCATCGCCGTCCGCGCGCGCGGGCAGATCGCGTTGGCGCGGACGCCGTACTTGGCCAGGCCGCGGGCGGCCGACATGGTGAGCGCGGTGATGCCCGCCTTCGCCGCGGCGTAGTTGGGCTGGCCGGGCGAGCCGATGAGGAACGCCTCGGACGCGGTGTTGACCAGCCGCCCGTACACCGGCTTGCCGTCCGCTTTGGACCTGTCGCGCCAGTGCTTCGCGGCGTTGCGGGACAACAGGAAGTGGCCGCGCAGGTGGACGCGCAGCACGGTGTCCCAGTCGTCGTCGGACATCGAGAAGAGCATCTTGTCGCGCAGCACGCCCGCGTTGTTGACCACGATGTCGAGCCCGCCGAGGTCGAGCGCGGCCTCGGTGAGCGCGTCGGCCGTTGCGCGTTCGCCGACGTCGCCGGCCACCGCGACGGCCTTGCCGCCGGCCGCTTCGATCTCGGCGACGACGTCCTTCGGCTCGCCGATGTCGTTGACGACCACCGTCGCGCCGCCGGCGGCGAGCGCGAGGGCTTCGGCCCGCCCCAGCCCCGCGGCCGCGCCGGTGACGATCGCTGTCCTGCCGGTCAGGCTCACCGCGGAACCTCCTCGTCGAGTCCTGGATCTGGCCTACAGTAGAATCTGTTCTTGTTTAGGGCAAGCCTCCAAGTGAACACCGCTAACCGGCGGTGAACAGCGCGTTCTTCGGACAGCCCTTGATCGCATCCGAAACGCGTTCCACCTGGTCGTCGGGTACCGGGCCGGACCGGATGACCAGTTCTTCGTCGTCGTCCAGGTCGAAGATGTCCGGCGCGAACCCCACGCACACCGCGTTCGCCTCGCAGAGCGAACGGTCGACCCCGATCTCCATGCTTCCTCCGCCGTGTCAGTCCTGGTACAACTAGAACAGGTTCTAGTGTAACGCCGGATCGAGGTGACGGGTGCGGATCGACTACACGCCGGAGCAGCAGGCCCTGGCGGCCGAACTCCGGGAGTACTTCGCCGAGCTGATGACGCCCGAACGGCGGGCCGGCCTCCGCTCGGGCGGCGGCGAGTACGGCGATGGCGTGGCGTACAAGGAGATCGTGCGGCAGCTGGGCAAGGACGGCTGGCTCGCGCTGGGCTGGCCGCCCGAGTACGGCGGGCAGGGCCGGTCGATGCTCGACCAGCTGATCTTCACCGACGAAGCGGCCGTCGCCGGGGTGCCGGTGCCGTTCCTCACGGTGAACACCGTGGGCCCGACGATCATGCGCTACGGCACCGAAGACCAGAAGGCGTTCTACCTGCCGAAGATCGCCGCCGGCGAGCTGCACTTCTCGATCGGCTACTCCGAGCCGGAGGCCGGCACCGACCTCGCCTCGCTGCGGACGCGGGCCGAGCGCGACGGCGACGAGTACGTCGTCACCGGCCAGAAGATGTGGACGAGCCTGATCGAGTACGCCGACTACGTCTGGCTCGCGGTCCGGACCGATCCTTCCGCGAAGAAGCACCGCGGGCTGTCGATGCTCATCGTGCCGACGTCTTCTCCCGGGTTCTCGTGGACCAAGGTGCACACGGTCGCGGGTGCCGGCACCAGCGCGACCTACTACGACGGCGTCCGCGTGCCGGTGTCGGCGCGCGTCGCCGAGGAGAACGCGGGCTGGCCGCTGATCACCAACCAGCTCAACCACGAGCGCGTCGCGCTGACGTCGTCGGCGCCGATCCGCAAGGCGTTGACCGACGTCCTGGAGTGGGCGAAGGAAACCGGCGCCATCGAGCATGAGTGGGTGCGGCTGCACCTGGCACGGGTGCACGCGGGCGCGGAGTACCTGAAGCTGCGGAACTGGCGGATCGCCTGGGCGGCCGCGGCCAGCGAGCTGGGGCCGGCCGAGGCGTCGGCGACGAAGGTGTTCGGCACGGAGTTCGCGATCGAGGCCTACCGGCTGCTGATGGAGGTGCTCGGCGCGGCCGCCGTCGTCCGCGAAGGCTCGCCGGGCGCGCAGCTGGCCGGGCGGATCGAGCGGCTGCACCGGTCGGCGCTGATCCTCACCTTCGGCGGCGGCACGAACGAGATCCAGCGGGACATGATCGCCGCCACCGCCCTCGGCCTGCCCGTCACGCGCTAGGAGCGACCATGGACTTCACCCCTTCCGAGGCGTCGGCCGACCTCGCCGCGCTGACTCGGCGGCTGCTCGCGGACAAGGCCACCCACGACCCGCACGGCACCGGCGGCTTCGACACGGTTTCGTGGACGGCGCTCGGCCAGGCCGGCGTGCTGGACGCGGCGCTGCCGTCGTCGCTGGGCGGCGGCGGGTTCGGGCTGCTGGAGCAGTGCGCGGTGCTGACCGAGATCGGCCGCGCGGTGGCGGCGGTCCCGTACTTGCCGTCGATCACGATGGCGGCGTCGGCGCTGGCCGAGTTCGGCACACCGGAGCTGGTGGACCGCTGGGTGCTGCCGGTGCTGCGGGGCGAGCGGGTCCTCGCGGTGGCGCTGTCCGGTTTCACGGCTTCGGGCGGCCGGGTGTCCGGCACGCAGACGGCCGTGCCGTTCGGGGCCTTCGCGCACGGGTTCCTGGTCGCCGCTGCGGACGAGGTCTTCCTGGTCGACGCCGCGGCTGCGGGCGTCTCGGTGCGGCCGCAGCAGACGGTCGACCACGCGGACGCCTGCCTTCTGGAACTGTCCGAGGTGCCCGGGGTGTCGCTGGGCGACATCGGGGACTGGCTGCGTCTGCGCGGGACGGTCGGGGTGTGCGCCCAGCAGCTCGGCGTGGTCGAGCGGGCGCTGGAGCTGACGGCGGCGTACGCGGCCGAGCGGAAGCAGTTCGACCACGTGATCGGCGGGTTCCAGGCGGTCCGCCAGCGGCTCGCGGACGCGTACCTGGACGTGGAGGCGGTCCGCCTGACGACGCTGCAGGCGGCGTGGCAGCTTTCGTCGGACGCCCCGGCCGCCTCGGAAGCGGTGGCGACGGCGAAGTTCTGGGCCGCGGAGGCGGGCCACCGCGTGGCCCACACGGCGGTCCACGTCCACGGCGGCGTGGGCATCGACGTCGACCACGTGGTGCACCGCTACTTCGCGGCGGCGAAACGCCTGGAGTTCCAGCTGGGCGCGGCCACCCACCAGCTCCTCACCCTCGGCGACCTCCTCGCCCGCAAACCCTGACGGTCGGCTCGCGTACCCGGACAGTCGGCCTGCGTACCCCCACAGTCGGCTTGCGTGCCTGGGCGGTCGGCTCACCGGCCGACCCTCCCGGTACGGGCGCTAGCTGGCCGCGTAGGTCCAGAATTCCTTCATGAGCGGGGTGGGCTCGGGGCTGGTCAGCTCGACCTGGGTCAGCAGCACCGAGACCGTGCCCGTCGCCGGGACCAGGTGCAGCGCCGTGCCCGCGCCACCGACCCAGCCATAGCGGCCGGGGATCTCCCACGGCTCCTTCGCGTCGACGTCCACCGAGCCGCCGTAGCCCCAGCCCTGGCCGTGCAGGAACGGCCGGGCCGCCGTCCGCTGGGCGGGGGTCAGGTGGTCGGTCGTCATGCGGTGGACCGACTCCGGCGTCAGCAGGCGGTGGCCGCCCGCCGTGCCCTCGTCGCGCAGGAACCTCGCGAACGCCAGCAGGTCGTCGGCCGTCGAGACGAGCCCGCCGGCTCCGGACGGGAACGGCGGCGGGGCGCTCCAGCGGCCCTCCGGCGAGTCGATCAGCCGCAGCCCCTCCTCGCCGCGGCGGTAGGCGCTGGTGAACCGGCCGAGCGCCGCCGTCGGCACGGCGAACCCGGTGTCGGCCATGCCGAGCGGCTCGAACAGCCGCTCCGCCAGGAACTCCGGCAGCGGGCGGCCGGCCACCCGCGCCATCAGCACGCCCTGGAGGTCCGAGCCCGTGTCGTAGAGCCACGCCTCCCCCGGCTGGGACAGCATCGGGACCTGCGCCAGCGCCGCCAGCCACTCGTCCGGCGACAGCGCCCGCGGGGACGCCGCCGGGCGGCCCAGCACCTGCAGCAGCAGGTCGACCGCGGGCAGCGTCATGTCCCCGGTGAGGCCGTACCCGCACCGGAAGGTGAGCAGGTCGGCCACCGTGATCGGGCGGGCGGCCGGCACGACGTCGTCGACCGGGCCGTCCGGCGTGCGGACGACCACGGGAGACGCCAGCTCCGGGAGCCACCGCACGATCGGGTCGTCCAGGGCCAGCTCGCCGTCGTCGACGAGCAGGAGCACGGCCGCGGCGGTGATCGGCTTGGTCAGGGACGCGACGCGGAACAGCGAGTCCCGCGCCATCGGCACGGTGCCCTCGGCGTCGGCCGAGCCGGCGGCCGCGGCTTCGACCTGCTCGCCGCGGGCCACGAGGGCCACCGCGCCCGGCAGATCGCCGAGGTGCCGGGACAGGAGCTCGGACAGCGCAGCCATGGTCAGTCCTGCGGGTTGATCGCGCGCAGCCGGCGCGGGCCGGTGTCCGGCCGGGACGGCGGGGCGCCCAGCACGAGGCGGGCGTTGGCGACGAAAGCGCCGTCCGGCGAGGCCAGGATCGGGTCCAGCACCAGCGACCGCACCTCCGGGTTGTCCTCGGCCAGCGCGGCCACGCGCAGCACCATGTCCTGCAGCGCGGCGAGGTCGGCCGGCTCGTCACCGCGGTAGCCGGTGAGCAGCGGCGCCGTCCGCGGCTCGCTCAGCAGCGTCGCGGCGTCGACGTCGGTGAGCGGGACGGCCCGGTACGCGCGGTCGCCGAGCAGCGTGCTGACCAGCCCGGACAGCCCGAACGAGACGAGCGTGCCGAACGACGGGTCGTCCTGCAGGCCGATCACACACGAGAGGCCCTTGGGCGCCATCCGCTGGACGTACACCTCGTCGTCCCCGGAGACCTCGCGCAACGTCTCGTACGCCCGGCGCACCGAGTCTTCGGACGCCAGGTCGAGCCGGACCCCGGCCAGGTCGGGACGGCCGCGCAGCCGCTCGTCGACCGCCTTGAGCGTCACCGGGTAGCCCAGCTCGCCCGCCGCCGCGACCGCCTCGTCCACAGTGGACACGATCCGGAACGGCACCACGTCGATGCCGTAGCAGTCCAGCAGCCGCACGACTTCGGCGTCCGAGAGGAGCGTCGTCTTGCCGCTGTCGGCTTCGAGGAGCTCGCGCACGATGCCCTGTGCCTGCTCGGTGTGGATCCCGGCGGGCCGCACCAGCGTGCCCTGCGGGCGTTGCCGCCACGCCGCGTACCGCACGACCCGCGCGAGGGCGTTCACCGCGCGTTCGGGGCTCGGGTACGACGGGATCGATCCCCGAGTCGGCACGCCGTCGCCGGACAGGACCGCGAGTTCGTCGGGGACGCCTTCGGCGGCGAGGAACGTCGAGACGATCGGCTTCCGCTCCCCCAGTTCGACGACGGTCTCCCGCAGCGCCCGCGCGTACGCGGTGCCGGGGATGGCGATCGGCGGCGCGAACACGACGACGAGCGCGTCGGTCTCCGGCGAGGTGAGGGCCTCGCGGACAGCCTTGGCGAACTCTTCCGGCGCGGCCTGCGGGCCGACGTCCACCGGGTCCGACGCCAGCCGCAGGCCCTGCATGCGCGCGGTGTCGGCGGCCAGGAGCCCGATCGCACTGGAGTTGCCGACGATCGCGACCCGCGGCCCGGCGGGCAGTGGCTGGTGAGCGAAGACGAGCGCGGTGTCGAACAGCTGCGCCAGCGACTCCACCCGGACGACCCCGGCCTGCTCGAACAGCGTCTGGACGCTGGCCTCGTCGATCTCCGTCGACGTCGCCGCCAGTTGTGGCCGGACCGCGTGCCGCCCGGACTTGACCGCGACGATCGGCTTCGTCCGGGCGAGGCGGCGGGCCAACCGCGCGAACTTGCGCGGGTTGCCGAAGGACTCCAGGTAGAGCAGCACGAGGTCGGTGTCCGGGTCGGTCTCCCAGTACTGGAGCAGGTCGTTGCCCGACACGTCGGCGCGGTTGCCGGCCGAGACGAACGTCGACAGGCCGAGACCGCGCGCTTCGGCGTCGGCGAGGATCGCGGTGCCCAGCGCCCCGGACTGGCAGAAGAAGCCGGTGCGCCCGCGGCCGGGCAGGCGCGGCGCGAGGGTGGCGTTGAGCCGGACGCCGGGCGCGGTGTTCAGCACGCCGAGCGCGTTCGGGCCGACCACGCGCATGCCGTGCGCCCGTGCCTCCCCGACCAGCCGCAGCTCGGCGTGCAGGCCGTGCGGGCCGGCTTCGGCGAACCCGCTGGAGAGGATCAGCAGCGTCTTCACGCCCTTCGCCAGGCAGGCGTCCAAAACGGACTCGACGGCCTCGGCGGGCACCGCGACGACGGCCAGGTCGACCGGGTCCGGGATGTCCAGCACCGACGGGTACGCGCGGACACCGCGGACCGACCGGTGCTCGGCGTTGACCGGGTAGACGGTGCCGGTGAACGCGGCGACCAGGAGGTTCGCGAAGGCGACGTGGCCGACTTTGCCCGGTTCGGTGGACGCGCCGATCACCGCGACCGACTTCGGGTGCAGGAGGTTGTGCACGCTGCGGGCCTCGGCCGCCTGCTCGCGGGACCGCGCGACGGCGAGGGACTCCTCGGTCGGGTCGATGTCGAACTCCAGGTGCAGCACGCCTTCCTCGAATTCGCGGCTGACCTGGTACCCGGCGTCGCGGAACACGCGCACCATGGCGGCGTTCTCGGCGAGCACCTCGGCGACGAACCGGCGCAGCCCGCACTCCGACGCGGCCGCGGCGAGGTGTTCCAGGAGGATCGAGCCGAGCCCGCGGCCCTGGTGGACGTCGCTGACGACGAAGGCGACCTCCGCCGACGGCCCGTGGTCCAGCCGTTCGTACCGGCCGACCGCCACGACGTCGTCGCCCAGGAAGGCGGCGAACGCGACCCGGTCGTGGTGGTCGACGGTGGAGAAGCGCTTGAGGTCCTTTTCGGGGATCCGCGGGTAGGCGCCGAAGTAGCGGAAGTAGCGGGTGCGCTCGGAGAGCTTCG
This sequence comes from Amycolatopsis bullii, assembly GCF_014654205.1. Classification (GTDB taxonomy): domain Bacteria; phylum Actinomycetota; class Actinomycetes; order Mycobacteriales; family Pseudonocardiaceae; genus Amycolatopsis; species Amycolatopsis plumensis. Next base: position 61,032 of record NZ_BNAW01000037.1, read on the forward strand.
CGTGGAAGGCGACCAGGCCGTCGGCGTCGGTGGGGACGATCGGGCGCAGGTGGACGGTGCCGCCGTCGGACAGCACGACGTCGGCCTCCCAGTCGCGGGGGTAGTCGAAGGGGTCCCGTCCGGCCATGGTCAGTCCCTGGGGTCGTCCGGATCGAGGCCGTGCAGCGGGAAGACGGCGCGGCGGGTGTCCCGGACGGCGATGTCGACCGGGTCGTCCTCACCGTCGCCCCACGGCTTGAATCCCGTGTCGCGGTCGTCGGACATGGTCTGCGGCAGCTCGGCGTGCGGGGCGGCCTTGGTGACGGTTTCCCGCCAGCCGGGCGGCAGCGGCGTCGCCGGGTCGACGTCCCGGTCGAGGACGGTGGCGATCAGGTGCGTCCAGGACCGGGGGACGACCCGGATCAGCTGGTAGCCGCCCCCGCCGACGGCGATCCACTTCCCGCCGGCGTAGGTCTCGGCGAGGTCCCGGAGGGTGGCGTAGATGGTGCGGTGGCCGTCGACGGACAGCGAGAGGTCGGCGAGGGGGTCTTCCTCGTGGGAGTCGACCCCGCACTGGGTGAACAGCAGCTGCGGTTCGAAGTCGGCGAGCAGCGAGGGGACGACGGCGTGGAAGGCCCGCAGCCAGCCAGGGTCTTTGGTGCGCGGCGGCAGCGGAACGTTGACGGAGGTGCCGTCGGCCTTCCCCCGGCCGGTCTCGGCGGAGTAGCCGGTGCCGGGCCAGAGCGTGAAGGGGTGCTGGTGCATCGAGATGGTGAGGACGCGGGGGTCGTCGTAGAAGGCGGCCTGGACGCCGTCGCCGTGGTGGACGTCGGTGTCGATGTAGGCGATGCGCTCGAAGCCGTGGTCGAGCAGCCAGGAGATGGCGACGGCGCAGTCGTTGTAGACGCAGAAGCCGGCGGCCTGGTCCCGCATGGCGTGGTGCAGGCCCCCGGCGATGTTGACGGCCCGGCTGGCCTCGCCTTCGGCGACCTTCCGCGCGGCGAGCAGCGTGGACCCGACGACGAGGGCGGAGGCATCGTGCATGTCGGAGAAGACGGGGTTGTCGGAGGTCCCGAGCCCATGCCCGACATCCCACCCGACCAGCGGAGCCTCCCGCACGGCGGCGAGGTATTCGGGGGCGTGCACGCGGAGGAGCTCTTCGTCCCCGGCACCGCTGGGGACGAGCAGTTCGACCCCGTCGAGCACGCCGAGCTCGGTGGCCAGCCGGACGGTGAGCTCCAGCCGGACGGGGTTGAACGGGTGATCCCCGCCAAGGTCATAACCCAGCAGGGCCCGATCCCAAACAACGGCCGGCGACATGCGATCGACTCTAGTGCCGATCGCCGGGATGCGTGGAGTGGAAGATGCGGTAGGCGGCTTTTCGGCGCGGGTGGCGCACGCGAGCAGGCTCGGCCCGCGAGCGGCCTGGCAGGCCAGCGCGGGCAGCTCGGCGCGGTCGACCAGGCACGGGCGACCCGGCCCACCGAGCACATGCGGCCTGGGTCGGCCGACTGGGCGCGCGGGCAGCCCACGCGGCCCGGCCGAGCCAGCGCGAACTCGGGTTGCCAGCGCCGCCAGGAGTGTGGCCCGGCTTGGGGAGCGTGCGCGCAGTCCAGCGCACGCTCCCCAACCCAGCCGACGCGAGCGGCTCGGGTCGTGGGCGTGGCCGGGTGCGTTGCCCGGCTCGGCTGAGCGCCTCTCCCCCAAGCCGGGCGGGTTCGGATCAGCCCGGGAGGGTGCCCGTGGCCGCGGGGCGGTTCGGGTCTCGGGACCAGTGGGACCACGAGCCCGCGTACAGGCCCGCGCCCGGGTGGCCCGCCAGCTCCAGAGCCAGCACCACCGAACTCGCCGTCACACCCGAGCCGCAATAGGCGCCGACCGGCTCGCCGGGGCGCAGGCCCAGGTTCGCGAACCTCGCCGCCAGCTCCTCCGGGGCGCGCCAACGGCCGTCGGCGCCGATGTGGGCTGCGAACGGGGCGTTCACCGCTCCCGGGATGTGGCCCGCCCGGGGGTCCACCGGTTCCGTCTCGCCCGCGTAGCGCGGGGTTGCGCGCGCGTCGAGGAGGAGGCCGTCGCGGGCCAGGGCGGCTGCTTCGTCCGCGTCCAGGACCGGCATGCCTCCCGGGTGGACCGTGATGTCGCCCGGCTCCGGCCGCGGCTCGTCCGTGCTCACCGGGTGCCCCTCCGCCGTCCACGCTGCGTAACTGCCGTCGAGGACCGCCACCTCGGTGTGGCCCGCCCAGCGCAGGAGCCACCAGGCCCGCGCCGCCACCGAGCCGTCCGCGTCGTCGTACGCCACCACCGGGACCCCCTCCCGTACGCCCGCCGCGCGCAGGTCGCGCTGCAGGTCGGCCGGGTCGGGCAGGGGGTGGCGGCCGCCCTCGCCGGGCTCGCCCGCGAGCACGCTGTCGAGGTCGGTGAACACCGCTCCGGGCACGTGACCCTCGCGGTAGGACTCGGCGCCGGGCGGGCCGGCGAGCCGCCAGCGGACGTCGAGGACCACGGGACGGTCTCCGGCCGGGCCGGCCAGCGCGGTGGCGAGGTCGGTGGTGCTGATCAGCGGACGCATGCCTCCCATCTTCCAGCGGCCGCCCACCCGGCCGCGCCGGGGTGCGGACATTTCCCCCACCGGCGAGTTGTTACCCGTGAGGGCCGCCGCTGCTGCCGGGGTCAACGACTACGATGAGCAACGCGGACGAAGGGGACAGCGTGAACGATCTCATCGACACCACCGAGATGTACTTGCGTACCATTTACGAACTCGAAGAAGAAGGTGTCGTTCCGCTGCGCGCCCGCATCGCCGAGCGCTTGCAGCAGAGCGGCCCGACCGTGAGCCAGACCGTCGCCCGGATGGAGCGGGACGGGCTGGTCGTGGTCGCCGACGACCGGCACCTCCAGCTGACCGACCACGGCCGGGAACTCGCCATCGCCGTGATGCGCAAGCACCGCCTCGCCGAACGCCTCCTCGTCGACGTGATCGGGCTCGAGTGGGAGCACGTGCACAACGAGGCGTGCCGGTGGGAGCACGTGATGAGCGAGGCCGTCGAGCGCAAGCTGGTCAAGCTGCTCGACCACCCGACCACCTCCCCGTACGGCAACCCGATCCCCGGCCTGGACAAGCTGGGCGACGGCGACCCGGCGCCGCCCGCGGAGGCCGACCTGGTCCGGCTCGACGAGTTCGCCCGCACCGGCGGCGGCCGCGTCGAGATCCGGCGCATCGCCGAGCACGTCCAGCTCGACGAGTCGCTGATGACCGAGCTCAAGTCCGTCGGCATCGTGCCCGGCGGCACCGTCACCGTCGGCAAGGCCAACGGCGGCACCATCGAGGTCACCGGCGGGGACACCACCGCCCAGGTCGCCAGCTCCGCGCTGCACGCCGTCCTGGCGCAGGCCCGATGAGCCCCGCCACCGATGCCGCCGCGGCGTTCCGCACGATCCACGGCACGGCGCCGGCCGGCGTCTGGTCGGCGCCCGGCCGCGTCAACCTGATCGGCGAGCACACCGACTACAACGACGGCTTCGTGCTGCCGTTCGCCCTGCCCCACCGGCTGGCCGCGGCGGCGTCGCCTCGCGAGGACGGCATCCTGTCCGTGGCCACGCTGGGCGACGACGGCCAGCTCCAGCGCAGCGGCGAGCTCAAGATCGCCGACCTGGCGCCGGGCAGCGTCGACGGGTGGGCCGCGTACCCGGCGGGCGTCGCCTGGGTGCTGCGCGACCAGGGCTTCGCGAACGGGGCCGACCTGGTCATCGCCGGGGACGTGCCGTCCGGGGCGGGCCTGTCCTCCTCCCACGCGCTCGAGTGCGCGGTGTCGCTGGCGCTGCTCGGGCTGGCCGGCCTGGAGCTGGACGGCAGCCGCACCGACGCACCGACGCGGCCCCAGGTCGCCCGGTGGGTGCAGCGGTCGGAGAACGACTTCGTCGGCGCCCCCACCGGCCTGCTCGACCAGACGGCGTCCCTCTGCTGCACCGAATCCCACGTGCTGTTCCTCGACGTGCGGTCGGGTGAGCAGGAGCAGGTGCCGTTCGGCCTGGCCGAGGCCGGGCTGCAGGTGCTGATCATGGACACCCGCACGAAGCACTCGCACGCCGAGGGCGGGTACGGCGAGCGCCGCCGCGGCACCGAGCGGGCCGCCGAGCTGCTCGGGGTGAAGGCGCTGCGCGACATCACCATCGACGGTCTCGACGACGCCCTCGACCGGCTGCCGGAAGACCTCGTGCCGCTGGTGCGGCACGTCGTCACCGAGAACCAGCGGGTGCTCGAGACGGTCGAGCTGCTGCGCGCCGGGCGGCTGGCCGAGATCGGCCCGTTCCTGGACGCCTCGCACGTCAGCATGCGCGACGACTACCGGATCTCCACGGCCGAGCTGGACCTCGCGGTCGACTCGGCGCGGGCGGCCGGCGCCCTCGGCTCGCGGATGACCGGCGGCGGCTTCGGCGGCTCGGCGATCGCGCTGGTCCGCGACGCCGACCTGGACCGCGTGAAGGAAGCCGTCGAGGCGGCGTACGAGAAGGCCGGTTACCGGCGGCCGCGGATGTTCACGGCGGTGCCCTCGCGCGGCGCCGGCCGCGACGAGCTCTGACACCGCGCGGGTCCGCCCGGGGCAACCCCCGCGCGGACCCGCGCGTCGTCGAGGGGGAAGACTGTGCCCCACAGTCACCCTCGGCAGGAAGGCCTGGAAGTGTCGGAGCAGAGCAACGCCCTGAAGCTGGTCGTGACGGGCGGAGCCGGGTACGTCGGAAGTGTCTGCGCCGCCCGGCTGGTCGAAGCCGGGCATCAGGTCACGGTCGTCGACGACCTGTCCACCGGGCACGCCGACGCCGTCCACCCGGACGCGCGGTTCATCGAAGGCGACGCCGCCGAAGTGGCGGGCAGCCTGCTGCGCGAAGGCTTCGACGGCGTGCTGCACTTCGCGGCCAAGTCGCTGGTCGGCGAGTCGATGACGGAGCCGGCGAAGTACTGGGAAGGCAACGTCGTCACGTCGCTGCGGCTGCTGGAGGCCATGCAGGAGCACGGCACGCCCCGGCTGGTGTTCTCCTCGACCGCGGCGACCTACGGCGAGCCGGAGCAGTCGCCGATCCCGGAGACGGCGCCGACCCGGCCGACCAACACCTACGGCGCCACGAAGCTCGCCATCGACGCCGCGATCACCAGCTTCGCCGCCGCGCACGGCCTGGCGGCGGTGAGCCTCCGCTACTTCAACGTCGCGGGCGCGTACGGCAGCTTCGGCGAGCGCCACACCACGGAAACCCATCTCATCCCTCTCGTTCTCCAGGTCGCCACGGGCGACCGCGAGCGCATCCAGATCTTCGGCGACGACTACCCGACGCCGGACCACACGGCGGTGCGCGACTACATCCACGTCGTGGACCTCGCGGACGCGCACCTGCTGGCGCTGAAGCACGCCACCGCGGGCGAGCACCGCATCTACAACCTGGGCAATGGCACGGGGTTCTCCGTTCTCGAGGTGATCGAGGCCTGCCGCGAGGTGACCGGCCACCCGGTGCCGGCGGCGGTGGCCCCGCGCCGGGCGGGCGACCCGTCGGTGCTCGTGGCGGCCAGTGACCGGGCGCGCGAGGAGCTGGGGTGGAAGCCGGAGCGGACTGACCTTGCCGGGATTGTGCGGGACGCCTGGGAGTTCACCCAGTCTCGGCGGGGCTGACGCTGCGCTGACCTCGCGGCGGCCGGTGGGCTGGGACTTCGGCGCCCGGCCTCACCGGCTGTCGGAGGTGCCACCCTTGCTCGGTGAAGGTGGCCACAGAGGACACCCAGCAGTGCCAACGCGCGCCGGCCCTCATGCCGCATCATCCACGTCGAAGTCCGCCGGCTCGAGGCCGAAGCCGACGAGCGGACCCGCTGCCGCGGCGGCCAAGCCGCGGATCACCTCTGGGGGCGTTCCGCTGTTCAGCACCCTCTTCAGCAGCGATGCCAGCACGTGGTCCGGTGCCGCTTCGAGGGCGTTGTCCAGGGCCATGCCCGCGAATGTCCCGTCGCCGCGGAGGTATGCCGTGAAGCCCAAAAGGGCCGCCGGTTCTGCTCGGTGTGGGGGTGGGAGCTCGCGGACCAAGGTCAGCCACAGGTGCTCGGCCTCCCGGGCCGATGCCGCCGCCGGAGGGACCGCCATCGCCAGGCACAGGTCGCGGATTTCGGGGAGCTTCAACGCGCTGGCGAGCTGGACCGCTTCTTCGTCCGTCGGTGGCCCTTCGTCTCGGCGCTGTCGGTCGAAGGCCGCGCGGACCACTGCGGCCGCGTCGTTGATGCGGGTGGCCGCCGGCCAGGGTGGGGATGTCAAGGCGGACAAGCGATCCGCGCGGCGGGTGAGTGCCTCCGGTGAGCGCGGGGCCAGGAGTGCCTCGAGCTCCTCGCGGCTGTCGAACGCCACTGTGCCGCACTCGGTCGCGGCCGCCGCCACGACCGTCGTGCGCGGGTCCGGCAGGACGCCCGCGCAGTCTTCGACGCGGTAACACGCCCAAGGGGCGCCCGTCTCGATGGTGGGCGTCCACAGCGCGTGCAGCACCGGGAGGCCGGACTCCTCCAGCTCCCGCGCCAGTTCGCCAACGAAACCCGCGTGGGGCGGCGGCTTTCCGGGTCTTCGCCGTCCGCCGACGATCACCACGGTGACGCCCACGTGGCGGCCCGCGGCGAACCGCGGGACCAGCGCCCGCGCCTGGCGGGCCCGGTGTTCGCGGCGGGGCAGGTCACCGCGCAGCACCAGGCCGGGGCGGTCGCCCGGGTCCTGGTGGCCGAGCAGGACGACGGATTTTTCGGGCCGGAAGCCGATCAGGTACGGGAGTGCGGCCAGCAGCTGCGCGGGGTCCCGGAGGTCGGCCGGGGTGGTGGTGGTCATGCCTCCACTGTGGGGCAGGACGCGGCCGGATGGGGCGGTGGCGGGAAATCTGTGGATGGACGGGGCCGATGTGGACGGAAACCGCCCGGCGGCGGCCGGGCGGGACGTTTTTGTCGGTGGGGCGGGCTATGCTGCCCGGCCCCACCGGCCGGCTACTCGTCATCTTGCGGGGATCCGGGTGGCGATGCCCCGGCTGCCACCGGTTCAGCCGCAGTGCTCGAACCCGCTCTCGTAGCTGTTGGCGCCCACCGAACCGCCCCACTTCACGCAGGTCGAGTCGGCGGTCTTCTTCACCGGCCCGGCGTAGTAGGTGAAGCTGCCGGAATCGGTCGCCCGGGTCCCGCCCTCGACCTCGAGGAACGCCGCGACCGGGCTGGCCGTGCCGAGCGACGTCGCCTTCAGCGTGGTCACGCAGTTCGCCTTGGTGGAAGCGTTGTACAGCAGGTAGGCCGTGCCCGAGGAGTTGGCCAGCGCCTGCTGGTCCACGACGGAGAAGCCGTCACCGCACACCTCTTCGGCCGAGTACGGGTTGCCGCCGCAGCCGTTCTTGCTCGTGAAGCTGGTGTGGCCGTAGTACGGCACGGCGACGCCGTTCAACTTGGCCTTCTGCACCACGCCGTCCAGGCGCTCTTCGAAGTGCAGGTGCGGGCCGGTGACGCCGCCGGTCGCGCCCGCCTTGCCGAGCTGCTTGCCGCCCGCGACCGACTGCCCGACGGAGACCTCCTGGGCCGACAGGTGCGCGTACCGGGTGCGCCAGCCGCCGCCGTGGTCGACCTCGATCCACTTGCCGTAGCTCGTGCTGCCTTCGTCGGCCACCCGGGTCACCGTGCCCGACGCCGCCGCGAGCACCGGCATGCCGGTGATGCCGTCCTTCTGGAAGTCGACCGAGTACGCCGGGCTGTGCCCGCTGAACGTCGCGGCGGTCACCGTGACGCCGCACTTGAACGGCACCTGGAAGTTGGGCGCGGCCGAGGCGGTCGCCTGGCCGGCGAGGGTGAGGCCGAGCGCGGGGAGCGCCGCGGCGGCGGCGAGCAGGGCGAGCCGTCGCAACCTGGACATGGGGGAACCTCCTGACAAACGGGACAACTTGACTCCACGAAGGGAAGTCCCCGTCGGTACATTTTCCGTACAAGCACCCGCGGAGGACTGCCGAAATGACGACCCGACCAGCCGTGTTCCCCCGGGCTCAGGGCTGGTTGCGCTGGGTCCTCGTCGCGGTCCCGATGGTCGCCGCCATGCCCCGCGCGGACACGCGCGCCTGGCTCCTGATCGGGTTCACCCTCGCGCTGTCGATCCCGTTGCTGTGGATCCACGAAACCCGTGTCCGCCTGCTGACGACGGCGGTGCCCCTCGCGGTGATCGCCGGCACGGGCGCGCTCTGGGTGCTCCTGCCGAGCAGCTGGGCGTCGGTGGCGATGTTCAGCACCACCTTCTTCGTGGTGCTGCGGCAATCCCCCGTGCCGATCGTGCTGGCGGTCGGGCTCGACCTCGCGGCGATCACCCTCGGCGCGGCCCGCTACGACGTGTGGCGAGGGGCTCTGTCGACGTACGCGGTCCTCGCCGTGGTCGTGCTGATGGGGCTGAACCGGCGCACCCGCCTCGCCCGCATCGAACAGACCGAACTGGCGCTGGCCCGCGCGCAGACCGCCAACGAGGAGCACGCCCGCGCCGCCGCGCTCGCCGAACGCGCCCGCATCGCCCGCGAGCTGCACGACGTCCTGGCGCATTCACTGGCCGGGCTGGCGCTGAACCTGCAGGGCGCGCGGCTGATGCTGGTGCGCGACGGCTCGAGCCCGGACGCCGTCGCCCAGATCGAACGGGCCCAGCAGCTGGCGGCGGAAGGCCTCGCCGAAGCCCGGAAGGCCGTGGCGGCGCTGCGCGAGGACGCCGTCGGCGTCGAACGCGCGATCGCCGACCTCCTCGCCGCGTACCGGCTCGACAGCGGCGCCCGCGCCGATCTCGCGGTCGAAGGCGAGCCGCGCGAACTGGACCCGGCGGTCGGCACCGCGCTGGTCCGCGCGGTGCAGGAGGCGCTGGCCAACACCCGCAAGCACGCGACGCACGCCGAAGTGGACGTCACGCTCGGCTACGCCGACGGGTCGGTGGAGCTGACCGTGGCCGACCGGCAGGGCAGGCGCCCGCCGGCCGCCACCGCGGCAGGCTACGGTTTGCGCGGGATGGGCGAACGGGTCGCGCTGCTCGACGGGCGCCTGGAGAGCGGGCCGGGGGAGGACGGATGGCGGATTCACCTGACGGTGCCGGCGTGACGCTGCGCGTCGTGCTGGCCGACGACCAGGCGGTGGTCCGGGAAGGCCTGGTCACGCTGCTCGGGCTGCTGCCCGGCGTCGAGGTGGTCGGCGCCGCCGCCGACGGGCTGACCGCGCTCGAACTCGTCGCCGAGCACCACCCCGACGTCGTGCTGGTGGACCTGCGGATGCCGCGCTGCGACGGCGTAGAGACCACCGAACGCATCCGCGCCGGCCACCCGGGCACCGAGGTCGTCGTGCTCACCACCTACGCCGACGACGAGTCGCTGCTGGCTGCGCTGCGCGCCGGTGCCCGCGGGTTCCTCACCAAGGACGCCGACGCCGAGTCCATCGCGCGGGCGCTGCGCTCGGCCGCCGCCGGTCAGTCCACAGTGGACGGGGAGCTGCAGCGGCGGCTCGTCGAAGCCGCCGCCCGCAGCGCCCCGCAGCGCGTCAAGGAGGTCGAAGGCCTGACCGCGCGCGAGATCGAGGTGCTGCGGCTGATCGCGGCCGGCCTGTCGAACACCGAGATCGCCCGCACGCTGGTGGTCAGCGAGGCGACCGTGAAGACCCACGTGAACCACCTGTTCGCCAAGGCCGGGCTGCGCGACCGCGCGCAGGCGGTCGCGTTCGCCTACCGCGCGGGCATCGCCGGCTGACCCCTCACGGCGCTGGCGGGATGTTTGCGTTGTGGTGGAACGCGTTCCGCGGGTCCGGCGGGCCGCACCACCACCGCGAGGCGGCGGTCGATCTCCCCGTTCCGAACCGACCGCGCGACGTCGTAACCGTGACGTTCAGTGATCGTCGACGCGGACAGTGACCAGCCGTTGCGTGAACCCGGCCTCGACCAGCCTGCCGAACGCCCGCTCGACGCCGGGCGGCACCCGCTGCGGGATCGTGAGGCCCCGCTCGGCGTAGGCGGTGATCCGCTGGGTCTCGCCGACGAGCATGCCGATCACCCGCTCGGCCTCCTCGCTCCCGGCGACGTAGTCCTCCAGCGAGACGCTCTTCGCCGCACAGACGACGTCGGCTTCGGACCACAGCCGCTTGGCCGTCGCGTACGCCCTTCGCTGCTGGTAGGGCCGCGAAACGAGCGTCACGGTCCGGACGGCGATCCCCCGCTCGGCGAGCAGCCGCCGGGTGAACGCGATGTTCTCCCCCGTGTGGCGGGCCTCGGGCTCGACGAGGATCGCCTCGTCGGGCACCCCGAGGTCCAGGGCGATCTCGCGGTAGTGGACCGCCTCGCCGCGGGGGAAGCGGTCCACCGTCGTCGGGGCGTTGGCCCCGGTGAAGACGATCAGCGGGAAGCACCCGGCGTGGAACAGCTCCGCCGCGTGGACGGCCACGCCGGGGTCGCGGCTGCCGAGCCCGATCCCGACGTCCGACCGCCGCGGCGCGTGCCGCAGGTCGTGGTAGTCCCACAACGTGCGGACGTCGGCGCGGAGGTGCTCCGGCAGCATCAGCCGAACGCGGCCCGCAGCGCCGGCTTGCCGCCGGTGACCGGGAGCGTGACCGACGACCTCGTGAGGTCGAGCGCGAGCCCCGCGCCCGGCTTCGGCCGCAGCGTGTAGTCGTGGTCGCTGGAGGCCAGCAGGAACTCCAGCCGGTGGCCGGCCGCCAGGATGTAGTCCTTCGGCATCAGGTCGACGCCGATGCGGTAGGTCTGCCCCGGCGTGATCGGCTCGGTGCGCGCGGGCGACGTGCGGTTCTGCGGGTCGGTCCAGCCGCGGGTGATGACGTGGGACGTGCCGTCGGGGGCGCGGTCGAGCAGGATCGCCGAGACGTTCGCCGCGGGCCGGTCGAAGGCCAGCGCCAGGTCGGCGCGGGCGGTGCCGGAAAGGCGCACGGCCTGCTTCGCCGCCGGAGTCGCGTACAGCAGCCGGTTGCCGGAGGACGCGAGACCGGCCAGCTGCTCGATCGTCTTCGACGAGTCGTCGGCGAGGGTTTCCGCGGCCGCGGTGCCCGGCACGGGGTGGCGCGTGTCGATCGTGCCCTTCGAGCGGCCGCCCGGCCACGGGTACACGCGGACGTCGGCGGTACCCGGCGCCGGCCAGTCGGCTTCGTCGACCCACGACTTGTCTTCGCGCTGGATCGTCGCCTTCGGCTCGTTCTGGATGCCGTTGTCGATGCCGTAGAGGTAGTGCGACATCCACTTGTTCAGCGTCGCGAGCCAGACGTCACGCCGCAGCGAGTACGGGTCCGCGTGCCCGGACTGGTGCAGCCAGATCTTGTGCTCGACGCCGCGGGCCTTGAGCGCCTCGTACCAGGTCGCGACCTGCTCGGTCTTGACGTTCCAGTCGTTGAGGCCGTGCACCGCGAGCACCGACGCGCGCACCTTGCCGACGTCGTTGCGGTAGTTCCGGACGTCCCAGAACGGCGTGTAGTCGCCGGTGACCCGGTCCTGGTCGCGGGTCAGCCCGTCGATCACCGGGCGGCAGACCTGGCGGTCGGCGCGGGTGTACACGTATTCGGCGAGCACGTCGGCGTCCTCGCCCTGGAATCCGCCGGCCGCGACCACCGCGCCGTCGTGGCGGTAATACTCGTACCAGCTGGAGATGGCCGCGATCGGAACGATCGTCTCGAGGCCTGCGACACCGGTGCTCGCGACGGCGTTGGGCAGCGTCCCGTTGTAGGAGACGCCCATCATGCCGGTCTTGCCGGTCGTCCAGTCCGCCTTCGCCGCGGCGCCGTCCGCGTCCTTCGCGGTCGTGCGGCCGTTGAGCCAGTCGACGACCGAGCGGGCCCCGATCGTCTCGTTGACGTCACCGGTGGTCGGGCAGCCGGTCGACAGCCCGGTGCCGAGCGATTCGCCGTAGACGACGGCGAACCCGCGCGCGGTGAAGTAGTCCTGGTAGCGCCAGGTGATCGGGGTGGCCGGGCCGACGCCGTGCGCGGCGACGCGCGGGCCTTCCGGGCCGCGGGCGTACCCGGGCGCGTAGAGCTCGACGTCGACGTTGTGGTTGGCCACGTCGTTGCCGCCGGCGTAGTACGGGCTGGCCTGGTAGACGACGGGCACCTTCAGGCCCTGCTGGGTCGCGCGCGGGCGCACGACCTGGGCGTGCACGAGGTCGTCGGCGCCGTCGTGGTCGCTGTCGACGGGCGCGGTGACCCAGACGTCTTCGCGGACGACGTCGGCCGGGTCGAACACCGGTTGCGCCTGGCCGCCGGTGAAGACCGGGGCCGGTGGCGCGGCTTCGGCGATGCCCGCGGTCAGCGGCAGCGCGAGGACGGCGGCGAGCAGGACTGCGGCTTTCACTCAAACCCCCAAGCCGGGCGAAGCGGACGCCTGAAGACACTTCCGCTCCGCCCGCGGGGGTGTCAAGAGACTAACGTCGGAGGCATGCCGACCGTGGAAGCGCCGATCACCGCCGTGACCGTCTACCCGCAGCGTGCGCGGATCACCCGCCGCGGCACCGCGCCGCTCGACGGCGGGCCGCGCCTGGAGTTCGCCGGGCTGCCCGTCGGCCTCGACCCGAGCTCGGTGCGCGTCACCGGCACCGGGCCCGCGCTGATCACTGGCGTCGACGTGCGTACCGAGTGGCACGCGGGCCCGGCCGACCCGGCTTTGCAGGCGCTCGTCGAGCAGCGGCGTGCCGATCAGGCCACGCTCGACAGCGTCTTGGACGACGAAGCGGCCGAAACGATGAAGGTGGATCTGCTGACTTCGCTCGCGAAGCGCAGCGGCAGCAGCTTCGCGAAGGCGCTGGCCAACGGCACCGCCGAACCCTCGCGCGTCGCGGAGGTGACGGACGCGCTGAGTGCGCGGCTGGCTTCCGCGTTGAAGGCGCGCCGGGTCCTGAGCGAGCGGATCGCGCGGCTGCGCGAAGACCTCGCCGCGCTCGACCGGCGGATCGAAGCGCACGACACCCGGGCCGGCCGGGACAGCACCTCGGTGATCGTCGAGCTGGAAATCGCCGACCCGGCCGCGGAAGCCGAGCTCGAACTGTCCTATGTGGTCGCCGACGCGACCTGGGAACCGGGCTACGACATCCGGGTGCGCGGCACCGACGTCACCGTGGTGTCGTACGGGCTGGTCAGCCAGCAGACGGGGGAAGACTGGCCGGAATGCGAGCTGGCGCTGTCGACGGCCCGGCCCGCGGTGTCGGTGGTGGTACCGGAACTGCAGCCGTGGTACCTGGACCGCGTCCTCCCGGCGCCGGCCGCGCCCGCCGCCGCGTACGGCGCAGCGGCCGGCGGGATCCCGGACGGCGTCCGGCGGCAGTACATGGCGTCGTCGGCTTCGGTGATGGAGAACAAGATGGCCGCAGTCGAGCAGGGCACGACGGCGGTCACCTACCGCCCTTCGCGGCCGGTGGCGGTGCCGTCCGGCGCGCAGGGGCACCGGACGACGTTGGCGCAGCTGGAACTGACCGCTTCGCTGGGGTACGTCACCGCGCCGGTTTTGGCGCAGGAAGCGTATTTGCGCGCCACGGTGGAAAACACCTCGGAGCACGCCTTGCGCCCCGGCCGGGCTTCGGTGTTCCACGACGCGGAGTTCGTCGGGACGACCGTGCTCGAACCGTGGGCGCCGGGGGAAGAGCTCGAACTGGCGTTGGGCGTCGACGACCGGATCCGGATCGAGCGGGAACTGGTGCGGCGGACGGCGTCCAAGGCGACGCTGTCGGGCCAGAAGCGGCGGGAGGCGGAGTACCGGATTTCGGTCGGCAACCACGGGCCCCGGGAAGCCGTGGTGACGGTGCTGGACCAGGCACCGGTTTCGCGGGACGACACGATCACGGTGAAGGACGTGAAGACGTCGCCGGATCCGGTGGAGACGTCGGCGCTGGGCGAGTTCACGTGGAAGCTGACGCTGGCGCCCGGGGAGGTCAAGAACGTGACGCTGTCCTACCGCGTGGATGTCGCGAAGGGCGTGGAATTGTCGGGCTGGCGGGAGTAACCGGCCCAGCGCCCCAAGGCGGCCTTGGGGCGCTGGGGCCTCAGCCCTGCGAAATGTAGGCCTGCAGCTGTTCCTGGCTCTGCTCCAGCTGTTCCATCCGGTTCTTCACGACGTCCCCGATGGACACGATCCCGGCCAGCCGCCCGTCGGCCAGCACCGGGACGTGGCGGATGCGGCGCTCCGTCATCAGGACCGACAGCTGGTCCACCGAATCGTCCGGGGTGCAGCTCGCCACGAGTTTCGTCATGATCTCCGACACCGGGCCGTCGAGGAGGCCCGGGCCGTGTTCGTTCAGGCGCCGCACGACGTCGCGTTCCGAGACGATTCCCGCGATCGACCCGTCCGGGGCGACGACCACCATCGCACCGACGTTGTGTTCGGCCAGTCCGGCCAGCAGCGTGGTCACCGTCGTCTCCGGGGTGACCGTCGCGACCGCCGACCCCTTCTTGCGCAGCAGATCCGCAATCCGCATGGCGATCCTTCCCGTCGGTGAGCTGGATCACCACAGGTTAGGGCCCTCCGGCGCCCCGCGAAAGTCCGGCAAACGGGGCGTCTTCGTGGTATTGGAACCGATTCAGCCGAGCCGTTCGGCCAAGCCGTCCAGGGCCAGCCGGATCCCGGCCGCGTAGTCGTCGTCGGCGAGGGCGTCCAGGCGGGCGCGGGCCAGTGCCAGCTGTTCGCGCGCCGCGGGCAGGTCGCCGAGCTTGCGGTAGTCCTCGCCGAGGTTGAGGTGCAGTGACGGGTAGAACCCGCGCACCGCCAGGGACGAGTGGTACTCCTGGGCCCGCGCGTCGGTCAGCGAATCCGCCGCGGCCAGTGCCCGCAGGTCCCACTCGAGTTCCTCGGCCGGGTCGTCGCAGACGTCGGCCATGTGGTGCGCCAGCGCGACGCGGTGCAGCGGGTCGCCGCCTTCGCCGATCGATTCCCACAGCTGCGCGAAGGTCGCGTACGCGCCGGCGCGGTCGCCGCCGATGTGCTGCCGCAGACCGGCGTCGATCGCCACCATCACGTCGTCGGTCATGCCGCTCCTTCGTCCGCCAGTGCCCGCAGCCGGGCCAGTCCCGGCTCGATCCGCTCGGCCGCGACCGCACCGTAGCCGAAGACGAGCCCGTGCCGCCGCTCCCCCACGCCGAAGTCCCCCAGCGAGTACAGCCGGACGCCCCGACGGCGAGCGGCGCGCACCAGCGGGCCGCAGTCCCTCGCCGCGACCGCGCTGAGGTGCAGGCCCGCGGACGACGGCAGCGGCGTGAGGAAGCCCGCGAACGAAGCCAGCCCCCGGACCAGCAGTTCGTGCCGGGCGCGGTAGACCTTCCGCATCCGCCGGACGTGCCGGGCGAAGCCGCCTTCGGCCATGAACGCCGCCAGCGCCGCCTGCTCGACGTTCGGGGCGTGCCAGTCGGTGAGGTAGCGGGCCTTGACCAGGGCCGGCACCAGCGACGGCGGCGCGATGAGGAACCCCAGCCGCAGCGCCGGCGAGAGCACCTTCGAAAACGAGCCGACGTACACCACCCGGCCTCGGGAATCGAGGCTGTGCAACGGTTCCAGCGGCCGTCCGGTGTAGCGGAACTCGGTGTCGTAGTCGTCCTCGACGAGCACCGCGTCGTTCCGCTCCGCCCAGTCGAGCAGCTCCAGGCGGCGGTCCAGCGACATCGACAGGCCGAGCGGGTACTGGTGCGACGGCGTCACGTACACCAGCCGCGTCCCCGCCGGGATGGCCTCGACGACGATCCCGGACGCGTCCACCGGCACCGGCGCGACCCGGACGCCGCGTGCGCCGAGCACCAGCCGCGGCGGCGGGTACCCGGGGTCCTCGACGGCGGCGAGGTCGCCGTCCCGCAGCAGCACCCGCGCGACGAGGTCGGTCGTCTGCTGGGCGCCCGCGGTCACGACGACCTGCGCCGCGCTCGCGCGGACGTCCCGCGAGACGCCGACGTGCCGGGCGATCTCCTCGCGCAGCGCGGGGTGGCCCTGCGGATCTCCGTAGGTCATCAGGTCGGCCTGGCCGGCCCGCAGCCGCTGCGTGATCAGCCGCCGCCAGGTGTCGAAGGGAAACAGCGAGAGGTCCGGGACGCCCGGCCGGAAGTCGAACTCCGGCGCCGGGGCGAAGGGCGCGGGCGGCGGCGGGACGGCGTCCCACTCCGGCAGGGGCTGCACCCCGGGGCCGTCCGGGACCGGCGAGGGGCGCTCCGCGGGCGAAGCCGTGACGAACGTGCCCGCGCCGACGCGTCCGGCGAGGAAACCTTCGGCGGTGAGCCGGTCGTAGGCCGCGCTGACCGTCGTCCGGGAGACCGCCAGCCGCTGCGCGAGCTCGCGGGTCGGCGGCAGCGCCTCGCCGGGCCGGATCCGGCCGGCCAGGATCGCCGCGCGGAGCTGCCGGTAGATCGCGTCGCGGTGGCCGCGCGTTCCGGTCAGGTCGATGTGGATCTCCACCGGTGCAGTCTAGATTGGCCCACGAAGGTTGCGGCGGATTTGGCACTGTTCGTGGTCCGCTGCCCGGCCTAACGTGCCGGATATGGATCTCCGCGAACTCGACCGCCGCACCCTGCTCGTCCTCGACAAGATGGTCGCCGGTGTGACGGCCGCCGACCTCGCCCGCCCCACCCCGTGCGCCGGCTGGACGCTCGCCGACCTGCTTCGCCACCAGGTCAGCGAGAACCACGCCTTCGCGACGGCGGCCCGCGAAGGCTCGGCGCCGGACTGGGACGCCGGCGTCCTCGGCGACGACGCCTACGCGGCGTACCGGGCGTCCGTCGAGGACTTCCTCGACGCCTTCGCCGGCGACGCCGTGCTGGAGCGGCAGCTCACCATCAACCACTTCGGCACATTCCCCGGCTCGATCGCCGCGCACATGCACCTGGTCGACACGGTCGCGCACGGCTGGGACCTGGCCCGCACGCTCGGCCTGCCCTACGAGCCGGACGCCGAAGCCGTGTACATCGCCTCGAAGCTCGCCGAGCGGATCCCGGACGAAGGCCGCGAGAAGAACGGCTCGTTCGCCCGCAGCGTCGAGGTGCCCGCGGACGCGAGCCCGCTCGACCGGTTCCTCGCCCTGCTCGGCCGCGACCCGGCCTGGTCGCTCAGCTGACCTCGCCGGCCGGGGCGCTCCAGGTGTCGCACGCCTTCGTCGCCTTGCCGTCGTAGCCCGCCTTCGCCCACGACAGCTGGTGCTCGCGCGAGCCGTGGGTGTCGCTGTTGTTGGCCCGGCCGTAGTCGGCGACCGCGGCGTTGGCCAGCGACCGGCTGATCGAGCCTGAACCGGCGACGGCCGTCAGGAACAGCGCGCCGAAGCAGTTCGCCTGCAGCTCGATCCGGCGCACGACCTCCTTGTCGGCCGTGCTGTTCTCGTCGGGCGAGGTCATCTTGTCCGACGCCGCGGACAGGATGCCGCTCTCGCGCTGGACGTGGTGGCCGTACTCGTGGGCGATCGTCGCGATGTGCCGCGCCTTGTTCAGCCCGGCGTCCGACAGCATCCAGTCGGTCGGGGCGTAGATGGTCGTGTCGCCGCCGCAGTAGTAGGCGACGGCCTCGTTCTCCGTCGGCGCCGCACCGCACGAGCTGTGTTCCGGCAGCGTCACCGAAACGGTCGCGGTGAGCGTCGGCTCGTTCGCCTTCTCCAGCGCCGGGCGCCACGACTGCTCGAGGCAGCCGACGAGCGCGTCGTAGTAGGCCTTGAGCTGGTCGGCGGCGCGGCCGAGGTCGGGCAGGGTGCAGGTGGCGGGCCCGGGGCTGATGCCGTCACCGAGCAGCGGGTTGCGCGCCAGCTCCCGCACCGCCTTCGGGGGCTTCCCGGTGTTGCCGTACGCCCGGCCGGCGTCGGTGCCCTGCGCGGCGAACGCCTGGCCGTCCACCCGGTGCGGGATGGTGGCGGCGATCAGGGAGACGGTGACCACGACGATCAGGACACCGGTTACGGCGCCCCAGAGCCGGTTGCGCGGCGGAGCGATCGGGACCGGCGGGGCGGCGGCCCAATTGGGCGCCCACGGGTTCGGCTCCGGCACCCATGCGGGTTCCGGCGGCCGGGCCGGGCCCGGCCACGGCGGTTCGGCGTCGCTCAACGGTCTCACCCTGCTGTGTGGCACCAGCATACGGATGCCCCGGGAGGCAGGGATCACGAAACGAACACGCCACCGGGTGGCCACCGGGCCCCGGACCAGGCGAGACTATCGGCATGAGTGTCGAGGACCCTTACCTGTGGCTGGAAGACGTGACCGGCGGCGACGCGCTGGACTGGGTGCGCGCCCGCAACGACGAGACGCTGGCCGAGCTGACCGCCGGTGCCCGGTTCGCCGAACTGCGTGATCAGCTGCGCGAGGTGCTCGACGCCGACGACCGGATCCCGTACGTGCGCCGCCGCGGCGAGTTCCTCTACAACTTCTGGCAGGACGCGAGCCACCCGCGCGGGCTGTGGCGGCGGACGACGCTGGAGTCCTACCGGCAGGCCGAGCCCGAGTGGGAGCTGCTGCTCGACGTCGACGCGCTGGCCGAGGCCGAGGGCGAGAACTGGGTCTGGCAGGGCGCGACCGTGCTGCGGCCGGGCTACCGGCGCGGCCTGGTCGAGCTGTCCCGCGGCGGCGCGGACGCCACGGTGGTCCGCGAGTTCGACCTCGACGCGCACGAGTTCGTCGAGGTCGGCTTCACCGTCCCCGAGGCGAAGACGCGGATCGGCTGGATCGACGAAGACCGCGTCTACATCGGAACGGACTTCGGCCCCGGCTCGCTGACCAGCTCGGGGTACCCGCGGCTGGCCAAGGAGTGGCGCCGCGGCACGCCCCTCTCCGAAGCCGTCACGGTCTTCGAGGGCAAGCCCGACGACGTCTCGATCGGCGCGTCCCACGACCCGACCGAGGGCTTCGAGCGGGACTTCGTCAGCCGCTCGATCGACTTCTACCGCTCGGAACTGCACCTGAAGACGCCGACCGGGCTGGTCAAGATCGACGTCCCGGACGACGCGAGCGCGTCCGTGCACCGCGAATGGCTGCTGGTGCGGCCGCGGACCGCGTGGACGGTCGGCGGCACGGAACACCCCGCCGGCTCGCTGATCGCCATCCTCCTCGACGCCTTCCTGGCCGGCGACCGGATCTTCACGACGCTGTTCACCCCCGACGAGCACACCTCGCTCGAGTACTGGGCGTGGACCCGCAACCACCTGCTGCTCGGCACGCTGCGCGACGTCCGGAGCGAACTGCGGGTGCTGACCCCCGGTCCGGACGGCTGGACCGACGAGCCGCTCGCCGGCGGGCCCGAGTTCGGCAGCGCGGACATCTTCGACACCGACCCCGACGTCAGCGACGAGTACCTGATCGATTCCAGTGGATTCCTCCAGCCGTCGACGCTGAGCTACGGGCACGTCGGCGAAGAGGTCGAAGTGCTGAAGCAGGCTCCGGCGTTCTTCGACGCTTCGGGCATGAGCGTGGCGCAGTACTTCGCGACGTCGGAGGACGGCACGAAGATCCCGTACTTCGTGGTCCGGCCGTCCGGCGCCGAGAGCGGCCCGACGCTGCTGACCGGCTACGGGGGCTTCGAGATCTCGCTGACGCCGTCCTACAGCGGGATGATCGGCCGCGGCTGGCTGGCCCGCGGCGGCACGTACGTCGTCGCGAACATCCGCGGCGGCGGCGAGTACGGGCCCGGCTGGCACACCCAGGCCATCAAGGCCGAGCGACACCGCGTGTACGAGGACTTCGCCGCGGTGGCCGCGGACCTGGTTTCGCGGGGCATCACGACGCCGTCGCAGCTGGGGATCCAGGGCGGCAGCAACGGCGGGCTGCTGATGGGCGTCATGCTCACGCGGTACCCGGAGCGGTTCGGCGCGATCGTCAGCCAGGTGCCGCTGCTGGACATGCGCCGCTACCACCTGCTGCTGGCCGGCGCGTCCTGGATGGCCGAGTACGGCGACCCGGACGACGCCGCGGAGTGGGAGTACATCGCGAAGTACTCGCCCTACCAGAACGTCCACAGTGGACGCACGTACCCGCCGTCGCTGTTCGTGACCTCGACGCGCGACGACCGCGTGCACCCCGCACACGCCCGCAAGATGGTGGCGCGGATGCGTGAGCAGGGGCACGACGTCCGGTATCACGAGAACATCGAGGGCGGCCACGGCGCCGCGGCGGACAACGAGCAGCTGGCGTTCAAATGGGCGCTGGTGTTCGAGTTCCTGTGGGGGCAGCTCACGTCGTGACCCGTGCGAGCACGACTCCGCCGACGATCAGGGCCAGCGCGGCCACCCGGCCGACGCTGAGCGGGTCCTTGTTGACGACGACGCCGAGCACGATCGCGCCGACGGCACCGATCCCGGTGAACACCGCGTAGGCGGTGCCCACCGGGACGGTGTCCATCGCGCGCGACAGCAGGTACACCGCGGCGGCGCCGAGCACGAAGCACAGGAGCGTCGGCCACGGCCGGGTGAAGTTCTCCGTCGGCTTGATGCTCTGCGACCAGGCGATCTCGACGAGCCCGGCGAGGACCAGCGTCACCCAGCCCATCAGATCGCCTTCAATGCGGCTTCGCGGGAGGCTTCCCGTTCCCCGTCGCGCGCGGCGAGGTGCGGGTCGACCAGGGCGTTGGTCAGCTCGGCGTGCACGAACCGGACGTCATCGACGTCGTAGTGCCCGGCGATGAAGTCCCGCAGGTAGCGCTCGTGGTGGTCGAAGGGGGCTCGCGGTGTCCCTTCCGCGTACGTGCCGCCTCGGGCGCCGGCGATGACGAACTGCTTGCCGCGCAGGGACATCCGGGGGAACGTCACCTGGTCGATCCAGGCCTTCAGGGCGGCCGGGATCGAGAAGTTGTACATCGGCGTGCCGATCAGGACGACGTCGGCTTCGAGCAGCTCGTCCAGCAGTGGCTCGACGATCGCCCAGGCCTTCTTCTGCCCCGGCGTCTCGACGACGTCGGCGTAGTGCGCAGGGTCGGTGATCCCGTTCCGGAGCAGGGCGTCGCAGATTTCGGTCCAGGCCTCGCCGATCACCGGAACGGGGTCGGCGGCGAGGTCGCGGTAGGTCCGGGTACCGGTCCAGCCGGCGGCGTACCGGGCGGACAGCTCCCGCGAGAACGACGAGCGGCGGGCGCTGGAGTCGAGGTGCAGCAGGTGGGGCACGATTTCCTCCTCAAGTGGACGCGGTGTCCGCTTGACTGAACTGGACGCGCTGTCCGGATATTCCCTAGGCTGGTGACATGCCCGAACGCGCCGACGCGGCCCGCAACCGCGCGAAGATCCTCGCGGCGGCCGAGGAGCTCTTCACCGCCCGCGGCGCGGCGGAGGTGACGATGGAGGACATCGCCCGCGCGGCCGGCGTCGGCCGCGGAACGCTGTACCGCCGTTACCCGGATCGGGCGTCGATCGCGGTGGCGTTGCTGGACGAGCACGAGCGCCGGTTGCAGGAGGAATTGCTGCGCGGCGAGCCCCCGCTGGGCCCGGGCGCTCCCCCGGCCGAGCGGCTGGCGGCGTTCTACGAGGCGATGGTGGGGCTGCTCACGCGGCACGCGCATTTGGTGCTGGGCGCCGAGGTGGGCCATTCGCGGTTCACGACCGGGGCGTACGGGTTCTGGCGGACACATGTGCGGGTGCTGGCGGAGGCCGCGGGGGCGGCGGACCCGGAGGTGCTGGCGGACGTGCTGCTGGCCCCGCTGGCGCCGGAGCTGTTCCTGCACCAGACGTCGCGCGGGGTGTCGTCCGAGCGGCTCGTCCGGACGCTGCGGCAGCTGGCCGGCCTCCTCTAGAACAACCCGCGCGGCCGAGCCCGCCTCGGCACGTAGGGCGGCTTGGGGTGCACACCGCGGATCCGCGCGAGCGCGGCTTCGAAGGCGGTGAGCACGTCGGCGACGAAGACGAGCCGCCCGGCCCCGAGCCGTCTCAGAGCTGCGCCGTGGTCCGCGGCGACGGTGATCGCCACGCCGAGCAGCAGGGCCCGCCACGCGCCGAACCGCACCGCCTTCAGGGGTTTGCTCGTGGCGCGGAAGGCGTTCTCGAGCCGGTGGCAGTGGAACGGCACGTGCCGCTCCTCGTCGGCGAGAATCCGCGCGGCGACCTGCGCGGCCAGCGGGTCGCCGGCGCCGTCGCGCAGCGCGCGGTAGTACCGCAGCGCGACGACCTCGGCGATGAGCAGCACCATGAGTTCCAGCCGCAGCCCGAGCGCCCGCCGCAACTTCACGAACACGGTGTCGGACCAGTGACTCGTCAGAGTGGGCACTTTCGCGGCGGCCAGCAGCTCGGCGAGCATCCGGGCATGGTTCTGTTCCTCGGCGACGAAGAGCTTGACGGCGGCGAAGTAGGTGTCGTCCCCGGCGGCTTTCGCGATGAGGTTGGCGCCGTCGCCGGCTTCGCCGACCTGGAACCGCTGGATGCTCTTGGCGACGTCGGGGTGGAGTTTCGCGCCGCGGTCCCACGGCGGATCTTCGCGCTGCCTGCGGCGTTCGGCCTCGGTTTCGAAGTCCTGGAGCCAGTGTGCGTACGTCATCGGGTTCGATGATGCCGGGGATGTGTGGATCCGGCGGGTGGCTTCCGTGGAGATTCTGTGAAGCCGTCAGGTCATCTCGTCGATCCGAACCGTGAGGCCCAGATCGGTGAAGGTTTCGATGAGGCGGTCGAGGTGGCCGGGGCCGACGACTCCGGCGAACACGCCGACGCCGTCTTCGCCCGGGAAGAACTCGAGCAGGGCCCACGTGTGTTCGACTTCGTACTCCGCGAAGGACGACTTGCGGACGCGCCAGCCTGCCCGTGCGAAGGCGCGCGCCAGCTCTTCGGGACTGCGGCCACGAGAACGAACCCGTGCACGTTGTCGGCCGAGCCGGAAAGCTCACTGCCGAGCCGAGGCCCGTCGGTACCGCCGGAGATGATCTCCATGGTTGCGGAAAGCCGGGCGGGGAATGCACCCCGCCCGGCTCCTCATTCAGCTACAACCCGAAGTCGCGCCGCAGCCTTCGCAGGCGTAGCACGACCCCGCCGGGCGCATCTTCGTTCCGCAGGTCATGCAGAGCGGGGCGTCCGCCGCCTTGCCGAGGCGGAGCTCCATCAGCTCCGTCGTCGTCTGGGCTTCGCGGTGGGGGTGCTCCGGCTCCTCGGCGTGCGGCTCTGGCGAGGCGTCCACTGTGGACTGCAGGGCTTCGAGGTCGACGCCCGGATTCCCGTAGGCCGCCTCGACTTCGGCCGACCGCTCGTCCGCCGAGAGGATGCCCAGCTGGGAACGCTTCTCGTACGGCAGGTAGTCCAGGGCCAGCCTGCGGAACAGGTAGTCCATCACGCTCGTCGCGATGCGGATGTCCGGGTCGTCCGTCATGCCCGCCGGCTCGAAGCGCAGGTTGGAGAACTTCGAGACGTAGAACTCCAGCGGGATACCGTGCTGGAGGCCGACCGAGATCGACATCGAGAACGCGTCCATCACGCCCGCCAGGGTCGACCCCTGCTTGCCGAGCTTGACGAAGATCTCCCCGAGGCCGTCGTCCGGGTACGAGCCCGCCGTCAGGTAGCCCTCCGCGCCGCCGACCGTGAACGACACCGTCTGGCTGGGGCGCTTCTTCGGGAGGCGTTTGCGGACCGGCCGGTACTCGACGACCTTCTCCGGCTCGGCAGCGGCGGTCTCCGCAGTCTTCTTGGCCGTGGACAGCGGCTGGCCGACCTTGCAGTTGTCGCGGTAGATCGCGAGGGCCTTCAAGCCGAGCTTCCAGCCCTGGAAGTAGATTTCCTCGACCTCTTCGACCGTCGCCGACTCCGGCATGTTGACCGTCTTCGAGATCGCGCCGGACAGGAACGGCTGCACCGCGGCCATCATCCGGACGTGCCCCATCGGCGCGATCGAGCGCTCGCCGACCGCGCAGTCGAACACCTCGTAGTGCTCGGGACGCAGCCCCGGCGCGTCGACGACGTGGCCGTGCTGCGCCACGTACTCGACGATCGCCTCGACCTGCTCGCCCGGGTAACCCAGGGCCTCCAGCGCGCGCGGCACCGTCTGGTTGACGATCTGCATCGAGCCGCCGCCGACGAGCTTCTTGAACTTCACCAGCGAGAAGTCCGGCTCGATCCCGGTCGTGTCGCAGTCCATCATGAAGCCGATGGTGCCGGTCGGCGCGAGCACCGACGCCTGCGCGTTGCGCCAGCCGTGCTTCGCGCCGATCTCGATGCCCTTCTGCCACTCCTCGGTCGCCAGCGCGCGGACCGCGGCATCGTTCGAGTGGTAGGTGCGGACGAGCTCGTTCGCCGCCGCGTGCTTGCGCATCACGCGCTGGTGCGCCTCGGCGTTGCGCGCGTAACCCTCGTACGCGCCGACGACCTGGGCCATCTCCGCCGAACGCCGGTACGACACGCCCGTCATCAGCGACGTGATCGCCGCCGCGAGCGCGCGGCCGCCGTCGGAGTCGTACGCGTGCCCGAGCGCCATCAGCAGCGCGCCGAGGTTCGCGTAGCCGATGCCGAGCTGGCGGAACTTCCGCGTGGTGTCGGCGATCGGCTCGGTCGGGAAGTCCGCGAAGCAGATCGAGACGTCCATCGCCGTGATGACGAACTCGACGGCGCGGGCGAACAGCGGCGCGTCGAAGGTGCCCTCACGCGTGACGAACTTCAGCAGGTTCAGCGATGCCAGGTTGCAGCTGGAGTTGTCCAGGTGCATGTACTCGCTGCACGGGTTCGACGCGGTGATCCGGCCCGACTCGGGGCAGGTGTGCCAGTCGTTGATCGTGCCGTCGTACTGGATGCCGGGGTCGGCGCACTCCCAGGCGGCCTGGGCCATCGTGCGGAACAGCTTCTTCGCGTCGGTGCGGTCGATGACCTCGCCGGTGAGCCGGGCGCGCAGGCCGAAGTCGGTGCCGTTCTCGACCGCCTGCATGAACTCGTCGGACACGCGGACCGAGTTGTTCGCGTTCTGGTACTGCACCGAGGAGATGTCCGCGCCGGAGAGGTCCATGTCGAACCCCGCGTCGCGCAGGACCTTGATCTTCTCCTCTTCGCGCGCCTTGGTCTGGATGAACTCTTCGATGTCCGGGTGGTCGACGTCGAGCACGACCATCTTCGCCGCGCGCCGGGTGGCGCCGCCGGACTTGATGGTGCCCGCGGACGCGTCGGCGCCGCGCATGAACGAGACCGGGCCGGACGCGGTGCCGCCGGAGGTCAGCAGCTCCTTCGAGGAGCGGATGCGGGAGAGGTTGAGACCGGCGCCGGAGCCGCCTTTGAAGATCAGGCCTTCTTCGCGGTACCAGTTGAGGATCGACTCCATCGTGTCGTCGACGGCGAGGATGAAACACGCCGAGACCTGCTGCTTCGACGGCGTGCCGACGTTGAACCAGACCGGGGAGTTGAAGCTGAAGACCTGGTGCAGCAGCATCCAGGTGAGTTCGTGCTCGAAGATCTCGAGGTCCTGCGGGGTGGCGAAGTAGCCGTGGTCGCGCGCGGCCTTGACGTAGGTGTGCACCACCCGGTCGATGAGCTGCTTGAGGCTGCGCTCGCGCTGCGGGCTGCCGACGGCGCCGCGGAAGTACTTGCTGGTGACGATGTTGGTCGCGTTGACCGACCAGAAATCGGGGAACTCCACGCCGCGCTGTTCGAAGTTGACCGAGCCGTCGCGCCAGTTGGTCATGACGACGTCCCGCTGCTCCCAGGTGACCTGGTCGTACGGGTGCTGCCCCTCGGTCGTGAAGACGCGCTGGACGCTCAGCCCGCCGGCGGCCTTGCCTTTTTTGCCGGCGGCCGCGCGGGCCCCCGTTCCCACGGTTTCCGTCATCGGTTGAACCCTCTCCCGCAGCGGGACGGCTCAGTGGCCGTCTTCGCGCTGATCGCTGTCCTTCTGGGCAGCAGCACCCGCCATGGCCTCACGGAGGTCGGCGATCTCCTTCTCGAAGTCTTCGACCGAGGAGAAGGAGCGGTAGACACTGGCGAACCGGAGGTAGGCGACCCCGTCGAGCTCACGCAGCGGGCCCAGGATGGCCAGGCCGACTTCGTGACTCGGGATCTCCGCCAGCCCGGCGGAGCGGATCGACTCCTCCACGCGCTGCGCGAGCTGCTGCAGCGCGTCGTCGTCGACCGGCCTGCCCTGGCAGGCGCGGCGGACGCCGCTCACCACCTTGTCCCGGCTGAACTGTTCGGTGACCCCGGACCGCTTGACGACGGCGAGCACCATCGTCTCCGACGTCGTGAACCGGCGACCGCACGACGCGCACGAGCGCCGCCTGCGGATCGCCTGGCCTTCATCCACCTCTCGGGAGTCGACGACCCGAGAGTCCGCATGCCGGCAGAACGGGCACCTCATCCGCCGATCACCTTCCCCTCCGCGCCGGCCGCCCCGGTCGACGTCCGCCGGCCACCACGCGTGGCCGGGTTTCCGAGCACCGGGCACCCCTGCACCTGGTGATCGTTTTGTGGACATCCGGTGGGTAAGAGCCGACCAGCTGTGGACAACTGCTGTCCAGTCTACCCCAACCTGTGGACCAACTACAGCGGTGTAACTACTACATATAGCGGCGAAGGGTAGAACTCGAGAGGTGCGCGCGCAAGCGGCACGCCGGGCCGGATCCCCGCCCGGGTGAGCGCGGTTGACGGCCCCGGTGGATCAGGGTGCGGGGACGGCGGCCGGGTCGGCGACCGGGACCGTGAGCGGCAGCCCGGGCACCAGAACGGCCCGGTCCAGGCGATTCAGTTCCTTGATCCGGGCGACAACCGCGCCAGGCTCACTCTCTGGCGCGAATCGCGCGGCCAGCGAAGCGAGCGTGTCGCCCTGGCCGACGGACACCGTCGCCGTCCGCTCGGGCACCGGGGCACCGGACGTCCCGCCGCCCAGAAGACCCAATCCGGTGATCATCAGGCAGCTCGCGACGGCGAGCGCGGCGAGCCACGGCCAGCGGACCGGCACCCGCCGCGGCGCGGCGCACAAAA
>NZ_BNAW01000038.1 GCF_014654205.1 Amycolatopsis bullii
TGATCATCCCCGCAGTCCTGGGCGCGAAGAGCGAACCCCTCAACCTCGGCCGCCTCCGCCGCCTGATCTCCGCGGGGCTGCGGCGAGCGTTGTTCCTGCGGGACCGGGGCTGCGCATTCCCGGGCTGCCATCGGCCACCCCGGCACTGCCAAGGGCACCACATCCGCCACTGGGCAGACGGCGGCCCGACTGACCTGAGCAATCTGGTGCTGATGTGCGCCCACCACCACCGCTTGCTGCACCGCTCGGGCTGGGAAGTCCGCATCGCCGCCGACGGCCTACCGGAATTCCTTCCCCCAGAGTTCATCGACCGCCGCCGAAAACCTCGGCGCAACAACCTCCACGAACCGCTGCCCTTCGCAGCCTGAACATGGGACAGGCCCGCAGCCACAACGGCTGCGGGCCCAAACCCGTGCCTTCGGGTGTGCCGCCGGACAGCCCCAGGAACCGCCGCCTGCGCCCCATGCCGGGCCGACACGGCGCGGACCTGCCCGCACGGTCGCAATTCGCCGATGGCTCTCGTCGTTCACGGGAACTGCCCGCTGCGGTCGCTTTTCGCCGATGGCTCTCGTCGTTCACCGGAACTGTCCGCTACGGTCGCATTCCGCCGATCGGTCCCGCCGCTCGCCGGAAACTGTCGGTGGTGCCCGGTAAGCTGGATATCGGGGGCCGGAGGCCTACCCCGCCGCCCGCAAAGCCGCCACCGCCGGTGCGAACATCGTCTCCTTGATCGCCCCCAGCGTTCCGCGGTCCTTCCCCGCCAGCGCCGCCACTCGCTCGTGCGCCACCTTCACCACCTCGCCCTCGGCCGTGACCTCGTCCACCAACCCGATCTCCGCCGCCTCCGGGCCGCCGAAGCGGCGGCCCGTCGTCATCGATGCGATCGCCGCCGATGGGGTCAGCTTGCCCTGGATCAGCGCCGCCATGCCCGGGGTGAACGGGATGTTGATGTCCGCCTCCGGGAAACAGAAATAACCCCGGTCCGCGCGCATCACGCGGAAGTCGTGCGCCAGCGCCAGCATCGCTCCCGCGCCGAACGTGTGACCGTTGATCGCCGCGACCGTCGGGACCGGCAGCGTCAGCACGCGCGCCAGCAGCTCCTGCACCTCCGCCACGTACTCGGATGCCTGGTCACCGTGGGCGGTCAGCCATTCGAGGTCAAGGCCGTTCGAATAGAACTTGCCGCCTCCGGTGGTCACCAGGGCTCCCTCGACTCCGTCCAAAAAGGAATGGACGCGCTGCAGCCAGTCCGGGGAGAAGCGGTTTTCGCCGTCGCCCCAATCGAGCACGGAAACGGTCACGGTCGGTCCTTTTCTCGAGGGGGCACGGTCAGCACCGCCCGCACCGCGGCGGCCAGCCTTTCCCGCACCAGCGGATCGGTGATGTCGCGCCGGAAGAACGCGGTCGGCAGATCGACGACGCACGTCGTGATCACCTCGACCGCCAGGCCGTCCCCGCGGTTCCACAGCTGCCGGGCGAGCCGGACCAGCAGGGCGACCAGGCGGTTGTCCACCGCGTGCAGGGCTTCCGCCAGCTCGTCGGGCACCTCCGGCCCGAACAGCCGATCGCCCCGCACCTTCAGCAGCATCCGCGCGCCGTCGGGACGCAGCAGCGCGAACTCCGCGGGCGTGTCCGCGGCCGCGACGACCGCCTCCACCGGGGAGGCCGCCTGGTCCACGAGCGAGGTCTGGAGGTCGAGGAACGCCGTCGCCGCGCGCAGCCAGACCTGGGCCAGCAGGGCGCTGAGTGACCCGAACGCGTGGTAAATCGTCCCGTTCGGGACACCTGCGGCCGCCGCCAGGCCACGGACCGTCACCTCCGTCGAGGAGGCGACGAGCCGCTCGGCGACGTCGAGGAGCGCGTCGAGGTCGTGGACGCGGGGGCGGGGCATGGCGCGACCGTAACAGAACACGTGCTCCAAAACCAGCGCGGTAGGCTGCCGCCGTGGAGATCTGGATCAACCCGGCGTGCTCGAAGTGCCGGTCCGCGGTGTCGCTGCTCGACGAGGCCGGCGCGGAGTACACCGTGCGCCGCTACCTCGAGGACCCGCCGACGGCGGCCGAACTCGAAGCCGTCCTGGCGCGCCTGGGCCTCGAACCGTGGGACATCACGCGCACCGCCGAGCCCGTCGCGAAGGAACTCGGCCTCAAGACCTGGGGCCGCACGCCCGAGGACCGGCCGAAGTGGATCGAGGCGCTGGCCGAGCACCCGAAACTCATCCAGCGGCCGATCATCACGGCCGACGACGGCACGACGGTCGTCGCCCGCGACCCCGAAACGGTGCGGTCGGTCCTCTAAGGGATCGCGTCTGTCTTGGCCAGGCGCGGGACGTCGAGGGGCACCGTCTCCGGGTACTTGATCCCGGCGCCGGTGTTGAGCACGACGACGTCTTCGTCGCCTTCGAGCCACCCTGACTCGCGAAGGTGCCTCAGCGCGGCGAAGCACGCTCCGCCTTCCGGACAGACGAAGGTGCCTTCGTAAGAGGTCAGTTCGCGCTGCGCCGCGAGCAGTTCCTCGTCGGTGACGGCAATCGCGGTGCCCTCGGTCGCGTACACGGCGTCGAGCACGAGGAAGTCGCCCAGCGCCTTGGGCACCGTGATGCCGAAGGCGACCGTCCGGGCGTCGGGGAACGGCTTGCTTTCCCGCTCACCGCGCTCGAAGGCCGTGACGATCGGTGCGCACCCGGTGGCCTGGACGGCGACCAGACGCGGCAGCGGACCGGAAACCCAGCCCAGCTCCCGCATCTCCAGCAACGCCTTGTGGATCCCGATGATGCCGACGCCGCCGCCGGTGGGGTAGAGGATGACGTCGGGCAGCCGCCAGCCGAACTGCTCGGCGATCTCGTACCCCATCGTCTTCTTGCCCTCGATGCGGTACGGCTCCTTCAGCGTCGAGACGTCCTGCACGCCGGGTCGCCGCCCGACCGCCGCCGCGACGAGCTTGCCCGCGTCCCCGATGAGACCGTCCACCCGGTACAGCTCCGCCCCGGCGGCGACGCACTCGCGCATGGTGATCGCCGGGGCGTCGTCCGGCATCGCCACCAGGCTCGACAGCCCCGCGCGCGCCGCGTACAGCGCCCACGCGGCGCCGGCGTTGCCGTTCGTCGGCATCGCGATCCCGCGCACGCCCAGTTCGGCCGCCCGCGAGACGCCGACCGCGGCGCCGCGGGCCTTGAACGTGCCGGTCGGGACCAGTCCTTCGTCCTTCATCCACAGGCGCGACAGGCCCAGCTCGCGGCCGTAGCGCGGCAGCCGCAGCAACGGCGTCATGCCCTCGCCGAGGCTGACGACGTGCTCGGCCGAGCGCACGGGCAGCACCTCGTGGTAGCGCCACAGCGTCGGCTCGCGCCCGGCGATCTCCTTCGGAGTCACGGCTTCGCGGACGCGGTCGAGGTCGTAGCGCGCGAGCAGCGGCGCGCCCGCCGGGGAGAGGCCCTGGACCGCGTCGGCGTCCACGCGTTCGCCCGTCCGGGAACATTCCAGGTGGCTGAGGAACGAGTACGGCACGGCGCCGATCCTAGGTCCTAAAGTGAGCACATGGACGCGCTGTGGGTGTGCCTGTTCGTCTTCGCCGGGGTGACGCTCGGTACCTGGCTGGCCTCCGTGCTGACCAGGGAGTACTCCTGGGTCGACCGGATCTGGTCGATCGTGCCGGTGGCCTACGTGGGGATCTTCGCCGGTGCCGCCGGGTTCGCCGACGCGCGGCTCGACGTGATGTTCGCGCTGGTGGCGCTGTGGGGCGCCCGGCTGACGTTCAACTTCGCCCGCAAGGGCGGGTACGCGCCCGGCGGCGAGGACTACCGGTGGGCGGTGCTGCGCGAGCGGATGGCGCCGTGGCAGTTCCAGCTGTTCAACTTCTTCTTCATCTCGCTGTACCAGAACGTGATCCTGCTGCTGATCACGCTGCCCGCGCTGACCGCGCTGGAACACCCCGGCGGGTTCGGCGTGGCGGACGTCGTCGTCGCAGTGGTGTTCGCCGGCTTCCTGGTGGGGGAGACGGTCGCCGACCAGCAGCAGTGGGCGTTCCACCGCGAGAAGCACGCGGGCCGGGCGCCGACGCGGTTCCTGCAGACCGGGCTGTTCCGCTACTCGCGGCACCCGAACTTCTTCTTCGAGCAGGCGCAGTGGTGGGCGATCGCCGCGTTCGGCGTCGTCGCCGGCGGTCTGCAGTGGACGGTCGCCGGCGCCGTCCTGCTGACCCTGCTGTTCGTGGGCTCGACGCGGTTCACCGAGAGCATCACGAAGTCGCGGTACCCCGAATACGCCGACTACCAGCGGCGGACGTCGGCGGTCGTCCCGTGGCCGGTCCGCGGATGACGGTCGTCGCCGCGCTGCAGCTCGCCACCGGCGTCCCGATCGACCGGGTGCTGGCGTTCGAGGACGAGCTCCGCGGCGCCGACCTGGTCGTGCTGCCGGAGGCGGTGCTCGGCGGCTACCCGGGCCGGACGCCGTTCCCCGAGTACTTCCACGCCGCGGTGACGGTGCCGGGCCCGGAGACGACGGAGCTGGCCGCGCTCGCCGCCCGGACCGGCGCGACCCTGGTCGTCGGCGTCATCGAGCGCGACGGCTCGACGCTGTACAGCACGGTGGTCTTCCTCGACCCGGCCCTCGGGCTGGTCGCCAAGCACCGCAAGCTCGTCCCGACGGCCCGCGAACGCCTGTTCTGGGGCCGCGGCGACGGTTCGACGCTCCCGGCGGTCCCGACGGCGGCGGGCCTGGCCGGTGCGGCGATCTGCTGGGAGAACCACATGCCGCTGCTGCGCGCGGCGATGTACGCGAAGGGCGTCGAGATCTGGTGCGCCCCGACGGCGGACGACCGCGACGTCTGGCAGGCGTCGATGCGCCACATCGCCGACGAAGGCCGCTGTTTCGTGGTTTCGGCGTGCCCGTACGAGGCCGACGGCGACGATCCGTTCCGCGGCGGCAGCGTGATCGTGGGTCCGTTGGGCGACGTGCTGGCGGGCCCGCTGCACGACGCGGAAGGCGTGATCACGGCGGAGATCGACCTGGAGGAGATCGTCGAGGCCCGCAAGAGCCTCGACGTCTCGGGGCACTACGCGCGGCCGGACGTGTTCGCGTTGACGGTGGACGAACGACCCCGGGACGGCGTCACCTTCCTGAAGTGACGCCGTCCCGCGAGGGCTCACACCGCCAAGCGGCCGCCGTCCACCGGCAGGATCGCGCCCTGGACGAAGCTCGCGTCACCCGTGGCCAGGAACGTGATCGCCGCTGCGATCTCCTCCGGGGAGGCCACTCGGCCGGCCGGGCCTGCCGCGGCCAGCTCGTCCAGGCCGTCGCCGAACACCGCCGTGCCTTCGGTGCGGGTCGGGCCCGGGCTGACCGCGTTGACCCGGACGCCGGACGGCCCGAACTCCGCCGCCCACGCCTTCGTCATCAGCTCGATCGCCGACTTCGACGCGCCGTACACCGCCATGCCCGCCATGCCGCGCACCGCGACCATCGTGGACACGTTGACGATCGCGCCGTGGCCGCGCGCCGCCATCTCCGGCGCCAAGGCGGCGACCAGGAAGAACGGCACCTTCACGTTCGTCGTGAAGACCGCGTCGAAGTCCGCCTCGGCGAAGGATTCGGTCGGGCCGGTCGGGAAGATCCCGGCGTTGTTGACCAGCACGTCGATCGGCCCGCCCAGCTCCCGCGCGCGGTCCGCGAGGGCGCGCGCCGACGCGGCGTCCGTCAGGTCCGCCGCGACGAAGTCCGCCTTGCCGCCCGCCGCGCGGATGGTCGCGACGGCCTCGGCGCCGCGCCCGGCGTCCCGGCCCGACAGCACGACGTGCGCGCCCAGCCCGGCCAGTGCGACCGCCGTCGCGCGGCCGATCCCGCTCGTCCCGCCGGTCACCAGTGCCGTCGACCCGGACAGTTCTGCAGTCATCGTTCAAACTCCTTCGAATTCTCGGTCGAAGGGTTCAAGCGAGATCTCCCGGAGAAGGCTTCCAGAACCGGGTTCGGCCCTCCTTATACCTCCGATCCGTTCCGCCGATGGTCTTCCAGCGCCGCGACGAACTCGGCGACGTCCCGCCGCCGCGACGTCGCCGGCCACACCGCCCAGGTCCGCCGGACGATCGGGTTCCCGGCCAGCGGCACCCACCGGACGGTGTCCGGCAGCGGGTACGGCCACTCGGGCGGCGCGAACGCGTACGCCCCGCCCGCGCTGACCGCCGGGATCTTCAGCTCGACGATCAGCCGCTGCTCCTCCGGCACCTCCGGGCCGACGTCGAGGCCGTGACTGCGCAGGATCGCGGCCAGCTCGTCGTACCAGGCCGGGCTGCCCGCGCGCGGGAAGGCGAACCACTCCAGGCCGGCCAGGTCCTCCAGCCGGACCGGCGAGCCCAGCTTCTCGGCCAGGTCCGCGGCCAGCAGGACGCCGACGTCCTCGGTCACCACGAGCACCGCGTCCAGGTCCGGTCCGGCCGGGCGCTCGCGGACCAGCCCGACGTCCAGCTCACCGGCCCGCAGCGCGGCGACCTGCGCCACCGACGACAGGTGCCGGGCCTGCACCCGCGTGTCGGGGAGCCGCGCGAGCGCCGAAGGCAGCAGGTCCGGCGGCAGTTCCAGCGGGACGCCGACGCGCAGCACGCCGCCGCCGGCCGCGGTGTGCCGGGCCATGGCCGCGAGTGCCTGGTCGTGGCGCGCCAGCACCGCGCGGGCCTCGCCGAGCAGTGTCGTCCCGGCGTCGGTGACCTGGACGCCGGTGCTCGTGCGCACCAGCAGCCGGACGCCGAGCCGCCGCTCGAGGGCCGTGATCGTCTGGGACAGCGCCGGCTGGCTGACGTGCAGCTGCCGGGCCGCCTTCGACATCGCGCCCGCCTCGACGACCGCGACGAACGCCTTCAGCTCGCGGATCTCCATCAGACGGCCCACCGGATCGGCAGCGATTTGAGGCCGTTCTGGAAGTTCGACCGCAGCCGCACCGGTTCTCCGGCGAGCTCCACGAACCCGAGCAGGTCGAGCACCGCGTCGAACATCGCCCGCAGCTGCACCCGCGCCAGGTGCGCGCCGAGGCAGAAGTGCGGGCCGTGGCCGAAGGTCAGGTGGTCGTTCGGCGTCCGGCCGATGTCGAAGGTGTCCGGATCGGGGAACACCGCAGGATCCCGGTTGGCGGAAGAGAACCACACCACGACCTTGTCCCCGGCCGCAATGTCCACATCGGACAATCGGACGTCGGACGCGGCGGTGCGCCGGAAGTGCATCACCGGGGTCCACCACCGCAGCATCTCTTCGACCGCCGAGGGCAGCAGCGACCGGTCGGCCAGCAACCGTCGGTATTCCGCGGGGTGCGAGAGCAGCGCGAGCAGGCCACCGGGCAGGCCGTTGCGCAGGGTTTCGTTGCCCGCCACGGAAAACAGCCAGAACAGGTTCTCGAACTCGGCGAGCGAAACGCGGCCGCCGTCGTCGCCGACGTGCCGCATCAGGTTGCTCATCACGTCGTCGCCCGGGTGCTCGCGCTTGTACTCGCCGAGGGCGTTCGCGTACGCGTAGAGATCGGGCATGCCCGCGCGCGTCCGCGGGTCCGGCATCGACCCGTCCGGCCCCGGTGACGGCCGGACGGCGAGCGCCGCCCGGGCGAGGTCGCTCACCTCGGCGAGGGACACCGTCGAGCTGACCGCGTACTCGGCGTCCTGGTAGCCGATCACCCGGTTGCTCCAGTCGTACATCAGCCGCCGGTCCTGTTCCGGCACGCCGAACACCCCGGCCAGCGTCACCAGGGGGAGATCGGCCGCCACGGCCGCGAAGTCGCACTCCCCGCGATCGGCGACCGCCGCAACCAGGTCCCGCGCCCAGCCTTCGATCTGCGAAGTGAGCTTCGCGATCGCGCGCGGGGTGAACGCCTTCGTGAGCAGCCCGCGCAGCCGGCCGTGCTCCGGGGGGTCCATGTTCAGCATCATCCGGCGCACGTACGCGAGGTCGGCCGCGTCGCGAATCTGCGTCCCGCCGAGCTGCGAGGAAAACACCGCCGGATCCCGCAGCACCCGCCGCACCTCGGCGTGCCCGAGCACGGCCCAGAAGTCGTCGACGCGCACCACCGGGCCGGCGCGCCGCAGCCGCGCCAGCTCCTCGTACGGGACACCTCGCACGTAGGTGTCCGGATCGGTGATCGTCACGGCCCGACCCTAGCCGCGCCCACCGACAATTTGGGAGGCTGCGCGGATGGACACGCTCAACATGCGCATCGGCGGCAAGGGCGAACCGGCCGTCCTCCTCCTGCACGGCCTCGGCGCGACCGGTGCCGTCTGGAACCATTTCGCCGTCCAGCTCGACCGGCGCGTCCTGGTGCCCGACCTGCCCGGCCACGGCCCGTCCGCGCCGCTGCCGCACTACAGCTTCGCCACGCTCGCCGAGGCGGTCGCCCGTGCGCTGCCGGACGGCGGGCCGCTGATCGTCGCCGGGCACTCGCTCGGCGGTGTCCTCGCGCTGGAGCTGGCGTCCGGCCGGTACGGCGTCGAGGTCGACGGCGTGCTGGCCCTCGGCGTGAAGGTCGAGTGGAGCCAGGACGACCTGAACCGCGCCGCGTCCTTCGCGGCCAAGCCACCGCGGGTGTTCGCGACGCGGGTGGACGCCGAGCAGGCGTACCTGAAGGTGTCGGGGCTGCTCGGGATCGCGCCGGCCGACCCGGCCGGGCTTCGCGAGACCGAGGGAGGTTGGCGCCTCGCGATGGACCCGGCCGCGTTCGGCCTCGGCGCACCGGACATGCCGGCCCTGCTGGCCGGGGCGCGCTGCCCGGTCGTGCTCGCCGCCGGCGAGAACGATCCGATGAGCCGTCCGGAGCAGCTGCGGGCGCTCGATCCCGGCGCCGTCACGCTCGCCGGTCTCGGGCACAACGCCCACGTCGAGGACCCGGCCGCCGTGCGGGCCCTGCTCGAGCGCTTCGGGGTGTGAAGCAGCGGGTGCAGCCGTCGTACCCCACTCGACGGCTGCTCCGCCAACCCCTCGCCACCATCGGACGCGAACAGCCTAGGAAAGGGCGGTGGACGAGCGCCTGTACTCCCGTTCCCCGCCGCCGTCACCGTCCGTACCTGCGGAAACGGTTATCTTCGCCGATCGGTGGTACAGCTCGGGCGGCACGATCGTGATGCTGGAGAGGTACGTTCCGCTCGGGGGACGCAGGAGAGGACGCCTGTGGACGAAGGCCCGTCGTTCGCCGGATGGCTGCGGGACCGCCGCGTGCTCGCCGGGCTCACCCAGGCGCAGCTCGCCGAGCGGGCGGGAGTGAGCCTGCGCGCGGTGCGCAACGCCGAGCTCGGCAGCGTCCGGCGGCCCCGGCCGGAGACGGCCCGCAGGCTGCGGGAAGCGCTCGCCGAAGCCCCGCCGGAGCCCGTGCGGCTCGGCGTCCTCGGCCCGCTGACGGTGACGCGCGGTACCGAAGAAGTGGAGATCGGGGCGGAGAAACAGCGCCTGCTGCTGGCGCTGCTGGCCCTGCAGCCGAACCGGACCGTCCGGCGCGAGGACCTCGTCGACGTCATCTGGGACGAGCCTCCGCCGTCGTGCCTGGAGCTGCTCCACACCTACGTCGCGCGGCTGCGGCGGGCGCTGCGGCCCGCCGACCTGATCGTCACGGACAAGGGCGGCTACCGGCTCGCGGCCGGCGAGGACGAGCTCGACCTGCTGCGCTTCGAAGCCCTTCTCGCGCGGGACGCCTACGCCGAGGCGCTCGACCTCTGGCGCGGCCCCGCGCTCGCCGACGTCGAACGGCTGCGTCAGCACCCCGCCCGGCTCGGGCTGGCGATGCGGCGCGCCAAGGCCGTGCTGGCCTACGCCGAGGTCGCCGCGCCGGAAGACGCGGCCGTGCAGCTGCGGGTGCTGACCGCCGAGGAGCCGCTGAACGAGTCCGCGCACGCCAAGCTGATGCTGGCGCTCGCCGCGTCCGGGCGGCAGGCCGCCGCGCTGGACG
Source organism: Amycolatopsis bullii (assembly GCF_014654205.1). Classification (GTDB taxonomy): domain Bacteria; phylum Actinomycetota; class Actinomycetes; order Mycobacteriales; family Pseudonocardiaceae; genus Amycolatopsis; species Amycolatopsis plumensis. The sequence goes on from NZ_BNAW01000038.1 coordinate 9,907, forward strand.
TCTTCGACGAGGTGCGCCGGCGGCTGGCCGGCGAGCTCGGCCTGGAACCCGGTCCCGAGCTGCGGGCGGCCCAGCGGCAGGTGCTGCGGCAGGACTTCGCCGCGCCGGAGCCGCCGGCCCGGGTGCCGGCCCAGCTGCCCGCGGACGTGCCCGGTTTCCGCGGCCGCGCCGCCCAGTTGGCCGAGCTGGACGCCCTGCTGCGTCGCGAAGAAGGCGACACGAGTGCGCGCATCGCCGTCCTCTCCGGCACCGGCGGGGTCGGCAAGACCGCGCTCGCCGTCCATTGGGCGCAGCGCGTGCCGGGGGAGTTCCCCGACGGCCAGCTCTACCTCGACCTGCACGGCTACGGCACGGTCCGGCCGGTCGACCCGGGTGACGCGCTGTCGGGGTTCCTGCGCGCTCTCGGCGTCGCGGGCTCGGACATCCCCGCCGAGCCGGACGAGCGCGCCGCGAAGTTCCGCACCGCGCTCACCGGGCGGCGGATGCTGCTGGTGCTGGACAACGCGAACGCGGTCGGGCAGGTCCGCCCGCTGCTGCCCGGCTCACCGACCTGCCTGGTGCTGGTGACCAGCCGGGACGCGCTGCCCGGGCTGGTCGCCCGGCACGGCGCCCGCCGGGTGCTCGTCGACCTGCTCACCGAGGCCGAGGCCCGTGACCTGCTGCGGGCGCTGCTCGGCCCGCGCGTCGACGACGAACCCGAGGCCGCCGCGGCGCTGATCGGCTACGCGGCCCGGCTGCCGCTGGCCCTGCGGCTGGTCGCGGAGCTGGCGCTGAGCCGCCCGGGGGAGCGGCTGGCCGCGCTCGCCGACGAGCTCGCCGACGAACGGCGGCGGCTCGACCTGCTCGACGGCGGCGGCGACCCGCTGACCGCGGTCCGTGCGGTGTTCTCCTGGTCCTACCGCAACCTCGCGGCCGACGCCGCGCGCGTGTTCCGGCTCTGCGGCCTGCACCCCGGCCGCGACCTGACGCCGCCCGCGCTGGCCGCGCTCGCCGGGGTCCCGCTGCCGGAGGCCGAACGGCTGGCCGGCGCCCTGGTGCGCGCCCACCTGGCCCAGCAGACCGGCGACGACCGCATCCAGCTGCACGACCTGCTGCGCGTCTACGCCGCCGAACTCGCGGCCGGGGACCCGGCCGAGAGCCACGAGGCACAGCAGCGGCTGTTCGACTTCTACGTCGCCTCGGCCGGGCAGGCGATGGACGTCGTCCTGCCCCAGGAGCGGCACCTGCGGCCGCGCGTGCCGGACCCCGACGTCAAGGTGCTCGACGCGCCCGCGTGGCTGGAGGCCGAGCGCCGCAACCTGCTGGCGGTCGCCGCGCACGCGACGCGGCACGGCTGGCCCGACCACCTGCGGCTGCTGTCCGGGATCCTCTGGCACTACCTCGACGTCGGCGGCTACCACGAGGAAGCGCTGGTACTGCACACGCACGCCTCGGCGCTGGCCCACCACGCCGGCGACCGGGCGGCCGAGGCCGAACCGCTCATCCTGATCGCGCTGGGCCACTGGCGCGTCGGCCGGTCGCCGGAGGCCCTGCGGTACCTGGAGGAGGCGCTCGTGCTGGCCCGGGAGACCGGCGACTGGCGCACCGAAATCCACTCGGTCAACACGCTGGGGCTCGTGTGCCGCGCGCTGGGCCGGTTCGCCGACGGGATCCGGTACTCCACGGAAGCGCTGGCCCTGGCCAGGAAGACGGGCGACCGCACCAGCGAGGGCCTGGTCCTGGTGGTGCTCGGCTGTTCCTGCCGCGGCATCGGCCGCTACGGCGAAGCGATCGGCCACCTGGAAGAGGCGCTCGCCTTGGCACGCGACATCGCCGACCGCACGAGCGAGGGCTACGCGCTGGTCAACCTGGGCGACGCGCTGTCGGCGCTGGGCCGGCACGACGAAGCGGTCCGGGTGATCGAAGAGGGGCTGGGGCACCTGCGCGCCATGGGCGTCCGGGTGAGCGAGGGGTACGCCCTGGGCATCCTCGGCGACGTCGAGCACGCGCGCGGCCGGTACGCCGAAGCCGCGGAACACCTGGAGCGTGCGCTGGAAATCGCGCAGGAGACCGGCAGCCCGCCCAACCGCAGTGTCGCGCTGAAGCACCTCGGCGACGTGCGGCTGGCGCAGGGCCGCCACGCGGAAGCGGCCCGGCACCTCGAAGAAGCGCTGAGCCTGGCCCGCGAATGCGGTGACCGCGGTGTGGAATCCCGCGTGCTCAACAGCCTGGGCAGCCTCGCCGCGGCGCGCGGTGCCTCCGCGGACGCGCTGCGGTACCACCGCGAAGCACTGGCCGTGGCCAAGGAAACGGGCTGCCGTCCCGAACAGGGCCGGGCCCATTGCGGGCTCGGCGAAGTCCACAATGGACTCGGCGAGCCGGAGGCCGCGCGCGAACACTGGGAACGCGCGCTGGCCTGTTACGCCGGGGAGCGCGTGCCCGGCGCGATCCGCGTCCGCAACCACCTGACGGCCTTGGAGTGCGTCGCGGGGTAGCCGGGTTCGAGGGTGGCCAGGTCGTGTTCCAGCCGTTCGAGGTCGCGGTCGACGACGTCGGTGCTGCCCGCGAGCCGGGGCCGGGGCTTCACGGCCTGCTCCCGGTGGCCTTGAAGAACGTGTAGCAGAAGGTGCCGTCTTCGCGGGTCGTCCGGTGCAGGTCCGCGACGCCGCGGTCCCAGCGGTCCGGCGTGATCAGCCCGCGGGCGACGGCGGTTTCGCCCACGCCTTCGACCATCGCGGTGAAGGTGTCGCGGGTGAACCCGGCGACCAGCGCGGGCCGGGACGCGTCGGCGTAGACGGTCCGCGGTGCCACGCCGACGTCGCCGAACCCGGCGCCGGTCAGCAGCGGGTGGAGGCGGCGGCCGATGAGCGCGTCGCCGCCGGCGTCGGCCTGCAGGCGGACGAGGCAGTCGATCGCGGCCTGGGCGTGTTCGCTGCGCGGGTGGAAGAACGCCGAACCGTGGTCGCCCTCGATGACCGTGATCGTGCCACCGGGCCGCAGCAGGGTCTTCAGGTGCGCGAGGGCTTTTTTCGGCTCCGCCAGGTGTTCCAGCACGAAGCAGACGAAGACGTGGTCGTATTCGCCGTCCAGGTCGAACAGGTCGGCCTGCCGGAAGTCGACACCGCGCACCCGGGCTTTCGCCTCCCGCAGCGATGCCGCGGAGACGTCGACCGCGGTCAGGTGCGCGCCGGGGCTGCGGGCCACCAGGTGGACGGTCTGGGCGCCGACGCCGCAGCCGGCCTCGAGCACGCGGGAGCCGGCGGGGTAGGCCGTGCCCGCGTGCAGGAGGTCGGCGAGGGTGTCGGCCTGGTCGCCGAGGCGGCGGGTCTCGGGTTCGGCGTATCCGTGCACGTAAGCGGTGTCCATGAGTCCAGCGTCCTGCGACAATGGTCCGATGGACAGAGCCAAAACCACGTCTGCGGAGGGATCCATAGGGTCGGACTTCCTCCAGCTGGACGTCCGGTCGGCGCCGCCGGGCGGGCTCGCGGACTGGCTCGCCGGGCAGCTGCGCGCCGCGGTCGCCGACGGCAGGCTCCCGATCGGCGGCCGGCTGCCCGCGTCCCGGGTGCTGGCCGCCGAGCTGCGCGTCTCGCGAGGGGTGGTCACCGAGGCCTACCAGCGGCTGATCGACGACGGCCACGCCGCGGGCCGCGGCCGGGCGGGGACGGTCATCGTCGCCGCGCCCGTGCTGCCGCCGTCCCCGGCGCCGGACTTTTTCCCTGCGAAAGTGATCACGCCGCTGCCCGGCGCGGAAGTCTTCGACGCGGTCCGCGCGGCGCCGGCCCGGATCGACCTGACGCCGGGCGTCCCGGACCTGACGGCGTTCCCGCGGGCGGCGTGGCTGCGTGCCGAGCGGGCGGTACTGGAGGAGCTGGAGCCGTCCCACTTCGGCTACGGCGACCCGCGCGGTGCGCCGTCGATGCGGCTGGCGGTGTCGCGCTGGCTGGCCCGCAACCGCGGCATCCGGGTGGACCCGGGCGAGATCATCGTGGTGTCCGGGGTGGCGCAGGCCCTGACGCTGCTGGGGGAGGTGCTGCGGCAGCACGGCGTGGCCGCGGTGGCCGTCGAGGACCCGGGGTCGCTCGGCGCCCGCCAGCACCTGCACCACTGCGGCCTGGCGACGCCGCCGGTGCCGGTCGACGACGACGGCGTGCAGGTCGCCGGCTTGGACGCTCCCGCGGTGCTGCTGACGCCGGCCCACCAGTTCCCGACGGGCGTGGTGCTGGGCGGCTCGCGGCGCCGGGAGCTGCTGCGCTGGGCGGCGGACGGCGGCATCGTGCTCGAGGACGACTACGACGCCGAGCACCGGTACGACCGGGCGCCGGTGCCCGCGGTCCGGTCGATGCTGCCGGAGGTGTGCTACATGGGCAGCGTGTCGAAGCTGCTGGCGCCCGCGCTGCGGGTGGGCTGGCTGCTGGCACCACCGCGGTTCTTCGCCGATCTCGTGGCCGCCAAGCGGTTCGCCGACCTGGGGAACGCGGTGCTGGCCCAGCTGGTGCTGGCCCGGCTGATGGAGACGGGCGAGCTGGAACGGCAGCTGCGGGTGGTGCGCGGGCGCCACCGCCGTCGCCGGGACGCGATGATCCAGGCGTTGTCGGCGTCACTGCCGGGCGCGGTGGTCCACGGCGCGGCGGCCGGGCTGCACTTGACGGTGACCTTCGAGGCCGAGGTGGACGACGTTGCGGTGGCGGCGGCCGCGCTGGCGGAGGGGGTGAAGGTCCAGCCGCTGTCGTGGCACCGGCAACGCCCGGGACGGCCGGGGCTGGTGCTGGGGTATGCGGCGCGGACGGCGACGGAGATCGCCGAGGGTGTGGCCGTGCTGGGGCGGCTGGTGCGGCCCTGATGAGGGCGTGCGAAGGCCCTCGCCGTGAGGGGGATCCCCGATTTCAACGTTACCGGAGAGCGCCGACAGTTCCGGGCCCGCGCACGGGGGTTGTCCACAGCCCTGCCCTGTTCGGGAGAGTTGTGGACAACCCGTCCGGCAAAGGCCGTCCGGTAAACAGTCCTCAAAGGACAATCAAGCGACTGTGATCATGCTCTCCCAGGCGATCCGCGCTGTTGGTTGCCATACGCAAGCAAGTTGCTTAGCCTAGCTAAGGGACTGGGCGAGCAGAGAGGTTGCACAGTGGCGCAACGCCGGACGTATTCGATCGCGGAACTGGGGCCGCGGTACAAGTGGATCGCGCTGTCCAACACGACGCTGGGCATGCTGATCGCCACGATCAACTCCTCGATCGTGCTGATCGCGCTACCCGACATCTTCAAGGGCATCGGCATCAACCCCCTGGAACCGGCCAACACGAGCTACCTGCTGTGGATGATCATGGGCTTCCTCGTGGTCACCGCGGTGCTGGTGGTGAGCTTCGGCAGGCTCGGCGACATGTACGGCCGCGCGAGGATGTACAACCTCGGCTTCGCCGTCTTCACCGTTTCTTCCATCATGCTGGCCGTCACCTGGTTCGACGGCGACGCCGCCGCGTTGTGGCTGATCGGCTGGCGGATCGTGCAGGGCGTCGGCGGCGCCTTCCTGATGGCGAACTCCTCGGCGATCCTCACCGACGCCTTCCCGGCCAACCAGCGCGGGCTCGCGCTCGGCATGAACGGCGTCGCGGCCATCGCGGGTTCGTTCCTCGGCTTGGTCGTGGGCGGGGTGCTCGCGCCGGTCGACTGGAACCTGATCTTCCTCGTCTCGGTGCCGTTCGGCGTGATCGGCACGATCTGGGCGTACCTCAAGCTGCACGACACCGGCGTCCGCAAGCACGCGCGGATGGACTGGTGGGGCAACATCACCTTCGCCGTCGGCCTGATCGCCGTGCTGATCGGCATCACCTACGGCATCCAGCCCTACGGCTCGTCCCCGACCGGCTGGGGCAGCCCGTTCGTGCTGACCTGCCTGATCGGCGGGCTCGCGGTGCTGGTGGCGTTCGTGGTCATCGAGTCGAAGGTGGACAACCCGCTGTTCCGCATGTCGCTGTTCCGGATCCGCTCGTTCACCTGGGGCAACGTCGCCAACCTGACGGCGTCCCTCGGCCGCGGCGGCCTGCAGTTCATCCTGATCATCTGGCTGCAGGGCATCTGGCTCCCGCAGCACGGCTACACGTTCGAGCAGACGCCGCTGTGGGCGGGCATCTACATGCTCCCGATGACGGTCGGCTTCCTGCTCGCCGCCCCGACGTCGGGCATCCTCGCGGACCGCATCGGCAGCCGCCTGCTCGCCTCGAGCGGCCTGCTGATCACGGCGATCACGTTCCTGCTGCTGATCATCCTGCCGGTCAACTTCGACTACTGGGCGTTCGCGGCGATCCTGCTCGTCAACGGCATCGGCATGGGCATGTTCTCCTCGCCCAACCGCGCCGAGGTGATGAACAGCCTGCCGGCCGACGCCCGGGGCTCGGGCGCGGGCATGATGACGACCTTCCAGAACGCGGCGATGGTCCTGTCGATCGGCTTCTTCTTCAGCTTGATCATCGCGGGCCTGTCTTCGAGCCTGCCGTCGACGATGAGTGCGGGCCTGACCGAACACGGCGTCCCGGCGGCGTCGGCGGCCCAGATCGCGAACCTCCCGGCGGTGGCGGTGCTGTTCGCGGCGTTCCTGGGCTACAACCCGATCCAGCAGCTCCTCGGTGGCCAGCTGGCGTCGCTGCCGCCGGACCAGGCGTCGTTCCTGACCGGCCGGAGCTTCTTCCCGAACCTGATCTCGGGCCCGTTCCAGTCGGGGCTGGCGGTGGCCTTCGGGTTCGCGATCGTGGTGTGCCTGATCGGTGCGGTGGCGTCGCTGCTGACGAAGAGCAATCGCACGCCGGACGGCGAGTCGGTGGGCGAAGAACTGGCCGCGGTGGCCGGGGAGTCGGGCAGCGGGCCGAGCGAACTGGTGTCGCCGTCGAGCGAACGCTGAAGGTGCCGCAGGGAAGCCGGGTGCCGGGTGGCACCCGGCTTTCTTTTGATCCTGCCGAGCGCTACGTCCCGCTCGGAGACTGGGTGACGCTCGCGGAGTGGACCGGGTCTGTCTTTGCCGGCCCGACGCGGACCACGGTCACTGTGTAGACGACACCGTTGATCTTGACGTGGTCACCGTGGTCCAGCAGATCCTTCTTGGCGGCGTTCAGCACCTCCGGCGGTGCCGGAACGGACGTACCCGTTAGCGCCGTGCCCTCTTGATGCCACTTCCGTTTGAGCTGAAAATCCGCAACGACCGTCGTGGCCGCTGGACCGGACGGCGCCCGAGGAGCCGGGGCGGCGGCCGCCTGGGGGCCCGGGGCGGCGGCCGCTTGGGGGCCCGGGGCGGCGGCCGCTTGGGGACCCGGGGCGGCGGCCGCTTGGGGACCGCGGGCAGGCTCGATCCCCAAACGGCGGGCGATCTTCGCCAGCTGCGAAGCGAGGAAGGCATGACCACTGTCGCCGTCTGGCGCGATCGTCTTGACGACTCCCCGGCTCGTCTTGCCCTCGGCCTCGCGGATGACAGCGGTGCAGAAGACCGTGTAACCGCCGGCGGCGCAGTTCTTCAGCTTGACTTCTTGCCCGATCCAGGAGTCAGTGGATCCCGTGGATTCGCGGGCGATCAATTCTTCCAGGCATATCCGGGTGATATCGGGAAGGGTGTCGCGGACCCTGCCCGTCGCCGTGCTGAAATCCATTTTCGGTGGCCAGAAGTTGTTGACCGCCTTGGCTTGGCCGAAGTCGAAGTGCCGGTAGGTGTGGCGTTGGCAAATATGGTGGACGGCCGCCTCGTCGACGGTCAGCGTCAGGGAGAATCCCCCGGCCGAGGTGGCTGTCTGTTTGGCGACGGGCTTATCGCTCGACGCGTACCCCTGGATATCCTCCGGCTTCTCCCGGTCTTGGTGAAACAGCATCGCACCGCCTTTGCTGCCCGGCCACCAGCGCAGCCCTTTGCGGTGGTGTTGCTTGGTTTTCTTGTCGTGCTTCCACTGCTCTTTTTTTGGAGCGGTCAGGACGCCGTCGAGCCCCGCGTGCGCTGATTGGGCCGCTCGAAGGTGTCCGGTCATCTCTCGCCAGTCATCGTCGTGGACGACGGGCTGAGCTTTCAGCCGGAAGTAGACGTCCTCGAGCTTCTTCAGATGAGCGGACACCTGATCCAGTTTTCGCTGCTGAGGCCGGTCCGGGTCCGGTTCGGTGTCGGCGTCGAAGCCGATCCCCGGGTCGCCGACCGGGCTCGGCGGTCCCACCGACAGGTTGACCGCCATGTTCCACAGGAGTTTGTAGGGGTTACCGGCCGCCTCCCCGACCACCTCGGGGCCGGCGACGTCACAGCACGCCTCCCAGAACTCCCGGGCACCGGCACGCCCCGGAGTGCCGGCCGAGGCGTTGTAAGAGAGCACGAGTCGCAGGCCGTCGTCATCGACGATGCCGCTCAGCGTCTCCTTGGAAATCTTGTGGTGCAGCGCACCGGGTCCCCAGGAGGGGTCGGGCAGCGTCATCAGCCTCTTCTGCTTGGCGATCGACTTGACCGTCCAATTGATCTTGTCGGCCTTGCTGGTCGCGGCGCTCGTCGGTGGTGGGTGACGCTGGACGCTCAGGCCAGCCGGTGCCGATGCCGCCGCGACAGCCGGCGTGGTGCCGAGGAGGCTCGACACGGCCCGGTTTCCCACACCGCGTTGAAGGGCGACGACCACCTTACGGTCCAGCGGCGAAATCTGCGCTGCCGGAACCGGGGAACTGGCTTTCTTTCGCGCCCCACCCTGCCCGGCCCGCGCCCCGGACTCAGCGGGGCGATCGGTCACGCGCGGAAATCGGTCCACCCTGTCATGCTCAGCCACCGGCTACCCCGATGGCACGACCGGTTGGCCGGAAACGAGGGCAGAGATATCAGCCCGCCAGGACACGGCAGCGTTGAGGAAGAATACCCGAAATGAGATCTAGCAGCCGCCGGTAGCGCGCTGGATCTTCACCGGGTGCGCCGGTGCCCCATCGAGCGGCCCGTTCGGATCGGTCGGGATGATCCCGTCCGCCACCATCCGGTCGATCGCGGACATCCCCCGGATGACCCGCCCCATCACCGAATAATGAGCCGGGATGTTCGCGAACGAGTGCACGATGAAGAACTCCGACCCGTTCGTCCCCGGCCCCTGGTTCCCCATGGCGATCGTCCCGCGCGGATAAGTCTCGGTGCCCGTGACCTCGTCCGGGAACTTGTACCCCGGCCCGCCCTTCTCGACCTCGTAGATGTCCCCGCACTGGAGGACCCCGAGGCGAGCGGAGTTGGACAGTCGCCAGCACTGCGACCGGTCGTAGAACCGCTGCAGGACCAGCGAGACCATGTTGTGCACCGCGCACGGCGCAGCCCCGGCGCGGTCCAGCCGCACGGTCACCGGCCCGTAGTTGAAGCGGAACGTCACATCGACCGTTCCGCGGGTCAACGCCACAGAAGAGGGACGCACCACCGGACGGGCCGCCGGGTTCGACGGCGTCGGCGTGAACTCGCACCGGACCAGCGGCACCGAAGCCGAGGCCGGAGAGGCAGGCACCACCAGGGCACCCAGCACAGCGAGCAGAGCCAGTCCCCAGCGCAGCTTCATGCCGGGGACGTTAGCGAATGACGAATTACTTGCGCCAGGCCGTGCGCTGCTTGCGGATGTCCAGCACCAGCAGCAGGACGAGGAACGCCGCCAAGCCGACCAGCCAGACGTTCTCGGTGTTGTTCTCGTGGTTGCCCTTGATCATCACCAGCAGGATGATCGCGCTGACCCAGCCGGCGATGCGGGTGGCCTTCGGGAACGAGCCGTGCCAGCCCCAGGCCGCGGACGGCTCGTCGCGCGGGTCGACCTCGGGCCGCCTCTTCTCGACCGCCTTGCCTGCCACGATGAACTCCTCAAACCCCGTGAACCTCGGACCCGCCGATGATCCCACACCTCCGGGTGCGCCGCGGAGACGCCCCGCGCGACAATGACCGGCGATGACTACCTCGCGAAGCGTTCTCGTGCTCGGCTCGACCGGGTCCATCGGCGTGCAGGCCCTCGACGTCGCCGCGCGCAACCCGCACCTGTTCCGGGTGGCCGGGATCGCCGCGGGCGGGGCCGATCCGGCCGCGCTCGCCGCGCAGGCGATCGCCCACGGTGTCGACGCCGTCGCCGTGACCAAGGCCACGGCCGCCGAAGACGTCCAGCTCGCGCTGTACGCCGAGGCCCAGAAGCGCGGGTACGCCCGAGGCGACTTCAAGCTCCCGAGGCTCTTCGCGGGCTCCGACGCCGTCACCGAGCTGATCGACGCCGTTCCCGTCGACACCGTCCTCAACGCCCTGCCGGGCTCCCGCGGCCTCGAGCCGACGCTCAAAGCACTCGCCACCGGCGCCACCCTGGCCCTGGCCAACAAGGAGTCGCTCATCGCCGGCGGGCCGCTCGTGCTCGCCGCCGCCAAGCCCGGGCAGCTCGTGCCGGTCGACTCCGAGCACTCCGCGATCGCGCAGGCGTTGCGGGCCGGGAAGGACAGCGAAGTCGCCCGGCTCGTGCTCACCGCCTCCGGCGGCCCGTTCCGCGGCCGCAAGCGCGCGGAGCTGGCCGGCGTCACCGTCGAGCAGGCGATGGCGCACCCGACCTGGTCCATGGGTCCGCTCATCACGATCAACTCCGCCACCCTGGTCAACAAGGGCCTGGAGCTGATCGAGGCGGCCCTGCTGTTCGACATCGCGCCGGAGAAGATCGACGTCACCGTGCACCCGCAGTCGATCGTGCACTCAATGGTGACCTTCGCCGACGGCTCGACGATCGCCCAGGCCAGCCCGCCCGACATGCGGCTGCCGATCGCGCTCGCGCTGCACTGGCCCGATCGGGTGCCCGGCGCCGCCGCCGCGTGCACCTGGGACACGGCCGCGACCTGGACGTTCGAGCCGCTGGACGACGAGGCCTTCCCGGCCGTGGAGCTGGCCCGCCACTGCGGCGGCGTCGGCGGCTGCCTGCCCGCGGTCTACAACGCCGCGAACGAGGAGGTCGTGGCGGCGTTCCTGGCGCAGAACACCAGCTTCACGTCGATAGTGGACACTGTTTCCGAGGTGGTGGGAGCCGCCGACGAATGGCGTCGCGAACCACGCGACGTCGAGGACGTTCTCGCGGCCGAGCGCTGGGCTCGTGCGCGGGCCGGTTCGATCATCGAGGGGAAGTAGCGGGTGCTCGCCTACATCATCGGTGTGGTGCTCTTCGCGCTGGGGATCTGTGTCTCGGTCGCACTGCACGAGGCCGGCCACATGTTCACCGCGAAGGCCTTCGGCATGAAGGTCCGCCGGTACTTCGTGGGCTTCGGGCCCACGGTGTTCTCGTGGCGCCGCGGCGAGACCGAGTACGGCCTGAAGTGGATCCCGCTCGGCGGGTTCTGCGACATCGCCGGCATGACCGCGCTCGACGAGGTGACCCCGGACGAGGCGCCGCGCGCGATGTGGCGGTTCAAGACCTGGAAGCGCACCGTCGTGATGTCGGCCGGGTCGATCACCCACTTCATCCTCGGGTTCGTGGTCCTCTACCTGATGGCCGTGACCATGGGCCTGCCGAACCTCAACGCCGGCCCGACCGTTCCGGTGCTGGACTCGACCTCCTGCGCCCGCCCGACGCTGTCGAAGGAACAGGCCGAGGCCCAGGCCAACGCCCCCTGCCCGAAGGAGGCCCTGACCCCGGCGGCGACGGCGGGGCTGCGGCCCGGCGACCGGGTGCTCGCCGTCGGCGGCAAGCCGGTGGCGACCTGGGACGAGATGCTCACCGCCGTGCAGGCCACCAGCGGCAAGACGGTGTTCGAGGTGCAGCGCGGCACCCAGCAGCTGTGGCTCGTCGTCGACGTGCCGAAGGTGCCCCGCTGGAACGGCGAGAACGTCAAGGAGGTCGGCATGATCGGCGCCTCCCCGAAGATGGAACCGCCGACCGTCCAGTACGGCCCGGTCGCCGCGGTCGGCGCCACGGTCAGCTTCACCGGCACGATGTTCGCCGAGACGGCGCAGCGGCTCGTGCAGTTCCCCGAGCGCATCCCGGCCGTCGTCACCGCGATCTTCGGCGGCGAACGCGACAAGGACACCCCGGTCAGCGTCGTCGGCGCCAGCCGGATCGGCGGCGAGGCCGTCGAGCGGGGCATCTGGGTGCTGTTCTTCTTCCTGCTGGCCAGCCTGAACTTCTTCATCGGCGTGTTCAACCTGCTGCCGCTGCTGCCGCTGGACGGCGGACACATCGCGGTCGTCTGGTACGAGCGCGTCCGCGACTGGATCCGCGCCCGGCGGGGCAAGGCGGCCGGCGGCCCGGTGGACTATACGAGGCTGTCCGGGATCACGATGGTCTTGGTGCTCATCGGCGGTGCGGTGACGCTACTCACAGTGACCGCGGACATCGTCAATCCGATCCGGCTGCAGTAGCGACGGGCCACGGAGGGGTTCCCGCCCCTCTCTTGTGCCTCATACCCGCCGTAACGCTGCTCACCGTGACGGTTGACATGGTGAAGGTGGCCCAGTAGGGGTAGGTACGCTGGAAGCCGTGACCGTCGCACTCGGTATGCCCGCCCTGCCCCCGCCCGTCCTGTCCGAGCGCCGCAAGACCCGCCAGCTCCAGGTGGGTCCGGTCGGTGTCGGCAGCGACCACCCGATCTCCGTCCAGTCGATGACGACGACGCTCACCTCCGACGTCAACGCGACCCTGCAGCAGATCGCCGAGCTGACCGCCGCGGGCTGCGACATCGTCCGCGTGGCGTGCCCGTCGGCCGACGACGCCGAGGCGTTGCCCGCGATCGCGAAGAAGTCGCAGATCCCGGTGATCGCCGACATCCACTTCCAGCCGAAGTACGTCTTCGCGGCGATCGAGGCCGGCTGCGCGGCGGTGCGCGTCAACCCGGGCAACATCCGGAAGTTCGACGACCAGGTCAAGGAGATCGCGCAGGCCGCGAAGGACCACGGCACGCCGATCCGGATCGGCGTCAACGCCGGCTCGCTCGACAAGCGGATCATGGACAAGTACGGCAAGGCCACCCCGGAGGCGCTCGCGGAGTCGGCGCTGTGGGAGGCGTCGCTGTTCGCCGAGCACGACTTCCACGACATCAAGATCTCGGTGAAGCACAACGACCCGGTGGTCATGGTGCGCGCCTACGAGCTCCTCGCCGAGCAGTGCGACTACCCGCTGCACCTCGGCGTCACCGAGGCCGGCCCGGCGTTCCAGGGCACGATCAAGTCGGCCGTCGCGTTCGGCGCGCTGCTGCGCCAGGGCATCGGCGACACGATCCGCGTTTCGCTGTCCGCGCCGCCGGTCGAAGAGGTCAAGGTCGGCATCCAGATCCTGCAGTCGCTGAACCTCAGGCAGCGCAAGCTGGAGATCGTGTCGTGCCCGTCGTGCGGGCGCGCGCAGGTCGACGTCTACACGCTCGCCGAGCAGGTCACGGCCGGGCTCGAGGGCATGGAGATCCCGCTGCGCGTGGCCGTCATGGGCTGCGTCGTGAACGGCCCCGGCGAGGCCCGCGAGGCCGACCTGGGCGTGGCGTCGGGCAACGGCAAGGGTCAGATCTTCGTCAAGGGCGAGGTCATCAAGACCGTGCCGGAGCACGCGATCGTCGAGACGCTCATCGAAGAGGCCATGCGCATCGCCGAAGAGGCGGGCGAGTCGCTGGGTGAGGGCGCGCCGGTGGTCACCGCCGGCTGAATTCGCTGCCGCTGAAGCCCTCCTCACCCTCGGGCGAGGAGGGCTTCAGCGTGTCGTCAGCCCTGTAGGTGGTGCTGGGCGGCGTCCCGGATCTGCAGGCGGACGTTCTCCAGCGCGGCCGCGACCTCGTCGATCTGCTGCGAAGCGAGCTGGATGGCGCCCTGGATGGCGGTCGCCGTGGACGTCTCGCCGAGCAGGCCGAGCACCTGGGCCTGGAGGTCTTCGAGGTCGCTCTTCGTGGCGAGCGCGATGCCGGTCGGCACCTGGTCGGCGAGCAGCTCCAGCTGCTGCGCCTGCTCCTGGATCGTCATCGGGTGGTTCCTTCCGCGGTGGGGACGCACCGTCCGTGTTATCAGACGCGGAAACTGTCGGTGGTGACGATTAGCCTGAATCCATGAGCGTGACCTGGGCCGTTCGCGAGCCGCACCCCGTGGTGCGGCCCCTGGTCACGCGCTATGTCGGGTACGCGCAGGAGGACGTCACGCTGGCCGTCCACCGCGGCCTGCCGTCCCGGCATGTGACGCTCGTCATCAGTCTCGCCGGGCCGGTGAGGATGGGCGGGCAGAGCTTCCAGGCCCTGGTCGGCGGGCTCCACACGCGTGCGGTGCTGATCCGGCAGGACCGCGTGCAGGAGGGCCTCCAGCTGGATCTCGACCCGCTGGGCGTGCGGACGCTGTTCGGCGTGACCGCGGCCGAGCTGAGCGGCGAGGTGGCCGACCTCGCCGGCTTCGGCCTCGGCTGGTTGCCGGAGAGGCTGCGGGAGCTGCCGTGGCGCGAGCGGTTCGCGCTGCTGGACGACGTCCTGGCCGCCCGGGCCGTCGAGCCGGTGGCGCCGCCGCCCGAGCTGGGGGAGGCGTGGCGCCGGATGCGGGGCGCGGATGGCCGGGTGCGCGTGGCGGACCTGGCGGACGAGGTCGGCTGGAGCCGTCGCCACCTGGGCGAGCGCTTCCGCACGGAGCTGGGGCTGGCCCCGAAGCAGGCGGCGCGGGTGCTGCGGTTCGAGCGGGCCGGGCGGCTGCTGCGGCGCGGGCACACGGACCTGGCGGCGCTGGCGGCCGAGTGCGGGTTCTACGACCAGGCGCACCTGACCAACGAGTGGCGCGCGCTGGCCGGCTGCACGCCGGGGACGTGGATCGCCGAGGAGCTCCCGTTCCTCCAAGACCAGGAGGCGGAGGTGGCGCGAAGCTGAGGAGCATGACTCCTGAACCGAACGTCTGGCCCGCCCTCCGGTACGACGACGCCCCGGCCGCGGTCCGCTTCCTCGTCGACGTCCTGGGCTTCACCGAGGCCCTGGTGGTGCCCGAGGGCGAGCTGATCGCGCACGCCGAGCTGCGCTGGCCCGAGGGGGGTGCGGTGATGCTGGGCAGCGTCCGCCCGCCGGACGGCGTCCACGACGCGATGAAGCCGGGCGCCTCCGCGGTGTACGTCGTGTCGGACAAGGTGGACGAGATCTACGCCCGCGTGAAGGACGCGGGCGTAGAGATCACGGCCGAGCTGACCGACACCGACTACGGCTCGCACACGTTCAGCCTGCGCGACGCGGAAGGCAACTCCTGGACGATCGGCAGCTACCGCGGCGCGGCCTGACCAGGCGTGCCGCCGCGCGGGCTGGGAATCACCTGCGCGGCCCCGATCCGGGTCGTGAGTGGTAAGGCGGGTTCTAACCCTCCTTACCACTCACGACCGGCGTGGGGCTGGTGGGCGCGACCGGCGTGGGGCCGCCGGCTACTGCACCGGACGCTCGAAGGTGACCAGCAAGCCGTCGACCCCGCCGGGCCCGACCCGGCCCTTCACCTCGGTGGCGGTGATCGCCTTCAGCTGCCACCCGTCGCCGGCGTGGTCGTTCAGCAGTTTCTCCAGCTTGGCCCCCGACATCTTGCCGCCGACCAGCTTCTCCCGGACCTCGACCACCTTGTACGTGTACCGCTGCATGCCCCCGATTCTGCCCGGGAAGCCCGGCCGGGGTGTTCATCTCACCGTGTCGACGGCCTCGCGTTCCGTTTACCGGCCGAATCTGGCACCCTGGAGCCCGTGTTGCGGCTTGCAGGTGCACGGCTGCTCGATGATCGGGACTATCCGGCGGTCCGTGCCGCGCTGGCCGCGGACCCGGTGGGCAGCTGCATGGTCAGCGCCCGGGTCGAGGCGGCCGGTCTCGACCCGTGGCGGCTCGGTGGTGAGCTCTGGGCCGCCGACAGCCGTCCGGTCCGGGCCGGACGGCTCCAAGGGCTGTGCTTTTCCGGGCCCAACCTCATCCCGCTCCGCGGCAACGCGCCCGCGTTGCGCTCCTTCGCCGACCGCGCACTGAGAAGGCAACGCACCTGCTCCTCGCTCGTCGGCCCGGCCGAGCAGGTCCTCGGCCTGTGGGACGAGCTCGAAGGCGAGTGGGGCCCCGCCCGCGAGGTCCGCGGCGACCAGCCGCTGATGGCCCTGGACAGCACCCCGCTCGTCGCCGCCGATCCGCTGGTCCGGCCCGTCCGGCCCGACGAACTCGAGCGGTACCTGCCCGCCGCCGTCTCGATGTTCATCGAGGAGGTCGGCGTCGACCCGCGCAGCGGCGACGGCGGTGCCAGCTACCGCGCCCGGGTCACCGAGCTGATCGGGGCCGGCCGCGCGTTCGCCCGCTTCGAGGACGGCGAAGTCGTCTTCAAGGCCGAGATCGGCGCCATGTCGGCCACCGTCGGGCAGATCCAGGGGGTCTGGGTGCACCCCGACCGCCGCGGCGACGGGCTCGGCACGGCCGGCACCGCCGCGGTGGTGAACCGGCTCGTCCGCGGCCTGGGCCGCACCGCCAGCCTCTACGTCAACGCCTTCAACACCCCCGCCCTCGCGGCCTACCGCAAGATCGGCTTCGAACAGGTCGGCCAGTACGCGACGGTGCTGTTCTAACCACTCTTCCGTGGCGGTGTTTCGCTGGCCGTCGCACCGCTCTGACCAGGCATCATCCGCCCATGAGCGCACGTCGACACCGTGCTCTCGCGGTGCTGCTGCTGCTCGTCGCCGCGACCACGGCCGGGTGCTCGGGCGACGGTCCCGAGGACGCCCTCTCCGCCTTCCTGGACGCCGTCGCGTCCGGGGACGTCGCGGCCGCGGCGGCGAACACCGACTCGCCCGAAGCCGCGAAGACCGTGCTGAGCCAGGTGCGCGGGGTGCTCGAGCCCGAAGCGCTCGACGTCGACGACGAAGAGGTGAAGCAGCCGGACGGCGACGTCGTGTCGGCCGGCTACCGGCTCACCTGGCACCTGCCGCACGGGCGCACCTGGTCCTACCGCGCCGACGCCCAGCTGCGGGCGGCCGAGAACGGCTGGCAGGTGCACTGGCAGCCGACGGTCGTGCACCCCCAGCTGGCCGTCGGGCAGACCCTCGGCCTGCTGCCGCAGCTGCCCGAGACCGCGCCGGTCCTCGACCGCGACGGCGTGGCGCTGATGCGCCCGCAGACCGTGATCGGCGTGGTCGTCGACCCGCAGAAGACCGGCGACGCGAACGCCGTCGCCGGGACGCTGGCCAAGGCGCTGCACCGGTACGAGCCCTCGGTCACCGGCCGGTCGGTGCTGGACGGGATGAGCAAGACCAAGCCCGGCGACGCCTACCCGGTGATCACCCTGCGGGCCGGCGACTACCAGCGGGTCAAGCCGGCGATCTACGACCTGCCCGGCGTCCGTTTCGCCAGCCAGGAGCGGCTGCTGCCGGTGACGCGCGGGTCCGGGCAGCAGGTCCTGCCCGGCATCCGCGCGCTGGTCGAACAGCAGCTGGCCGGGGCGGCGGGCTGGCGGATCGTCACCCGTGACGTCACCGGCGGCGAGGCCGCGGAGCTCAAGGCCGAGCCGCCGCGGCCCGCGCCCGCCGTCACCAGCACGCTCAGCGCGAAGATCCAGGCCGCCGCCGAGAAGGCCCTCGAACCGGAGCCGTACTCCGCCGCGCTCGTGGCGATCCAGCCCTCGAGCGGAGACATCCTGGCCGTGGCGCAGAACGACGCCGCCGACGAGGAAGGCTCGCTGGCGCTGTCCGGGCGCTACCCGCCGGGGTCGACGTTCAAGATCGTCACGGCGGCGGCCGCGCTGTCGGCGGGGGAGGCCGAGGCGGGCAGCCCGGTCGACTGCCCGGGGACCACGACGATCGAAAACCGGGTCGTGCCGAACGAAGGCCGCTTCGACCTGGGCCGGGTGCCGCTGAAGACGGCGTTCGCGCGGTCCTGCAACACGACCTTCGCCCGGCTCGCCGCCGGCCTCGGCGGGTCGTCGCTCACCGACACGGCCCGGTCCTTCGGCCTCGGCGCCGACTTCGTCGTCCCGGGCCTGACCACGGTCACCGGCGACGTCCCGGCCAGCGACTCCGCCGTCCAGCGAGCGGAAAACGGCTTCGGCCAGGGCCGGGTGCTGACCAGCCCGTTCGGCATGGCGCTGGTCGCGGCCACGGTGCAGGCCGGGAAGGTACCGTCGCCGTCGATCGTCAAGGGCCTGCCGGCGACGACGAAGAACGTCGGTGATCCGCCGTCGCCGGAGGTCCTCGACGCGCTGCGCGGGATGATGCGGGAAGTCGTCACCACCGGCACCGCGACCGGGCTGCGGGACATCCCCGACGTGGCGGGCAAGACCGGCACCGCCCAGTTCGGCGACGGCTCCCACTCGCACGGGTGGTTCGTCGGCTACCGCGGCGACCTGGCGTTCGCCGTGCTCCTCACCGACGCCGGGTCGTCCAAACCGGCGGTGCAGGCCGCCCACCGGTTCCTGGCGGGGATCGGCTGAGCGGACCGTCGTAAGGTGGGGGCATGTCCGTTCGTGCCCCGCTCGTTCCCGGCGTCCAGACGCCGCGCCGTGACGTCCCCAGTTCCATCGCCCGTCCCGAGTACGTGGACAAGCCGGCGCCGAAGCGGGACACCGGCAACGGCGTGCGCACGCCCGAGGTGATCGAGGCGATGCGGGTAGCGAGCCGCATCGCGGCCCAGGCGCTGGAGGAAGGCGGCAAGGCCGTCAAGCCGGGCGCCACCACGGACGACATCGACAAGGTGGTGCACGAGTTCCTGCTCGACCACCACGCCTACCCCTCGACGCTGGGCTACCGCCGCTTCCCGAAGTCGTGCTGCACCTCGCTCAACGAGGTGATCTGCCACGGCATCCCGGACTCGACGGTGATCGAGGACGGCGACATCTGCAACATCGACGTCACCGCCTACATCGGCGGCGTCCACGGCGACACGAACGCGACGTTCCTGGCCGGCGACGTCTCCGAGGAGGCCCGCCTGCTGGTGGAGCGCACCCGCGAGGCGACCATGCGGGCGATCAAGGCGGTCCGCCCGGGCCGTCAGCTCAACGTGATCGGCCGGGTCATCGAGTCCTACGCCAAGCGCTTCGGCTACGGCGTGGTCCGCGACTTCACCGGCCACGGCGTCGGCCCGGCGTTCCACACGCCGCCGACGATCCTGCACTACGAAGAGCCCTCCGTCGACACGGTCATCGAGGAGGGCATGACCTTCACGATCGAGCCGATGATCACCCTGGGCACCATCGACTACGACATCTGGGCCGACGACTGGACCGTCACCACGAAGGACAAGAAGTGGACGGCCCAGTTCGAGCACACCCTCGTGGTGACGGCCGACGGCAGCGAGATCCTCACCCTGCCCTGAGTCAGTGGCTGGTGGCCTTCTTGTAGCAGCGCACCGAAAGCGGCACGAAGATCGCCAGCAGCAGCGCGATCCACAGCACCGAGGCGAGCACGGCGTGCTGCATCGGCCAGGCGGCGTGCACCGGCATCGCCGCGCTCGTGTTGCCGAACAGCTCCCGTGACGCCTGGGTGATCGCCGAGACCGGGTTCCAGTCGGCGATCACCCGCAGCGGGGTGGGCAGGCGGCCGCTGTCGACGAAGGTGTTGGCCAGGAACGTGAGCGGGAAGATCGCCACGCTCGAGACGTTGTTGAACACCTCGGGCTTGCGCACGGCCAGGCCGAGCGTGCCCATCACCCACGACAGCGCGTAGGCGAAAGCCAGCAGCAGGAGCACCCCGCCGAGGGCCTCGAAGACGCCGGTGTGGATGCGCCAGCCGACCAGCAGGCCGACCAGGCCCATGATCAGCAGGCTCGTCACGTTGAGGATCAGATCCGCCGTGGTGCGGCCGATCAGCACCGCGGCCGGGGACATCGGCAGGGACCGGAACCGGTCGATGATGCCCTTCTGCAGGTCGTCGGTCAGCCCGTAGCCGGTGACGATGCTGCCCATCGCCACGGCGAGGACGAAGATCCCCGGGAGCATGAACTCGCGGTAGGACATCCCGGGGATGTCGATCACGCTGCCGAACACGTAGCCGAAGAGCAGCACGAACATCACCGGCATGAACACGATGGACCCGAGCAGGTCCAGCGACCGGACGATCTTGATCGAGTTGCGCTTGGCGACGGTCACGCCGTCGGTGACGGCCATCTGCACCGCGTTCATCACACGGCCTCCTTCGCGGGTTCGGCCGTCTCGTGGCCGGTCAGGGTGAGGAAAACGTCGTCGAGGGTGGGACGGCGGACACCGACGTCGCGGACGTCGACGCCTTCGGCGGCCAGCAGCGCCAGGGCTTCGGTAAGCGCTTTCGCGCCGTGGGTCACGGGGACGGTGAGCCGGAACGCCTCGGCCTGCGGCTCGCCGCTGGCCAGCCGGGTCAGGGCGCGGCGGGCCACGAGCACGTCGTCGTGGGTGCCGACGGTCAGCTCGATCCGCTCGCCGCCCACCAGGTCCTTGAGCTCGTCGGCGGTTCCGCGGGCGATCACGCGACCGTGGTCGACGACGGCGATGCTGTCGGCCAGCCGGTCGGCTTCTTCCAGGTACTGCGTGGTCAGCAGCAGCGTGGTGCCGCCCGCGACCAGTTCGGTGATGACGTCCCACAGCTCGGTGCGGGCTCGCGGGTCGAGCCCGGTGGTGGGCTCGTCGAGGAACAGCACCGGCGGGTTGGCGACGAGCGCGCCCGCCAGGTCGAGGCGGCGCCGCATGCCGCCGGAGTAGCCCTTCACCGGGCGGTCGGCGGCGTCTTCCAGGCTGAACCGGGCGAGCAGCTCCCGGCCGCGGGCCTTGGCCCGCTTGGTGCCCAGGTGGTAGAGCCGGCCGACCATCTCGAGGTTCTCGGCCCCGGTCAGTTCCTGGTCGACGGCGGCGTACTGCCCCGAGGCGCCGATGTGCGAGCGCAGCTCGTGCGCGTCCTTCACGACGTCGAACCCGGCGACGGTCGCGTGACCCGCGTCCGGCTTCTGCAGCGTCGTGAGGATCTGGACGGTGGTGGTCTTCCCGGCGCCGTTCGGCCCCAGCACCCCCAGCACCGTGCCTTCCGGAACGGCCAGTGTCATTCCGTCGAGCGCGGTGACCTTCCCGTACTTCTTGACCAATCCCTCGGCCACGATGGCGTCCGGCATGGATTTCCCCTGTCTTCGGTGTGTGTGTGTTCAGGCCCGGCGGATGACGATGTCGCCGGTGTAGGTGTGGGCCTTGACTTCGACGGTCTCGGTGGTGTCGCCCGGTCCGTCGGACGGCGTGAGCGTGTTGCGCACGGACCCGGTCAGCGAGTTCAGCTCCAGCCACGCGGCACTGCCGTCGCGGATGCCGACCTCGATCTCGCCGACCGCGGTCTCGAGGACGACCCGGTCGCGCACGACCTCGCCGAGCCGGATGTCCCCGGACGCGGTCTTGGCGTGCACGCCCGCGTGGGCCAGGTCGACGACGATGTCGCCGTTGGCGGTGTTGACGCGCAGGTCGCCGGTCACTTCGCCGACCCGGGTCTCGCCGTTGGAGTTCTTCAGCACGGCGGTGCCGTCGATTTCGCGGATCCGCAGCTCGCCGGAGCCGGTGCCGACCTCGGCGTGCCCGGTGGCGCGCTCGACGGTGACGTCGCCGGTCGCGGTGCTCGCCTCGAGCCGGGTGGTTTCGTCGAGGTGGATGTCGCCGACGGAGGTTTTGAAGCGGCTCGGGCCCACCCGGCCGGCGACGCGGAAGTCGCCCATCGCGGCGGTACCGGTGATCTGTGAGCCCGACGGCAGCTCGATCGTCACGTGCAGGGCGCCGCTCTTGCCCCAGAGCTTCGTGACGTACTTCGGGCCCTTGACCAGCAGTTCACCGCCGGCGAACTCGACGCGGGTCTTCGCGACGGCCTTGACGTCTTCGTTGTCGGCCGGGTCGGCCGGGATGACCTCGACGGTCGTTTCCGCGCGGTCACCGGCCACGATCCGGACGTCGGCGATGCTCACGTCGATCGTGGCCGCGATCGGCTCGGGGGTGGGGAAAACAGGCATGGCTGCGCCCTCCTGGGGTGCTGCTAAAGTGTTTTGGCCGGTCAGAGGAGGCGGGTCAGCGAACCCAGCCGGTGTACTTCTCGCCGAAAACGGAACGGCGGTGCGGGGGGCGGCTCGCGTCGGCGCCGAGTGCGGTGTTCGCGGCCCGGACGAGCCAGGCGTTGATGGAGAGCCGGTCGCGGCTCGCGGCCTCCTCGATCCGCTGCTTCAGCTGGTCGGGAAGCCGGAGGTTGATCCGGGAGACGGCACCGTCGTCGGCCTCGGGCGGCGGCGGGGCTTCCGCCGGAGCCGGTTCGGGCGCCGTGGGCACGGAGACCGCGAACTCCGCTTCGCGACGGCGAAGGCGCACTTCGACGGAGCCGGGAGCGAGATCCCGGGTGATCTCGTCGGCCGCGGCCGACAGCGCGTCGAGCAAGGTGAGCCGGATGGCGGACTCCAGCGGGGAGGCCAACCGCTCGGCCAGGGTGACAGCGTCCTCGCCGGCCGCCTCGGCGGCTACCGCGAACTCGCGGCGGAGGCTGTCCACGAAGGGTGTCAGGTCCATGGCACTAATGTGGCACCACGGTGGTGCCACGACAACCCTGAAATGGCACCCTTAGGGGTCATCGATGAGTGAAACCGCAGGTCAAGCGGATTCGATGCGCTCCAGGAGCTCGTCGAGGAACCCGCAGGCCTCGGCGGCCGCGCGGTCCGGGTCGCGGTCGGCGATGGCTTCGGCGAGACCTTCGTGACCGATTTCCGGCACGTGGTCCGCGCCCGGCGCGATGCTGGCCGTGGTCGCGATGCTGGCCGCGATGACCTCCGTCAGCCCGCGGTAGAGCTCGGTCAGCAGCCGGTTGTGCCCGGCGGCGACCACCGCGCAGTGGAACTCGGCGTCCGTGCGGGCGAAGTCCTGCCAGCGGCCGGCCCGCAGGTCGGTCTCGCGGCGGACGAGCAGAGCGCGCAGGTCGGCGACTTCTTCCTCGGTCCGCTCGGCGGCGGCGAGCCGCGCGCCTTCGACCTCCAGGGTGCGCCGGACCTGCAGCACTTCCCGCAGTTCCGAGCCGCAGAGCCGGCGGATCGCGCCGGAGACCTCGCTGGTCGCGCGGACGTAGGTGCCGTCGCCCTGCCGGACTTCGAGGAGCCCGGTGTGCGCGAGCGCGCGGACGGCTTCGCGGACGGTGTTGCGCCCGACGCCGAGCTGCTCGACGAGCTCGGCCTCGGTGGGGATGCGTTCGCCGATCGGCCATTCGCCCTGCGTGACCGCGGTCCGCAGCTGCTCGATGACCTGGTCGACGAGGCCGGCCCGGCGCGTGGTGGCCAGAGGCACAGGATTATCCCTTCATCCAATCATCCTACGTATGCGATAGTAGCGGGCATGCGCGTCGAACACCGTGAACCCGAACTGGACGCCGCCGTCGAGGTCCGGGCGCCGGGGGTGGTCGCCGCCGGGGCGCTGCTCGCGGTCGCGGTGGTGCTCACCGCCCTCAACCTGCGTCCGGCCATCACCGGCGTCGGGCCGATGCTCGCCGAAATGCGCCAGGACCTGGGTGTTTCGGTCGTCTGGGCCGGCGTGCTCACGACGTTGCCGACACTCTGCTTCGCCGGCGCGGGGCTGGCCGCGCCGCTGCTCGCGCGCCGGGCCGGGATCGGCGCCGCCATCGCGCTCGCGCTGGCCGCCCTCGCCGCCGGGCTCCTGCTGCGCGTGCTCGACGGCCCGGCCGTGGTGCTCGGCGGCACCCTCGTCGCCACCGCCGGGATCGCCCTGATCAACGTGCTCATCCCGGTCGTCATCAAGGACTCCTTCCCGGCCCGCATCGGCGTGCTGACCGGCGTCTACACCGCCGCGCTGCAGGGCGGCGGCGCCCTCGGCTCGGCCGTCACCCCGCGACTCGGCGACACGCTCGGCGGCTGGCGCCCGGCCCTGGGCAGCTGGGCGGTGCTCGCCGTCGTCGCGCTGCTGGCCTGGATCTTCGCAGCCCGCGGCACCGGCCGGGCCCCGCGGCCCGCCGACGGCGCCGGAAGCGGTCGTTCGCTGCTGCGCAACCGGCTGGCCTGGATCGTCACGGCGTACTTCGGCCTGCAGGCCTTCTACGCCTACGCCGCCATGGGCTGGTTCCCGCAGGTGCTGATGGACGCGGGCGTGCCGCGCGACGACGCCGGGCTGCTGTTCGGCCTGGTCTCGCTGATCGCCGTGCCGATCAGCCTCGTCGTCGCGCCGATGGCGGCCCGGCGGCGCGGCCAGAGCCCGTGGATCGTGGGCCTGAGCGTGTTCGGCGTCGCCGGGACCATCGGGCTGATGCTCGCGCCGTCGTGGTCACCGCTGCTGTGGAGCATCCTGGTCGGGCTCGGGATGAGCACGTTCTCCCTGGCCTTGACCGTGATCGCGCTGCGCGCGCGGACCGGCGCGGACACCGCCCGGCTGTCCGGGATGGCGCAGGGCTTCGGCTACCTGTTCGCCGCGCTCGGGCCGTTCCTGTTCGGCCTGCTGCACGACCTCGCGCACGGCTGGGCCGTGCCGCTGGCCATGCTGCTCGGCCTCCTCGGCGTCCAGATCGTGTTCGGCGCCCTCGCCGGCCGCCACCGCTTCGTCTGAGCGGGCCTCAGTCCAGGGGCAGGTTGAGCAGCGCGTTCTCGATCAGCTCCGGCATGGCCGGGTGGATCCAGTACTGGCCGCGCGCCATGCTCCGCGCGTCGAGGCCGAAGCTCATCGCCTGGATGAGCGGCTGGATCACCGACGACGCCTGCGGGCCGATGATGTGCGCGCCGAGCAGCTGCCCGGTCGCCGGGTCGGCCAGGAGTTTCGCGAAGCCCGTGGTGTCCTCCATGGCCCAGCCGTAGGCGATCCCGGCGTAGTCCTGCTTCGAGACCACATAGGACACGCCGAGCTCCTGCGCCTTCTGCTCGGTGAGCCCGACCGAGGCCACCTGCGGGTGCGTGAACACCGCGTGCGGCACGAACCGGTGATCCGCGGTGATCCGCTCGTCCGGGTGCAGGAGGTTGTGCTGCACCACGCGGGCTTCGTGGTTCGCGACGTGCTTGAGCTCGTGCGGCGACGACAGGTCGCCGAGGGCGTAGATGCCCTCGACCGCCGTCTGCTGGTAATCGTCGACCACGACGTGCCCACTGTCCATTGTGGTCACTCCGGTGGCGGCGACGTCCAGCAGGTCCGAGTTAGGACGACGGCCGGTGGCGATCAGCAGCACGCCGCCCTCGACGGTTTCGGCGCCCTGCGGCCCCTCGAGGTCCAGCGCGACGCCGCGTTCCGTCTTGCGCGCCCGCACGGTCTTGCGGTCGAGGCGGACGTCGAACCGCTCGGTCGCCAGCTCGGTGAAGCGCGCGCTGACGTCCTCGTCCTCCGAGCGCAGCAGCCGCCCGGACCGGTTGACCAGCGTGACCTGCACACCGAAGGACCCGAAGACGTGCGCGAACTCGGCCGCGATGTAGCCGCCGCCCAGGATGACGATCCGCTCGGGCAGCTCGTCGAGCCGCATCACCGTGTCGGACGTGTAGTACTCGACGTCGTCCAGGCCCGGGATCTCCGGGATGACCGGACGTCCGCCCGCGGCCAGCACGAACCGGTCGGCGGTCAGCACCTCGTCGGGGCGCCCGTCGGTGAAGCTGACGCGCAGCTCCTTGTGGCCGGTGAAGCGGCCCGCGCCCTCGTAGACGTCGACGTTCGCGTTGTCCTCGTGGCTGCGGCGGTACTCCGCGCCGCCCTCGGCGATCGGGTCGATCCGCCCGAAAATGCGGTCACGGATGTCGCGCCAGCGCACGCCGTTCAGCTCTTCGTCGACGCCGTACTTGGCGCTGTGCGAAGGCGTGTACGCCACGTCGGCGGCGTACACGAACATCTTGGTCGGGATGCAGCCCACGTTGAGGCAGGTGCCGCCGAAGGTGCCCTTCTCCACGATCGCCGTCTTCTTGCCGGCGAAACCGGGGCCGAGGATGGAGTTCCCCGATCCCGTCCCGACGATCACCAGGTCGTAGTGGGGCACTGCATCCTCCGCGGGGTCCGGTTCCGGTCGTTTCACCCTAGCCAACCGTGCCCGAGAACCGCGTGTTCCCTGTTGTGCTTAACGTCGTATTACGTGGTCAGTGGCCGGTCGCGGTGAAGTGCATCCGATCCTTCGGGCTGGTCCAGGTGCCGCCCCAGCTCCAGCCGATCGCCGCGAACGCGCGCACGGTCGCGTCGCCGGCCTGCACCATGCCGGGCCGCTCGCGCGCGCGGTCGACGTACGCCGAGGCCAGCTCGGGCAGCACGAGGTCGCCCTGGGTGTAGGGGTTGCAGAACGGGTTGACGTCCACGGCGAGCCCGGAGGCGTGCGCCGACCAGGTCGTCTGCCCGCGGGCCGGGCGGCAGACGAACGCGCTGGTCGCGTTGCCGTCCCCGGTCGGCGGCGCGGTGAGCTCGGCCGGGGCGGTCACGCGCATCTCCTCGAGCGGGAAGCGCGCGGCGAACAGCTGCCCGAAGACCTTCGTGATGCCCGCCGCGCCCCGGGCGTTCACCAGCATTTCCCCGGTGTGCGCACGGCCGTCGAAGCCCCAGAAGGACATCGTCAGGTAGCGGAGGTCGCTCGCCTTGACGGGGCAGGCGGGCTGCCACGTGCTGCGCGCGAGGACGTCGGCGGGCACGGCGCTGATCGTCGAGGCGTAGGCGTTCCCCGCGGGCGGCGGCAGGAGGTCTTTTGTCGGAAGTGCCCGATTCACCAGTTCGGGTGGAGTCGGCTCGACCTCGCCGAAGCCGTCCGGACGGCGGGGGAGCGGCCGGGCACCCACCCGCCAGGGGGCGGCGGGTGCGCTCGACGCCGTCACCGGTGCGGCCGTGGTGCTCGCCGCGCTCGTTGTGCTCGTTGTGCTCGCCGGGCTCGGCGAAGGCGATGGCGCAGGTGAGGGCGGTGGTTCCGCGGAGCACGCGCTCATGGCGAGGGCCAGTGCTGCGCACGCCGCCGCCCTTCGCCACATCCGGTCAGCTTGGCAGAAGCGCGCCGAACGCGGAGACCACCCGTTCCAGTGACGCCGTTTTGGGCCCCCTCGGCTTAGGGTATTGAGCGCACGTCGTTCACGCACCGGAGTTGTCCGGGTGCCGAGTGCTCAGCTCCGTGCTGCGTCGAAAAGGGGAAGTCCCATGTCCGTGAAGTCCCGCCGATCCCTGCTGTTCGTGAGCGGCGCGCTCCTCGCGGTCGCCGCGGTCGCCGTCCCGGTCGTGGTGGGCACGGCGGCGGCGGACCCGGCTTCGGCCAACCAGCCGCGGATCGTCGGCGGCGAGAAGGCTTCGCTGTCGGACCACCCGTATGCGGTGTACCTGACCGACGCGGGCGGCAACCAGTTCTGCGGCGCGGTGATCGTCAGCTCCACGGCGGTCGCGACGGCGGCGCACTGCGCGAAGGCGGTGGCGAAGCAGGACATCCGCGTGGTGGCCGGCCGCGAGGACAAGCGCACGACCGACGGCCAGGTCCTCGGCGTCTCGAAGGTCTGGGTCGGCCAGGGCTACAGCGACCCGACGAAGGGCACCGACATCGCGGTGCTGACCGTCCGCGGCCAGTTCGACTACCGGCCCGCGAAGCTGCCCGACAGCGGTGACGCGGGGCTGTACGCGAAGGGCACCCAGGCGACCGTGCTCGGCTGGGGCCGTATCGCCGACGGCGGCGCCCGGTCCGACTACCTGCGCAGCGCCGAGGTCCCGCTGGTCTCGGACACCGAATGCAAAGCCGACTACAGCGTCTACGACCAGCGGACCATGGTGTGCGCGGGCTACGCCGAGGGCGGCGTCGACGCCTGCCAGGGCGACTCCGGCGGCCCGCTCGTGGTCGGCGACACGCTGATCGGCATCGTCTCCTTCGGTGACGGCTGCGCGAAGGCCAACAAGCCGGGCGTGTACACGCGCGTCTCCACGTATTCCGACGACATCAAGGCCCAGGCCAAGCCCCGCCTCCTCGGCTGAGCGTGCTAAGCAGGGGTATGCCGACCCTGCACGACGCCACCGGTCCCGAGCTGACCGCCGCCGAGCTCCACGACATCCTGCGCCTGCGCGTCGACGTGTTCGTCGTGGAGCAGAAGGCCGCGTACCCGGAGCTCGACGGCCGTGACCTGCTCCCGGACACCCGCCACCTGTGGTTCGAGGACGGCGGCGCGGTCCTGGCGTACCTGCGCGTCCTGCTCGACCCGGGCGGCATCCGCCGCATCGGCCGCGTGGTGACGGCGGCCCCCGCCCGCGGCGCCGGCCTCGCGGCCCGCCTGATGGACGCGGCCCTGACCATCCCGGGCGAGTACGTCCTCGACGCCCAAACGTACGTCCAGGGCTTCTACGCCCGCTACGGCTTCGTCGCGGAAGGCCAGGAGTACCTCGACGACGACGGAATCCCCCACATCAAGATGCGCCGCCGCCCGTGATGCCCCCGCAGACACGCGTGATGCCCCGCCAATCACGCGAGATGCCCGTCCAATCACGCGAGTCCTGCCTGGGATCACGCGAGTTCAGCTGATCGCGCCCCGCGGGGCCGTCGCGGTGATCACCTTCACCGCCCGGTCCACATCGGACTCCGTGAGGTCGGCCCGCGCGGTCAGCCGCAGCCGCGAGATCCCGTCCGGCACCGACGGCGGCCGGAAGCACCCGACCCGGATGCCCTGCTCGGCGCACGCCGCGGCCCACGCCACCGCCGTCTCCGCGGACGGCGCCTGAACCGAGATCACGGCGGCGTCCGGCACGCTCGCCTTCAACCCGTTCGCCTTCAACGACATCGCCAGGTTGCCCGCGTTCTCGACCACCTTCGCCGCGAGCCCCGGCTCCTCCTTCAGCGCGTGCAACGCCGCCAGCGCCGCTGCAGCGCTCGCGGGCGCCAGCGCGGTGTCGAAGATGAAGCTCCGCGCGGTGTCGACCAGGTGCTTGATCACGCGACGCGGCCCCACCACCGCGCCGCCTTGCGCACCGAGGGACTTCGACAGCGTCAACGTCGTGACGACGTCGGGCGCGCCCGACAGTCCGGCCGCGTGGACGGCGCCGCGGCCGCCTTCGCCCAGGACGCCGAAGCCGTGTGCGTCGTCCACCAGCAGCGCCGCGCCGTGCGCCCGGCAGATCCCGGCCAGCTCCTCGAGCGGCGCGAGGTCGCCGTCGACCGAGAACACCGAGTCCGTCACCACCAGCGCCCGCGGCTTGCGCCGGGTCGCCAGCGCGTGCTTGATCGCCGACGGCGTCGAGTGCGCGACCGCGGCGACGTCGGCGCGCGACAGCCGGCAGCCTTCGATCAGCGACGCGTGGATGTACTTGTCGGTGACGATCGCCGACTCCGACCCGGACAACGCCGTCACCGCACCGAGGTTCGCGGCGAAGCCGGAGGAGAACACGAGCGCCGCCTGCGCGCCGCAGAACCGGGCGAGCTCCAGCTCCAGCTCGGTGTGCAGCTCGGTCGATCCGGTGACCAGCCGCGACCCGGTCGACCCGGCGCCCCAGCGCAACGCGGCGGCCGCCGCGGCCCCGGCGACGCGCTTGTCGCGGGCCAGCCCGAGGTAGTCGTTGCCGGCCAGGTCCAGTTCGTCGGCCTGGGCGGGACGCGGCCGCAGCTGCCGCACGAGTCCCGCGTTCGCCCGCTTCTCCGCCTCGGCGTCGAGCCAGTCGAAAACCTCGTCGGGCGGGGGCGTCGGCGGCGTAGTCACGTCCCGCAGTCTCCCATCCGGCCCACGCGCCACCGCCAAGCGGGCCCGGAAACGCCGGAAGCCCCGGACCGCGTGGTCCGGGGCTTCCGAAGGAGAAACTCAGCTGTCGTAGCCGCGACGCGGGCCACGGCTGGGACGGCCGTAGCCACCGGCGTTGCCCGAACGGGGCTGACGGCCGCGGCTGCCGAAGCCGCCGGGACGGCCTTCGCGGTCTCCGCCGCGGTAACCACCGCGGTCGCCGCCACGCTCGCCACCGCGGTCACGGTCGCCGTAGCTGCGCTCGCCGCGGTAAGAACCGCCGCGCTCGCCGCCCCGGCTACCGCCGAAGCCGCGGTCACCGCGGAAGCCGCCGCCGCGGCGCGGGTTCTCGCGCCGCCGCTCGACGACCGGCTCGCCGCTGGGCTCCTGGGCACCGGTGATGCGGGACAGCTCGGCGTCGCCCGGGCGGACCGTCGTCGACTCCGCGCGCACGCCGGCGCGGTCGGTCAGCCGGCGGACCATCCGGCGCTGGTCGTGCGTCGCCAGCGTGACGACCACACCGGACGCCCCGGCGCGCGCGGTCCGGCCGGCGCGGTGCAGGTAGTCCTTGTGGTCGGCGGCCGGGTCCACGTGCAGCACCAGCGAGATGTCGTCGACGTGGATGCCGCGCGCGGCGACGTCCGTGGCGACCAGCACCGGGGTGTGGCCGTCCTTGAAGTCGGCGAGGACGCGGTTGCGCTGCCCCTGCGTCTTGCCGCCGTGCAGCGCCGCCGCGTGCACGCCCTGCTCGCGCAGCCGCTCGGTGAGGCGGTCGACGTGGTGCTTCGTGCGCACGAACATGATCGTGCGGCCTTCGCGGGCGCCGATCTGCGTGATGACGTCCTGCTTGTCCTGGTGGGAGACCTGGAGCACGTGGTGGTCCATGGTCGTCACGCTGGCGGTCGACGGCGCGACCGAGTGCGTGACCGGGTCGGTCAGGTACTGCCTGACCAGGCGGTTGACGTCACCGTCGAGGGTCGCCGAGAACAGCAGCCGCTGGCCACCCGGCGGCGTGAGGTCCATGATCTCGCGGACCTGCGGCATGAAGCCCATGTCCGCCATCTGGTCGGCCTCGTCGAGGGCGATGAAGTTGCAGTCGCCCAGGTGCGCGGTGCCCTGCCGGACGTGGTCCGACAGCCGGCCCGGCGTGGCGATCAGCAGGTCGACACCGCGGGAGAGCGCGTCCGCCTGGCGGGCGAAGGCCATCCCGCCGACGGCCGTGCGGCACCACAGGCCGAGGGCCTTGGCCAGCGGGGTCAGCGAGTCGGCGACCTGCATGGCCAGCTCGCGGGTCGGGACCAGGATCAGCGCGCGGGGGCGCTTCGGGCGGGCCTTGCCGCCGTCGAGCCGGGCCAGCATGGCCAGGCCGAAGGCGAGGGTCTTGCCGGAGCCGGTCTGGGCGCGGCCCAGCACGTCGCGGCCGGCCAGCGCGTCCGGGATGGTCGCGGACTGGATCGGGAAGGGGCTGTTGATGCCCGCGTCGGCCAGGGCGCGGAGCAGCGGCTCCGGCAGGCCCAGCTGGGCGAAGGTCTTGGTGGCCACGAGCTCGACTGCGTCGTCGCGCAGCATGTCTCCGCCGGCCGGGCGGGTGCGCGGCTTGCGGTCGGGACGGTCCGCGTGCGCGGACGTCGAGGAAGGGCCGGAGTTGAACGTGACGGTCACAAATGCCTCTCGGACGTGGTTCGTCGCAAGGGAGGCCCGGGCAGCCCGCGCGCAGGCAGGGCAAGATGTGTGCGATGGGCGTTCACAGGGACGGACCCGGCACACCGTGTCATCGCTTGCCGACACTGCGCGCCGCTGGGATTACTTCGGATCACCGCGAGCCATTGCTTGGCTCTGGAGGCGACGGACACCAACTCATCCACGCCGCCGGTTGCGGTCTGTGCTTACTGTACCCGAACCGGAGCCAGGACTACTCATCGAGGTCACCGGTTGTGGGCGGCGTCGCAGCCGTGGTCCGCACCACAGCCGCGACGCCGCTGCGGATTCACGTCAAACCGGCCGCCGAAACGAGCTCGGCCAGCAGTTCTTCCGTGTTCGTGACGTGCTCGCCGAGGCCGCGGCCGTGGAACCAGCCGGCCAGGTTGCGCACGTCCCGCGCCAGGAATTCGACGCCGCCGGGGTTGGCCACCACGTCGACGACCTGCGGCAGGTCGATCACCATCAGCCTGCCCCGGTGCACCAGCAGGTTGTACGCCGAGAGGTCGCCGTGCGCGAGCCCCTGGGAGGCGAGCAGCTCGAGCGCGGCGGTGGCCTGGAACCACAGGTCCTTCAGCTCGCCGGGGTCCGGGCGGACCTGGGCCAGCCGGGGCGCGGCCGTGCCGTCTTCCTCGCCGAGGAACTCGAGCAGCAGTTCCGTCCCCTCGCGCTGCACCGGGTAGGGCACCGGCGCACCGAGTGTCCACAGGCGACTCAGCGCGGCGAACTCCGCGACCGCCCACTGTTCGGCGATGAGGTTGCGGCCGAACGCGCTGCGCTGCGCCATCGCCCGCATCTCGCGCGACCGGCGCATCCGCCGGCCTTCGAGGTAGCCCGCGTCGCGGTGGAACAGCTTGTGCTCGTCGCTGCGGTAGCGCTTCGCGGCGAGGAGCACGCCCGGCGTGCCGGGCAGCCCGCGTCGCAGGAGGTGGACGTCGGCCTCCTTGCCGGTCTTGAGGACGCCGAGGTCGGTGTCGACCGCGGCGAGCTCGGTGACGACCCACTCCGGCCGGGGCGACGGGCCGTGTTCGGCGTCGTCCCAGGTGGACCACCGGTCGGCACCATCGGGTAGCTGGTTTTCGGTGTAGGCGTCGTCGCGCAGTTTCGTGAGGCGGACGCGTTCGGCTTCGGTCAGCCGTCCGCTGCGCGTGGGTTCCGGTTCGTCGAACCGCCCGCGGCGGCGGGTCCGTGCCTGGCGGCGCGTGGGCTGGTCGTCGTAAAGGTCTTCGTAGTCGTGCTGACGCACTGGTGGGTTTCTCCTCGATCAGGGATGCCCCACCGGGCGCGTGGTCAGCCTCGGGGGGCGGGTGGGTGAGGGCGCGAAAGGGCCCGGACAGTCATCACTTCAGGCACCTCCCGTTCTCACCGCACCGGCTCCCTGCCGGGTGGGCACAGGATGCCGGACCTCTCCGGCGCCGCGCAACCGAATTAGCGGGGGCGCCGCGAAAGGAGTATTCCGGCGGATTCCTTGAATTCGGCCCGGCGGCATGGTCACGATTGAAGGGCAGGCCGAATCAGGAGGGGCGGCGGATGGACAGCTACGACGTGGTGATCGTCGGCGGTGGGCACAACGGCCTGGTGGCGGCCGCGTACCTGGCGCGGGCGGGCCGGTCGGTGCTCGTGCTCGAACGGCGGGGTGAGACCGGTGGCGCCGCCGTCTCGTTCCGGGCGTTCGAGGGCGTGGACGTCCGGCTTTCGCGCTACTCGTACCTGGTCAGCCTGCTGCCGAAGAAGATCGTGGCCGACCTCGGCCTCGACGTGGAGCTGCGACGGCGCCGGATGTCGTCCTACACCCCGTCGGGCGGCATCGGTCTCCTTGTCGACAACGACGACGCCGTCCGGACGGCGTCGTCGTTCCGGGCGGTCACCGGGTCCACTTCGGACTTCTCGGCCTGGCAACGGTTCTACGAGCTGACCGGGCGCGTCGCCGGGCGCGCGTTCGGCACGCTCACCGAACCACTGCTGTCCGAAGTGGACTTCCGCGAACGCGTCGGCGACGCCGAGGCGTGGTCCGTGCTGTTCGAACGGCCGATCGGCGAAGCGCTCACCTCGTGGTTCGGCCACGACACGGTGCGCGGCGTGGTGCTCACCGACGCGCTGATCGGCACGTTCGCCCCGGCGGACGGCGAGGACCTGCGGCAGAACCGGTGCCTGCTCTACCACGTGATCGGCAACGGCACCGGCGACTGGGACGTCCCGGTCGGCGGCATGGGCGCGGTCACCCGTTCGCTCGCGGCGGTCGCCGCCGCGGCGGGCGCGCGCCTGACGACCGGCGCGGAAGTGCTCGCGATCGACCCGGACGGCGAGGTGCGTTACCGGCGTGACGACACCGAATTCGTCGTCCGGGGCGGGCACGTCCTGGCGAACGTCGCGCCGGCGACGCTCGCCAGGCTGCTGGGCGAGGAACCGGCGGAGCGCCCGGAAGGCGCCCAGCTGAAGGTGAACATGGTGCTGACGCGGCTGCCGAGGCTGCGGGACCCGGCCGTCGATCCGGCCGACGCGTTCGGGGGCACCTTCCACGTCAACGAGAGCTACCGGCAGCTGGAGACGGCGTACCGCGAGGCGGCGGCGGGGCGGATCCCCTCGCTGCCACCGTGCGAGATCTATTGCCACTCGTTGACCGATCCGTCGATCCTCGGCCCGGCCGAACGCTCGGCCGGCACGCACACGCTCACCCTGTTCGGCCTGCACATGCCGGCCCGCCTCTTCGAGGGGCGCAACGAAGAGGCACGCGAAGCGGCGTTGCGCGCAACGCTGGCTTCGCTGAACAGCGTGCTGGCCGAGCCGATCGAGGACTGCCTGCTGACCGCGCCGGACGGCAGGCCCTGCGTGGAGGCGAAGACCCCGCTGGACCTGGAAGCCGAGCTGGGCCTTCCGGCGGGGCACATCTTCCACCGGGACCTGTCGTGGCCGTTCGCCGAAGATCCGGCCCAGGCCGGCCGATGGGGCGTCGAGACCGCCCACGAACGCATTCTGTTGTGTGGCGCGGGTGCCGTGAGAGGAGGTGGTGTCAGCGGCATTCCCGGCCACAACGCGGCGATGGCGGTGCTCGGCGCCGGGTGAACCGGGTCAGGCGTCGTGTTCGGTGCACAGACACGCGACGCCCGGCTCGATCCACTCCCGGCCGGCCCAGTCCGGGTGGCGTTCGAGGAGCAGCGCGCGGACTTCGGCGGTGATTTCGTCCACGCCCATCGCCGAATCCCGGCGTCGCCAGGTCTCGTCCCGCAGTTCTCGCAGGTAGGCACGGACGTCGGTGAGCACCGCCCCGCCGCCGACCTCTCCGTGCCCGGGAACCACCACCCGGTGCCCGGCGGCGATCAGCCGGTCCAGGACGGCGAGCCAGCCCACGCCCGAGACGTCCGTGTCGTGCGGCGGGAACCATGGGAAGATGGCGAACTGCCCGGTCTCGGCCAGGTCGCCGGTGAACAGCACGCCGGCGTCCGGCACCTCGACGACCTGGTCGCCCGCGGTGTGCCCGCGGCCGGTCGGGCGCAGCCGGACGGTCCGGCCGCCGAGGTCGAGCGTGTGCTCGTCGTAGACCAGGTCGGGGGTGGGCACGCGGACGCCGTCGAGGCGGCGGGCGATCGTCTCGCCCAGGCCGCGGAACATCTCCAGGTAGCCCGGGCCCTTGGCGGCGAGGTCTTCGGCCTGGCCGCGGTTGACCAGGTAGGTGGCCTCGCCGGCGAACACCTGCGCGCCGAACGCGTGCTCCGGGTGGAAGTGCGTCGTGGTCAGGTACAGGCGCCGGCCCTTCGCCACTTCGCGGGCGAAGGCGAGGACCTGCGCCGCGTTGGCGGTGCCGATGCCCGTGTCGACGACGAGGACGGCCTCCGTGCCGCCGACGACACCGATGTTGGGCACCAGGTCGACGTGGTCGTTCGGGATCACCAGCAGGTCGGGGGCGATCTCCCGGGCGCCGGAGACGCGCACCGCGGGATCGGTCAGCTCGGTCATGCCCCGATTCCACCGCCACCCGTGCACCGTCGTCCAAGACCGGTTCGGTGGTGCCGATACCGGGCGCCTATCGTCGCCGGTCATGGAGCTGCGCACGCTGCGGTACTTCGTCGCGGTCGCCGAAGAACTCCACTTCGGCCGGGCCGCTGCGCGGCTGCACATGAGCCAGCCGCCGCTGAGCCGCGCGATCAAGCAGCTGGAAACCGACGTCGGGGCGGTCCTGTTGCTGCGGTCCGCCGCGGGCGTCACGCTCACCCCGGCCGGGACGGCGCTGCTGGCCGAGGCGCGGGCCCTGCTCGAACAGGCCGACCAGGCCCGCGTGCGCGTCGCCACGGCGGCGGGCGCGCCGGTCCTCACCGTCGGCATCCTCGGCGACGGCGCGGACCCGGCCGCGAACCGCCTCGCCGACGCCTACCGGCGGCAGCACCCGGACGTCGAGGTCCGCGTCCGCGACACCGACCTCACCGACCCCACCTGCGGCCTGCGGGCCGGGCTGGTCGACGTCGCGCTGACCCGCGGGCCCTTCGACCAGACCGGCCTGACTGTGCAGGAGCTGCGGGCCGACCCGGTGGGCGCGGTGCTGCGCGCCGACGACCCCCTCGCCGGCCGCGACCGGCTCACGCTCGCCGACCTGGCCGGACGGCGCTGGTTCCGGTTCCCGGACGGCACCGACCCGGTCTGGCAGGCGTACTGGCACGGCGGCGAACCCCGCGAAGGGCCGGTGGTGCGGGCGGTGCAGGAGTGCCTGCAGGCCGTGCTGTGGAACGGCACGGTCGGGCTGATGCCGCTCGGGCACCGGCCGCCGGGGGAGCTGGTGGTGCTGCCGCTGGCCGATCTGGCGCCGAGCCCGGTGGTGGTCGCCTGGAAGGACGCCGGGCCGCTGGTCCGGTCGTTCGCGCGGCTCGCGGTGGGCGCGTACCGGGCCTGAGCCCCCGGCGCCGGACTTCGGGTCGCGCGGCTCGCGGCGGGCGCCTGTCGAGCCTGAGTCTCGGCGCGGGACTGCAGGTTGCGCGGCTCGCGGCGGCTGCGTACCGGGCTTGAGCCTCGGCGCGGGACTGCAGGTTGCGCGGCTCGCGGCGGCTGCGTACCGGGCCTGAGCCCCGGCGCCGGACCTCAGGCGGCTCGCGGTGGCCGCCTACCGGGCCTGAGCCCCCGGCGCCGGACCTCAGGCCGTGCGGTCGCGCGGCGACGGCAGCCGGAACAAGCCCTGGAGCCGGCGCAGCGCCGTGCGGTCGCCGGAGGTTGTGGCGGCGCCGGTCTCGATCGCCTTTGCCAGCGTCAGGGTTCCGCCGGTCACTTCGAGGAACGCCGCCTCGCCGATCGTGATGGTGGCGTCGGGATGCTGGGCCGGGCCGTGGAGCGCCTCGATCGTCCCGTGGTCGACGCGGGCGTGGAACACCTCGTCGCCGATACGGAATTCGTACACCGCGCGCAGGTCGCCGGCGGCCTCGGCGTCGAAGCACGCCCGCAGCCCGAGCACGGCCCAGCCGGGGTGGAACGTCTCGGTCTCGCGGCGTTCGCCCATCGCCCACTTCAGGCCCCACCGCGCCAGGGCCAGCACCGCCGGCCCGAGCTCTTCACCGGCTTCGGTGAGCGCGTACGCCGGGGTCCGGGCCGGCGGCGGCAGCGTGACCTTGCGCGCCAGCCCGTCGCGTTCCAGGTGCTTGAGGCGGGCGGCGAGCAGTCCGGTGCCGAGGCCGCGGAGGCTCGCCTGCAGGTCGCCGAAGCGCTTGGGTCCGGTCAGCAGTTCGCGGATCAGCAGCAGTGTCCAGCGTTCGCCGACGAGGTCGAGCGTGCGCGCGGTCGCGCAGTACTGGTTGTACGTCCGCTGGTCCACCTCACCACTTTAGAACCTCACGCTTCCGCTTCTTGAAGCAGCAGGCGGGCGAGTGGCTCGGGGTGGGTGAGCATGACGTCGTGCGGCGCGTCCAGCGGGATTGTCCGGTAGCCGACGGCCTCGCCGAACTCCTCGAACGCGTAGGTCTTCGGCCGGCACCAGACGGCCGTGCCCGGAATCCGGTCGACGGCCCCGCTCAGCCGGGTGGCCTCGGTGAACGAGCGCAGGGACTGCGGGACCAGCCGCGGCGCCAGCCAGGCCACGTCTTCCGGATCGGTGACGCCGTAGGCCGCCGGGGGTGGCGCGGGAATCGCCGAGCCGCCCCCGGCCGCGCCGAGGAGGGCCTGCACGGTGGTCTCGGGCGCGAGGCCGAACATGCTGCTGCCGTCGGGACCGGCCCAGCCGTCGACGAGGACAACGCGCCCGACGGTGTCCGGGCGGGTGTCGGCCGCTTCGCGGACGACCAGACCCGCGTAGCTGTGCCCGACCAGCACGACGTCGTCGTCGCGGAGGGTGTCCAGCGCGGCGACAACGGCTTCGGCGTGGTCGTGGAGGCCGTCGGACGCGCCGAGTTCCGGGGTCAGCGTGCGCGCCCCGGCGGCGTGCAGCAGCGGGACGAGCCGGTCCCAGGCCCACGGGCCGTGCCAGGCGCCGTGGACGAGAACGAACGTGGTCATGGCGGAAGGCTAGCGCATCGACTTCCTGTTTTTGAAGTAGCAAGTTCTCCTTCGAGAAGGGGTCAGACCACCGGCGGGCGGCGGACGTCGTAGAGGTCCCAGTCCAGCTGCCAGAAACTGTCGATGCCGTGCTCGCGGATGTACTTCCGCTCGGTGTCGTGCACCGGGTAGCAGCCCGCGATGCTGATCGGGGCGCCGCCGACGTCGATCAGCGTGTACTGGTGCGCGTCGAGGCCCGCCGGCGCCGAAACGGCGAACGCCGTCATCGACGACTCCGGCGCGATCGGCTGGCCGAAGTCGATGGTGTCGCCGTAGACGAACGGGCACGTGCCGCGCAGCTGCTCGGCCAGGTAACCGATGGCCAGCGCCCAGACCGGGTCGTCGGACCGGACGCTGATCCACAGCTCCGGCCGCACCCCGTGCCAGTCCGGGTGGTCGGCCAGGGAAAGCCCGTAGGTCGCGCCGGTCAGGTAGCGCGGCTCGGGTTCGTCGGCGTAGACGACCGCGATGACGTCGTCGAGCCCGGGCTGCGTCGACGGGATGGGCTGCAGCCGGGGCGCGGCGGACCCGGTCAGGGTGTCGAGATGGGCGAGATACCGCTCGGCACGGCTCGGCATGGCGCGCAGCATACGACCGGCCGGGCGCCGGCGTGGATCATCTCGCTGGCCGCGGCGCGGCAAGATCGGGCAGGGTGGGGGAATGCGAGTGCTCGTGATCGGCAGCGGAATCGGCGGCGCGGCGACGGCCTGGCACCTCGCGGGCCGCGGCGCGGAAGTGATCGTGGCCGACGCGGCCCGCCCGGGGACGGCGACCGAAGCCGGCGCCGGCATCGTCAGCCCGTGGACATCGCAGTGGGACGACGCGCTGTACCCGCTCGCGGCGGCGGCCGCCCGGTACTACCGGGAGTTCACCGCGGAGCTGGAAGGTTCGTCGTTCGAGGTGGTCGGCGGCATGGTGGTTTCGGCCGACGACGCGGAACTGGCCGAGGCACACGAGCGGCTGACGTCCCGGGCGGCGGACGCGCCCGAGATCGGCGAGGTCCGGCGCCTCGACCCGGCGCAGGCCCGCGAGCTGTTCCCGGCACTGGCGCCCGGGCTGGGCGCGGTGCACTTCGCGGGCGCCGGCCGCGTCGACGGCCACCTGCTGCGCCGTGCCCTGTTGGCGGCCGCCGAGCGCCGGGGCGCGAAGTTCGCCGAGGGCGAGGTCGCCTTCCGCGCGGACGGCACGGTCGCGGGCCCGGACGGTCCCCTGGAAGCGGACAGCGTGGTGGTGGCGGCCGGCGCGTGGAGCCGCGAACTGCTGGCCCCGCTGGGCATCGACCTGCCGGTGACGCCGCACCGCGGCCAGATCAGCCACTTCGACCTGCCGGGCACGGAGACGGCGGCGTGGCCGGTGGTCCTGCCGCGGCCCGGCAGCCACTACCTCCTGGCCTTCGGTGGCGGCCGGGTGGTGGCGGGCGCGACGCGCGAGGCGGACGCGGGCTTCGACTACCGCGTCACGGCGGCTGGGCAGCGTGAGGTGCTGGACAACGCGCTGGCGGTGGCACCGGGCCTGGCGGACGCCACCCTCGCGGAGACCCGGGTCGGCTTCCGCCCGGGCACACCGGACGGTCTCCCGGTGCTGGGTTCGATCAGGCCGGGCTTGGCGGTGTCGACGGGCTTCGGCGCGGGCGGGCTGACGAACGCGCCCTTCGCGGGAAAGCTGGTCGCGGCGGTGGCGCTGGGGGAGGACCCGGGCTTCGACCTGAGCCCGTTCGCCCCGGACCGGTTCTGACGGAGTCCCGGCCCTCGCTAGCGGTCGTGGTGGCAGACGGCTTCCAGCTTGAGGCCGAACGGGTCGAGCCAGAACAGCGCGAAGTAGGGCGGCGGGTACTGCGGGAAGTCCTGCGGCTCGTGCAGCACCGCGTCCCCGGTCGAGCGGACGTGGTCGTGCACGGCGTGGACGGCCGCGCGGGTCTTGACCATGAACGCCAGGTGCTGCAGCCCCGTCCGTTCCGCGCGGTGGACACCGCCGTCGGTCGCCGGGTAGAAGAACAGGAACGTGCCCGGCTTGCCGCCCGCAGGCCGGTACGCGAACTGGTCGCCGGCGCTCAGGAACGGCTCGAAGCCGACCAGCGGCATCAGAGCGTCGTAGTACCGCTTGGCCGCGCCGAGGTCCGGCACGTTGATCCCCAGGTGACCGAGCACACCCCGACCTTAACCGGCCTCCGGCCCGTCAGCCCTCGGTGACCAGCTCCAGCGCGTGCTCGCCGGTGCGCTCGACCACCAGGCCGGCCTTGGTGATCACCTTGGCCAACTGGTCCACAGTGGACGGCTCGGCCCGGGTGGCCGCCAGCACGTGCGCCAGCCGTCCCTTGTACGCCTTGTTGAAGTGGCTGACCGTGACGCGCTCGCCGCGGGCGTTCTCCGTCACCACGCGGACCGTCACCGCGTCCGGGCGCAGCTTCGCGAACGCCGAGTACGTCCCCGAGCGCAGGTCGACCACCAGGCCCTCCACCTCCCGCAGCACCGGCTCGAGGACCGGCTTCCACAGCCCGCGGACGGTGCCCAGCGCCGGCAGCGAGTTGCCGCCCGAGAGGCGGTACGCCGGGATCGGGTCGGTCGCCGACACCACGCCGAACAGCGACGACGTCACCGCCAGCCGCCGGTGGGCCTTCTCCAGCCCCGCCTTCGTGAAGCTCTTCACGTCCAGCGCGTCGTACAGCACGCCGGTGTAGCGGCGCAGCGCCGGCATCGTCGGGGACGTCCACAGCTGCGCGTTGCGCGCCACCTCGCCCGCCTGCCGCTCGGTGATGCCGAGGGCCGCGATGCTCGCGGGGACGTCGGCGGCCAGCTCGGCCAGCGCGTCGGCGAGCTTCGCGCGCGTCGAGTTCAGCTCGGGGAACGACAGCGCGTCGAGGTCGAGCGGGGCACCGCGGCCGCCGTCGGCCTTGGTCTCGGAAGGGGGGAGGAGCACCAGCACACCGCGAGCGTAAATCGGGGTGCACCGGCGCCGCCGTCCGGCCTAGCCTCGCGGGATGGACCTGACCTGGCGCCCGCTGACCCTGGACGACGCTCCCGCCCTCGCCCGGCTCTACGCGGCGGCCGAGGAAGTCGACCGGACGGGTGAGCACTTCAGCGCGGAAGACCTCCGCGAGGAGCTGGCCGGCCCCAACGTCGACCTGGCCCGCGCCACCGTCGGCGCCTGGGCCGGCGACGACCTGGTCGGCTACGGCCTGGCCCGCCGCCGCGACGCCGCCGAACCGGTGCACATGATCCGGATCCAGTCGGTCGTGCAGCCGGACCACCGGACCGACGCCGTCGGCACTCACCTGGTCGAGTGGTTCGCGCGCACGAGCCGCGAGGTCCACGAGCGCGCCTTCCCGGGCGCGCCGCTCGAACTCCACCACGGCAGCCACCAGAACGAACGCTGGATCGCCGGCGTCCTCACCCGCGCGGGCTACACCCACCGCCGGACGATGGTCACCATGCGCGTCAGCCTCGCCGACCTGCCGCCACAGCCCCCGTTGCCGGACGGCATCGAGGCGGTGCCGTTCGGCTTCGAGCACGACCTCGCCGCCCTCGCCGCCCGCAACGACACCTTCGCCGGCCACTGGGGCAGCACGGTCTACGGGCCCGACGCCTGGCGCCACCTGGTCACCGGCTCGAAGGACTTCCGCCCGGACCTGTCGTTCCTCGTGCTCGACGGCGACAGTGACGGTGACAAGGTGCTGGCGTTCGTCCTCAGCCACCACTACGCGTCCGAAACCGAGGCGACGGGCATCCGCGAGCACTACGCCACCTGGGTGGGAACCCGGGCGGTGCTGCGCGGCCGCGGCGTCGCGTCCGGGCTGCTGGGGCACACGCTCCGCGCGGCGAAGAACGCGGGATTCGACCGGTCCGCCCTCAACGTCGACGTCGACAATGCGCACCGCGCGCTGGGTGTTTACGAACGGTGCGGATATCGCGTCGACGACGAATGGCACGTGTACGTGCTGTCCTGAATGTGGGACGCCCCACCGCCGATCGGGGAATGGACGGCATTCGTACCATCACGACATGAAGCCGACTTCCACCTCGCCCGGTTCGAGGGCATTGGCCGCTTCGCTGCGTGAAGTGCGGGTAGCGCGGGGAAAAGGGCTGCGCGAACTCGCCCGGATGGTCCGGATTCTGCCGCAGTTGCTGTCGGCGTGGGAAAAGGGACAGCGGGTGCCGCAGCCCGAGGACGTGGCGAGGTTGCTGGGCGCGCTGCGGGTCGACGACGTGACCTACGACCGCATGATGCGCCTGGCCAGGCACGCCCGCGACGACAACTGGCTCGACTCGAACCCGTCGGACCTGCCGCCCGCGCTGAGCGGGATCGTCGAGTACGAGCGCACCGCCACCCGCATCACGATGTGGTCGCTGGCGGTGTTGCCGGGAATCTTGCAAACGCCGGATTATGCCCGCGATGTGCTGACCAATGCCGAGATCGGCCTGGCGCAAGCCGACGCGATGCTGGTGGCGCGGCTGGAGCGCCAGCGGATCCTGGTGAAGCCGGAACCGGTCCGGCTGACCGCATTCCTCGGCGAAATGGCGATCCGCGAGCAGATCGGCAGCGCCGAGATCATGTCCGATCAGATGGACCACCTGACCCGGGTGGCCGATCTTCCCAATGTCTCGCTGCGGATAGTGCCGCGGAACATCGGTTATCACCCCGGGCTGATCGGCCCGTTTGTCCTGTATGAATTCGGTTCTCTGCCGCCCATCGTGCACCTGGAAAGTTCCCATGCCACCGCATTCCTGCACGATGAAGATGTTGTCCGCGACTACCGGCGCCAGGCTAAGATCTTGGCTAACAGGGCGTTGAGCGAAGACGCCACCCGGGACCTGTTCCGGGAGGTCGCACGATAACCCGGGAGGCTGTCGCATGGAGAACGTCACCTGGCGCAAGTCGAGCTACAGCGGTGGCCAATCCGAGTGCGTCGAGGTGAAGCTCGATCGCTCGATCGCCATCCGGGACACGAAGGCCCGGGAGCACGGGGAACTGACCGTCTCCCGCGCCGCGTGGGCCGCCGCCGTCAGCTCTCTACGACGTTGAGCAGCTCCTCACCCTTCACGTATCTCCGCAACTGCTCTGCCACCAGCTTCTTCGCGCGCGGATAGAACGACGCCGATCCGCCCGCGATGTGCGGGGTGATCACCACGCCCGGCACCGTCCACAGTAGATGGTCCGCGGGCAGTGGCTCCGGTTCCACGACGTCGAGACCGGCGCGGAGGCGCCCGGTGCTCGTCTGGGCGAGCAGCGCTTCCGTGTCGATCGCCGTGCCGCGGCCGACGTTGATCACCAGGGCGTCGTCGGGCAGGGCGGCCAGCTCGGCCGGGCCGATGAGACCTCGCGTGGCCGGGGTGTCGGGCAGGACCAGCACCACGATGTCGGCCTCGGGCAGCAGCGCCGGCAGTTCGGCGACCCCGTGGACCTCCTGGTCCGGACGGGGGCGGCTCGCCACCCTCGTCACCACGGCCTCGGCGGCGACGAGCTGGCGCTCGATGGCCTGCCCGATGGAGCCGTACCCGACCAGGAGCACCCGGCTGTCGGCCAGCGACCGGGTGTGCTCGCGCGCCCACTCGCCGCGTGCCTGCTGCGCGAACCACCGGGGCAGGTCCCGCTGCGCCGCGTGGATGAGCGCGAGGGCGTGCTCGGCGACGCTCAGGTCGTGCAGCCCGCGGCCGTTCGCCAGCCGCACGCCGCCGGGCAGCAGCGGCACGAGCGTCTCGACCCCGGCCGACAGCGACTGCACCACCCGCAGCGACGGCAGTTCCCCGATCAGCTTCGGCGGCTCCGGCCCGCGGTCGTAGGGCAGCACGTAGACCTCGACGTCGCCGAGGTTCGCCGGAGGGGCGCCGACGCCGTCGTAGTACGCGGCGCCGAGCTCCTCCGGCACGTCGATGTCGGTCCACGGCAGCAGTACGCGAGCGCTCATGCCGCCTTTCTACCCGCTACCGCGGGCAGCAACCGGGCGAAACTGCTCAGCTCTCAGTGCACCCCCGCCGACACGCAGAACTCGTTGCCCTCCGGATCGGTCAGCACCGTCCACGCCAGGCCCGGCACCTCGTGCTCCGCCACCTCCTTCGCGCCCAGCCCCACCAGCCGCTTCACCTCCGCCAAGCGATCGTCGCCGCCGAAGTCGACGTGGACCCGGTTCTTGCCCGCCCTCGGCTCCGGCACGCGTTGCAGCGCCAGGGGCAGCCCGCCCTCCGGCGGCGCGAGGATGAGGAACTCGCCCTCGTAGTCCTGCGCCACCGTCGTGCCCAGCGCCGCCGTCCAGAACCGCGCCAGCCCCCGCGGGTCCGCGCAGTCGATCGTGATCATGCCCATGTGGATCGCCATGCCACGAAGCTAGCGG
Source organism: Amycolatopsis bullii (assembly GCF_014654205.1). GTDB lineage: Bacteria > Actinomycetota > Actinomycetes > Mycobacteriales > Pseudonocardiaceae > Amycolatopsis > Amycolatopsis plumensis. Next base: position 53,933 of record NZ_BNAW01000038.1, read on the forward strand.
GCACCACCGACAAAAACGGGCCGCCGAGTAACCCGTTGGAGTCACGGCGGGGGGATTGACTACCCTGAGCGGGACTTTCACACCCGCCCGGCGCAGGGAGCCCCGCAGTGATCACCAGGACTTCGTCGTTGTTCCTTCGCACGTTGCGCGAGGATCCGGCGGACGCCGAGGTACCGAGCCACCGGCTCCTGGTACGTGCCGGCTACGTCCGCCGGGTCGCCCCGGGCGGGTACTCCTGGCTGCCGCTCGGCCTGCGCGTGCTGCGCCGCATCGAGGCCGTCGTCCGCGAGGAGATGAACGCCATCGGCGCGCAGGAGATCCAGTTCCCCGCGCTGCTGCCGAAGGAGCCCTACGAGGCCACCGGCCGCTGGACCGAGTACGGCGACGGCCTCTTCCGCCTCAAGGACCGCAAGGGCGCCGACTACCTTCTCGGCCCGACGCACGAGGAGCTCTTCGCGCTGACCGTGAAGGGCGAGTACAGCTCGTACCGCGACTACCCGGTCACGCTGTACCAGATCCAGACCAAGTACCGCGACGAAGCGCGCCCCCGCGCCGGCATCCTGCGCGGCCGCGAGTTCGTCATGAAGGACTCCTACTCCTTCGACCTCGACGACGACGGCCTCGCGCGCTCCTACCAGGCCCACCGCGACGCCTACACCAAGTTGTTCGACCGCCTCGGCCTCGAGTACGTCGTCGTGAAGGCGACGTCGGGCGCCATGGGCGGCTCGGCGTCCGAGGAGTTCCTCGCGGTCGCCGAAACGGGCGAGGACACCTACGTCCGCAGCACCGAGTCCGGGTACGCGGCGAACGTCGAGGCCGTCGTCACGCCCGCGCCGCCCGCGCAGCCGATCGAGGGCCGCCCCGAGGCGCAGGTGCACCACACGCCGAACACGCCCACCATCGACACGCTCGTCGACTTCCTCAACAACGCCGGCCTGGGCCGCACGTTCACCGCCGCGGACACGCTGAAGAACGTCATGCTCAAGACGCGCCAGCCGGGCTCGGACGAGTGGACGCTCGTCTGCGTCGCCGTCCCGGGCGACCGCGAAGTGGACATGAAGCGCCTCGAAGCGTCGCTGGAGCCGGCCGAGGTCGCGCTGCTCGACGAGGCCGACTTCGCGAAGAACCCGTTCCTCGTCAAGGGCTACATCGGCCCGAAGGCGCTGCAGGACAACGGCGTGCGCTACCTCGCCGACCCGCGGATCGTCCCCGGCACCGCCTGGGTCACCGGGGCCGACAAGGTCGACCACCACGTCGTCGACCTGCTGGCCGGCCGCGACTTCACCCCGGACGGCACCATCGAGGCCGCCGAGGTCCGCGAGGGCGACGCGTCGCCGGACGGGCACGGCACCCTGGTCGCCGCGCGCGGTATCGAGATCGGGCACATCTTCCAGCTCGGGCGCAAGTACACCGACGCCTTCGAGGTCGACGCGCTCGGCCCCGACTCGAAGCCGATCCGGATCACCATGGGCTCCTACGGCGTCGGCGTCTCGCGGCTGGTCGGCGTGCTCGCCGAGCAGAACCACGACGACCTCGGCCTGATCTGGCCGCGGGTGGTCTCGCCGTTCGACGTGCACATCGTCATCGCGGGCAAGGACGAGACGGTCGCGGCCGGCGCCGAGAAGATCGCCGCCGAGCTGGACGCGGCCGGCGTCGAGGTCATCCTCGACGACCGCAAGGCGACCCCGGGGGTCAAGTTCGCGGACGCGGAGCTGGTCGGCGTGCCGACCATCCTGGTCGTCGGGCGCGGCCTGGCCAACGGCGTCGTCGAGGTCAAGGACCGGCGTTCGGGCGAGCGCGAGGAGATCGCGGTCGACGCCGTCGTCGAGCACCTGGTCAAGCTCGTCCGCTCCTGATGGGTGTGTTCTCCCGGCGCTCCGAAGACCCGGCGCCGGGGTATGAGGACAACGCGGCGCTTCGCGGGTTCGGCGGTTACGAACCCGCGGACGCGCCGCGCGCCCAGCCGAAGCGCATCCGCGCGAGGCCGAAGCCGCTGAAGTGGCGGCGGGCGCCGTGGTTCGGCCTGGTGTTCATCGCCCTGGTCGCGGGCGTGCTGAACGCGCTGGGCGTCGGCAAGCAGCACCCGGCGTCCTCTTCGCCGCCGCCCGCGCCGGTGGTGGTGACGCCTTCGCCGCGCGCGGCGGTGCCGGCGGCGGTCGCGGGGTGGCAGTCCGTGGCGGGCCGCGACGGCTCGTACGCCTACGACGTCCCGCCGAACTGGGAGCCGTCGCCCGGCACGCAGCACGGCTGGGACGGGATCCGGCTCATCACGAGCGCGTTCCTGGCCAAGTGCGGCGGCGCGGGCGTGACGACCGAGCCGCTGACGGACCTCGACGCGGCAGCCCGCAAGGCGGCGACGGACCTGGCCACGGCCGCGTACGGCGGATCACCCCAGGTCGGCCCGGGTGCGGACGCGCAGGTCACGAAGGCCGACGGCACGGCGATTCCCGCTCGGGTCGTGGTCGCCGAGGTGACGCCGGCGGCACCCGGGGAGTGCGCGACCCGGCACGCCGCGGTGGCGACGCTGGCTTTCGGCGGGAATTCGGGGACGTCCGGCGTGGTGGTGGCCTACGCGGACAGCGACCGTTCCGCGCGCGAGGAACTGGAGCGGATCGTGCGCAGCTACCGGTTCGTCCCGGTAGCGGCCCGCAGCACGACCACTCCGCCACCCACCACCTACCGCTGATCGCCGGAACGGTCGCGGGGCTCCGATCCGGCCGGCAGTCCGGCCAACGCGGAGACGACGAGCAGGGCCGCCGCCACCCAGGCCGCGGGGCCGACACCCCACAGGTTCGCCAGGGCGCCGGCAGCCAGCGCCCCGAGGGTTTGCGCGCCGTAGAGGACGACGGTGTAGAGCGCGACCGCCCGCGACCGCAGCCGCAGGGCCACCGAAAGCTGCAGGAAGGCGTTGTTCATGGTGATCGTGCCGGCGAAGGCCGCGCCGAAGACCGTCGCCACCACGAGCAGCAGGCCGACGTGCTCCGCCAGCGGAAGCACGGCCAGCCCGAGCGCGGCGGCCGAAGCGCAACCTGCCCGCAGCACGCGGTCGGTCACGACGTGCCGGACCGCCGGGTAAGCGACCGCCGAACAGACGGCGCCGACGCCGAACGCCGCCAGCGCCAGCCCGACGACGGGTTCGGGGAGCCGTCGCACAGTCAGCAGGTACACCGGGGTCAGCGCGAACATCACCTGGGCCAGGAGGAAGAACAGCCAGGTCCGGGTCAGCAAAGCGCGGTACGGAACGGATTCGCGCAGCAACGTGGTGGTTTCCTGCCACCCCGCACGCCAGCCATCCGGGCCGTCGTCCAGTTGCCCGATCCGGCGGGAATCGCGGAAGCACAGCACGAAACCGGCGAACGACAAGGCGTTGACCGCGTAGACCGGCAGCCCGCCGACGGCGCCGAACAGCCAGCCGCCCGCCGCGGGCCCGAGCGTCCTGGCGATGTTGAACGACAGGCTGTTGAGCGCGGCCCCGTCCTTGATCAGCTCCCCGGGCAGCGTCGAGGAAACCTCGGCGTTCCACGCCGGGTAGGCCGCCGCCCAAGCCGCGTTCAGCGCGAACGTCAGCGCCAGCAGCGCGCCCGGTCCCAGCGCTCCGGCGAAATCGAGCGCGGCGAACAGTGCGGCGGTCAGCGCACTCGCCGCATTGGCCCAGAACAGGACCGTGCCGCGGCCGATCCGGTCGGCGAGCATGCCCGCCGGCAAGGCAAGGAGGAAGACCGGCAGCGTCGCGGCCGCCGGCAGCAGGGCGTTGACCGCCGGCACGGCCGAGAAGTTCGCGAGCTGGGCCGCGGCCGCGGTGTTGTGCATCCAGGTGCCGAAATGCGAAAGCGCGGCGACGGTCCACAACCGGCGGTAGGCCGGGACGTGCAGGGGAGCCGTGCCGCGCCATCCCGTTTTCCCTCGCATGTATTGAGCATCATCACATTGATCAGCCTCGTCAATCTTGACTGAATCAATGTGAGAAGCTATCCCCATGGCCACGGACGAAACTGCGGCGCTCACCACCGACCAGGCCGCCCGGCTGCTCGGGGTGAAGCCGGAGACGGTGTACGCCTACGTCAGCCGGGGCCTCCTGAGCCGGCGGCGCGGAGAGGACGGCAGGTCGAGCCGGTTCGCGGCGGACGAGGTGCGGCAGCTGGCCGCGAAGCACGCCCGCGGCGTCCCGGCCAAGGGCTCGACGTCATCGATCGAGACCAGGCTGACGTCCATAACGGACGGCAGGCTGTACTACCGCGGCGAGGACGTCGCCCGGTTGGCGGGTTCCGCCGGGTTCGAGGCCGTCGTCGCTCTCCTGTGGACGGGTTCACTCGACGAACCACAGAGGCTGTCCGCGCCGGCCGCCACGACGAAGAGGGCCAAGACCGCGATCAAGCCGCTCGCCGCGGACGCTCGTCCGTGCGATCTGCTGCCGATTGTCGTCGCGGCCGCCGCCACCGCCGATCCGTTGCGCTACGACGTCCAGCCGGACACTGTCGTGCGGACCGGGCGCACCCTGCTGGCGGTGCTGGCCGAAGCATTGCCGAAAATCGGCGCCGAGCCGCGGCAGCCTTCCCTGGCCGCGCGGCTGTGGCCCGCGTTGACCTCACGACCGCCCACCGACGAAGCCTTGCGTGCGCTGGACGCCGCAATGGTGCTGCTGGCCGACCACGATCTCGCCGCCTCCACGATGGCGGCCCGGCTCGCGGCGTCGACGCGAGCCCACCCGTACGCCGTGGTCGGCGCCGGGCTCGGCGTGCTGGACGGCCCGCGGCACGGCGCGGCGGCCGGGCTGGCGCACCGGTTCCTGCGGGACGCTCTGCGCGGCGGGGACCCGGTCGGTGAACTGTCGGAGCACCTGCGCGACGGCGGCGGACAGGCGCCGGGCTTCGGCGAAGACTTCTACCCCGCGGGCGACCCACGCGCCGCCCGGCTCCTGGAAATCCTGCTCGACACGGGCTTGCCGAACGATTTGAAGTCCACGGTCGTCCGGTTGCGCGACGCGACCGCGGACCGTCCGCGGATCCGGCCCAACGTCGATTTCGCGCTCGCTGTGCTGTGCCACGCGAACGAGATGGTCGCCGGAGCGGGAGAAACCATCCGGGCGGTCGCCCGGACCGCGGGCTGGATCGCCCACGCGCTGGAGGAGTACCGCGAACCACCGGACCGGCTCCGGCCGACGGGGATCTACACCGGAGCCCGGGCCCGCCGCGGACCCTCGGCGGACACCTACCGCTGATCGCCGGAATTCGGCAGGCTGTGTCCCCATGACGGGTGGGGATGCGGAGAGACGGCTCAGGCGGATCAGATCCGCCGCGTTCGGGGTGCTCGCGGTTTCCGGCGTGCTGCTCCTCTTCGGACCGTTGCTGGCCAAGGCCTGGAGCTGGCTCGTCGAGCCGCGGGATCCGGACTGGTGGGGTGCCTCCGGCCAGTGGGTCGGGGGCATCGGCACGATCGGCGCCGTCGTGGTCGCGTTGTGGATCGCCATCCGCGACGGGCGGATCGCGCAGGCCGACCGGCGGGAACGGGACCTGCGGGAGAGGCAGGAACAGGCCGCGAAGGTCACCGCGTGGGTCGAGGACGGCTACATGGTCGTCTCCAACGCGAACGCCGAGGCGGTCAACCACGTCGTCGTCTCGTTCGACCTGGTGCACAACCTGCCGATGACCGGGTCCACCCTGCACCGGGGGCCGATCGTCGAGGACGACGAGTACCTCTACGCCATCCTGCCGCCCGGCAAGTGGCGGATGCCGATCCGCGAGGAGTGGCAGCGCCCGGGCATGACCCCGGGCGTGATGCTCGCCTTCACCGACTCGCGGAACGGCCACTGGCTCCGCCTGACCGACGGACGGCTGATCCCGAAGGAGCAGAACGTCGTGACCAGGCGGAAAATCCGCTTCCCGCAGCGGATCAGCGTGCCCGAGAGCTACTGACCAGCTTCGCCAGCTGCCGCAGCCGGACGTCCGGCAGGTAAGCCCGGCTCAGCGCCAGTCCGATCCGCGGAAGGTCGGCCGCGTCGCGGAAAGCCAGGTACAGCGGGACGTGCCGCGGCTGGAACTTCGCCTTGAACGCGTGCAGGGAACGAAATCCGTAGTACGGCTCCATCACGCGGCCCAGCGACTCCAGTGCCCGGTCCACCGGGCGCGCCGGGAAGCCGTCGCCGCTGCGGGCCAGCGGTGCTCCCGACAGCGAGACGAACCGCGCCCCTTCGTCGCGGAACGCCAGGCACGCCGAGGCGATGAGGAACTCCATCACCGGGCGGAAACCGTGGGCGCTGCGGCGCATGATGTCCAGCGTCCAGCCGCCGATCTTGCCCGCGCCCGTGTGGACCGGCAGCCACGACGTCACGCCGTGGACCGTGCCCTCCGCGTCGACCGCCAGGCCGACCCGGGTCGCCGGGTCCATCGCCTCGTCGAGACCACCGAGGGTGAAGCCCATCTCCGGCATGGCCTTGCCGGACATCCACTCCTCCGACAGCGCCCGGACCTGCGCGAGGATCGGCTCGGGCTGGTCGGCCAGGCGGACCAGCCGGAACTCGATGTCCTGCTTGGCCGCCTTGTTCAGCGCCGAGCGGACGTCCTGCCACGCCTTGCCGCGGAACTCGAGGCCGTCGAGGTCCAGCACGTTGTCCTCGGCCACCTGGACGTGCTGCCAGCCGAGCTCGCGCGTCGCCGCGACGGTGGCTTCCGTCGCCGAGAACACACACGGCACCAGCCCGGAGTTCTCGCACATCGCGGCGAATTCGGTGACCGTGGCGGCCGCGGTGCCGTCCGGGGCGATCGGGTCGCCGAGCGCGACCGCGACCCCCGCGTGGCGGCGGTAGGCGAGGTAGGACCGGCCGTCCTCGCGGACGAAGTAGGTGTTGCGCGGCCAGGTCGTCATCCACGACAGGGTGCTGCCGCCGTGGCGCCCCAGCAGGCTGCGGGCCAGCGCCGGCCCCGGACCCTGCGCGTGGCGCCGCAGCCGGCGTCGCGAAGGGACGCGGAAGGCGTGCCGCGCAGCGATCAGGACCGCCAGTTCGACCGTCCACAAGAGATTGTCCACGAAGAACAGCGGCAGGCCCGCGGTGTCGTAGTCCCCGCCGAAGACGTCGGCCAGCCCGACGAGCGTGGCGACCGCGAGCCCCTGCAGCGTCACGAACGCCGACAGCGCGACGGCCCAGCGCCACGCGACCCGGCCGCCCTTGCGCAGGCCGTTGAGCATCGGCACCACCAGCAGGACCAGCACGACGAGCTCCGGCGCCGACAGGGAAACGCCGTCGTCGGAACCGAACGGGCCGTCGCCGGGCACCAGGAACATCACGATCTCGGCGATGGTGAGCAGCAGCAGGCCCGCCACCACCAGCACCCGCCACTCCCGCAGGTTCGGGGTCGCCTGCGCCCCGGCCCGCCGCGTGCCGACCAGGCGCTTGCCCAGCGGGAGCGCCAGCAGCAGCGCGAAGAAGTGCACGAGGTCGGCCAGCGTGCCGACGTAGACGATCGCGACCCCGGCGTACACGCACAGCCCGGCCCGCAGGCGCAACGCCCACGGCGGCCGCAGGGTCGCGCTGGCGATCGCGACCGCGGCGAGCGCGCCGCCGGAGAACCCGACGTCGAGGCTGCCCGCGACCCGCTCGGCCCACAGCCAGCCGGAGTTGCGGCACAGCGCGAGGAACTGGGTCGCGACGAGCACCGAAACGAACTGGCCGCCGATGGTCACGGCCATCGCGCGCCGCGTCCCCAGCTTCCACTCGGCGAAGCCGGCGAAGAGCGCGAAGCTGCCGACCATCGGGACGTAGTACCAAGGGATGACGGCGAAGAACGGCCCGGTGAGCATGGTCCACCACCGGCCCGCCTCCAGCGACGGCAGCCCGTAGGCGACGAACGGGTACACCGCCCGCTCCTCGGCCGCGTTCCAGAGTGCCCCGGTCGCGACGGCCAGCACGAGCATCGCGAGCGTGACGCCGCTGGTGAACGGCAACCGCTGTCGGAGAACGGCCACCGTGCTCCGGATGCGTCCCCCTCCGGCGGGCCTGGCCGCCGCCCCTGCGTGAGTCATGGGGAAGAGTCTGTCGAGTTCCCGGCGCCACCGGCATCAGGCAAGGGAACGAGATTTCCCCTAAGGGTGTCGTACTTTCGGCTGAGGGTTTACCCCTCCCAAGGTTGATGCGCGCAGGTCAGCAGGTGGTCGGCGGCCTCAAGGCTACTTCTCGGGACGGATGGCGATCCAGCCCATCAGCAGCATGAGAGCAAGTCCGATGACCGCTGCCGCGATGCCCACCCACCAGGTCGGCGGATCCGAGAGGGTGTAGTAGAAGCCGGCTGCCGCCACCGGGACCAAGGCGATGGCGATGATCCAGTTCTTCTTGTTCTTGCTCACGCTTCCGCCCCCTCGATGCGGCTCAGCCGAGGACCGCGCGCCGGACCGCTTCGGTGTCGGTCAGGTCGGGCAGCACCGTGTGCGCGCCCTCCGCCAGCAGTTCCTCGGCCGAATAGTGCCCGGTGGCCACGGCGACGGAGACCACGCCGTTGTCCACCGCGGCCCGCACGTCGTTCGGTGTGTCGCCGATGACCACCACCGCGTCCGCGGCGAACTCGGTGCCGTGCTTGGCCGCCGCCCGTTCCACCGCGTGCGGGACCAGGTCGGGGCGGTGCACCGACAGCGTGCCGTAGCCGCCGATCTCCAGGTCGAGGTGCTCGTCCAGGCCGAAGGGGACGAGCTTGTGCCGGGAGATCTCCGGCAGGTTGCCGGTGACGAGCGTCTGCACGACGTCCCCACCGGCGGCGAACGCGGTCAGCGCCTCGGCCGCGCCCGGCAGCGCGCGGGCCGTCTCCGCGAACGTGTGCCGGTGGCGTTCCGACTCCGCCACCAGGGCCTGGAACAGCGCCTGGATCGTCTCTTCCGTGGCCTCGAAGCCGTTCGCGGTGAGCAGGTCGGTCGTCGTCGCGCGTTCGGTGCGGCCGCCGAACACCGGGTGCACGCGCAGGGCCGCCCCGGTCGCGGTGGTGAACGCGGTCCCGTACCAGGCCGCGCCCAGTTCGGAGAAGTCCACGAGCGTGTGGTCGATGTCCCAGAGCACCAGTCGCTTCTTCGTCACGGGTCCGAGGCTACCGGGACGGCTATTCAACGCGCGTTGACTTCTCGGCGGCCGGGTCGTACCTTGAGTCGTAATTCAACGAGTGACGAATAAGTGGAGGCAGTGATGACCCGTCCCGCAGGGGCGCTCGCCCTGGTCGCCGCCCTGGCCGGCGCGCTGGTGGCGGTGGTGCTCGGATTCCTCACCTTCGGCGCGCAGGCCACCGTCGCGCCCGACGGCGTCCCGGTCGCCGTCGCCGCGCCGCCGGAGATCGCGCAGCGGATCGCCGCGCACGGCGGCGGCCAGCTCGCCTGGACCGTCGCGGCCCCGGCCGAAGCGCGGCAGCTCCTGGAAGACAAGAAGGTCTACGGCGTGCTCGAACTCGCGCCCGGGCCGTCCGCCACCGTCGTGACTTCGGGGGCGGTCAACCCGGCCGGCACCCAGGTCGCGCAGCAGGCGCTGACCGGCGCCGCCACCGCGCTGGCCGGCCCGCCGAAGCAGGAGGTCCTGCACCCGGTGGGGCTCGCGGGCCGGGTCGCGCCGCTGGCCGCGAGTGCGCTGGCGTGGATCGGCGCGCTCCTCGCGGGCCTCGCGCTGATCCAGCTCGCGAAGCGGACGGGCCGGACGGTCGGGGCCGGCGCCCGGTTCCTGCAGGTCATCGGGGCCGGCGTGCTGATCACGGCGGTGGTGGCCGGGTTCTTCGCGCTATGGGATTCGACGCTGCCGCTGACCGCGGAGGTCCTCGGCTTCGTCTTCCTCGCCGCCACGGCGTTCGCGGCGCTGCAGGCCGGGCTGCTGCGCCTGCTGGGCCTGCGCGCGATGGCCGTCCTCGCGCCGCTGTACCTGGTCGCGCCGGCCGTGGCCGGGCAGGTGCCGGAGCTGCTGAACCCGGCCTACCGCGCGCTGCTGTGGTCGTGGACGCCGTTCCGGTTCTCCACCGAAGGCCTGCGCAGCCTGCTGCAGGGCGTGCCGGACGCACCGGACGTGACGACCGCCCTGTGGGTGCTCGGTGCCCTGCTGGCCGCGGGCCTGCTGGTGGCGCTGTGGCCGGTCCGGTCAGCCCGCCAGGAAGCTGAACCGCACCTTGCGGACGGGGTTGTCGAGGTTGGTGTCCACTAGGCAGATCGACTGCCAGGTGCCCAGGGCGAGGACGCCGCCGAGCACCGGGATCGTCGCGTAGGGCGGTACCAGCGCCGGGAGCACGTGGTCACGGCCGTGACCCGGGCTCCCGTGCCGGTGCCGCCAGCGGCCGTCGCGGGGGAGCAGCTCGTCAAGCGCGGTCAGCAGGTCCTCGTCGCTGCCGGCGCCGGTTTCCAGGACGGCCAGCCCGGCGGTGGCGTGCGGGACCCAGACGTGCAGCAGCCCGTCGGTCGCGTCGGCGTCGCGCAGGAAGGCCTCGGCCTCGTGGGTGAGGTCGTGGACGACGGCTTCGGAACCGGTGCGGACCTCGATCTCGGTGGAGTACATGCGGTCCAGCCTAGGCTCAGGATTCGAGGTAGCGCAGCACCGCGAGCACCCGGCGGTTGTCCCCTTCGGACGGTGGCAGGCCGAGCTTGCCGAAGATCGACGTCACGTACTTCTCGACCGAGCCGGGCGAGAGGAACAGCCCGGTCGCGATCGCGGAGTTTGACCGGCCTTCCGCCATCAGGCCCAGCACTTCGCGCTCCCGCGGGGTGAGACCGCCGAGCGCGTCGGTCTGGCGCGTCGCCGAGAACAGCTGGCTGACGACTTCGGGATCGAGGACCGTTTCGCCGTCCGCGACCCGGCGCAGCGCGTCGAGGAAGTCCGAAACCTCGGCGACGCGGTCCTTGAGCAGGTAGCCGACGCCGCCCGCGCGGCCGGCCAGCAGCTGGGCCGCGTACTTCGTCTCGACGTACTGGGAGAACAGCAGGATCGCGCAGCCCGGGAGCTCGCGGCGCAGCGCGATCGCCGCCCGCAGGCCCTCGTCGGTGTGCGTCGGCGGCATCCGGATGTCCACAATGGACACGTCGGGGGCGTGGCCGGTGACCGCCTCGCGCAGGGCGTCGGCGTCCTTCACCGCGGCGACGACCTCGTGGCCGCGGAAGGTCAGCAGCTCGACGAGACCCTGGCGCAGGATGGTGGAGTCCTCCGCGATGACGATCCGCATGACGCGACCCTAGCGGGGCAGGGGCACCCGCGCGGTCACTTCGGTCGGACCACCCGGCGGGCTGGTGACGGTCAGTTCGCCGTCGACCGTCCGCAGCCGTTCCGCGACGCCGGCCAGCCCGCCGCCCGGCACGATCCGGGCGCCGCCGGGGCCGCTGTCGCGCACGCGCAGCTGGAGGAGGTCCCGGGTTTCGGTGACTTCGACGAGTGTCGTCCCGCCGTGCTTGGCGGCGTTCGTGAGCAGCTCGGCGGCGCTGAAGTAGACGATCGTCTCCAGCGAGGGCGGTGGGCGGCGTGGCAGGTCGACCGCGACCCGCGCGTCGATGCCGGAGGTCGCGACGAGCGTGGCGAGGGCGACGTCGAGGCCCGCGTCCAGGGCGGCCGGGTGGATGCCGCGGGCGAGGTCGCGCAGCTCGGTGAGGGCCTGCTTGGCGTTCGCGTGCGCGGCGGTGACCAGCTCTTTGACCTGCGGGAGGTCGACGTCGGCCAGTTCGTCCTTGGCCAGGCCGAGTTTCATGGCCAGCGCGACGAGCTGGGCCTGGGCGCCGTCGTGGAGGTCGCGTTCGATGCGCCGCAGCCGCAGGGCGGCGTCCTCGACCGCCGTCGCGCGGCTCGCTTCGAGGTCGCGGACGCGTTCGGACAGCTCGCGTTCGCCGAGCAGCCCGACGACCAGCAGCCGGTCGAGGGCGGCGAAGGCGTGCGTCAGGCGGGGCAGCGCGGCCAGCACGAGCAGCCCGGACGCCGACCAGGCCAGCGCGCCGGCCCAGTTGTCGGCGTGGATGCCGAAGACGGGCAGCCGGCGTTCGCCCATGGGGAACCAGAAGAAGGAGTAGGGGGTGGCGGCGAAACTGTAGAGGGTCGCGGCGAAGACGGTGAGGACGCCGGCGAAGGTCAGCGGCAGCCGCAGGAGCAGGTAACCGGCCGCCCGCCAGCCCGCGGGATCGCCGACGCGCGCTCTGAACCAGCTCCACAGCCCGGGCTTGAGTTCGGGCCGCCGCGGGGCGGGAACGCTGACGCCCAGCAGGCCTTTCGCGAGCCGGCGGTGGGCGGCGCCGAGGCCGCGGGCGTAGAAGACGGCACCGGCGAGGACGAGGAAGCCCAGCAGCACGGGGGTGAGCCAGAGGCCGAGCACGAGGACGGCCAGGAAGCTGAGCAGCGCGAAGGCGGTGAGCGGGGCGGCGAGCCAGAGCCAGAGGTACTCGGCCCGGAAGTCCCGCGTGGCGAGGGGGCCGAAGACGCGGCGCAGCGGGTGGGGTGGGGCGAGGGTGGTCACGGGTTCAGTGTTGCCCGGGGCGGGCGGTGGGCCCATCCGGTTTTCCCCCGGCTTCGGCCCGGGAAGGCCGGAGGTGCTGCTCGGGGTTGTGACGCGCGGGGTTGTGGCGGGCGGGTCGTGCCGCTCGGGGTGGTGACGTGCGGGGCCGGGCTGCGAGCCCCCGCATGCAACCCCCGCGCGGGGGCGCCCCCCGAATTCCACGCTACCGGTGGGCACCGACAGTTTTCGGGGCCCACCGCCGATCCCGGCCGGGTTATCCACAATTCCGGAGGCCGCGGACCGGTTCAGCGGATGGCCGGTGATGACTCATCGGTGCCCACCGGTAGCAGCACTCGGGTCAGGGCGTGTCCGGGTCGTCCTCCCGGGCCCGTTGCGCGGCTTCCCGCATCTCGATCACGTCGGTGAGCCACTCGCCCGTCTCCCGCGCGATGTCGCGGATCGCGCCCGTGACGATGCTCGCTATGTTGCCGACGTGCGTCGCCGCTGATTCGGTGATCACCTGCAGGGTGTCCTTCTCGCGTTCGAACTGGCCCACCATGTCACCCTCACGCTGCTCGGAGCTGCCGGTCGGGTTCCACGGTAGCCGGGGACTGCGGGGCGGGCAGGGCCAGCTTCACGATCTTCTTCGCCACCGACCAGAGCTGCTTGCGCAGCGGCCCGGTGTGGTACGGCAGCCCGTACTTCTCGCAGATCTCGCGCACCTCGCCGGCAATCTGCGGGTACCGGCGCGCCGGGATGTCCGGGAACAGGTGGTGCTCGATCTGGTGGGACAGGTTGCCGCTCAGGATGTGGAACAGGGGACCGCCGGTGATGTTCGCCGAGCCCAGGATCTGGCGCAGGTACCACTGGCCGCGCGACTCCGACTCCGTCTCCTCTTCCGTGAAGCTCTCGACGTCCGCCGGGAAGTGGCCGCAAAAGATGATCGCGAACGCCCACAGGTTGCGGGTCAGGTTCGCCGTCGCGTTGCCGAGGAACGTCAGCGGGGCCAGCGGGCCGGTCAGCAGCGGGAACAGGACGTAGTCCTTGCCGATCTGCCGGGAGGCCTTGCGTACGATGCGGCGCAGCACCGGCACGTTGTCGGCCCAGCTGCGGGAACCCTTGACGACGTTCTCGACCTCGAGGTCGTGCAGCATGACGCCCCACTGGAAGAAGATCGCCAGCAGCGTCGCGTACACCGGGTTGCCCAGGTAGTACGGGTGCCACTTCTGGGCGGTGTCCATCCGCAGGATGCCGTAGCCGACGTCGCGGTCCTTGTCGACGATGTTCGTGTACGTGTGGTGGATGTAGTTGTGCGAGTGCCGCCAGTTCTCCGCGGGCGCCACCGTGTCCCACTCGAACCGCTGCGAGCTCAGCGCCGGGTCGCGCGTCCAGTCGTACTGGCCGTGCATGACGTTGTGGCCGATCTCCATGTTGTCGAGGATCTTGGCCAGCGAGAGCGCGCCGACGCCGGCCAGCCACGCCGGCGGGAAGAACCCGGCGAACAGCAGCGCCCGCCCGGCGACCTCCAGGCCGCGCTGGGTCTTGATGATGTCGTGGATGTAGTCGACGTCCTCCTGGCCGAGGTCGTCGACGATCCGCTGCCGCAGCGCGTCGAGCTCGCGGCCGAACTCCTCGACCTGTTCCGGGGTCAGGCGGTCCTGCAGACCGGTCATGGTGAAACTCCCTACGCGTCGATCTCGACGTCCCCGACCGGGACGGAGATGCAGAGCTGGATTTCTTCGTCTTCGTCGCCGGAAACCTCACCGGTCCGCGCGTTGCGGACGCGGCCGGCGGTCTTCAGCTGGGTGCAGGAGAAGCAGATGCCCATCCGGCAGCCGTGCTCCGGTGACAGCCCGGCTTCCTCGGCCTGCTCCAGCAACGGTTTCCCCGAGTTGGCGCATTCGCGGCCACTGCGCTTGAACCGCACCCGGCCTTCGGCGTCCGCGGTGTCGAAGGTCAGCGCCGGCGGCGTGAACTCTTCGGTGTGCACGCGTTCACCGAGCTCCGCCCGGACGGCGTCCATCAGCGGCTTCGGGCCGCAGACGAACGTCTCCGCGTCGCGGAACCGCGGCTCGACGTGCTCGGCCGAGAAGAATCCGGTGAGGTCGCCGCCGGGGGTGTGGGTGTAGGCGTGCACGACCCGCAGGCCGGGGTGCCGGGCGGCGAGCTCGGCCAGTTCGGTGCGGTACAGCACGTCGGCCGGGCCGTTCGAGTAGTGCAGGAACACGATCTCGCCCGGGTGGCCCTCCGCGACCAGGGTGCGGGCCATCGCGAGCACCGGCGTGATGCCGCTGCCGCCGCTGATCAGCAGCACGCGGTCCGGGCGCGCCACGGGCAGCGTGAACGCGCCGTCCGGAGTGGACAGATTGACCACCGAGCCGACGCCGATCGCGCGGTTCAGGTGCCCGGAAACCAGGCCCTGCTCCTTGACCGTGAACTCCAGTTCGCGGTCGTACTGCGAACCGCACGGCGAATAGCAGCGCGTGCGCCGGACGCCGTCGATCTCGACCTGCATGCGGACGTACTGGCCGGCGGTGAAGCCGGGCCACGCGCGGCTGGGCCGGACGGTGAGGGTGACGGTGTCCGGCGTCTGCTTGCGCACCGCCGTGACCAGCCCGCGGATCTCGCGGCGGACCAGCATCGGGTCGACGAGCTCCAGGTACCGGTCCATCCCGTGCGGCGTCAGCAGCGCCTCGGCCAGCGAGGCGAGGCCGCGCACCCGCCGGGGGATGAGCGCCGTCATCTCCGAACCTCCTCGGTTACAGTGAACGACTGTACACTCAATAGTGCACTGCAGGAGTGGACAGCCTGTCAACGCGAGACCCCGAGGATGTGACGTGAGCAACGCGGTGGACACCCGTACGCTGGAAGATGTGTCCGAACCACTGACGCCGGTGAGCCGCCAGGAGCGCAAACTGCGCACCCGCCAGGCGTTGCTGGACACCGCACTGGAGCTGCTGGCCGACCGCCCGTTCGCCACGCTCTCCCTGCGCGAAGTCGCGAAGGGCGCCGGCATCGTCCCGACGGCCTTCTACCGGCACTTCGCCACGATGGAGGACCTCGGCGTCGCCCTCGTCGAAGAGGCGACGCGCACGCTGCGCGGCATGATGCGCTCCGCCCGCACGGATCCGGACACCTACCAGGGGATGATCAGCGCCTCGGTGGCCACGGTGCACCAATTCGTCCGGGCGCACGAGGACCATTTCCGGTTCCTCACCCGCGAGCGGTACGCCGGCGGCCCGCTCGCCCAGGCGATCGGCGTCGAACTGCGGATGTTTTCCGGCGACCTCGCGATCGACCTCGCGCGGTTCGCGCCGCTGCGGTCGTGGAGCACCGAAGACCTGCACATGCTGGCCGACTTGATCGTTTCCGTGATGCTGACGACCATTGTCGAACTGCTGGAAGCCCGCCCAGGTGAAGACGCGAAAATCACCGGAACGGCGGAAAAACGGCTGCGGCTGGTCCTGCTCGGCGTCCCGCACTGGAAAACGACCTGAACGTTTCCTCGACGGCGCTCGTATTTCCCGGCACAACCGGCAGACTTGCGACCCAGGTCACTGGGGACTGCCGGTCCGGCGTGGTACAACCCTCGGATCGTGCCTCGCCGATGAGGAGGTCGTGTGACGGACAGCGAACAGAGTCAGCAGCTCACCGTGGGTGTGGTGGCCGAATCACGCCCCGGGGAGCGGCGGGTCGCCCTGGTGCCCAAGCTCGTCGGGCGGCTCGCGCAGCGCGGGCTGCGCGTGGTCGTCGAGCCGGGCGCCGGATCCGGCGCGCACCTGAGTGACGACGCGTACACCCAAGCCGGCGCCGAACTCGGCGACGCCTGGGGCGCGCCGATCGTCGTGAAGGTCAACCCGCCATCGCCGGAGGAGGTCGCGAAGCTGAGCCGGGGTGCCGTGCTCGTCGGGTTCCTCGATCCGCGCGGCAACCCGGAGGGGCTCGCGAAGCTCGAAGAAGATGGGTTACGCGCCTTCGCGATGGAGGCGATCCCGCGGATTTCCCGCGCGCAGGCGATGGACGCGCTGTCGTCACAGGCCAGCATCGGCGGCTACCGCGCGGTGCTGCTCGCCGCGCAGAAGCTCCCGCGGTTCTTCCCGATGCTCACCACCGCGGCGGGCACCGTCCCGCCGGCCAAGGTGCTGGTGCTCGGCGCCGGTGTCGCCGGCCTGCAGGCACTGGCCACGGCGAAACGGCTCGGCGCGCAGACCACCGGCTACGACGTCCGCCCGGAGGTCGCCGAGCAGGTCAAGTCGCTCGGCGCGCAGTTCCTCGACCTCGGCATCGAGGCGGTCGGCGAAGGCGGGTACGCCCGCGAGCTGACGCCGGAAGAGCGCGAGGAGCAGCAGCGGCGCCTCACCGAAGCCATCACGAAGTTCGACGTCGTGATCACCACCGCGCTGGTCCCGGGCCGCAAGGCGCCGACGCTGGTCACTGCGGACGCGGTGAAGGGCATGCCCGCTGGGTCGGTCGTCGTCGACCTCGCCGGCGAGACCGGCGGCAACTGCGAGCTGACCAAGCCGGGCGAGGACGTCGTGGAGCACGACGTCACCATCTCGTCCCCGCTGAACCTGCCCGCCGAAATGCCTTCGCACGCCAGCGAGCTGTACGCGCGCAACGTCGTCGAGCTCCTGGAGCTGCTCGTGACGAAGGAAGGCGCGCTGGAGCTGAACTTCGAAGACGAGATCGTCGCCGGTGCCTGCGTGGCCGGGCGCGAAGGGAGCCCGGCATGAGTCCCCTGGTGCAGAACCTCGCGGTGCTGGTGCTCGCCGGGTTCGTCGGCTTCGCCGTCATCTCGAAGGTGCCCAACACGCTGCACACGCCGCTGATGTCGGGCACCAACGCCATCCACGGCATCGTGCTGCTGGGCGGGCTGGTCGTGCTCGGCCTCGGCGTCGACGGCGTGTTCAACAAGATCCTGCTGGTGATCGCGATCGCCTTCGGCACGATCAACGTCGTCGGCGGGTTCCTGGTCACCGACCGGATGCTGTCGATGTTCAAGGCCAAGAAGCCCGCCCCGGCCGACGAGGAGGACGCGAAGTGACCGACTTCATCGCGATCCTCTACATCATCGCGTTCGCCCTCTTCATCTACGGCCTGATGGGCCTGACCGGCCCGCGCACCGCGGTCCGCGGCAACTGGATCGCCGCGGTCGGCATGGGCATCGCCGTGATCGCGACGCTGCTCACCCCGGGGATGGGCAACTGGGTGCTCATCGCCCTCGGCGTCGGGATCGGCGTGGTCGTCGGCGTCCCGTCGGCGCGCAAGGTCAAGATGACGGCGATGCCGCAGATGGTGGCGCTGTTCAACGGCGTCGGCGGCGGCGCGGTCGCGCTCATCGCGTGGGTGGAGTTCAACTCCACCGACGGCTACGCGCACGAACCGGCGTACATCGCGATCGCGTCGCTGTTCGCCGCCATCATCGGGTCGATCTCCTTCTGGGGCTCGAACGTCGCCTTCGGCAAGCTCCAGGAGCTGATCAGCGGCCGCCCGATCACCCTCGGCAAGCTCCAGCAGCCGGTCAACCTGCTGCTCCTGGCCATCGCGGTCGTGTGCGCGGTGCTCATCATCGCGGGCAACGACAACGAGCTGCTGATCATCGGGCTGCTGGTCGCGGCGGGCATCCTCGGGCTCACGGTCGTGCTGCCGATCGGCGGCGCGGACATGCCCGTCGTGATCTCGCTGCTCAACGCCTTCACCGGGCTCTCGGCCGCGGCGATGGGCCTGGCGCTGGACAACACGGCGCTGATCGTGGCCGGCATGATCGTCGGCGCGTCCGGCTCGATCCTGACCAACCTGATGGCCAAGGCGATGAACCGGTCCATCCCGGCGATCGTCGCGGGCGGCTTCGGCGGCGGCCCGGCGGTGGCGGCCGGCGGCGGGGAGAAGGAAGCGCGCCCGGTGCGTTCGACCAGCGCGGCCGACACCGCGATCCAGATGGCGTACGCCAGCAAGGTCGTCGTCGTGCCGGGGTACGGCATGGCCGTGGCGCAGGCTCAGCACACCGTCCGCGAGATGGCGAAGCTGCTGGAGAAGAAGGGCATCCAGGTCGCGTACGCGATCCACCCGGTCGCCGGCCGGATGCCCGGGCACATGAACGTGCTGCTCGCCGAGGCCGACGTGCCCTACGAGCAGCTCAAGGAGATGGACGAGATCAACTCCGAGTTCGCCCAGACCGACGTCGCGCTGGTGATCGGCGCGAACGACGTCACGAACCCGGCCGCGCAGACCGACCCGAGCTCGCCGATCTACGGGATGCCGATCCTCAAGGTCAACGAGAGCCGGTCCGTGATCGTCTTGAAACGCGGGATGGCCTCCGGGTTCGCCGGCATCGACAACGACCTGTTCTACGATCCGAAGACCAGCATGCTCTTCGGGGACGCCAAGTCGTCGGTGGGCGAGATCGTGGAGGAACTCAAGGCGCTATGACGACCGGGTCGGATGTTCGTGCGGCGTTCACGGATCCGGCCGAAAACCTCGCTTTCGACGAAGCGCTCCTCCGGGTTGCGCCGGAGTCACCCGTGCTGTGGCTCTGGCGCAACCCGGTGTGCGTCGTGGTGGGACGCGGGCAGCGGATCGCCCGCGAGGTGCGCGTTCCGGAGTGCGAGCGCGACGGCGTCCCGGTGCTGCGGCGGGCCAGCGGCGGCGGCACGGTGTTCCACGACCCCGGCAACCTGAACGTGACTTTGGTTCTGCCCGGCCCGGCGGACCGGCCCCTGGAGGCGCTCGGCCAGGTGATGAGCGCCGCCGTCGACCAGCTCGGGCTGGTGCCGCGGATCGGCGACCGCGGGCTGTTCATCGACGACGCGAAGCTGTGCGGATTCGCCGTGTTCCGCACCAGGACCGGCCTGCTGGCCCATTCGACGCTGCTGGTCGAGACGTCGGCGGGGCTCGTCGGCCGGTACCTGACCAGCGCGCCGCCGGACCCGCGCCCGCTGGACTCGCACCGCAGCCCCGTGGCGTCGCTGGCCGAGCACGGCCTGCGGCCCGGGTTCCCGGCGGTCGAGGCCGCGGTGCGCGCGGCGGCGTCGCAGCTGCTCGGGACGTTCGTGCCCCGGCCGCCGTCGGCCGCCGAGCTGGCGCAGCAGCGGGCGTTGCTGCACACCCGCTACCGCTACCCGTCCTGGCACGCCGACGGCGCCCAGCGCGCGGCCTGACCATCCGGCCCCGCCCTCTGCCGCGGCCGGTCGTGAGTGGTAAGGAGGGTTAGAACCCGCCTTACCACTCACGCCCCGGGGAGAGCGTGTCTACTGTGGACTTACTCGGCCGCCGAGAACGTGACGGTCGGGACCTTGCGGGCGGCCGTCCGGGTGGTGGTCTTCGGCTCCGCGGCCTTCCTGGTGCGGGTGGGCTTCGCGGGCTCGGCCTTCGCCGTAGTGGCTTTGGCCGTGACGGCCTTGGCGGGCGCGGCCTTGGTGGCCGGTTTCGGGGCGGTCTTCGCGGGCGCGGTTCTCTTGGGCGAGGTCTTCTGCGCGCCGGGGACGATCCGCGGCCGGTTCCTGCGGCCGCCGGTGCGGCGCCCGGCGTCGGCGTACCGCTGCAGCAGCCCGCGCAACGCCTCGGCGTTGGCGAAGGAGAGGTCGATGTCGTAATCGATGCCGTCGAGGCCGAAGCCGACGGTCTCCGCCGCTGGCTCGCCGGTCAGATCATCCAGCACCTGCACAGCCGTGTTCCTGGCCACGACAAACCTCCCGTGCTTCGAACGTGTGACGTGTTCGCGAGCACCGGGCCGGCGGCACGCGGTGCCGCCGAAAACTTGCAGCTTCCTGACGGAGGATAGCCGCTGGCTTGCGTGATCCCGCGTGGTGGTGTGACCTGATGCCATGGCTGGAGAGACTTTTGACGTAGTGGTGATCGGCGCGGGTCCGGTGGGGGAGGTGGCCGCCGAACGGGCGGCCCGCGGAGGCCTGAAGGTCGCCCTCGTCGAGCACGAACGCTTCGGCGGCGAGTGCTCCTATTGGGCCTGCATCCCGAGCAAGGCGTTGCTGCGGCCGGGAAATCTCCTCGCCGCCGCCAAGCGGGTGCCCGGCGTGCCGGTCGGCGACCGGATCGACCCCGCGGCGGTGTTCGCGCGCCGTGACTGGTTCACCGGCAAGGGTGACGACTCGGGACAGGTCGACTGGGCGCGCGGCGCGGGCATCGAGCCGATCCGCGGGCACGGCGAGATCACCGGGGAGAAGGAGGTGACCGTCGGCGGCGACCGGGTGCTGACCGCGCGGCACGCGGTGATCGTCTGCACCGGCAGCGTGCCGAGCACGCCGTCGATCCCCGGGCTCGACACGATCCGGCCGTGGGGTTCCCGGGAAGCGACGTCGGCGTCTTCGGTGCCGCCGCGGCTCGGTGTCCTCGGCGGTGGCGTGGTCGGCGTCGAGATGGCGCAGGCGTTCGCGTCGCTCGGGTCGGAGGTCCACCTGGTGATCACCGGCCCGCGGCCGCTGCCGCGCAACGCGTCGTTCGCGGGCGACCTCGTGCTGGCGGGGCTGCGTGAAGCCGGCGTCGTCGTGCACACGGACTCGGGTGTTTCGCAGGTGGCCGCCGGGCAGTTCGGGACCGAGCTGACGCTGAAGGACGGTTCGGCGCTGGTCGTCGACGAGTTCCTGGTGGCGACCGGCCGCCGTCCCGCGACGGCCGGGCTCGAGCGCTTCGGCATCGAGCCCGGGCGCCCGCTGGAGACCGACGACACCGGCCGGGTGTCCGCAGTGGACGGTGGCTGGCTGTTCGCGGCCGGCGACGTCACCGGCCGGGCGCCGCTCACCCACCAGGGCAAGTACGGCGCCCGCGCGGCGGGGGACACGGTCGCGGCGCTGGCCACGGGTGCTCCGGTCTCGTCCGAGGCGTGGAGCCGCTTCACGGCCACGGCCGACCACCACGCGGTGCCGCAGGTGGTGTTCACCGACCCGGAGGTGGCGGCGGTCGGCCTGGCGGACGCGCGGCCGGGGTCATCCGACCGGGTCGTCGACATCGACATCGCGGTGGCGGGCTCGTCGCTGCACGCGGACGGCTACACGGGCAAGGCCCGGATAGTCGTCGACACCGAGCGGAACGTGCTCCTGGGTGTGACGTTCGTCGGCCAGGACGTCTCGGAGCTGCTGCACTCGGCGACGATCGCGATCGTCGGCGAGGTGCCCCTGGACCGGTTGTGGCACGCGGTGCCGTCGTTCCCGACGATCAGCGAGGTGTGGCTGCGGCTGCTGGAGGCGTACGGGCTCTGAACGTCACTGAACGGGCAGGTCGAGGGCGGCCTGGGCGGCCCTGACCAGGCCGGGATCGTCCGGAGTGGACGGTCCCGGCGCCCAGACGGCCTGCACGAGCCGGACGGAGGAGCCGTCGAGCTTGCTGGCGTAGGCGGCGTTCTCGAAGCGCGGGGCGGGCGTGGCGCCCCACTGGCTGGTCTCGGTGGCGAGGTCGAGGAGGCCCCCGCCGCCGGGGGTGTCGGCCACGGCCTTGAAGGCGGCGGCCTGAGCGGCATCGGGGAAGGCGACGACCCCGATGGTGACGGCCCCGGCGCGGCCGTCGACGGTGGCGGCGTAGCTGGCGCGGCTGACGCCGGAGCAGCTGGTCTGCTGCAGGCTGGCTTGGGCATCCCCGAAGGCGTGGGAAGCACACCGCTGGTCCCCGCCGGCGGCGCGCAGGGCGAACTGGAGGCTGCGCGCGGGGGTGGGCTTGGAAGTGCTGACGGCCGTCGCCGTCGTCGGCGGCGGAGCGGGGGCGGCGGCGGTGCCGTCACCGGTGGTGGCGACCGCGATGGCGGCCACGCCGAGGAGCACGAGGACGGCGATGGCACCGAGAGGCAGCCACCGGACGGTGCGCGGAGCGGTTGAGGTGGGTTCGGGCTTCGGCCGCGGACGGGGGAAGGGTTGCGGGGCGGCTGCGGGGAGCGGGGAGCTTTGCGGCTCGGGTTCGCTCGGGTAGGAGCCGGTCGGCTGCGGTTCGGCCTTAGTTTCGGCTTCGGCGTCGCTCGGGAGAGTGCTGGACGGCTCGGCTTCGGCCAGTGGCGCGGGAGTTTCCGGTGCTTGCCCGGCTTCGGCGGAGACGGTTTCGATCCGCTCGGCCTCGGCCTCGGCCTCGGCCTCGGCCTCGGCCTCGGCCTCGGCGGCGGCGGATTCGGCCGGGTCCGGCTTCGCTGCGGGGGTGGGATCCGGGGGCCGGGGTGGCTCCGCGGTCTCGGTGCCGGGGAAGACCGGTCGCGTGGTGGGGTCCGGTTCCGGCTGGACCGGGGATGGGAGTGCTTCGGCGGGCGGGGGAGTGGTTTCGGTGCCGGGAAAGGCCGGTGCGGCGGGGTTGTCCGGTTCCTGCTGGGCAGGTGCGGGGAGAGTTTCGGTGCGTTCGGCAGCCGGGGAAGTGGTTTCCGCCTCTGCGGGAAGCTCCGGCTCGACGATGGGCTCGGCCTCGGCGGCCGGAGAACTGCCCTCTGCAGGCGGCTCCGGCTGGGCTTCGACCGGGGTCTCGGTCCGCCAGCCGACCGGACCCGCCGTGGCCGGAGTGCCCGCGGCGACTGGACCGGCCTCAGAACCTGCCGCGCTCCGCACCTCCTCCGCGGGATCGTCCCAAAGGGACTCCGGCGGCGAGTCGTCCGTCAGCCTGCTGAAGCCCTCACCCAGCAGGACCTCGTCCGAAAACTCCGGTGCCGACGGCGCCAGCCCGCGGATCAGGGCCCGCACCTGGTCCACCGACCGGGGCCGGTGGGCCGTCGCCAAGGACACCGTGGCCGCCAGCATCGTCGTCGGGGTGGGGTGCAGGACGCGGACCGGGCCCGCCAGGTCGGCCGCCGGCTGGTCGACCGTCTCCACGTATGGGCCCACCGCGATGATCGTGCCCACCGGGGCCGTCCCCGGGACCAGGGAAGCGATCAGCCGTTCGCACGCCTGGGAAACGTCCAGGGCCTCCGTGGCCGGGTTCACCGAATCGTCGTCGGCGACCAGGGGCCAGCCGTCCGCCTTCCAGGGGCCTCCCAACGGCGCCTCCAGGCGGAGGGCCGGGTCCGGGAGATCCACTCCGATCACGATGATCACTCCGTGGGGGAGCAGGACCACCGCCTCGATCGGGCGCTCGGCCACCCCGCCCACGCCCACCAGTGCGATCCCGCCGATCACGGTGCTGCCGCGGCCCAGGGACGCCAGTGCCGCCCGGATGTCGTCCGCCACCCGGGACTGCTGCCGCTCCAGGCGCACCAGTCGCACCGCTTCCCTCCCTGCTCGTCGGTCCGGGTCAACACGCTAGCGCGCGCAGCGCAATGATCCGCGCGACACGGGCGCGCCGCGGCCGCTTGCCCTCCGAAAGTGGTGCCGCGGGTGACTTGTGGTGTTCATGTGGCCAAACGGCACGGTTGGGGTGCAGAATGTGCTACAACGCATCGGAGGCGGCATTCGGGAGCCGCGCTGAGGCCCGCGCTGCAGCTCGGAGTAGGGCGTAGGGGAAGACGTCCCTCGTCGAGCAAGCGGAGGTAGCAGTGAGCACCCGTGGCAGCACCCGAGGTGTGGTGTACGTCCACTCGTCGCCGTCTGCGGTGTGTCCGCACGTCGAGTGGGCCATTTCGGGCACCCTGGGTGCCCGCGTTGACCTGAAGTGGACGGCGCAGCCGGCCAGTCCGGGTCAGCTTCGCGCCGAATGCGGCTGGCGCGCGCCCGCGGGCACCGGCGCCAAACTGGCGTCCGCCCTCAAGGCGTGGCCGATGATTCGGTTCGAAGTCACCGAAGAGCCCAGTGCGGGCGTCGACGGCGAACGGTTCTGCTTCGCGCCCGGCCTCGGCCTCTGGCACGGCCGGACCAGCGCCAACGGCGATATCGTGGTGGGCGAGGACCAGCTCCGCGCGCTCGTCAGCATGACCCGCGGGGGCGAGTCCCTCGCGCACAAGCTGGACGAACTCCTGGCCGCGAGCTGGGACGAAGCGCTCGAGCCCTTCCGCCACGCCGGTGACGGCGCGCCGGTGACCTGGCTGCACCAGGTCGGCTGAGCCCCGGGACGGGGGCCGGTACGCTCTCCGGCGTGACCACCCCCGCCCCCAGCTCTCGCCAGCGCTGGCTGGTGCCCGTCGTGGTCGTGGTGCTGTCCGTGACCGTCGGCGGCGGCCTGCTCGCGCGCGAAATCTACCGCCGGCCCGACCAGCCGGCCGACGATGCCTCCAGCGCGGTGCCGACGACGGCGCCGTCCAGCAGCGGCGCGCCGGCCGCGGTGGACGACGACGTCCGGATGACCGACGACGCGCGGGCGCACCCGCAGGCCGACGCCGTCCGCAAGGTGCTGAAGAAGTACTTCGAGGCCATCAACACCAAGCAGTACCCGCAGTGGACCGCCGTGGTCACCGACGAGCGGGCCGCCGGCCAGTCGCAGGGCGACTGGAAAAAGGGCGTTCGGAGCACAAAGGACAGCGATGCCCTCGTCTACCGGATCGAGCGCTCGTCCGGGAACTCGCTGCGGGTCCTGGTCGGGTTCACCAGCCGGCAGGACATCGAGGACGCCCCGCCGTTCTTCCGCGAGCCGTGCATCAAGTGGCGGCTCGTCATGCCGCTGGTGGTCGAGGAGGGGACCCTGAAGGTCGCCGCCGTCGACGGCGGGCCACCGCCCGAACACGAAAAGTGCTGAAACGCGAAGAAGGGCCCGGCCGAAGCCGGGCCCTTCTTCAGTTCCGGGACGTTCAGGCCGCCGGGGTGAACAGCAGCGCCGTGTTGTGGCCGCCGAACCCGAACGAGTTGCTGATCGCCGCGGTCAGCTCGACCTTGCGGGGTTCGCCCGCGACGACGTCGAGCTGCACCCGCGGGTCCAGGTCGGTCAGGTTCCGGGTGGCCGGCACCAGGCCGTGGTAGAGCGAGAGGATCGTGATGATCCCCTCGACCGCGCCCGCTCCGCCGACGAGGTGGCCGAGCGAAGCCTTCGGCGCCGTCACGACCACGTGCTCGCCGATCGCGTTGCGGATCGCCGCCGCCTCGCCGATGTCACCGACCACAGTGGACGTGGCGTGCGCGTTCACGTGCCCGACGTCCGCCGCGGTGACGCCGGCCATCTTCATCGCCGCGCGCATCGCGGCGATCTGGCCGATGCCCTCGGGGTGGTTGCCCGTGATGTGGTAGGCGTCCGAGGTGATGCCGTGGCCGGCGATCGTCGCGTAGACGCGCGCTCCGCGGGCCTTCGCCAGGTCCGCGCGCTCCAGGATGACCACGCCGGCGCCCTCGCCGAGGACGAAGCCGTCGCGGTTGGCGTCGAACGGCCGCGACGCGCTCGCCGGGTCGTCGTTGCGCGTGGAGACCGTGCGGGCCTGGGCGAACCCGGCCAGCGTGATCGGGTGGATGCACGCTTCGGCACCCCCGGCGATCACGACGTCGGCGCGTCCGGAACGGATCATCTCCACGCCGCTGGCGATGCCCTCGGCACCCGAGGCACAGGCCGAGGCCGGGGAGTGCACCCCGGCCCGCGCCTTGAGGTCGATGCCGACGTGCGCGGCCGGGCCGTTCGGCATCAGCATCGGCACGGTCAGCGGCGACACCTTGCGGAGACCCTGCTGGTGCAACAGGTCGTTCTGGGTGAGCAGGGTGACCGGGCCGCCGACGCCGGTGCCGATCGACACGCCGAGGCGGTCGGGGTCGACGTCGGTGTGCTCGTCGGTCGGCTCGGTGTACCCGGCGTCGGCCCACGCCTGCCGGGCGGCGATCAGCGCGACCTGCTCGCAGCGGTCCATCCGGCGGGCCTGCACCCGCGGGAGGACCTCCGAGGGATCGACGGCCAGCTGGCCGCCGATCTTGACGGGCAGCTGCAGCTCCTCGACCCAGTCGGCCTCGATCGCGCGAACCCCGCTCGCCCCGGCCAGCAGACCGTCCCAGGTGGACGTGACGTCCCCGCCGAGCGGTGTGGTGGCGCCGAGACCGGTGATCACGACGTCGATGTTGCTCATGGGAGTCTCCTCAAGGAGGGAAGAGGACTTACTTCGAGTTGGCCGACACGTAGTTCACCGCGTCGCCCACGGTCTTGAGGTTGGCGAGCTCGTCGTCCGGGATCTTGACGCCGAACTTGTCCTCGGCCTGCACGGCGATCTCGACCATCGACAGCGAGTCGATGTCCAGGTCGTCCACGAACGACTTCTCGGCGGTGACGTCGTCCTGAGCCACACCGGCGACCTCTTCGACGATCTCGGCGAGGCCGGCGAGGATCTCAGCGTTGTCAGCCATGGGGGTGTTCCCTTCTCGGTCTTACTGGGGGTCTGTTTCCCTCGGGCGAATGCCCGCGGGGAGCGTAACGGTGGTCAGGGGCAGATGAACGCCTGCCCGGCGTAGGACAGGCCCGCGCCGAACCCGACCGCCAGCACCACGTCGCCGGGCTTGGCCGTCCCGGCCTTGCGCATGTGGTCCAGCGCGAGGGGGATGGACGCCGACGAGGTGTTGCCGGAGTACCTGATGTCGTCGGCGACGACCATGTCGTCGCGGGCGCCGTTGGCCCGCAGCTTCTTGGCGATCGCCTCGACGATGCGCAGGTTGGCCTGGTGGGGGATCAGCACGTCCACATCGGACGGCTTCAGCCCGGCGACCTCGAGCGCGCGCAGCGCGATCGGCGCGATCTGGGTGGTCGCCCACCGGAAGACCGACTGGCCCTCCTGGTAGATGTACTTCTGGTCGCGCATGTAGATCAGGTCGACCAGGTCGCCCGCGCTGCCCCACGAGACCGGGCCGATCTCCGGCTCGTCGGACGCGCCGACCACCGCGGCACCCGCGCCGTCGGCGAAGATGATCGCGTTGGCCCGGTCGACCGGGTCGACGGAGTCGGTGAGCTTCTCCGCGCCGATGACCAGGACCTTCTTCGCCGAGCCGGCCCGGATCAGGTCCGAGGCGACACCGAGGCCGTAGCAGAACCCGGCGCACGCGGCGTTGAGGTCGAACGCACCGGGGCTGGGGATCCCGATCCGGGCCGCCACCTGCGCGGCGGCGTTCGGGATGAGCGTCGGCATCGTGCAGTTCGGCAGGATCACCGTGTCCACTTCGGACGGGTCGACGCCGGCGTCCTCGAGCGCGGCCTTGCCGGCGGCGACGGCGAAGTCGGTCAGCGACTCGTCCTTCTCGGCGAAGCGCCGCTCGACGATGCCGACGCGTGCCTGGATCCACTCGTCGCTGGTGTCCATGATCTTCGAGAGGTCGTCGTTGGTGACGATCTTCTCCGGCTGCGCGCTGCCGATACCCAGCACGCGGCTGCCGCGGGAGCCGATGTTGAGGCTCAGGGCCGGTCGGTCGGTCACGAGGCGTCCTCCTGGCGCAGCGCGGCCAGCTCGGCCGGCGTCTTCAGCGCGGTGGTAGTGGTGACGACGCCCTTGAGCTGCCGCTTGACCAGGCCGGTCAGGGTGCCCGCGGGCGCGAGTTCGATCGTGCGGGTGACGCCGAGCGAGACCAGGCCGTCCATCGTCAGGTCCCAGCGGACCGGGCGGGTGACCTGGGAAACCAGCCGCGACAGGTACTCGGCCCCGCTGGTGACGACGGTACCGTCCGCGTTGGACAGCAGCGGGCGGACCGGGTCGGCCGGGGTCAGCCCGGCGGCGTGGGCGCGCATGGCCTTCTCGGCGGGCGCCATGTAGTGCGTGTGGAACGCGCCGGCGACCTTGAGGGCGCGGATCTTCGTGCCTTCGAGGGGCTCGGCGACGATCTTCTCGATCGTGTCGGCGGCACCGGAGGCGACGATCTGCCCCGCGCCGTTGCGGTTCGCCGCGGTCAGGCCCTGTCCTTCGAGCCACGCGACGACCTGCTCGGGGTCCCCGAGCATGACCGCGGCCATCGACGTCGGTTCCAGCGCGCACGCCTTCGCCATCTCGGCGCCGCGGACGGCGGCGAGCGCAACGGCGTCTTCCGGCTGCAGTACCCCGGCGATCGCGGCGGCCGCGAGCTCGCCGACGGAGTGGCCGGCGACCGGCGCGTCCGCGGGCACCGGGGCGGTGGCCTGGAGGTGCTCGAAGGTGAGCAGCGACAGCGCGACGATCAGCGGCTGGGCGATCGCGGTGTCCTGGATCTCGTCGGCCTCCGCCTCGGTGCCGAGGCGGAGCAGGTCGAGCTCCGCGCGCTCGGACCACTGCGCGACGCGCTCGCGCGCGCCGTCGAGGTCGAGCCAGGGCGTGAACATACCGGGGGCCTGGGACCCCTGACCGGGAGCGAGGACTGCTGCTGTCACCCTTCAAGACAACACGGCGAACGGGGTTTCCCGGGATGCCGACGTTCACAGTGTCTGTGCGGCGTCTTTGTCGGAACCCTCCAAAGATGCGGCGTGGAAGCTCGCGCGTAACCCGGATGCCTTGTCGGGTTCAATCACCTTTCGCTGTTAAGTCCATCACGTGACGCCCGTCTCGGGAACGCTCACTCCTGCGGGGTGAGCACGACGACGGGGATCGCGCGATCGGTCTTCCGCGCGTACTCGTCGTAGAGGGGGAAGATCGCCGCCATCTCCGCCCAGAGGGGGCCGCGCTCGTCCGGCGACGCGACCCGGGCGCGGGCGGTGAACCGGCGGGTGCCGACCTGGACGCCGACGCTCGGTTCGGCCAGGAGGTTCTTGAACCACGCGGGGTCGTCGTCGGCGCCGCCCTTGGACGCGACGACCACGAACTCGTCCCCCGCGGTGCCGTAGATCAAGCAGGTGCGCCGGGGCAGGCCGGTCCGGCGGCCGGTGGTGGCGAGGATGAGCGTGCGCACGCCGTTCGACTCGTGGCCCACGGTGCCGCCGGAGTCCAGGTAGGCGCGGGTCTGCTCGGCCACCCACGTCCACTCCGGGTCGGTGGAGTCGGTGGCGCGGTCGAGGTCGTCGGCGACGGCCATGGTGTGTCCTTCCGGTCCGGAACGGCCTCCGCGACCGCTCTTGTCTTCGAGACGAAGCCGGCGCCCGGCTTTCGACGTCCGGCGATCACCAGAGGCCGCGGGCCCTCGCGAGCCGTCCCACGGTCAAGGCGATCCGCAGCACCAGCGCGTCCCGCGGGTCGGTCGCCTGGCAGCCGGTCAGGTCCGCCGCCTTGCGCAGGCGGTACCGGACCGTGTTCGGGTGGACGAACAGCGTCTTCGCGCACGTCTCCAGCACGCCGCCGCTCTCCAGGTACGCCTCCACCGTGCGCTGCAGCGTCGGCCCGGCCTCTTCCAACGGGCGGGCGATCGTGTCCACCAGCAGGCGCTCGGCCTCCGCGTCGCCCGACAGCGCACGCTCGGGCAGCAGGTCGCCGGAGCGCACCGGGCGGGGCGCGCCCGGCCAGCCGACCACCGCGCGCAGCCCCGACAACGCCTCCGTCGCGCTGTGGTGGGCCTCCGCCAGCGTCGGCACCGTCGGGCCGGCGACCACCGGGCCCTCGGCGAACGCCACCGACATCCGGGTCAGGATCTCCCGCTCCTTCACCCCGCCGTCGGTCGGGCCGCCGACCACGACGACCAGCCGCGAACCCTGCACCGACAGCAGCACCGGACGCCCGACGCGGGCCGCGCGGCTGCGGACCTCGAACACCACCGTCGGCGGGTCCTCCGACGGCGGGTTGCCGACGAGGACCGTGGCGGCGGCCGAGGGCTCCCAGCCCAGCGCCGTGGCCCGCGAAAGCACCGACTCCTCGGCGTCGCCGCGGACGATGCCGTCGACGACCAGCGCCTCCAGCCGGGCGTCCCAGGCGCCGCGCGCCTCCGCCGCGGCGGCGTAGGAATTGGCCGCCGCGAACGCGATTTCCCGGCCGTAGCGCAGGATTCCCTCGATCAGCGCGGCGCGTTCCGCCTCGGTCGCCGCGAACTCGGGCAGCTGCTCCTCGAACACCTCGATGGCCAGCCGCACCATGCCGACCGCCTGGCGCAGGCTGATCCACCGCGACAGCTCGGCCGGCGCGTCGCGGAACGCCTCGGTTGTGAGCTTGAGGGCCTCTTTGGAGTCCCGCAGCCAGGAAACGAAACCGGCGGCCCCGGCCTGGGTGATCAGCAGGACGCTCGCGCGCTGGTCGGCGGGCAGCCGGGCGAACCACGGCAGCCGCCGCTCCATCACCGCGATGCTCGCGCTCGCCAGGCTGCCGGACGCGTGCTCCAGCCGCCGGAGCGTCTTCGCGGACAGTCCGTGGTGCTTCGGCACCCGGCGCGGGGTGGTGGTTCCATCCATGGCGCCCGCGATCCTACGTGCCCGCAACTTTGGTAGCCCCTCGCGGCAACGCGCGAGGGTAGGCGGTGCGTGTACGCACTGCCTAGGATCGGGGCCACGCGAGAACGGGGGAACCGGAATGACCGGTTTGGAAATAGACGGGATATCCAAACGCTACGGCGACGTGGTCGCCCTGCGGGAAATGAAGTTCGACGTCCGGCCGGGGGAACTGTTCGGGTTCGTCGGCAGCAACGGCGCCGGCAAGACCACGACCATGCGGATCGCGCTCGGCGTGCTGTCCGCCGACGCCGGCGAAGTCCGCTACGACGGCGCGCCGGTGACGCACGAAACGCGCCGCCACATCGGCTACATGCCCGAAGAACGCGGCCTCTACCCGAAGATGAAGGTGGCCGAGCAGCTGACGTACCTCGCGCGGCTGCACGGCATGGCCGCCGCCAACGCGCAGGCGTCGGCGCAGCGGTGGACCGAGCGGCTGGGGGTCGCCGGCCGCCGCGACGACGAGGTGCAGAAGCTGTCGCTGGGCAACCAGCAGCGCGTGCAGCTGGCCGCGGCGCTGGTGCACGAGCCGCGGATCCTGGTGCTCGACGAGCCGTTCTCCGGCCTCGACCCGGTCGCGGTCGACGTGATGAGCCAGGTGCTCAAGGAAAAGGCGGCCGAGGGTGTGCCGGTCGTGTTCTCCAGCCACCAGCTCGATCTGGTGGAACGGCTCTGCGACCGGGTCGGGATCGTCCGCAGTGGACAGATGGTGGCCGTCGGCACGGTCGGCGAGCTGCGGGCCGGCGGTGCGGTGCGGCTGCGGGTCGACGTCCCCGAGGCCGAAGCCGGGTGGGCCGACGGCCTGCCCGGGGTGAAAGTGCTCGGCCGGACGGGCTCGGTGACCGAGCTCGAACTGGGCGAGGACGCCGACGACCAGGCCGTGCTCAAGGCGGCGCTGGCCACCGGGCCGGTCCGCGAGTTCGCCCGTGAGCAACCGTCGCTGACCGAACTGTTCCGGTCCGTCGTCTCGACCGAGGAGGTCCCCGCATGAGCACCCCCGACGTCCGGATGAGCCCGGCGGCCGCGGTGGGCCTGGTTGCCTCCCGCGAGATCAGCACCCGCGTGAAGTCGAAGGCCTACCGCATCAGCACCGCGGTCACGCTGCTGCTGATCGTGGTCGGCATCCTGGCGGTCAAGCTGTTCGCCGGTGGGGGCGCCGACGCGAAGGTCGGTTTCACCGCCGCCACCGCCGGCTTCTCGGCGCCGCTGACGGCGACGGGGAAGACCCTCGACCAGAACATCGAGACCACGCAGGTTTCCGACGAAGCCGCCGGGCGGGCGAAACTGGCCGACGGCTCGCTCGACGCGCTGCTCACCGGGGACGGCCGGAGCCTGCACGTCCAGGTGAAGAAGGACCTCGACGGCAAGCTCGCGAACATCCTGCAGGTGCTGGCCCAGCAGGTGGCGGTCAACCAGCAGGTCGCCGCGCTGGGCGGGGACCCCGCCCGGTTCCAGGCCGCGATCGCCTCGGCGAAGTTCGTCGAGGACCCGCCGCTGGAGCAGCCCTACGACTACAACGGCCAGCAGCTCGTGCTGGGCATCATCGCGGGCATCCTGATCTACATGTCGCTGCTGCTGAACGGCCAGACCGTCGCGCAGGGCGTCGTCGAGGAGAAGACCTCGCGGGTGGTCGAGCTGCTGCTGTCGACGATCAAGCCGTGGCAGCTGATGGCGGGCAAGGTGCTCGGCATCGGCCTGGTCGGGCTGATCCAGATGGTCGTGATCGGCATCGGCGGGGTGGTGACCGGGCTGGCCACGGACGTGCTGACGATCTCGGTCTCGGCCGCCGTGGGCACGGTCGCCTGGCTGATCGTGTGGTACCTGCTCGGGTTCTTGATGTACTCGATCGTGTTCGCCGCGCTCGGGGCGCTGGTTTCGCGCCAGGAAGACGTCGGCGGCGCGACGACGCCGGCGCTGATGTTCGTGATCGCCGGATACGTGATCGGCATTTCCGTGCTGCCGTCGGATCCGGGCAACACGTTCGTCGAAGTGCTTTCGGTGATTCCGGTGTTCTCGCCGACGTTGATGCCGATGCGGCTGGCGATGGGCGGAGTGCCCGTTTGGGAAGCCGTGGTGTCGGTGGGGCTCGTGGTGCTGCTGATTCCGGGGCTGATCTGGTTCGCCGCGCGGATCTACCGGAACGCGGTCATGCGGACCGGCGCGAAAGTGAAGCTCCGGGACGCCCTGCGCGCCGCCTGAGGCAATCGTCGGTGTAATGCTCGAGGCCGCCCGGCGCTTGCGGTTTACGCTGCGCCGGACGGCCTCGTCTCCCCGGTCCCCACCGGTAGAACCAGTATGGCCACGAGTGATCTTCGCGCGCCAGTCGTCTCACTCGATCGTGGAGCGCACGAGTTGCCGCCCCTGGGTACTTGATCGACGATCCGGTGCAAATCCGTGGAGGGAGTCGGTATGGGCGAGCAACTCAAGGACGGGCTCGGGCAGGCGTGGGCCATGGTGGCCACGTTCGTCCCGAAACTCGTGGGATTCCTGATCATCCTGCTGATCGGCTGGTTGATCGCGAAAGCCGTCTCGAAAGGGCTGGCGCTCGTGCTCGGGAAAGCCGGATTCGGGAAACTGGTCGAGCGGACCGGGCTGAGCGGAAAGATCGGCCAGCAGAAGTTCGACGCGACCGGGATCC
This sequence comes from Amycolatopsis bullii, assembly GCF_014654205.1. Lineage (GTDB taxonomy): Bacteria > Actinomycetota > Actinomycetes > Mycobacteriales > Pseudonocardiaceae > Amycolatopsis > Amycolatopsis plumensis. The sequence goes on from NZ_BNAW01000038.1 coordinate 87,095, forward strand.
TCGTCAAATTGGTGTATTACTTCATTTTGCTGATCGCGCTGCAGCTGGCGTTCGGCGTGTTCGGGCCGACCAACCCGGTGAGCCAGCTGCTCAACGACATCATCGCGTTCCTGCCGCGGATCGTGGTGGCACTGGTGCTCGTCGTGGTGGCCGCGGCGATCGCGAAGGTGGTGCGGGACGTCGTCGCGTCCACGCTGTCCGGCCGCGGCGCGGCGCGCCCGCTGTCGCTGGCGGCCTACTGGCTGATCATGGCGTTCGGCATCATCGCGGCGCTCGGCCAGGTGAACGTCGCGACGGCGATCACCGGCCCGATCCTGATCGCGGTGCTGGCGACGATCGGCGGCGTGATCGTCGTCGGCTTCGGCGGCGGCCTGATCAAGCCGGCCCAGGACCGCTGGCGCGGCTGGATGGCGAGCATGGAGCACCAGCTGGAGACCCCGGCCCAGCGCACGGGCGAGATGGGCACCGGCCCGGCCGCCCCGCGCGCGACGGTCGACAGCACGCCGACCTCGCCGGTCGGCACCCCGCGCCCGCAGGGCTGAGGCCCGAGGAGCGGCGCGGGCCCGATCGACGTCGCCTCCGCCGGCGCCCACT
>NZ_BNAW01000039.1 GCF_014654205.1 Amycolatopsis bullii
ACCTCATACGAGGTTTCAATACATAAGCTCTACTGGCTTAGTTCACTAGCACACTGTTGAGTTCTCAAGCAACACACTCCGGACTCACCGCCTTATCAGCGGTTATATCCTCGGCAGTTGTTCCAAGCGATATTCACAAGCTTTTGGTCGAGCATGCCTCATCCTACGGGTTTAGTCGTAGGGGGTCGGCGGCCGCTCGTGGGCCGACGCTGAACATTACCCGGTCCGATCCGCGGTGTCAACCCGCTCGTCCCGGCCTGGTCTCTTGGGGCTTGCGGCCCCGGTGTGACCCGGTGTTCCTGGCGACGAAGAGAAGATTACATGCCCCCGAACCGCCCCAAAACAGGGGGGTCACTTAACGCCATTTCCGCTGGTCAGAGTGCTTACGGAGGGCTACGACCCCACCGTCGGCAGGTACCGGGGCGGAAGCCGCGCCGGCGCGACCCGTTCGAAGTCCGCCGCCAAGGCGAGCATCCGGGCGTCCGACCACCGGGCCCCCATGAACGAGATGCCCACCGGGAGGGGTCCGGCAAACCCCGCCGGGACCGTCACGTCGGGGTAGCCCGCGACCGCGGCCGGGGTCGAGGACGGGATCACGTCGTTGTCGCCCACCGCGCAATCGGTCTTCCACGCCGGCGGGTTGGTCGGCGACGCGATCGCGTCCAGGCGGTACGCGGCCAGCGTCTCGTCCAAAGATCGCCGAGCCAGGTCCGACAACTCCGCCCGGCCGGCCAGGTAACCCGGGTCCGTGGGCGGCGGCGCCGCCAGCGCCTGCTCGAACAGCTCCTGCCCGGCGAAGCACGTCCGCTCGAGGGGGTCCGCGCGGTTGTAGGCGATCAGCTCGGCCAGGTTCCGCGGCCCGGTCGGGCGGGTCGCCAGGTAGGCGTCGATGTCGCGGTGGAACTCCGTGAGCAGCGCGGGGAACTCCAGCTCCCCCAGCCGCGCTTGGTACGGCAACGTCACTTCGACGACCGTCGCCCCCGCCTTGACCAGCGAGTTCCGCGCCGAAGTCATGATCGCGTCGGTCTCCGGGCCGAGGACCGGCAGCCGCCAGAGGCCGATCCGGGCGCCGCGCAGAACACCCGGACGGAGGAACTTCGCGTAGTCCCTCGGCTGGGTGCGCGGGTACGTCAGCGTCGCCGGGTCCGATCGGTCACGACCCTGCAGGACCGAGAGCGTGAGCGCCACGTCGACGACGTTGCGGGCGATCGGGCCCGCGGTGTCCTGCTCGGCGGAGATCGGCACCACGCCGGTGCGGCTGACCAGGCCGAGGCTGGGTTTGTGCCCGACCGTCGCGGTCATCCCGGCCGGGCACACGATCGAGCCGTCGGTCTCCGAGCCGATCGCCACCTGGGCCAGTGTCGCCGCCACGCCGGCCGCCGACCCGGCGGACGACCCGCACGGGTTGCGGTCCAGCACGTACGGGTTGTTCGTCTGGCCACCCACGCCCGACCAACCCGACGTCGGCTTCGCCGCGCGGAAGTTCGCCCATTCGGACAGGTTCGCCTTGCCGAGGATCACCGCGCCGGCGTCACGCAGGCGGGTGATCAGCGTGGCGTCCTTCGCCGGATAGCTGCGCAAGGCACGCGATCCGGCCGTCGTCCACTGGTCGCGGGTGTCGACGTTGTCCTTGACCAGCACCGGGATGCCGTCGAGGGGACCGCGCAGACGGTGAGTCCGCCGTCGCGCGTCACTGGCCGAAGCCTGCGAGAGAGCCGCCGGGTTGAGCGCCAGGACGGCGTTGACCTTACCGTCGATTCGGTGAATCCGGTCCAGATAAGTGCTGGTCAGGCCCACCGCGGTGAGCCGGCCGGACGCCATCCGCGCCTGCAGCGCCGGGATGTCGGCGGAGTCGAGGTCGAAGCGCGCGGCGGCCGCAGCCGCCGGCGCGGCGGGGACGAGCACGAGTGCGGCGGCCAGGATCGCGAGGAACACCGGCCGCCGCCCCATCAGAGCACCGGGAGGAGCGTTCGGAGTTCGTACGGGGTGACCGCGCTGCGGTAGTTGTCCCACTCCACGCGCTTGTTCCGGAGGAAGAAGTCGTAGACGTGCTCGCCGAGCGCTTCCGGCAGGAGCTCGGACTTCTCCATCTCAGCCAGTGCCTCTCCCAGGTTCTGGGGTAGCTGCGCGTACCCGGCGGCACGCCGCTCGGCGTCGCTCAGCTGCCAGATGTTGTCCTCGGCGGGTGGCGGCAGCTCGTAGCCCTTCTCGATGCCCTTGAGCCCGGCGGCCAGGATGACCGAGTACGCCAGGTACGGGTTGCACGCCGAGTCCAGCGTACGGATTTCCACCCGTCGGGATGACGCCTTTCCGGGTGAATACATCGGGACGCGGACGAGCGCCGAGCGGTTGGCCCGGCCCCACGAGACGGTCGTCGGGGCCTCACTGCCGCTGATCAGGCGTTTGTAGGAGTTCACCCACTGGTTGGTGACCGCCGAGATCTCCTTGGCGTGGTGGAGCACGCCGGCGACGAAGGCCTTGCCGGTCTCCGACAGCTCGTGTGGGTCCTCGGCGTCGTAGAAGGCGTTGCGGTCGCCTTCGAACAGGCTGACGTGCGTGTGCATCCCCGAGCCGGGCTGGTCGGTGAACGGCTTCGGCATGAACGTCGCGCGCACGCCCTGGGTCAGCGCGACCTCCTTGACGACGTAGCGGAACGTCATCACGTTGTCGGCCATCGTCAGCGCATCGGCGTAGCGGAGGTCGATCTCCTGCTGGCCCGGTGCCCCTTCGTGGTGGCTGAACTCCACCGAGATGCCCATTGCCTCGAGGGTCTCGATGGCGTGCCGGCGGAAGTGCGTCGCCGTGGCGTGGCTGGCCTGGTCGAAGTAGCCGCCGTTGTCCGCGGGCTCCGGCTCGCTGCCGTCGTCGGGCATGTTCGAGAGCAGGAAGAACTCGATCTCGGGGTGGACGTAGCAGGTGAAGCCCGCTTCGGCGGCCTTCGACAGCTGGCGGCGCAGCACGTGCCGCGGGTCCGCCCACGAGGGCGAGCCGTCGGGCATCGCGATGTCGCAGAACATGCGGGCCGAGTAGGGGCCGCCGTCGGGGGTTTCCCACGGCAAGACCTGGAACGTGGCCGGGTCGGGCTTGGCGACCATGTCGGATTCGTAGACGCGCGCGAAGCCCTCGATGGCCGAGCCGTCGAAGCCGATCCCGTCGTTGAAAGCGCCCTCGAGCTCGGCCGGCGCGACGGCGACGGACTTGAGGAACCCCAGCACATCGGTGAACCAGAGACGGACGAAACGGATGTCGCGCTCCTCGAGCGTGCGGAGCACGAATTCCTGCTGGCGATCCATGGCCGCACCCTAACCACAGCGTGTTAACGGCATGTTTCGCGACGCGCCGACGCCGCCGAAGTCACGTCGCGAGCACCGCAACGGGTTTCTTCGCCCGCGAGATGGCCAGCGAAGCGGCCGACGCGATCACGGCGAGCACCGCCGCGGAGTACCAGGCCAGGGTGTAGTTCCCGAGCTGGTCGCGGACCAGGCCGGCGGCCGACGCGGCGAACGCGGCCCCGAGCTGGTGGGAGGCGAAGACCCAGCCGAACACGATCGGGCCGGCGTCGCCGAACGCCCGGATGCAGAGCGCGACCGTCGGCGGGACCGTGGCCACCCAGTCGAGGCCGTAGAACAGGATGAACGCCCACATGCTCGGCTGCACGGAGTCGGTGAACAGCTGCGGCAGCAGCGCCAGCGAGAGCCCGCGCAGGGAGTAGTAGACGCCCAGCAGGATCCGCGGGTCGATCCGGTCGGTGAGCCAGCCGGAGAAGATCGTGCCGACGACGTCGAACACGCCGACCAGGGCCAGCAGGCTCGCCGCGGTCGTCTGCGGCATGCCGTGGTCGTGCGCGGCCGGGACGAAGTGGGTGCCGACCAGGCCGTTGGTCGTCGCCCCGCAGATCGCGAAGCCGACGGCGAGCAGCCAGAACGTCCGGGTCCGGGCCGCCTGCGCCAGCACGGAGAGGGCGCGGCGGACCGACCCGGTGTTCGGCGCCGGACGCGTCACCTCCGCGTCGGCCGGAGCGCCGTAGGCCGTGGTGCCGACGTCGGCGGGGTGGTCGCGGATCACCAGCAGGACCACCGGGACCACGGCGAGCGCGGCGATGGCGATCACCAGCGACGCCGTCCGCCAGCCGGAGCTCACCGCCAGGTTCGCGATGAGCGGCAGGAAGATCAGCTGGCCGGTGGCGCCCGCGGCGGTCAGGACGCCGGTGACGACGCCGCGGCTGCGGACGAACCACCGCGTCGCGACCATCGCGGCGAACCCCATGGCCATCGAGCCGGTGCCCAGCCCCACCAGCACGCCCCAGCACAGCACGAGCTGCCAGCTCGCGGTCATGAACACCGTGCCGCCTGCGCCGAGGGCGATGACGGTCAACGCCGTCGCCGAAACGCGCCGGATGCCGAAGCGCTCCATGAGGGCGGCTGCGAAGGGCGCGAAGACGCCGAAGAGCACGAGGTTGACCGAGACGGCGGAGCTGATGGTGGTGCGGGACCAGCCGAACTCTTCGTGCAGCGGGTCGATCAGGACGCCGGGGGCGGCGCGGAAGCCGGCGGAGGCGAGCAGCGCGACGAAGGCGGCGCCGGCGATCAGCCACGCGCGGTGCAGCTTCGGGGCGGGACGGGTCTCAACAATCACCCAGGCAGTTTCACCGCGCGCGCGGTGACGGCGGAAGTGGCCGGAAGGACATCATCCGCAAGATTCAGGCCAACAGTAGGCTCTCGCCATGCCCCGCCTCGCGCTGCTGCTCGCGCTCCTCCTGACGGCCGGTTGCACGGGCTCGCCCGATACGCGAGGCCCCTTCCCGGCGGGCGCCGACCTGGTGCGCGAGGCCGCCACGTCGTTCGCTTCGGTGCGGAGCGTGCACTTCGCCGCGGGCGTCAACGGCGTGCTGCCGGGCTTCCCGCTCCGGCAGATGGAGGGCGACGCGACCCTGGACGACGGCGGCCGCGCGACCGGCACGGTCGACGTCCAGGACGACAGCACCACCGGCGGGCACACCAAGTTCCCCTTCGACGTGCGCGACGGCCAGAAGCCGCCTTACCCGGTCAACACTTTCCTCGGCCCGCGCGGCGGGCTGAAACGGCTGCTCGACGGGGTGGCCGACGCCGGTACCGAAGGCCGCGAGAACGTCGACGGCGCGCCCGCGCTGCGAGTCGCCGGGCGAGTCCCCGCGGCTGTCGCACACAGCGTGCTCGCCGTCGTCGACGCCGACCTCACCGTCAAGGTGTGGGTGTCCGACGACGGCGGCCCGCGGCGCTTCGCGCGGCTGTGGGTGCAGATCCCGCCGCCGGACAACCACCTCAGCCCGGTGATGATCGAGCTGTCGCTGACGAAGCAGCAGTCCTAGCTACTGGCCCGTGCACCGCTTGCCGTCCGGCGGCACGGTGCCGTCGACGAGGTAGTCCGTGCCCGCCTCGTCGACGCACTTCACGCCCTGCAGGAACACCGTGTGCTGGGTGCCCTCGAAGGTGAGCAGCGCCCCCTTCAGGCCCTTCGCGAGGTTGACGCCGGCCTGGTACGGCGTCGCCGGGTCGTTGGTCGTCGAGATGACCAGCGTCTTCGCCAGGCCTTCGACGTTCGGCACGTGCGGCTCCGACGTGTTCGGCACCGGCCAGAACGCGCAGGCGTCCCGCGCCGCCGAAGCGGGGCGGCCGTCGTCGAGGAACGGCGCCACCTTCACGTACTCCTCCTGCGCCTTGAGGATGACGGCCGGGTCCGTGACGCGCGGGTCGTCGACGCAGCGGACGGCGGTGAAGGCGTCCTGGGTGGTGCCGTACCTGCCGTCGGAGTCCCGCTCGTTGTAGATGTCGGCGAGCTTCTCCAGCGTCGCGCCGCGCTGCTGCTTCAGCTCGTTGAGGCCGGTGTTCAGGGTGTCCCAGAGGCTTTCCTGGTAGAGCGCCTGGATGACGCCGGTGGTCGCGTCCTCGTAGGAGAGCTTGCGGCCGTCGCCGACCGGCACCGGGAAGTCGATCAGCGGCCGGGTGAGGGCCTGGAACGCCTGGACCGCGCCGCCGGCGTCCGCGCCGAGCGCGCAGTCCTGCTGGGCCGCGCACCACTTCGCGAACTGCGTGAACGCCGTCCCGAACCCCTGCCCCTGCGCGACGAGCGACTCGACCGCGTCCTGCTCGGGGTCGACGGCGCCGTCGAGGACCATCGCGCGGACGTTCTGCGGGAAGGCCTCGGCGTAGGCCGCCCCGATCCGGGTGCCGTAGGAGTAGCCCAAATAGGTGAGCTTTTGGTCGCCGAGGACCGAGCGGAGGACGTCCAGGTCCTTCGCGACGTCGCGGGTGCCGACGTTGGCCAGCATCCCGGTGCCGTCCTCGGTGCGCTGGGCGCACTTGGCGGCGAAGTCCTTTTCCTGCGATTCCTGCTTGAGCACGCCGGCCGGCGAGCCGTCGGTTTCGCTGTCGTCGGCGCGGTCGGCGTCCCGCTCCTGATCGGTGAGGCAGTGGATGGCCGGCTGGCTGGCCCCGATCCCCCGCGGGTCGAATCCGACCAGGTCGAAGCGCTTGCCCAGGCCGGTGCTGGTCACCGGCTTGATCAGGCCGGCGGCCGCGACCATGCCCGACGCGCCCGGGCCGCCCGGGTTGACCACGAGTGACCCGATCCGGTCACCGGTGGCCTTGCGGCGGAGCAGGCCCAGGGTGATCGTGTCCCCCGCCGGCTTCGCGTAGTCCAGCGGCACGGTCAGCCGCGCGCACTGGATGTCCTTCGCCTGGAACGCCGATCGCGCGTCTTCCGATGTCGCGTAAGGTGCGCAGTCGGCCCAGGTCAGGCTCTGGCCGTAGAACCGCTCCAGCCCGGCGGGCACCGGCCCGGACGGCGGGTGCGACTCGGTCGTCGGCGCGGGCGGCTCGGTCTTGCCGGAGGACGTGCACGCGGCCAGCGAGGCCGCGAGCAGCACGGACGTCGCGATCGCGGTGATCCGGCGACGATGGGACCTGGCGCTGGGATGTGGGAACACGGTTGGATCGTCCCATCCGGCCGCGGAACTCGAACGCACCACCGTCGCGTTGGGTGGTGGAGGCCGGTCGAGCGAGAGAGAACGGGAGACCAGGGGTGGCAGCACTGATCAGCCGGGTGGGCAAGAAGCTCCGCCGGATCATCCAGCGGCCGGGCAGCGTCGAGCTGACCCGCTACGAAGCACTGCTGCCCGCGGTCGAGAAGCTCGAACCCGAGCTCGAAAAGCTCTCCGACGAGGAGCTGACCGAGCGGGCGGGCAAGCTCCGCGAGACGCTGAAGGACACCGCGTTCGGCGACGACCAGCTGATCGAGGTGTGCGCGCTGGGCCGCGAGGCCGCCCGGCGGGCGCTGGGCGAGCGCGCGTTCGACGTGCAGATCCTCGGCACGATGGGCCTGCTCACCAAGCACGTCGTGCAGATGGAGACCGGTGAGGGCAAGACCCTCGCGGGTGCGCTGGCCGCGGCCGGGTACGCCATCCGCGGAAAGCGCGTTCACGTCGTCACGGTCAACGACTACCTGGCCCGCCGCGACGCGGAGTGGATGGGGCCGGTGTACGCGCTGCTCGGCGTGTCGGTCGGCTGGGTCGAGCCGTCGCATTCGCGCGAGGAGCGTCGCGAGGCGTACGCGAAGGACGTCACGTACGGCGCGGTCGCCGAGATCGGCTTCGACGTGCTTCGCGACCGCTTGGTCACGAAGGTCGACGACCTGGTCCAGCCCGACCCCGAGGTGGCGATCGTCGACGAGGCGGACTCGGTGCTGGTCGACGAGGCCCGCGTCCCGCTGGTGATGGCCGGCTCGATCGACCGCAGCGACGCCGACGAGGAGGTCGCGAAGATCGTCCGGCGGCTGCGGCTCAACCTGCACTACGAAACCGACAGCGAAGGCCGCAACGCCTGGCTGACCGACGCCGGCTCGTCCGTCGTCGCGAAGTCGCTCGGCATCGAGGTCGACGACCTGTTCAACGAGCAGGCGTCGGACCGGCTGGCCGCGGTCAACGTCGCCCTGCACGCCCACGCGCTGCTCACCCGCGACGTCGACTACCTGGTCCGCGACGGCAAGGTCCAGCTGATCAACGCCGCCCGCGGCCGGGTCGCCGAGCTGCAGCGCTGGCCGGACGGCCTCCAGGCCGCCGTCGAGGCGAAGGAGCAGGTCACCGCGACCGACCGCGGCGAAATCCTCGACTCGATCACCGTCCAGGCGCTGCTCGCGCGCTACCCGGAGGTCGCCGGCATGACCGGTACCGCGGTCGCCGTCGCCGAGCAGCTGCGGGAGTTCTACGAGCTCGAGGTCGCGGTCATCCCGCCGAACACGCCGAACATCCGCGAAGACCTCGAAGACCGGATCTTCGCTTCGCCGTCGCAGAAGCTGCGGGCGATCGAGGAGGAGATCCGCACGGTGCACGAGACCGGGCGGCCGATCCTCGTCGGCACCCAGGACGTCGCCGAGTCCGAAGAGCTGGCCGAGAAGCTGGCGAAGGTCGACCTCGAGTGCGTCGTGCTCAACGCGCGCAACGACGCCGAAGAAGCCGCGATCATCGCCGAGGCCGGCAAGAAGGGCGCGGTCACCGTGTCCACGCAGATGGCGGGCCGCGGTACCGACATCCGGCTGGGCGGCACCGACGGCGCCGACCGCGACGAGGTCGTCGAGCTGGGCGGGCTGCACGTCATCGGCACCGCGCGGTACCCGTCGAGCCGGCTCGACGGCCAGCTGCGCGGCCGCTCCGGCCGCCAGGGCGACCCGGGCAGCGCGATCTTCTTCGCGAGCCTGAACGACGAACTCGTGCTGTCGAACGCGCCGGACGTGCCCGAGGGCATCGCCGCCGACGAGGAGACCGGCGAGATCACCGACCCGGCCGCGCTGCGGCAGATCAACCACGCCCAGCGCGTCGCCGAGGGCGTCGACCTGGAGATCCACCGCAACACCTGGCGCTACACGCGGCTGATCGAGCGGCAACGGCGCGACCTGCTGGTGCACCGCGACAAGGTGCTTCGCACCGCGTACGCGGCGGAGGTGCTGGAGAAGGCGCACCCGGAGAAGTTCGGCGAGCTGAAGGAGAAGCTCGACGACCAGGACAAGCTGGAGCAGATGTGCCGCGAGGTGCTGCTGTTCCACATCGACCAGCTGTGGTCGGACCACCTGGCGTACCTGACCGACGTCCGCGAGAGCATCCACCTGCGGGCCCTGGCCCGCGAGACGCCGCTGGACGAGTTCCACCGCGCGGCCATCCCCGAGTTCCACAAGATCATCGGCGAGGCCGACTCGCGGGCCGCGAAGACCCTCGAAGAGGCGGAGCTGACCGACGAGGGCATCGACCTCGGTGACGCCGGGGTCCGGCGCGCGAACACGACGTGGACGTACCTGGTCCACGACAACCCGTTCGATTCGGACTTCGAGCAGACCATCAAGAAGGTCCGGAGCATGATCAAGCGCAAGTAGCCCGGTGTTCGGGAGGCCCCGTCCGGTTCGCCGGGCGGGGCCTTTCGATTTCCCCCACATTCGCTCGGCCTTCCGGGTGACGGTGAGCCAGAATGGCGGCATGCCGCAACTGCGCATCGCGCTCGCCCAGGTCAACCCCACCGTCGGCGACCTCGACGGCAACGCCGAGCTGCACGTCGAATGGACGCGGCGGGCCGCCGAAGCCGGCGCGCACGTCGTCGTCTTCCCCGAGATGTCCCTGACCGGCTACCCCATCGAGGACCTCTCGCTCCGCAAGACCTTCGCCGCCGCCTCGCGCGAGGGCGTCGAGTCGCTGGCGCGCCGGCTCGACGACGCCGGGTGCGGCGAGGTGCTCACCTACATCGGCTACCTCGACCTCGACGACATCGGCCCGCGTGACGCCGCCGCGGCGCTCTACCGCGGCGAGGTCGTCGCCCGGCAGTTCAAGCACCACCTGCCCAACTACGGCGTCTTCGACGAGCACCGCTGGTACAAGGCGGGCACCACGCTCGACGTCGTCCGGTTCCACGGGCTCGACATCGGCATGGTCATCTGCGAGGACATCTGGCAGGACGGCGGGCCGATCTCGGCGCTGGGCCGGGCCGGCGTCGACCTCGTCGTGGCGCCGAACGCGTCGCCGTACGAGCGGTCGAAGGACGAGCAGCGGCTGCCGCTCATCGCCCGGCGCGCCGCCGAAGCCGGGGCGCCGCTGGTCTACACCAACCAGATCGGCGGGCAGGACGACCTCGTCTTCGACGGCGACTCGCTCGTCGTCGGCGCCGACGGCACGCTGCTGGCCCGCGCGCCGCAATTCGTCGAGCACCTGCTCGTGCTGGACATGGACCTGCCGAAGACCGGGTACGCGGGCGACGGCTCGTACGAGGGACTGGCCGTCCGGCGCCGGGTGCTCAGCGAGGACCCGCTTCCCGCGTACGAGCCGACGGCCACGCCGGTGATCAGCGAGCCGCTGTCCGACGAGGCCGAGGTGTGGCACGCGCTGGTCGTCGGGCTGCGGGACTACGTGCACAAGAACGGGTTCTCGTCGGTCACCTTCGGGTTCTCCGGCGGGATCGACTCGGCGGTCTGCGCCGCGCTGGCGGCGGACGCGCTGGGCGGCGGCAACGTCTACGGCGTCTCGATGCCGTCGAAGTACTCGTCGGGGCACTCGAAGGACGACGCCGCCGACCTCGCGCGGCGGATCGGCGCGCACTACCGGGTCGAGCCGGTCGAGGACATGGTCCGGGTGTACGTCGACCAGCTTTCCCTGACGGGACTGGCGGAAGAGAACATCCAGGCGCGGACGCGGGGCATGCTGCTGATGGCTCTGTCCAATCTGGACGGTCATCTGGTGCTGGCCACCGGCAACAAGACCGAGCTGGCTGTCGGGTATTCGACGATCTACGGTGACGCGGTCGGCGCGTTCGCCCCGATCAAGGACGTCTTCAAGACGCACGTGTGGCAGCTGGCCCGCTGGCGCAACGCCGAAGCGGTGAAGAACGGCGAAACCCCGCCGATCCCGGAGAACTCGATCACCAAGCCGCCGTCGGCCGAGCTGCGGCCGGGCCAGGTGGACACCGACTCGCTGCCGGACTACGAGCTGCTCGACGACATCCTCGACGACTACGTCGAGGGCGACCGCGGGTACGCCGACCTGGTGTCCGCGGGCTTCGACCCGGAGACCATCGACCGCGTGGTGCGGATGGTCGACAAGGCCGAGTACAAGCGCCGCCAGTACCCGCCGGGCACCAAGATCACGTTCAAGGCGTTCGGCCGCGACCGGCGGCTGCCGATGACCAACCTGTGGCGCGAGGGCAAGGCCTAACTCAGGGCGACCTGGCGGCCTTCCGGGGTGCGGAGGGCCGCCGTCAGGCCGGCTTTGTCCGCGCGGCGGACCAGCAGTTCGAGGCCGAGCGCGTCGGTCACCGCGAGCACCGAATCCGGGTCCGGGTGGGTGCCGGTGACCATCAGCAGCGGCAGGGACGGCAGGTCCCGCGTCGTCGGGTGCGGGGTGCTGCCCCAGTCGATGAGGAACGGGTGCAGGGTCCCCGGGGCACTCGGCGGGGTCAGGCGCCAGCGCAGCGTTTCGCCGTCACCGGTCTCGCGGGACATCTCCCTCGGGTCGCCCGGGTCGAAGCCGTGGGCGCGGGCTTTCGCGACCGTCACGTCGATATCCGTCGTGCGGACGGCCCAGGCGACCAGCGCGGGCTCGGTCAGCTCGTCGATGCCGAACGGCCGGGGCACCTCGGGGTCGGGCTGCTCCGGGTCCGGGCCGATGACCTCCAGGTACGCGCCCGCGCCGAGGCCGGCGAGGTGGTTGGCGGTGCCGACGCCGACGTGGCGGCCGCCGGGCGCGGGCGTGACGCCGGTGAGGGCGGCGACCCGGGCGACGGCGTCGGCGAGGTCCGGGCCGGCGTAGACGAGGTGATCGAGCACGAGCGCCATCATCCCGCGCCGACGGCCCTCGCCGCATCGACCATCCCGTGGCCGTAGTAGGTCGTTCCTTCCTTCGTGGGCGCGCAGGTGGTGTCCGGGCAGGACAACGGCGTCGCCGTGGCGAAGAGGGCGCGCTTGATCCGCTCGGCACTCCAGTGCGGGTGCTCGCTCGCGATCAGGGCGGCGACGCCACTGGCGTGCGGGGCGGCCATCGACGTGCCGCTCGCGGACCGGTACTCGCCGTTCGGCCAGGTCGACCAGACACGCGCTCCGGGTGCGGCGACGCTGATCCGGGACGCCGAGTAGTTGGAGAAGCTCGCCTTGACGAGCTTTTCGTCGAGGGCGCCGGTGCCGACGACGCCGGGCAGCTCGTGCGGCAGCCGGGTGCAGGTCGGGTCGATCCGGCGCTCCACCGGCGTGCTGTCGGCCGGGCTCTCCTTGTCCACCGAGCGGGTGTCCAGGTTGATCCCGGCGTTGCCGGCGGAGGCGACGACGAGGACGTTCCGGCGTTGCGCGTACGCGACCGCCCGGCCGACGGCGAGCTTCGCCGCGGCCTGGTCCGGCTGGTCGTCGCAGTTGTAGCGCCACGGGATCGAGCGGTAGCTGTTGCTGGCCACGGCGAAGCCGTGCTCGGCGGCCCAGACGAACCCGCAGACCATGCTCTCGGCCGTCTCGGTGTCGTCGAGTTCGGCGAGCTTGACCGCGGCGATCCTGACCCCCGGAGCGACGCCGACCACGCCGGAGCCATTGCGGGCCGCGGCGATCGTGCCCGCGACGTGCGTGCCGTGGCCGTCGAGGGTGGGCCGCCAGGCTCCGGGGCCGCGGTCGGGCCGGCCGGACAGGCAGGAGACGGAGTCCTTCCGGTCGAACGCTGGTTCCAGGTCGGGGTGGGTGTCGTCGACGCCGACGTCGAGGACGCCGACGACCGTGCGCTTGCTGCCGTCGGTGACCTGGTGGGCTTCCGGGAGGTGCAGGGCCGGGACGTCCCAGGCGGTGCCCTCGGGCGGGACCTGGCCGGAGTTCGGCGAGTTCGGGCCGGTGTAGCGGAGGTCCTCGCGGGGCGCGAAGAACTCCTTCGGGATCTTCGCGGTGCGCGTCGCGCCTACGGCGTCGATGCCCGGAGTTTTCCGGAGCTTCGCGGCGAAGTCGTCCTTCGCCGTGTACGCGACGACGACGCCGATCTGGGGGTAGCTCGCGACGACCGTGCCGCCGGCTTTCCTGATGACGAGTTCGGCCCAGCCGGTGTGGTGCGTGACGACGACGTGCGGCATGACCAGGGGGTCGGCGGCCGCCGGGGTCGCGATCAGGCCCAGCATGAGCGCGGTGGCCAGGATGATTCGCCGCACGCGTCCTCCTCGAATTCGCCCAAACCGAACTTAGCGATCATTCAGGGCGCGGCGGTACCCCTCTTCGGTCGTAGGCTGAGCGGCATGACGACGGGGTTCACGGTGTTCGACACGGCGATCGGCGTGTGCGGGCTCGCCTGGCGCGACGACGTCGTGATCGGGACGTCGCTGCCCGAGGGGAGTGCCGCGCGGACCCGGGCCTGGCTGGTGCGGCGGTTCCCGGACGCCGTCGAGGGGCCGCCGCCGGCGCCGGTGCAGGAGGCGGTGGACGGGATCGTGGCGCTGCTGGGCGGCGTGCGTCAGGACCTGGCTTCGGTGGCGCTGGACTTCTCGGGCGTGCCGGCGTTCAACCGGCGCGCGTACGAGGTCGCGCGGACGATCCCGCCGGGCAAGACGCTGACGTACGGCGACATCGCCCGCCGGCTCGGGCAGCCGGGATCGGCACAGGCCGTCGGGCAGGCGATGGGACACAACCCGTTCCCGATCATCGTGCCGTGCCACCGGGTGCTGGCGGCGGGCGGCAAGGACGGCGGGTTCTCGGCGCGGGGCGGCGTCGGGACGAAACGCCGGATGCTCGTGATCGAGGGCGCCCTGGCGGACGAGCCGACGCTGTTCTGAGCCCTTCCGCGGTGTGCGCGGAAGGGCATCACGCGTGACTGCGGAGGCATCGCGCGTGATTGGCGGGGCATCACGCGTGATTGAGGGGTCGGCTCGCGGGTGGGCCGCGAGCCGGGCCGGGGTCAGGCGGGGTGGGGTTCGGGGGTCCACGGCTTGATCCAGGGGGACTCCGGCCAGCCCTCGGCCGCGGCCATCAGGGGGAAGGCCGTGCCGCCGTCGATGTGCTCGCGGATGATGTCGGCGTGGCCCCCGTGGCGGGCCGTCTCCTGGATCAGGTGGAGCAGGACCCAGCGGACCGACCACGCGTCGACGTCCTGCGGGAACCAGGGCACGCCCTTCGGCACCGGCACCGCCTGGCCGAGGTCGTCGATGCCCGCGATGACCTCCGCCGTGCGGGCGGCCACCTCGTCGTAGCGGGCCAGCACGCCCGCCAGGGTCTCGTCTTCGCGCAGGCGGTGCGCGTCCTCGTACTCCGCCATCGCCTCGTGGAACGGCTTCTGCGGCACCTGCAGCACGGTGTCCATCCAGCCGTTCTCGGTGCTCGCGACGTGCTTGATCAGGCCGCCCACCGTCAGCGTGCTCTTCGTCGAGGCCAGCCTCGCCTGATCGTCGGTCAACCCGTGGGCCGCCAGTCTGAGCACGTACCGCTGCTGCTCCAAGAAGCTGAGCAGCCCGTCACGCTCGTCGGCCACCGGGCGCACGTTTCCCGCCATGTCGATCCTTCCGCCAAGAGATACCTGCCGGCGATCGTGCCACCCGGCACCGACATTTTCGGGCGGATTTCCGCTATCGGTGCGCGTGCCGCGGCGCCGGCTTGACGAAGGCGTACACCCCGCCGGTGCCGTACAGCGCCGCGCGGACCACCAGCTGCACGCGCGTGAAGACGCCCTCGTAGGCGTCCAGCTGCCGGGCGAGCACGACGGCCGCCCACGTCGCCAGCACCAGCACCAGGCCCGCGACCGCGAGCGCGCGCCAGCCCGGCGGCCACCACAGGATCAGGCTGATCACCCCGGCCACCAGCACGACGCTGAGCAGCGACGACAGCAGGTCGCTGCGCTCGGGATAGGCGGCCTGCAGCAGCACGAGCACGCCGAACGCGCTCACCGAGATCGAACTCAGCCGCGCCGACCACTGGACAGGCCCGAGCCGGTGCAGCGGGGGCCCGGCGAGCACGAACGCCACCCCCGACACGGCGAGCAGGACGCGGAACACCGGTGGCCCGGCCAGCAGCGCCGACGCCGGGTCGTGCACCGGGGAAACGCCGGTGCTCAGGAAGAACTCCAGGAGCCAGCCCGAATACGCGAGGACGGCCACCCCCATCAGGAGGGCCGAGGCGATCCGAGCCGTGCGCACGAGGCAGAGCGTAAGCGACCGGCGGCGTCCCGGCCCGTCGCCGTGACCAGGTCCACCGAGTCGTTATGCCTGCGGCCGGACGAAGGGGAACAGGACCGTCTGGCGGATCGACGCCCCGGTGAGCATCATCAGCAGCCGGTCGACGCCCAGGCCGAGGCCGCCGGTCGGCGGCATGCCGTGCTCCAGGGCGAGCAGGAAGTCTTCGTCCAGCTCCATCGCCTCGACGTCGCCGCTGGCCGCGCGCAGCGACTGCCCTTCGAGCCGCCGCCGCTGCTCGATCGGGTCGGTCAGCTCGGTGTAGGCCGTGCCGACCTCGGAGCCGAACGCGATCAGGTCCCACCGCTCGGCCAGCCGCGGGTCCGTGCGGTGCTGGCGGGTCAGCGGCGAGACGTCGGTCGGGTAGTCGGTGTAGAAGGTCGGCAGCACGGTCGCGCCCTCGACGAGGTGCTCGAACGCCTTGAGCACCAGATCGCCGTGGCTCGGGTCCTCCCCCACCGGCACCCCGGCGGCCACGCACAGGCGGCGCAGTTCGGCCACCGGCGTTCCCGAGTCGACCTGCTCGCCGAAGACCGCCGAGACGGCCTCGTGGACCGGCACGACGGGCCAGTCGCCGGAGATGTCGTACTCGGCGAGCTTGCCGTCGGCATCGGGCCGCCGCACGACCTGGGCGCCGTACGCCGCTTCGGCCGCGTGCTGGACGAGCTCGCGCGTCAGCGTCCTCATCGTGTCGTAGTCCGCGTACGCCTGGTACGCCTCGAGCATCGTGAACTCGGGGTTGTGCGTCGCGTCGACGCCTTCGTTGCGGAAGTTGCGGTTGAGCTCGAAGACGCGCTCGACACCGGCCACGCACAGCCGCTTGAGGTACAGCTCCGGCGCGATCCGCAGGTACATCCGCATGTCGTAGGCGTTGATGTGGGTGACGAACGGCCGGGCGTTGGCGCCGCCGTGGACCGTCTGCAGCATCGGCGTCTCGACTTCGAGGTAGTCGGCGTGGTGCAGCCGGTCGCGCACCGCGCGGACCACAGTGGACCGCAGCCGCAGCATGTTCGTCGAGTCCGGGTTGACGGCGAGGTCGAGGTAGCGCTGCCGGACCCGCGTCTCCGGGTCGGTGAGGCCCTTCCGCTTGTCGGGCAGCGGGTGCAGGCACTTCGCGGTGACCGTCCACTCGTCGACGAGCACCGAGAGCTCGCCCCGCTTCGACGTCACGACCTGGCCGCTGACGCCGACGTGGTCGCCGAGGTCGACGCCGGTCCGCCAGCGAGTGAGGTCCAGCTCGCCCGCCTCCAGCATCAGCTGGATCTCGCCGCTGAAGTCCTTGACGCGGGCGAAGCACAGGCCGCCGAGGATGCGCAGGTTCAGCACGCGCCCGGCGATCCGGACCCGGTGCCCGGTGCTGGTGTCCGGGGCCAGGCCGCCGTACTTCGCCACGACGTCCCCGATGTGGTCGTCGCGGCGGAACCCGACCGGGTACGGGTCGATGCCGGCCTCGCGCAGCTTGTCGAGCTTGGCGATGCGGACGCGGACCTGTTCCGGCCGCCGCACGGTCTTCGGCGCCGGTGCCGCCGCCGACTCCTCGATCTCCTTGACGCGCGCGACGAAGTCGTCGCTGACCGTCTCCAGCCGCAGCGACCGCGACCGTCCGGTCGGGACGAACCCTTCGAGCGCGCCCGCCACGATCCCGACCCGCGGCAGCCGCCGGGCCGAGGAGTAGCAGAGGAACCGCGGCTCCCAGTCCGGCCCGTACTTGGCGTTGGACCGGTACAGCGACTCCAGCTGGAAGAACCGCGAGAACACGCTCAGGATCCCGCGCCAGGCCCGCAGCACCGGGCCCGCGCCGATCCGCTCGCCCTCGGAGAACACCGCGCGGAACATCGCGAAGTTGAGCGAGATCCGCTGCGCGCCGAGGTGCTGGGCGGCCGCGACGACCTCGGCGATCATGTACTCGTTGAGGCCGTTCTCGGCGTCGCGGTCGCGGCGCATGAGGTCCAGCGAAAGCCCGCGGCGGCCCCACGGGACGAACGACAGCAGACCGCGCAGCTCGCCGTGGCCGTCGTAGGCCTCGACCATCACGCTGCGGCCGTCGCTGGGGTCCCCGAGCCGCCCCAGCGCCATCGAGAAGCCGCGTTCGGTCTCGGCGCCGCGCCAGGCCTGCGCCCGCGCCAGCAGCTCCGTCATCTCGGCCTGGGGGATCTCGCCGTGGCGGCGGACGCGCGAGGTGTACCCGGCCCGCTGGATGCGCTTGACGGCCTGGCGCACCGAGCGCCGTTCGGGCCCGGCCAGGCTGAACTCGCGGACGTCGAGCACGGCTTCGTCGCCGATCTCCAGCGCCCGCAGGCCCGCGCCGGTGTACGCCTTCGCGCCGCGTTCGCTCGCGCCCAGCACGCCGGGGGTCCAGCCGTACGTGCGCGTCTCGTCGAGCCACGCGCGGACCGCGTCGGGCCACGCCTCCGGGTCGCCGACCGGGTCGGCGCTGGCGACGCTGGTGCCGCCGAGGACGCGGTAGGTCACCGCCGCGCGGCCGTTCGGCGCGAAGACGACGCTCTTGTCACGCCGGGTGGCGAAGTAGCCGAGAGAGTCGTCCTCGCCGTGTTCGGCGAGCAGCCGGCGCAGGCGCAGCTCGTCTTCGTCGGTCCGCAGGGCCCGGCTGCGCACCCCGCGGAAGAGCAGGTACAGCGCCGCGGTGGCGACCGCGGTCGCGCTGAGGTCGAGGAAGAGGTCCAGCCAGGCGGGCCCCTCGCCGACGCCGATCCGGCGCAGCTGGAGGTTCTCACCGGTGGCGTGGTTGACGACCCAGGCGAAGCGCTCCCACGTGTCGCCGAGGTGGCCGGGGAAGGTCTCGGCCAGGCCCCAGCCGACCAGGATGACCACGGCGAACCCGCCGAACAGCATGCTCAGGCCGTCGCGCCAGGCGCTCGGCGCGAGCCGGGCCGGGAACGCCGGGCGCAGCGCGAGCAGGAACACGATCAGCCCGATCGAGACGACGTCGGCGACGGTCAGCACCCACAGCTGCGCGGGGATGTGCCGGACCTGCTTCGGGCCGAGGGTCAGCAGTTCGGGTGACCACAGCAGCGTCGCCTGGAGGACCAGGGTGAGCAGCAGCCCGCCGACCTGGAACAGCACCAGCGTGTACAGCGCGGCCTTCTTGCGGCGGCGCAGGGCGCCCCCGAGCACCACCAGCAGCAGCACCATGACCAGGCTCTCGCTGGTGGGCACGCTCAGGCCGGAGAAGGCCATGTCGATGCCGTTGAGCAGGCGGCCGTGCGCGCCGCCGGCGAAGAGCAGGATCACCGAGAACACCGCGGCCAGCTGGACCACGGTCGCGACGATGCCGCCCGCCTTCGCCTTCCAAGCGGGGAGGCGAGGGCGCGAGCTCGCGAGGTTTCCCATGGGTGGTTTCGTCGCCTTTCGCGGCCGGTCGGTGGTCATGCCGTCCTCTTGACGTGAGTGAACCCGCATCGGTTGTCCGCCGGCATCAACCTGAAGGCTGACGGCCGGTCGTCCTCGGGGGTGTGAAGCTTGTCGCAGGTCGCCTGCGGCGGTCCGGGGGCGTGTCACGCTTTGGGACGCCTCTGCTCCACGACCCGGGGACCTCACCGAGGCCTCGAGGGAAGGACGGTCGACGACGATGTCTGCCACCGCCGAAGAACCCGCCCCCTACGGCACCGGATCGGCCCCCAAGCCGTCGCCGGGCCGGAAGGTCCGCGTCCACCACCTGCGCGAGCTGAAGGAACGCGGCGAACCGTGGCCCATGCTCACCGCCTACGACATGTACACGGCCGCCCTGTTCGACGAGGCCGGGATCCCGGTGCTGCTCGTCGGCGACTCCGCGGCGAACAACGTGTTCGGCTACGACACCTCGCTGCCGGTGACGGTCGACGAGCTGCTGCCGCTGGTCCGGGCGGTCACCCGGTCGGTCAAGCGGGCTCTCGTGGTCGCCGACCTGCCGTTCGGCTCCTACCAGCTCTCGCCGCAGCAAGCGCTGGAAACCTCGGTCCGGTTCATGAAAGAGGGCCGCGCGCACGCCGTCAAGCTCGAAGGCGGGCGGCGGTTCGCCGCGCACGTCGAGGCGCTGACGTCGGCCGGCGTGCCGGTGATGGGCCACATCGGCTTCACCCCGCAGAGTGAACACAACCTCGGCGGCTACCGGGTGCAGGGGCGCGGCGAAGCGGCGGACGTGCTGCTCGCCGACGCGCTGGCGCTGCAGGAGGCCGGGGCGTTCGCGGTGGTGATGGAGATGGTGCCCGCCGAGGCCGCCAAGCGCGTCACGGCGGAGCTGAAGATCCCGACGGTCGGCATCGGCGCGGGCCCGGACTGCGACGCGCAGGTGCTCGTCTGGCAGGACATGGCCGGGCTGCGGCGCGGCAAGGCACCGCGGTTCGTCAAGCGCTACGCCGACGTCGCGACGGTGCTGCAGGACGCGGCCACGGCGTTCGCCGAGGACGTCCGGCGCGGAGAGTTCCCGGCGCCGGAGCACGCGTTCCACGACTGACACCCGGGTCACCGGCGCTTGAACCGTTCCGCGAGGGCCGGGTCGTTCTCCCACCACAGGCCGGTCGGCGGGGCTTCGTCCAGCTGGACGTCGAGCTGCTTCGCCCGCCGTTCGTCGTCGCGGGCCCACCGCACGAACAACGCGACGACGAACGGCAGGCCGGCGACGTCTCCGCCGATCCACAGCACACCCGCGCCGATGATCTGGTCCGTGCGCAAATCCGGCCCCCAGCCCGGGTGCGCGGCCGCGTAGTGCGCCGGCGCGAGCAGCGGGCCGAGCCACAGCACCAGGCCGAGCGCACCGTCGAAGATCACCTCGGCGAAGGCGATCCACACCGACACGAGGTGCGGGTCCTCGCGCGGCGTCGGATCGAGCCCCAGGCGCGTCCAGAAGTACGTGAAACCGGCCCCGAGCAGCACCAGCCGGACCAGGCCGTCGGCGAGCGGCGAGCGCAGCGTGAGGTCGTAGAGCGGCGTCAGGTAGAGCACCAGCACCGGTGCGACCAGGACGACCGTGACGACGGGCGGGAACGTCAGCGCACGGGCGAGCGGGCCGCGGCCGTGCCGCCGCAGCCACCGGGCCGGGACGGTGTCCAGAAGCAGCCGGATAGGAGCGCCCAGCGCGAGCAGCAGCGGCGTGATCATCAGCAGCGTGACCGTCTGGACCGCGCGGACCCAGAAGAACGTCGTGTCGTAGACCGCCAGCGGTGAGCAGGTGACGACCAGGATCGTCGCCAGCCCGGCGAGGAACGCCGTCGTGCGGCCCGGCGGCCAGTCGCGGCGGCGGGCCGCGCGGACGTAGAGCGTGCCCGCGACGAGCACACAGAAGACGGCCGGGGCGTCCAACGTCAGCGGCATCTCACACCGCGAAGAAGATCAGGCTGCCGATCCCGGCGACCACGCAGTAAATGGCGAACGGGGTCAGAGTGCGCGTTTCGAAGTATCCGGTGAGGAACCGGACAGAAATGTACGAAGCGACCCCGGCGATGACGCTGCCGACGAGGGCGGGACCGAGCGAGGCGTGGTTTTCGGAGGCGAACAGCGTCGGCATCTTGAGCACGCCCGCGGCGAGGATCACCGGCGTGGCGAGCAGGAACGCGAACCGCGCCGCGTCCTCGTGCCCGAGCCCGCGGCGCAGGCCGGCGACCATCGTGATGCCCGAGCGGCTGATGCCCGGCAGCAGCGCGAGGATCTGCGCGGCGCCGATCAGCACCGCCTCCCCGACCCGCAGCTTGGCGAGCCGGACGTCGGTCGCCTCCTCGACCGAGACCGCCCGCATGACCAGCGTGTCTTCGGCCGAGAAGTCCACAGTGTCCGCTTCCTCCGCGGGCTTGCGCCGGGAGAACTTCTCGGCGGCGTAGAGCACACCGCCGTTGAGCGCGAGGAAGATCGCCGACGGCACCGGCTTGCCGAGGAAGTCGCGCAGCAGGCCTTCCAAGAGCAGCCCGGCCAGGCCGACCGGGATGGTGGCGAGCACCAGCAGCCACGCGAGCCGCTGGTCGGGGGTGCGGACCTCGCGGTGGCGGATCGACGTCCACAGGCCGCCGATGATCCGCACCCAGTCCTTGCGGAAGAACAGGACGAGCGCGAGCGCGGTGGCGACGTGCATCGCCACCAGCACCGCGAGGTACGGCGAGTCCTTCCCGATGCTCAGGTCCCGCTGCCAGGACCCGCCGAGCCAGGCCGGCAGCAGGATGCTGTGGCCGAGACTGGACACCGGAAACAATTCCGACACCCCTTGCAGTGCCCCGACGACAATCGCCTCGAAATAGGTCACCGCAGACATTCCGTACCCCTTTTTTGCCGAACCCGACACCGAAAAGTACCGGCTCTTTCGCAAGCGCGAGGCAAGGGGGACGGCGACACTCAGCGTCATCACAGCTGCTGTTCACATATATGAACTTAAATCATGTTCTTGACTGGTGTTCGACTCGTGGCTTAGCGTTTAGCCCGTCGCCGCCACGACGAACTTCGCACCCTCGACGAGGAGGATCGGAATGCGTGAGCGGACTGCCCGTCCCGGCTGACGCCCCTCGAACCGGGGACCCGCTCAGCCCGGCGGCGGGGGCGGGTCCCCACCTTTCTTGGCCGTCGTCCCGGCACTCGGCGGCGGGGCGTCGGGGCGACGGCCAAGGCTCTACGGCACAGTGGCCCGCATGGACGAGCTGTACCCGCCGATCGCCCCGCGCGCCGAAGGGTTCCTGGAGACCGGCGACGGGCACCGGATCCGGTGCCAGGAGGCGGGCAACCCGGCCGGGAAGCCGGTCGTGGTGCTGCACGGCGGGCCCGGCAGCGGGATCGCCCCGATGGCCCGGCGGCACTTCGATCCCTCGGCCTACCGGATCGTCCTGTTCGACCAGCGCGGCTCGGGGCAGTCGACACCGGACGCGGGCGACCTCACCGCCAACACCCTGTGGCACCTGGTCGCCGACATGGAACTGCTGCGCGAACGCCTCGGCATCGAGCGCTGGCAGCTCTTCGGCGGCTCCTGGGGCGCGACGCTCGCGCTGGCGTACGCCGAGACGCACCCTTCGCGCGTCAGCGAGATCATCCTGCGGGGCGTGTTCACCGTCCGGCAGAGCGAGCTGGACTGGATCTACCGCGGCGGGGCGGCCCACCTGTTCCCTCGCGAGTGGGAAGCGTTCCTGGCACCGTTGCCCGCCTCCCTGCGCGACGACCCCCTCTCCGGGTACGCGGTGCTGCTCGACGACCCGGCCGAAGACGTCCGGCACCGTGCGGCGGTGGCGTGGAGCACCTGGGAGGGCGCGACGGTGTCGGTGCTGCCGCAGGAGGCGTTCGTCCGCCAGTACGCCGACCCGGCGTTCGCGCTGACGTTCGCCCGGCTCGCCGTCCACTACTTCACCCGGGGCGCCTGGCTCGACGACGGGCAGCTGATCCGCGACGCGGGCAAGCTGGCCGGGATCCCGGGCGTGATCGTCCAGGGCCGCTACGACACGGTGTGCCCGCCGGTCACGGCGTACGAGGTGCACCGGGCGTGGCCGGGTTCGGAACTGAAGCTGCTCGAGGGCGCCGGTCACGCGGTGACGGACCCGGGCGTGCTGGCCGCGTTGCGCGCGGCGACGGACTCGTTCCGCGAGTAGCACCGCCGCCCTCGGGTCGGCCGCCGAACGCAGCACCAGCAGGAACGGGCCGATCCGCGTGGACGGCGGCACGATCCGGTCGGTGCACTAGAGCCGGCCACCCGACGCGGTGTCGCCGGACAGCCGCTGGGCCAGGTACACCGGGACCGTCGACACGACGATCAGGACCGCCGCCACCACGTTCACGATCGGCGCCTGGTTGGGCCGGAACAGGTTGTTGTAGATCCAGATCGGCAGCGTCTCCATGCCGGTGCCCAGGGTGAACGTCGTCACGATGATCTCGTCGAACGACAGCGCGAAGGCCAGCAATCCGCCCGCCAGGAGCGCCGAGCGCAGCATCGGGAACGTCACCAGCCGGAACGTCGTGAGGCCGGTGGCACCGAGGTCCATCGAGGCCTCTTCGAGGTTGCCGCCCATTCGGCGCAGCCGGGCGACGACGTTGTTGAACACCACCACGATGCAGAAGGTCGCGTGCGCGATGATCGCCGTCAGCAGGCCGAGGTCGATGCCCAAGATCGTCCTGAACGCGTTGTTCAGCGCGATGCCGGTGACGATCCCGGGCAGCGCGATCGGCAGGATGATCAGCAGCGACACCGGGTTGCGGCCGAAGAACCGGTAGCGCTGCAGGGCGAACGCCGCCATCGTGCCGAGCACCAGCGCGATCGCCGTCGCCGCGAGACCCGCCTCGACGCTGGTCCACAACGCGTGCAGCGCGCCTTCGTTGGACGCCGCCCGGCTCCACCACTCCACGGTGAACCGGGTCGGCGGGAAGCCGAACGTGGTGTCCGCGTTGAACGAGTTGAGCAGCACCACGACCAGCGGGAAGTAGATCACCGCCAACCCGAGCCCCAGTGCGGTCCACAGCAGCTTGCGCACGAGAGCTCCTAGAGGTTGTCGAGCGCGCCGGTGCGGCGCACGGCGGCCAGGTAGACGAGCATGATCACGACCGGCACGGTCGCCACCGTGGCCGCGAAGGGGAGGTTGTTGGCCGCGCCGATGTTGTCGTAGACGACGTTGCCGAGCATCTGCGACGTGCCGCCGACGATCTTCACCGCGATGTAGTCGCCCAGTGACAGCGAGAAGGTGAAGATCGAGCCCGCCACGATCGCCGGGAACGTGAGGGGCAGGATCACCGACCGGAACGTCCTCAGCGAGCGGGCCCCGAGGTCACCCGAAGCGTCGACCAGCGAATTCGGCAGCCGGTCGAGGCCCGCGTAGATCGGCAGGATCATGTACGGCAGCCACAGGTACGACAACGTCATGATCGTCGCCGTGACGCCGTACCCGGGCGAAATCGCGCTCAGGGCGCCATTGCCGGACAGCATCGAGCGCCAGGCGTACGCCTTCACCAGGTAGCTCGCCCACAGCGGGGTCATCACCGCGATCACCAGGATCCGCTGCGCCCGCGGCGAAGCGAGCTTGGCCATGGCGTAGGCCATCGGGAACGCGATGACGGCGTCGATCACCGTCACCAGCGCCGCGATCCCGACCGTGCGGAAGGTGATCGTGCGGTACACCGCGTCGGTGAACAGCGTCGTGAAGTTGTCCATCGACCACTCGATGACGACCTGGCCGGTGAAGGCGTCGGTGTGCCAGAAGGCCGTGACGAACAGCGCGGCGAGCGCGCCCAGGTAGGCCAGGCCGAGCCAGAGCAGCGGTGCCGACAGCAGGAAACCCAGGCGCAGCTTCGGTTTCCGGTAGAAGAAGGCGGATACGGCGGTCATCGCACCTCGCAGGGGAAGGCCGGACGCGGCGGGCGGAGTGGGGGGACACAGCCCGCCGCGTCCGGGGTCGGAGGGTCAGCCCTTGATCTCGGTCCAGGCCTTCGTCCACTCGCCGTAGTCCTTGCACTTGACGTCCGTGCGGCCGTCGAGGCACTGCGGGATCGGCGTCGTCCAGTACGCGATCTTCGCCGCGTACGCCGCGTCATTGGCGTGGTAGGTGTCGCAGAGCGTCTTGTCCGTCATCTCCGCGCACGCCTTCGTGTTCGCCGGCGCTTCGCCGAAGTACTCGGCGACCTGGGCGTTGACCTTCGGGCTGATGATGTAGTCGAGCCACTTGTACGCACACGTCTTGTGCGCCGACTTCGCCGCGACCATCCAGGTGTCCGACCACCCGGTGGCGCCCTCACTCGGCACGGCGGCCTCGAGTGGCGCGCCTTCGCCCTTGGTCAGGTTGACCGTGACCTGCCAGGCGGTGCCGACGACGGCGTCGGCGTTCTTCAGCGCCTGCGACTCCTTGAGGTAGTCCGACCAGTACTCGGACACCAGCGGCCGTTGCTGCTTGAGCAGGTTCACCGCCGCGGTGAACTGCTTGTCGTCGAGGGCGTACGGGTTCTTGATGCCGAGGTCCGGCTGGTGCGCCATCAGGTACAGCGCGGCGTCGGCGATGTAGATCGGCGAGTCGTAGGCGATCACCTTGCCCTTGTAGGGCGAGTTCGCGTCGAACACGACCGACCACGACGCCGGTGCCGGGGTCACCTTGTCGGTGCGCCAGGTCAGCAGGTTCGCGCCCCAGCCGTGCGGGATGCCGTAGGCCGCGGCGCCCACGCTGTTCCACGACTTGTTCTTGAGGAACGGCTGGACGTCTTGGTAGTTCGGCACGAGGTCGGTGTTGACCGGCTCGGCGTCCCCGGAGGCGACGAGCCGCAGCGACGCGTCACCGGAGGCGGACACGACGTCGTACTGGCCGGTCTTCATCAGCGTGACGGCCTCGTCGGAGGTCCCGAACGGCTTGACGTTCACCTTGCAGCCGGTCTGCTGCTCGAACGGCGTGACCCAGTCGATCTTCGGGTCGTTCGAGCCGTTTTCGGCGTACCCCGGCCAGGCCAGCACGTTCAGCTGGCCTTCCGGCTGCCCGAGCGCCTTCAGCGCCTCCAGCTTCGGCGGCGTGAAGCCCTGCGCGCCCGGCGGCGCGGCGGAGTTCGAACCGGACGTGCCACATGCAGCCAACAGCAGGCTGACGCCGAGGACCCCGGCAAGCCGCGTCTTCCTGTTCTTCATGGCAACCCTTCTGAGGTACTACTGGACGCTTTTTGGGGGCTCCGGGTGGCGGAGCCCCCGGCCCGGGGCGAAGCCCCGGATGTCACTGACCTGGAAGCTGTGTTCGTTGCGCCAGCTCAGGCGGACGCGCCCGTCGGCGAATGCCGCGTCATCGACGTTCTGCCTTACGACCGAAAGCTGTCCCCCGGCGTCGAGGGCGACGGAGTACCGGACGGTCGCCCCGGCGTAGACGACGTCGGTGACCGTGCCGGTGGCGCTGGTGTGCCCGGCCGCGGCGGGTTCGGACAGGTCGTCGTCGATGCGGATCTTCTCCGGCCGGATGCTGAACAGCCCCGGCCGGCCGATCACGCTCTCGGCACCGCGGCCGCCCAGCAGGTTGGACGTGCCGACGAACCCGGCGACGAACGCGCTCGCGGGCCGTTCGTAGATCTCTTCCGGCGGCCCGACCTGCTCGATCTTCCCGTCGTTGAACACCGCGATGCGGTCGCTCATGGTGAGGGCTTCGTCCTGGTCGTGGGTGACGAAGACGAACGTGATGCCGACGTCCCGCTGGATCTGCTTGAGCTCCAGCTGCATCGCCTGCCGCAGCTTGAGGTCGAGCGCGCCGAGGGGTTCGTCCAGCAGCAGCACCTTGGGCCGGTTGACCAGCGCGCGGGCCAGTGCGACGCGCTGGCGCTGGCCGCCGGACAGCTGCGCGGGCTTGCGCGAGCCGTAGTCCTCCAGCCGCACGGTCTTCAGCGCCTCGAGTGCGCGCTCCCGGCGTTGCTGCTTCGGGACGCGCTTGACGCGCAGGCCGTATTCGACGTTCTGCTGCACGCTCATGTGCGGGAACAGCGCGTAGTCCTGGAACACCGTGTTGACGTCCCGCTCGAACGGCGCCAGCCGGCTGACGTCGTGGCCGTCGAGCTCGATCGTGCCCTCGGTGGGCAGCTCGAACCCGGCGATCATGCGCAGCACCGTCGTCTTGCCGGAGCCGGACGGGCCGAGCATCGAGAAGAACTCGCCCGGCGGGATGTCGAGGTCGACGCCGTCGACCGCGTGGACGTCCCCGAAGTGCTTGCGCAGCCCGGAAAGCCGGATGGCCGGGCCGGTGCTTTCCGGCGCCGCGGGCTCTTCCCGCGTCTCGGTGGTGGGTGCTTGGTTCGGCACGGCGACCCTCACAGTGCGCTCATCACGTGCTTGACGCGCGTGTAGTCCTCGAGTCCGTAGAGGGACAGGTCCTTGCCGTAGCCGGACTTCTTGAACCCGCCGTGCGGCATCTCGGCGACCAGCGGGATGTGCGTGTTGATCCAGACGCAGCCGAAGTCGAGCTGCGCGGCGGCCCGCATCGCGCGCTGGTGGTCGCGGGTCCAGACCGACGACGCGAGGCCGTACTGCACGGCGTTCGCGGCCTTCAGCGCCTCGGCTTCGTCGGCGAACCGCTGGACGGTGATGACCGGGCCGAAGATCTCGTTCTGGCTGATTTCGTCGTCCTGGCGGACGCCGGAGACCACGGTCGCTTCGTAGAAGTAGCCTTCGTCGCCGAGCCGATGCCCTCCACAGTGGACGGTGGCGTGCTCCGGCAGCCGGTCGACGAACCCGGCCACCTTCTCCAGCTGGGCGGCGTTGTTGAGCGGGCCGTAGGCGACGTCTTCCTCGTCCGGCTTGCCGGTCCTGGTCTGCTCGGCCTGCCGGGTGAGCGCGGCGACGAAGGTGTCGTGCACGTCGTCGGCGACGAGCACGCGCGTGGCGGCGGTGCAGTCCTGGCCCGCGTTGAAGTACCCGGCGAGCGCGATGGCCTCGGCGGCCGCTTCGAGGTCGGCGTCGCCGAAGACGATGACCGGCGCCTTGCCGCCGAGTTCCAGGTGCACGCGCTTGACGTCGTTCGCGGCACTGCGCGCGACCTCGATGCCCGCCCGGACCGAGCCGGTGATCGACACCATGGCCGGGATGTCGTGCTCGACCAGCGCGCGGCCGGTGTCGCGGTCGCCGCAGAGCACGTTGAACACGCCGGGCGGGAGGAACTCGCCGGCGATCTCGGCGAGCAGCAGTGTCGACGCCGGGGTGGTGTCGGAGGGCTTGAGCACGACGGTGTTCCCGGCGGCTAGCGCGGGCGCGATCTTCCAGATGGCCATCAGCAGCGGGTAGTTCCACGGCGTCACCTGCGCGCAGACGCCGACGGGCTCCCGGCGGACGAAGGACGTGTGGCCTTCCAGGTACTCGCCCGCCGCGCGGCCCTCGAGCACGCGTGCGGCCCCGGCGAAGAAGCGGACCTGGTCGAGGATCATCGGGATCTCCTCGGCCATGGTCAGGGCGACCGGCTTGCCGGTGTTCGCGGACTCGGCCTCGACCAGGTCCCCGGCGCGGGCTTCGAGGGCGTCGGCGAGCTTGAGCAGCGCGAGCTGGCGCTGGGCGGGGGTCGTCGTCCGCCAGGTTTCGAACGCGGTCGCGGCGACCTGCAGCGCGTTGTCGACGTCTTCGGGTCCGGCGATCGGGGCGGTGCAGTAGGGACGTCCGGTGACGGGGTCGACGATCTCGGCTGTCCGGTCCGACTTGGACTCGACGTACGCGCCGCCGACGTAGTGCTTCAGCTCCTGCACGCTCACTCCTCGGTGCTGACGGGAGCTAAAACATATGACTTCATATGTAATAGGACAAGGGGATGGGGCAAGATTGGTGCGAACGGGTACTCGACGGCCGAAGGATCACGATGCGCAAGGGCATGTCGCACAGCGCGCGATCCGCCATGTTCGCTCCGCTCGGCCAGGTCGGGCGGGCGGAAGCGGTGGCGGCGCGGCTGGTCGACGCCATCACGCTCGGCCTGCTCGCGGACCAGGAACAGCTGCCCAGCGAAGCCGACCTGGCCGCGCAGTTCGGCGTCTCGACCGTGACGGTCCGGGAAGCGCTCGTGGCCCTGCGGCAGCAGGGGCTGGTCGAGACGCGGCGCGGGCGCAGCGGCGGCAGTTTCGTCCGCGCGCCGGCCAACCCGCCGCCGGATGCCTGGCGCGCCCGGTTGAGCGAGGTGTCGCTGTCCGACCTCCGCGACGTCGGCGACCACTACCTCGCGATCGCCGGGGCGGCCGCGAAGCTCGCCGCCGAGCGCAGCTCCCCCGAAGACGTCGCCCGGCTGCGGCTGGCGACCGACGACCTCCGCACGGCCCACGGCCTCGACTTCACGCGGGCCGAGCGGCAGTTCCACCTGGAGGTCGCCGCGGCCGCGCAGTCGCCGCGGCTCACGCACGAGGAGGTTCACCTGCAGAGCGAGCTGGGCGGACTGCTGTGGCTGCCGCTCGGGCCCGCGGCGCCCTCGTGCGAGGAACACGCGGCGATCACCGCGGCGATTTCCGCCGCGGACGGCGAACTGGCCCGCAAGCTGACGGAAGAGCACCTGCTGGCCGCGCTCGACCGGCTCGCGGACGTGCACCTCGGCCTGCTCGCCCCGTAAACTTCCGCTACTCCGCGCATCGAGGTGAGCACCGTGAACGACACCCGCACGCTGGCCGGCGACGAGGTCGTCGAGCAGGTTTCCGCGTTGGTGGAAGGGGTTTTCGAGCGGCTCAAGCCTTTGCTGGCCGCGGCCGAGTCGGTACTGGCGGACGCCCCGGCCGCGGCGGCGCTGCACCGGATCCGCCCGCAGGTCACCGAGGCGCTGGGCGGGCTCATCATCGGCGCCGGTTTCGTCAGCGCCCCGCACGTGCTGGCCGATTCGGAATTCGGGTTCGAGTGGTGGACGGGCTCCGCTTCGGAGCCGTCCCAGCTGTTCATCAGCCTCGACCCGGCGAGCGAGAACTTCCTGGACTACACCCGCCAGTCCTGGTTCACGGTCCCCCGCGACACCGGACGGCGGCACATCAACGGCCCGTACGTGGATTACCTGTGCACCGACGAGTACACGCTGACGTTCACGGTCCCGGTGTTCCGGTCCGGTGCCTTCGCGGGCGTGGTCGGGGCGGACGTGTACGTGCGCGAGTTCGAGCGGGCGGTGCGGCCGCGGCTGCGTTCGCTCGGACGAGGAGCGGCGCTGCTGAACGCCCAGGGCCGGGTGATCGTGTCGAACAGCGTCCGCCGCCCGACGGGGTCACTGGTCCGCGAAGCCGACGTCCCGGCGTGGTGGTCGGCGGGGGCGGTGCCCGGTCCGGGGCTGCGGCGGTGCGGGGACGCGCCGATCATCCTGGTGACCGGGGCCTAAGGGCCGCCCATCAGCGCGTACCCCACGAAACACCCCGGACCGGCTCGCACCAGAACCGTCAACGGCGTCCCCTCCGGCACCGGCCGGGTGGTGAACACCGGGTGCGCCGCCCCGAACAACGTGGCCACCTCGCCCACCTGGGTCAGGGACGGTTCGTCGCGCGGTACGCAGGGCGCCGTCTCGCACCAGCCGGCTCCGGCGCAGGTCGCGGAGCTGTGGTAGTCGCGGCCGGCGTGGTGGATGCGGTACGGGAGCCCGTCGTCACCCGGGAGGGCGTAGCCGAAGTGGTTGGCCGTCCACGGCAGGAAGGCCGCTCCGGCCGCGAGCAGCACGACGACCACCGCCCCGACAGCCGCGCGTTTCCAGCTCATGCACCGAAGACGCCCGTCGTGGTGCTCAGGTTTGCAGCGCCACCCAAAGTTCCGCCCGGACGCCCGGCGAGTCCAGGTCGCGGCCCAGCAGTTCCTGCGCCTTGGTGATCCGGTTCCGCAGCGTGTGCCGGTGCACGCCCAGCCGGGCGGCGGCGACGTCCCAGTGGCCGTGGTGTTCCAGCCAGCAGCGCAACGACTCGACCAGGTCGCCGCGGCCGGTTTCGTCGTGGCGGCGCAGCGGGGCCAGCACACCGTGGGCGAACGCCTGCGCCACCACCGGCTCGATGAGCGACAGCAGGCCGCGGCCCGTGTGCTCGGCCGCCGAGACGAGGATCTTGCCCTCGGCCTCCGCGGCGCGGGCGGCCAGCTCCGCCTGCTCCAGCCCGGCCGCGAAGCCGGCGGCGGAGACCGGGCCGGCGACGCCGCCGTGCAGGCTGCCGATCCGCAGCGCCGCCTCGGCCACCGCGTCGACCACCGTGCCGGCCCCGACAACCGCCACCGAGGCACCGGAACGCGCCGCGAACACCTCGCCCTCCAGCGCGTCGAGCAGCTTGCGCCGGGCCGCGGGCGGGCCGAGGAACACCAGCACCGACCACGGCGCCCGCGGCGGCTCGCCCCCCGTGGCCGCCAGCACCCGCAGCGCCAGCTCGGCCTGGCCGCCCGCCAAGAGCTCGAGCAGCCCGGTCCGCAAGGCCTGCCGCGCCGCCGCCTGGGCGCGATCCTGTTCCAGGGCCAGGGAAAGCACCGACACCGCCGTGTTGACGATGTGCCGTCCCGCGGTGTCGAGCGACGCCCCGACGGCGAGCACCCGGCGCGCGCTCGTGTCCAGGGTCTGCAGCACGACTTCCTGCCCGTCGAGCGCGAAGATCCGGGTGCCGGTGCGAAGCCGTTCCAGCTCTTCGCGCAACGAAGGGCCGTACGCGCGGGCACTCGCCGGAGCCGCTTCGGTGACGGTCGTGCGGTCGAAGAGCAGCACCCAGCCGTCGACCAGCTTCGCCAGCTTGCGCACCACCCCCGCCGGGCCGCCCTGGCCGACGGCCGTGCGGGTCAGTTCCTGCTGGGCGCGGCCGACGCGGACCGTCGCCGCGTACTCGTCGGCCGCCACCGCGCGCGAAACCGCGCGGGTGATC
Source organism: Amycolatopsis bullii (assembly GCF_014654205.1). Classification (GTDB taxonomy): domain Bacteria; phylum Actinomycetota; class Actinomycetes; order Mycobacteriales; family Pseudonocardiaceae; genus Amycolatopsis; species Amycolatopsis plumensis. The sequence goes on from NZ_BNAW01000039.1 coordinate 31,410, forward strand.
GCGATGAACGGCGTCTTCCGCGGCACCTCCAGCACCGGGAGTCCCACGGACGCCGCCGTCTCCACCAGCGAGCGCGGCACCGACTCGTGGCTGAGCCCGACGCCGAACCCGAGTCCCGCCACTCCGGCTTCGACCAGGCGGCGCACGTAGGCCGGAGAGGTCGTTTCGTCCAGGGCCAACCCGGTGGTGAGCAGCAGCTCGCCGCCCTCGAGGAACGCCTGCGGTTCGGTCAGCTCCGTCGGGTGGACCCAGCCGATCGGGCGGTCCAGGACGTCTTCCCCGGTCAGCACCCGCAGGCCGAGCGGGCGCTCGGCGGCCAGGCCGGCCAGCGTGAGTGCCATAACGGCCAATCGTACGCGCCCAGTTAGACAGAACGGCCAGCTGACGGGGCCCGGTGCGGCACTCATCCTGAGGACGTCCCCGACTTCCAGGAGCACGCCGTGACCGCAAGCACCACCGCCGCGCCGCAGGCCCCGGCGCCCCGCCAGCGCAGGCTGCAGACCGAAATCCCCGGCCCTCTCTCGCGCGAGCTGCAGCAGCGGCGCACCGGCGCCGTCGCCGCCGGGGTCAGCTCGGTGCTGCCGGTCTACGTCACCTCGGCCAGCGGCGGCCTGCTCACCGACGCCGACGGCAACGTGCTGATCGACTTCGGCTCCGGCATCGCGGTGACCAACGTCGGGCACTCCGCGCCTGCAGTCGTCGACCGCGTCCGCAAGCAGGCGTGCTGGTTCACCCACACCTGCTTCATGGTCACGCCGTACGAGGGGTACGTCGAGGTCTGCGAAGCGCTGGCCGAGCTGACGCCGGGCGACCACGCGAAGAAGTCGGTGTTGTTCAACTCGGGCGCCGAAGCCGTCGAGAACGCCGTGAAGATCGCGCGCGTGGCGACCGGGCGCCAGGCCGTCGTCGTGTTCGACCACGCCTACCACGGCCGCACCAACCTGACGATGGGCATGACCGCGAAGTCCGTGCCCTACAAGCACGGTTTCGGCCCGTTCGCGCCCGAGATCTACCGCGTGCCGGGCTCGTACCCGTTCCGCGACGGCCTGTCCGGTCCCGAAGCGGCCGCGCTGGCCATCGACCGGGTCGAGAAGCAGATCGGCGGCGACCAGGTGGCCGCCGTGGTTTTGGAGCCGATCCAGGGCGAAGGCGGCTTCATCGAGCCCGCGCGCGGCTTCCTGCCCGCGATCGCGGCCTGGTGCCGCGAAAACGGCGTCGTGTACGTCGCCGACGAGGTCCAGACGGGCTTCTGCCGCACCGGTTCGTGGTTCGCGTCCACCGACGAGGACGTGGTGCCGGACCTGATCGCCACGGCCAAGGGCATCGCGGGCGGCCTGCCGCTGTCCGCCGTCACCGGCCGGGCCGAGCTGCTCGACGCGGTCCCGCCGGGCGGCCTCGGCGGCACATACGGCGGCAACCCGATCGCCTGCGCCGCGGCGCTCGGCTCGATCGAGACGATGAAGACCGAGGACCTCGCCGCGTCGGCCAAGCGGATCGAAGGCGTCGTCCTGCCGCGGCTGCGCGCGCTGGCCGACGAGACCGGCGTCATCGGCGACGTCCGCGGGCGCGGCGCGATGCTGGCCGCGGAGTTCGTTCACGCCGGCACTTCGGAGCCCGACGCCGACCTGACCAAGCGGGTCGCGGCGGCGTGTCACCGCGCCGGTGTGGTGGTGCTGACCTGCGGCACGTACGGCAACGTCGTCCGGCTGCTGCCGCCGCTGTCGCTGGCGGACGACCTGCTCGACGAGGGCCTTTCGGTGCTCGAACACGCCGTCCGGACGGAGGCCCGCGCGTGACGTTCCCGTTCTGGGTCGCCGGGAAACCGGTGACCGGCGGTGCGACCGCCTCGGTCGAGCACCCGTACGACGGTACTTCGGCGGGGTCCCACTTCGTGCCGTCGGAGGCGGACGTCGAGGCCGCGGTGCAGGCCGCGGCCGACGTCGCCGACGAGTTCGCGACGCTGCCCGCCCACGTCCGCGCGGGGGCGTTGGACCACGTGTCCCGTTCGCTGGGTGAGCGGTCCGAAGAGATCGCCGCGCTGATCACGGCGGAGTCGGGCAAGCCGCTGAAGTGGGCCCGCGGCGAGGTGGGGCGCGCGGTGTCGACGTTCCGCTGGGCGGCGGAGGAGGCCCGCCGGTTCTCGGGCGAGCTGCAGCGGCTCGACACGGACCCGGGCGGCACCGGCCGGCTGGCGCTGGTGCGGCGGGTGCCGCGCGGCCCGGTGCTGGGCATCACGCCGTTCAACTTCCCGCTGAACCTGGTGGCGCACAAGGTGGCCCCGGCGCTCGCGGTGGGCGCGCCGATCGTGCTCAAGCCCGCGCCGTCGACCCCGCTGACGGCGTTGCTGCTCGGCGAGATCCTGGCTTCGGCGGACCTGCCGGCGGGCTCGTGGTCGATCCTGCCGGTGGACAACGAGACGTCGTCGCGGCTGGTCGAGGACCCGCGGCTGCCGGTGGTGTCGTTCACCGGCTCGGTCCCGGTGGGCTGGGCGATCCGCGACCGCGTACCGCGCAAGCACGTGGCGCTGGAACTGGGCGGCAACGCGGCGGTCCTGGTCTGCCCGGACTGGCCGGACCTGGACTTCGCGGCGCAGCGGATCGCGACCTTCGCGATGTACCAGGCGGGGCAGTCGTGCATCTCGGTGCAGCGGGTGTATGCGCACACTTCGGTGTTCGACGCGCTGGCCGCGAAGGTCGTCTCGGAGGTGCGCGCGTTGGGAGTGGGCGACCCCCGGGCGGAGGGTGTCGACGTCGGCCCGCTGATCAACCCCGACGCCGCCTCCCGGGTTTCGTCGTGGATCTCTTCGGCGGTGTCCGCGGGCGCCCGCCTCCTGACCGGCGGCGGCCGGTCAGGGGCGACGGTCGAGCCGACGGTGCTGGCGGACGTCCCGGAGGACGCGCCGGTGATGGCCGAGGAGGTGTTCGGGCCGGTGGTCTCGCTGGTCCGGGTGTCGTCGGTCGAGGAGGGGGTTTCGCGGATCAACGCGTCCCGGTTCGGGCTGCAGGCGGGGGTGTTCACCCGCGATGTCCCGACGGCGTTCTCGGTGTCGGCGGCTCTTCGCGTGGGTGGCGTGATCGTCGGTGACGTGCCGAGCTTCCGGGCCGACCAGATGCCGTACGGCGGCGTGAAGGACTCGGGCGTGGGCCGCGAAGGCCCGGCGGCGGCGATGGCGGACTTCACGGAGGAGCGGGTAACGGTCTTGACCGGCCTGACGCTCTGAAACAGCTCGCTCCCGGTCCGGCTCGAGCGTAGCCTCGGGCCGGACAGGGAGCGCCCCATGACACTGCCCCGCAAGGGTTCGCGGCTCATCACCGTCGACGGCACCGCCTACCGCTGGACGGTCCGCCGCAAGCCGACCTACTCGAAGGGGCTCGGCGCCACGATGACCTTCGCCGTCGAACTCGCCGAGGGGCCCGGTGCCACCCTCGTCGTGGACACCGGCCGGCCGCGGCCGGACAACTGGCTTCACCTCACCACCGAGTCGGTCCGCCCGGCCGAAGTCGCCGAAGCCGTTCGTGCCGCGGTGGCCACCGGCTTCGGCTTCAGAGCCCGGCCAGCACAGCCGTGAGGGCCTCGTGCGCCTCGACCAGCGAAGGCCCGTACCAGGTGAGGTGGCGGCCCGACACCAGGACGTACCGCGCGTCCGGGAAGTGGTCGGGCCCGTCGTCCTCGGTGAACAGGTACGGCTCGTCCGGCAGCACCAGCAGGTCCGCGTCCGCGCTCAGGTGTGCCCGCAGCTCCTCCACGTCCGGCCGCGGGTAACGCTCCTCCGCCGTCGCATACACGTTCGCCACGCCCACCCGGCGCAGGACGTCCCCCGCGAACGTGTCGCGGCCCAGGACGATCCACGGCTTGCGCCACACCGGGACCACCGCGTGGAAGAGCACCGGCCGGACCTCCCGCCAGGCTTCCTCCGCCGCCACCAGCCACTCCGGCTCGGCCAGCTCGTACGCCTGGGTCAGGATCCGCCGCAGGGAGCCCAGCGCGGCCGGCACCGACGCCGCCGCGGCCATCACCCAGACCGGGATTCCGTTGGCGCGCAGGCGTTCCACGTCCTCCTGGCGGTTCTCCTCCGCGTTGGCCAGCACCAGGTCCGGCGCCAGGTCGAGCACCCGGTCCAGCTTCGGGTACTTCGACCCACCCACGCGCGGAACGTCCAAACTGGATGGATGCGTGCAGTAGTCCGTCGCGCCGGCCAGGCGTCCGGGCGCGCTGACTTCGACCGCTTCGGTCAGCGACGGCACGAGCGACACCACGCGTGCGGCCGGTCCGGACAGCGGGACCGGCTCACCGAGATCGTCGACCAGGTACGTCATGCGCGTTCGAACGACACCTTCCGCTTGTCGACGTCGACCGCGGTCAGCCGGACCGCGATCCGCTCCCCCGCGGTCAGCTTCTCCCCCGCGCACTTCGCCATCACCGTCGGGTCCTCAACCAGGATCTCCGCTTTGTTCTCGTCCGCGCGCAGCACCACCGCGCTGAACTCGCCGCCGACGTGCTCGGCCAGCACCCACGCCTCGACCTGGTCGATGCACGCCCGCTCGACCTTCGCGGCGAGCGTGTCCGACGCGCTCATCCTCTCCGGGACGTCGGCCAGCGCCGCCCGCACCCACTCCGGGACTTCGCGCCCGGCCGAGACAGCGAGGCAGATCTCCGTGGCGAACCGGTCGACCAGCCGCCGGATCGGCGCGGTGACGTGGGCGTACGCGCCGCCGATACCCGCGTGCGTCGTCAGCGACGGCAGCTCGCCGTCGAACGCCGTGTAGCCCGCGCCGCGCAGGAGCCGCGTGGTGTCGGCGTAGAGCGCCATCGACGCCGGCTGGCCGGGGTCCAATCGGGACAGGAACTCCGAAACGGTCGTCTCCGGCGCCCACGGGATGCCCAGCGCCTCCGCCGAGCGGCGCAGCCAGTCGACGGCCTCGGGCTCCGGGTCGGGCAGCGTGCGCAGCACGCCGATCCGCGCGTCGAGCATGATCCGCGCCGCGGCCATCCCGGTGAGCAGCGAGATTTCGGCGTTCCAGGCGTCGACGGCGGTGCGCGGGCGGCGGGCGAGCACCCAGCCGCCGTCCGGGTCGCCGGTGATCTCCTGCTCCGGCAGCTGCAGTTCGACCGCGCCGCGCCGGACGGCCAGCTCGCGGCGCCGCCGGCCGAGCTCGGGCAGCGCGGCCACCGACGGGTGCGGGTTCCCGGCGTCGAGCGCGGCCTGCACCGTCTCGTAGTCGAACTGCTCGGTGGACCGGACCAGCGCGCGGCGGACCCGGGTGGCCGTCGGCTCGCCCGCGTCGTCGGTCTCGATGGTCCAGAGCACCGCGGGCCGGATCTCGCCGGGCAGCAGGCTCGCCGCGCCTTCGGAGAGCACCGGCGGGTGCAGCGGGACGTTGCCGTCGGGCAGGTAGAGCGTCTGCCCGCGCAGGCGCGACTCGCGGTCGAGCGCGCCACCGGGCGGGACGAACGCGGCGAGGTCGGCGATGGCGTAGTGGACGCGGAAGCCGTGCGCGGTCTTCTCGACGACCATCGCCTGGTCGAGGTCCTTGGCGCCGGGCGGGTCGATGGTGACCAGCGGCAGGTCCGTCGCGTCCTCCCGGGGGCCGGCGCTGGCCAGGGGGTCGAGGACGGCCGCCTCCGCCTCGGCGAGCACCTCGGGCCCGAACGACTCCGGCAGCGAAAACTCGGCACGCAGGGGGCCGAAGTCCCCGCCCGCCGAGTGTGTCCTGATCACGAGGGGAGGCACCCCCCAACCCTAACCCGGTTCCGGCCCGGAGATCGCCCGATCGGGCGCGGGCCAGTCGGGTGTACGTTGCTCGGGCCATAATGAAAACCGTCATCATTGCCAGAAGGGGACCCGACCGTGAAGATCGCGTTCGTCGGCAAGGGCGGCAGCGGCAAGACCACGCTGTCGTCGCTGTTCGTGGCCTACCTCGCCGACGCCGGCCTGCCGGTGCTGGCCATCGACGCCGACATCAACCAGCACCTCGCGGTGGCGCTCGGCGCGACCGAGGAAGAAGCGCTCGCCTGGCCGACGCTGGGCGACAACATGGCGCTGATCAAGGAGTACCTGCGCGGCGACAACCCGCGGATCCCCGACGCGGCGTCGATGATCAAGACCACCCCGCCGGGCCGCGGCTCGCGGCTGGTCCGGCCGTTCGAGGACAACCCGGTCTTCGCGGCGTGCTTCCGGCAGCTGGGCGGCGTGCGGCTCGGCGTCACCGGCCAGTTCGACGAGGACGACCTCGGCGTCAAGTGCTACCACTCGAAGGTGGGAGCCGCGGAGCTGCTGCTCAACCACATGGTCGACGTCGACGGCGAGTACGTCGTGATGGACATGACGGCGGGGGCGGACGCGTTCGCGTCGGGGCTGTTCACCCGGTTCGACGTGACGTTCCTGGTGTGCGAGCCGACGGTCCGGAGCGTCGGCGTGTACCGCCAGTACGCGGACTACGCCCGCGACTTCGGCGTGCGGCTGGTGGTGGTCGGCAACAAGGTGACGGACGCGGAGGACGTCGAATTCCTGCAGGAGCAGGTCGGCTCGGCGTTGCTGGGGTGGCTGTCGGCGTCAGGGCACGTACGCGCGGCCGAGCGCGGCACGGCCCGGCCGATCGCGGAGCTCGAGCCGGTCAACCTTTCGACGCTGGCCTCGATGCGGTCGACGGTCGACGCGGAGCAGCGCGACTGGGCGCGCTACCAGCGCCAGGCGGTCGAGTTCCACCTGCGCAACGCGGCGGCCTGGGCGGGCGCCGACCTCGCCGCGCAGGTGGACCCGGAGTTCGTGCTGAGCCCGGAGCTGACGGTCTAGTCGTCGTTCCACTTGGCGTCGGCGGCGTCGGCCTGCCGGGTGCGTTCCTTGGCGATGTCGAGGGCGCGCCGGGCGGTGGCCTCGTCGGGGTACGGGCCGAGCAGATCGACGCTGCGGCTGCGTTCGAGGTGCTCGACCTGGTGCGTGCGGGTGTTGTAGTACCACCCCTGGTCCGGGTTCGGGTCTTTGGACATGGTCCTAGGTTCGCACCCCCGGGCCGGTTTTTCAGCGCTTGTACCGGTAGGGGATTTCGGTCGGCTGCCCGGTGGGGCCGAAGTCCTGCGGCTCTTCGGGCTCTTTGGTTTCGGTGAACTCGTCGAACCAGCCCCGGGCAGTACCGCGGGGCGGGGTTTCGGGCTCTTGGCGCGAGGGCTGCGGCAGCGGCGTGTCCCGGCCGGGGAAGACGGGACGGGCGTTCGGAGCCGGGGGCGGGACGGGAGGCATGGTCCCGGGGCCGGGGAAGACGGGACGCGCGGGAGCAGCGTGCCGGGCGGGGAACGGCTGGGGGGTGGATTCCGGGCCGGGGAAGACTGGCTTGGGGTTCTTGGGTGGGCTGAGCGGCGGAGTAGTGCCGGGTGCTGTGGGGGAAGCGGGCAGGCCTTGTGCCGGGGCAACGCCAGGAGCTGCCGGGCCTGGCACCGGGCCGGTGCTGGGAGCCGCCGGGGAACCCGCCGGGCCTGGCACCGGAGCAGTACCCGGTGCCGCCGGGGAACCGGACAGGCCTTGTACCGAGGCGGTGCCGTGAGCTGCCGTGGGGCCGGCCGGGCTCTGCGCAGAGCCGGTGCCGGGAGCCGCGGAACTGGCTGGGCTTTGTGCCGAGGCCACGCCAGGAGCTGCCGAGCCTTGCACCGGACCAGTGCTGGGAGCCATCGGCGAAGCGGGGCCAGCTCCCTGCGGGGACGCGATGCCCGGCTGATGGGTCACCTCCGGTGGGGTGACTGGCAGTGGGGCGGCGCCGGGAGCCGAGGGCGTGCCCGGGACGGGTGCAGCAGCACCCGGGGCAGGCGCCGCGTGGCGACTTTGTGTGGTGCCGGGAAGCGCGGCCGGGCCGGGAACCGGGTGCGTGCCGGGCTCCGGCGCAGCGCCATGGCCGGGCGCCGAGTAGGGGCCTTGCGCGGCAGCGGGCACAGGTCCGATGCCCGGAGCCGGCGCGGCGGCCGGTTGGCTGCCGTGCACGGGAGCGGAGCGCGGATCGATACCGGAGGCCGGTAGGCCGACGGGTCCCCAGGGCGGCTGGGGCAGCTGGGAGCCGGTGATCGGCGCCTGCACCTCCGGGGAGGCAAGCCGGGATGCCTCGTCCGAGACAGCGGCCGGCTGGGGAACGGCATCCGGTGCCGTCGGCGATTCGGCAGGCGAGTGCGCGCCGCCCGGTGCAGGCTGCGGCTGCGGCTGCGGCTGCGGCTGCGGCTGCGGCTGCGGAACAGCCGACGGCACTTCCTGCCGCGCGGTAGGCGGCCCCGACTGGTAATCAGGCTCAACCGGGTGGATCGGCTTCTGTGCCTCCAAGCTGGGCACGATCGACTCAGCCTGGCTCGGTTCGCTCGCCGGGGCCTCGGCAGGTGCGGGCGCGACCTCGGCCTGCGGCTCGTTCGACGGCACTGATTCAGGTTCACCCGCCCCGGCGCGGGCGGCTTCCCCCAGCCCCGATCCGGCTTCCGCCGGCTGCTCCGCATCCTCCAGCGCCGATCCGCTCGACGCCGGCGCCGCAACCTCCGCCCGGTCAGCGTCCCGCAGCGCCGATTCACCTGGTGCCGTGAGCTCTGGCTGGTCAGGATCCCGCCGCGCCGAGTCAGCCGGTGCCGCAGCTTCTGCCTGGTCAGCGGTCTGGGGCATCGATTCGCTCACGTCGAGCCCAGCGCCAGGCCGGTCCGCTTCCCGCGGGGCCGGTTCACTCGGTGCCGAGGCCGCGCTCTCCGGCCGGTCGCCCGACTGCAGGTTCGATTCGACCGCTTCCGCCGCAGCGTCCTCGGACCGATCCGCCTCCGGCGGGGCCGGTTCGGCCGATGCCGGGCCAGCTTCCGGCTGGTCGGATTTCTGCAGTGGCGGTTCGGCCGATGCCTGTGCAGCAACGTCTTGCCGGTCAGCCGAGGGCGAGCCGAGAACCTCCGGACGAGACTCCTGAGCGGGCGCGGAAGCCGCCGACTGGTCGGGCTGAAGCGGCGGCGAAGCAATCTCAGGCGCCGGGCTCTCGGGTTGCGGTGTCTCGGACAACGCTTCGGCCAACGGGGAAACCGCGGGCGCAGGGGACTCGACCGGCGCAGGAACGGGCTCGACTGGCGCCGACGGGCGCTCCACCCCCGCAACCTCCGGCCGAGCAACCGCCCCACCAACCGATGCCGACGGGCGCTCCACCTCCGGCCGAACAACCGCCTCACCCACCGCCGCCGCGGGCTCCGCAGCAAAACCCGGCCGCGCCGACGGCTCAACCGCCCCCTGCACATCCGCCTGAGGAGCCGGTGCCGCGTGCCGAGGCGACGACGGCGCCCTCACCGGCCCCGGCAGGTCCGACTCCGCCGTCACCGACCACTGCGGCTCCGCCGCCGCAGGCGGAACCGGCTCACGAGAAGCCTCCTCCGGGCCCGAACGGCCCCATAGGTGCTGCTCCGGCGTCCCCGGCACCGACTGCGCCGGCGGGGGGTGCGGCACCGTTCGCCACACCGGGGCGGGGCCGATGTTCATCGGGGCCGGCGCCGCTGCCGGCGGCTGGGCTCCGGGCGGGGAGGCTGCCGGGGGTGCCGGGCGAGCCGCCGGCTTGGGGATCGGGTCCAGGCACGACACCAGGACCGATGTGTTCTCCGGGTCCGAAACCTTCCGGCCGCTGCGCTCGCGGTAGACCATCTCGCCGTCCGCGTCCATTTCGACCAGGTAGCCCGCCTCCGCGAGCTGCTCCTCGTCGAGGTCCGCCAGCTTCTCGTAGCGCGAAGGAACCACTCGATAGATCGGCCACGCCAACCCGGCGTGCTCCGCGTGGAACTGGGCCAGCAGGGCCGCCATCTGGTGCTGCCAGGGCAGCGACATCCCCTCGGCCAGCGACCGGGGCAGCACGACGTACCCCGCGTCCACCCCCGGGTAGCCCTGGCCGAGCTGGTCGGCGAGGGGGGTGCTGGACGCCGGACGGGCACTCTGCCGGGGCGGCTGCGGCGCGCCGAACAGCGCCGCCGGATCCCGGGGCTCCGCGGGCTTGCCCCGCCTGCCGAATTTGCGTCCCACGTGCTCATCCTCTGCCAGTGCGCGGCCACCTGCTCGTGGCAAGCGCCGCGACGTCGGGTGAATCGGTGCGATCCTGTCCAGGCCCTCGCGACCCATGCTAAACGCCGGGGCGGACCGCCTGCGGCACGAGTTCGCGCTCGTCGAACGAGAAGTCCCGGGTGTGCACCGGGACGCCGGTCTGCTGCGCCTCGACGATCTTGTTGTCCCCCAGGTACATCATCACGTGGTGGATGGAGGACGGGTCCGAGGGGTCGGTGGCGAGGAACAGCAGGTCACCGGGCTGCGCGTCCCGCACCGGCAGGTACGCGCCGGCGTGGTACTGGTCACGCGAGACGCGCGGCAGGATGATCCCCGCCGACTCGTACGCCCGCAGCATCAGCCCCGAACAGTCGTACGAATTCGGGCCCGTGGCGCCCCACACATAGGGCTTCCCCTGCTCGCCGAGCGCGAAACTGATCGCCTTCCCGGCGGCCTGGCTGGGCGGCAGCAGCGCCCCCAAGCCGGTTCCGCAGGCGACGACGTCGACGACCTGGCCGACCGACTCCACCAGCGTCGCCGCCATCGGCTCCCACTTGTGGTAGCGGTCCGGGAAGCCCGAGCGCTCCACCGCCTGGGCGGCGTCACCCGGGCGCTTGTTCTCCCAGTCCGGCACCGCCAGCAGCACGTTGTAGAACTTGTTGACCGCGTACGTCGGGTTGGTGACCTCGGCGATCGAGCCCCAGCCCATCGACGGCCGCATCTGGAAGATGCCCTGGGAGTCGCGGTCGCCGTAGGTGAGGTTGTGCAGCCCGGACTCGGTCATCCCGGCCTGGATCGCGACCTGCCACGCGCGCGGCGCCAGCGACCGCTGCTTGCCGATCGAGATGATCAGCGCGACGATGCCGCGCTGCTCGTCGTCCAGCTTCGACGCGTCGACCGTGCCGCGGTCGCCCTGGCCGGGCTGGGTCGGCCCGACCGACGCGTCGCAGCTCATCAGGGACACGCCCCGGGCCTGCGCCTGCTGGTTGTCGATGACGACCTTCGCGGCGACCGCGGTCACGACCAGGGCACCGATCGCGAGGAACACGACCAGCCCCAGCCACAACCCCAGGCGCCGCACGGTCAGCTCGCCTGGTCGTAGTCGGCGACCCGCCAGCCGGCGTTGGTGCTCACCACCGTGATGGCCAGCTTCGGCCCGTCGGTCGGGATCGTCACCTGCACCGACTTGGGGTACGCCGTGCCGGCGACCGGCTCACCGGTGACCTTCGTCGCCGGGATGTTCGCCGGGTCGACCGTGGCCATCACCGGCAGGTACTCCTCGGTGGTGAACGGCTTCAGCTTCGCGAGCCACTGGTCGGAGGTGATGCCGGCCGGGTGGTCCACCCAGGCCGCGGCCCACTCCTTCGCGATGCGCAGCGCGTCGGCGTTCGGCGTCGTCGGCGTCGGGGTGGCCAGGGGCGTGGCCAGCCGGGTCGGCAGGTTCGACGTCGGGCCCGGTGCGGCGATGCCCGGCGCGGTCGCCGTCGCCGAGGTGGTCGTCTCCGGGCCCGGCGGCGCCGCCTTGGCCTGCGGTTTCCCGACCACCTTCGGCAGCACGACGCCGAGCGCGGTGACGAGGATCGCCAGAAACACCAGCGTCCCCATCAGGTGCCGGGGCGAGCGCAGCGGCCAGCCCCACAGGCGCCGGTAGACCGCGGTGCGGCCACGGTTGGTGCGGATCGGCATCGGTCACCGCCCCATGACGTGGTCGGTGTCGCGCGGTTCCTCGCGGACCTCGATGCCCCGCGACGGCCGGTAGAGCACGAAGACCGGCTTGCCCGCGACGACCTCCGGGTCGACGCGCCGCGGCTGGGCGCGCACGCCGGGGGTGCGCGGCGCGTAGTCGCTGAAGCTCGACTCGGGCGGGCGCAGATCGGACGGCACGACGACGGGCTCGGGTTCGTCGCTCCAGCGCCGGTCGGCGACCGGCGAGGTGTCGACGCGCCGGCTCTCCTCCCGCGTCGTCGGACGGCCACCGGCCCCGACGACGACGTACTCGCCGCCGTCGCCGTTCGCCGGGTTGTACTGGCCGAACACCGGCGCGCCGGGACGCCCGCCCGCGGGCAGCGCGCCCGCGGAGCCGCCGCCTCCGACGGCCCCCGGCCACGCGCCGGACCAGGCGGCGGCCGGGCGGGAGGCGCCGGAGGCGTTGTCGAGGCGCTGGGCGTTGGCGAAGATGGTGGCTTCCGGCCGGAAGCGGCCGCCGCCGGCGGTGGCCCCGAGCGGGCCGCGCTGCTCGCCGTCGACGACGTCGTCGGTGTCGCGCACGGTCTGCCAGAACTCGTCCTGCGGGGTCGGGCCGCTGCGGTTGCGCCGGAACCGGGAGAAGATCCCGCCCCCGGGCGACGGCACGGCGGCGCCGACCATGCTGACCGACATCTCGACCATCTGCCACAGCCGCCGCACCGGCCGCCCGACCATGAACAGCAGCACGGTGATGAGCCCGGCGAGCACCATCTGCGTGAGCATGTTCAGCGAGTTGCCGGCGTCGAAGATGGCCTGCAGCAGCAGGGCGTGCACCCCGGCGAGCACGGAGAGCACGACGAGGTTGAAGGCGACACCGCCGGCGACCTTGAGCACGCGGCGCAGGATCTCCGGGTGCAGCAGGGCGACGAGGCCGATCAGCGGCGCGGTGAGCGCGAAGAGGCGGATGAGGACCTGGGCGAGGAGGACACTCGCCTTGGCCAGGAGCTGGAAGAGGGAGTAGACGAGGGCCTGGCCGAGGGAGAGGAAGCCCGCGCCGGTGCGGCCGCCGGCCTCGCCGGTGAAGTAGCCGGTGGCGGGGCCGAGCTTGGTGGAGATGTCCTTGTAGGCGTTCTTCTTGCCGTCGATGACCGACTGGTTGCCGTCGTCGCCGTTGCGCAGCTGCGCCCACGTGAACGCCTGCGCGTCCAGCAGCGGACGGCCGAACTGTTCCGCCTGCGGCGCGGTCGGCGAACCGAACTCCCCGCGGATCCAGTTCTTGTAAACGATCTCGTTGTGCAGGTTCGTCGGCAGCACGTGCCGCACGACGCGGTTGTCGGCGTCGTCGACGAACCCGGCCTGGATGTTCGTGGTGGTCTGGACGATCGCTTTGTCGATCGGGTCGAAGTACCGCAGCATCGCCAGCGACGACGCGGCGAGCCAGACGCCCGCCAGCGCGTACAACGCCCGTTTGCTGACCGCGGCGAGGTCACCGCGCCAGATGTTGCGGAACAACATGATCGACATGACGAGCGCGACCAGCCCGAACAGCTGGGCGTAGATGTTGTTGTAGACCTTCTCCGCGCCCGACTTCACCGCGTTGTAGAGCGGGTTGAGCAGGCCGCCCTCGAGCACGGTGTAGTGCAGCGAGTTGGTCGCGCCGACGATGTTCTTGCCCAGGTTGAACAGCTGGTTGCCGCCCCAGGTGTCGAGCGTCGAGCCCGGCGGGGTCAGGCTGATGCCGGAGCAGTTCGTTTCGAAGGTGTTCCAGACGAACCCGGCGTAGCTGTAGTCGACGTACGGGCTGCCCGCCTCGCCGTGGCCTTCGGCGGGGTCGATCGCGCCGACCATGCCCGCGCCGGGGCGTTCCGGGTTGGGGGCCTCGCCGCAGGCCGCCGCGCTCGCCGCCGGGGCGGTCGCGATGGCCTGCAGGCCCAGCACGAGCATGACGGCGAACATCGTCGCCTTGCGCCCCGGCGTGCGCCGCCCCGGCCGCGGGCCTTCCTTGATCCGCCGCTTGAGCGAATGCCATCCCGCGGCCAACGTCAGCACGACCGCCAGCGTCAGCACGGTGTTCATGCGGCGTCCCGGCCGGTGCCGCCCTTTCCGCCTGAGCGGGCGGGTTGCTGCTGCCCGTTGGACGGCTGGACCCCGCCCTCCACCTCGCCCGTCTCGGACGCCAGCGGGTCCGGCGCGCCCAGGAGGTTTTCGTCGGCGAGGCCGACCTCCAGTTCCGCCGCCAGCTCGAAGTCCTGCTCCAGCTCGATGTCGTCCTCCGGGGGCACGGCGACGTACGGCTTCTTCTCCTCCGCCGGCAGCGCCAGCTCGTTGCCCGGTCGCCGCGACGGGGCCGCGTCCTTCGAGCCCGGTGTCGTGTCCATGACCGCGCGGAGGTGGTCCAGGTGCGGGCCCGAGAAGTCGACGCGGATGCGCTCCACGCCGCCCGCGCCGTCGCCGAAGATGAACTGGCGGGGCTCGATGTCCCGCTCCAGGCCGCGCTGCGTGCCCGGACGACGGCCCAGCGCCGCGACGACCTGCTCGTACCCGACGCCCACCGGCACCTTCAACAGGCGAAGAGCATCCGCCTGGGCGTCGTCGTCGTCGAGACGCCCCACGAACACCGAGTCCAGCAGGGCCACGAAACCCTGGATCTTCAGGAAGTCCGCCGGGATCTGGGACGACAGCAGCACGCGGACGTTCCACTTGCGCGAGTCACGCGCGAAGCGGTTCATCAGCACGCGGCCGGTCGGGACCTCGGACAGGAAGAACGCCTCGTCGATCCAGACGCCCTTGCGCATCTCCTTCGGCTTCTCGTACACCGAGCGCTGGGTCAGCCACGCCGCCAGGTTCAGCATCTCGACGCCGAGGGACTCCGCGTCCGTCCAGTACTCGCGGGGGACGCCGTCCTTCGGCAGGGTCAGCCCGGCCATCGTCAGGACCGTCAGGCGGTCGTCGCGGGTCTCCGAGTACGGGTCCGCGTCCGTCTCCGGGATGAGCAGCGCCATCCGCTCGCGCATCTCGTCGAGGAAGTCCGCCACGACGCCCGCGTGCTCGTGGTGTTCCGACGAATCCCGGCGCAAGGCATCGATTACCTGGCCCGGATCCGCGTCGAAGCGGCCGCCGACGGCCCGCACCGCGCGCAGCAGCACGATCCGGGTCTGCGCCATCCGGGACACCTCGTAGGGCAGGACACCGGTCAGGACGTCGAGCACCAGCCGCCGCCGGGTCGCGCCCGCAAGGGCTTTCTCGCGGCGCCAGGAACGCTCGGGGTCGTCCTCGTCCATGAAGTGCTCGATCAGCGGCTCGGCGACCACGCGGTACGGGTTCAGGATCCCCGGCTGGGCGTTGAGCAGGTTGATCGGGCGCGCGTACGGCCGCAGTTCCGGCAGGTCGCACAGCCGCGACAGCGGCCCGGACGGGTCGAGGATCGTCCAGTTCGCCCCCGCGCGCAGCGTCTTGTAGACGATGCCGCCGCCGAGGAACGACTTACCACCACCCAGGCCCGCCACCATGGCCGTCAGGCCGGAGCCGTCGCGGATCTCCTGGGCCATCCACGGGTCCCAGGCCACCGGGCGGCGGGTCGCCGTGCACGTTTCGCCGAGCAGGATGCCGCGGCGGTCGCCGACCTCCGCGGTCGCCGTCGGGACCGCCGAGGACGCCCAGACCACCGAGCCGCGGCGCATGTACGCCGCCGAGGCGAGGGGCTCGCCCGGGATGAACTCCCGGGCCATCGCGTACTGGGCCTCGGGGTGCTCGATGGCGATCTTCGGCTTGTACAGGTCGAGCAGCTGCTGGGCCAGGCGCAGCGCGTCGCGCTCGGTCGGGCCGGACACCGCCAGCCGCCACCAGGAGCGGACGCGGGTGGCGAGCGCGGTGAAGCCCGACGTCATTTCGTCGTCGATCTCCAGCACGCGGCCGGCCTGCCGGGACAGCGACTGCGGCGGCTCGAGCTCGTGCTCGTCGGTGTAGTGCTTGACCTGCGAGCGGACCTTGTTCATCTGCCGCTGCAGCTCGCCGGCCACCTCTTCGGGGCGCCGGACGTAGATGCGCGCGGACACCTCGACCGCGGCGGGCAGCCGGTCGGCGTGCTGGATCCACGGGTCGTCGACCTCGGGGATCTGCAGGCCGTGCATCTGCCCGACGGTCAGGACCGCCAGGTGCCGCGAGACGCCGGCGTTGGAGCCGGTGCGGCCGCGGACGGTCACCGTCGGCGCGTACGGGTCGGCGTAGAAGTCGGCGGCGTCGGTGAAGCTGGCCAGGTCTTCGGGCTCCCAGGCCGCGCCCGGCACGGCGGGCATGTTCCGCGGCGCGGGCAGGCCGAGGGAACAGGACCGGTGCATCAGCCAGGACATCTCCTCGGCGTGCACCGGACGGCCTTCCAGCCCGGCACTGCCGATGACCTGGTCGAGGTGCTCGACCTCGGAGTCCAGCGCGGCCAGCTCGGCGTCGACGGCCTCGGGCAGGATCTTGCGCAGCACCGGCGCGGCCCGCTCGACCGCGCGGTCGACCATCCGCCGGGTCTGCACCTGGACCCCCAGGTAGACCTCTTTTTCGGCCATCGAGCGGCCCATCAGCTGCTGCTGCTCGCCGATCAGGTAGTCGTCGAAGGACAGCGCGCCCGGGACGTCGGCCGGGCGGCCGTGCGCGTTGTAGACGTGCGCCTCGGCCCACATCCGGATCGGGTACGGCCGGTTCGTCACGCGCAGGTGCAGCCAGCGGCCCTGCAGCTCGGCGTACTGGCCGGCGATGGCCGCGATCAGGTCGCGCCGCTGCGAGTCCGAGCGGAACGACCAGCGCTGCGGCGCCAGCCGGTACCAGGCGTAGACCTCGACGCCGGTGCGGACCAGGTGCCCGTCGATGCTGCGCACCGCGATCGACGGGGTGTACGCGGGAATCGCCTGCTCACCCGGCAGGCGCGCCTTGTTCCCCGAGCCGTTCCGCGACGCGCGGACCTGCTCGGGCGGTTGCCACGCGCCCGAGTGCGTGTCCCGACCCCGTTTACCTCGGCTACCGCCGCGACCGAACAACGACTACCTCCCGGCCCGAGCCGAGTTGCCCCGGCTCCGGCGCGCTCGTGGTGCTCCCTGGGTGAAAGCGGCGGCGCCCGGCGGGCCACCGTGGTGCTGGTACTGCCGCCTCCGCTTGTGCTTCGGCAGCGGGCGCTCGGCCCGTACCCGGACGCGGCTGGCGCTGACCGCGCCCCCGGTGCCCGTGGTCACCTCTCTGGGGGTGTTCAGTTCGCGCCCGGCCATCGCGACCACGGTGCCCAGCGGGCGCTCGTGGCTGATCTTGGACGTGAGCAGCCGGGTGATCACGATGGTGGCGACGAACGCCCACGCCGTCGAGAAGAACCCGAAACTCCACCCCACCCAGCGTTCGATGCCGAGCACGACGAAGAACGTCGGGATGCCGACGAGCCAGGCGACGTACCGGGCTCTCCAGGGAAAAGTCGCTTTCGGCGGGCCGAGCCACACGGCGTCGACCCGGTAGACCTCGTCATCAGTCCTGATGCGCACGCCGTCCGCCTCAGCCCGTGAACAGGCCGGCGAGCCACTTGCCGACGTCCACACCCGCACCGCTGACCGCGAGGCCGATGATGGCGAGCGCGATGACCACGCCGGCGAGCCGTCGCATGACACCGGCGTTGTCGCCCTTGCCGCCGCCGAGCCAGAGGAGCAGGAGTGCGACGGCCAGCAGCACGAGGGGGATGATGTTGTCGAGCAGCCACTGGCGCACGTTGCCCGTGCCCAGTTCGCCGCCGGCGGCCAGCGTGTCGAGGGTGGTCAAGGTCATCATCGCGATACTCCCGGTGCGCGGTGGGGGCCGCGCGGCTCTGGCTCAGGCGGTGCTTCGAACAACATCATGGGGGCTACGAGGGGTAGTGGTCAAAGTGCGCAGCGTAGAGGCCGGCTGGCTTGTCAACCGGCGTGGTGCGGATGGCACGCGAAATCTCCACGCCCACCATCATCGCGGCAAGGGCCCTCGGGTTGAACCCCGGCCACCCATACTTCTCAGTGTGCTGACGAACTCACCCCATTGCCCGGGATTTGCTCACTGTGGGTACTGACACTGTGGCCGTTGTGCGGCCTGGAACAGTGTTGCATGACACGAACGGCCGCCGCCCGCGAGTCCGCTCTGTGACGGTGGTCGGCCGGTCGACGGCCATGTCGATCTTGACCGCGAGCGCTGTCCGTCACGGGGTGTCCGATACTTCACAACTTTTTCACTACATAGCGTGGTCTTGGCGGTTCACGGCCGCCCGAGCGCGAAAACGCCGTCCGGGAAAGCGCCGGCCTCGACGAGACGCCGGCTGAGGCCGCGGCACAGCTCCTCGAGCCGGGCGGTCCGCTCGGGGCCCAGGTGGTCCCACGGCGCCCGCGCGGCCGTCTCGGTGGCCACCTCGAGGCGGTCGCGCAGCGCGACACCCGCGTCGGTCAGCCCGCCGTCGGCGCCGAGGATGCCGCGGTCGGTCAGCCGGGTCTCGGCGGCGGCCCACTGCTCGTCGCTCCAGCCGCGGGTGAGCTTGGCGGCGGCGAGGTTGAACCCGCGTCCGGTCGCGCTGTGGGTGACGAGGGCTTCGAGCCCGCTGAGCCCTTCCAGGACGAGCGCGGCGATGTGCCCGTCACCCCGGTACTCGCGGAGCAGGGTGACGGCGTGCCAGAGCACGAGGTGCGGCTCGCCCGGCCAGGGCAGTCCGGCGTGCGCGGCGTAGAGCGGACGGCCTTCCCCGCGGCACCCGGCGGTGGCTTCCCGCGCGAGCTCGGCGGCTTCGGCGACCTCGTCGCTCTTGACGTGGTCGCCGAGCAGCCGGGTCAGCGCCTTGCCGGTGCCGTCGAAGCGGGCGTCGAGGACCTGCTCCGGCGTGGCGAGGGTCCAGGCGCGCGGGATCGTCCGGGCGACGACCTCGGGGTTGAAGTTGTAGAAGGTGGCCGCGACGACCTCGGGCCCGACGGCCCCCATGGCCGCGGCCCGGCCCGCGAAGTACGGCATCCGCCCCGGCCGGAGCCCGGCGCCGGTGAGCGCGGCGTCGACTTCGGGCGCGAAGTACACGAAGGCGTGCAAGGAATCGAAAGCCGACTTGAACCGCTGCTCGTCACCCGCCATCCCCGCACCCTACTACCGGGTAACCACGCAACGGAACCACAATCGCGGCACCCGGAGGGTCGGCCTGCGCACCTGGAGAGTCGGCTTGCGTACCTGGAGAGTCGGCTTGCGTACCCGGAGGGTCGGTTGGTGTGCCGGAAGGGGCATCACGCGTGATCCAGGAGGCATCTCGCGTGACTGGGCGGGCATCGGGCGTGACTGGGCGGGCATCACGTCGATGCCCGCTCGATCACGCGTGATGCCCCGCCAAGCACGCGTGATGCCCCGTGGATCACGCGTGATGCCTCCCCGAGCACGGGTGGGCGGACGAGCCGGCATGTAAGCCGGATCCTGTTCCCCGGTCGCCTTGCGGCTCGCGGGGCGGCGGCCATCCATCTCGGCCTGCCGTCGCCGGCAGGCTCCAGCGGCCTACCCGCAGGCTCGGACGGGCCGTCCTCGAACGCCTGCGCAGGAGCCCGGGGGCTCCCTCTTGGCCTTGCTCCGGGTGGGGTTTACCTAGCCGTCCCGGTCACCCGGGACGCTGGTGGTCTCTTACACCACCGTTTCACCCTTACCCCCGCCGGAAGCGGGGGCGGTCTGTTTTCTGTGGCACTTTCCCGCGGGTCACCCCGGGTTGCCGTTAGCAACCACCCTGCCCTGCGGAGTCCGGACTTTCCTCGAGCCGGTCACCCGGCTCGCGACCGCCCTGCCAGCTCGTCCGCAGGCTGGATCGTAGCTCAGTGACCGGCCACCGCCCCGGTGCGGTGGCGCGGCCGGACCTCGGGCGGCGGCTCGGCGGGCGCCGGGTGCTGGCGGGCCAGCTCCGCGGTCCAGTGGAGGACGGCGGCCGGGCTGTCGAGACCGATCAGGCCGACGAGCCGGCCTTGGCGGACGAAGCCGGTGATCGGCCGGGTGCCCGGGACCGGCGACTCCAGCAGCACGGTGTCGGTCGCCAGTGCCGGGCGGCCGGCGACCTGGATCCGGACGCCGTGCTGCTCGGACCAGTACCGCGGCACCGGCGTGTAGGCCGGCGAGCCCTGGGGGCCGGCGAGCAGGTTCTGGGCGGCGGCCCGGCTCATCTCCACGGCGTTGAGCCAGTGCTCCTCCCGCTGCGGAGTGGGGTCGAAGCGGAGGTTGGGCCAGCGGGCGACGTCACCCGCCGCGACGATCGTCGACGAGCCGACGACGTGGCAGGTGGGTCCGCAGACGACGCCGTCGTCGAGCGGCAGCTTGGCGCCGCGCAGCCAGGACACCGCCGGGACGCTGCCCACGGCGACGACCACGCAGGCGACCTCGAGGGCGCGGCCGTCGGCGAACTCGAGGCCGACGTGCGTGCGCGCGGGCCGCCAGCGGCGGATGGTGGTGCCGAGTTCGAGGTGGACGCCGCGGGCGGTGTGCAGCGCCGTGAGCCAGTCGCCGATGTCGGGCCCGAGGACGTCGGCGAGCAGCGACCTCTCGCGTCCGAAGAGGACCACCTCGCGGTTCATCTCGCGCAGGCTGGAGGCGACTTCGCAGCCGATGAAGCCGTCGCCGATGACGGCGACCGGGCCGGGGTTGGTGCCGAGGGCGCGCTGGAGGGCGATCGTGTCGGCGAGGGTGCGGACGACGACCACGCGCGGGTGGCCGTGCGGCGCGCCCGGCAGGCGGCGCGGTTCGACGCCGGTGGCGATGATCAGGCCGTCGTAGTGCAGTTCCTCGTCGCGCAGGTGCACGACCTGCCGGTTCGGCGAGAGCCCGGTGACCGGCGTGCCGAAGCGCCATTCGGCGTCGACTTCGAGGGGGTCGGCGAGCAGCGTGTCGGCGCGGCTGACCGCGCCGACGAGCAGCTGCTTGGACAGCGCCGGGCGGTGGTAGGCGATGTCGGGTTCGGCGCCGAGGACGACGACTTCGCCGTCGAACCCGAGTTCGCGCAGCCGTTCGGCCGCGCGCAGGCCGGCCAGGCCGGCTCCGGCGATGACGATGCGTTCGCTCATCGGGTGGCTCCCAACAGGTGGATGGCTCTCATGGGGCAGGCGCGCGCGGCGGCCTGGACGTGCGGGACGAGCTGGGCACCCGGGCGCTTCTCGTAGGCGAGCTGCCCGTCCTGGCCGAGCTGGAAGACCTGGGGCGCCTCCGACTGGCAGACCCCGTAGGCGTGGCAGCGCTGGCTGTCGACGTCGACGCGCACGGTGGCCGGTTCCGGGTCGTCCCCGGGTGGCGGCGGCGTGACGAGCCCCGCGCGGGCCAGCACCGCGGCGGGCAGCACCCGCAGGACCGACAGCAGGACCGGCGGGGCGAGCAGCGTGAGGCCGGCGAGCCAGACGACGGCGAGGTGCCCGCTGGAGATGGCGCCGAGCCAGGCGTGCGCGGCGAGCAGGCCGATGGCGAGGTAGCCCACCTGGTGGAAGCGCAGCCAGCGGCCCGGCCCGGCGCCGCGGCGCAACCCCGCCGTCACCGACACCGCGATGACGAGCTCGAGGCCCGCGATGCCCAGCGCGTGCCGCGGGGTGCCGTCGTAGAAGGGCAGGAGCAGGTCGGCGACGCCGAACGGGTCGTCCTCCAGGAAGAGGAAGGTCAGCCCGTGCAGGGTGCCGGTGGCCAGGGTGAACGCGGCGAGCACGACGTGCCCGGTGCGGATCGCGTCCTGGCCGCTGAACCGGCGGACCCAACCGGTGGCGGCCAGGACGCCCCAGCACAGCGTCAGGCACATGCAGAGGTAGGTGAGGCGGCCGGAGAGCGCGGCGGCCTCGGCAATCCCGGTGTCGTGCGGCGACACCGTGATCAGCGCGGCGGACGGGGACATGGGGCGGCTACCTCCGGGTGCGCGGCTGGGGCCTGCCGGGGGTTCCGAGCAGGCGGAGCAGGCCGAACGTGGCGACGGCGGCGAGGGCCACGAGAACGGCGCCGGCGGCGATCGCCCCGCCGCCGAGGGTGTCGTCCTCAGTGGCGGAGACGAGCAGGGACGTGGTCTCGGCGAGCCCGGTGCTCTCCAGGAGCGTCAGGTGCCCGAGCGAGGTGTCGACGGCGGTCTGGGCGAACGCGCGGACGTCGTCGTCGCGGGTGCCCGCGCGGACGTCGGAGGCGAGCCCGAAGAGCGTCCCGTACTCGGCGCGGAGGCGGTTCACATAGGCGCGGTCGAAACTGTCGCCGGAGTCGGCGGCGATCTCGTCGGCCCAGCCGCGCTCCTGGTCGGTCGGCTCCCCCGGCAGGGTGACCGCGAGCCGGTCGGCGACCGCGCGCAGGGCGACGTCGAGACGGGCCTGGTCGTCGGCGATGCGGACGGCGACGGCACGCACGCGCCGGTTGGTGGCCCGGTCGACGGCGAGCCTGCTCGACGGCACGGCCCACAGCGTGTGCTGCTTGAGCCGGGTCAGCAGGGCGCGGTCGGTCTGCTGCAGTTCCCCGGCCGACGCCGGCACGGCACAGCCCAGCGCCAGCGCGGTCGCAGCGGCCAGCAACGCCACCAATCGGAGCGGCATCCCCGTTGTCCCTTCGCGAAGAAGTCCTCACCTCCTGGTACGGGGAGAACGCGCGATCCGGTTCTCGCCGTCACCTTTTAGTGACCTGTGACCTGCATCACAAGACACATTGTGAACCGGTCTGCGGCCACCCGTGCGGAGGCGCCGCCGAATTAAGTCGGGAAACTAATGCATATGGCCTATTAAGTGTTTTTGCGCTACGCTCCGATGACCCCACGGTCCGCCAGTCAGGTGAGGTTGCGAGCTTTATGGAAGCACTGGGAAGAGAAGGTCGCGGCCACGTCGGCTACGCGTCGTCCGCAACCGCGGTCGACACCGGCCCCGCCACCGGAGACGATCTCGTCCCGCTGCTCTACAAGGACTTCCGCGCCACCCTGTTTGCGCAGGTCATGAGCCTGACGAACCATGACCGGCAGTGGACCGAAGACGTGGTGCAGGAGACCATGATCCGGGCCTGGCAGCACTCCGACACGCTCGAGCGCGAGCCCGGAATGCTGCGCGGATGGCTGCTCACCGTGGCCCGGCGGATCGTCATCGACGGCTGGAGGAATCGCCGCGTCCGCCCGCAGGAGGTCGCTCTGGAGATCCCGGAAAACGCCGAGTCCACGGACCGCACGGACAGCTCGTTAGCCGCGCTAACGATTACTCGGGCATTGCGGGAACTGGACGCCAAATATCAGTCGGTCATCTACGAGACGTATCTCGCGGGAAACACCGTTCGGCAGGCTGCGGAAATTCTCGGAATTCCGGAGGGAACCGTCAAATCGCGGTTGTACACGGCGATGCGGCAATTGCGGAAGGCGCTCGGGGAAGTGACGATCCGATGAGCGGGCGGAAGGGGGAGGCCGCGGCCTACGGGCTCGGCGTCCACGACGATCCGGAGGAGTTCGAAGCCCACCTGCGGGGCTGCGCCCGCTGCCGGGGCCGGGTCGCCGGGTTCACCCCGGTGGCCGGCGCATTGGCCGAGGCGGTGCGGCTCGGCTACCTGCCGCCGGGCGACGGGGCGGCCCGGCGCCGGAAGTCGGCCGGGGCGGCGGCCCTGCGGGGTCCTGCGGCCGGCCCGCTCCTGCTGCTCGCGCTGGGCGTGGCCGCAACGACTCTTGCGGGGGTCCGGGTGGCGGAGCCCCCGGCCCGCGGCGAAGCCGCGGATGCCATGGCCTTCTGCGGGCACCGGCCGGCTGTCGGGAAGATCCGGTTCGCAACCGCTGCGTCCATCGTCTCCCCTGGTCAGGTCGTTGCCGGTACCGGCAGCGGACCTCGGTCACTCCCGTGGTCGGCCGGTTTCCAGTAGTCTGCCCCAACCCAACATGAAAGTCCTTACGGTGGATACCGAAGTAAATCCCGAGCACCCCGCCAGCGGGGCTTCGGTACCGAAGCGTCCCGCCCCGCGGCTCCCCGGCCGCGAGCCCGAGCTCGGCCGCTTGACCGGTCTCTTCCCGGTCGTGCTGGACGGCACGGCCGCCAGCGCGGTGCTGGCCGGCGAGTTCGGCATGGGCAAGAGCGCCCTCCTGCGGACCACCGCGGCGCTGGCCGCGGACGCGGGCTTCACCGTCGCGATGGCCACCGGATCGCGGCTGGAGAGCCACCTGGCCGGCGGGGTCGCCCGTCAGCTGGCCGACGCGCTCGAGGAACCGGGCTCGCCGCCGCGCCCGCCCGTCGCCGAGCTGTGCGGGGCGGCCGGCGAGAGCGAAGCCCTCGACCTCTTCTTCCGGATCGTCCGCGACGCGACCGAGCGGGGTCCGCTGCTCCTCGGCATCGACAACATCCACCTGGCCGACGCCTGGTCCATGCGGTGCCTGGCCTACCTCCGCAGCCGCGTGCTCGACCTGCCGGTGCTGATCGTCCTGACGTCGGTCGTCGGCTACCCGCCGCACCGCGAGGTCGCGCTGCTGGACATGGTGGGGAGCACGCCGGTCACGATCACGCTGAACGGCCTCGGCGACGCGGCCGCGGCGGAGATCCTCGGCCTCGCCCCCGGGGACCTGGCCACCACCTGCCGCGAGGCGACCGGCGGCAACCCGGTGCTGCTGCAGGCGCTGCGGCCGCGGCTGCTGCCCGGCGCGGACCCGCACGAGCTCGGCTCGTCGCTGATCGGCCAGGTGCTCACCACCAGGGTGCAGGAGTTCCCGCACGCGCCGGCCATCCTGCACGCGGCGGCGATCCTCGGCGAGGACGCCGGTTTCGACCTGCTGGCCCGGCTGGCCGGCGTCGACGAGCTCGACGCGCTGCAGGCCATCGACACCCTGGTCCGGCTGCACGTGCTCAACAACAGCGACCAGCCGGCGCTGACCTACTCGTTCGTCCGCAACTCGCTGCTGAAGGACATGCCGCAGACCACGCGAGCGGTCAACCACTCCCGGGCGGCGAAGCTTCTGATGGAGGCGGGGGCGCCGCCCGAGCGCGTGGCCGCCCACCTGCTGGAAGCGACGTCGATCCGGATCCCGTGGGCGGTGGACGTGCTGCGGCTGAGCGCGCGCGACGCCGTGTTCTCCGGGCGGGCCGAGCTGGCCGCCCGGCACCTGCGGCGGGCGCTGGAAGAGCGGCTGACGTCCGGACGCCGGATGGCCGTGCTGCTGCAGCTCGCGCACGCGGAGTTCCAGTTCGACCCGCCCGCCGCGGCCAAGCGGGTGCGGGAGGCCGTCGACACGGTCGGCAACCGCGAGACGGCCGCGTACATCGCCACCGCGATGCTGCTGTCGCTCTGCGGCGGCCAGGACGCCCGGCTCGGGATCAGCGCGGCGGGCCAGATCGCCGCACGGCTCGACGCGGGTGGCCCGGACGCGGTGTGGCCGCTGCTGTGCATGACCTACCTCGCCGAGGCCGGCAGCAGGCTCGGGCCGCCCCCGGAGTTCCGCGACTTCGAGGAGCAGTGGGCGCCGCTGACCGACCCGGCGGCCCAGCGGAGCCGCTCGGCGCTGCTGGCGCTGGACGCCGTCCGCAGCGGCGAGTCGGCGCAGGAAGCCGTCGGGCACTTCGCCGACGCGCTGACCGGCGACGACGGCGACCTGTTCGAACAGCACTACTTCTTCACGCTGGCCACCGCGGTGCTCGCGGACGAGCCCGCGCACGTCGACCGGCTGTGCCGGGTCCTCGACGTCGAGCGCGAGCCCTGGGACGTGCACGTGCCGCACGGCGCGCTGCCCACCCTGGCCCGCGGGATCGCGCTGCAGGCCAGCGGCGACCTGCAGCGCGCGAGCGTCCACTTCGAATCGCTGCTGCGCCGCTTCGACGAGCGCGGCGGGACGACGACCTGCCCGGTCGGCGTGCTGTGCGCGGCGAAGCTCGTCGAATGCTGGGTGGACCTGGGCCGCTTCGAGGCGGCGACGTCGCTGCTGGACCGGATGGACTTCGTGGCCAGCCAGGGCCTGTTCACGCACACGTACCTGCTGTACGCGCGCGGGCGCCTGCGCGTGGCGACGGGCTACACGCGCTTCGGATTCGAGGACCTGCTGAGCTGCGGCCGGCGCCTGGCCCACCACGGGATGCGCTTCCCGGGGTTCGTGCCGTGGCGCGCGCACGCGGCCCGGGCGGCGCTGGCGCTGGGCCAGACCGACGACGCGGCCCGGCTGGCCGAAGAGGACATCAACGCCTCGGCCCGCTGGGGCGCGGCCCGCCCGCTGGGCACGGCGCTGACGACGATGGGCCTGGTCCGCGAGGACGACGAGGCCGAGCGGGCGCTGCAGAAGGCGATCACGACGCTGCGCACGTCACCCTCGCGGCTGCAGCTGGCGACGGCGCTGACGGAGCTGGGCACGCTGCAGGCCCGGCACGGGCAGTCGGAGAAGGCGATCGAGACGCTGCGGCAGGCGGTGGAGCTGAGCGAGCAGTGCGGGGCCCGTCCGCTGGCCCGCCGCGCGGCGGAGGAACTGCGCTCGTCGCGGCGGGCGTTGACGCCGGCGAAGGACAACGAGCACGGGCTGACCCGGCAGGAGAACCGCATCGCGGTGATGGCGGCCCAGGGGCTGACCAACCGCGAGATCGCCACGGCGCTGCACCTGACGCGGCGGACGGTGGAGCTGCACTTGTCCGGGGCGTACCGCAAGCTGGGGATTCCCGGGCGGGCCGAGCTCGGCGGGGCGCTGGCGAAGTCTTCGCAGCGGGCGGACGGCCGCTGAGGTCAGCCCGCGAGACCGAGGCCCAGCCAGAGCGCGACGGTGGCCGCGGCCAGGCACAGCGGGGTGGTGAGCGCACCCAGGGCGTGGAAGGTCTTGAAGGAGGGCGGCTTCGGGAGCGTCCGGCGCCACAGCAGCGTGGCGAGTGAGCCGAGGTAGCTCACGTTCGGGCCGATGTTGACGCCGAGCAGCACCGCCAGCAGCACGCCCGGCGCCGGGTGCGGGCCCAGCACCGACAGCAGGATGAGCGTGGCCGGGAGGTTGTTGACCAGGTTGGCCAGCAAGGCGGCCACCCCGGCCGCGACCAGCAGGTCGACCAGGCCCGTCGACGTCGGCAGGAGATCGCGCAGCACGCCGCCGAGCACGTGCTCCGACACGGCTTCGACCACGACGGCCAGGCCCAGCACGAACAGGCACAGCTGCGGCGCCGCCTCGGTGACCAGCTGCCACGGCCGGATCTTGCCCTGCGCAACGGCACGCACGCCGAGGATGAGCGCGGCCAGCGCGGCGATCCACCCCGGCTCGACGTGCCCGAGCTGCCCGACGGCGAACCCGGCGAGCGTCAGACCGAGGACGACCAGGGCGAAGGTCGGCGTCTCGAGGTGCTGCCGCGGTTCCGGCGTCTCGCGCGGGCGCAGGTCGGCCTTGAAGAACCACAGGAACACGGCCAGCTCTAGACCGATCGTGACGAGCCACGGCAGAGCCATCAGCGCGGTGAACCCGGCGAACGTCAGCCCGGACGCGGCGAAGGCGAGCAGGTTCGTCAGGTTGGAGACGGGCAGCAGGGTCGACGCCGAGTTGGCCAGGTGCGCGCAGGCGTAGACGTGCGGCCGCGCGGGGAGTTCGAGGCTGGTGGCGGTGGCGAGGACGACCGGCGTGAGCAGGACGACGGTGGCGTCCAGGCTGAGGATCGCGGTGACCCCCGCCGCGGCGGCGAAGGTGAGGACGAGCAGCCGCCGCGGACGCCCGTGGCAGGCCTCGGCGAGCCGGTTGCCGAGCCAGCTGAAGACGCCGTCGACACTGGCCAAAAAGGACAGAAGGAGAATGGCGGCCAGAAAGCCCAGGGTGGGCAGGATTTCCACGGCCCGCTCCCCGGCGGCGGCCGGATGCACGAGGCCGAGAAGAAGGGCGACGCCGGCGGCCGGAACGGCGGCGACGGCTTCCGGCCACCCCCGCGGCCGGACGATGGCGAAGACGAGCACACCGGCCAGGAGCAGCAGGCCGGCCCCGCCCGCGAGGAGGTTCACGCGTTCACGCTAACTGCGCCCGGTTTCTGTCGGTGCCACCGGGTAGCGTGGAAACCGGGGGGCGCCCCCGCGGGCGGGAGTCCGAAGTGGACTTCGCGGGCGAAAGCGCCGCCGCGTGACCAGAGCGGATCCGGCCCCGGTCACGCCGGTTCCGGGGTCGATCAGCTGGGCATCGTGATGGTCTGGCCCGGCTTCATCGTCGCGCCGCAGTCGTCGAGCGGGCCGCCGAAGCGGTCGGCCGCCACGGCCGGGATCGTCTTCGCCGCGTAGTCCTGGGCCGCCTTCAGCTTGGCCGGGTCCGTCACCGCGTCGCGGCGGACCCAGTCGCCGTTGCGGAGGCCCTCGATCGGCGACGAATAGATCAGCACGTAGTCGCGGTCCAAGCGCGGGTCCAGCGCGATGCCGTTGCCCGCCGCCCAGGGGCCCCACGAGTGGATGAACGTCGGCTTGACCGTGTCGAACACGTAGTTGCGCAGGCCGGCCAGGTCGTTGTCGTGCACCAGATCGGCGATCGGCTTGTTGACCAGGCCCGCCATGTCGACCAGCTCGAGCCGGCTGGTCATCGACGAACCGCCGAGGTCCGGCAGCAGCAGCGACGCCTTCTGCAGGCCGAGGATGTCGGCGTAGGTGTTGAAGCCGCGGCCGAAGCGGTCGGCCACCAGGCACGCCGTGATGTTCGGGTTCTTCGCGAACTTGTCCGCCGCGGCCGCGAACCCGACCGCCGACGGGACGAACGCGCCCACCAGCACCACGACGACGCCGACGCGCAGCAGCGCCTGCCGGTGGCGCAGCAGCTCACCGGCCGACAGCGTGCCCGCGATGACCGCCAGCGGCCAGATCGGGCTGGCGAACCGGTGCTGGTACATCCAGTCGGCGACCATCACGCCGTACGCGACGATCCCGAGCCCCAGCGGCACCAGCAGCGCGATCAGCGGACGCCGCCACGGCGCCTTGACCAGCGCGAACACGATCACCAGCGCGAGCGCGATGACACCGGCCCAGCCCGCGTAGCCGACCAGCTCGAACGGCCGCTTCACCGCGTCGATCCCGGGCAGGCCCTGCTGCTTGGCCACCGACGGGTTGGCCAGCAGCCGCCCGAACTCCGAGTGCCGCCACACGACGTACGCGCCGAACGGCACGGCGAACGCCGCCACCGACAGCAGCGCGAGCCGGAAGCTCTTCCAGAACAACCCCGAACGCAGTAGGAACAGCGCCGCCAGCGGGTACGCGCCCGCGTAGATCAGGCCTTCCGGGCGGGTCAGCGCCGCGAACGCCACCATGACCCCGGCCCACAGCGCGACCTTCGGCGTCAGCAGCTTGTCGCGCTGCACCGACACGAACAGCGTCACACCCAGCGTGACGACGGCGAACGCGAACAGCGAGTTCTCCAGGCCGGAGACGACCCAGATGACGTACGACGGGATCGTCGCCAGCGTGAGGCCGACGACCAGGGTGGCCAGCCAGGCGAAGCGGGTGAAGATCTGCTTCGCGGCGATGTAGCAAGCCGTCAGGACGCCGCCGGTGAACAGCAGGCCCAGCGCCTTCGGGAACAGCACGTAGTCCGGGATGCCGAAGAGCGCGCCGTGGTCGAAGAGGCCGACGAGCTTGCCGAGGCCGAGCAGCACCATCCACGTCGGGTCAGAGAAGCCCTCGACCGGCGGGGCGCCCGGCTGCAGCACCGGGCCGAGGCCGTCGGCGAAGCTGCGGGCGTAGGAGAAGGTGATGGCGGCGTCGTCGACGATCCAGTGGCCGTAGCGGGTCGCGTGGACGGCGACGGCCGCGACGCCGGCGAGCACCGCCAGCACCGGTGCCAGCCGCGCGCCCCAGCCGCGGGTGGCCGTGGTGGTGGCCGGGTCCTCGGGGACGTCGCTCGGGGAGGTCTCGGTGAGTGCGCTAGCCGTCATGTCCTCGTCACTGTTCCGCCCGCAGGCTTCTGCCGGTGGGATACGCGCGAGCTGGCGCCCCCTGACTGGGTCGATCTTGCCGACCCGCCACCGCGGCGACGCGGTCGAGACACTGTAGCCAATACCCCATCCGGGGTCCGCCACGCGTCGGGGTTGAGCGTGATCCAACCCACATTTTCGCCGGTCAGACCAGGTGCGAAGTGTCGTTGACGAGACGGACCGAAGCGTTCCCGTCCGGGTAGAACTCGACGATCGACAGCGACGCCAGGTCCAGGTGCAGGCGGAACAGCAGCTGCGGACCGGCGTCGAGGCCCATCCGGAGCAGGGTCTTGATCGGCGTCACGTGGCTGACCAGCACCAACGTCTTGCCACCGTGCTCGGCGATGAGCTCGTCGCGGGCCTTGCGGACGCGCCGGTGGACGACGTCGAAGCTCTCCCCGCCGGGCGGCGGCACCGAGCTGTCGCCCAGCCAGGAGCGGTGCAGGTCCGGGTCGCGGTCGGCCGCCTCGGCGAACGTCAGGCCTTCCCACTCGCCGAAGTCGGTCTCGATCAGGCCGGGGTGGGTCTCGACGCGGCCGCCGAGCGCGTCGGCGACGGCCTGCGCGGTCTGCTTCGTGCGGGTGAGCGGCGAGGAGATGATCGGGACGGCCTCGCCGTCGATGACCAGCCCGTCCATCGCGGCCAGCCGCTTCGCCGCCGCGGCGGCCTGCGTGCGGCCCAGCTCGGTCAATGGGACGTCGCCGCGGCCGGAGTAGCGCCGCAGCGCCGACATCTCGGTCTGGCCGTGGCGCAGCAGGAGCAGCCGGGTCGGGGTGCCCTGGGCGCCGGTCCAGGCCACGGCCGTGCGGTCGGGCTTGCGGGTCGGCAGCTTCGGCTTGGCGACCGGGTCGGCGGGGGCGCCGGTGACGGGGTCCACGGCTGCGCCGGTCTTCGCGGCGGCCGCGGTCCTTCCCGCCGGGCCGGGGCGGCCGGCGGCGGGCTTGCCGGTGGCCGCGTCCATGGCCTCGTTGGCCAGCCGGTCGGCGTGGGAGTTCTGCGCCCGCGGGATCCACTCGTACTTGACCCGGGAGAAGCCCGCGGCCAGTGCCTTGGCCCGCTCGGCCAGCGGCTGCATGTCCGGGTGCTTGATCTTCCAGCGCCCGGACATCTGCTCGACGACCAGCTTGGAGTCCATCCGGACGTCCACAGTGGACGCGCCCAGCTCGGCCGCGGCGGTCAGCCCGGCGATCAGGCCGCTGTACTCGGCGACGTTGTTGGTGACCACGCCGAGGCTTTCCTTGCGCTCGGCGAGGACGTCGCCGGTGGCGGCGTCGCGGACCACCGCGCCGTAGCCGGCTGGGCCCGGATTGCCCCGGGAGCCGCCGTCGGCTTCGACGACGACATGCTTCGGGGGGTCCGTGGGGGCGGAGCCCCCCGGGCGGGGTGCGGGGGTTGCACCCCCCAAGACGACGTGCGAGGTCACAGACCCGACTCCAGGGTCCGGACCAGGATCGCGCCGCAGTTCTCGCACTGGATGACGTCGTCCTCCGGCGCGGCCTTGATTTCGTTGACGGTGTTGCGGTCGAGCTCGAGCTGGCAGGCACCGCAGCGGCGGGCCCGCAGCAGCGCGGCTCCGATGCCCTTGTGCTCGCGGACGCGCTCGTAGAGCTTGAGCAGCGGCTCCGGGAAGCGCGGCACCAGCTTCTCGCGGTCTTCGGCGCGCCGCGCGCGGGTGGTGTCGAGGTCCTTGAACGCCTCGTCGCGGCGGGCGATCGCGGCGGCGACCTCGGCCTCGGCCTTGTCGACCTCGGCGCCGGTGCGCTGCGCGTCCAGGCCGAGGGCCTCCCGCTGCTCCATCAGCTCCAGCAGGTCGTCTTCGAGCGCGCTCTGGCGGCGCTCCAGGGACTGCAGTTCGTGCTCGATGTCGGTCATCTGCTTCGAGCTGACCGAGCCCGACGCCAGGAGCTTGCGGTCGCGGTCCTCGCGGGCGCGCACCGACTCGATCTCCTTCTCCTGCCGGGCGATCTCGCGGTCGAGGTCGGAAGCGGCGGTCTCCACCGACACGAGCGCGTCGCGGCGCTCGCGGACGGTCTTCTCCCCCGCGTCGATCTCGGCCAGCTCGGGCAGGGTGCGGCGGCGGTGCGCGGTGCGCGAGAGCTCGGCGTCCACCTTGGCGAGCTCGAGCAACTGGCGCTGCACGGCGGGTTCGGCCTTCACGGTGCTCCTCTTAGCTAGATGTGCGCTCGGCGCGGACGGTCCACGGGTCGGTGCACCGCGTGGACACGTGAACGTCGACGTTACCCGCAAACGCCTGCGCCACGAGCGCCGAGGCTTGCCCGCACCAGGGCCACTCGCTGGCCCAGTGGGTCAGCCCGACCAGTGCGGGCACCGGGCCGCGGCCCGCGAGGTGCTCGCCGGCGGGGTGATGCCGCAGGTCCGCGGTGACGAAGGCGTCGACACGAGCCTCGGTGGCCTGCTTCAGGTAGGAGTCCCCGGCGCCGCCGGACACGGCGACGGTGCGGATCGGGCGGTCGGCGTCGCCCGCGCCGAGCACGCCGGGCACGGTCGCGGGCAGGGCGTCGGCGACGCGCTGCACGAAGGCCGCGAACGGCTCGGGCTCGGGCAGTTCGCCGATCCGGCCGATGCCGGTGACGCCGTCGGCTTTCGGCTCCAGGGGGCCGGTGACGCGGAGCCCGATCGCCTGGGCGAGTGCGTCCGAGACGCCGGGGTCGGCGGAGTCGGCGTTGGTGTGCGCGCAGTAGAGCGCGACGCCCTCGCGGATCATCCGGTGGACCAGCGCGCCCTTGGCGGTGTCGGCGGGCACGCCGTGCACACCGCGCAGCAGCAGCGGGTGGTGCGCGACGATCAGCTGCGCGCCGAGCTCGACGGCTTCGTCGACGGTCTCGGCGACCGGGTCGACGCAGAACAGCACGCGGCGCACGGGCTCGGCGGGGTCACCGCAGACGAGGCCGACGGCGTCCCACGACTCGGCGAGCGCCGGCGGATAGGCCCGTTCGAGCACGGAGATGACTTCGGAAATGGCGCGCACGCGGTGATTTTCGCATGTACCCTCGCGGGCCATGCGCCTTCGGTCCTTGCTCGGCACGGTGACGGCGGTGCTCGCCGCATCCGTGCTCTCCGCAGCGCCCGCATCGGCTTCGGAGTCGTTGTGGCGGCTCACCGACCTGGCGGCCCGGCGCGTCGCGATCGCCGACCAGGTGGCGGCGGCCAAGTACGGCACGCCGTCGCCGATCGACGACCCGGTGCGGGAGCAGCAGATCTACGACTCGGTGGCCTCGCGCGCCCCGGGCCTCGGCCTCGACCCGGCGGACGCGGTGCGGTTCTTCCGCGCCCAGATCGAGGCGAACAAGCTGGTGCAGCGCGGCCTCTACGCACGCTGGGACGCGCATCCCGCGGAGGCGCCCACGACCCGCCCGGACCTCGGGCAGATCCGCCCGGTGATCGACGGGCTGAACACGGGCCTGCTGACGGAGCTGGCGGCGACGACCGCCGTCCGTGCTTCGCGGTCGTGCCCGGTCCGGCAGCGGGTGGCGGCGGACGTGGCGGACCTCGTCCACCGGTTCGATGTCCTGCACGCGCAGGCTCTGGGCGAAGCGACGTCGGCGACCTGTTCGGATTAGGGGCGCCCCGGCGGCGGCGGGCCGCCGCGGCGCCGGGTCGGCTCAGTTGCAGTTGCCGCAGCAGCCGCAGCCCTGGCCGGTGCACTTCGAGCAGCACCCGTGCATGATCGCTCTCCTTCCGGTTCGCGTCCTCGCCCGATCGACGCTAAGTGCGCGCCGCGGGCCGCGGATACCGCCGAGCGGGCGGGTGACCGGGTGAACCGGCCGGTTACGCACCGGCCTCCCGCCGCGTGCGCCGAGCGGCATCACGCGTGATGGCCGCCCAGCGGGCGGGTGACCGGGTGAACCCGGCGGTTACGCTCGCGGGCGTGACGCACATCGTCTTCGTCTGCTCCGGCAACATCTGCCGCTCCCCGATGGCCGAGCTGGTGTTCCGGGCCCACCTCGCCGACGCCGGCCTCGACGACGCCGTCCGGGTGACGAGCGCGGGCACCGGCCCGTGGCACGCCGGGGAGCCCGCCGACAAGCGCGCCCGCGCGACGCTCAAGGCGCACGGCTACCCGACCACGCACGTCGCGTCCGAGGTGTCCGGCGAGGACCTGGCCGCCGATCTGCTGCTGGCCGCGGACGAGGGGCACCTCGAGTTCCTGCGGGCCCGGGTCGAGGACCCGGCGAAGGTGCGGTTGCTGCGGTCGTTCGACCCGTCGGCCCCCGAGGGTGCCGAGGTCCCGGACCCCTATTACGGCGGCGACGACGGCTTCGAAGACGTCCTCGGCATGATCGAGCGCGCGGTGCCCGGTTTGCTGGATTGGGTGCGTTCCCGGCGGTAGAGGTCACAGCCCGCGCGGGACGGCGGGTGGCACGGGCTACCGTGGTGGGGTGCGGTTGCGGTTCCTGCTCCGGCCCGGGTGGCTGGCTCTGACGGCGGTGGTGTTCACCTTCGCCATCTGCTGCTTCACGCTGCTCTCGCCGTGGCAGTTCAGCCGCAACAGCGAGCGCGAGCAGCAGAACGCCGCGCTGGAGACGTCGTTCACCGCCGCGCCGGTGCCGCTGGCGCAGCTGCTGCCGCCGGGGAGCGTGCCCGGTCAGCGCACCGAGTGGCACCTCGTCTCGATCACCGGCCGGTACCTGCCGGACAAGGAGGTCGTCGCGCGGCTGCGGACGGTCCAGGGCGAAGGCGCCTTCGAGGTGCTGACGCCGATGCGGACCACCGACGGCACGATCGTGCTGATCGACCGCGGCTACGTCCGGCTGGACAGCAAGTCGGCCGCGCTGCCGTTCGCGCCGCCGCCGCCCGGGACGGTCACGGTGACGGCCCGGGTGCGCGCGGACGAGACCGACCCGAAGAACCGCGACGCCTTCGCCGACGCCTCGACCGGCGGGCGGCTGCAGAGCTACGTCGTCGACTCCCGCGTGGTGGCGCGGGCGGCCGGGCTCGACATCCGGCCGGGCTACTTCCAGCTCGACGTCGGCCAGCCCGGCGTGCTCGGCGCGTTGCCGCTGCCGCAGACGGACTCGGGGCCGTTCCTGTCGTACGCGCTGCAGTGGATCGCGTTCGGCGCGATGGCGCTGCTCGGCTGGCTGTACTTCACGGTCCGCGAGCTGAAGCCCGGCGGGGCGCTGGACGCGTCCGCGGCCCCTTCGCGCCGGAAGTCCGTCGCGGAGATCCTCGCGGAGGACGAACTGGCTGAAAGTGGCCATCAGAAGTAGGCCGGAAATGGCCCTGTGGTGAGGCCACTTGCGGTCGTGATACTCGGGCCATGTTGATCCACCCGTGGGACGCGTCCGCCTCCGACCTGGAGTGGCGCGAATGGCTGTCCAGCCGCGACTTCGGCCAGCTGATCGCCGGCGGCCGCGGCCGCGACCTCCCGGTGGTGACCCCGGCGCACTTCGCGTTCGACGGCGACCGGACGATCGTCACCCACCTGGCCCGGCCGAACCCGATCTGGCCGCTGCTGGAGGAGCACCCGCGAGCCCTGGTGACGGTGATCGGCGACTACACGTACATCCGCGCGGACTGGAACGCGACGGCGGACCCGGCGTACGGCGTGCCGACGTCGTACTACGCGACGGTGCAGCTCGAGGGGGACGTGCGGCTGGTCGACGATCCGGAGGAGAAGGCGGAGCTGCTGGACAGGCAACTCCGGCACTTCGAGCCGGACGGGGCCCGGGCGCCGGTAAGCGCGGCCCGGGACGCGCCGGATCGGCGGTTGCTGCCGGGGATTCGCGGGATCGAGTTCACGATCACGGGGGTTCGGGCGAAGTTCAAGTTCGGCGGGAACCGGTCGGCGGAGGACCGGGAGCGGATCGGGGCGCGGCTGGCGGAGCGGGGTGGGCCGTTGGACGAGGAGGCTTTGGCCCAGCTGCGGCGGCGAGGCTGAGGGGGCAAACTCCCCGTTCCCCGGCGCACCCGCAAGCGTCAGCGGCGCCCGAACCCCAGAACCACCGCAACCACCACCGAGGTCGCCCCCGCCAGCCAGCCCACCACCCGGGACAGCTCCACCGCGCGCGTCACGTGTCCGGCGTCCGGGTTCCGGCCCACGCCCAGCACCGGCAGCTCCAGCACCCCGTGCGGGTACACCGTCCGGCCGCCGACGCGGATTTCCAGTGCTCCGGCGAATGCTGCCTCCACGCGGCCCGCGTTCGGGCTCGGGTGGGCGATCGTGTCGCGGTGCCACGCCCGCCACGCGCCGCCCGCCGAGCCGCCGACCACCGGGGCCGCCACCACCGTCAGCGCCGCCGCCACGCGGGTGGGCAGCAGGTGGACCAGCTCGTCCGCGCGGTCCACCGCCCAGTGGCCGCGGCGGCCCGCGCGTGATCGGCGCAGCAAGCTCACCGCCCGCGCTCCCAGCAGCCCCGGCACGCCCGCCAGCGCTCCCCACACCAGCGGGGCCACCACCGCATCCGACGTGTTCTCCGCCAGCGTTTCCACCGAAGCGCGGGACAGCGCGATCGCGCTCAGGCCGTCCGCCACCCGGGGGTCCAGTTCGGACAGTGTGGTGCGCGCCGGCTCGAAGCGGCACTCCTCCAGGTCGCGGGCCAGTTCCGTGCCCTGCTGGGCCAGGCCCGCCGCACCGAGGACGGCCCACGTCGTCACCGCCGTCGCCGAGGCCTGCAGCAGGGGGCGGCCCCGGCTCGATCGCTCCAGCAGCGCCCCGCCGGCCACCGCCGCGGCGGCGGCCAGGACGCCCGAACGGAGCGGGAGCCTGCGGAACGCCGTCACCGGGAGGCGGCGGCGGGGGTCGCCGAGGGCGCCGTCGGCCGCCACGCCCAACACCAGTCCGATCGCGCGCGCCGCGCTCACCCGTGCCCCCCGGCGGAAAGAAAGTCGGTTTCCGTGCGCGAGGTTACTC
Organism: Amycolatopsis bullii; assembly: GCF_014654205.1. Lineage (GTDB taxonomy): Bacteria > Actinomycetota > Actinomycetes > Mycobacteriales > Pseudonocardiaceae > Amycolatopsis > Amycolatopsis plumensis. The sequence continues at coordinate 67,831 of NZ_BNAW01000039.1, forward strand.
GGCCTCGGGAGCGCCCTCCGCCACCAGGGCGGCGATCTCGTCCCGCGCCTGGACGACGATGTCGCGCATCGCCCGCTCCGCCCGGTCCGCGTCCCCGGCGGCCACCGCCGCGGCCACCGCCACGTGCAGCGCCACCGCCTCGGGCTGCGGCTCCGGCGGCATCAGGCCGTGCCCGGTGCGCCCGGTGAGCACCTCCGCGACGACCTCCGACAGCTGCCCGAACATCGGGTTGCGGGACGCGGTCAGCAGCAGGTCGTGGAAGGCGATGTCGAACCCGAGGAACGCCGAGAGGTCGCGGGCCCGGGCCGTCCGCGCCAGCCGCTCCCCCAGCGCACCCAGACGGCCGCGCTCCTCCGGCGTCGCGCGCAAGGCCGCGTACCGCGCCGCGCACGGCTCGATCGCCGACCGGAGCTCGTTCAGCGTCGCCAGCGCCGCCGGGCGGGCCGGGCCGTCGAGCTGCCAGCGGATCAGGCGCGGGTCGTAGTGGTTCCACTCCGCCGGCTCGCGGACGATCACCCCGACCCGGCGCTTGCTGCTGGTCAGCTGCATCGTCTCCAGCACGCGGACGACTTCGCGGGCCACGGTCCGCGAAGCACCGAAGCGTTCTTGAAGGTCTTCCGAGCGCAGCACGGTGCCCGGGACCAGGGATCCGTTCGCGATCGCCGCGCCGAGGGCATCCAGGACCTGCTCGTGTCTCACCCGATCAACTTAACCGTCTGATTCGATTAAGTAGTACTTCATCTTGAATAAGTAGTACTTTTGAGTTTCACTCACCTGGGCACAACGAAGTGGGAGGTGCGGATGACCGTCATCGTGGTGATGGGGGTGTCAGGCTCCGGGAAGACGACGATCGGCACGGCGCTCGCCGTGGCCCTGGGCGTCGAGTACGCGGAAGCGGACACGTTCCATCCGAAGGCCAACATCGACAAGATGACCGCCGGCACGGCGCTGACGGACGAAGACCGCGCACCCTGGCTCGAAGCCATCGCCGGCTGGATCCGCGAGCACCAGGCCACCGGCGGCGTCGTGACGTCGTCCGCGCTCAAGCGCCGGTACCGCGACGTCCTGCGCACCGGCGGCGACGTCTGGTTCGTCCACCTGCAGGTCGACCGCGCGCAGCTGGCCGAGCGGATGAAGACCCGGAAGGGCCACTTCATGCCGGTGTCGCTGCTGGACTCGCAGCTCGCCGACCTCGAACCGCTCGAGCCGGACGAGGCCGGCGTCGTCCTCGACAACTCCAGCGGCACTCCGGAAGAGGTCACCGAAGCCGCCCTGACCGCCTTCCGGGAGCACGCGTGAACGCCGTCCTCGCCGCCGGCTGGACCGGCCACGACACGCGCCTGATCATCGCGGCCGTCGTCGCGATCGCCGTCATCGTCGTGCTGATCACGAAGGTGAAGCTGCACCCCTTTCTGTCGCTGACGATCGGCTCGCTCGTGCTCGGCCTGACCGCCGGGATGCCGATCACCGACGTGATCAAGAAGTTCTCCGCCGGCGTCGGCAGCACGGTGGCGTCCGTCGGCATCCTGATCGCCCTCGGCGCGATGCTCGGCAAGCTGCTGGCCGACTCCGGCGGCGCCGACCAGATCGTCGACACCGTGCTCGGCAAGGCCCGCGGCGCGGCGCTGCCGTGGGCGATGGCACTCGTCGCCGCGCTGATCGGGCTGCCGATGTTCTTCGAGATCGGGCTCGTCATGCTGATCCCGGTGGTGCTGCTGGCGGTCAAGCGCACCGGAAAACCGTTGATGCTGCTGGGAATTCCCGCCGTCGCCGGGCTTTCGGTGCTGCACGGGCTCGTCCCGCCGCACCCCGGCCCGCTCGCCGCGGCCGGCGCGCTCAACGCGAACGTCGGCGTGACGCTGGCGTTCGGCCTGCTGGTCGGCATCCCGACGCTGGTCATCGCGGGCCCGCTGTTCGGCAAGGTCGCGGCGCGGCTGGTGCCGGACGCCGTAGCCCCCGAACGGCTGATCCCGGAACGCGCCGACACGGACAAGCCGCGCCCGAGCTTCGCCGCGACACTCACCACGGTGCTGCTGCCGGTCGTGCTGATGCTGGCGAAAGCGCTGTCGGACATCCTGCTGGCCAAGGACAACCAAGCCCGCAAGATCTTCGACTTCGTCGGCGACCCGTTGATCGCGCTGCTCGCGGCGGTCCTGGCCGGCATGGTGCTGCTCGGCCGCCCGGCCGGGCTGGGCCGGGAGAAGCTGTCCACTGTGGTCGGTGACTCGCTCGGCCCGATCGCCGGGATCATCCTGATCGTCGGCGCGGGCGGCGGCTTCAAGCAGACCCTGGTCGACGCCGGTGTCGGGGACGTCATCACCGGCCTGGCCAAGGACGCGCACCTCTCGCCGCTGCTGCTCGGCTGGCTGGTCGCGGTGGCGATCCGGCTGGCGACGGGCTCGGCCACGGTCGCGACCGTCTCGGCGGCGGGCATCGTGGCGCCGCTGGCCGCGGGCATGGACCCGTCGCAGAGCGCACTGCTGGTGCTGGCGATCGGCGCCGGGTCGCTGTTCTTCTCGCACGTCAACGACGCCGGGTTCTGGCTGGTCAAGGAGTACTTCGGGCTCTCGGTCGGCCAGACGCTGAAGAGCTGGTCGGTGATGGAGACGCTCATCTCGGTGGTCGCCATCGCGCTGATCCTCCCACTGTCACTGCTCGTCTAGCCGGGAACGAAGGCCGTCACCCGCCGCGGGTGGCGGCCTTCTTCGCACGTTGACATGTGACCTTTTGGTCACCTATCTTGGGCAGGTGCCCGACGACGACCTGGTGTTCAAGGCGCTGGCGGATCCGACCCGCCGGTTCCTGCTCGACCTGCTCTTCGAGCGTGACGGCCGCACGCTCACCGAGCTGGAGACCCAGGTGGAGATGACCCGCTTCGGCGTCATGAAACACCTGAAGCTGCTGGAAGAAGCCGGGCTCGTCGTCGCACGCAAGGAAGGCCGCGAGAAGCGGCACTTCCTCAACCCCGTCCCGATCCGCCAGATCCATGACCGGTGGATCGACAAGTACACCGAGCGGCACGTCACCGCGCTCCTCGACCTCAAGAACGAGCTGGAAGGCGAAGAACCATGACCGACACCGTGCAGGTCTACCGCGTCTACATCAAGGCGTCGCCGGAACGCATCTGGGACGCCATCACGAAGCCCGAGTGGACGGCGAAGTACGGCTACACCGGGCTGGTCGACTTCGACCTGCGCCCGGGCGGCAAGCACCGCACGCGCCCGACGCAGGCGTTCATCGACGCCGGGATGACCGGCGACCTCGTCGACGGCGAGGTCCTGGAAGTCGACCCGCCGCGGAAGCTGGTGCTCACCTGGAAGCTGCTGATGGCGCCCGGGGACGTGAGCGAGGAGCCCTACACGACGCTCACCTACGAGATCGAGGAGTCCAAGACCGCCGGCACCCGGCTGACCGTGACCCACGACGTCACCGGCGCGCCCACCATCGCCGGGATGGTCAGCGGCGCCTACGAGCGGCTCGACGCGCCGCCGAACGAGAACGCGGGCGGCGGCTGGCCCTGGATCCTCTCCGACCTCAAGTCCCTGCTGGAGACCGGAGACACCATCGTCCCGGCGCCGTGAGGGGGTCTGGCGGGGTCTGTCCCGCGCCGCTTCGGGACAGACCCCGCCAGAGTTTTCAGACGCGCTGGGTCGCCGCCTTCAAAGCCGCCTTCGCGGCCTCGGAAGCGCCCAGCGTGTCGAGTCCGAACAACGCCGCGCCCACCACCGGGTTCACGTCGACGACGCGGACCACCGCGCGCGGCGCCACCTTCAGGCACCGCTTCTCGATCTCCGCGATCACCGGCGTGCCGACACCGGTCAGCACGCCGCCGCCGAGCACGATCTCCGGGGCGTCCTCGGTGAGGTCCAGCTCGCGGAGGATCACCGCGGCGAACACGCTGACCTCCTCGACGAACCGCGTCACGATGTCCTGCGCGACCTCGTCCCCGGCCGCCGCGACCTCGAACAGCAGCGGGCACAGGCCGTGGATCGACACGGGGTCGATTTCCTCGAAGTGCAGGCCCTGCACGACGTCCAGCAGCGTCGGCTTCCCGAAGTAGGCCGCCACCGCCGGCATCAGCGCGGTGCGCGGACCGCGACCGTCTTCGGCGCGCACGGCCCACCACAGGGCCTCTTCGCCGAGCCGGTAGCCGCCGCCCCAGTCGCCGGAGATCTTGCCCAGCGCGGGAAAGCGGTGCACGCGGCCGTCCGGGCCGACGCCGGCGCCGTTGATCCCGGCGCCGCACACGACCGCGACCCCCACCCCCGCGCTGCCCGCCCGCAGCAGCGCGAGGGTGTCGTTGCCGACGGTCAGGGTGTCGCTCCAGCCGCGGGCCGCGAGAGCCGCGTGCAGCGCCTCTTCCTCCCGGGGGAAGTCGAGCCCGGCCAGGTACGCGGAGGTGTGCACGGCGAACGGCTTGTCCCCGAAGTTCGGATACGCCTCCAGCACCAGTTCTTCCAGCGCCGCAACACAGGCCGCGACGCCGATGTTCTGCGGCGACGCGCCGGGGCCGCGGGACTTGCCCAGCACCACGCCGTCTTCCGAGATCACCAGGACCTCGGTCTTGCTGTTGCCGCCGTCGATCGCGATGACTGCAGGCTTCATCCGCGGGCCCAGGGCAGGTACTCGCGGTTGATCTGCACCAGCGAATCGGCCAGCGTGTCGGCCTTCGAGTACTGGCCGACCAGCGGGTGTGCGAGCAACGCGTCGGCCACGCGGTCGCGGCCGCCCTTCAGCGCCGCTTCCAAAGCCAGGAACTCGTAGGACGTCGTCGCCGCGATGAGCCCGGCGAACCGCTGCTCGACCGGCGGCTGCGGGATCGGCGTCGCCCCCTTCGAGTCCACAACGGACCGTGCCTCGATGACGGCGTCGTCCGGGAGGAACGGGAAGGTGCCGTCGTTGCGGACGTTCACCACGTGCTCCTCGGCCGGGCCGCCCGCGGTCAGCGCGTGCACCAGCTGCACGGCCGCCTCCGAGTAGTACGCCCCGCCGCGCTTTTCGAGGGACTCCGGCTTGGTGTTCTGGTCCGGGTCCAGGTAGATCTTCAGCAGCTCTTCCTCGACGTCGGAGACGACGTCCGCGCGCGGCCGCTCGGTGCGCTGCTTGGTGACCTGTTCGTCGTGCGCGTAGAAGTACTTCAGGTAGTACGACGGCACGACGTTCATCCGCCGCAGCCACTTCTCCGGCACGCTCACCTCGTTCGACAGGTAGTCGAGGTGCTGGTCCAGCAGCTCCGGCAGCCGGTCGACGCCGTCGACGAGCGCGCCGCGCTCCCAGCTCAGGTGGTTGAGCCCGGTGTGGACGAGCTTGACGTCGTCCGCGCCGACCCCGAGCAGGCGCCCGAACTGCCGCTGCAGGTTGATGGCGACATTGCACAGCCCGACCGCGCGGTGCCCCTCGTTGAGCAGGGCCCTCGTGACGATGCCGACCGGGTTGGTGAAGTTGACGATCCACGTGTCGTCACCGGCGATCTTGCGGACGCGGTCGGCGATGTCCAGGACCACCGGGACCGTGCGCAGCGCCTTCGCCAGGCCGCCCGCGCCGGTCGTCTCCTGGCCGACGCAGCCGCAGGCGTGCGGGAACGTCTCGTCGGAGCGCCGCGCCCGCTGGCCGCCGACGCGCAGCTGGATCAGCACCGCGGAAGCGCCGTCGACGCCCTCCTCCAGCGACTGCGTGGTCTTGATCCGCGCCGGGTGGCCGGCGTGGTCGAGCAGCCGCTGGCTGAACCCGCCGACCGCCTCCACGCGGTAGGCGTCCGGGTCGACCAGCACGATCTCGTCGACGTCCAAAGTGGACCGGCGGCCGGCGATCCCGTCGATCAGCTCCGGCGTGTAGGTGGACCCGCCACCGACGACTGCCAGCTTCATCCCTTGACCCCCGTGAATGTGATGCCCTTGACGAACGACTTCTGCGCGAACACGAACAGCACGATCACCGGCGCCATGATCAGCGCGGTCGCCGCCATCGTCATGTTCCACTCGACGTGGTGCATGCCGCGGAAGGAGGCGATGGCCAGCGAAAGCGGCCAGTGGTCCTGGTTCTCGCCGGTGTAGAGCAGCGGCCCGAAGTAGTCGTTCCAGGTGAACAGGAAGCAGAACATGGCGGTGGCCGCGATCCCGGGCTTGGCCATCGGGATGAGCACGCGGTACATCGCCTGGAACTCGTTGCAGCCGTCAATCTTCGCCGCTTCGAGGTAGTCCTTCGGGATGGTGAGGAAGAACTGCCGGAGCAGGAAGATCGAGAACGCGTCGAAGAAGAAGTACGGCACGATCAGCGGCACCAGCGTGCCGGTGAGGCCCATCCGGACCCACAGGTCGTACAGCGGCACGACGGTGACCTGCGGCGGCAGCAGCATCGCCGCCACGGTCAGCATGAAGAACAGGTTCTGCCCGCGCCACTTGAGCTTCGCCAGCGCGTACGCCGCTGGGATCGCCGAAAGCAGTGCCCCCGCCGTGGCCAGGGCCGAATACAGCAGGCTGTTGCCGAAGTATTCGAGCAGCGGCGCCTTCTGGAACACCTTGACGAAGTTCTCGAAGTGCCATTCGCTCGGCCACAGGCTCGCCGTCATCGCCTGGTCGCTCTTCATCACCGCGGTGAGGAAGACGAACAGGATCGGCAGCATGAAGATCACGCCGAGCGCGATCCCGATCGCGTGCGTGGCGATGAAGGACAGCCGCTTGTCCCAGTTCCGCTTGAACTTGGTCCTCGGCGGCACGCCCGCCGCTCTCTGCGGCGCTTCGGCCAACGCGGTCATGCCCCCTCCTCCTGGTGCTGGGACTTCCGCAGCTGCCGCACGAGAATCCACGTGAAGCCCGACGACACGATGAACAGCAGCACCGCCATCGCCGCCGCGTAGCCCATGTTGAAGTAACGGAAACCCTGGACGTACAGCCAGATCGGGTAGGTCAGCGTCGAGTTCTGCGGTGCCCCGATGAGTTTCGAGTTGCCGGCGACGTCGGCGGTGCCCGCACTGGCGGACGACGCCACGATCGCCTGGGTGAAGAACTGCAGCGCGTAGATGATCGAGTTGACCACGCCGAACAGCAGCACCGGCGAGATCGACGGCAGCGTGACGTGCCAAAACCGGCGGACCGGGCCGGCGCCGTCGAGTTCGGCGGCTTCGTACTGCTCGCTGGGGACGTCCAGCAGCGCGGCCAGGATGATGATCATCAGCTCGCCGGAGCCCCACAGCGCCAGCAGCGTCAGCGCGGGCTTCGACATCTCCGGGCTGTTGAACCACAGGCCGCCGTCGATGCCGACGAGCCGCAGGAACCGGTTGACCGGCCCGAACTCCGGGTTGAACACGAAGACGAACGCCAGGGTGGCGGCCGCGGGCGGGGCGAGGGTCGGCAGGTAGCAGAGCGTCCGGACCAGGCCGACGCCCGACTTGAGCCGCGCGATCACCGACGCGATGCCGAGGGAGAACACCACGCGGCAGACCGTCAGGACGACCACCAGCCACAGCGTGTTGTACGCGGCCGTGCCCACCAGGGGCTCGGTGGTGAACATCCGGATGTAGTTGTCGAAGCCGATGAATTCCGGCGGGTTGATCAGGTCGTAGCGGGTGAAGGAGTAGTAGACCGTGGCGATCAGCGGGTAGCCGAAGAAGATCAGGAACCCGATGAACGCCGGGGCCATGAAGAACAGGACGGTCCGGCGGCGCTTGGCCCGGCGGGCCCCCGCCCGCGCCTGGCTCGGCGCGGACGGGGTTCCCTGGGTTTTCACAGGCACAGCGGTGGAGGTCATCCGCCCGCGCCCTTCTGCTTCAGCTCGTCGTCGATCTGCGCGTCGACCTTCTGCAGGCCCGCGGTCAGGTCGGGCACCGAGCCGGCCTGCCACTTCTCGGCGAAGTCGTTGACCGCCTTGAGGTGCGCGTCGCCGATCGGGGTGGTCTGGTTGGCGACCAGCTTGCCGCTGTCGTAGATGTCGAGGAACGTCTTGAACTGCGGCTGCAGGTCCAGCTTCGGCGAGGTCAGCGATGCCTTGGTGCTGGGCACGTTCTTCAGGCCGTTGGCCATGTCCACCAGCGTGTCGGTGTCCAGGGTGACCTGCTTGACGAGCTCCCACGCGGCGCCGGGGTTCTTGGCGCCCTTGGGGATGGCGATGATGGTGCCGGTGGTGAAGCCGCCGCCGTAGTGGTCGGCCATGCTGTCGAGCACCGGGGCGGGCGCGGTCCCGTAGTTGACGTCGGGCGCCTGGTCCTTGAGGAACGCGGTGCGGAACTCGCCGTCGTAGATCATCGCCAGCTTCTTCTTGTGGAAGCCGTGGTCGGCGGAGTACTCGTCGCCGAGGCCGGCCTTGAACTGCTCGACCTTGTCGTGGCCGCCGTAGAAGTCGATCAGCTGCTTCTGGAACTCGAACATCGCCTTCCAGCCGGGGTTGGTGGCGAGGTCGGACTTGCCGTCCGGGCCGAGGAAGGGCGCGCCGAAGTTCGGCGCCCAGTACTGGGCCTGGTTGGCGTAGAACGGCATCGAGGGCAGGAAGCCGGCGACCTTGATCGAGCCGTCCGGGTTGAACTCGGTCAGCTTCTTGGTCGCCTCGAACAGCTCCGACGTGGTCTTCGGCGGCGAGCTGATGCCCTTCGCCGCGAACATGTCCTTGTTGTAGTAGAGCCCGTAGACGTCGGCGAGCATCGGCATCGCGCACCGCTTGCCCTGGTACTCGGTGTAGTTGCGGACCGCGTCCGGGATCTGGGTCAGGTCGATCTTGTCGCGCTCGATGTAGGGCTTGAGGTCCTGGAAGCTGCCGGTGGAGCACCAGGCACCGAGGTTGTCGGTGTAGAACGAGATCGCGACGTCGGGTGGGTTGCCGCCGCGGATCGACTGGGTGAGCTTGTCGTCGTCCTGGTTGCCCTCGTGCTTGATCTCGATGTTCGGGAACTTCGCCTTGAGCTTGTTGAGGCCCGCGGTGACCACGCCGTACTCGCGGTCGGTGAACTTGGAGTACACGGTGATCGTGAGCTTGTCGTCCTTGCCGGGTGCGGCCGCGGCGTCCTTCGTGGACGGTGCGGCGGCGCCGGAACAGGCGCTGGTCAGCAGGACGGACGCCGCGGCGGCGGCCACCAGCAGGGCGCCACGGCGGGTCCGGGTGGTCGGGGGCATGGCCCTCCTCCTCATCGGTTGGGGCTGGTCGGTCGGGGACGGGTGCTGTCGCCCTCGGGCCTGCGCGACCCGAGGAGCGTGGGGGTGACGACGCCGAAGACGTCCTCACGGGTGGTGGCGAGCGCCGACTGCAGCGCGCCCGCGCGAACGGCGTTGCCCTGCACCGAAGCGCAGCCGACGGGCGTGCGCGGCAGGACGAGTTCGTGCAGCTTCTCCTGCACGAGCGCGGCGAACTCCTCGCCACCGGCCCGGCTGGTGTCGCCGCAGAGGAGCACGAGCTGCGGGTCGGCGACGGCGACGAGGTTCGCGACGCCCCCGGCGACCCGCTTGGCGAGATCGTGCCGGAAGGGATGGTCCGGTCCGGTCTTCGCCACGGCGTCCCAGGCGGTATCGGCCTGGATGCCGTGGGCGGCGGCGAGCCGGCAGATGGCGGGCGAGTCGACCAGGTTGCCGAACCGGGCGCCGGCCGCGGGCCAGACGTCCCCGGTGTCCACAGTGGCCGGATCGGGCACGCGCATCCAGTCGATCTCGCCACCGCCGCCGGTGGCGCCGCGCAGCAGCCGCCGCCCGATCACGACGGCACCGCCGACACCCTCGGACAGCCAGACCATGACGAAGTCGTCGACGTCCTGGGCCATCCCGACGGTCATCTCCTCGACGGCGACGAGGTTGACGTCGTTCTCGATGAGGACGTCGACCCCGAGTTCGTCGCTGAGCTTCTGCGGGACGTCGAAGCCGAGCCAGCCGGGGATGTGCGGCGCGGAGGAGAGCAGGCCGGTCCGCGGATCGAACGCCCCCTGCGCGCCGATCACGACGTGGGCCAGGTCTTCTCGTTCGATCCCGGCTTCTTCGGCGACCTTTTGGAGGGCTTCGCCGAAGGTCCCGACGACGTCGGCCCCGGCGTGCACGGGCAGCGGGGTGCGGTACTCGGCGAGCACGACCCCGGCCACATCCGCGACGACGAAGTCCGCAACGTGCGGCGTGAGATCGACGGCGGCGACGAAGGCGAGGCCGCCGTTGGCCGCCCAGAGCTGGGCGCGGGGTCCCCGGCCGCCCCCTCGTACGCCGGCTTTCGTGACGAGGTTGTCCAGCTCGAGCCGGGTGAGCAGCTGCGCGGTGGCGGGTTTGGACAGCCCGATGGCGAGCTCGAGTTCGGCCCGCGTGAGCGGACCCTCCCGCAGGAGGACCTCGATGGCGGCGCGATCGTTGATCTCGCGCAGCATCCGCGGGCTACCGGCTCGCACTCGTTCCTCCGGACTTAATTAGGATACTTTACAGACGGTTTCCGGGGACTGTAGTGAGCCGGGGCACAGCCGTCAACGGTCTGGTGAAACGGGCAGGTAACGCTTGGGGGTGTTGGACCAGGTGGACGGCGTACCGGTGAACGAGTTGCGCCGACCTTCGGTGGATGGTCGGCGGATTTCGGCTTGCGGCGGCGGGCATGCTGGTCGTTGTGGACGTCGTGGCGCAGCGGGTGCGAACCACCTGGACCAAGCGGTCCCGTGGTGGCCCGTCGGCCGCGGTGCGCAACCGGGTGCCGATCGCGTTCCCGCTGCCTCCGGGTGTGGAGCTCCACGAGGTGGATGTCGACGAGTCGACCGGCTTCTCGCCGCGGTTCGCGGCGCGGCCGCTGGGTGAGCTGGACGGTGTCGTGCTCCGTGAAGCGGACGGCGTGCTGTCGGTGCTGGTCACGCCATCGCCGTGGGGGATGCCGAAGCGGAACCGGCCGCGCTCGCCGGTCCGGCTGGAACGGGGCGAGTGGCTGCGCTGGCAGATCAACCAGCGCTTCGGCCCGGCCTGCTCGTGCGGCGGCGACTGGAGCTACCGGCTGGAGACGCTGAACCTGGCGTACGGAGGCCGGGCGGACTTCACGGGCAAGCCGACCCGCTCGGTCACCGAACTCGGCGACTTGCGCTGAACATCCCGGCAACGAGAACGGCCCCGGCGGGAAGCCGGGGCCGTTGCGACCTGTGGCGAGCGGTTACTCCTCCGCGTCCGCCCAGGCCTTGAGCATCACGCGGGCGATCGACGAGTTCCCCGGCAGGATGATCTCCGCCGCCCCCTCGGCGATCGGGGTCGGCTTCGATCCCTCGGCGCGAGAGCTGTTCTCGAACGCCGCGCGCACCTCCGCCCGCGACACCCACAGCGCCTCTTCGATCTCCCCGTCCGCCGGTATCAGCGGCAGCGACCGGTCCGCCCGGGCCGTGAACCCCAGCATGATCGACCGCGGGAACGGCCACGGCTGGCTCCCGAGGTACCGCACGTCCGAGACGACCGCGCCGACCTCCTCGCGGATCTCCCGGACCACGCACGCCTCGAGGGACTCCCCCGCCTCGACGAACCCCGCCAGCACCGAATACCGCCCCGCCGGCCAGATCGGCTGGCGGGCCAGCAGGACGTGCGACCCGTTGACTCCCTCCAGCGAGTGGACCAGGCAGATCACCGCCGGGTCCGTGCGGGGGTACTCCTCGCGGCCACACCCCGTGCACTTGCTCGCCCAGCCGAACTGGATCAGCTCCGTCGCGCTTCCGCACCGCGTGCAGAACTTCGCCTGACGCCGCCAGAAGCGCAACGCCTGGGCCGTCGTGAACAGGCCGGCCGACGTGTCGTCGAGGAGGTCTCCGTAGCCGCGCAGCTCGACCCAGACCTCGCCGTCCGCGCGGGGGACCTCCTCCACGAAACCCCAGCTGCCCGCCATCTTGACCGTGTCCGCCGAACCCGATGGGCCGCCCGGCAGCGACCAGTAGTCGACGTCCTGCCACTCGCCGAGGAACACCGCGTCCGCGGGCGGCGCCGCACCGAAGTCGATCGCCTTCCGGAACGCCAGTGCCGAGGCGCCCTCGGCGACCGGGGTGCGCCCGGCGTCGTCCAGGAGGACGACCCGGGCGTCGGCCCAGCGCGACACCAGCCGCGCGGGGTGGGTGCGCAAGTCCTCCTGTCGGTCCACTGTGGACCGGGACAGGGTCGGCAGCGCACCGAGGGTGAACGGGACGGACATCAGGCCGGCTCGCCCACGACGACGTCGCCGAGCGCCAGCAGCTTGCGCTCCAGCACCGCCGCGTCGCCGACCACCACGCCGGTGAACCGCTTGGGCGCGAAGTACTTCAGCGCCGCCTCGGCCACCTCGTCAGCGGTCACCGCGGCCACCCGCGCCGGGTGCTCGTTCAGCCACTCCAGGCCCAGCCCGGTCGAAGCCAGCGCCAGCACCTGCCCGGCCAGCCCGGACTGCGACGACGTCGAGGTCAGCAGCGAGCCGATCGCGTACTGCCGCACCGACTCCAGCTCGTCGCCGGACGGCGGGACCTGGCCGAGGCGGCCCAGCTCGTAGCGGGTCTCCAGCAGCGCCGGGGCCGTCGCGTCGGTCGCGGTGTCCGCGTCGACGTTGACCACCGCCGTGCCGTCGGTGAACTCGAAGCCGGAGTGCGCGGAGTACGTGTACCCCTTGTTCTCGCGGATGTTCTCCACCAGCCGCGACGAGAAGTACCCGCCGTAGGCCAGGTTCGCCAGCTGCAGCGCCGCGTACCCCGGGTCGGTGCGCGGAATCGTCTGCGCCGACAGCCGGATCTGCGACTGCACCGCACCCGCGCGCGGCACCAGCAGGACGTTCGGCCCGGTCAGGTCCGGCAGCGGCGGCAGCCGGACGGCGGAGCGGTCCGACGCCCAGTCGCCGAGCACCTTCTCGAGGTCCCCGACCACGCCGGCCGGGTCGAGGTCGCCGACCAGCACCATGACCGACCCCCGCGGCAGCACCGACGCCTGGTGCAGCGCCCGCACCTGCTCGGGTGTCACGACCGCGACGTCTTCGGCGCGCGGGACCTCGCGCGTGGCCGGGTGGTCGCCGTAGCGGTGCTTCTGCAGCGCCTCCCGCGCGATCGTGCGCGGCTGCGTGCGCGAGACGGCGATCCGCTCGACGAGCCGCTCCTTCTCGCGCGCGATCTCCTCGTCGGCGTAGGTCGCCCCGGTGAGGACGTCGCCGAGGACGTCGAGGAACGTCGGCAGCTTGTCGGCCAGCGCGGACCCGGTGAGCACCAGGCGCTCCGGGTCGACGCCGGCGCCGATGTCGCCGCCGATGAGGGCCAGCTCGGCGTCGATCTCGATGCGGTTGCGGCGGGCCGTGCCGGTCAGGATCGTCTCGGCGAGCACCTCGGCCGTGGCCGGGTGCAGCGCGTCGTCGCCCGCGAACGGGATCCACAGCCGCGCCTCGACCATCGGCACGGTCGCCTTGCGCACGGCCAGCACGCGCAGGCCGTTGCTCAACACGGTGTCCACATGGGACAGGTCGGCGGCGGCCCGCTGCTCGCCGAGCGGCGGCAGCGGCCGCGGCCCCCGCGCGGTGCGGCCGATCTCCTCCGCGCTGCGGTGCGTTGCTGAAGTCACTGCTCGTTGTTCCCTTCCGAAGCGGGCTTGACCACCAGCACGGCGCGCGCGTCCGGGCGCAGCGCCTTCGCCGCCGCCGACACGGCCTCCGCGGTGACGGCGGACATCCGGTCCGCGAGCCGGTACACCAGCGACGCGTCGCCGTAGAGCAGCTCGAACGAGCCGAGGGCCAGGGTCCGGGAGACCAGCCTGTCGTGCTCCGAGTGCAGGCTCGCCGTCCAGCGGGCGGTGACCTTGCGCAGCTCTTCCTCGCTCGGCGGGGTTTCGGCGAGCTTCTCGAGCTCGTCGTCGAGCGCGGCGAGCACGCGCTCGCGGGGCACCTCGTGCGGGTGGATCAGGGTGATGGTGAACGTGTCCGGGTCACGGGCCTCGAACGGGCCGAACAGCCCGGCACCGGCCCCGATGTCGACGACCAGCGGCTCCTTGTGCACCAGCCGCTGCTGCAGGCGCGAGCCGTCGCCGTCGGTGAGCACGCCGGCCAGCACGAGGTAGGCCAGGTAGCTGTCGACGTCGTTGATCGGGTCCGGCATGCGGTAGCCGATGCCGAGCGCGGGCAGCGGGGCGTGCGCGTCTTCGATCTCGCCGCGCAGCTCGGTGGTCGGGAGCGGCTCGGCGAACGACGGCCGCTGCGGCGCCGGCCGGTGCGGGACGTCGCCGAAGTGGTCCTCGATCAGCTTCTTCGCGTTGTCGACCTCGAAGTCGCCCGCCACCGTGAGCACGGCGTTCGCCGGCGAGTAGTAGGTGTCGAAGAAGGCCGCGCAGTCGTCGACCGTGGCGCTCTCGAGGTCCTCGAAGCCGCCGTAGCCGTTGTGCGCGTTGGGGAACGTCGAGTACAGCACCGGCGGCAGGGTGATCCACGGGAACCCGCCGTACGGCCGGTTCAGCACGTTGAGCCGGATCTCCTCCTTGACGACGTCGATCTGGTTCGCCAGGTTCTCCGCCGTCAGCTTGGGCGCGCGCATGCGGTCGGCTTCGAGGAACAGCGCCCGCTCGAGCGCGGCGCTCGGGAGCACCTCGAAGTAGTCGGTGTAGTCCGGGTGGGTGGACCCGTTGAAGGTCCCGCCGCTGGACTGCACGTGCCGGAAGTGCGCGAGTTTCTCCAGGCTCTCGGAGCCCTGGAACATCAGGTGCTCGAAGAGGTGCGCGAAACCGGTGCGCCCCTCCGGCTCGGAGCGGAAACCCACGTCGTAGTGCACGCTGACGCCGACCACCGGCGCGGTCGCGTCGGGGGCGAGAACCACGCGCAGACCGTTGTCGAGGGTGTATCGGACGAGCTCGGGATCGGCCATGGCCCCACCCTACGACGACCCCGCGGTTCCCGGCGTCCCGGCTCGTGAGTGGGAAACAGTGTTCTGACCCTGTTTCCCGCTCACGAGGTCCTGGAGGTGGGCGCGGCGGGCGGCGGCGAACGTGCCCGCGAGTGCCGTCGCGAAGGATCCGGCCTGGTCAGGGGTGATTTCGCCGGCGTGCCAGTAGACCGGCGGCGGGTGCTTGAGGGCGTCGAACGCGGCCACCCAGGGGCCCAGTTCGCCCAGAGCGAGCGCGTACGGCAGGCCGCGGGAGAAGACCAGCTCGCGCTGCGGCTTGTCCAGGTCCTTGACCCGGATCTCGGCGATGCCGAGGAGCCGGCGTGCGACGTCGTCGCCCGCTCGGCGGCGCGCGGGCAGGGCCGCCGACGTCACGGCGGTGGCGACCCCGGCCAGCGCGAGGATGACGCCGAGCTGGGCGTAGCCGACGGTCAAGGCCAGCAGGACGGTGAGGAACACGCCGTAGCAGAAGATCCGGATCCCGGCCCGGCGGAGCCGCCGCGTCGCGAGCCAGCCGCGCCGGGCGACGTCGGCGGCCAGCTCGGTGCGGGGGACCTCGACGTGCCGCTGCCGCAGTGCGGCGAGGGTCACCGGCTCGTCCGGCACGACGGCCTCGTACACCGCACGTTCGAAGGCGGTCAGGTGCTCGTCGGGCGGGTTGCGCCGGGCCAGCGTGGGGCCGTCGCTCACCCAGAGGTAGTTGCGGACGGCGAGGTCCAGCACGGTCGCGGCCAGGTCGAGCGGCCCGGCCCGCCCGTGCAGGAGGAGGCCGGTGTGACCCGGCAGCACCCCTTCCGGCGACGCGAACTCCCCCGTCGCCTTCACGGGAAAGTGACGACCTGGGGGCACTTTCACGTGAAAGTGCCCCCTGCGGGCGAAGAGGACCCAGGCCGTCAGGAGCAGCAGGAGGGCGCCGAAGGCCGCCCAGGCCCAGGCGACCGGGGCGGTGAGCACGAAGGCGCCGGCGATCGTCTTCGCCGGGACCAGGACCTCGTTGGCGGGGACCGTGCCCGCGGGCAGCTCGACGGTCGCCGTCATCCGCTGCCCCGCGGCGAGGTTCTGCTGGCCGAACCGGGTCAGCCCGGCGTGGTCGATCTGCGCGGCCGCGCAGGGGAGGTCGCCGACGAGGCAGTCGACGGCGGTCGGAATCTTCGGCGCGGCGAAGGAGGCGCGGAGGAACTTCAGCTCGGCGGTCCAGCCGCCGGCCAGCTCCCAGGTGACCCGGTCGCCGGCCACCGCACCGTCCACTGTGTACCGGACGATCGACGTGCCGGGGGTGAGGTGGACGGTGAACACGTCGTGGTCCACGCTCGCCGTCCCGTTGCCTTCGAGGACGACGTCGCGGACGCCGTAGACGCGGTCGCGGTGGTGGGGCGCCGGGACCCGCAGGGCGACCCGGCGGTCCATGGCGGCGCCGTCGGGGACCGAGATCGCTTCGACGACCGACAGCGAGCCGTCGCGCTGGACCTTGAGCTGGATCTCGGCGCTCTGGGGCACGGTGGGCAGCGGCGGCTGGTCCGCGGGGCCGGCGGCCAGTGCGAGCGCCAGGACTGCCCCGGCGAGCACGGTCAGCGGGCCGCGGCGGCGGTGAGGACGCCGTCGAGCGCGGTCAGGAAGGACGGGAAGTGTGCGCCGAACCGGCGCAGGTCGGATTCGGCCTCCATGCCGCCGTACCAGTACAGCCCGGCCGAGCCGTCGGCCGACGGGTTGAGCGCGGCGAAGGCGCCGAGCCAGCGTTCCGTGTCGCCCAGGACGACCGCGTACGGCAGCGAGCGGGAGAACACGAGTTCGCGGTCGGCGGGCGGGATGTCCTCGGCCTTCGCGGTGTGCAGGTAGCCGAGCAGGCCACGGACCTGGCCCACCAGCGCCCGGCCGCGGGCGGTGCGGGACGGCAGCAGCGCGGCCACCGCGACGACGGCGAGCCCGGCCAGCGCCACGGCGACGCCGAGCAGCGCGTACCCCGCGGTGAAGGTGAGCACGGCGGTGGCGACCAGGCCGAGCGTGAAAATCCCGGCACCGAGCCAGGTCAGCCGGCCGCGGGCGGTGTCCGGGCGGCGGGAGAACCAGCGCTTGCTGACGACGTCGGCGTACATCGCGTCGCTGA
This sequence comes from Amycolatopsis bullii, assembly GCF_014654205.1. Taxonomy (GTDB): domain Bacteria; phylum Actinomycetota; class Actinomycetes; order Mycobacteriales; family Pseudonocardiaceae; genus Amycolatopsis; species Amycolatopsis plumensis. The sequence continues at coordinate 84,720 of NZ_BNAW01000039.1, forward strand.
TCCGGCGCAGGTCGAGCCCGCCGCGGGCGCGCAGCTGCGACACGAGCACGCTGTCGGTGCCCGGCGGCAGCAGCGTTTCGCAGACGGCGCGCTCGAAGTCGTGGAGGTGCTCGTCCGGCGGGTTGCGGCGGGCGATCTGCCAGTCGGGGCCCGGGACTTCGGCCAGCCACAGGTAGTTGCGGACGGCGAGGTCGACGACGGTGGCGCTGATGTCGACGACGTCGACGGTCTCGTCGACGACCGTGCCGACCTGGCCGGGCAGCACGCCGTCGGGGCTGGCGAAGAAGACGCGGCCGCCGTCGCGCAGGAGGACCTCGACCGGACCGGTGGCGGTGTGCAGTGCCCCGGCGTCCTGCCTGCGGCGGCGCCAGACGAAAAGGGCGGCGGCGACGAGGAAGGCGAACAGGACGGCGAAGGCGATCCCGGTGAGCGGCGTCAGGGCGAAGGCAGTGGCGAACAGGCCGACGGCGGCGAACTTGGCGTTCGCCGGGGTGGTGCCCGCGGGCAGGCCGACGAGGAGGTCGACGCGGTCGCCGGGGCGGACGTCGTTCTGCTCGAGGCGCACGACGCCGGTGTGGTCGAGCTCGGCGAGGGTGCAGCGCTGGCTCGAGCCGACCGGGCCGGCGAAACAGTCCACAGGGGACAGCTGGGTGCTCGGGGCGAGCAGCGAGGCCGTGAGCTTGGCCAGCGGGCGGTCGAAGCCGCTCGCGACCTGCCAGCGGGCCTGCTGGCGGCCGTTCTGGTCGGCGATGGCGCCGTCGACGGTGAACGTGGCGCTGCCGGCGCCGGCGGGGAAGGTGAGGACGAGCTGGTCGCCGGTGAGCTCGGCCGTGGCGCCTTCGGCGTGGACGTCGCGGACGGCGAAGACGCGGTCCTGGTCGTCGCTCGCCGGGACCTTGAGGGGGACGCGCGAGACGAGCTGCTGGCCGCCGGGGACGGTGACGTGCTCGGTGACGGAGAGGCTGCCGTCGCGCAGGACCTTGAGGGCGACGTCGGCGGTGGCCCCCTCGGGCGGCCGGACGCCCTGCCCGGTGAGCAGCTGGGGTTTCTTGGACTGGTCGTCGGGCAGGTTCGGCAGGACGGGCCCGGCCGACGGCCCCTGCGCGGCGGCCGGCCCGGCGGCGCCCAGCACGGCCGCGACGGCGACCGCGGCGGCGGCCCCCCATTTCATCGACACAGCACCACACCCTAGAGCACTCGATCTATGCTGACGCCCGGAACGGCGCGATCACCGCAGGTACGCCGCTTCCGACGGGGAAAACGCACGGGGGGTTCCACTCGATGACGCACGGCCCGCAGGGTCCCGGGGTTGGTCCTGGTCCGCACGACCCGCGGCGGCCGGTGCCGCCACCGGGAGCGCGGCCGCTGCCGCCGCCGGGAGTGCGGCCGCTGCCGGGGCAAGGCGGCCCGCCGAGCCGGTTCGGTGCGCCGGGGCAGCAGCC
>NZ_BNAW01000040.1 GCF_014654205.1 Amycolatopsis bullii
TCTCGGCGTCGCGCGCCCAAGCCGACGAAGCCCTCGGCCTGCTGCGCGCCGAAATCCTCACCGAGCGCGTGATCGCGTTCGACGAGGCCTGGACGGCGCTGACGCTGCACCGCGGCGCGACGGCGGCGTCCGCGGCGCGCGTCGCCGAGCTCGGCCCGCTGCGCACGCTGCGCGCGCACGACGAAACGGGCAAGGCCGGTTACGTCGAAACGCTCTATGAATGGCTGCGGCACCCGGGTGACCCGCGAGCCGCGGCGCGGGAGCTGCGGATCCACCCGAACACCCTGCGGTACCGGATGCGGAAGCTCCTGGAGCTGGTGCCGCTGGACCTCGACGACCCCGACGTCCGGCTGGCGCTGCTGACCCAGCTCGTCGCCCTGCGCTGGAGCTGATGGGCCATTCGGCTCAACACCGGACCCATGCGTTAGGCCGCATGGATCGCGCCGATGGTACGGATTGTCTTTTCCAGCCGAAAGATGGTGGATAACGAAGATCGCGTGCCGCATTTTCTCCTCACCACCCCGGGTAGCCGGGTCGTTGCCAGAGGAGTTCCTCCATGAGCAGTTCGGAGCGGTTCGGTAAGGCCATCAAGCTGGGTGCGGTGTCCGCGCTCTCCCTGGTCGCCCTGGTCGTCCCGGCCGCAGGAGCCGGAAGCGCCGTCGCGGCGCCGAGCGGCGACTGCTTCACCCCCACCCACGCCGCGGACCGCAGCAAGGACGGCCACGCCGACACGGTGTCCCCGGCCGAGGCGGCCCGCATCGAGGCGGACATGCAGAGCAAGCTGGCCGGCAAGCGCACGGCGCTGTCCGCCCAGGCGGCCGCGGTGTCGATCCCGGTGTACTTCCACGTGATCACCAGCGGCTCGGCCGGCAACCTGCCGTCGACGACGATCAGCAAGCAGATCTCGGTCCTGAACAGCGCCTACGCGTCGAGCGGCTTCAGCTTCTCGCTGGTCAGCACCGACTACACGAACAACTCGACCTGGTACAACGGCATCACCGACGGCACCTCGGCCGAGCGCAACATGAAGAACGCGCTGCGCAAGGGCGGCGCGAACGCGCTGAACATCTACACGGCCAAACTCGGCGACGACCTGCTCGGCTGGGCGACGTTCCCGTCCAACTACAAGTCGCAGCCGAAGCTGGACGGCGTGGTCATCCTCGACGAGTCCCTCCCGGGCCGCTCGGCGACGAACTACAACGAGGGCGACACGGCAACGCACGAGGTCGGCCACTGGATGGGCCTGTACCACACGTTCCAGGGCGGCTGCTCGGGTTCGGGCGACTACGTGTCGGACACCCCGGCCGAAGCCACGGCGACGTCGGGCTGCCCGGCGAGCAAGGACACCTGCTCGTCGGCGGGCGTGGACCCGGTGCACAACTTCATGGACTACAGCTACGACAGCTGCATGTACGAGTTCACCGCGGGGCAGACCTCGCGGATGAAGAGCGCGTGGTCGGCGTACCGCGCCTGAGTTCTCCGTCTTCCCGCGGCGGAACCCGTGAAGGCCTTCTCTCTCTTGAGGAGGCCTTCACGGCTTTCCGCTGCCTGCGGATTCGCTGTCGTCTTGGGGTCCGCTTCCGCTCGGTGAACCTGCTGCTTTCGGATTCCCGACCACGGCAGGGCCGCCCCAGGACGGGCCTGCCGCCGCACTCGGACCCCGACCACGCCCAGCCCGCCCCACGACGGCGATCCCCATCCACATTCCCGAGCCGAGGCCCTTCCCCATCCGCTGCACCGACCACGGCCAGCCCGCCCCGCGACCGCGATCCTCGTCCGCATTCCCGAGCCGAGGCCCTTCCTCATCCGGCTGCGCCGACCCAGCCGTCCCGGCTGTCCCGGCTGTCCCGGCGGCCCCGGCTGTTCCGGCCGCCCCGGCCGCCCCGGCTGTCCCGGCTGTCTCGGCTGTCCACAAACTCCGCCGGCTGTGGACAACCGCGGCCCCAGCCCCTCGAATCGGCAGAACTGTCGGCACCGGGCGATAGACTGAGCGGGGCTCGTCCCCCAGGGATGGGTGGGGCGCGCGATGTCAGGCCCGGCCGCCCGGAAAAGCCGCCTCGTAGCTGAGGTCCTTCATCGCCAGCCGCGAAGGCCGCAGGTGGACCCATACCGCGCCGACGTCCCCGTGCAGGTACTCGCGGAACCGCGGATCCCATCGCCGCTCGTCGGCCCCCAGGTACCGCACCAGCTTCCGCCGCCCCCGCGCCACGTCGAAGGGCCGCAGCTCCGCCTCCCCGCGAGCCAGCACCTGCACGACCTCCCCGGTGTCGAGCTCGCACACATCCACCGTCAAGGCGATCCGCGGCCGCGAAGCGAGCAGCGCCGGCAAGCGGGACCACGGGCCGCTGAGGATCCAGAACGCGCCGTCCTCCCACTGGTACCAGGTGGGCCGGACCGTCGGCCCGTCCGTGGCCACCCGCGCCGTGAGGGGCCGGGCCAGGAAGTCGTCGATCATACGACCAGCAACGTCTTCCCCACCGTCGTGCGCGACTCGATCGCCGCGTGGGCGTCCGCCGCCTTCTCCAGCGGGAAACGCTGGCCGATCACCGGCACCAGACTCCCCGAAGCCGCCGCGGCCAGCGCCGACTCCGTGAACGACCGCATCTCCGCCGGCGACCCGATCGAGCGCACCAGCGAGACTCCGCGCGCGGCAGCGTCCTCTTCGGACACTTCGGCCCACGAGCCGCCCGCCAGCCCGTACACCGCCATCCGCCCGCCCGGGCGCAGCAGCCCGAACGCCGCCGTGCCGATCGGCCCGCCCACGCCGTCGAACACGACGTCCACCGGGTCCACCGAAGCCGTCCAGTCCGGCCGCAGGTAGTCGACCACCGCGTCCGCCCCCAGCACGCGTGCCACCTTCGCCGGCCCGCCCGCCGCGCCGATCACGGTGGCTCCCGCCGCCTTCGCCAGCTGGACCAGGAGGCCGCCGACGCCACCCGCCGCCGCCTCGACCAGGACTCGATCGCCCGGGCGCACGCTGGTCGCATGCACCAAGCCGGTCGCCGTCCGGCCGTCCGCGAGGAGCGCCACCGCCGCGTCGAGCGCCAGCGCGGACGGCACCTCGAACACCGCCGCCGCGTCCACCGCGACGCGCTCGGCGTACCCGCCCGAGCCGCCCGTCGACGTGACCACCCGCTGCCCGGCCAGCCCCGGGTCCACCCCGGTGCCGACCGCGCTGATCACGCCGCCGACGCCGTTGCCGGGGATCACCGGCAGCGCCGCCCGGAACGGCCCCGGCGCCCCCGCCCGGAACTGCGTCTCGACGAACGTGGTGTTCGCGAACGCCACTTCCACCAGCACTTGCCCCGGCCCGGGCACCGGATCCGGCGCCTCTCCCGGGACGAGGACTTCCGGACCACCGAACTCTCTCAACCACACCGCTCGCATTCCGCAACGCTGCAACTTCAAGTGAAGTCGAGGTCAAGGGCCTTGTCCGCCCAGCACCACGAATACCGCTCAGAACTGTCCGTACAGCACGATGACACCGCCGTCCGGGTGGTTCACCGTGAGTGGCAACACCGCACCGATTCCGGACGCAGACCGACCCAGGAGGCCGACCGTGCGTATCGCCGTTCCCCGTGAGATCAAGAAGCACGAATACCGGGTCGCGCTGACCCCGGCCGGGGTGCACGAGCTGGCCGGCCGCGGGCACGACGTCTTCGTCGAGACCGGCGCCGGGGTGGGTTCGTCCATCACCGACGAGGAGTACGTCGCCGCCGGCGCGAAGATCCTCGCCACCGCCGACGAGACCTGGGCCGAGGGCGAACTCGTCCTCAAGGTCAAGGAACCCATCGCCGAGGAGTACGGCCGGCTCCGGCGCGACCAGGTCCTCTTCACCTACCTGCACATCGCCGCCGACCGGCCGCTGACCGACGCGCTGCTCGCCGCGGGCACCACCGCGATCGCCTACGAGACGGTGCAGACCGCGAACGGCGCCCTCCCGCTGCTCGCCCCGATGTCCGAGGTCGCGGGCCGGCTGGCCCCGCAGGTCGGCGCGTTCTCGCTGATGAAGCCCAGCGGTGGCCGCGGGGTGCTGCCCGGAGGCATCCCCGGCGTGCACCCGGCCCGCGTGGTCGTCATCGGCGGCGGGGTCGCCGGCCTCAACGCCGCCCGCGTCGCGCTCGGCCTCGGCTCCGACGTCGAGATCCTGGACACGAACGTCGACCGCCTCCGCCAGATCGACAACGACTTCGGCGGCCGCATCCGCACGGTGACGTCGAACCGGCTCTCGGTCGAGGAGTCCGTGCTGCAGGCCGACCTGGTCATCGGCGCGGTGCTCGTGCCCGGCGCGAAGGCGCCGAAGCTGGTCTCGAACGACCTGGTCGCCCGCATGAAGCCGGGCAGCGTGCTCGTCGACATCGCGATCGACCAGGGCGGCTGCTTCGCCGACTCGCGCCCGACCACGCACGACGAGCCGACCTACACCGTGCACGAGTCGGTCTTCTACTGCGTGGCGAACATGCCGGGCGCGGTGCCCCGGACGTCGACCTACGGCCTCACGAACGTCACCCTGCCGTACGCGGTCCAGCTGGCCGAGCACGGCTGGAAGGCCGCGCTGCAGGCCGACGCCGCGCTGGCCAAGGGTCTCAACACGCACGACGGCGCCCTCACGAACGGCCCGGTCGCGGTGGCCCACGACCTGCCGCACACGCCGCTGGACACCGTCCTCGCCTGAGCTATTCCGCCCGAGCGGGCTCCTGCCGCACCGCGGCAGGGGCCCGCTCCCCTTTCTCCAGCAGCCGCCGCCCGAAGGCGATCGAAGGCAGCTCCACCCATCGCCGCAGCCCGCAGGCGAAGAGCAGCGCGACGGCGGAGGTCGCGACGGCCTTGCCCAGCCCGGTCGGCAGGACCAGGCCGGTCACACCCGCCGCCCCGGTCTGAGCCAGGTAGAGCGCGTACGACCGGTCACCGACGAACTTCAGCGGACGGCTCGAGAGCACCCGCCGGACCGGACCCCGCGCGAGCACGGCCACGAGCAGCAGCGCCGAACCCGCCGCGTAGACCGGGACGACGAACGGCCAGTGCCCGCCGAAGAACTGCCCGAGCGGCTTGACCGACAGCTGCAGCACGCCGAATCCGAGCGCCACCAGCACCGCCGCGGCCGGGCTGGTCAGCGGCCGGAACACGGCGAACCCGCGCGGGTGGTGCAGCGCCAGCCCGAGCAGGCAGCCGACGACCAGCGAGCAGTAGTGCACGCTGAGCTCGGCCCACCGCTGCGACGGCGCGAGCGGCAACGCTCCGAAGAGGACACCGGTCACCACACCCCCGGCGATCAGCAGGCGCAGCGCGGTCCTGCCGGTACGGGCGAACGACGTCAGCACGAGCAGGGCGGGCCAGACGAGGTAGAACTTCTCCTCCACGCCCAGCGACCACGACGTCGGGTACGGGGTGTTGTAGTCCACGAGCTCGTTGCCGAAGACCAGGTAGAACGGCATCGCGTCGGCGAGCCGGCTGCTCCGGTACGCCCCGGCGAGCGTGACGGCCAGCGCCGTCAGGCCCAGCAGCAGGAAGTACACCGGCATGATCCGGAAGACGCGGCGGACGTAGAAGCCGCGCAGCGAAACCCGGCCGGCGGAGGCCTCTTCGCGCAGCGCCAGCGTGGTGATCAGGAAGCCGGACAGCACGAAGAACAGCTGGACGGCGATCCAGCCCTGCAGCCGGTCGACGACCGGGCCGCCGTAGTGGAAGAACACGACGGCCAGCGCGGCGAGCGCCCGCACGCCGGTCAGGCCGGGAAACCACGACGAAGCCCGGTATTCGGCGTGGTCGAGAGGTCGCCAGGAGATCTTCATGCCCGCAGCGTCGATCTTGGTCGCTGAACCGGGCCTGAAGCCGGCTTAAGACGTCTTCAGCTCCGGCAGCCGGACGACGAACCGGCTGCGGCCCTCGACCGCCGCCGTGCCGCCGTGGGCGCGGGCGATGTCGGCGACGATCGCCAGGCCCAGTCCGGAGCCGCCCTCGTCGCGGTCGCGGGCGTCGTCCAGCCGGACGAAGCGGTCGAAGACCCGCTCGCGGTCGGCTTCCGGGATGCCCGGGCCGTCGTCGTCGACCGTCAGCACCGCCTGTCCGTCCACAGCGGACACCGTGACGGCGACGCGGGAGACGGCGTGCCGCTGCGCGTTGTCGACGAGGTTGCGGACCAGCCGTTCCAGCCGCGACCGGTGGCCGCGCACCGACGGCGTCCCGGTGACCTCGACGTCGACGCCGCTGCGGCCGGCCACCACCGCACCGACCACTTCGGACAGTGCGACCGGCTTCAGCCGATCGGGGCCCGCGTGGTCGAGCTTGCCGAGCAGCACCAGGTCGGCGACGAGGTCCTGCAGCCGGGTGACGTCGAGCAGCGCGTTCTCGCAGGACTGCCGCCAGTCGAGCCGGTCGGGGTGGGCCAGGAGCACCTCGAGCTGGGTCCGCAACGACGCGAGCGGGGTGCGCAGCTCGTGCGACGCGTCGGAGGTGAACCGGCTCTGCCGGGTGACGGCCTCCTCGAGCCGGGCGAGCATGGTGTTCATCGTCCCGGCCAGCCGCGCGATCTCGTCGCCAGTGCGCGGGTCTGGGACGCGGCGGCCGAGGTCGTGTGCGCCGATCTCGGCGACCTCGCCGCGGATGGCTTCCACCGGGCGCAGCGACCGGCGGACGGCGAACCACGCGATGACGCCGATGAGCAGCGCGACCGCGGGCACACCGAAGGTGAGCGCGGTGCGGACGGAATCGACCGCCGCCAGCCCCTCCGGATCGAGCTGCACACCGGCGAACACGTCGTACTTGCTGTCGCCGCTGACGTCGTGGACGACGTGCAGGGTCAGGTCGTCGTCGAGCCCGCGCAGCTCGGGCGCACAGCCGACGGTCGCCAGTGCGGACCGGTCGTATTGGTAGGGCCGCAGGGTGACTTCGGTGTCGTAGGCGGCCAGCGTCGCTTCGCGCAGCACCGGGCAGGACGCGACCGACGCACCCTGCTTGTCTTTGACCTCGTAGATCGAGTCGCGGACGAGGAGGGCGAGGTCGGCGGGCCGGGCGCCGGTGTTCAGGAGCTGGACGATGGCGTCGGCGTGGGCGTCGGCGAGCTGGATGGCGGTGTTCTCGAGGCGGCTGCGTGCTTGGAGGACGAACCACACGGACACCGCCCCGAGCGCCACGGCCGACGCGGCGAAGGCCGTGACCGCGACGCGGAACCGGGTGGAGCGCCGGAAGTCAGGCACCCGCGGTCACCACGTGGTAACCGGCACCGCGGACGGTCCGGATGGTCTCGGCCCCGAAGGGGACGTCGATCTTGCGCCGCAGCGCGCTGACGTGCACTTCCACCAGGTTGGCGGTCGCGGTAGCGGCGAAGTCCCAGAGGTTGTCGAGCAGTTCGGCCTTGGTGACGACCTGTCCGGGCCGTTGCATGAGGTAGGCGAGGAGGGCGAATTCCTTGCCGGTGAGGGTGATGTCGGCGGTGCCGCGCCGGCAGGTCCGGCTGGCCTGGTCGAGCTCGAGGTCCCCCAGTTTGAGGACGCCCGGACGGGTGGCGCCGCCCCGCCGGATGAGCGCGCGCAGCCGGGAAAGCAGGACGCCGTAGGAGAAGGGCTTGGGCAGGAAGTCGTCGGCCCCGGTGTCGAGGGCCTCGATCTCGTCGTCCTCGCCGTCTTTGGCGGTGAGCATGAGGATGGGGGTGGTGTTCCCCTGGTCCCGCAGCCGGCGGCAGACGCGGTAGCCGTTCAGCCCGGGCAGCATGATGTCCAGCACGATGGCGGCGTAGGGCTGGTCGGAGGCGTACCAGAGAGCATCCCGCCCGTTGTGGGCAACATCAACGGCGTACCCCTCGGCACTCAGCCCGGCCCGCAGCGCCTCGGCCAGCCGCCGTTCATCTTCCACGAGCAAGATCCGCACCGCGCCACGATGCCACACCCCACCAGCCATAACCGAAACCCGACCACAACCACAACCCGAACCCCTAGCCCCAGCCGGGGACACCAGGCCGCGGCAGAGCTGGAAGCCGAGCAAGAGGCACCGTGGGGGTCCGGGGGGCTCGGCCCCCCGGGAGATACGACGAAGTCGACATGAGCGGCGAAGCCGCGATGCAGAGACGAAGGGGCGACCCGCTCAACCAGCCTGGGGGTCACTGGGAGCGGGCCGCCGATACCTAGCTTAGAGGGCTTCCGCGGACTTTGCGCCACCGGGTCGGCAAGTCGCACGAATTCTTTACCAAGTTGATCTGGCGGGCCTCGCGAATCCTCTGGTCAGCGCCCCCGGAGCCGGTACCGGCCGGTAGCGGAAAGTGACGAAGGTCGCTCTCGGGCGTTCCGTGCGCGCGAGCGCCGCCGGTAGGGCAGGATGACGCCGCATCAGCGGGGAACGTTAGGGGACGGTATGCACGACGGCAGTGGCCGGATTGTGGTGCAGAACCTGAGCAAGCAGTTCGGCGCCGTGAACGCCGTGCAGAACCTCAGCTTCACGGTCGAGCCGGGTTCGGTGACGGGCTTCCTCGGCCCGAACGGCGCCGGCAAGACGACGACATTGCGCATGTTGCTCGGGTTGGTGACCCCCACATCGGGGATGGCGACGATCAACGGACGGCCGCACTCGCAGCTGGGGAACCCGGCGCGGGTGGTGGGTTCGGTCCTGGAGAACGAGGGGTTCCACCCGGGCCGCACGGCGCGCAACCACCTCCGCGTGTACGCGGCGGCCATCGGCGTGCCGGACCGGCGCGCGGACGAGGTGCTCGGCCTGGTGGGCCTGGGCAGCGCCGCGGACCGGAAGGCGGGCGGGTTCTCGCTCGGCATGCGGCAGCGGCTGGCGCTGGCGACGGCGCTGCTGGGCGATCCGCAGGTGCTGGTGCTCGACGAGCCGACGAACGGCCTCGACCCCGAAGGCATCCTGTGGCTGCGCAACTTCCTGCGCTCCTACGCGCGGGAGCAGCGGCGGACGGTGCTGGTGTCGAGCCACCTGCTCAACGAGGTCGAGCAGCTGATCGACCAGGTCGTGATCATCAGCCAGGGCGTCACGCGCTACTACGGCCCGCTGGAGCAGCTGCGCAAGAGCCAGCAGTCCCGGGTGCTGGTGCAGCCGGCGGACCCGTCGGCGCTGGTGAAGGCGTTGCAGGACAACGGCATCACCGGGGTTTCGCCGACGCCGGACGGCCGGGTCGCGGTCGCCGGGTCGAGCGTCCAGCAGATCGGTGACATCGCGGCGAAGGCCGGGATCGCGGTCTACGGGATGCAGGAGGAGCACGCCGATCTGGAGCGGATGTTCTTCCAGCTGACGCAGGGCCAGTACACCGGCGGTGCTCCCGGGTACCCGCCGCACCAGGCCCAGTACCAGGGCCCGCCGCCCGGTTATCCGCCGCAGCAGCACTACCAGCAGGGCCCGCCATCGGGTCCGCAGCAGCAACAGCAGTACTGGGGAGGACCGCAGCAGTGATGGGCAACCTGATCAAGGCGGAGTTCCGCAAGACGCTGTCGCTGAACACGTGGTGGGTGCTGCTGATCCCGCTGGCGCTGGTGGCGTTCTGGCTGACGTTCGCATGGGGCAAGATCACGAACAACTTCGTGGACTACATCGGCAGCTCCGACGCCCGCGAGATCGCCAGGGCGGTCGGCCTGGAGGCGGGCGAGCTGCCGGTCGGGCTGCTGGCGTTCGCGCACGGCGTGAACATCGCGCAGCTGATCCCCGGTCTGTTCGGCGTGTTCGCGCTGGCCGGCGAGTACCGCAGCAAGACGATCACGACGACGTTCCTGACCGCGCCGAACCGGGTGACGGCGCTGACCGCGAAGATGCTCACCTACGTGGGCTGGGGCGCCATCTACGGCGTGGTGAGCGCCGGCGTCTCGGCGATCGCGGTGATGGCCTCGGTCGATTCCAGCCGGTGGCCCAGCGCGGGCCAGTGGCTGGCCGCGGTCGGCGGGACGATCCTGGCTTCGGTGCTGGTGACGTTGTTCGGCATCGGGTTCGGCGCGGTGCTGCGCAGCGTGCCGCTGGCGGTCGTGCTGTTCCTGGTGTGGTTCCTGATCATCGAGAACGTGCTGGTCGTCTCGCTCTGGGGACCGGCCGACATCCTGGGCGGGATCCTGCCGAACGGCACCGCCAACGGGATCGTGGGCGGGATCGCGGCGGACGCCTTCAAGATCAATTCGCTGAGCCTGCCCGGCGGGGTCGACCACTGGTCGGCGCTGGGCCTGCAGCTGGCGGCGGGCGCGCCCGGCGTGCTCTCGTGGTGGGCCTCGGCGCTGATCTTCTTCGCGTGGACGATGCTCTTCTTCGGCCTCGGCTGGGCGGGCAACCAGAAGCGCGACATCACGTAGTCCCGAATCCCGCGGAAGGCCACTTCGAGCTGCTCGAGGTGGCCTTCTCCGCATTCCGGGAAATATTTTGTCGGTGGTGGCGCTTACTGTCACAACGTGACCATCGCTCCGCCCCGCTCCCGTCAAGAGCTCCCACAGGCCGAGACCGCCGGCTGGATCCGGCGGCTGTCCGCCGCGGCGTGGGAGCACCGCGTGCTCGTCGTGCTGTCGCTGCTCGCCGCCGCGTTCGGCGTCGGGGTGCAGGCCGCGAGCCCCTTGCTGGTGCGCACGGCGGTCGACGACGCGGTGGCGGGGCAGACCGGCGGGCTGCCCGGGATCGCCGGGTTCCTGGTGGCGCTGCAGCTGGTCGCCTTCGGCACCGCGTTCGCGCGCCGCTACCTCGGCGGGAAGCTCGCCCTCGACGTGCAGCACGATCTGCGCCAGCGCGTCTTCAACGCCGTTTCGCGGCTGGACGGCGGCAAGCAGGACGCGCTGCGCACCGGCCAGGTCGCCTCGCGCGCGATCTCCGACCTGCAGCTGGTGACCGGGATCCTGATGCAGGTCCCGCTCTCGTTCGGTTCGGTGGTCTTCGCGCTGCTGTCGTTCGTCGCGATGCTGTGGCTGTCCCCGGTGCTGACGCTGATCGCGCTGGTCGTCACGCCCGCGGTCGGCATCATCGTGACCCGCAGCCGCAAGCGCCTCTTCCCGGCGACGTGGTCGGCGCAGCAGCGCGCGGCCGATGTCGCGCAGCAGGTCGAAGAGACGGTCACCGGCGTCCGCGTGGTCAAGGGCTTCGGCCAGGAGACGCGGGAAGTCTCGAAGCTGGAAGCGACCGCGCGCAAGCTGTTCGGGGAGCGGCTCCGCGCGGCGAAGCTGTCGGCGGTCCCGACGGCGACCACCGCCGCGCTGCCCGCCGCCGGCCAGGTCGCCGTGCTCGGGATCGGCGGCGTCCTCGCGCTGAACGGGTCCATCACGCTCGGCACGTTCCTGGCCTTCGCCACCTACCTCGCGACGCTGATCGGGCCGGCCCGGATGCTGTCCGGCCTGGTCGTGCAGGCCCAGCTGACCCGGGCCGGCGCCGAGCGGGTGTACGAACTGATCGACGCGCAGCCGGAGGTCGTCGACGCGCCGGACGCGCGGCCGCTGCCGGAGGGGCCGCTGGGCGTGGAACTGGACGCCGTCCGCTTCGGCTACACGCGCAGCGAACCGGTGCTCGACGGGCTGTCGGTCACCGCGAACCCGGGCGAAACCCTCGCGCTGGTCGGCACCGCGGGCTCGGGGAAGTCGACGATCTCGTTGCTGCTGCCACGGTTCTACGACGTGCACGAGGGTGCGGTGCGGGTCGGCGGCCTCGACGTCCGCGACGTCCCGCTGCGGCAGCTGCGGCAGGCGATCGGGGTGGTCTTCGAAGAGGCGTTCCTGTTCTCCTCGTCGATCCGGGACAACATCGCGTACGGCCGTCCGGACGCCACCGACGAGGAGATCGTCGCGGCGGCCAAGGCCGCGGAGGCGGACGGCTTCATCCGCGCGCTGCCGGACGGCTACGACACGCTGGTCGGCGAGCGCGGGCTGACGCTCTCGGGCGGGCAGCGGCAGCGGCTGGGGCTGGCCAGGGCGCTGATCACCGACCCGCGGATCCTCGTCCTCGACGACGCGACCTCGGCCATCGACACCGTCACCGAAGCGGCGATCCACGACACCCTGCGGTCGGTCACCGCGACCCGGACCACCCTGCTCATCGCGCACCGGCGATCCACGCTGGCCTTGGCCGACCGGATCGCGGTGCTGGACGAAGGCCGCGTCGTCGACGTCGGCACCGAAGCCGAGCTGATGGCGCGCTGCCCGCTGTTCCGCGAGCTGGTGGGGGGCCCGGGCGACGACGTCGAGGAGAAGCACCGCTGCGAGGGCCTGGACTGCGGCCAGGACGGGGTCACGCCGTCCCTGTGGCCGCGGGACGAGGGCCACGACGAAGTCGACGCACTGGCCGAAGCCGCGCGGATGCGCAGCGGCGACCCGAACAGCAGCGGCTTCGTCGGCGGGGGCGGCGGCCTCGACGTGCCGCCGACACCGGAGCTGATCGAGGGCGTGCGCAAGCTGCCGGCCGCCGTCGACGAGCCCCGGCTGCCGGGGGTGGACGTCACCGCGCCCGACCCGAGGTTCCGGCTCGCCGGGCTGCTGCGCCCGGTCCGCGGGCCCCTCTCCGTGGTGATCGCGCTGGTGGCGGCGGACGCGCTGGCGTCGATCGCGCTGCCGGGGCTGTACCAGTTCGGCGTCGACCACGGTGTCCGCGCGGGTGTCGAGTGGATGATCTGGCTGGCCGCCGGCATCGGTGCCGCGGTGATCGCGGCCGACTGGCTGGTGGTGTTCGCGCAGACGCGGCTGACGTCGCGGGTGGGCGAGACGGTGCTGTACGCGCTGCGCGTCCGCAGCTACGCGCACCTGCAGCGGCTCGGGCTCGACTACTACGAGCGGGAACTGTCCGGGAAGATCATGACCCGGATGACGACGGACGTCGACGCGCTCTCGACGTTCCTGCAGACCGGCCTCGCCACCGCGGTGGTGAGCGCGCTGACGCTGGCGGGGATCACGACCGCGCTGCTGGTCACCGACGCCGGGCTGGCGCTGTACGCGCTGGCGATGGTGCCGGTGCTGGCGGTGGCCACGGTGATCTTCCGGCGGTCGGCGTCGAAGGCGTACAACGAGGCCCGCGAGCGGGTCAGCGTCGTGAACGCGGACATGCAGGAGAACGTCAGCGGGCTGCGCGTCGCCCAGGCGTACACGCGCGAAGACCGCTCCGCGGAGGCGTTCGCTTCGCGCAGCGACGACTACCGGCGCTCGCGGCTGCGGGCCCAGCGGTACGTGGCGACGTACTTCCCGCTGGTCGCGCTGCTGTCGGACCTGGCGACGACGACGGTGCTGGTGGTGGGCGCGAACCGCGTTTCGGCGGGCACGCTGTCGGCCGGGGTGCTGCTCGCGTTCCTGCTGTACCTGCAGCAGTTCTTCTCGCCGATCCAGCAGCTGTCGGCGGTGTTCGACGGCTACCAGCAGGCGAGCGTCGGCCTGAACCGCATCGGCGACCTGCTGCGGACGCCGACGTCGGTGCCGGCGGCGGAGAACGCGGTCGCCGTCCCGTCCCGGCTGCGCGGCGAAGTGTCGTTCAAGGAGGTCGACTTCGCCTACTCCGGCGCGGAGGGCAAGGCGCTGGAGCAGTTCTCGCTGGACGTCGCGGCCGGCGAGACGATCGCGCTGGTCGGCGCGACCGGCGCGGGCAAGTCGACGGCGGTGAAGCTGGTGGCGCGCTACTACGACGTCACCGGCGGCGAGGTCCGGATCGACGGCACGGACGTCCGCGAGTACGAGCTGGCGGGGCTCCGCCGCCGGATGGGCGTGGTGCCGCAGGAGGCCCACCTGTTCTCGGGCACGGTGGCCGACAACGTCCGCTACGGCCGCCCGTCGGCCTCGGACGCCGAGGTCGAGGCGGCGGTCCGCGCGGTGGGCGCGCTGGACGGCGTCGCGGCCCTGCCGTCGGGCTTCCTGCAGCCGGTGGGCGAGCGCGGCCGCTCGCTGTCGGCGGGCCAGCGCCAGCTGGTCGCCCTGGCCCGCGCGGAGCTGGTGGATCCGGACGTCCTGCTCCTCGACGAGGCCACGGCGGCCCTGGACCCGTCGACGGAGGCCGCGGTCCTGCGCGCCACGGAGACGGTCGCCCGCCGCCGCACGACGTTCGTGGTCGCCCACCGCCTGGCCACGGCCGCCCGCGCGGACCGCATCGTGGTCCTCGACCACGGCCGAATCGTCGAAACCGGAACCCACGCCGAGCTCCTGGCCGCCAACGGCCCCTACGCCCGCCTCTGGTCCCTCGGCTGACGTGCGGAAAGGGGCATCACCCGTGATCCGGAAGGCATCACACGTGATTGAGGAGGCATCACGCCGATGCCCCTCCAATCACGCGTGATGCCCCTCCAATCACGCGTGATGCCCCTCTGGTCACGCGTGATGCCTCCTTGCGCACGAAAAGTCCGTGGCCGGGCGGGGCCGACGCTGGAAGCATGACGGGCATGTTCGAAGAGAGGCGGGTTCCCGACCGGCAGATCCGGGCCGCGCAGACCGAGACGACCGTCCGGGTCTACCAGGCCTACTCGCCCGAGATCGCCGACGCCGCGCTCGAGAAGCAAACCTTCGTCGCGCCGTTCAAGCGGGAGCGGATGACGTGGATCAAGCCCTCGTTCCGCTGGATGGCCTACCGCTGCGGCTACGGGCGCAAGCCGGGTCAGGAACGCGTCCTCGCCATCGACATCACGCGCGACGGTTTCGAGTGGGCCCTCGCCAACGCCGCGCTCAGCAAACCACGCCGCGGTCAGGACGCGGCCGCCTGGAAGCAGCAGCTCAAGACCAGCCCGGTCCGGATCCAGTGGGATCCCGAGCGAGACCTCGGCCACACCGCGCTGAACTTCCGCGCCATCCAGGTCGGCCTGAGCGGCGAGGCCGTCGATCACTACGTCGGCGAGTGGATCACCGCCATCACCGATGTCACCCCCGTCATGCGCGACATCGCCGGGCTCCTGGCCACCGACCGGCTGCACCTGGCCGTCGAGCTCGTCCCCCACGAGCCCCCGTACCGACTGAGCCCGGGCCTCGCCGAAGCCATCGACGCGACCGGCTGAGGAAGGCAGCAACGAAAGTCCGTGGCCGGGCGGCCCGGGTCGCTGGGAGCATGGCGGGCATGTTCGAAGAGAAGCGGGTTCCCGACCGGCAGGTCCGGGCGGCGCAGACCGAGACGACCGTCCGGGTCTACCGGTCCTGCCCGCCCGCCGTCGCCGATGCCGCGCTCGAGGAGCAGCGAGGCGGGGCGGGGCCGGTCACGCCGTCGTTCCGGCTCGCGGCCTACGACAGCGAGAACGGCCGCAAGCCCGGCCACGAGCGCATCCTCGCCATCGACCTCACCCGTGACGGCTTCGAACAGGCCCTCCAGGGGCACGTCGAATGGGTCCCCGAGCGAGATCTCGACCACACGCCGCTGAACTTCCAGGCGATCCGGCTCGATCACGAACTCGCCGACGAGTGGATCACCGCCATCACCGACGTCACCCCCGTGATGCGCGACATCGCCGGGCTCCTGGCCACCGACCAGCTGCACCTGGCCGTCAAGCTCGTCCCCCACGAGCCGCCGTACCCGACGTCCTAAGGCAGCGCCCGCCAGGCCAGCGACCCCAGCCCGGCCGCCTCGACGTCGGGCCGTGACGCCCACCGGACCGTCCCCGGCCGGACGTGCACCCCCGCCCCGACCAGCCAGTCCGGCTCCTCCGGCTCGACCCACGCCATCTCCTCGAAGTCGGCCAGCGTGGGCCAGACGGCGGCGCACGAGTCGCACCGGAGCACGACCGCGCCGGACTCGGTGACCAGCGGCCGCACCAGGCCCTGGTCCCAGAACGACGGACATTCGACCAGCCACATCCGCCCAGCAGAACCCGCGCCGGTGAACGTCGCCGGGACGGCGAGCGAACCCCGAACCAAGAGGCCGGGAACCCTGTACCCGGTCCAGCGCTTAAGGTTCCCTTAGCACATCTTGATCGAGTCAGTGACCGATACCCTAGTGCGCCACGCCTCACACAGGCCGGTTCCATCACATCGCGGTCACCGAGGGGGTTAGCCTGGTAGGCGCATCAGCGGATTCAAGATCGAGATCGAGACGGATAGAGGCGAGCCCCAGCCGTGTCCAGCAGCAGCCCTGCGTCACAGTTCGGCCCCAACGAGTGGCTGGTCGAAGAGATGTACGACCAGTTCCTCGCCGACCCTTCCTCAGTCGATGCCGCCTGGCACGACTTCTTCGCGGACTTCAAGCCGACGCAGAGCGCGCAGGCCAAGGCGGACACCGCCCGGCAGCAGGCCGACGCCAAGCCCGCCACCAACGGCCAGGCCGCCCAGCCGTCGGCCAAGGCCGTGCAGAACGCGGAGTCGGCGGCCAAGCAGGCCAAGCAGGCAGCGCCCGCGAAGACCGAGCAGAAGGCGGCGCCCAAGCCGGAGCCGAAGGCGGCCCCGAAGCCCGCGGCCAAGGCCGCCGAGCCCAAGGCCGAGGCGAAGAAGGAAGAGCCGGAGTCGAAGCAGCTGCGCGGCGCCGCGGCGGCCATCGCCAAGAACATGGACGCCTCGCTGAGCGTCCCCACCGCGACCAGCGTGCGCGCGGTCCCGGCGAAGCTGATGGCGGACAACCGCATCGTCATCAACAACCACCTCAAGCGCACCCGCGGCGGCAAGATCTCCTTCACGCACCTCATCGGCTACGCCATGGTGCGGGCGCTGAAGGACTACCCGAACATGAACCGGCACTACCAGCAGATCGACGGCAAGCCGTTCGCGATCACGCCGGAGCACGTCAACTTCGGGCTCGCCATCGACATGAAGGGCAAGGACGGGTCGCGCAACCTCGTCGTGGCCTCGGTCAAGAACGTCGAGGACATGACGTTCCTGCAGTTCTGGCAGGCGTACGAGGACATCGTCAAGAAGGCCCGCAACAACAAGCTGACGGCCGACGACTTCTCCGGCACCACGATCTCGCTGACCAACCCGGGCGGCATCGGCACCAACCACTCGGTCCCGCGCCTGCAGGCCGGCCAGGGCGCCATCATCGGCGTCGGCGCCATGCAGTACCCGGCCGCGTTCGAGGGCACCAGCGAGAAGACGCTGGTCGACCTCGGCATCAGCAAGATCATGACGCTGACCTCGACGTATGACCACCGCATCATCCAGGGCGCGGAGTCCGGCGAGTTCCTCAAGCGCATCCACCAGCTGCTGCTCGGCGAAGACGGCTTCTACGACGACGTCTTCACCAGCCTGCGCCTGCCGTACGAGCCGATCCGCTGGGTCGCCGACATCCCGGACGGCCCGGTCGACAAGACCGCCCGCGTGATCGAGCTGATCGACGCGTTCCGGATGCGCGGCCACCTGATGGCCGACACCGACCCGCTGAACTACCGCCAGCGCAGCCACGCCGACCTGGACGTCCTGTCCCACGGCCTGACGCTCT
Organism: Amycolatopsis bullii; assembly: GCF_014654205.1. Taxonomy (GTDB): domain Bacteria; phylum Actinomycetota; class Actinomycetes; order Mycobacteriales; family Pseudonocardiaceae; genus Amycolatopsis; species Amycolatopsis plumensis. Next base: position 17,278 of record NZ_BNAW01000040.1, read on the forward strand.
GGGACCTCGACCGCGAGTTCCCGGTCGGCGGCTTCGCCGGCCAGGAGCGGATGAAGCTGCGCGACATCCTGGGCGTGCTGCGCAACTCCTACTGCCGCACGGTCGGCATCGAGTACACCCACATCCTCGACCCCGAGGAGCGGCGCTGGATCCAGGAGCGCGTCGAGATCCCGCACGAGAAGCCGGACCCCGCGGTCCAGAAGTACGTGCTCTCGAAGCTGAACGCCGCCGAAGCGTTCGAGACGTTCCTGCAGACCAAGTACGTCGGCCAGAAGCGCTTCTCGCTGGAGGGCGGCGAGACGGCGATCCCGCTGCTCGACACGCTGCTGGACAAGGCCGCCGAGCACGAGCTCGACGAGGTCGTCATCGGCATGCCGCACCGCGGCCGGCTGAACGTGCTGGCCAACATCGTCGGCAAGCCGATCAGCCAGATCTTCCAGGAGTTCGAGGGCAACCTCGACCCGGGCCAGGCCCACGGTTCCGGTGACGTGAAGTACCACCTCGGCGCCGAGGGCAAGTACTTCCGGATGTTCGGCGACGGCGAGACGAAGGTGTCGCTGACGGCGAACCCGTCGCACCTGGAGACCGTGGACCCGGTGCTCGAGGGCATCGTCCGCGCGAAGCAGGACCTCCTGGACAAGGGCGGCGAGGGCTACACCGTGCTGCCGGTCCTGATGCACGGCGACGCGGCCTTCGCGGGCCAGGGCGTCGTCGCCGAGACGCTGAACCTGGCGCTGCTGCGCGGCTACCGCACCGGCGGCACCGTGCACGTCATCGTCAACAACCAGGTCGGCTTCACGACCGCGCCGGAGCACTCGCGCTCGAGCCAGTACGCCACCGACGTCGCGAAGATGATCGGCTCGCCGATCTTCCACGTCAACGGCGACGACCCGGAGGCCGCGCACTGGGTGGCCAAGCTGGCCGTCGAGTACCGGCAGGCGTTCCACAAGGACGTCGTCATCGACCTGATCTGCTACCGCCGCCGCGGGCACAACGAGGGCGACGACCCGTCGATGACCCAGCCGGCGATGTACGACATCATCGACACGAAGCGCTCGGTGCGGAAGACCTACACCGAGTCGCTGATCGGCCGCGGCGACATCTCCGTCGAGGAGGCCGAGGCCGCGCTGCGCGACTTCTCGAGCCAGCTGGAGCACGTCTTCAACGAGGTCCGCGAGCTGGAGAAGCACCCGGCGAAGGCCAGCCCGTCGGTCGAGGAGGAGCAGCAGGTCCCGGCCAAGGTCAAGACGTCGGTGAGCAACGAGGTCATCGAGCGCATCGGCGACGCGTTCGTCCAGGTGCCCGAAGGCTTCACGCCGCACCCGCGCGTCAAGCCGGTGATGGAGCGCCGCCACAAGATGTCCCGCGAAGGCGACATCGACTGGGCGTTCGGCGAGCTGCTGGCGTTCGGGTCGCTGGCGATGGAGGGCCGGCTGGTCCGGCTGTCCGGCCAGGACTCCCGCCGCGGCACGTTCACCCAGCGGCACTCGGTCTTCATCGACCGCAAGACCGGCCAGGAGTACGCGCCGCTGCAGAACCTGGCCGACGGCCAGGGCCGCGTGATGATCTACGACTCGGCGCTGTCGGAGTACGCGGCCGTCGGCTTCGAGTACGGCTACTCGGTGGCGAACTCCGAGGCGCTGGTGATGTGGGAAGCGCAGTTCGGCGACTTCGTCAACGGCGCCCAGACGGTCATCGACGAGTACATCTCCTCGGGCGAAGCCAAGTGGGGCCAGCGCTCCGACGTCGTGCTGCTGCTGCCGCACGGCCACGAGGGCCAGGGCCCGGACCACACCTCCGGCCGCATCGAGCGCTTCCTCTCGCTGTGCGCGGAGGGCTCGATGACGGTGGCCGTGCCGTCCACCCCGGCGAACTACTTCCACCTGCTGCGCCGCCACGCCCTCGACGGCATCCAGCGCCCGCTGGTCGTCTTCACGCCGAAGTCGATGCTGCGCAACAAGGCCGCGACGTCGGCGGTCGAGGACTTCACCGGTGAGAGCCGGTTCATGTCCGTCATCGACGACACCACGCCGGACCCGTCGAAGATCCGCAAGGTGCTGCTGACCTCCGGGAAGCTGTACTGGGAGCTGGTGGCGGAGCGGGCGAAGCGCGAGGCCGACGACGTCGCGATCGTGCGGATCGAGCAGTACTACCCGCTGCCGAAGAAGAAGCTGCTGGCGGCGCTGGAGCGGTACACGAACGCGTCGCAGGTCGCGTGGGTCCAGGAGGAGCCGGAAAACCAGGGTGCGTGGCCGTTCTTCGGCCTGAACCTGCCCCGGAAGTTCCCGGAGGTGCTCTCGGGCCTGCAGGTCGTCTCGCGCCGCCCGATGGCGGCCCCGTCGGCGGGTTCGTCGAAGGTGCACGAGGTCGAGCAGAAGGCGCTGATCGCGAAGGCGTTCGACTGATCATTCGCTGAAGTGGCGTGAAGGCCACCTTGCGGGCAGCACCCGCGAGGTGGCCTTCGTCGCGTCCGGACCCTCTCGGGCAATCCAAGAGACGACCCTCCCCCCGCTGCGTTTGCCAAGCTTTTCCGTGGCTCGGAAGCACTTTTTCCCCAGGACCGGGACCCAGCGACCGGAGATCGCCGACAAGGTGCGGGTGATCCCGCAGGGCGTGCGGACCGACCCGTCGCGGTACTCGCTGCGCCGCGCGCTCGGCGTCGGCCAGGACGCCAAACTGCTGCTCCTGCCCTCCGGGCTGCGGCCGGTCAAGGACCCGCTGTTCGCGATCGACTGCGCCAAGTAGCTGCACGCCGAGGACGACCGCGTCCTGCTGGTCATCGCCGGCGTGTCCTACGAAGAAGGCTTCGAGGCCATCGTGCGACGGCGGAGCGGGTCCGGCGCCGCGGTGCGTTACGTCGGCACGCTCGCCCAGGGCGTCGAGCTCGAGCGGCTGGGACGGCGTCCGCTCCTCAACCGGCTGCACGCGCTGTGGGGCGTCGGCGCGCTGACCGGGTCGCTCGGTTCGGTGGCCGCGGTCCGCGCCGGGGTGCCGCTCGCCGTGCACTTCGCCGCCATCGCGGCCGCGCTGTGCGTGCTCACGCTGGTCGCGGGGCGGCACGCGCTGCCCGACCGGTGGACCGCGTCCCGCCGCGCACCCGGCGCGCGGGCCGGCCTGTTCTCCGGGTGGACCCGCGCGGTGCTGGTGCTCGGCGGGCTCGGTGCGGCGGGTGCGTTGTGCGAGGGCACGGTGTCGAGCTGGTGCGGGGTGTTCCTGCACGAGCAGCGCGGTGCGGTGCCGGCCATCGCCTCACTGGGCTATTTCGTGTTCGTCCTGGCGCAGACCGGCACCCGGATGTTCGACGACCGGGCGCACCGCCTGCTCGGGCCGGTGGCGTTGCTGCGGTGGAGCATGGCGGCCACCGTGGCCGGGGTGCTGCTGGTGGTGCTGTCCCCGGATCCCTGGACCGGGCTGGCGGGGTTCGCCCTGCAGGGCTGCGGGCTCGCGGTGGTGATCCCGATCACCGCGGGCGCGGTCGGCCACGGGGTGGGCGGGAACACGAGCCTCGCCATCGCCCGGTACTCCACCCTGCACCAGGGCGGCGTGCTCGCCGGGCCCGCATTGTTCGGCTGGCTGGCCCAGACGCTGGGCGTCGGCACGGCGCTGGCCCTGCTCGTGCTGCCGCTGGGCCTGATCGCGGCGCTGTCGTCGGCCGTCGCCACCGCGCATCCCGGTGCCGCCGCCGAGGAGGAATCGGCGGAGCAGCCGCGCGGCGTGACGGCACGCCGCAAAACGATTTCGCCTCCGCGGCGTTCCCCGGCATGCTGGCGCCCATGCTGATCCGCCGCGAGACGCCGGCCGACCGGGCCGCGATCCACGCACTCCACAGCGCAGCCTTCCGGCGCGAAGCGGGCGTCACCCCGGTCGAGGCGCCCCTCGTGGACGAACTGCGCGCCGACGGCGACCTGCTGGCTCCCCTCTCGCTGGTGGCCGTCCGCGACGGCGTCGTCGTCGGGCACGTCTGCTGCAGCCGGGCCCGGCTCGGCGGCGATCCGGCGGCCGCGGTCGGGCTGGGCCCGCTCGGCGTGCTGCCCGCGCACCAGGCGAGCGGCGTCGGCTCCGCGTTGATGCACGCCGTGCTCGGCGCGGCGGACGCCCTCGGCCACGGCCTGGTCGTCCTGCTCGGCAACCCGGCCTACTACGCGCGGTTCGGGTTCGGCACGGCGTCGGACGTCGCGATCACCGCCCCGGACCCGCAGTGGGGGCCGCACTTCCAGGCGCGGACGCTCGCCGCGTACGAACCCACCCAGGCGGGCGCCTTCGAGTACGCGCCCGCGTTCTCCCGGATCTGAACAGGAGCCGCGCGTGTACACACCGACCTCGTCCGTGGGAGTCCGGATCAACCGCGAGCAGCCGCCGGCCAAGCTGCGCGACCTCGCGCGCCAGGCCGAAGACGCGGGCCTCGACGAGCTCTGGCTGGTCGAGGACTGCTTCTGGGCGGCCGGCATCGCCACGGTCGCGACGGCGCTGGCGGTGACGTCGACGATCAAGGTGGGCATCGGCGTGCTGCCGGCCGTGGCGCGCAACCCGGCGATCGCGGCGATGGAGATCGCGGCGCTGGCCGAGTTGCACCCGGACCGGCTCATCGCCGGGTTCGGCCACGGCGTCGCGTCGTGGATGCGGCAGATCGGCGCGTACCCGGCGTCCCCGCTGGCGGCGCTGGAGGAGACGCTCGTGGCGGTCCGGCGGCTGCTGGCGGGCGAGCGCGTGTCGATGGACGGCCGGCACGTCCACCTCGACGAGGTTGAGCTGGTGTTCCCGCCGGCGTCGCCGCCTCCGCTGCTGGCGGGCGTCCGCCGCCCGAAGTCGCTGGCGGTCGCGGGCGCGGCGGCGGACGGCACGATCCTGGCCGAGCCGGCCGCACCCGAGTACGTCCGGACGGCGCTGGAGGGCATCGCCGCGACGGGCCCGCACGCCCTGGTGACGTACAACTGGCTCGCCCTCGGCGACCGCGAGCGGGCGCGGATGACGGTGGCGGAGTCCCTGACACCCGGATCGCGGGTCCAGGTGGAAGGTCTGCCGTTCGCTTCGGAGCTGCTGGCCCTGATGGATTCGGCGTCCACAGTGGACGAGCTGGCCGCGGGCCTGCGTCCGGAGTGGATCGACCGCCTGGCGATCTGCGGCGACTTGGCCACCTGCGCGGCGGCGGTCCGCGCCCTGCACGAAGCGGGCAGCGGGTCGGTCGTGCTGCTGCCGTTGCCGGAGGAGTCCCCGGAGAAGGCCATCGAGGACGCGGCCCGCGTGGCGGCGGCCGTGCGCGGCTGACCGGAAATGGAGTTCGCGGACCCCGGCCGGCGTGCCACGATGACGCCATGCCGGTCGACCCGCACCTCCTGCTGGCCTTCCTCGCCACCACCGCCGTCGCGATGGTGATGCCGGGGCCGGACATGCTCTTCATCCTCGGCTGCGGCATGCGCGGCGGCCCGAAGGCCGGTCTGCTCGCCACCGCCGGGGTCGCCACCAGCGAAGCCATCCACGTCGCCGTGGCCGCGGCCGGGCTGGCCGCGCTCTTCGCCGCCGTGCCCGTCGCCTTCACCGTGGTTCGCGTCGCCGGGGCCGCCTACCTCATCTACCTGGGTGTGCAGGCCATCCGGAACCGCAAGCCGCTCGTCGCGCGGAAGCCGGACCGCGCCTTCCTGTCCGGCCTGCTCACCAACCTGCTCAACCCCAAGATGGTCACCTTCACCATCGCCTTCCTCCCGCAGTTCGTCGATCCCGGCCGAGGGCACGTCTGGCTGCAGTTCGCCGTCCTCGGGGCGATCATGATCGTGTTCGAGTTCCTCGTCGACGGCACCGTCGGCGTCCTCGCCGGCCGCGTCGGCGGGTGGGTCCGGCAGAAGAAGAACCAACGGCGGATCGAGGTCGCCACCGGCGGCATCTTCATCGGCCTCGGCCTCAAGCTGGCCGCCGACCGCTAGGCGCGCAGGCCGTCGACGATCACCGCCACGATCCGGGGCGCGCGCTGGTCCCAGTCGGCTTCGGGGATCCGCGACAGCGCCCCGAGGAGCAGGATGACGTCGGCGGCGTCGACGCGGTCGCGGATTTCCCCGGCGGCCTTTCCCCGGTCCAGCAGCGTTTCGAGCGCGTCGTCGAGCCGGTGGTGCTGGCCGGCGTACAGGTCCTGCCACGCCGGCACCGCGATCCCCGCCATGACACCGCGTTTGACGCGCGCGTACTCGATCAGCCGGTCCAGCCAGCGCGACAGCGCCTCCAGCGGGGAGTGTTCGGCCAGCAGGGGCGCCACGGTGGCGACGAGCTGGGTCAGCTCGGCCCGGTACACCTCCGCCAGCAGGTGCTCGCGGGTCGGGAAGTGCCGGTAGAGCGTGCCCTGCCCGACGCCCGCGGCTTTGGCGACCCGGTGCAGCTTCAGTTCCTCGGGCGCGCCGTTGGACTCGCTCAGCTCCGCCCGTGCGGCCTCGACGATCCGGTCGCGGTTGGCGACGGCGTCCGAACGCGGCACGACCACCTCCTCGCATAAATGGACAAGTGTCCGCTACGCTTAAGCGGACAGTTGTCAGTTTAGCGGGAGGTGCCATGACGAACGGACTGGACAAGGTGGTCGCGATCACCGGCGCGAGCAGCGGGATCGGCGAGGCGACGGCGGTGGAGCTGGCGAGCCGGGGCGCGGCCGTCGTGCTGGGCGCCCGGCGCACCGACCGGCTGGAAGCGCTGGCCCGGAAGATCCGCGACGACGGCGGCCGCGCGGACCTGCTGGACGTCGACGTCACCCGCCGGGCCGATCTCGAGCGGCTCGTCGCCCTCGCCGTCGATCGCTTCGGCCGCCTCGACGTCCTGGTGGCCAACGCCGGCGTCGCCCGGATCGCGCCGGTGAGCGCGCTCGACGTCGACGACTGGGACGCGATGATCGACGTCAACCTCCGCGGCGTGCTGCACGGCATCGCCGCCGCGCTGCCGGTGTTCCGCGCGCAGGGCCGCGGGCACTTCGTCACGACCGTCTCGACGTCGGGGCTGAAGATCGTCCCGACACAGGCGGTCTACGCGGGGACCAAGAACGCCGTGCGCACGCTGCTGGAGGCGCTCCGGCAGGAGTCGACCGACGGCGTCCTGCGCACGACGTCGATCTCGCCGGGGTACGTGCGCACCGAGCTGGTCGACTACGTCCAGGACCCCGCGCAGCGCGCGCAGGCCCAGGAGGCGATGGCGGCGCTCGGCATCGGTCCCGAGGCCGTGGCGCGGGCGATCGCGTTCGCCATCGAGCAGCCCGACGACGTCGAGATCGGCGACCTCACCATCCGGCCCACCCGGCAGGGCTGAGTGGTGAGCACCGGCGAGCGTGATTGGCGGGTGCTACTGGACGACCTCGTTCTCGCCGTGCAGCGGATGACCACCCCCGCGCAGCAACCGCTGGTGCACTACTGGGACACCCATCCGGACGCCAGTAGCCTGCTCGCCGCGCGACCGTGGGCCACCACGCTGAGCAGGCTGTGTGCCCTGCTGGACGAGCCGGCGCGGGAGTGAGCGCTAAGCCCGCGTGAGGAAGTCCTCGGCGATGTCGAGCGGGTTCCGCTTCTCCTCGGTGAACTCGACGTTGAGCCGCGTCAGCTGTTCGGTCGTCAGCGCCGCCGAGACGCGGTTCAACGCGGCCACCTCGGCGGGCGACAGCGTCCCCTTCGCCACCAGCGGCACGATGTTCTGCGCCGGGAACATGTTTTTGTCGTCGACCAGCGGCACGAACCCGTTCGCCGCGATCGTCGACGACGTGCTGAACAGGTCCGCCACCTGGACGTCACCGGACTTCAGGGCCGCCACCGTCACCGGGCCGCCGGTGTCCGTCGTGCGGATCTCCTTGAACTCGCAGCCGTACAACGCCTTGATCTTGTCCTTCCAGCGGCTGCTCCACTGGCCCGGGCCGCCGAACACCAGCTCGCCGCAGCGCTTCCCGAGGTCGGAGAACGTCTTGATACCCGAAGAAGCCAGTTGTGGTCCGACGACGAGCAGGTCCTTGTCCTCCGCCGGCGCCTGGTCCAGCACCTCGAACCCGGGCGGGAGCTTCTGCCGCAACTGCGCGTAGACGTCCTGGGACGTCGTCGCGGCGGCGTCCTTGTCGAAGTAGCGCAACAGGTTCCCGCTGTAGTCCGGCACAACCGTGAGCGACTTGTCCTGCAGGGCCTTGACGACGACCTCGCGGCTGCCGACCGGCGGCCGCACGGTCACGTTCTCCGCCCCCGCCTCGCGCAGCGCTCCGGCGTAGATCTGGGCCAGCAGCAGGCTTTCGCCGACGTCCGACGCCCCGATGATGATGTCGCCCGAAGTGCCCCCTTCACCGCCACCCGCCAGCGGGTTCCCGCAGCCCGCGGCCAAGAACAGGACCGCGACGAAAGAGAGCAGCCGCTTCACGCCGTCACCTTCTTCACCGCCGCCGCGAGCCGGACACCCCGGGGCACCAGGGCCCGGTTCAGCAGCGCGAAGAGGAGATCCAGGACGATGGCCAGCAATGTCGTCAGCAGCGCGCCCGCGATCACCTCGGAATAGTCCAAAATGGCCAGTCCGTCGAGCAGGAACCGGCCCAGGCCACCGAGTCCGACGTAGGCGGCCACCGCGGCGGTCGCCACCAGCTGGAGCACGGCGTTGCGGATGCCGCCGAGCACGAGCGGCAGGGAGATCGGCACCTCCACCTTCCACAGCCGCTGCCAGCCGGTCATCCCGACGCCCTCGGCGGCGTCGACCACGCCGTGGTCGGTGGCCTGCAGCCCGGCGTACGTACCGGCCAGGATCGGCGGCACGGCCAGCACCACGAGCCCGATGATCGTCGAGGTGACGCTCTCGGTGAAGAGCAGGAACAGGAACGTGACCAGACCCAGCGTCGGCAGCGCGCGGATGGCGTTGCCGACGCTCACCAGCGCGACGCCGCCGCGGCCGGTGTGGCCGACGAACAGGCCCAGCGGCACCGCGATAACCAGCGCGATCACCAGCGACAACGCCGTGTAGCCCAGGTGTTCCAGCAGCCGCTGCGGGACGCCGTCGGGCCCCGACCAGTGCGCCGGGTCGCCGAACCAGTGGAGGAGGTCGGTGATCACGGCGCTCCCACCCGGGTCCACGGCGTCAGCACGTTTCGCGCGCCCACCAGCACCAGGTCGACGACCAGGGCCAGCAGCAGCGTCAGCGCGATGCCGACCACGATCGGCGAGAAGTACTCGCGCTGGAAGCCGTCGGTGAACAGCACGCCGAGGCCGCCGGTGCCGATCAGCGCGCCGACGCTGACCAGGCTGATGTTGCTGACCGACGCGACCCGCACGCCGGCCGCCAGCACCGGGACCGACAGCGGGAGTTCGACGGCGAAGAACCGCCGCACCGGCTTGTACCCGACGGCGGTCGCGGCGGCGACCACCGGCGGCGGCACCGCGTCGAGGGCGTCGAGCACCGGGCGGACGAGCAGCGCCGCGGTGTAGATCGTCAGCGCGACGACGACGTTGACGCTGTCCAGGATCTTCGTCCCGATCAGGCCGGGGATGACGACGAACAGCGCCAGCGACGGGATCGTGTAGAGCAGGTTCGCGACCACCATCAGCACCTGCCGCGCGGGTGCCCAGCGATGGCCGAGCCAGCCCGCCGCGACCGCCAGCACGATGCCGAGCACCAGCGGGAGCAGCGCGAGGTACACGTGATCACCCAGGTCACCGAGGATCTGCACGCGGTTGTTCGCGCTGCCCAGGTAGCGCCCGAGCTCGTCGAAGAAGCTCATGACGCCTGGGGCGTGCCCTCGATGACGTCCAGGACCTGCCGCGCGACCACGGCGCCGAGGACCCGGTGCTCTTCGTCGACGACCACGCCGAGGCTGGCCGGTGACGACAGCGCCGCGTCGAGCGCGCCGCGAATGGGCGTCCCCCGCACCCACAGCGATCCGCCGGCCACGAGGTCGTCCTCGGTCAGTTGCCCGTCCACAGTGGAGTTCGGCGGCAGCCAGCCGCGGGGCTGCTTCTCGGTGTCGACCGCGAGCCGCCAGCCGTCGCTCGCCGGCACGCTGGACCCGATTTCGACCAGCTCCAGCTCCTTGACCTCGACGCCTTCGGCGGAGAGGAACGACAGGCCGCGGTAGCCGCGATCCCGGCCGACGAAGGACGCGACGAAGTCGTCCACCGGGTGCCGGAGGACGTCGGCGGGCGTGCCGTACTGGGCCAGCTTGCCGCCGACGCGCATCACCGCCACCTTGTCGCCGAGCCGGACGGCCTCGTCGATGTCGTGCGTGACGAACACGATCGTCTTGCCCAGCTGCGACTGCAGCCGCAGCAGCTCGTTCTGCAGGTCCTCGCGCACGATCGGGTCGACCGCGGAGAACGGCTCGTCCATCAGCAGCACCGGCGAGTCCGCGGCGAGCGCGCGGGCGACGCCGACGCGCTGCTGCTGGCCGCCCGAGAGCTGGGCCGGGTACCGCTTGCCGAGCTCGACCGGCAGGCCGATGATCTCCAGCAGCTCGGCGGCCCGCTTGCGCGCTTTCGCCTTGTCCCAGCCCGAAAGCAGCGGCACGGTGGCGATGTTGTCCAGCACCGTCCGATGTGGAAAGAGGCCGGCGTGCTGGATGACGTAGCCGATGCCGCGGCGCAACAGCGCCGGGTCGCCCTCGGCGACGTCCTTGCCGTCCAGCAGCACCTGGCCGGCGGTCGGCTCGACCATCCGGTTGATCATCCGCAGTGACGTGGTCTTGCCGCAGCCGGACGGGCCGACGAACACGGTGATCGTGCCGTCTTCGACCGTCAGGTTCAGCTTGTCGACGGCGACCGTCCCATCCGGATACTGCTTGGTCACGTCGCGGAATTCGATGGTCACTGCCACTCCCCATGTCCCGGTGCGTTCGACCGTAGCCGAGTACGCGGTGGTTGGCACGCTGTTCCGAGGGCTGGTGACTAGGCTCAGAGTCCGTGAACGCCCTCGACGACGTCCTCGCCGCGCACGGCGTCGGCGTCCGCCCGCTGTACCGCGTCCTCGACCTGCTGCGCACCGGCGACCACGACCTCGGCGAGCTGGTCCGGCTGTCGACCGCCCCGCGGCGCAGCGTGGAAGCCGTCCTCACCGCCCTCGGCGACGACCTGGACCGCAGCGGCGACCGCCTGCGCATCGCCCCCGGCGTCGCGGCGTCGTACCTGCAGTACCGCGCGCCCCGCTACGCCGACCCGCTCGACGAAGCCGTCGCGACGCACGAGCTGCTGCCGAAGGTCGCCGAGTGGGTGGCCGAGGTGCCCTCGCCGCTGGCCGCGCTCGACCACGTGCAGGCCACGCCGGAGACCGTGCTGCGCCGCGCACTCTGGCTGGACGCCCAGTACGACCTCGCGTCGGCCCGCCTGCTGTTCCTCGGCGACCACGACCTGACGTCGCCGGCGGTGCGGGCGGTCTGCCCGTCGGCGACCCTGACGGTCGTCGACCTGGACGAGCGGGTGCTCGCCTACCTGGACGACCGCGGCGGCCGGGAGATCCGGACCGTGCATGCGGACCTGCGGGTCGGCCTGCCCCCGTCGCTTTCCGGCGGATTCGACCTCGTGTTCAGCGATCCGCCGTACACGCCCGAAGGAATGGGTTTGTTCGCGGCACGCGGGGTGCAGGCGTTGCGCGAGCCGAGCGAGGGACGGCTGCTGCTGGCGTACGGCTACAGCCCGCGTCACCCGGCGCTGGGCGCGCAGGTGCAGCGGTCGCTGGCCACGCTCGGGCTGACGTTCGAGGCGATCCTGCCGGGCTTCAACCGGTACTTCGGGGCGCAGGCGATCGGCAGCGCGGCGGACCTGTACGTCTGCCAGCCGACGGCGAAGGCCAAGAAGATGCGCAGCGGCAAGGCGATCTACACGCACGGGCCGCAGTCGGTCGAAGCGGCCGGGACGAAACCGGCGCTGCTGGAGAAGCTGAAGGAAATCGCGGGCGCGGGCGGGCTCGCGCTGGAGTCGCGGCCGGTGGACTGGTCGATCTCCGGTCCCGAGGGCGACGCCGTCGCGATGGACCTCTCGGCCGACCCGGGACCGTGGCTGCTGCGGACACTGCTGGGCACGAACGCCCGGCGCCTGGCGCTGCTGGTCCCCAACGCCCACCCCGACCTGGGCGATCAGGCGGCCCAGGAGGCGCTCGCGTCACTCGTCCGGGGCAAGTACGCGCTGCGATACCTGCGGAGCACGCCGGACAACCGGCACGCGGTCGTGGTCGCCGAGGCAGTGGAGCACCAGGACGAGGTCCTCACGCGCGCCCACGCCCGCCTGGCGAACGTCGCCCTCGACGTCCCCGAAGACCTGGTGGACCTGCGCCTGGTCGACGTCCCCCGCCACCGCCTCCCCGACCTCCTCGGTTCCTGAGTCTGCCGCGGCCCTCGTGAGTGAGAAACAGGGTTAGAACACTGTTTCTCACTCACGATGAGCCGCGGCAGAGCACTCAGTCCGTGACGCCGTCGGCTTCCGCGGCCTTCGCGACCGCGGCCGCGACCTCGGGGGCCACGCGCGGGTCGAGCGGTGACGGAACGATCCGGTCCGGGCCCAGGTCGTCCATCGCCACCGACACGATCGCTTCGGCGGCCGCCAGCTTCATGTTCTCCGTGATCGCCCGCGCGCCCGAGTCGAGCGCGCCGCGGAAGACGCCCGGGAACGCCAGCACGTTGTTGATCTGGTTCGGGAAGTCGCTCCGGCCGGTGGCCACGATCGACGCGTACCGCGCGGCCGCCACCGGGTGCACTTCCGGGTCCGGATTGGACAGCGCGAACACGATGCCGCCCCCCGCCATGCGGCCCAGCAGCGACTCGTCGATCGTCGCGCCCGACAGGCCGAGGAAGACGTCCGCGCCTTCGAGGGCTTCCGCCAGCCCGCCGCGCAGGCCCGCCTTGTTCGTCGTCGCGGCCAGGCGTTCCTTGACCGGGTTCAGGCCGTCGCGGCCGGCGTGGATGATGCCGCGGGAGTCGAGCACCGTGACGTCGCCGATGCCGGCTTCCTGGAGGATCTTCGCGCAGGCCACACCCGCCGCGCCGGCGCCGGAGACGACGACGCGCTGGTCGGCGATCGCCCGGTCGAGGACCAGGTTGGCGCCCCGCAGCGCGGCCAGCGTCACGATCGCCGTGCCGTGCTGGTCGTCGTGCATGACCGGGCAGTCCAGGGCTTCCTTGAGCTTGTCCTCCAGCTCGAAGCACCGCGGCGCGGAAACGTCCTCCAGGTTGACGGCCCCGAACGACGGCCGCAGCCGGACCAGCGTCTCGACGATCTCGTCGACGTCGGTCGTGTCCAGCACCAGCGGGATCGAGTCGAGGCCGCCGAAAGTCTTGAAGAGCACCGACTTGCCCTCCATCACCGGCAGCGACGCGCTCGCGCCGATGTCGCCGAGGCCGAGCACCGCCGTCCCGTCGCTCACCACGACGACCAGCCGGTCCGCCCACGTGTAGTGCTTGGCCTTGGCGGCGTCCTCGGCGATCGCGCGGCTCACCTTCGCCACCCCCGGGGTGTACGCGATCGAAAGGTCACGCGGGCTGGAAATCGGGCGGGTGGCCGCCACCGAGAGCTTGCCGCCCTCGTGCCCGGTGAAGATCTCTTCGTCGGTGACCGGCGCGACGGCGCCGGTGGGGTCGGTCATGGGGTTTCCTGTCGTCGTTTCCGTCATTCCCCCAGTGGGAATGACGGAACTCGCGGTTCGGACTCGGGTCACTGGAATTTCTCCTGGGCATGCGGGCTGGGACCACGGTCGGCAGGGGAAACCGTGGGGGATCCCGGCACGGCAGCCCAGCGCGGTAGCGCCGGCCTGTCGGCGAGGCGTCACGTCGGCCATCGGTGCCGTGGGTCTGGCGATGGCCGCGGACGCGGCGGTTCGTTCATTGTGACAGGTCCTCCGCCGCCGGTGACCCCTCGGTGCGGTTGATGTCACATCGGACGCCATTCCGGCAATTGCCAAGACGTCCGTTCGGTTTTTTAGCCGCCCGATAAGGTGATGCCATGGAATTCCGCCGGCTGAGCGTCCCGGACGCCTTCGAGTTCTCCCCCCGGGCGTTCCCCGACACGCGGGGCCTGTTCGTCGCCCCCTTCCAGGAGGAGGTCCTGCGCGAGGCGACCGGCCACCCGCTGCGGCTCGCGCAGGCGAACCACAGCGTGTCCCGGCGGGGCGCGATCCGCGGCATCCACTTCGCCGACACGCCTCCCGGGCAGGCGAAATACGTCTACTGCGCGCGCGGCTCGCTGCTCGACGTCGTCGTCGACATCCGCGTCGGCTCGCCGACCTTCGGCCACTGGGACGCCGTCCGGCTCGACTCGGCCCGGTACAACGCCGCCTACCTCGCCGAGGGCCTCGGGCACGGCTTCATCGCGCTCGAGGACGACACGGTGATGGCCTACCTGTGCTCCGAGCCGTACAACCCCAAGGGCGAGCACGGCATCACCCCGCTCGACCCCGCGCTCGGCCTGCCCTGGCCCGCGGACATCGAGCCGATCCTGTCGGAGAAGGACCGCGCCGCCCCCACCCTGGCCGAGGCGCTCGAGCAGGGCCTGCTGCCGTCCTACCAGGACTGCGTCGCCTACTACGACAAGCTGCGCTCGGCGAACTGACCAGCACCGCCCGGCTCGGCGAAGCCGCTTGCGCTTTTAGTAAGCGCGCATATAGTCTGCTCGCATGGCACTTTACGAGTACGAGCACAGCGAGACGTCCACCGCCCCCGCCGCCGCGATCTGGCCGCTCTGGGCCGACACGGACCGCTGGCCGGAGTGGGACGCCGGCGTCCGGTCGGTGGTCCTCGGCGGCCCGTTCGCCGCCGGGACGAGCGGCACGATGACGATGGACGGCATGCCGCCGATCCCGTTCACCCTCACCGAGGTCACCGAGGGCCGGAGCTTCACCGACGAGACGCGGCTGCCGGACGCGCACCTGCGGTTCGAGCACGTGCTGACCGACGTCGACGGCGGCACGCGGATCACCTACCGCGTCACCATCGACGGCCCCGAGGGGTTCGGCGAGCAGGTCACTTCGGACACTCCCGACGCGATGCGCGCGCTGGCCCGGCTCGCCGAGGCAAGCTTGCGCGTATGAGCCTCCCCGAGTCCCGCCTGCCCGGCCCCGAGCGCAGCCCCGGCTTCCTGCTGTGGCGCGTGACGCTGGCCTGGCAGCGGGCGATGCGTGCCGCGCTGGCCCCGCACGACCTCACGCACGTCCAGTTCGTGCTGCTGACGACGACGTGGTGGCTCACCCGGGCGGGCGAGCCACCGACCCAGCGGCAACTCGCCGACCAGGCGGGCACCGACACGATGATGACCAGCCAGGTCGTCCGCAAGCTCGCCGACCGCGGTCTGCTGGCCCGCGCCGACGACCCGGCCGACGCCCGCGCGAAGCGCCTGGAAGTCACCCCGGCCGGCCTCGAACTGGTCGCGAAGGCGCTGAAGGACGTCGAGGCCGCGGACGCCGAGTTCTTCGCGACCGCCGACGACGGCTTCGTCGACGCATTGGCCCGGCTCGGCCCCTGACGAATCCCGGGGCTTCCCTGGGGACGATCCCGGATGTCCCGGCGTCACCACGCGGGCAGGCTCAGCGCCATGAAACTTCTCGCACTGGGGGCGGCCGTGGCCGCACTGGCCTTGCTGCCGGGCACCGCGTCCGCGGACGAACTCCCGACGTTCGACTTCACCGGCTGCCCGGCGCCGCCCGCGGACGCCGACCCGGGCACGTGGCGCTGTGAAGCCTTTGTCTCGCAAGGAAAGCTGTCGATCGGCACCCAGGAGATCCCGCTGGGCGAAATGCGGCTGACGTTCAGCGAAGGCAAGGTGAACGGCCAGTACGCGCAGGTGTTCGGCGCGCTGCGGCACGAGCCGGTGCGCGTGCCCGGCCTGGCCGGCACGACACTCCAGTTGCGCTACGGCGGATATTCGGACTTCCAGGGCAACGACACCCGCCGCGGCGAGCTCGACGTCTACGCGATGCTGCGGCACCCGTTGCTGCGCAAGGAATGCAGCATCGGCACGGCGGCCGCGCCGCTGCACACGGTCGTCCACGACGACCCGGCGATGCCGCCGACGGTGCTGTCCAAGAACCCGCCGACGTTCCACTTCGGCGTCGTCGACCCGGCCCTGGCGCTCCCGGCGACGCAGGGCTGCGGCCCGCTCGGCAAGCTCGTCGACCGGAAGCTGGGGCTGCCGTCGTCGTCGGAGTTCCACCAGACGACGTACGTGCAGTACAAGCAGCTCTAACGCTTCTTCGGCGTCACCCAGATGGTGATCGTCCCGGTGACCACCGGCCGGCCCTTCGCGTCCGAAATGGTCACCGGGACCTCGAGGTCGAAGCCTTCGTCGCCGAACTCCGGCAGCCCGGGCAGCGCCGCGACCGCGCGCAGGCCGGTTTCGGCCTTCGCGACGTACTGGACGTTCATGCCCTTCGGCAGCCACCGGTGCGTGGTGGGGACGGTCGCCTCGGCGAGCATGCCCATCGCGATCTCGGCCAGGTTGCAGGCGGCGATCGCGTGGAACGTGCCGATGTGGTTGTGCACACCCCACCACTTCGGCGCGGTCACCTCGCAGTGGCCGGGACGCAGCTCGCGCACCGAGGGCAGCACCGTGCGGAAGTACGGCACGCGCAGGCACATCGCGGCGCTGAACAGCTGTTTCCCGCCCGGCTTCCCGGCCAGCTTGTGCCACATCGCGAACGTCGGCGTCAGGGCCATGGGCGTCTCCTCGTACTAAGCTACCGTTCAGTAGCTAAGCAGACGGCCTGCTGCCGCGCAAACGGCCGGGTATGTTCGGCCGGGTGACCAACCGTCTCTTCCTCCTCCGGCACGGGCAGACCGAATGGTCGCTGAACGGGCGGCACACCGGCCGCACGGACATCCCGCTGACCCCGGCGGGCGAAGGCCAGGCACGCGCCGCGGGCGGCACCCTCCGGAGCCTGGTGGGCGGCCCGTCGCTGGTGCTGTCGAGCCCGCGTGCCCGGGCGCTGCGCACCGCCGCGCTGGCCGGGCTGCGCGTCGACGAAGTCACCGAGGACCTCGCCGAGTGGGACTACGGCGACTACGAAGGCGTCACCACGCCGCAGATCCGGGAGACCGTGCCGGGCTGGACGGTCTGGACCCACCCGAGCCCCGGCGGCGAAAGCGCTTCGGACGTCTCCGCCCGCGCGGACCGCGTGCTGGAGCGCGCACGGCAAGCCTGCGAAGCCGGCGACGTGATCCTGGTGGGCCACGGGCACTTCAGCCGCGTGCTGGTGGCCCGCTGGCTCGGCCTGCCCGCCACCGCCGGCGTCCACTTCGGACTCGACGCGGCCGGCATCGCGGTGCTCGGCGACGAGCGCGGCGAACCCCAGATCGAACACCTCAACCTGCTGCCCGCGGAGGACTGACGTGCCCGACGACCGCATCCGCCGGATCCGCCCTTCGGACGTCGAAGCGGCGGTCGGCCTCGCCCACGAGCTGGCGGACTACGAGCGCGCGCCCGACGAGTGCCACCTCACGCCGGCGCAGCTGCACGAGGCGCTGTTCGGCGAATCGCCGAAGCTGTTCGGGCACGTGGCCGAAGTGGACGGCGAGGTCGTCGGCTTCGCCGTCTGGTTCCTGAACTACTCGACCTGGCGCGGCGTGCACGGGATCTACCTGGAGGACCTGTACGTCCGGGAGTCCCAGCGCGGTTCGGGCCTGGGCAAGGCCCTGCTGGCGGCACTGGCGGCCGAGTGCGTCGCGAACGGCTACGCGCGGCTCGAGTGGTCGGTGCTGGACTGGAACCCGGCGACGGAGTTCTACAAGGCGTTGGGCGCGGTCGCGATGGACGACTGGACGGTCAACCGCCTCACCGACGAGCCGCTGAAGGCGCTGGCCGCCCAGGCTTGAACGTCTTGAATGACTCATTCCTGACCTCCGACGCCAGGAATGAGTCATTCATGACGTCCGGGCGGCTGCGGGTCAGTCCTCTTCGTGGCCCTCGCGCTCGGCGCGGCGGCCCGCCAGCCCGCCGCGTTCGGCGGCCTCCGTTTCCGTCTCGCCTTCGCGCAGCCCCAGCGCCCAGGCCCGCGACGGCCGCCGGAACAGCAGGGCCAGGGCCACGATGCCGAGCAGGGCGATCGGCACGCCCCACAGCGGCTCGCCGGACGGGCCGAGCAGGTACCAGCCGAGCCCGATCACGATCAGCGCGATCACCACGCCCGGCGAGCGCGCCCACGTCTGGCCGAGGACCAGCCCGGCCGACGCGGCCAGGAACGCCAGCGCCACCACGATGAACGTGCCCGACTCGACGAAGACGTTGTTGCCCGGCTGCGCGGGCGAGCCCAGTCCGTTCACCAGCACGACCACCCCGAACACCAGCAGGGCGAGCGACGGCACCGCGGTGACCACGCCGGCCAGCCGGACCTCACGGGGAGCGGGCGAGAGCTTCACTGCGGCGGCCTTCCGGTCTTCGGCGAACACAGGTTTTCGCGAGAAGCACAGTGGACCCGGCCAGGGCGAGTCACCGTGCGTGAGCTCTTTCGATCGTATGCCACCCGGTCGGCCGTTTTCGCGAGACCGCCCCGGCGTCGAAAATCAAGATGTCGTCGATGAGCGGGCGGTCGGCCCGGGTGCACTTGTCACGACGAGCGGACACTCGCACGTGAAGGAGGACCGCCCGGCACAGGGTCTCGAAGGTGCTGTCTCCCGGGGTTGCGCCCGTCACCATGCGGCGCCGGAAGGTTCTCGGGCCGCCGGAAGTCACTTACTCTGCGGTAATGCGCGCAATCCTCGTGGTGAACCCCCAGGCCACCTCGACCACCGCGGGTGGCCGGGACGTCCTGGCGCACGCGCTCGCCAGCCAGGTCAAGCTGGACGTGGTCGAGACGGACTACCGCGGCCACGCGATGGCCGTCGCGCGCTCGGCGGCGCGGGACGGCATCGACCTGGTCGTGGCGCACGGCGGCGACGGCACGGTCAACGAGGTCGTCAACGGCCTGCTGGCGGATGTTGACGGCGACCCCGCCGCAATAGGCCACGTCCCCGCTCTGGGTGTCGTGCCCGGCGGCTCGGCCAACGTCTTCGCGCGCGCCCTCGGCATCTCCGCCGACTCCTTCGAGGCCACCCACCAGCTGCTCAACGCGCTGGAGAACGACCGCTCGCGCCGGGTCGGGCTCGGGCTGGCCGACGGACACTGGTTCACCTTCAACTCCGGCCTCGGCTGGGACGCCGACGTCGTCGGCCGGGTCGCCAAGCGCCGCGGCAAGCAGACGACCGCCGGCCTGTACCTGCGGGCCGCCGTCCGCTCCTACTTCCGCCCGCCGCTGGGCCGGCCGGCCCTGACCATCCGCGTTCCCGGCGAGGACCCGGTCGAGGCGTTGACCGCTTTCGTGTCGAACACCGATCCGTGGAGCTACCTGGGTGAGCGTGCCGTCCACCTCAACCCGGGTTGCTCGTTCGAGACGGGATTGGGCCTGTTCGCGCTGAGCGGTCTGGGGTTGCCCACCGTGTTCAAGCATGTACGCCAAGCTTTGGTTACGAAGAGCAACCAGCGGGGACGGCGTCTCGTGCGTCACGATGACCTGCCGATGGTCCGCATCGACGCAGCTGAACCGGTAAACTTCCAGGTGGACGGCGACCTCGTCGGCCAGCGGACTCGCGTGGAATTCTTCAGTGTCCCGAATGCACTCACGGTAATCGTGTGACGACGGGACCGCTGATCGCCTGCGGATAAGTACCAGGTGCCGTTCGTCGACGGAGAAGCTCCACTCAGCGCATCAGCCTTCCCTTCGGACGGCTGTCTCAGAGAGAAACCGCAGGTCAGAGGGGTCGCTTGACCGGGTGACCTGACTCACCGATCTTCCCGAAACCCTTGTCGAAAGCGGTGCTTCGTGAAAGCATTCACAAGCACCCAAGAACACGACCGCCATTGACGACTGTGGCGCGGCCCTCCCGCGCCATATGAAGGAGCTCACGAACATGGACTGGCGCCACGACGCGGCCTGCCGAGACGAGGACCCCGAGCTGTTCTTCCCGGTGGGAACCAGCGGTCCTGCTCTGTCGCAGGTTGCTCAGGCGAAGGCCGTGTGCCACCGCTGCCCCTCCGCTTCCGACTGCTTGGCCTGGGCTCTGGCCAGCGGCCAGGACGCCGGCGTGTGGGGCGGCATGAGCGAGGACGAGCGACGCGCGCTCAAGCGCCGCCGTACGCACATCGGCACGCGTACCAACGCCTGAGTTTCTCGAGATCCACCCAGGCCAGGCAGGAATTTCACCCGGCGGGCATTTGTCGTGCCCACGCCGTCTGGGGTGATACCTACCCGGCTTGAGCTTAACAACCGAGGCGAAACCACCTGGCAACGGGTGCGCTGAAACCTCACCGGGACTTCAAGTCCTCCGCAAGCGCTGAACGGCCCGGCACCACGCACCTGGTGCCGGGCCTTCACGCGTTGATGCCCCTCCAATCACACGCGATACCCCTCCAATCACGAGTGATGCCTCCCCAATCACGCGAGATTCGCCCCCAATCACGCGAGTCCCGCGCCGGATCACGCGAGATCCGCCTTCGCCGGACGAACCGACCCTCCAGGTACGCAGGCCGACCCTCTGGGTACGCAAGCCGACCCTCGGAGTACGCAGGCCGACCCTCGGAGTACGCAAGCCGACCCTCGGAGTACGCAGGCCGACCCCCAGGGTACGCAAGCCGTCCGTCCAGGTACGCGAGTCCTCCGGCTGGGGACAGCCGGAGATCGTCAGAGGCGGCGGGACAGCGGGATGCGCAGCGCGGCTTCCGTCCCCGTCACCCGGGTCGACGACGCCTCCGTCCGCACCTTCCGCAGCGACAGCGAGCCTCGCAGCTCCGACTCCACCAGTGTCCGCACGATCTGCAGCCCCAGCCCGTCCGACCGCTCCAGTGAGAACCCCGACGGCAGGCCACGCCCGTTGTCGCGGATCACGACGTCCAGCCAGCGGGCCGAACGCTCCACGATCAGCTCGACCTTGCCCGACCGGCCGGCCGGGAACGCGTGCTCGATGGCGTTCTGCACCAGCTCGGCCAGCACCATCACCAGCGGCGTCGCGATCTCCGCGACCACCACCCCGAACGAGCCCTTCCGCGACAGCCCGACCTGCGACTCCGCCGTGGCGACCTCGCCGACCATCGGCAGCACGTTGTCCAGCAGCTTGTCGAGGTCGACGCGCTCGTCCACGGAAATCGACAGCGCCTCGTGCACCAGCGCGATCGATGTCACCCGGCGGACCGACTCCGCCAGGGCGAGCCGCGCCTCTTCCGACGTCGTCCGCCGGGACTGCAGCCGCAGCAGCGCGGCCACCGTCTGGAGGTTGTTCTTCACCCGATGGTGGATCTCACGGATCGTCGCATCCTTCGACAGCAGCGCCCGATCCCGCCGCTTCACCTCGGTGACGTCGCGGACCAGCACCAGCGCGCCCGCGGCCTGGCCGGCCGGCCGCAGCGGCAGCGCGCGGAACAGCACCACCGCGCCGCGTCGCGAGTCCGCCTCCGTGCGGCTCGACGGCTTCCCGTCGAGGGCCTCGATGATCCGGTGGGACACCTCGGTCGCGTCGAAGGGATCGCGGATCAGCGACCGCGTCAACGGCGCCAGCCGCGTCCCCACCAGGTCGGACTCGTGCCCCATCCGGTGGTACGCGGACAACCCGTTCGGGCTCGCGAACACGACCGTGCCGCTCGAGTCCAGGCGGATCAGCCCGTCCCCGACGCGCGGCGACGTGTGCGTGTCCGTCGCATTCGTGCCGTTCGGCGGGAACGTGCCGTCGACGATCATCTGGCACAGGTCGCCGGCGCTGCCCAGGTACGCGATCTCCAACGGCGACGGCACCCGCGGCGCGGCCAGGTTCGTCTCGCGGCTCATCACGGCGATGACCTCGTCGTGGAACCGCACCGGGATGGCCTCGCGCCGCATCGGCAGGTCGCGGTACCAGTGCGGGTCCTCCTCGCGGCAGATCCGCACCTCGCGCATGGCCTTCGCCAGCTGCGGGTGCTCCTGCACGGTGAACCGCGTGCCGACGACGTCCTCGGGGTGCGCGGTCGGCGCCGTCGTCGGCCGGGCGTGCGCGACGCAGACGAAGTCGCCGCCGTCCGGCTGCAGTTCCTCGGTCACCGGGACCCAGAGCAGGAAGTCCGCGAAGGACAGGTCGGCCAGCAGCTGCCACTCGGCGACCACGGTCTGCAGGTGGTCCGCGGCCTCCCCGGGGAGGCCGGTGTTGTCGGCGAGCAGTTCGGCGAGCGTGGACACGCACCCCATCCAACCAGAGCAGGCCGCCATGACACACTTGACCAGCAACCTTGACGACGAGGAGTGAACATGTCGAAGCGCGCCCGCAAGCGTCGCGACCGGAAGAAGAACGGCGCGAACCACGGCAAGAAGCCCAACGCCTGATTCCCGGCGTCGGCATGACGAAGGCCCCCACGCACCGGCGTGGGGGCCTTCGTCGTGCTCGGGCGCTACTCGGAGCGCTGCTCGAGGGTGATCTCGGTGCGTTCCACGGTGACACCGCCGCGGGTGGCGACGGTCTGGCGGATCGACGCGCGCAGCCGGCTCTTCAGCTCGGCCGGGGCCAGGTCGCCGCCGCACTTGCGGGCCAGCAGCTGCTTGATGTGCTCGTCGATGCCGTACTCCTCGAGGCACGGCGGGCAGTCCTCGATGTGCGCGCGCAAGGCGGCGTCACGCTCGAGGCTGCACTCGCGGTCGAGCAGCAGGTAGATGTCGGCGAGCGCCTCTTCGCAGCGGACCTTGTCGGACGCGCCCTCGCACATGTCGTTCATCGCCCCGCCACCTCCTCCTTGGCACCCCGGATGAAGCCGCGCTCGCGCGCCACGTCGGCGAGCAGGTCGCGCAGCTGGGCGCGGCCGCGGTGCAGACGGGACATCACGGTGCCGATGGGCGTGTCCATGATCTCGGCGATCTCCTTGTACGCGAAGCCCTCGACATCGGCCAGGTAGACGGCCAGCCGGAACTCCTCGGGCAGCTTCTGCAGGGCGGCCTTGACGTCGGTGTCGGGCAGGTTGTCCATCGCCTCGACCTCGGCCGAGCGCAGCCCGCTGGAGGTGTGGCTCTCCGCCTTGGCGATCTGCCAGTCGGTGATCTCCTCGGTGGGCGCCTGCACCGGCTGCCGCTGGCGCTTGCGGTAGCCGTTGATGTAGGTGTTGGTCAGGATGCGGTACATCCAGGCCTTGAGGTTCGTGCCGGCCTTGAAGGACGCGAAGGCGGCGTACGCCTTCAGGTAGGTCTCCTGGACCAGGTCCTCGGCATCGGCGGGGTTGCGCGTCATCCGCATCGCGGCCGAGTACAGCTGGTCGAGCAGCGGCATCGCGTCCCGCTCGAAGCGCTCGGCGCGCTCGGCCTCGGTCGCTTCTTCCGGCGCTGAGTTCTGCGTGCTCGGCAAACCGTTCCCTTCCCGCTCGGCGTCGATGCGCGTGCGCGCATACGGCGGACCCGAGTTTACGCGGGGACCGGGCACGCCGCGGTTCGCCGGTGCCTCGGGACGGCGACGGCTGCGTGAGCGTGTGGTGGCGAGCGTTGTGGTCACGTCCCGTACAACCGATCGGGGTGAGCGGGCATTCCCTAGACTTCCGCCATGGCTGGCAAGGGCACCCCGGCGACGGCGTTGCTGTCGAAGCAAAAAGTGGCGCACACGCTGCACGCCTACGACCACGACCCGCGGGCGGAGTCGTACGGGCTGGAGGCGGTGGAAGCGCTGGGCCTGGACCGGGCGCGCGTGTTCAAGACGCTGGTGGCGGAGGTGGACGGCCGGCTCGTGGTGGGTGTGGTGCCGGTCACCGGCCAGCTGGACCTGAAGGCCTTGGCGGCCGCGGCGGGCGGCAAGAAGGCGAAGATGGCGGACCCGGCGGCGGCCCAGCGGGCGACGGGGTACGTGCTGGGCGGGATCTCGCCGCTGGGCCACCGGAGCCGGCTGCCGGTGGTGATCGACGCAACGGCTCCGACATTCGAGACGGTGTTCTGCTCGGCCGGGCGACGGGGGCTGGAAGTGGAACTGGCCCCGGACGAGCTGATCCGGCTGACCGGCGCGGTGGTGGCGCCGATCGGGGCCTGAGTCAGGCCAGCGGCCGCAGCACCCGCGACAGCCACTCGGCCGCCGCCCGGGAGATCGTCTCCAGGTCCTTGCCCAGGGTGTGGTCGCCGTCGACCAGGACCAGCTCCTGGTGCGGTCCCGGCTTCGGCCGCCCGAAGGGATCCCGCTCGCCTTGGATCACCAGCGTCGGGACCTCGACCGCGTCGAACTCCGGCTGGCGCGTCTTCTCCGGCTTGCCCGGCGGGTGCTCCGGGAACGCCAGGCACAGCACCGCCACCGCCTGCCCGGCCGACGCCGTCCGGCAGGCCACCCGCGCCCCGGACGAGCGCCCGCCGAACACGAACGGCAGGCCGTCGAAGCGTGCCGACAGGTCGTCCGCCACCGTCAGCCACGCCGTGTCCAGCTGGTTCGCCGGAGCCGGCGCGCGGCGGCCCGCCACCCGGTACGGCTGCTCCACCAGGGCCACGTGCACCCCCGCCGCCTGCGCCGCGCGCGTCACCGCCACCAGGTCCTTCGCCCCGAGGCCGCCGCCCGCGCCGTGGCCGAGCATGAGCACCGCTTCGCCCTCCTCGGCGCAGTGCAGGTACACCCGCGCCGGGCCGTAGGCGGTCTCGATCGGGATGGCCGTCATGACTTCGGCGCGTCGAACAGGGCGCCCTCCTGCGCCGGATCGACCCGCTCCAGCAGCTCGGGCCCGTTGTTGCGGACGTTGTTCACCTTGCTCGAGATCGGCCGCAGCTCCAGCGAAGCCACGATGTCCTCGGGCGTCGGCACCAGCAGGTCGGTGACGTCTTCGCGGTCCGGGTCCAGCCAGCCGTCCCAGTGCGACTTCGGCACGATCAGCGGCATCCGGTGGTGGACGTCGGTGAGCTGGCCCGCCGCGTCGGTCGTGATGATCGAGAACGTGATCAGCGGCGAGGCCTTGTCGTCGTCCTTCGGCCGCCAGCTCTCCCAGATCCCGCCGAACGCGATCGAGGAATCGTCGGGCGCCGTCATGTAGAACGGCTCCTTCTCCTTGCCCGTGCGGCGCCACTCGTACCAGCCGTCGGCGGGCACCAGGCAGCGGCGCGACACCAGCGCGCGGCGGAACGCGGGCTTCTCGGCGGCCGTTTCGGCGCGCGTGTTGATCATCCGCGAGCCGACCGACGGGTCCTTGGCCCAGAACGGCACCAGGCCCCACTTCATCATCCGCAGCGAACGTTCGGCGGGCTCGTCCTCGAGCACCTGGCCGTCTTCGTCACGCGGGTGCCGCTGCACGACCGTGACCACGTTCTTCGTCGGCGCCACGTTGTGGTCGGCGCGCGCGTGGCCCTCGGTGAGGTCGATCGCGTCGAACTCCTCGATCAGCTTCGCCGGGTCCTTCGTGGCGGCGTAGCGCCCGCACATGACCAACCTCCTCCTCCGGAAAGAGTCATCGTTACACGCAGGCCAGGGCCCTGGCGAGCGGCGTGGGATCATTCGGGTGGGCACCGGCACACGAGAGGACGACGGGTTTGGCGCGCAACGACTGGAGCAGGCTGGACGAATCCGACGTCCGCGTGCGTCCGGGCAAGGGCAGCCGGCCCCGCAGCAAGCGCCGTCCGGAGCACGCCGACGCCGTCACGGCCATGGTCATCGGCAAGGACCGCGGGCGCTGGACCTGCGCGATCGACGCCGATCCGGCCCGCGTGGTCACCGCGATGCGGGCCCGCGAGCTGGGCCGGACCCCGGTGGTCGTCGGTGACCGGGTCGGCATCGTCGGGGACGTCTCCGGCAAGCCGGACACGCTCGCGCGGATCGTCCGGGTCGACGACCGCACCAGCTCCCTGCTGCGCACGGCCGACGACACCGACCCGTACGAGCGGCTGGTCGTGGCGAACGCCGAGCGCCTGCTGATCGTCACCGCCCTGGCCGACCCGCCACCGCGCACCGGCTTCATCGACCGCTGCCTCGTGGCCTGCTACGCGGGCGGCGTCGAACCGGTCCTGTGCCTCACGAAGGCCGATCTGGCCAGCCCGGACGAGCTCCTGTCGGGCTACGCAGGCCTCGACGTCCCGGCGATCGTGACCCGCTTCGACGAGGAGCCCGAAGGCCTCGCCGACATGCTGAAGGACCGCGTGACGGCCCTGGTCGGCCACTCCGGTGTCGGCAAGTCGACATTGGTCAACCGGCTGGTCCCGGACGCCGAACTGGCCACCGGCGTGGTGAGCGCGGTCGGCAAGGGGCGGCACACGTCCGTCGCGGCCGTGGCACTGCCGCTGCCGGACGGCGGCTGGGTGATCGACACGCCCGGCGTGCGGTCGTTCGGGCTGGCCCACGTCACCGCGGACGACATCGTGGACGCCTTCGAGGAGTTCGCCGAGGCCGCCGAAGAGTGCCCCTCCGGCTGCGGGCACCTGGGCGCGCCCGAGGACCCGGACTGCGCGCTCGACGACGTCGTCACCGAAGGGAAGGCGAGCCCCGAGCGGCTGGCGTCGCTGCGGCGCCTGCTGGCGTCGCGAGGCGGCCACGATGTGACTCGCCCCACCGAGTCCTGAGGCAACCGGGAACCAATCGCCGATCGTCACCGTCACATCGGTAACCATTCGCCCGTTCGGGCGATATGCCGAGCGGAAGATCCGATCCTGAGGGGAACTCGATGCGCAAGACCACCCTGATCGCCGCGGGCGCCGCGCTGGTGCTCACGCTGACCGCGTGCAGCGGCAACTCCGCCACCGGCACCGCCGAACCGGCCGCCGCGGGCGGCCAGAGCCAGACCGACGGCCTCGCTTCGCCTTTCACCGACGCGATCAAGCTGGCGTCGGAGGCCAAGCAGGGCACCGAGAAGTCCAAGTCGGCGAAGTTCACCATGGAGGGCTCCGCCGCCGGCCAGACCATGACCGCTTCCGGCGCCATGGCCTTCGACGGCGCGGACACGAAGTTCTCGATGACGAGCACCGCGGCCGGCCAGACCACCGAGATGCGCATGGTCGACAAGGTCATGTACATCAAGCTGCCCGCCGAAGAGCAGAAGCAGATGGGCACGGACAAGCCGTGGGCCAAGATCTCGGCGGATGGCACCGACCCGTTCTCGCAGGCGATCGGCGGCGCGCTGTCCAAGTCGGCCGAGCAGAGTGACCCGAGCAAGATGCTCGAGCAGATCTCGAAGACGGGCCGGATCATCTCGTCCGACCAGACCGAGCTGAACGGCCAGAAGGTCAACCACTACAAGGTGGAGCTCGACGTCGCCAAGGCGCTCGACCAGTTCACCGACCAGGTCCCGGCCGCGTCGCGTGACCAGCTCACCGAGAAGCTCAAGGGCAAGGACCTCAAGCTCCCGGCGGAGCTGTGGCTCGACAAGAACAACCTGCCGGTGCAGGTCACCATGGACCAGGGCCCGATGATGCAGGCGCTGGGCGCGCCGGCCGGCGACGCCAAGTTCACGATGAAGTACAGCGACTGGGGCACCCAGGTCGACGTGGCGGCCCCGCCCGCCGACCAGGTCGTCGACTTCGGCGAGCTGATGAAGAAGGCCGGTCGCTGACCGGACGACGGTGAGTAGCGGCGGCTCCCCCGAACGAGATCGGGGGAGCCGCTGTGTTTTTGTGGGCGCCATGCGCAAAGCCGCCGTGGTGCTGCTGTTCGCCCTGCTCGCCGGTGCGTGCTCCGACCCGCCCCGCCGTCCGGCGTTCGAAGACGCGCGAGCACTGGCCGACGCCGCAACGGCCGCCACGACGAGCGGCGGCTCGGCGAAGTTCGGCACGGACGTCGCGGTGGGTTCGGTCCGCTCGAAGGGGCAGGGCCACTCCCGCTTCGGCGCCGGCGGGACGGCCCAGGTGATGACGACGGACCTGCTCGGCGAGCCGCTGGAGCTGCGGCAGGTGGCGGGCAAGCTGTACGCGAAGGTGCCGGAAGGCTCCCGCGACGAGGGGGGCAAGCCGTGGGTGGTGGTCGCGGCGGACGGAACGGACCCGTTTTCCCAGATCGCCGGAGGCAGCTTGACCCAGCTGGCGGCCCAGAACGACCCGGCGCACACACTGGGCGAGATCCGAACGGCCGGGACGATCGTGGCGGCCGAGCGAGGGCTGCTGGACGGCGCGGCGGCGGAGCACTACCGCGTCGAGCTCGACCTGGCGCGGCTGGGCACGGACCTGCCGGCGGGGCTGCCCGCGGACGCGGCGGGTCAGGTGGGTGGGAAGTTCCCGGTGGAGTTGTGGCTCGATGAGGCGCATCGGCCGGTGCAGATCGTGCTGGACCTGTCGCCGATCCTGCCGGGGTCGGAGGCGCGGATCACGACGCGGTATTCGGACTGGGGCAGCCCGGTGGACATTCAGCCACCGCCTGCCGGCGAGGTGGGCTAGCGCGGACGCCTCGTTCGGGGGTTGCCGCCGGATGGTCGGGCCCCGGCAAACTTCCCCCGCCCTCCCAGGGGGGCGTCCCCAAGTCCAGTCTACCGGCCATCCCCGACAAAACCCCTGCTCAGCGCCGGTTGTCCACAGGCGCAAGCTTTTGGGGACAACTCAGAGCAGCTCCAGCAGGAACGGCAGCTCCTGCGGCGCATACCAAGCCAGCTCATGATCCTCGGCATCCCCCAACGTGAACTCCGCGTCCGGGTCACCCAGGTCGGCCGCGTCGATCACCGCCGCCGCCGCGGCCACTGCCTCCGCCGCCTCCGGGGCGTCCACGTGGATCGCCGCCACCGCCGACAGCGGAATCGGGCCGCCGATGCGGACCACCGGGGCGTCCAAGTCCGGCCGGAGGGTCACGCCCGAAACGTCCGCCGACACCACCACCCGGCGCGGCTCGCCCTTCTCCTCCGCCGCGATCAAGCGCAACGAAGCCCGGGCCGCGTCCAGCAGCGCCGCGTACTCCAGCTCCTCGTCCGACCCGCTCACGTACGCCTCGCGCAACGCCGGCGTCAGCGCGAACGCCGTTCCGCTGCGGGCGCGGAACTCCCCCGATGTCTCGAGGTCGCGAAGCATCGCGATGGTCGCAGGCAGATAGACCCTCACCAGTGCGCACCCTTCAGCTCTTCCAGGGACTCTTCGATCATCCCGGCCACCAGATCCACGTCGAACGCGGCCTTGCGGTCGCCGTTCAGTCCGAAGTAGACGCCGCCGTGGTAGGACGTCACCCCGATCGCCAGCGCCTGGGTGCGCATCAGCGGCATCACCGGGAACATCTCGACCAGTCTGGCCTCTCCCGCGTACATCGGCACCTGGGGACCCGGTGAATTGGTCACCATGACGTTGAAGATGCGCCCGGACAGCGACCCCGCCGCTCGCGCGCCGAGCGAGTGGAGCGTAGCCGGGGCGAAGCCGCCGACCTTGAGCAGGCCGCGCGCCGCCACCGAACGGCCCGAATCGAGGTGCTCGGCCATCGCGTGGCCGATGTGCTGGAGCCGCAGGACCGGGTTCGGCTCGCCGACCGGCAGGTCCACCAGGTACGCCGCCACCTGGTTGCCGACCAGGCCCGGCGTCGAGTACCCGGGCGTCTCGGCGTCGCGGACCGCCAGCGGCACCAGCGCGCGGATCGTCGTGTTCGGCGTCAGCTGCACCTCGCGCGAAAGCAGCCATTCGCGCAGCGCCCCCGCGATGGCCGCGAGGACGACGTCGTTCACCGTGCCGCCGTGCGCCGCGCGGATCTTGCGGAAGTCCTCCAGCCGCGTGCGCACGACCGCGAACACGCGGCCACCCGAGACCCGGACGTTCAGCGGTCCGGACGGCGCCGGGCTCACCAGCGTGCGCAGCGTCGACGCCACCCCGCCGACCGTCTCGGCGAACTTGCCCGCCGCCGCGACCGCGTCGTTCGCCGCCGACCGTACGTTCTCCACCACCTCGCCCGGCCGCTGGACGCCCTCGCTGATCGCGTCCAGCACCAGCTGGGTGCGGCTCGGCTCGCGGCGCGGCGTCCAGATGTCCTCGAACGGCTCAGGCTCGGCCGGCACCGGGTCGAGGATGAGCTGGCCGAGGTCGATCGTGCCGACACCGTCCACAACGGACTGGTGGGTCTTGGTCACCAGCGCCACCCGGTCGCCGGCCAGCCCCTCGATGAAGTACGCCTCCCAGAGCGGCCGCTCCGGCGCCAACCGCCGCGACATCAGGCGCGCGACCAGGTCGAACAGCTGGTCGTCGCTGCCCGGCTGGGGCAGCGCCGAGCGCCGGACGTGGTAGTTCAGGTCGAAGTCGACGTCGTCCACCCACACCGGCCGCGCCAGGTGGCCCGGCACCTCCAGCACGCGCTGCCGGTACCGCGGCAGGTACGCCAGCCGCCCGCCGATGAGGTCGACCAGCTGTGCGTAGCCGAACCCGGAGCGCGGCCGCTCGAAGATCGCCACGCCGCCGACGTGCATCGGGGTCGCGTGGTCCTCGACGTACAGGAACGAGGCGTCCAGCGCGGAAAGGCGGTCGGGCATGGGCCGATCCTTACACAATGCGAGACTGCGGGGTGTGGGTGATGAGTCGACTATCTCGCCGAAGGACCGCTTCCTGACCGTGTACGGGCGGAAGCCGGTGCTCGAGGCACTGGCGGACGACGGCCTGCGCGTGGACAAGGTGATTCTCGCCGACACCGCCCGCGGTCCCGGCGCGGCCGAGATCACGCGCGCGGCGAAGGCCGCCGGCGTGCCGGTGCAGCGCGCCAGCGCCCACCGCGTCAAGGTGCTCGCCGGCAACGGCAAGCAGGACCAGGGCGTGCTCGCCGACGTCGTCGCGCCGCGGATGCGAGCGCTTTCCGCGGCGCTGGCCGACCGGCGGCCGCCGTCGCGGGTGCTGCTGCTGGACGGCATCACCACACCCGCGAACGTCGGCATGATCCTGCGGACGGCGACCGCGGCGGGCCTGGACGGCGTGATCGTGCCCCGGCGGGGTGTCGCGGCGCTGGACCCGCTGGTGGTCAAGGCCTCGGCCGGGGTGGCGTTCCGCGCGCCGGTGCTGCGCTGCGGCTCGGCGGGCGAGGCCGCGGAGATGCTCGCCGAAGCCGGCTACGGGCTCTACGCGCTGGGCGCGTCGGCTCGCACGACGGTGTTCGACGTCGACCTGCCCCAGCGCGCGGCGTTCGTGCTCGGCGGCGAGACGGCCGGGGTCGGGCCGGAGGTCGGCGAGCTCGTCACGGAGTGGCTGTCGATCCCGATGCCCGGTGACGTCGAGTCGCTGAACGTCTCGGCCGCGGCCGCGGTGCTGTCGTTCGAGCTGGTCCGCCGCGCGCGCTGACTGTTCACCCGGCGGCGAACAGCACCGCGAGTTCGTCCAGCGTCTCGCTGACCGACCGGTGGTGCACCCCGACCATGCCCGCCTCGACGGCGCCGCGGATGTTCGCCGCGGAGTCGTCGACGACCGCGCAGCGCGCGGCGGGCAGCCCGAGCCGGTCGGCCGCGATCAGGTAGACCGCCGGATCCGGCTTGGCCACGCCGACCTCCCCGGAGAACACCAGAGCGTCGAAATAGTCGGACATCGTGTCCTTGACCTCGTCCGACGCCCCCGGGGCGTTGGACAGCAGCGCGGTGCGGACGCCGCGCTCGCGTGCGGCCGCCAAGTAGTCGTAGAACCGGCCGGCGTCGGGATCGGTGAGAACCCCCGCGAAATCGACCAATAGCCCTTTCAGCACCCGGCACACCATAGCTGTGGCGACCAACCGTGTCTCGCAGTGCGGGCGGTTTACCGCATCGGTCGTGCAGAATCCACGGCTTCGGCAGTTCTCCCCCGGATCGTGCGATTCCGGTGTCCTTTTCCCCCGTTTCCGCCTCTAAGCGAATGCCGAGTCAGGGAGGGCAGGAAATGATCGAGGAACATCGGTTGCGACGGCTGATGCACTGCGAGGTGCCGGGCCGGGCGGAGGGGGCGACGTCGAGGGAGCACCACCGCGGCGACCCGCGGTGCCCGGCGCCGCCGCAGCTCGAAGCGGGCGAAGTGGGTCACCTGCTGAACATGCTGCTGGAGGCCTACGACGGCCGCCGGCCGGCGGCGCAGGTCCGCGCCTTGGTCGCTCCGGAGGTGTACGCCGGTCTCACCGGGCCGCGACGGCCGCGGCCACGGCACCGGACGCAGACGATCCACACGTGCACCCCGGCACCGGAGGTCGTCGAGGCGTGCGCCCGCGTGGAGGCGGACGGCCGGTCGTTCGCGCTGGCGGCAAGATTCGTCCGCACCCCGGCGGGCTGGCGGTGCGAGCGGTTCGCCCTGTTGAAACCGCAGCAGCCGGCCCACCCGCTCCGGTGGGCGGCATGAGATCGGACGGCGAGGGTCGCTCACCACCGCAGCCGACCCCGAGCGCCCCAAGGTGGCCTTGGTTGCGTCTGACGCACCGAAGGCCACCTTGGGGCGCTGCCCGACCTCGGACCCGCGGGACCGGCCAGGCGGGAACGCCTGCTCGCCGGAACTAGCCGCTCGTCACCGGGAGGGCCGCCAAGCCGCGCAGCGTCGTCGTCGGGCTCCACTCCGGGTTTCCCGCCGAGGTCAGCTCCGGGCGGCGGCGGGCCAGCTCGCGGAAGGCGATCCGGGCCTCCAGCCGCGCCAACGGGGCTCCCAGGCAGAAGTGGATGCCCTGGCCGAACGCCAGGTGCCGGCCCGGCTCCCGCGCTGGGTCGAAGGATTCGGGGTCCGAGCCCGTTGCCGGGTCGCGGTTGGCCGCGCCGATCACGACCACCACCTGACTGCCCTCCGGCACGGCCAGCTCGCCCAGCGCCGTGTCGCGCAGGGCCGTGCGGGCCGTCAGCTGGACGGGTGAGTCGTAGCGCAGCACCTCCTCCACCACGCGCGCCGCGTTCTCGCCCTCCGTGCCCAGCGGCTTGAGGCCGTCCTGGCCGTGCAGCAGCGCCCAGACGCCGTTGCCGATCAGGTTCGTCGTCGTCTCGTGGCCGGCGATCAGCAGCAGCGTGAGCGTGACCAGCAGCTCGCCCTCGCTGAGCACGTCTCCCGCGTCCGACACCGCGACCAGCGCGGACAGCAGGTCGTCCCCCGGCTCGCGGCGCCGCTGCTCCGCCAGCTCGCGGAAGTAGCCCACGAACGACTGCCGCGCCCTGACCGCCGGTTCGAACGTCTCCGGGCGCTGCAGGAACGGCGGGTCCAGCGCCCGCGCCATCGCGTGCGACCACTCCGCGAAGCGCTCGCGATCGTCCAGCGGCACGCCGAGGAGCTCGGCGATCACCTCGACCGGCAACGGCTTCGCGAGCGCCGTCATCAGGTCGAACTCGGCCGGGGCGCGGTCGATGAGCGCGGCCGCGATCTCCTCGATGCGCGGCGCCAGCTGCTCGACCATGCGCGGGGTGAACGCCTTCGCCACCAGCCGCCGCAGGCGCGTGTGGTCGGGCGGGTTCAGCGACAGGAACGCCCGGACCACGCGTCCCGATGCGTCGACCGGCTGGTCCGGGAGGCGGTCCGCCGGGTCCAGGTACTCGGGTTCGGGGTGCCCGAACGCCGGGTCGCGCAGCACCCGCGTGGCCTCGGCGAAGCCGCTGACCACGAACATCCGCTCGTCGAGGGCCGCGACCGGCCACCGCTCGCGCCACCGCCGGTACGCCGGGTATGGGTCCGGCCGCCGCTCGGCGGCGAACAACGCGAAGAACTCCTGCGGATCCGCCAACTGCTTCCCCCTCACGAAAAGAACCGGGGTGCGCGCGGACCACCGCACGCACCCCGGCACTCCGGCTACATCAGCGACGCGGGCCCTTCTTGCCCTTCTTCTGGGCGTCACGCTGGGCGGCGCGACGGTCCCGGCGGGTACCGCCGGCGCCACCGCCCGCGGCCTGCGCCCCGCCCTCGACGTGGGACTCGACCTCGCCGTCCTCGCCCGGGCCGGACAGCATCATGCCCGACGGCTGGCCACCGCCGCCGAGCCCCTTGCCGCGCAGCGCGGCCGGGACGGACTCGGTGTCGGTCGTCGGCGGCTGCGGCGGCGCCGGCCGCGCGTGCCGGCCCTCCGAGGGCGCGGCTGCCTGGCCGTTGCCGGTCGGGACGCCCGTCGGCAGCGCCGCGGCCTGCTCGGCCGGCGGGGCCTCGGCGCGCTCGACCTGCAGGTTGAACAGGAAGCCGACGGCCTCCTCCTTCAGCGAGTCGAGCATCGCGCGGAACATGTCGAAGCCCTCGCGCTGGTACTCGATCAGCGGGTCGCGCTGCGCCAGCGCCCGCATGCCGATGCCCTGCTTGAGGTAGTCCATCTCGTAGAGGTGCTCGCGCCACTTGCGGTCGAGCACCGTCAGCATCACCTGGTGCTCCAGGGTCCGCATGCCCTCCGGGCCGACGAGCGCGTTGATCTCCGCTTCCCGCTTGTCGTAGGCGTTGCGGGCGTCCTGGATCAGGGCTTCGCGCAGGGTGCTCTCGTCGAGGTCGCCGTCCTCCATGAGGTCGTCCCACTCGATGCTCACCGGGTACAGCGTCTTCAGCGCCGTCCACAGCTTCTCGTGGTCCCAGTCCTCGGCGTAGCCGTTGGCCGTCGCACCGTCCACATAGGCGTTGACGACGTCGACGAGCATGCCCTCGATCTGGTCGCGCAGGTTCTCGCCGGCCAGCACGCGGTGGCGCTCGGCGTAGATCACCTTGCGCTGCTCGTTCATGACCTCGTCGTACTTGAGGACGTCCTTGCGCTGCTCCATGTTGATCTGCTCGACCTGGGTCTGCGCGCTCTTGATGGCCTTGGAGACCATCTTGTGCTCGATCGGCACGTCGTCGGGCAGCCGCATGGTCGTCATGACGCGCTCGACCATGGTCGCGTTGAAGCGGCGCATCAGCTCGTCACCGAGCGACAGGTAGAAGCGGGACTCGCCCGGGTCGCCCTGACGGCCGGACCGGCCGCGGAGCTGGTTGTCGATGCGGCGCGACTCGTGGCGCTCGGTGCCCAGGACGTAGAGCCCGCCTGCCTCGCGGACCTCTTCGGCCTCGGCCTTCGACTCCGCCTTGACCTGCTCGAGGACCTCGGGCCAGGCGGCCTCGTACTCCTCGGAGTGCTCGACCGGGTCCAGGCCGCGCTCGCGCAGCACCTGGTCGGCGATGAGGTCCGGGTTGCCGCCCAGCACGATGTCGGTACCGCGGCCCGCCATGTTCGTGGCGACCGTGACGGCGCCCTTCTGGCCGGCGCGCGCGACGATCAGCGCCTCGCGGTCGTGGTGCTTCGCGTTCAGCACCTCGTGCGGGACGCTCAGCTTCACCAGCAGCTTCGACAGGTGCTCGGACTTCTCGACGCTCGTCGTGCCGACCAGCACCGGCTGGCCCTTTTCGTGCCGCTCGGCGATGTCCTCGGCGACGGCCTCGAACTTGGCCTGCTCGGTCTTGTAGATCAGGTCCGCCTGGTCGACGCGGATCATCGGCCGGTTCGTCGGGATCGGCACCACACCCAGCTTGTAGGTCTGGTGGAACTCCGCGGCCTCGGTCTCGGCCGTACCGGTCATCCCGGCCAGCTTGTCGTAGAGCCGGAAGTAGTTCTGCAGCGTGATCGTGGCGAGGGTCTGGTTCTCGGCCTTGATCTCGACCTTTTCCTTGGCCTCGATCGCCTGGTGCATGCCCTCGTTGTAGCGGCGGCCGTGCAGGATGCGCCCGGTGAACTCGTCGACGATCATGACTTCGCCGTTGCGGACGATGTAGTCCTTGTCGCGGTGGAAGAGTTCCTTCACCTTGAGCGCGTTGTTCAGGTACCCGACCAGCGGGGTGTTCGCGGCCTCGTAGAGGTTCTCGATGCCGAGCTGGTCCTCGACGAACCGGACGCCCTTCTCGGTGACGGCCACGGTGCGCTTCCGGACGTCGACCTCGTAGTGGTACTTCGAGTTGATCAGGTTCGTCTTCTCGACGCGCTCGCGCGACCCCATGGTGGTCGTGTCGATGCCCTGCATCAGCGGGGCCAGACGCGCGAACTCGACGTACCAGCGCGAGGACTGGTCGGCCGGGCCGGAGATGATCAGCGGCGTGCGGGCCTCGTCGATGAGGATCGAGTCGACCTCGTCGACGATGGCGAAGTTGTGCCCGCGCTGCACGCAGTCGTCGAGGCTCCACGCCATGTTGTCGCGCAGGTAGTCGAAGCCGAACTCGTTGTTCGTGCCGTAGGTGATGTCGGCGTTGTACTGGGAGCGCCGCACCTCCGGCTGCTGCTCCGAGAGGATGACGCCGACCTCGAGGCCGAGGAAGCGGTGGATGCGGCCCATCCACTCCGAGTCGCGCTTGGCCAGGTAGTCGTTCGTCGTGACGACGTGGACGCCCTTGCCGGGGATGGCGTTGAGGTAGGCGGGGAGGACGCAGGTCAGCGTCTTGCCCTCGCCGGTCTTCATCTCGGCGACCTGGCCGAGGTGCAGCGCCGCGCCGCCCATCAGCTGGACGTCGAAGTGGCGCTGGCCCAGCACCCGCTTGGCCGCTTCCCGGACGACCGCGAAGGCCTCCGGCAGCAGCTCGTCGAGGGATTCGCCGTCGCCGTTCCGCTTGCGGAACTCCTCGGTCTTGGCCCGCAGCTCGGCGTCGGTCAGGTCCTTGACGTCGTCTTCGAGGGTGTTGATGTGATCGGCGATGTTGCGCAGCCGCTTCACCATCTTGCCCTCACCCGCGCGGAGCAGGCGGTTCAGCACCATCCGGTCGACCTCACTAGCTGAATATGAGCGCGCCCAGGCCGGTCCCGGGCAGGTTCTCCCGCGGTGGCGGCCGTGTTCGGCGCCACCTTCCCACCCCCATCGTAGGGAACGGTGGCCGTGGTGTGCACACGCCGTACGTCCTGAGAACCTTATTCAGCCGTCGGCCGGCGCGAATGTCACCGTAGGCGGACGACCTGCGGCCCGTAGCGCCGGCCTCACCAGAATAAGGTTCAGACATGCGGAGGACCCGCACGCGAGCACGTGCGGGCCCTCCTGCCGACCTCCTTCGAGCCCGGCTCAGCCGAGCCGGATCACGCCGTAGTCGAAGCCTTTCCGCCGGTAGACCACGCTGGGCCGGCCCGCTTCGGAGTCGTTGAAGAGGTAGAAGTCGTGGCCGACCAGCTCCATCTCGTAGAGAGCCTGGTCCACCGTCATCGGTTCCGCGGTGTGCTGCTTCTCGCGAACGACGCGGCCGGGCTGGTGACCCAGGTCGTCGTCGGCCCAGCTCTGCTGCTGCGGCAGGCGGATCTCGTCGGCACTCGCGAAGCCGTTCGCCTGCGGCTCGGGTGCGTCCAACACCGCGGTACGCGCGGCGGGACTGGCTGCGGCCGGGGATCCACCACCCGGCAGCGCCGAGGTCGCTTCGGCGACCGATTCCGGGCGGCTGCGGCCGTAGTGCACGCGCCTCCGGTCGTGTGTCCTCCGCAGCCGGTTTTCCAGCTTGGTGACTGCGGAATCGAGCGCCGCGTAGAAGTCGGCGGCACACGCTTCGGCGCGTACGGCCGGGCCTCGCCCCTTTCCGGTGATTTCGACGCGCTGGCAGCTCTTGGCCTGGCGCCGGTTGGGTTCGTGGAACAGTTCCACGTCGTACCGGATGACTTTCCTGTCGTAGCGCTCGAGGCGGGCCAGCTTTTCGCTGACGAGTGCCCGATAGTGGTCGGGCACCTCCACGTTGCGGCCCTTAACGACGATGTCCATACACGACCTCCCTCGCTGAGATGACTGCGAGCTGTTGTGTTCACACACGGCGCCGGTATTGCGGGGACGTAAGCCCGGATCGCGGGCTGAGAAGGAACTCGGAAACGGTGGACGACGTCTCGTTCCGGTGACCGAGCGCGGACTCAGCGCACCTCCGGCGCCAGGGACATGGGCTCGTCACCTCCCTGCCTGCGGGGATTGCTGATTGCGGAGCACGTTAGCTTCCTCACGCCCGTTACAACAGCCCCCGAGCCGGGGGATGTCAGGGGTTGGGACTCGGTCACCCCGCGCAGTGATCGCGAAGTGGGCACCGCAAAACACCCGCTGGTCGGACGCGGCGCGCGTGCCGTGCTTTCACACGGACGGCGCACCGGTGCCTGCCGGTGGACGCCGAGGGTGACGGCCCCGTCCCGCACAGCCGCCACCCCGGTGGAGTGGTGTGGCGGCCGAGTGATCGTGATCGACACCCTCATGCCCGGACAACGGGCGCCGATCCGTTCGCGTTCCCGGTTGCCGTCACTCATGTAGGTGACGGCAGGTTCACCCGGGGGCGAGAAGCGGTTTTTCGGGTGGTTTTTGTGGGTTGAACTGGGACGGGATGGCTCGGGACGGTGGTGGATCGCGGTGAGGCGCGGAACCGGTACCACGGAATTCGCCAGCGTTCTGCGCGCTTCGCGGGGAAGGTCCACAGTGGTTCGCATGGGTTGTCCGTTCGCTCGTTTCAGCCGGCGGCCAGGAGGGTCAGGACGGCGGACACCGTGAATCCCGCCGCAGTCAGCGCCCGGGTGCAGGCCGCCGCGGTGGCGCCGGTGGTGATCACGTCGTCGAGGACCACGATGGCGGCTCCCGGAGGCGGACGGCCGGCCTCCCGGAATTTCAATCGGCCGGCCAAATTGGCTTGGCGTTGCTCGCGGGTCAGGCCGACGGCGTCGCGGGCTGCGCCGGCCAGTTCCAATGCCGGGGCGACCGTGGCCTTGATGCCGTGGGCGGCCAGGGTGGTTACGGCCGCGTGGGCGAGGCGCTCGACGTGCGGGCCGCCTCGGACCCGTGCCGCGGAAGGACGGCTTGGGGCCGGGACGAGGCAGATCGGTCGCGCTGAGGGGGCTGCCGGGATCGTGGGTGCAGCCTCCACCACCGGCAGCACCGCCAACGCCTCCGCGAGCGCCCGCCCCAGCGACGGCGCCAGGTCCCGGCGACCGCGCTCCTTGTACGCGATCAGCAACCTCCGCCCCACCCCGCGGTACCGGGCCAGTGCGAACACCCGCACCAACCCCGCCGTCGGCCCGCGCACCACCTCCCGGGCCGCACCCCACACCGCCGCACACCGGGCACAACACGGCTCGCCCCGGGCTCCGCACGCGGCGCAGCGGCTGGGGATCAGCAGATCGAGCAGTCTCTTCAGCACACCGACAGTGTCACGACCGGCACCGACAGTTCCGGACCTCCGGCCGTCACCCACCGGAGTGAAAAAGATCAGCCGGGATAGAAGGGGTCCGCGTCCTTCATCGTGTGGCTGTGCGGACGCCACACCTCGCCCAGCGCCGACGCGGTCCACAGGCCGTTGGCGTCCGCCACCACGATCTGGTGGTCGGGAGCCGCCGTCACGCCGTGGACCGTCGGGGTCAGGTTGCTGCTGTTGAACGGGTCCAGGCGCTGGCCGTCCACCGTCACCTTGACCACCGGCCGGGACGACGACTTCGTCGCCACCACCAGGGCGTCCGACGCGACCCAGTCGACGTCGACGACGTCCTCGAGTTCGTGCGGCTGGAGGTGGCGTGGTTCGCGCAGGGCCACCGAGTCGCCGTTGACGACCACCGAGGCCACCCACAGCTCGCCCTTGACCACCGCCGCGACGCGGGCGCCGTCGCGGGAGAACCGGAGCTCCGTGAGGTCGCCCTGCTGGGTCAGGTCCGTGGCGTTGACGCTCAGCGCCGTCCAGTGGCCGTTCTGGTCGAGCACCATCCGGCCCACCGACAGCCCGTCGACCACCGTCCACAGCTCACCGGTGCCGGGACGCCACGTCGGGCGGGTCAGCGAACTGCCGCCGAGGGGGGTCAGCGCCAGGTCGCGGCCGAGGTCGCCGATCCGCAGGTGCACACCGTCACCGCCGCGCTCCACCACCGCCAGGCGCTTGCCGTCGATCGACTGGGCCGCGCTCACCACGTCGTACCCGCCGTTGCCGGCCGGCCCGGCCACCAAGGCGCCGTCGCTGAGGGACCGGACCCGGCCGCCGACCGTCATCATGCCCAGCAGCTGCGGGCTGATCGACAGCGAAGCGCCGTACGCCGGCAAGTCGTTCTGCCGCCAGTCGGGGTGGTTCGGCACGAGCGGGGCGCCGTCGGCGAGGATGCGGATCCGGGCCGACGTGACGTACTGCAGGGACAGCACGATCTGCGCGGCGATCAGGTTCCGGATGTCGTCGGGCACCCCGGTGAGCCCGGTCAGCGGCACCACCAGCGTCCCGTCGTCGAGGCTCTTGACGTTCGTGTCGATCTCGATCGGCTCGCCGAGCAGGTTCTTCACCGCACCGGCCAGGCTCGTCGACGGTCCGCTGACCAGCAGGTCCATCACCCGGCCCGGCAACCCGGACTGCGGCTTCGCGACGACGTACCGCCGATCGGGGACGAACGTGGCCGACGACTCCGAGTAGAAGCTCACCGGCACCGGGGTGTAGTTCTCGCTGAAGTCGGACTCGGTCGCGTACAGGTCGGCGGGCGGGTCGACGATCCGCCACTGGTTGTTCGCCTGCTTGCGCACCTTCACCTGCAGCAGCGCCGAGGTGTAGTCCGGCACGAACGCGCTGTTCTGGTCCAGCGTGCCGATGTCGATCCCGCGCACGTTGACGACCTGCGTGTTCGGGTCCGGCGGCGGGGCGGTGTCGTAGACCGTGCCGAAGGTGTCCTGGATGATCGTCAGGCTGCGGCTCGGCCGCCAGTTCAGCCGGCTCTGCTCGTCGAGGTAAGCCCGGGCGGCGGCGTTGTTCTGCCCCTGCTTGAGCGTCGCCCCGATGAACGCGCGGACCAGCGACAGCGGGTCGATGTTCAGCGGCGGCTCGGGCACCACGTCACCGGCGCTCTGCCCCTGCCGCTCGCCGGGCACGACCTGCGGCTGCGATTCCAGCGGCACGTTCGCGCACCCGGCAAGCAGGACAAAACACAAAGCAGAGAGCAGAAGCCGTTTCACTGACCGATTCCCTCACGTTCCGCGAAGATCGCCTCCGGCGCCGACGCGACGTCGATGACCCCGAGCGGCACTTCGGTGGCGAACCGGTCGGGCGGCGGCAGCACCAGCGGCGGGTCACCCGCGGGCACGTCCTGCTGCCGCGGCAGCACGAGCCGGAAGCAGGCGCCGTTGC
Organism: Amycolatopsis bullii; assembly: GCF_014654205.1. Taxonomy (GTDB): domain Bacteria; phylum Actinomycetota; class Actinomycetes; order Mycobacteriales; family Pseudonocardiaceae; genus Amycolatopsis; species Amycolatopsis plumensis. Next base: position 58,036 of record NZ_BNAW01000040.1, read on the forward strand.
CGGGCTCGCCCCACGCGTCGAGCTCGCCGCCGTGCAGGCGCGCGTCCTCCTGGCTGATCGCCAGGCCCAGCCCGGTCCCGCCGGTGCGCCGGTTGCGCGACGGGTCGGCGCGCCAGAACCGGTTGAACACCAGGTCCGCTTCGCCGGGCCGGAGGCCGACGCCGTGGTCCCGGACCGTGATGGCGACGGCGGTTTCGTTCGCCCCGACCGTCAGCACCACCGGCTTGCCCTCGCTGTGGTCGACGGCGTTGGCGAGCAGGTTGCGCAGGATCCGCTCGACGCGCCGGGCGTCGACCTCGGCGATCACCTCTTCCTCGGGCAGCACGAGTTCCACCGAGCTGCCCGCGTTGCCGGCGATCACCCGCACCTGCTCGACCGCACGGGTGGCGATCGGGCGGACGTCGATGAACTCCGCGGCCAGTTCCTCCACCCCGGCGTCGAGCCTGCTGATCTCCAGCAGGTCGCCGAGCAGCGCTTCGAACCGGTCGAGCTCGTCGACCAGCAGCTCCGTCGACCGCGCGAGCCCGGCCGGGAACTGCTCGCGGGACGCGTGCAGCACGTCCGCGGCCATCCGGACGGTGGTCAGCGGCGTGCGCAGCTCGTGCGAGACGTCGGAGGTGAACCGGCGCTGCAGGCCGCCGAACTCCTCCAGCTGGCGGATCTGGCGCTGGATGCTCGCGGCCATCCCGTTGTAGGACACCGCGAGCTTCGCCAGGTCGTCTTCGCCGAGCACGGCGAGCCGCTGGTCGAGGTCGCCGCCGGCGAACTGCTCGGCCGCCGCGGCGGCCTGCCGGACCGGGCGGACCACCTGCCGCGTCACCAGGTTCGTGATGCCGGCCAGCAGGAGCAGCAGCACGAGCCCGCCGACCAGCAGCGTGTTCTGCACCGTCGAGACCGTGTTCTGCTCGGTCGTCAGCGGGAACAGCAAGTACAGCTGCAGCGGGGTGGACACGGTGCTCAGCGGCGTACCGACGATCAGGTACGTCGTGCGGCCGCCCCCGGTGTCGTCGGGGACGGTGTGCTCGAGGAAGCTCATCTGGTCGGCTTCGACGAACTGGCGCAGCCGCGGCGGCACGTTCTCGAACGGGCCCGCGGACGACGGCGGCTTCGCGCCGGGCTGGCCGTTGCCGCCGCTGGCGAGGACCGGGACGAACGTGCCTGCCGCCGACCCGGCCGCGTCCTGGCTGGTCGGCGTGATCGCGATCTTCTTCAGCGCGTTCTGGAGCCGGTTCGTCAGCGCCTCGTCGGTCTCGGAGCCGAGGCCGACGAGCTCGCCGGCGGCCGTCTCCGCCGCCGCGCGGGTCTGCGCGACCGCCGCCGTGCGCTTGGTGTCCAGCAGCCGTTCGGTGATCTGGTTCTGCAGCACCATGCCGAGCACGAAGACCACGGCCGAGGAGAGCGCGAGCGTCGAGACGGTGACGCGGAACTGCAGCGAGTGCTTCCACAGCTCGTTGAACGCGACCGCGCGACGGCGCGCGAAAACGACGACACGCCGCACCAGGCGTGCCGTCGAACGCGCGAACGCGGGGAGCCGTCTTCCGGTCTCGAGGGTCATCGACTCATCACGGCGGGCCGGCCTTGTACCCGACGCCGCGAACGGTCAACACCACCTCGGGGTGCTCCGGGTCCTTCTCCACCTTCGAACGCAGGCGCTGGACGTGCACGTTCACCAGCCGGGTGTCGGCCGCGTGCCGGTAGCCCCACACCTGCTCGAGCAGCACCTCGCGGGTGAACACCTGGCGCGGCTTGCGGGCCAGCGCCACCAGCAGGTCGAACTCCAGCGGGGTCAGCGGGATGGCCTTGCCTTCGCGCGTGACCTCGTGGCCCGGCACGTCGATCGCCAGGTCGCCGATGGTGAGCGACTCCGCGGGCTCGGCCTCGGTGCGGCGCATGCGGGCGCGGACCCGCGCGACCAGCTCCTTGGGCTTGAACGGCTTGACGACGTAGTCGTCGGCGCCGGACTCCAGGCCGAGGACGATGTCGACGGTGTCGCTCTTGGCGGTGAGCATGACGATCGGCACCCCGGACTCGGCGCGGATCGCCTTGCAGACGTCGATCCCGTTCATCCCGGGCAGCATCAGGTCGAGGAGGACGAGGTCGGGCTTCAGCTCACGCAGCGCGGGCAGCGCGCGTGAGCCGTCGGCGACCACCGCCGTGTCGAACCCCTCCCCACGGAGCACGATGGTGAGCATCTCCGCGAGGGCGGGGTCGTCGTCGACCACGAGAACACGTGCCTTCATGTCCACATATTCGCACTAGTTCCGGCGCCCGCACGCACGACCCGCGTGTTTGACCACCAGAAAGATCAAGATCGCCGTCCCCGCCTGCTCCATCCGGGTGCCGGTACCGGCCGCTTTGGACGGTCCGTGGAGGCTGCGCCGGGATTCCGGCGCAGCCTCCACGGACCTGAGAGAAGGGATCAGGGCACCGACTGGCCGGATACCCGGCGATTCGGTGAAAGTTGCGCATAGTGAGACTCTGTGCCTCTTCCGCAACAATCCGGGTTCGAGGACGTCCTCGTCAAGGGATTCGCCCACTCAGCCGATAGGAACCCCCCGAAACGGATACTGTTGCGCCATGCGGAACCAGGACTCGGGCAACGCAACTCAGAGCCAGGTGCAGTCGGTCGACCGGGCCATCAGCGTGCTCGAACTGCTCGCGCGCAACGGCGAAACCGGCATCACCGAGATCGCGGGCGAACTGGGCGTCCACAAGTCGACGGCGTCACGCCTGCTCAGCGTCCTGGAGACGAGAGGCCTGGTCGAGCAGCTCGGCGAACGCGGGAAGTACGCCATCGGCTTCGGCGTCGTCCGGCTGGCCGGCGCCGCGACCGGCCGGATGGACCTCGCGAAACTGGGGCGGGCCAGCTGCCTGGCGCTGGCCGAGGAACTGGGCGAGACGGTGAACATCGCGATCGCCGACGACGGCGTCGCGATCAACATCAGCCAGGCCCGCGGCTCGGCCGCGATCACCACGCAGAACTGGACGGGCCAGCGGACGCCGCTGCACGCGACCTCGAGCGGCAAGGTCCTCCTGGCCTACATGGGCGAAACCGAGCGCAAGCGAGTGCTGAAGCGGAAGCTGGAGCAGTACACCCCGCGCACGACGGTCGAGCCGGAAGAGCTGCTGGCGGAGCTGGAACGGGTCGTCGAAGACGGTTATGCGGCCTGCTACGAAGAACTCGAACTCGGCATGCACGCCGTCGCCGTGCCGATCCACGGCCCGGGCGGGGAAGTCGTCGCCGCGATGAGCGCTTCCGGGCCGTCGTACCGGCTTTCGAAGCAGCGCGTGAAGCAGATCGTGAAGCCGATGACGGAGGCGGCGGACGAGCTTTCCGCGCAGCTGGGGTACTTCCGCGACTAGGGGTAGAGCCGCGCCATGGCGCGGATCGTCTTTCCCATGTGCGCCACCAGTTCCGCGGGCGCCAGCGCCTGCGCGTCCGCGCCGAGCCGCAGCAGCCCGGCGGCCGCGTGGGGCACGCTTTCCAGCGGGATTTCCGCGCGCTGCCAGCCTTCGGCGTCTTCGGGTTCGAGTGTCCGGGCGACGAGCCGCGCGGCTCGCGGGCCCAGGATGTCCGGCAGGGCCGCGATTCCGGCCGGGGAAAGCCGCACGACGGCGGTCTCCGCTTCTTCGCTGCCTTCGTAGCGTTCGACGTGCGCGCGCCAGAACGCGGGCAGGTCGAAGCCGGCCGGCCGGGTGAACTGCTCGTCGAGCGCGCGGAACTCTTCGATGTTGGCGACGCGGTAGGTGCGCGGCCGCGGCCCGGCGACCAGGTACCAGACCCCGGCCTTGAGGACCAGGCCGAGCGGGTGCAGCCGCCGCGTCACGACACCGGGCGCCGGCGACCAGCGGCGGTAGCGGATCTCCACGACCCGGTCCTGCCACAGCGCTTCCGCGGCCGCGAGCAGCTGCGGCACGGGATCCGCTTCGCGGTACCAGCCGGGCGCGTCGAGGTGGAACCGCTGCCGGATCCGCACCGACGCGTCGCGGTACGGCGTCGGCAGCGCGGCCATCAGCTTGAGCTCGGCGGCGGCCACCTGGGCACCCAGTCCCAGCTCGGCGGCCGGCTGCGGCAGCCCGGTGAGGAACAGGGACCCGGCTTCGCCTTCGGTCAGCCCGGTGAGCCGGGTGCGGTAGCCGTCCATCAGCTGGTAGCCGCCGTTCGGGCCGCCTTCGGCGTAGATCGGGACACCCGAGGCGGCGAGCGCTTCGACGTCCCGGTACACCGTCCGCGCGGTCACGCCGAGCTCCGCCGCCAGCCGGGCGGCGCTCATCCTCCCCCGGTTCTGCAGCAACAGCAGCAGGGACACCAGCCGGCTCGCACGCACCCGGCGGAGTTTGCCAGCCACCACTGACAAAAGGTGTCAGTGGTGGCCCCTCAGGATCACCGGCATGAACGACTTCGACTTCTTCATCGGCTCCTGGACCGTGACGAACCGGCGGCTCGCCAAGCCCCTGACCGGCAGCGACGACTGGAGCGTCTTCCCCGGCACGTCGACCTGCTGGTCGCTCTTCGAGGGCGGCGGCAACGTGGACGAGATCGCCTTCCCCACCCTCGGCTTCCGCGGCTGCACGCTCCGGCTCTTCGACGTCGAGCGCGCGGAATGGTCGCTGTACTGGGCCAACAGCCGGACCGGCGTGCTCCAGCCACCGGTCACCGGCCGCTTCGAAGGCGGCCGCGGCGACTTCTACGGCGACGACACGCACGAAGGCGCGCCGATCAAGGTGCACTACGCCTGGACGGGCATCGAAACGGCCACCCCGCGCTGGGAACAGGAGTTCTCCGCCGACGGCGGCCGGACCTGGGAGGCCAACTGGGTCATGGAGTTCGCCCGCGCTTGACAACGGCGTCGCGCATCACGCACGTTGTTGCCGAAGACGCAACTGCGGAAGGGTGCCATGACGCACTACGACGTGATCGTCGTCGGTCTCGGCGGAATGGGCAGCGCCGCGGCGTACCGGCTGGCTCAGCGCGGCCGGCGGGTGCTCGGCGTCGACCAGTTCGCACCGGTGCACAACCGCGGGTCGAGTCACGGCGGTTCGCGGATCACGCGCCAGGCGTACCTCGAAGGCCCCGAGTACGTGCCGCTGCTGCTGCGGGCCCACGAACTGTGGGCCGGTCTCGAGCGCGACAGCGGACGGCGGCTGTTCACCCGCTGCGGCGGGATCATGGTCGGCACGGCGGATTCGCGGACGATCACCGGCAGCGTGGCGTCGGCCCAGGCCTTCGGCATCCCGCACGAACTCCTGGACGCGGCCGAAATCCGGCGCCGGTTCCCCACGATGGCGCCGGCCCCGGACGAGGTCGCGCTGTACGAGCCGGGCGCCGGGCTGGTGTCACCCGAAGGCAGCGTCGCCGCGCACCTGCAGCTCGCCGCGCGGTGCGGCGCCGAACTGCACCACGAGGAGAAGGTCTTCACCTGGAGCACCACGGCCGGCGGGGTGCGCGTCGGGACGTCGCACAACTACTACACGGCCGACCGCCTGGTGCTGTGCCCCGGCGCGTGGGCCGGTGAGCTGCTGCACGGCTTCGGCGTCACCTTCACGGTCCGGCGGCAGGTGCAGTACTGGTTCGCGCCGTCGGGCGGGATCGCACCGTTCCGGGACCACCCGGTCTACCTCTGGGAGGCCGACGGCTACACGTTCTACGGCTTCCCGGCGCACAACGCGCCCGCGGACGGCGTGAAGGTCGCGTTCCACGGCGGCGGCCGGACGTGCACGCCCGACGGCATCGACCGGGCGGTGTCCGGCGACGAGGTCCACGAGATCGCGTCCGTGGTGAAGCGGCACCTCCCGACGCTGCCCGGTGCGTTCCTCCGGGCCGCGACCTGCATGTACACCGACACGGCCGACGAAAGCTTCGTGCTCGCCCCGCACCCGGCCCAGGAGCGGGTGGTGCTCGCGTGCGGGTTTTCCGGCCACGGCTTCAAGTTCGCGCCGGTGATCGGCGAAATCCTCGCCGACCTGGTCGTCGAGGGCGCCACCGCGTACCCGATCGCGCAGTTCGACCCGGTCCGGCTACTGCCCTAGCAGCGTCGTCGCCAGTGCTTCGAGGTCCACGCCCGCGACGCCGTCGAGGACGTGCCACGGCGCGAGCCAGCCCGACGCGGCCAGCTCGTCGTAGACGGCCGCGCACCGCCGCTGCAGGCCGTCGTCGGTCTCGAAGGCGTCGCGCTCCCGGCCGGTTTCGGTCTCCGCACGCCGCTCGGCGCGCTCGGCCGCAACCGCCGGGGCGACGCGCAACAGCAGGTGCGCGTCCGGACGCGGCAAGCCGAAGCGGTCGACCTCGAGCTCCCACACCCACTTCACGACTTCGCCGGCGGCGTCCTGGCGCAGGCGCGCGGCCGCGTACGCGGCGTTGGAAGCGACGTACCGGTCCAGCAGGACGACGTCGTGCGCGCTCCGCAGCGCGCGGATCTCGTCGGCGGCGCCGCTGCGGTCCAGCGCGTAGAGCATGGCCATGCCGTACACCGAGTCGGCGAGGTCGCCGTGCCCGCGGTGCAGCGCCTCGCGGACGAGGTCCGCGTGCACGCTCTTGCCGTAGCGGGGGAACGCCAGCGACGCGACACTCGCGCCCTTCGCGCCCAACGCCGTCGTCAGCCCGTCCGCGAGCGTGCGCTTGCCCGCGCCGTCGAGCCCTTCGATGACCACCAGTCGACCCACGCCGGTCACAGTAACGGTGGTGGACCGGCGGGCTCGGTGGAAGGGGATCGACGCCGAGCCCGCCGGTTCGTCTATGCGGCGTGCCGCCGCAGGTGGAGCACGTACCCGGCGCCGCTGACGGCCAGCACGCCGACCAGGATCAGCAGCGGCACCCAGCCGGTGTCGTGGCCGGACGGCGCCGCGCCGCCGTCGCCGCGGGGCATCACCTGGGACGTGGCGTCGAAGCCGCCCGCCTCGCCGTCGCGGGAGTAGGCCGAGCCGGGGAGCTTGTCGGCGTAGCGATTCCCGACGATCTGCTGGTAACCGGCGATCGCCCGGCCGTCGGCCAGCGAGGTCACCTGGCCGTCGCGGACCGCGTACCAGGCGTCGACCTGCGGTTCGTGCAGCAGCTGGGCGCCCGCGGGCAGCTTCCTGGCGTACTCGCCTTCGACGTCGCCCGAGGCGATGTTGCCGATCTGCCAGGTGCCGTCCGCGCCGCGGACCGACCAGAGCGTCGCGGTTCGGCCGTCGGAGGCACGCGCGGGGATCGCGAAGTAAGCGAAGTCACCTGGCGCCGCGTCGGGCTTGCCCGCGACGAAGTCCGGCGACAGCTCGTACACGGGGTACGCGTCCGGGGCGATCTGCACCTGCACCGGACCGTGGGCGTCCGGCGCCTGGGCGAAGAACCGGACGAGGACGTCCTGGAACCCCGCGGCCGCGCGGTGCGACTCGGAGGCGTCGGCGCTGCTGATGCCGGCGGCCTGGGCCGCGCCTGACACCGGAGCCGTCATCAGCAGCGCCGCGCCGGTCAGCACGGCGAGCACGAGCGCCCGCCTGCTCATCGGGCGATCCCGGTGAGCGTGTGCGTCCAGGTGAAGGACGAATTGTGCGCGTAGTACCCGTAGGTCGACCAGTTGTAGCGCTTGGCCGGGCCGGGGTCGCCCCAGAACACCCAGTCGCCGCGGGTGTCGTAGCCGTAGAGGACGTGCACGTGGCCGCCGCCCGAGCGGTAGCCGACGCGGGTCTCGACCGGCCGGTTCGCCGCGGTCTGCGTCCGGACGTCGGCGTAGGAGATGCGCCGGTCGAGGTAGCGGCCGGGCGAGCCGAAGCCGAGCCGGGCGAACGCGCGCTGCGGGTCGGCGAGCGTGCCGGGGAGGTTGGCGCAGTCGGTGCCGGTCTCGTCGTGGGCGAGCTGGCAGAACCGCGTCTGGCTGACGGCCGCGCCGTGGTAGGCGGCGATGGTGGCGCCCGCGCCGGCCCAGCACCACTGGTTCTTCTGCTGGAGCTGCAGGGCGATCTGGTTGCGGTAGGTCGGCGGCACTCCGGGCGCGGCTCCGGCGGTGACCGGCGCGACCAGGCACAACAGCAGGCTCACGGCCAGTACGGCGTGGACCTGGCTCGACTTCACCAGCACAGATGGCCTCCTGTGGAGGAGTGGGCGAACCAGCGGTGGTCACAACGGTGAACAACGCGGTCACAAGGAGCAAGAACGCCATCCGGAGGAACGGACCGTTCCGGGGGACAGCCGGAACGCGGAACGCTCACCTCAACGAGGCCAACCACCCTGAACGGGGGTCGGCACGGCCACTCTACGCTGCTACCGTGAACGTTCCGCGGTGTTCACGCCCAGCGCACACACTGGTCGGGTGAAGGGACGAGCGGTGGCACAAGACGGGAACCTCCCACTGATCATCGATGGCGCCCGCACGACCCGGGCATCGGTCGCCGAACTGCCGAAAGAGCTGACCGAGGCACTCCGTACCGGCGAGTTCCACCATGCGCTGAGACTGGCGATCGCCTACCGCGGCCTGTCGCTGGCCCGGCTGCGCGCCCACCTCGCGCTGCGCGGCGTCCAAATCGGACAGTCGACGCTGAGTTACTGGCAGCGCGGGCTGCGTCAGCCCGAGGTGCCGAAGGCGCTGCCGGCGGTCCGGGCGCTGGAATCGGTCCTCCAGCTGCCCGCGGACGCACTGGTGGTGCTGATCGGGCCGCGACTGGTCCGCCGAGGGCACCAGCCGGCGGCGTCGTTCCACGACCTGCGATCCGGTGACATGGGGTCGATCGTCGAGGACCTCCTGGCCGAGCTGGGCGCGTACCCGTCGTCGAACCACTACAACGCCGATTTGGAGCTGCTGTCGGTCCACGACACGATCACGTTCGACGCGGAACACCGCCAGGTCAGCCTGCGCACGCGGCTGGTGACGCGGGCCCGACGGCACGGGCCGGACCGGTATCTGACGGTGTACAACGGCGACCCGGGCTGCCGCATCGACGACGTCGAGCTGATCACGGACGAGGGCTGCCGGGTCGGGCGGATGCGCCGCAACCCGGACGCGGACACGATGGCGACGGAGCTGCTGTTCGACCGCAAGCTGGCCGAGGGCGACATCCACGTGTTCTGCTTCGAGGTCCGCGACGACTCGGGGTCGGCGTCGCCGGGGTACTACCGGATGCTGCGGGACCGCTGCGCGAGTTACCTGGTCCAGCTGCGGTTCGACCGGAACGCGCTCCCGGCCCGGTGCACACGGCAGGTCCGGGCCCGCGACGACGCGCTGCCGGTGGTGGCGGAGGAGCTGCCGTGCGACATGGGCGGGGTGAGCAGCGCCTTCTTCAGCGACGCCGGACCGGGTCTGGCCGGCGTCGCCGTGGAGTGGAACTAGGGGCTCGATGCCCCGCTGATCACGCGTGATGCCCCGCCAGTCACGCGTGATGCCCGGTTGCGCACGGCCGGACCGGGTCGGCTCGCGTGCTCAGTGCTGCGAGTCGCGTGATCAGCGAGGCATCTCGCGTGACTGAAAGGGCATCTTGCGTGATTGGGTGGGCATCTCGCGCTCGCTCGTAGTCGAGCACGGCCATCACAACACCTCGAAACCGTTGGCCTTGGCCGCATCGGCTTGGCGCTCGTCACGGGTGACGAAGGTGACGGGTTCGCCGCCGGTGAGTTCCGCGGTGTCGTGCATGGCGACCGCGATGTGGATCGCGTCCAGGGTGCGCACCGGGTAGTTCTCGGTGACCAGCCGCCGCGCCGCCGGGATGACCCGATTCGGGTTGAAGGGGATGAGCACCAGGTCACCGTCCGGGGAGGCGAGGTGATCGAAGTGCGCCAGCATCGCCGCCGGATCGGGAATCCGGCCGGTCCGTTTGGCGGCCGTCATGGCACCGGCGAATTCGATGCGGGTGAAGTCGCTGCTGACCACCGGGGCAGCGCCCTCCAGCAGCAGCTTGCGGAACTTGTCGTGCTCCGGCTCATCGTGGAGGTAAGCCGTGACCAGCGCGCTGGTGTCCACGTAGAGCACGGTCACCACTCCCCTCGGGTCCAGTCGAGCGCTTCGCTCACAGCCGTGCCCCAACCACGAGACATTTCTTCGAGCTCATCCAGGGTCGGCACGTGAGCCGGGGGTTCCACGTTCACGACCTTGCCTTCGGCGATCATGCGCCGCTTCCATTCCGCACGAGTTTCCGTCTTCGCCACGATTCCCCTCAACGCCTCTGTGACCAGGTCGTTCATGCTGCGCCCCTGGGCTTCGGCCAGCGCCTTCAGCCGGGCGTGCAGCTCGTCGTCGATCCTCGTGATCAACTGCTTCACGACACCATGATAACACGTCACCCATTCGTGCTATCACTGTCACGAGCGCAGAACGAAGGGCCGCCCCGAACACTTTCGGGGCGGCCCTGACCAGCGAAAACTCAGTACCGATAGTGCTCCGGCTTGAACGGGCCTTCGACGTCCACGTCGATGTACTCCGCCTGCTCCTTGGTCAGCTTCGTCAGCTCCCCACCCAGCGCCTCCAGGTGAATGCGAGCCACCTTCTCGTCGAGCTTCTTCGGCAGCCGGAAGACCTCGTTGTCGTACTCCTCGTGCTTGGTGAACAGCTCGATCTGCGCGATCACCTGGTTCGAGAAGCTGTTCGACATCACGAAGGACGGGTGCCCGGTCGCGTTGCCCAGGTTCAGCAGGCGCCCCTCGGACAGCACGATGATCGTGTTGCCGTTCGGGAAGATCCACTCGTCGACCTGCGGCTTGATGTTGATCCGGCGGATGCCCGGGTACCGGGCGAGCCCCGCCATGTCGAGCTCGTTGTCGAAGTGGCCGATGTTGCCCAGGATTGCCTGGTGCTTCATCTTCGCCATGTGCTCGACCAGCACGACGTCCTTGTTGCCGGTCGTCGTGATCACGATGTCGGCCTCGGGCAGCGCGTTCTCCAGCGTGCGGACCTGGTAGCCGTCCATCGCCGCCTGCAGGGCGCAGATCGGGTCGATCTCCGTCACGATCACGCGCGCGCCCTGGCCGCGCAGGGACTCCGCCGCGCCCTTGCCGACGTCGCCGTAGCCGCAGACCACCGCGACCTTGCCGCCGATCAGCACGTCGGTGCCGCGGTTGATGCCGTCGATCAGGGAGTGGCGGATGCCGTAGCGGTTGTCGAACTTGGACTTCGTCACCGCGTCGTTGACGTTGATCGCCGGGAACAGCAGCTCGCCCGCCGCCGCCAGCTGGTAGAGGCGCAGGACGCCGGTCGTGGTCTCCTCGGTCACGCCGCGGATGCCCTGGCCGATCTTCGTCCACTTGTCCTTGTCCGACGCCACCGAGGCGCGCAGCAGCTCGAGGAACACGCGGAACTCGTCGGAGGTGTTCTCGTCCGGGGTCGGCACGACGCCTGCCTTCTCGAACTCGGTGCCCTTGTGCACCAGCATCGTGGCGTCACCGCCGTCGTCGAGGATCATGTTCGGACCCTCGCCGTCCCAGGTGAGCATCCGCTCGGTGCACCACCAGTACTCCTCGAGCGATTCGCCCTTCCACGCGAAGACCGGGACACCCTTGGGCTCCTCGGTCGTGCCGTGCGGGCCGACGACGACGGCCGCGGCCGCGTGGTCCTGTGTCGAGAAGATGTTGCAGGACGCCCAGCGCACCTCGGCACCCAGCGCCACCAGCGTCTCGATCAGCACCGCGGTCTGCACGGTCATGTGCAGCGAGCCCGACACGCGCGCCCCGCGCAGCGGGTAGACCTCCGCGTATTCGCGCCGCAGCGCCATCAGTCCCGGCATCTCGTGCTCGGCGAGGCGGATCTCCTTGCGGCCGAACTCGGCGGCCTCGAGGTCGGCGACGGCGAACTCGATGCCGTTGCGGGTCTCGTGCCGCTTGGCAACGCTTTCGGGGGTCATAGTGGCGATTCCTCCAAGACTCGATGACACCCGAACACTACCGTTGTCCGCTCGACTGTCCCTAGAAGTGTTAGGAGGCCCTTACCGTGCCCATGCCCGGCCCGGACACCCGCGTCGTGGAAATCCGCGTCGCCGGGCTCGTGGGCACCAGCGGGGAAACGCTGCTCGACGCGGTTTCGACCGTCGACGTCGCCGGCGACGGACTGGGCCGCGTGATCCGCCCGGCGGACCGGCTGCGCCGCCCGGCACCCGGCCCGGTGCTGCCGGCGCTGGGCCGGTCGATCCCGCGGACCCTCGAGGGCTACCTCTGGCACGGCATGACCTCGGGCGGCGCCGCGAAGGCCACCTGGGCGCTGCTGTTCCCGTTCTCCCTGGCCAACGTCTGCTTCTGGATGCTGCCCCCGGTCCCGCCGGAGAGCCGCCTCGCGCGCGGCCTCGCGGCCGTCTGCCGCGGGCTGCTGCGCGTCGGCGCCCTGCTGCTGACGATGCTGCTGATGGGCCAGCTCGCGGCGATCGCGCTCGACCTCTTCGCCGCGCAGTGCCTCGCGCCCCGGTCGGGCTGCCTGTCGGTGGTCCCCGACGTCCTCCGCACGACGGCCGCCCGGATCGCCGTCGGCGTGCTGCCACTGCTCGCCGTGATCTTCGTCCTGCACCGGATCTCGAGCGCCACCTGGGCGGTGCACGCCGACGGCGACCTCACCGGCGGCCCGCTGCGGATGCGCGCCGACCCGGAGACGCCGGCGCTGCGCTGCCTGCACACCGTCGCGGCGCTGGCGTCGGTCGCGCTGCTGCTGCTCGGCGGGCCGTTCCGCGTGCCGGACGGCAGCGTGGACCTCGTGGCCTGGATCGTCACCCTCTCCGTGGTGCTCGCCACCGTCGTCGCCGCGGCGATCGGCGTCGACACCGGCCGGTTCGCGCGACCCGGCGTGCTCGCCTTCGCGACACTGCTGGTCGTCGTGGCCGCGGCGCGGTTCCGGCCCGGCACCGGCCCGCTGCCGGGGACGAATGGTGTCGTCGAAGGCCTCGGCGCGGCCCTGGTCGTCGTCACCGTGCTGTTCGCGCTGTTCCTTGCCCCGGCGGCGCTGCTGGCCCGACCCGGCTGGAAGCACAAACCACAGCGGCTGCGGCCGTGGCTGGGCGGCTGGGCGGCCGCGCCGGTACTCGCGCTGGCCGGCCTGCTCGGCGGCGGGTTCGGTGCCGGGCTCGCCGAAGCGCTCCGACGTCTTTCCGGGGCGGAACACCTGAAGGTGCCGGACACGTACTTGCTGGTCACGGTCCTGTGGGGCGCCGGGCTGGCGCTGGCCGCGGTGCTCGGCGTGCTGGGTTTCGCGGTCGCCGTCCCGCTGCGGCGGCTGCGGCGGGGCATCCCCGAGATCGTCGAGCTGATGGAGCACGACGAACGGCAGGAGGCCCAGGCCGCGGCGGCCTGGGCGCGGTCGGCGTGGGAACGGCGGCACCTGCACCACCTGGCACTGGCGGTCGCCTGCGCGATGTCCGCGGGTGGGGCGGGCCTGCTGGTGCTGCGGTTCGGGTTCGGCCTGGTCCCCGGCTGGTTCGGCCCGCTGTCCGCGATCGGCGTGGTCGCGCTCGGCGCGCTGGCCGCGGGCCTGCTGCGGGTGGTCTACACGGCCGCGCGCACCCCGCAGCGCAGCCGGCACCTCGGGGCGCTGGCCGACCTGGTCTGCTTCTGGCCGCGGGCGGCGCACCCGACGGTCCCGCCCTGCTACGCGCTGAAGGTCGTCCCGGAGCTGGCCGCGCGGGCCCGCGAGCACCTCGCCGACCCCGGCACGCGCGTGGTGCTCTCCGGCTACAACCTGGGCAGCCTGCTCACGCTCATGGCGGCCGCCCGGCTCGCAGCCGAGCTGCCGGAGGCGGACCTCGAGCGCGTCGGCCTGCTCACCGCCGGTTCGCCGTTGCAGTGGGGCTACCAGCGTGCTTTCCCGGCGCTGCTGCCGCAGGAAGCGCTGGAACGGCTCTTCGCCGACCTCGACGGCCGCTGGCGGGCCCTGTGCCGCGGCACCGACATCTTCGGCGGCGGCGTGACGACCTGGCGGCACTCGGTCGCCGACCGGCGGCTGCACGGCGTCGGCTTCCTGCCCGAGGGCGGCTGCGGCCCGGTGTCGGCGACGGCCGACGGCAACGGCGTGCTGATCCTCGGCGGCGACCACTGGCTGCCGGACCCGCTGCGCGGCCCGACCGGGCGGCACCGCTGGGCACCGGGGGTGCTCAAGCACCAGGACTACGTGGTCGACGCCGAATGGGACCACGCCGTCGCGATGGCGGCGGGCCTCGGCAAGCCGTCCTGGGGCGAGCAGGGATCGCTGTTCGGGGACCTGCCCCCGAAACGGTGAAGGCCCCTCGCGCGCGGAGCGAGGGGCCTTCGACCGGGAACTAGCTCAGCTTCACTCGGAAGCCTTGCGGCGGAACTTCAGCAGCGCGAGCAGGCCGCCACCGGCGGCGAGCAGCAGCGCGCCGACCCAGATCAGCCAGCTGTTGTCGAAACCGGTGTTGGCGAGGCCGCCGCCGGTGCCCGACTCGTTGCCCGCCGGCACGACGGCCGCGGCGGTGGTGCTGCTGGTCGGCGAGACGGAGGTCGGCGAGGTCGCCGGGGTGGTCGGCTTCGCGGTCTCGGACGTCGCCGGCGGCTTGGTCGGCGTCGCCGTCGTGGTGCTGGTCTGCGGCGGCTTGGTGGTCTTCGTGCCGCAGAGGAACCAGTCGTCGACCTTCGGCTGGCTGCCGTTGTAGTTGAACGGCGCGCGCAGGTCGTTCCACGGCGCGTTCTTGTCGAGCTTCTTGCCCGGCGTGTAGTCGTTGAAGCCGTCGTCGCCGCCGACGACCACGATGCGGGTGACCGTGACACCCTCGTTGACCGACTTGATGTTCAGCCGGGTGTTGTTCTTGGTCAGCTCGAAGACGACGTCCTTCTTGTCGAGGACCTTGCCGTCGGCACACGGCGTCGGCTTGCCCGGCGTCGGGTGGGGACGGTTGTCGTCGCTGTAGCAGGCCAGAGCGGAACCGGCGGTCCCGATGAGGGCAGCGGTGGTGAGCGCCATGACCGCCACGGCGCCGCGGAAGGAACGTCTGCGCATGAGTTCTCCAGTACCGAACGGGGGATGAACAGCAAAATCGGGGGTCGGCGTACCACTGCGCGTGAGAATCACGCGGCTGTAATTCACCCGTCAGTGGCACACGAAGGATCGAAAGGTATCGCACGTCACCCGACCGCTTACAGGGGGTCCCCCTTTGCGCATAAATCGCAAGATCCTCTTGATCAAGCCGTAACCTCGCATTAAGCAACCAAACGCAAAAAGCCCCGCCGACCTGGGCGTCCAGGAAGGCGGGGCTTTTACCGTGCAAGTCAGGCGTCGGAGGCCTTCACGGGTTCGCCGAGCCCTTCGGCCTGCCGCTTGCCGAGCAGCGAATGCCGGCGGCTGTACCCGAAGTAGAGCACCACGCCCAGCACCATCCAGGCGAGGAACCGCAGCCAGGTCAGCACGGTCAGGTTCAGCATCAGCCACAGGCAGGCGAGGATGGCCAGGATCGGGATCAGCGGCACCAGCGGCACCTTGAACGCCCGGGGCAGGTCGGGCCGCTTCCGGCGCAGGATCAGCACGCCCGCCGAGACGAGCACGAACGCGAAGAGCGTGCCGACGTTGACCATTTCCTCGAGCTTGTCCGCGGGGAAGAACCCGGCCGCGAGGGCGACCAGGCCACCGACGATGAGCGTCGCGCGCTTCGGCGTGCCGTTCTCGCCGGTCTTCGCCAGGCCGCGCGGCATCAGGCCGTCGCGGGACATCGCGTAGATGATCCGGACCTGGCCCAGCATGAGCACCATGACGACGGTGGTCAGGCCGGCCAGCGCGCCGAAGGAGATGATGTTGGCCGCCCAGTCGACGCCGTTCGCGGAGAACGCCGTGGCGAGGGTCTTGTGGCTGCCGTCGCCCGCCTTCGTCGCCAGGTCCTTGTACGAGGTCATGCCGACGACCACCAGCGACACCGCGACGTACAGCACGGTCACGATGGCCAGCGAGCCCATGATCCCGCGCGGCACGGCCTTCTGCGGGTTCTTGGTCTCCTCCGCGGTGGTCGCGACGATGTCGAAGCCGATGAAGGCGAAGAACACCAGCGACGCGCCGGCCAGCAGGCCGAAGACGCCGAACGAGCTGCTCGCGCCGCCCGCGATCAGGGAGAACAGCGACTGGTCGACACCTGTCTGGCCGGCCCCGCCGGTCTCGCCCGGCGGGATGTACGGCGTGTAGTTGGCGCCCTTGATGTAGAAGAGCCCGAGGATGATCACGAACAGCACCACGGCGACCTTGATCCCGGTGATCACCATCGAGACCCGCGAAGACAGCTTCGTGCCGACGGCCAGCAGCGTCGTCAGGATCGCCACGACGAGCAGTGCGCCCCAGTCGACGGTCACGCTCCCGATGTCGAACGTCGTCTTCGTGCCCTTGCCGAAGAGGTAGCCGAGCACGGTTTCGAGGTACACCGACCAGCCCTTGGACACCGCCGCCGCGCCGACGGCGAGCTCGAGGATCAGGTCCCAGCCGATAATCCACGCCATGAACTCGCCGAAGGTGGCGTAGGAGAACGTGTACGCGCTGCCCGCCACCGGCACGGTCGAGGCGAACTCGGCGTAGCACAGCGCCGCCAGCGCGCAGGCGATCGCGGCGAACACGAAGGCGAGCGAAACCGACGGCCCGGCGTAGTCACCCGCCGTGCGCGCGGTCAGCGTGAAGATGCCGGCACCGATGACGACGGCGACGCCGAAGACCGTGAGGTCCCACGCGCTGAGGTTGCGCCGGAGCTTGGTGTCCGGCTCGTCGGTGTCCTTGATGGACTGTTCGATCGATTTAGTGCGCCACAATCCCGTTCCGGGCACCGTTGACCTCCTGCGGCTGGCCTGCATGTATCGCAGTAGGTCACCCTATCGGGTCAGGTCCGTGACGGCTCGCCGAAGACGGTCCCGGCTAACGCACGATACTGCGGTCCAGGTCCGGTTCGAGGTAGATGAGCTTGGCCACCGGTACCTTGGCGCGGACGCGGGCCTCGGCGTCGTCGATGGCCGTCGCCACCTCGGCGGTGTCGAGTCCGGGCACCAGCGCCAGCTTCGCCGCGACGAGCAGCTCGTCCGGGCCCAGGTACTGGGTGCGGATGTGGATGACCCGCTCGACCTTGCCCGCGGCGAGCTCGTCGACGATGGTCGCGAGGACACCCTCGGTGGCGCCTTCGCCGATGAGCAGGCTCTTCATCTCGATGATCAGGATGATCGCGATGACGCCGAGCAGCGCGCCGATCGCGAGGGTGCCGACGCCGTCCCAGACGGGGTCGCCGGTGACGACCGACAGCCCGACGCCCAGCAGCGCGAAGACCAGGCCGAGCAGCGCGCCGGCGTCCTCGAGCAGCACGACGGGCAGCTCGGGCTCCTTGGCCTGGCGGATGAAGCCCCACCAGCTCGCGTTGCCCTTGATCTTCTTCGACTCGCCGACGGCGGTGTAGAAGCTGTAGCCCTCCAGCGCGACCGCGACCAGCAGGATGATCACGGCGACGATCGGCGATTCGAGCGGCTCCGGGTGGCCGATCTTGTGGATGCCTTCGTAGATCGCGAAAGCCGAGCCGAGCGTGAAGAGCATCAGCGCGACGATGAAGGAGTAGAAGTACCGGTCGCGGCCGTAGCCGAAGGGGTGTTCCTTGTCGGCTTCCCGCTTCGAGGTCTTCTGCCCGAGCAGCAGCAGGCCCTGGTTCGTGGTGTCGGCCAGCGAGTGCACCGACTCGGCCAGCATCGACGACGACCCCGTGACGAGGAAGCCGACGAACTTCGCCGCCGCGATCCCGGCGTTCGCCCCGAGCGCGGCGAGGATCGCCTTGGTTCCGCCTCCAGCTGACACGACCGCTCCCCTGGTAGGTCCTGATTTGTCCGGGTGGAGCCTAATGGGAACGGTCCCGTCCGGTCGTCACCGGCCGGAGAATCGCTCAGGCGATGGCGGCGATGTCACCGTCCTCGAAGTAGATCGCCTGGTGCAGCCGGCCACCCAAAGCGGCGGCGTAGCGGGCCAGCACCTCCAAGCCGGAGATCTTGCCCTGTTCGATCTGGGACACCCGGCCCTTGGTGACGCCCATCCGCTCGGCCAGCTGCTGCTGGGTCAGGCCGCGGCCCCGGCGGATCTCGGCGAGGCGGTGGCCTTGGACCACGGCGAGAAGCTCCTGCTTGCCCGCCTCGACCGCTTCCTCGCCGCCGGCCCGCTCGACATGCGTCGCGCGGACGTCCTTCCAACGCGTGTAGCCCGTCATGGTCGGCCCTCCTCTGCCTGGCGTTCCTTCAGGTAGCGGTCGTATCGATCCTCGGCCAGTGGGATCGCCTCCCGGTACCAGGCATTCCACTGTCCTGCCTTGTCCCCGGCGACGAGCAGGACACTCGCTCGCCAGGGGTCGAAAACGAACAGGATTCGCACGGTACCGGGCCGCAGCTCCTTCAGGTTCTGGATCCGGGACCCGACGATGGTGTCGACCAGCGGCCGCCCCAAGCCCGGGCCACCTTCCGCCAGCGCGTCGATCGCTTGCACGACACGAGCGTGCGTCGCATCGTCCAGGCGCTCGATCCACTCGAGGACTTCGTCCACGACATAGATTTCCCACTCCTGGCCCGCCATCGTGTGAGTATAGCGATCACTATACTCACACGAACGGGCGACGCCAAGCGCGGTGGTCGACCGGGTTCTCGCCGCACATTCCCTCCGGCTCGCCGCAAAGTCGCCGGGCCGGCCGAAGATCACCTCAACCGCGGCCTCCGGTTCTGTCGTACCCCTTCGCTACCGTGGTTTTTCCTGTCGGCCCCACCCGGGAAGGTGACATGGCGCACTTCGCCGTGCTCGGTCCGCTCGCCGTCGAAAGCCCGCCGGGCCGGTGGGCGGTCCTGCGCGGTGAGCGGCAGCGCACGCTGCTGGCCGTGCTGCTGCTAAACGCCGGCCGGCACGTCCCCGTCGACGTGCTCGTCGAGGCGCTGTGGCCGGACGGCCCACCCAAGTCGTCCGCCTCCAACCTGCACACCTACCTCTCGCGGCTGCGCGACCGGATCGACGGCCTCCACGTCGAGCACGGTCCGTCCGGCTACCGCCTGCACGTCGAACCGGAGGAGCTCGACCTGCTCGTCTTCCGGTCCGCCGTCGCCGAAGGGCGGCGTACCGCGGACCCGGTGGCCGCCGCGGGGCACTACCGGCGGGCGCTCGCGCTGTGGCGGGGGCCGGTGCTGGCCGGGCTGCACGTGCCGCGGCTCGACGCCGACGTCGCCCGGCTGGAGTCCGAGCGGCTCGCGGTGTTCGAGGACTGCGTCGACGCGGAGCTCACCGCGGGGCGGCACGGGGAGCTGACCGGCGAGCTGCAGGCCATGATCACCGAGCACCCGCTGCGCGAACGGCTGGCCGCGCAGCTGATGATCGCGCTGCACCGGGCCGGTCAGCAGGGCAGCGCGCTGGAGGTGTACCGGCGGCTGCGGACCACGCTGATCGAAGAGCTCGGCGTCGAACCGGGCGCGGAGGCCCGGCGGGTGCACGCGGCCGTCCTGCGGGGCGAGGACCCGGTGCCGCGGCTGCCGCCCGCGGTGTGGCCGGTGTGCCAGCTCCCGCCGGACATCGGGGACTTCACCGGCCGCGACGCCGAGCTGGCGGAGCTGGCCGAGGTGCTCGACGCCGGCAGCGGCGTCCCGGTCGCGGTGCTCAGCGGCGAGCCGGGTGCGGGCAAAAGCACCCTCGCCGTGCGCGCCGCCCACCGGCTGCGCGCGCGGTTCCCGGACGGCCAGCTGTACGTGCCGCTGGCCGGTCGTGACATCGGGGAGGTCCTGGCCGACCTGCTGCGGGCGCTGGGCGTCCCCGGGCCGGCGGTGCCGGACGACGTGCGGGCGCGCGCGGCGGTGTTCCGCGGACGGCTCACCGACCGGCGGGTGCTGGTGGTGCTCGACGACGCCGTCGACCCCGAGCACGTCCGCACGCTGCTGCCGGGCACGCCGGGCTGCGCGGTGCTCGTGACGAGCCGGCGACGGCTGAGCGGGCTCGCCGGGGCACACCGGCTGGCCCTCGGGCCGCTGTCCGGCGCCGACGCCGCGGAGCTGCTGCACCGGCTCGCCGGGGCGCGGGTGGCCCGGGAGCGCGCCGACGCCGAGCGGATCATCACGGCGTGCGCCCGGCTGCCGCTGGCGTTGCGGATCGCGGGCAGCAGGCTGGCCATCCGCCCGCACCTGCGGCTCGGCGAGCTGGCCGGCCGGCTGGAGGACGAGGTCCGCCGGCTCGACGAGCTGACCGTCAGCGACCTCGCCGTCCGGAGCAGCATCGCGCTGAGCTACGAGGGCCTGCGGCCGGCCGCGCGGCGTGCGTTCCGGCTGCTCGGCCGGTGCCGCCTCGCCGACCTGCCGGCCTGGGCGGTCACCACCCTGGTCGACGACCCGGACGAGGCCGTCGAAGAGCTCGTCGAAGCGAGCCTGCTGGAGGCGTGCGGAGCGGATGAGACGGGCGAAGGCCGCTACCGGATGCACGACCTCGTCCGGCTGTACGCGGCGGAGCTCGACGACCCGGTGCCCAGCGAAGGCCTGCGGACGGTGCTGGCGGCCACGCTCGCCCTCGCCGACGCGGCGGCGGCCCGGCTGCCGCGCACGGTCCCGATGCCGCCCCCGGCCCACGCGGCGCCGGCCCAGCCGCTGCCGGATTCACTCGTGGAGCGGCTGCTGGCGCGTCCGGAGGACTGGTTCGCCGCCGAGCGCGCGAACCTCGTGCTGCTCCTCGGCACGCTCGGCCCGCGGGACGCGCTGCTGCTGCTCGACCGCCTCGGCGTCTACCTGTACCTGCACGGGCAGTACGCGGACATGCGCGCGGCGTACGAAACGCTCTTGGCCGCGGAGCCGCCGCTGGCGACGGTCGCCGAGGCCACGCTGACGCTGCTGCGGCACGCGCGCGGCGAGTACGAGGAGGCCGCGGCGCGTTACCGCGCGTGCGCCAAGGAGCTGGAGTCGCAGGGCGACCGGCGCACGCACGCGTGGGTGTCGGCGAACCTGGCGCACTGCCTGATCGGCCTGGGTCGCGCGGAAGAGGCCCTGGAGACGGCGGCCCACGCCCGCGAGCTGTTCACAGTGGACGGTTCGGCCGACCTCGGCTGGGTCCGGGCGGCGGAGTCGGCCGCGTTGCTGCGGCTCGGCCGGATCGTGGAGGCCCGGGAGGTCGACCGGGCGGCCCTGGCGGCGGCGAGGTCGAGCGGCGACGCGCGGGTGCTCGGTGAGGCGCTGCACGGGTTCGCGTGGTCCTCCCTGCTGACGGGCGACGATCCGGGCGCGGTGGCGGCGATCGCGGAATCGGTGGACCTGCTGCGCGGCACGATGGCGCGGTCCTCGCTGGCGAAGTCGCTGCGCACTCGTGGCGCGATTTCGGCGGCGACGGGAGCACGCGAGGACGCGACGGCGGCGTTCGGGGAGGCCCGCGAGCTGGCGCGGGAGCTGGACGAGCGGCCGCGCGAGCTGTCGTGCACCCGCGCACTGGCGGCGGCCTGGATCGGCGAAGGCCGGGCGGCGCAGGCGATCCCGGTGCTGCGGGCCTGCTTGGACGAGTTCCGCGAGATGGGCGGCAAGGCGGCGACGGGGTTGACGTGGCTGGTGCTGCACCACGCCCACCTCGCAACGGCAGATCCGAAGGCAGCCCAGGAGGCGGCGGCCGAGGCGGCGGAGCTGCTCGACCCACGCGACGCAAGCGCGGCAGCCCTGCGGCGGGCACTGCTCGCCCTCACCAACCCGGCCTGACGCGAGTCGCCGGCCTGGCCGGGTGGTGCTCCCCTCACCACACCGGCCGACCGGCGAGCGCCCCCGGCGAGACCAGGCGGTGCCACCCCTCACCGCACCACCCGCCTCGCCTCGGCCGCCGGGACGCCGAGGTGGTGCCGCCCCCTCGCGGCACCACCCTCAGCCCACGGACGCCGGGCGAAATCCGACCGGCGCCACCCCCAGCGGACCCGGCGGCGCGCATCAGCGCACCAGGGTCCCCCTTGGTGTCGATCGTGGCGGACCCCGCCACACGGAACGCACACAGAACCCGCCCGCCCCGCACACAACCGCCCCGAGGCATCCGGGAGTGCGCACGCCCCACGCGGCGAACAGGCCGGGCAGCCGCTCCCCCGCCCCGAGCGCCCGGCCCGCGCACTCACACAGTCAGCCCGGGTACCTGCACGGTCGGCTTGCGTATCCAGACGGTCGGCTTGCGTACCGAGGCGGTCGGGTTGCGTACCCGGACAGTCGACCTGCGTACCCAGACAGTCGGCCGCGAGCCGACCTTGCAGGCACGCAAGCCGACCGCCCAAGAACGCGAACCGAACCTCTGCGTACGCAGACCGACCTTTCAGGTACGCAAGCCGACCCTCCAGGCACGCAAGCCGACTCTTCGGGTGCGTCGACCGACCCGGGTGACCTGGGTCAGTCCTCGCAGGTGCCTGCCGTTGCGCGGAAAAGCTGGGCGCGCTCTCCGCCCAGCGCGCGCACGTGGACCGGCGGGTCCGCCGCCGGCAGCCACACCGACTGGCCGCGCCGCAGCTCGACCTTCTCGCCGTCGTCCGCCGTCACCAGCAGGTCGCCCGCCGTGCACAGCAAAATCTGGGGGCCGACGCTGTCGACCGAGATCTCGTCGTCCTGGCCCGCGGCCCACTCCACGCGCGACAGCTCGAACTCCGGCGCGTCCGTGCGGTACACCGAAAGCCGGCCCCCCGTGTCGCCGCACTGGACCGGCATCTCGCCGCACGCGAAGTCGACCACGCGCAGCAGCTCCGGGACGTCCACGTGCTTCGGCGTCAGGCCGCACCTGAGGATGTTGTCCGAGTTCGCCAGGATCTCGACGGCCGTTCCGTGGAGGTACAGGTGCAGGTTCCCGGCCGGCAGGTAGATCGCCTCGCCCGAGCGCAGCGTCAGGCGGTTCAGCAGCAACGCCGCCAGCACGCCCGCGTCGCGCGGGTGCGCCTCGCCGAGCTCCAGGATCGTCCGGCACTCGACCGCGAACTCGCCGTGCTCCTGAACGTGCCTGACGCACGCGTCGAGCACCTCGGGCAACAGCGAGTCGAGCGACGACTGCGGCAGCGTGATCCACGTCGTGAACAGCGCGCGGAGCCCGGACGGGTCCGGCTGGGCCTCGAGCAGCCCGGTGTACTTCGCCAGCCCCGGCGTCTCGATGGCCTTGAGCAGCTTCATCGTGCGGTCCGGCGCTCGGAACCCGGCCAGCGCGTGGAACTCCGTCAGCGCGCAGACCAGCTCCGGCTTCGCCGTCGGGTCCGGGTAGTTGCGGTTGGCCGCGTCGCGCGGGATGCCCAGCTTCTCCTCGCGGGCGTGCCCCTCCGCGGCCTGCGCCGCCGACGGGTGCGCCTGCATCGACAGCGGCTCCTCGGCCGCGAGGATCTTCAGCAGGAACGGCAGCCGCCCGCCCCACCGCTTCGCGCACCGCTCGCCGAGCTGGGTCACCGGGTCGGCGTCCACCAGCTCGAGCAGGCTCCGCTCGGTCCCGTCGGGACCGATGACGTGCGACGGGTCACCCGGGTGGGCACCCATCCACAGCTCGGCCTCGGGGTGCGGCGCGGGTACCGGACGGCCCAGCAGCTCGGGGATCGCCGTCCGCGATCCCCAGGCGTAGGGCCGCACCGCGTTGCGCAGCAGCTCCACTGTCACCTCAACTCCACTCCTTCGGCACCGGCCGGGGCCGGTGCTAGGCGGGTCTCACGCCGTCGCAGGCGCGAAGCGGCCCGCGCCGCCGATGCTGCCCGCCGCCAGCCCGAGATAGACCGCCGCCAGTTCGAACCGCAGTGCCAGCACCGCGGCCCGCACGATTTCGTCGGCCTCGATCTCCTCGGCCGGCGCGATGACGTCCGCACCCGGCAGCAGATCCTCGGCCTGGTAGCGCGCCGCGTCCGTGGCCGGACCGGTCCGCACCGAGAGCAGCAGCACCCGGGTGGGGATGTCACCAGAGGGATCGTCCGGATCGGCGAAGATGTCACGCTCTCCGCCACCTGATTGCGCCGCCCGCCGCAATGCGGGGCGCGCCAGGGCCTGACGATAGTCCTCGACGTCGCACACCGTGGCCGCGTGGGCGGCGAACGCGTGCGCAGCGTGTTCGCCGACGGCGACCGCGACCGGGTCCAGCCCCCACAGCAGCGGCACGCGGTCGGCGACCCGCAGCGCCAGCGCCTTGGCCGGGTTCGCGAACGACTCCCGGGCCAGGTAGTCCTTTTCGGCTTCGAGGTCCAGCTGGTCGGCGAGCACCTGGACGTCGGAGATCAGCAGGCCCAGCGCGTTGGCGGTGAGCAGCCCGGCGGCCAGGCCCCGCGGGAACGCCAGCTCGGGCGGCACCGGGACCCGCGGCGCCAGCAGCAGGCCCTTGCCGGCCACGGCGGCCGCCACCGGCCCTTCCGAGGGCGCCGAAAGCACCACCGAGGCGCCGTAGCGGGCGGCGCGCTCCAGCGACGCGGCGAGCTCGCGGTCGCCGGGGTCGTCGGTGTGCGCGAACACGACGTCGAGCGCGCCGATCCAGCTCGGCACCACTTCGGCGACGACTACCGGGACCGGGCACGACGGTGCCAGGAGGGCGGCCAGCAGCCGGGTGAGCGTGCGGCTCACCCCGGGCCGGTCGATCAGCACGACGGCGCGCGGGCGGCCCATGTCGAGCCGCTCGGACAGCTCCAGCTCCGCGGCCAGCTCGGCGGTCGCCCGCACCTGGGCGCCGGCCATCGCGGCGGCACGGAGCAACCCCGCGCTGTCGGCCTCGGCCAGCCGCGCGGGGTCGTCGAGCAGTGTGTCGTCAAGCACTGTCGGCATCGGAGTTTCCGTTGTTCCCGGGCACGGTGGCTTCGTCCAGGAGCAGCACCGGGATGCCGTCACGGACCGGGTACACCCGGCCGCATTCCGTGCACGTCAGCGCGTCGGCCTCGGGGTCGTCCGGGGTGCCCGGCCGAAGCGGGGCGTGATCGGGCGACGGGCACGCCAGGATCTCGAGGAGCTGGGCGTCGAGCGTGATGGCCATGGTTCCTCCATACCACGCGAGAAGGTGTGATGAAGGGCACTTCAGGACACAGTTCGGCCCGCGGGGCGCCCTTCACCGTGGACGGTCAGTTGCGGATGATCGCGAGTACTTCGTCCACCAGCCCCTGCACGGCCTCGGCGTTCGCCGCCTCGACGTTCAGCCGGAGCAGCGGTTCGGTGTTCGACGGGCGCAGGTTGAACCAGGCGCCGCCCGGCAGCTGCACGGTCAGGCCGTCCAGCTCGTCGAGCTCGACGCCGGACCGGGTGCCGAAGGCGTCCTTGACGGCCATCATCTTCGCGACCTGGTCGTCGACCGTGGAGTTGATCTCCCCGGAGGCCGCGTAGCGCGAGTACGCGCTGGTCAGCTCGCTCAGCGGGCCGGTCTGCTCGCCGAGCGCGGCGAGGACGTGCAGCGCCGCCAGCATGCCGGTGTCGGCGCGCCAGAAGTCGCGGAAGTAGTAGTGCGCGGAGTGCTCGCCGCCGAAGATGGCGCCGGTGCGGGCCATTTCGGCCTTGATGAACGAGTGGCCGACGCGGGTGCGGACCGGCTTGCCGCCGTGCTCGGCGACGATCTCCGGGACGCCCTTGGACGTGATCAGGTTGTGGATGATCGTGCCGCCCGGGTCCTTGGCCAGCTCGCGGACGGCGACCAGCGCGGTGATCGCGCTTGGCGAAACCGGCTCGCCGCGCTCGTCGACGATGAAGCAGCGGTCGGCGTCGCCGTCGAAGGCGATGCCGGCGTCCGCGCCGACCTCGCGCACCTTCGCCTGCAGGTCGACGATGTTCGCCGGGTCGAGCGGGTTGGCCTCGTGGTTCGGGAAGGTGCCGTCGAGCTCGAAGTACATCGGCACGACGTCGATGGGCAGCCCCTCGAACACGGTCGGGACGGTGTGGCCGCCCATGCCGTTCCCGGCGTCGACCACGATCTTAAGCGGCCGGCTGCCGGACAGGTCCACGAGGTTGCGCAGGTAGGCGGCGTAGTCGGCGAGGACGTCCCGCTCGGTCACCGAGCCGCGCTGGCCCTCGAACTCCGGCACGCCCTGCTCGACCGTGTCACGGATCTCGGCCAGCCCGGTGTCCTGGCCGACCGGCGACGCGCCCGCGCGGCACATCTTGATGCCGTTGTACTTGGCCGGGTTGTGGCTGGCGGTGAACATCGCGCCCGGCAGGTTCAGCGAACCCGAGGCGAAGTACAGCTGATCGGTGCTGGCCAGCCCGATGCTCACCACGTCGAGGCCCTGCGAGGTGACGCCCTCGGCGAAGGCGGTGGCCAGCCCCGGCGAGGAGTCGCGCATGTCGTGGCCGATCACCACCGAGGGCGCTTCCGGCTTGATGAGCAGGGCGAACGCGGCGCCGAAGTCGCGGACGAGGTCCGCGTCGAGCTGCTCGCCGACCACGCCGCGAATGTCGTAGGCCTTCACGATGCCCGAAAGGTCTGGCACGCCGTCTCCCCGCGAATAGTCGTCCCGGCGCCCGCTGCGCCGCGCGGAAAGCCTACCGGCGGGGTGAGAGGGTTACGCGTTCAGGCGCGGCCGGGGAGGACCCGCAGGTGACCGCGGCGCCCGGACGGCCCCTCCGGCTCGGGCGTGGGAGCCGGTTTTCCGGGGCGGCCGGCCTCGCGCACGGCCTCGGCCAGCGCGGTCAGTTCGTCGGCCGACGGATCCGGCGCGGCGAAGGCGCCCTCGTGCCGGACGACTTCCCAGCCCTTGGGGACGGTGAGCCGCAGCGCGTGGGCTTCGCAGAGGTCGTACGAGTGCGGCTCGGAGGCGGTGGCCAGCGGGCCGACGACGGCGGTGGAGTCGCTGTACGCATACGTCAGCGTGGCCACAGCTGGCTCGAGACAGCCAGTACGCGAACACTTCCGTACGCTCCGCACGAAACGAAACGATAGCGCGTCGCCGCAAGCCTGGAGGAGCGACACGCGCTGGGACGTGCCGACCGCATAGACTTCGGGCGTGGCGACGGCACGTGATTACCGACAGCGGCGGCGCTCGCGGCGGGACCGGCACGGCCGGGGCCTGCGCGGGACGCTGTATCCGGCGACCCTGCCCGCCGCCGCGAGCCGCGCGGAGAGGTTCGACGCACTGGTGCTCGACGCGCTGGAGCCGATCGAAGCCCGCTGGCGCCACGAGCTGACGAAGCTCGACGTGGCGGTCGACGACGTACCCGAAGTCCGCGAGAACGGCCACTCACCGGCGGACGGCGTCCTGCACGACGGCGCGGTCCCGTTGTCCCGCCTGGTCCCGGCGGGGGTGGACCGGACGGGGCTGCCGACCCGAGCCCGGATCGTGCTGTACCGGCGGCCGCTGGAGGCCCGGGCGAAGGACCCGTCGGAGCTGGCCGAGCTGGTCCACGACGTGCTGGTGGAGCAGGTCGCGGGGTACCTCGGCGTGGAGCCGGACGTCATCGAGGGCGAGTAGCGCCGGGGTCGGGGGCCGGCAGTCGCTCGGACCGGCGGCCGGCAGCGCAAGCCGACCAACGATGTGATCGCGAACCGGCGGCCGGCAGCGCAAGCCGACCAGCGAATGTGATCGCGAACCGGCGGCCGGCAACGCAAGCCGACCAGCGACGTCACCAGACCTCCCCCGCCCCTCATCCCAGCCTTCCCTTCAGCCGACGGGCGGGTTTGTCAAGGCACGCTTTCCCGCCTTGACGAACCCGCCCGGCGGCTGAAAATCCCACCGGAGGGGCGGGGGAGGTCGGACCCGCCCAGCCGCGGCAGAAATCAGCGTCAGAACCCTGCCGCGGCAGCAAAGACCTGTCCTCGCCGGACGGGCAGGCTCCGGGATGACCCCTCCTCCCCGCTGCCCCCTCACCTTCTCGAGGTGGGCCGCTGGGTGGTCATCCCGTCGCCTGAACGAGGCCTATCACTTTGAGCCGGGCCCGCAAGCTTGCGCTGTCCCC
>NZ_BNAW01000041.1 GCF_014654205.1 Amycolatopsis bullii
CCCGCGGCCCCGGCCGAGCGCGCCACACCGGACGGTCCGGGACCTCGCCGCACTTCCGAAGCAGCCGCAGCCCAGCGCCCCGGAGGCGACGGGCCCGCTGGCCGCCGCCCCGCGAGCCCGGCCGAGACGGCCGTGCACGCCACACCCGACAGCCCAGCACCCCGCCGCGCCGGCGATAGGCCCGCAGGCCGCCGCCCCGCGGCACCGGCCGAGACGGCCGTGCGGGCCACACCGGACAGCCCAGCACCCCGCCGCACCGCCGAAGCAGCCGCAGCGCGTCGCGCCGCGGGTTCAACCGAGGCAGCCGGGCCTCAGCGCTCCGCAGGCGAGGCTCCCGCTGGCCGCCGAGCCCCGGCTCCGGCCGAACCGGCAACCCAGCGGGCCGCCGCTGGTTCAGATGGTTCAGCCGTCCCTCCGCGGGCTGCTCTTGACCCGCTGACCATGACCGACGAGATGGAAGCGATCGACGAGGCGACCCAGTACCGCCGCAAGATCGATCACACCCTCGCCCGGTTCTCCGCCGCCCACGATGAGATGGAAGCCGAAGAAGCCAAGCGGCGGGAACGCCGTGAACGGCTCTCGCCCGCCTCCCTCATCGAGAGCACCCGGACCGCCCTGCAGCGCGTTGTCACCACCGGTCCATCTGCCGAAGAAGAGGCCGCGCAGCAGGCGGAAGAGAGCCGGCTGCAGGCGAAGAAGCAGCGGACGGCGCTGGCCGGGCGGATCGCCGCCGCCGTGGTGGCCGGGCTCATCTTCCTCGGGATCGGGGGTGCTTGGGGCGCGCAGACCTACTTCGACGCCAAGTTCACCCAGGTCTCCGCGCTCGACGAGAACTCCGCCGACATCCAGGACGCCGAGGCGCAGGCCAACGACGAGAACTTCCTGATGGTCGGGTCCGACACCCGCGACGGCGCCACCGCCGAGGAAGGCGTCGGCACCGCCGACAGCACGCCGGGCGCCCGGAGCGACACCGTGATGGTCGCGCACATCCCGGCCGACCGGAAGCGCGTCGTCGTCACGTCGTTCCCGCGCGACCTCGAGGTCAACCGCCCGGACTGCCAGAAGTGGGACCCGGCGCAGAACAAGACGACCGACGAGATCTACAAGGGCGCGAAGTTCGCCAAGCTCAACACCGCCTACGCGGTCGGCGGCCCCGCGTGCGTCACCAAGGTGATCCAGCAGATCACCGGGCTGCGGATCAACCACTTCGTCGGCATCGACTTCAACGGCTTCAAGGAGATGGTCGACGCGGTGCACGGCGTCACCATCAACAACGAGATCCCGATCGACGACAGCATCCTCGGCAAGGTGCTGCTGCAGACCGGCGAGGTGACGATCTCCGGCGACCAGGCCCTGAACTTCGTCCGCGCCCGGCACGTCAAGGGCGACCCGACGTCCGACTACGGCCGGATCAAGCGGCAGCAGGAGTTCATCGGCGCGCTGCTGAAGAAGGTCATGTCCTCGGACGTCGTGCTCGACCCCGGCAAGCTCAGCGACTTCATCAACGCCTTCGCGAAGGCCACCTTCGGCGACAACCTCGGCGTCAAGCAGATGATGACGCTGGCGCAGTCGATGAAGGGCCTGGACCCGTCGAAGATCACGTTCCTCACCGTCCCCACGGTGGGCATGGCCAACAACCGCGGCAACGAGGTCCTCGTCGTCAGCAAGACGAAGGCCCTGTTCGACGCGCTGCGCAACAACACCCCGCTGCCCGACGCGAACGCGCCGGTCCCGGTGAGCGAGCAGGCCCCGCCGACCAGCACGTCGAAGGCGAAGCCCGGCAGCAGTTCCAAGTCGACGACCACCCGGAAGAGCACCTCCACGGGCTGATCCGCGAGGATCGTTAGTCCGGGTTCACGTGCGG
This sequence comes from Amycolatopsis bullii, assembly GCF_014654205.1. Taxonomy (GTDB): domain Bacteria; phylum Actinomycetota; class Actinomycetes; order Mycobacteriales; family Pseudonocardiaceae; genus Amycolatopsis; species Amycolatopsis plumensis. The sequence continues at coordinate 1,865 of NZ_BNAW01000041.1, forward strand.
TTCACCCGGCGATGCGGTATTTGGCCACGGTTGGCCGTAGGGTTGGGCCATGCGTGAGGCTTACCATGTCGAACTCGAACAGCTCGCCGACCACCTGGCCGCGATGTCGGTCCAGGTCGCCGAAGCGATGGAGCGCGCCACGCGGGCACTGCTGGAGGCCGATCTGAGCCTCGCCGAGCAGGTCATCAGCGACGACGCCAAGGTCGACGACGCCCGCGCCCAGTGCGAGGAGCAGGCGTACGCCCTGCTGGCCCTGCAGGCCCCGGTGGCGACCGACCTGCGCACGGTGCTCGCCGCGATCCACGCCGCGGAAAGCCTGGAGCGGATGGGCGACCTGGCGCTGCACGTGGCGAAGGCCGCGCGGCGCCGTCACCCCGAGCCGGTGCTGCCGGACGCGGTGCGGCCGTACTTCGCCGAGATGGGCGAGGTCGCGGTCAAGCTGGCCCGCCAGACCGAGCAGGTCATCAAGACGAAGGACGTCGAAGCGGCGAAGACGCTGGAGTCCGACGACGACCAGGTGGACGACATCCACCGCCACCTGTTCACGGTGATCATGGACCGCGAGTGGCCGCACGGCGTGGCCGCGGCGGTCGACGTGACGCTGCTGGGCCGCTTCTACGAGCGCTACGCCGACCACGCCGTCTCGGTCGCGAAGCGGATGATCTTCGTGGTCACCGGCAAGATGCCGGGCTACGGCTCCGGCGAAGACCTCTGAGCCACACCGACGAAGAAAGCCCCCGGCCGCGCGGCCGGGGGCTTTCTTCGTTCCACTGTGGACTCAGCCGAACCGGCCGGAAATGTAGTCCTCCGTGGCTTTTTCGTCCGGGTTGGAGAAGATCTTCTCCGTGTCGTTCAGCTCCACCAGCCGTCCCGGCTGGCCGACGCCGGCGAGGTTGAAGAACGCCGTCTGGTCGGAAACCCGGGCCGCCTGCTGCATGTTGTGCGTGACGATGACGATCGTGTAGTCCTTCTTCAGCTCACCGATCAGGTCCTCGATCGCCAGCGTGGAAATCGGGTCCAGGGCCGAGCACGGCTCGTCCATCAGCAGCACGTCCGGCTGGACCGCGATCGCGCGGGCGATGCACAGCCGCTGCTGCTGACCGCCCGAGAGCCCGCCGCCCGGCTTGTTGAGGCGGTCCTTGACCTCGTTCCACAGGTTCGCGCCGCGCAGGGCGCGCTCGGCGATGTCGTCGAGCGTCTTCTTTCCCTTGGTACCGCCCAGCTTCAGGCCCGCGACGACGTTGTCCTTGATGGACATCGTCGGGAACGGGTTGGGGCGCTGGAACACCATGCCGATCGTGCGGCGCACCTGGACCGGGTCGACCGCCGACGCGTAGATGTCCTCGCCGTCGAGCAGCACCTGGCCGTCCACGCGGGCGCCGGGGATCACTTCGTGCATGCGGTTGAGCGTGCGCAGCACCGTCGACTTGCCACAGCCCGACGGGCCGATGAAGGCGGTGACGTTGCGCGGCGGCACCGACAGGGTGACGCCGTCCACGGCGTGGAACTTGCCGTAGTAGATGTCCACGTCCTTGACGTCGATTCGCTTGGCCATCAGGAACAGCTCACTTCTTCTTCGGGGCGACGAGGCGCGCGAACACGGTGGCGAGGAGGTTGATCAGCGCGATGATGAGCACCAGGGTCAGTGCCGCACCCCAGATCCGGTCGAAGCCGACCGAGCCCGGGTCCATCGGGTTGCTGACGCGCTCGTTGTTCATCAACAGCGGCAGCGCGGCCTGCTCGCCGTGGAAGATGTCCCAGTTCGTGTAGGCCGAATAGCCGACGAGGACCAGCAGCGGCGCGGTTTCGCCCATCACGCGGGCCAGCGCCATCATGACGCCGCCGACGATGCCGGACAGCGCGGTCGGGAGCACGATCTTCATGATCGTCTTCCACTTCGGCACACCCAGCGCGTACGACGCCTCCCGCAGGTCGTCCGGGACGATCCGCAGCATCTCCTCGGACGAGCGGACGACCACCGGGATCATCAGCAGCACCAGGGCGAGCGAGACGGCGAACCCGCTGCGGGGCAGGCCGAGCGTGGTGATCCACAGCGCGTAGATGAACAGTGCGGCCACAATGGACGGAACGCCGGAGAGGATGTCCACCATGAACGTGGTCGCCTTGGCCAGCCTGCCGTTGCGGCCGTACTCGACGAGGTAGATCGCCACCAGCATGCCGATCGGCACGGCGATGACCGCGCACACCAGCCCCTGCAGCAGGGTGCCGACGATGGCGTGCAGCACGCCGCCGCCGACCTCGTCCGACAGGACGTCTCCGAAGTCCTCGGACCACCAGTTGCTGTACGGGATGCGCTTGATGCCGTACGCGATCACCGTGTACAGCACCCACACCAGCGGGACGACGGCGATCAGGAACGACAGCCAGACCAGCGTGGTCGCCAGTCCGTTCTTGACCTTGCGGGCCAGGCTGACCTGCTGGAACGCCGGAGTCGATGCGGGAGCTTCGAGCGTTGAGGTGGACATGCTCAGTCCCCCTTCTTGTCGCCGATGATGGACCGCGCGAAGAAGTTGACGACGAAGGTGAGCACGAACAGCACCAGGCCGGCCGCGATGTACGCGCCGGCCGAGACCTCGTTGTTGAACTCGCTGTAGTTCGCCGCGATCTTCGACGCGAAGGTGGCGCCGCCGTCGAAGAGGCTCCAGTCGAAGTTCTTGCCCTGCGGGATGAGCAGGATGACGGCCAGCGCGATCGTCTCGCCCAGTGCGCGGCCGAGGCCGAGCATGGACGCGCCGACGTAGCCGGCCTTGCCGAACGGCAGCACCGTGGTGCGGATGACCTCCCAGCGCGTGGCGCCGAGGGCGAGCGCGCCTTCGATGTGCGGGGTCGGCGTCCGCTCGAACACCTCGCGGGAGAGCGACGTGATGATCGGCAGGATCATCACGGCCAGCACGATGCCGGCGGTGAAGATGGTGCCGCGCACGCTCGGCGCGACGTTGCCGGGCGCCAGGATCGGGAACCACGAGAACGTCTCGTTGATCCACTGCGCGAACGGCTCGATCGCCGGGGCGAACACCAGGATGCCCCAGAGGCCGAAGATGATCGACGGCACCGCGGCGAGCAGGTCGATGACGTAGGCGAACGGGCGCGCCAGGCGCGGCGGCGCGTACTGGGTCAGGAACAGCGCGATGCCCAGCGAGATCGGCATCGCGATGATCAGGGCCACCACCGACGTCGCCACGGTGACCTCGAGCAGGTCGAGGATGCCGAACGACATGTTCGCCGGGTCGCTGGTCGACCAGCCGTGGTTGGTCAGGAAGTTGACCTTGTCGGCCTTCAGCGCCGGGATCGCCTGGATCAGCAGGAAGAGCCCGATCAGGCCGATCAGGGCGACGACGAAGATCCCGGCCCCGGTGGTCAGGTTCTGGAAGATGCGGTCACCGGGCCGCACCTTCTTCGGTTTGTCGCTCGCGGGCGGCTGCGGCGCCGCCGGGGAGCCTGGCTGTTCCGAAATCGGGACCTCCGGGGGCGTCGTGACGGACGACGAACGCCCACCGGGGTCGCCGGTGGGCGTTCGCGTCGAGGATGACTCGCTCATCAGGGCTTCTGACCAGCCTCTATCACTCGGATGTCAGTCGCAACGCCGGGTCAGGAGATGGCCTTGACGGCGGCCAGCACCTTGGTCTGCAGCGACTGCGGGATCGGCACGTAGCCCTTGGCGGACAGCGGCTTCTGCCCGTCGGTGGCGGCCACCGTCAGGAACGCCTTGACGGCCTTCGCGACGTCCGGGTTCGCGTACTTCGAGCAGACGATCTCGTAGGTGGTCAGCAGCAGCGGGTAGGCACCCGGGGTGTTGCTGGCGTAGATGCCGTTGAGGTCGAGCGCGAGGTCGTTCGAGCCCTCCTTGAGGAACTTGGCCGCGTCCAGGGACTTCGCCACGTTCTCCGAGGTGAGCTCGACGCCGCCGGAGCCGCTGTCGATCAGGGCCGGGGTCAGGCCGTCCTTGGCGAACGCGCCCTCGACGTAGGTGATGCCGCCGTCGGAGGCCTTCACCGCGGTCGCGACGCCGTTGGAGCCCTGCGCACCGTTGCCGACGCCACCGTTGAACTTCTTGCCGGCACCCTTGGTCCAGTCCGCCTTCGCGGCCGCGCCCAGGTACTTCTGGAAGTTGTCTGTGGTGCCGGACTCGTCGGCACGCGACACGACCTGGATGGGCTTGTCCGGCAGGTTCAGGCTCTCGTTGCCCTTGACCGCCTTGATGGCCGGGTCGTTCCACTTGGTGATGGCGCCGCTGAAGATCTTGGCGGTCACCGACGGGGTCAGCACCAGCTTGTCCACCCCGGACAGCTTGTAGGCGACCGCGATCGGGCCGACGACCAGCGGGATGTTCCAGGCGTCGCTGGCGCAGCGGGCCTTGGCGGCCTCGGCGTCGGCGTCCTTGATCGGCGAGTCGGAGCCGCCGAAGTCGATCTGGTTGGCGGTGAACTGCTTGACGCCAGCGCCCGAACCGCTCGGGTTGTAGTTGACCTGCTGGCCCGCGCACTTCTTGCCGTACTGCTGCGTGAAGATGTCGATGGCGTTCTTCTGGGCCGACGAACCTTCCGCGGAGAGCGGGCTCTTGCCGCCGCACTCCACGTCGGCGGTGCCGGTCGCAGCGGGCGCCGAAGCCGAGTTCGAGCTGCTGCTGTTGGTCGCCGCGGGGTCGGAACCACAGGCGGCGAGCACGAGGGCGGCGCTCGCGACGATGCCCACCGCGCTCAGGGGCCGCATGATCTTCACTGCTGTTTCCTCCATCAGGAGCTTGACCGGGTCGTCGCGGCTGTGCTGCCGCGCCGGATCCGGACATTAGGCAGCCCTGGTGGACGGTCGCCCCTCTCCAGATGAACGCAAAGTGAACAAGGTCGCCGATGTGAGCAGTGCTACTACCCTGAGAGGCCGCCGTGTCCGGGCTGTGACCTGCGCGTTTGCCGTCAGTGACAAGACGCTCGCGCCGCGTCGACCGTGGTCACCGACCGTACTGGACGTCGGTTTCGTGACGGCTGAACCCGAGCTTGGTGTAGACCGCCAGCGCCGGTGCGTTGTCGCCCTCGACGTACAGGATGATCTGCCGCAGCCCGCGGCCGGCGAGGTACCGCAGCCCGGCGAGGGTGAGCGCCCGTCCGAGCCCGCCGCCCTGCGCGGCCGGGTCGACACCGACGACGTAGACCTCGCCGACGCGCTCGCCACCGAACCGGCCGGGTGTCGGCTCGTGCACCTTCGTCCAGTGGAACCCGATGACCTCACCGTCCTCTTCCGCGAGGAAGAAGCCATCGGCGTCGAACCACGGCCGCCGCTCGTCGGCGCGGACGTCGTCGGCGGTCAGGGCGCCCTGCTCGGGGTGCCAGTCGAAGGCCCGCGCGTTCACCCGGACGACGGCGTCCTCGTCCTGGCCCGGCACGAAGGTCCGCAGCGAGACGCCGTCGCGCAGGACCGGCTCCGGCCAGTCCGAGCCTTCGACGTCGACGTGCAGGATCAGCAGCTCGCGCTTGCGCTCCAGGCCCGTCTTCACCGCCAGCTTCCGCGCGGCCGGGTGGTCGCCGTGCGCCCAGACGCGGAATCCGACGGCGGCGCGCTCGTCGAGCGCCTGAAGCAGCTTCGCGCCGTAGCCGCGGTTGCGGTGGGCGGGGTGCACGAACAGCTCGGCGACCTGGTGCCCGAACGAGTTACCGGTGGTGTTGAGGTGTGCGTACCCGACGACCTCGCCCTCGACGCAGGCGACGAGGTGCTCCCCGCCGTCGAACTCGCCGGGCAGCGCGCCGTCGGGTTCGACCTCGGGCCGCCCATCCGCCTCGCGCACGGCCAGCAGCAGCCCGCGCACGTCCGCCAGTTGCTTCTCGTCCAGTTCCTGCCGCCACTCTCCGGTCACCCCTGCGACCGTACCCGTGGCAGAGGCAACGCGACGGTTGTCGCCGCGTCCAGGTGAAGGTGGGGACGTCAGTGGGTGAGTTCGGCAGGCTCGGCGGGCGCTTCCGCCTGCGCGGGCACGCCCGGCCGCGGGCCGCCGCTCTTGGCAGGCCGCTCGAACTTGTAGCCGACGTTGCGCACGGTGCCGATCATCTGCTCGTGCTCGGGGCCGAGCTTGGCGCGCAGCCGCCGGACGTGCACGTCGACCGTGCGGGTGCCCCCGAAGAAGTCGTAGCCCCAGACCTCCTGCAGCAGCTGGGCGCGGGTGAACACCCGGCCCGCGTGCTGCGCGAGGTACTTGAGCAGCTCGAACTCCTTGTAGGTGAGCTCGAGGGTGCGCTTGCGCAGGCGCGCGGTGTAGGTCGCCTCGTCGATCACCAGCTCGCCGACCCGCAGCTCGGCGTCGACCTGCGCGGAACCGCCGTCGCGGGTGGTCACCAGCCGCAGCCGGGCGTCGACCTCGGCCGGGCCGGCGGTCGGGAGCAGGATGTCGTCGGTGCGCCACTCGGCGCTCACGGCGACGAGCCCGCCTTCGCCGACGACCGCGATGATCGGGGTGGCCGCCTCGTCCTCGCCGGTGCCCTTGAGCAGGCGGCAGAGGCTCTTCGCCGAGGCCAGGTCGCTGCGGGCGTCGAGGAGGATCACGTCACGGTGACCCGCGTCGAGCAGGGCCGTCACCTCAGGAGCGCGGACGCGTACGGTGTGCGGCAGCAGGTCCAGCGCGGGAAGCACCGAGGTGGCGTCGGCCTCCGCAGTCAGTACCAGAAGGTCCAGGCTCATCAGCCGCACCGCCTTCTCGAGTCGTCGCCGCACAGCGGCGTTGGTCGGTGCTAAGTGAGAATAGCGGCTGAACGGCCGGGCACCTAACCCTTGCTGGATCGATCACACCTGGAGGAATCCGGGTGCCCCCGACGAACAGGAGTACGGACGCGATGGTGAGCAGGCCCGTGACCCGGGACGACCGACCCGCACCGAGGCCCGACGCACGACGCCGCGGCCGCCGTGCCCGGCGCTGGGTGATCGCTGTCGCAGTGTTGATTCTTCTGCTGGTCGGCGCCGATTTCGGAGCCGCCGCGTTCGCCGAGCACATGATTTCGCAGAAGGCCCGGACGCAGCTGCAGCTGAACGACGACCCGTCGGTGACGATCCACGGCTTCCCGTTCCTCACCCAGGCGCTCGGCGGTGACTACCGTCACATCAGCGTGTCCGCCGCCGGCCTCCCGGTCGCCGGCAAGCTGCAGGACGTCGCGGTGAACGCTGAACTCGAGGACGTCACCGCCCCGCTGTCGGACATCACGAACGGCAACACGAAGGCGATCACCATCGGCAAGCTGACCGGTTCGGTCACCATCAAGGCCGCCGACCTGGCGCGGCTGTCCCCGCTGGACAAGATCAAGGACCTGCGGATCGAGCCGTCGACCACCGAATACGTCCAGAACGGCGACAGCGGGCAGAGCGAGCCGGCGCCGACCACGACGAAGACCACCGAGGGCCAGCCCGACCAGGACGAGTCGAGCACCGGTGTCCGCATTTCGGGACACCTTCCGTTCGCGGGCAAGGATCTGGAAATCTTCTGCTTCGCGATGATCGAGGCCGACGCCGCGAAGGGCACGATCAACTTCCTCCCCAAGCGGCTGCAGTTCGGGAATGACCAGGAGACCACGGTCGTTCCCCAGGCGGTGCAGAAGGCGCTGCTGCCGAACTTCAACGCGTCGATCGGCACGAAGGACCTGCCCCTGTCGGTCACCCCGACCGGCGTGCGGGTGCAGAGCGGATCGATCACCATCAAGGGCAAGGCGGCGAACGTGTCCTTCGCGGACCTGAGCAAGTAGGGACGGTGCGGTGACGGGGCTGTGGGTGCTCGTGGCGACGCTGGTGGCCGCCGCGGCCGTCGGTGCGCTGCTCAAGGCCCGGAACGGCCGGGTGCGGGCCGCCAAGCCCGCCGCCCGTGAGCTGCCCGCCCCCGTCACCGACGTGCTGGACCCGGCGTCCGCCGTGACGCTGGTCCAGATCTCCACCACCTTCTGCGCGCCCTGCCGGCACGCGAAGGCGGTGCTCGCGCCGCTGGCCGAGCGCACCGACGGCCTGCACCACGTCGAGCTCGACGTGACGAACCAGCCGGAGGTCGCGCAGTCGCTGTCCGTGCTGCGGACGCCGACCACGATCGCGCTGACCCCGGACGGCCGGGAGCTGCTGCGCGTCGGCGGCGTCCCGAAGGGCCCGGAACTGCTGGACGCCCTGCGGCCGCATCTCACGACTCGGACGTCTTGACCCGGAATTCTCCCGGATTCCGAGAATCGTCCCAAGGTATGAACGTGGTTCCCACCTTCAGAGAGCGCTGGGTACCCTCGCACCCGTGACCGGGCTGACCAGCTTCTTCTTGACGCAGCGGCGCGCAGTGGACCTCTGCCGCGTCCGCAGCAGCCTGTGTCGCGTTCAGTCCGACCGGCACTGAACTCCCGATCCGGTCCCCGCCAGCCCTGATGCCGCTGACGCGTGCCGTTCGCACGCACCCCTTGCTCCAGCTGGAGGCACCATGTCCGCCGGACCGGCCGTCGACCCGCGAGGCCCGCGGTTCGCCGCCATCCTGACCACGATCGTGCTCGCGGTCGTCCTGGTCACCGAGTGGTGGCCACTGCTGGCGATCCAGACCGTCGTCTTCGCCATCGGCGCGTTCATCGGGCTCAAACCGGCGCCGTACTCGCTGGTGTACCGCTATTTGATCGCCCCGCGCCTCGGTCCCACGACCGAGCGGGAGGACGCGGCGCCGCTGCGGTTCGCCCAGGCCGTCGGGTTCGTGTTCGCCCTGGTCGGCACGGTCGGCTTCGCCGCCGGGATCACCCCGCTCGGCATCGTCGCGACGGCGTTCGCGCTGTTCGCGGCCTTCCTCAACGCGGCCTTCAACTTCTGCCTGGGCTGCGAAATGTACTTGCTCATCAAACGCTTCAGCCCCGCCCGCGCGTCCTGATTGAAGTTCCAACCAGAAAGAGAGTCCAAGTCCATGAGCCGTGAAGACGTCCTGGTCACCACCCAGTGGGCCGAGGAGAACCTGGACACCCCCGGCGTCGTGTTCGCCGAGGTCGACGAGGACACCACCGCCTACGACGCCGGCCACATCCGGGGCGCGGTGAAGTTCGACTGGCGGAACGACCTGCAGGACGGGGTGCGCCGCGACTTCGTCTCCAAGGAGGGCTTCGAGAAGCTCCTCTCGGAGAAGGGCATCTCCAACGACGACCTCGTGATCCTCTACGGCGGCAACAACAACTGGTTCGCCGCGTACGCGTACTGGTACTTCAAGCTGTACGGCCACGAGAAGGTCAAGCTGCTCGACGGCGGCCGCAAGAAGTGGGAGCTCGACGGCCGTGAGCTGAACTCCGACGAGGTCAAGCGCGACCGCACCGAGTACAAGGCCCAGGACCAGGACCTGTCGCTGCGCGCGTTCCGCGACGAGGTCGTCCAGTCGATCGGCTCGAAGAACTTCATCGACGTCCGCTCGCCCGACGAGTTCTCCGGCAAGCTGCTCGCCCCGGCGCACCTGCCGCAGGAGCAGTCCCAGGTTCCCGGCCACATCCCCGGCGCGCTGAACGTGCCGTGGGCGAAGGTCGCCAACGAGGACGGCACCTTCAAGACCGAGGAAGAGATCAAGGAGCTGTACAAGGACGAGGGCATCGACGAGGGCAAGGGCACCATCGCCTACTGCCGCATCGGTGAGCGCTCCTCGATCGCGTGGTTCGCGCTCCACGAGCTGCTGGGCTACCAGGACGTGAAGAACTACGACGGTTCATGGACGGAATACGGCTCGCTCGTCGGCGTGCCGGTCGAGTTGGGAGCCAAGTGATGGCGGTTGACGACAGCTGCGGCGCACCGGTCCAGGAGGCCACGCCGGCGGACTTCGACACGCGCGGGCAGGTCGTGCTCGCCGGCAAGGTGACCGGAGCGGACGGGCCGGTCGGCGGCGCGTTCGTCCGGCTCCTGGACGGCGGCGGCGACTTCACCGGCGAGGTGGTCTCCTCGGCCGACGGCGACTTCCGCTTCTACGCGGCGCCGGGCGAGTGGACCGTCCGCGCCCTGCACCGCTCCGGCAACGGCGAAGCCTCGGTCACCGCCGAGGGCCCCGGCCTGCACCAGCTGGCCATCTCCGTCGGCTGAGTCGGTTTCCCGCGAAGGCCTTCCTGCTCCGGCAGGGAGGCCTTCGCCGCGTTCCGGCCGGGTGACTGTGCTCACCGCGGCGACCCTGCGCAGGGCCGTCCGGAGCCGGGCGGACTATTCTGCGCGTGTGGAAGCCTTCTTTACGACTCTGCTGGTCCTCGCCGGCATCGCGATCACCTGGTTCGCCGTGTACGTCGTCTACCGGCTGTACGCGGACCAGCGCTGACCCATGACCGCCAGCGGCGACGAAGCCATCGTGGCAGCGGAGAAGCGCGCGGAAAGCACCCGCGACCGCAACCTCCCACTGTGGGACGACCTGCCCATCCCGAACGACACCGCGAACCTGCGTGAGGGACCGAACCTCAACGACGCCTGCCTCGCGCTGCTGCCGCTCGTCGGCGTCTGGCGTGGTGAGGGCGAGGTCGACTACCCGACCATCGACGGCCCGCGCAAGTTCGCGCAGCAGCTGACGATCTCCCACGACGGCCGCCCGTTCCTGATCCACGAGTCCCGGGCGTGGCTGCTGGACGACGAAGGCAACGTCATCCGTCCCGCCGCCCGCGAGTCCGGGTTCTGGCGGCCGCATGCGGACGACACGATCGAGCTGCTGCTCACCCACAACACCGGCATCGTCGAGCTGTACTACGGCAAGCCGCGCAACCAGACGTCCTGGGAGCTCGGCACCGACGCGGTGATCCGCACGGCCACGGCCAAGGACGTCACCGCGGCCCAGCGCCTGTACGGCCTGATCGAAGGCTCCCTCGGCTACGTCGAGGAGCGGGCCATGGTGGGCCAGGAGATGCAGCCCCACACCTCGGCGCTGCTGCACCGCGTCGTCGGCTGACGCCGTGCGCTGGCGGCGGTGTGGCGAGGACGCCGCCCTGCTCGACTGCGACTCGCTCGACCAGGCACGGGCCGCTCACGCCACCGTGCTCGCCGCCCGGCCGCCCGGGGTCGTCGACCTGGTGCCGGGCGCGCGCAGCCTGCTCGTCGTCGGCGGCGTCGCGGCCGTGCGGGCCCTGCTCGAAGACGCCGATCTCGCGCACCCGCCCGCGGGCGAGCCCCGCGAAGTGACCCTCGACGTCCGCTACGACGGCGAGGACCTGGCCCTGATCGCTGCCGACGGCGGGATCTCGCCCGAGGCCGTCGTCGCGATGCACACCGAAGCCGTCTACACGGTCGCGTTCACCGGGTTCGCCCCCGGCTTCGGCTACCTGACCGGCCTTCCCCCGCAGCTCCGGCAGCCTCGCCTGGAGTCGCCGCGCACCCGCGTCCCGGCCGGGTCGGTCGGGCTGGCCGGCGAGTTCACCGGCGTCTACCCGCGGGAGTCGCCCGGCGGCTGGCGGCTGCTCGGGCACACGTCGGCGACGCTGTTCGACCCCCACGCGGACCCGCCCGCGTTGTTCGCGCCGGGGGACCGCGTCCGCTTCCGGAACGTCCGATGAGGCGCCTGGAGGTGCTCGACCCCGGGCGGTACGCGCTGGTCGAGGACCTGGGCCGGCCCGGATACGCCCACCTGGGGGTCGCCCCTTCGGGGGCCCTCGACACGGCGTCGCTGCGGCTCGCGAACCGGCTGGTGGGCAACGCCGAGGCCGCCGCCGGGATCGAGGCACTGCTCGGCGGGCTCTCCGTGCGCTTCACGGCCGCGGTGACCGCGGCGGTGACGGGCCCGCCGGTCGACGTCCGGATCGACGGCCGGTCCACCGGCTCCCATGCGCCGCTGGCGGTGCGCGCGGGGCAGACCCTCACGCTGGGTACGCCTTCCGCGGGCCTGCGCTGCTACCTGGCGGTGTCCGGGGGCATCGCGGTGGAGCCGGTGCTGGGCAGCCGCTCCCGGGACGTCCTGTCCGGCATCGGCCCGCCGCCGTTGCGCGCCGGCGACGTCTTCCCCCTGGGCGAGCCCGGGATTCCCGTCGGTGCGGACGTCGTCGTGCCCGTGCGGGCACCGGGCGAACTCGTGGTGCCGGTGACGCTCGGCCCGCGCGACGACTGGTTCGACGACCCGGCCGGCGGGCTCTCGGCGGGCTGGACGGTCACGGCCGAGTCGAACCGCGTCGGCCTGCGCCTGGACGGGACGCCACTGCGCCGGGCCATCGATGGCGAGCTGCCCAGCGAGGGTGTCGTCACCGGCGCGATCCAGGTGCCGCCGAACGGGCTGCCGGTGGTGTTCCTCGCCGACCACCCGACCACCGGCGGCTATCCGGTCGCCGCCGTGGTCGGAACGGCCGCGTTGAGCGCTCTCGCGCAGGCTCGGCCGGGTACCCGAATCCGCTTCCGGCCTTCCTGAGCAAGGCGTACCGCCGCGCGGGTGAGACCCGGGTCACCCCGTGCACCCGTCCGGGTAGGGGCCGGAACCTTGTCGCGCCGCCGCCCGTCCTCATGAGTGTGGAACAGGTGACGATCAGCGGTGGCACGGGTTTCCTCGACGTGAACGCGCGGGCGCGGGCGGAGCTGCCCCAGTCGCTGCGGATCGCGCTGGCCACCGGGCAGCTGCGCCGTCCGCTGGCCACCACGCTCGGACCGGTCCTCGACCTGCTCGTCGACGGCGACTACCGGGTGAGCGGCCCGGAGCGGCTGCCGGCCGACCGGCTGCTCACGCCGACCGACGCCTGGCCGCCGCCGGACGAGTCCCGCGTCGGCTACTACCGCGCCGCCATCCGCACCGGACACCGGCCGGTCGCGGTGGTGCTGGCCGACGGCGAACGCGAGCTGATCCTCGACGGCCACCACAAGATCGCCGCCTACCGCGCCGAAGAGGTCGCCCCCGCCGTCGTCCGGATCACCCAGGGTCAGGCGTATTCGCCTTCGTAGGCCGCGACGAGCTCGGCGTACACCGCCGCGGAATCGGGCAGCCGCTCGCCGTCGAGCGTGTGCACCCGGGTCAGCTTGCGGACGCTGGAGGCCATGAACACGCCGTCGCCCTCGACGAGGTCGCGCACGGTCAGCGGCTCCACCTTGACCGCCCAGCCCGCCTTCTCGGCGCCGCGGAACACCGCGGCCTGGGTGGTGCCCGGCAGGATCCCGATGCTCGACGGCGGCGTGTAGAGCGTCCGCCCCTTCGCGAGCACGACGGTCGAGGTCGGCCCTTCGAACACCGAACCGTCGGCCGCGGTGAAAATCACATCTTCGGCCCCGCGGCGCCCGGCCTCCCGCACGGCGGCCATGTTCATCGCGTACGACAACGGCTTCGCGCCGAGCAGCAGCCAGGGCGCGCGCTCGGCGAGATCCGGCGGGAAACCGCGTTCGAGGGTGATCGCGGCGACGCCGTCGGCACGCGCTTTCAGCGTCGACGGCGCGACCTCCGAACCGAGCGCGAAACCGGTCGGCACCGCGGCCGGGTCGCCATCGGATCCCCGCGTGTACACCAGTTTCAGCACCATTTCGGGTCCGCCGGCCCACCTTTCGAGCACCAGCGAAACGACCCGGTCCCAAGCCGCGAGGTCCGGCTCGGGCAGGTCGAGCATGGCCGCCGAACGGGCCAGCCGCTCGAGGTGCGGCCGCAGTTCCCGGGGCTTGCCGTCGACGACGAGGATCGTCTCGAAGACGCCGTCGCCGCGCAGCAGCCCGAGGTCGTCGACCTTGATCTGGGCCGCGTCGGGGTCGGCCGGGGTTCCGTCGAGGAAGACGAGGACGCGCATGGGCACACGGTACTCACCTAGGCTGGGTGGTATGCCGTACCGCTCGCCGCTGCTGGACGTGCCCGGATCGATCCCTCCCCCCGAGTCAGACACTGTGCACCCCGAGGCCGGAGTGCCCTGGCACTGGGGAGACCCCTTCGCGGAGCAGCGCACGGCCTCGCGCAGCGTGGTCGTGATCGACCGCTCGCACCGCGAGTTCCTCGCCGTGACCGGCGAAGAACGGCTCTCGTGGCTGCACCTGGTGATCTCCCAGCACGTGACCGGCCTGGCCGAGGGCTCGGGCACCGAGGCGCTGGTGCTCGACAGCCAGGGCCGCGTCGAGACGCACATGGTGGTCGCGCACCTCGACGGCACGGTGTACCTCGACTCGGACCCGGGCTCGAAGGTCACCAGTGCGCTGCCCAAGGGCGGCCCGCAGACGCTGCACGAGTACCTCGAGGCGATGAAGTTCTGGTCCAAGGTGGACATCCGGGACGCGACCGGCGAGCTCGCGCTGCTCACCGTGCTCGGCCCGGACGCCGAACGCGTGCTGAGCGCGGTCGGCGCCGAAGTCGGCCCGGAGCCGTACGCGGTGGCGGCGTTGCCGGGTGGCGGGTTCGCGCGGCGGATGCCCTGGCCGGGCCGGTGGAGCGTCGACCTGGCGGTGCCCCGCGCCGCGCTGGTGGACTGGTGGAAGCGGCTGACCGACGCCGGCGCCCGCGCGGCGGGCAGCTGGGTGTTCGACGCGCTGCGTGTCGAGTCGGTGCGCCCGCGGCTCGGTGTCGACACCGACGACCGCACGATCCCGCACGAGGTGGGCTGGGTCGGCTCGGCCGCGCACGTCGCGAAGGGCTGCTACCGCGGCCAGGAAACGGTGTCGAAGGTCCACAACGTGGGACGTCCGCCGCGGAACCTGCTCCTGCTGCACCTCGACGGCTCGCCCGAGGTGACCCCGGAGACCGGCGACCCGGTGCTGCTCGACGGCCGGACGGTCGGCCGGATCGGCACGGTGATCCAGCACCACGAGCTCGGCCCGATCGCGTTGGCGCTGGTCAAGCGCTCGACGCCGGTGGGAGCGGAGCTGCTGGCGGGGTCGGAGGACAACCTCGTCCAGGCGGCGATCGACCCCGATTCGGTGCCCGCGGAACAGCCCGCGCCGGGGCGCGCGGCAGCGGCGCAACTCCGTGGCTGAACGAAAGCCCCTGACAGCGAGATCACGCTCAACCGGGATAAACTGCGCTGTGATCGAAGTGCGGCCCGGTGGCAGGCGGCGGATCGACCGCGTGCTCGGCCCGGGGTACCTCAGCGGCCTGGGTGAACTGCCGCTGAACGTGCTGCGCGAGCGGCGCGACGAAGCCGCGCAGGAAGAGACCGACCTGTCCTACCTGCGCCGTCTGCTGCACGCCCGGATCGACATCGTGCGCGCGGAGCAGGCCCGGCGCAGCTCGGGCGGCGAAGCGAGCATCGTCGACCAGCTGGCGACGATCCTGGCCGACAACGCGCTGGGGCCGGCGGCGGGCTCGGGTCGTCACCAGCAGCTGGAGCCCTCCCGTGCGGGCGAGCACCGGCGGCACGCGGAGGCCCTGATCGGCGACACGGACCTGACCGACGTCGGGTCCCTGTCGGACGAGAAGCTCGCCTCCGCTTTGGACACGTACGCCCGCGAAGAGCTGTCGGTGTCGTCGTTCCGCCGAGAGGTTCAGGGCGTGATGGACACGCTGAACGCGGAGATCGCGAAGCGCTACCAGCAGGGATCGGCCACAGTGGACGAGCTGCTGGAGAACGAAGGCGGCCGCGGCGAGTGACCAACCCCGTGCTCGCCGAAGTCGTGCGGTCGGGTTTCGTCGAAAGCGTCCACCGGGGCGCGCTTGTGATCACCGGCCCGGAAGGCGCCGCGCGGCTGGCTTTGGGAGACGTCGTCTCGCCGGTGTACCCGCGGTCGTCGAACAAGCCGCTGCAGGCGGTCGGCATGCTCCGGGCGGGCTTGGACTTCACAGGCGAGGACCTGGCGCTGGCGTGCGCGTCGCATTCGGGCGAGCCCGGGCACGTGAAGCGGGTGCTGGAGCTGCTCTCGGCCGCCGGCCTGGATGAGCGCGACCTGGCCTGCCCGCCCGACTTCCCACTGCACGTCCCGAGCATGCGCGACGCGGCCGAGCCGCGGCGGGTGATGATGAACTGTTCGGGCAAGCACACGGCGATGCTGACGACGTGCGTCCGGGCGGGCTGGCCGGTGGCCGGGTACTCCGCGCCGGACCATCCGCTGCAGCAGGCGCTCGCCGCTGCCGTGTCCTCGCTGACGGGCGAGCCGATCGCCCACACGGGTGTCGACGGGTGCGGCGCGCCGTTGTTCGCGTTTTCCCTGACGGGGCTGGCTCGCGCGTTCGGCCGGATTGCGAGCGCGGTGGACGGGCCGTCGGCGGAGGTGGCTTCGGCGATGCGGGCGCACCCGTGGCTGGTGGCGGGGACGGGCCGCGAGGACACGGCATTGATGTCCGGTGTGGAGGGACTGATCGCGAAGGCGGGCGCGGAGGGGGTCCAGGCGTTCGCCCTGCCGGACGGGTTCGCGGTGGCGATCAAGATGGACGACGGCGCGAAGCGGGCTTGCGCGCCACTGGCGGTTTCGGCGCTGCGGTACCTCGGGGTGGACGTGTCCGGGCTCGAGGAGCTGGCGCAGCCGCCGGTTTCGGGTGGCGGGCAGCCGGTGGGCGAGATCCGGGTGCCGGAGCTGCGCTGACCGCTGGTTGGGTGCCGCTGCGCGGGGCGCTCGGCCTGCCGTCCGCCTGCCGCGCCGCCGGATGCCGCTGGCTCCCGCCGGCTGCGGATCGCGACTGAGCAGCCCCCGTTTCCACGCTACCGCCGGGCACCGACAGTTTCGGGCCGGAGGAGTCGCCGGGGCGCCCGGTTGTCCACTAGTTGGCGCGCTCGCGGGCGGCCACGTCACCCCAGAACTCGCGCAGGTCGGAGAACAGCTCGGCCAGCTCCTCGACGTTGCCCGAGCGCAGGGCGTCCAGGATGTCGTGGACCTCGTCGGCCGTGTTGTCGGCTTCCAGGACCGGGTCCGTGAACAACTGCACCAGGCCGCCGTAGTCGAGCTCGACCACCGAATCCGCGTGGAAGTTGTCCAGCCAGCGGCGCGTCTCGAATAGCACGCGGCCCGGCCCGGAGTCGCCGAACGTCTGCTCCAGGAGCTCCCCGGCCTCGCGGGCGCGGTGCTGCGCGTCGGCCAGCGTCGCCCGCCAGGACAGTTCGCGCTGCGGGTCGGCGCGGCCGTTGCCGAGCACCAAGCGCCGCTCCTCCGGCTCGATCAGCACGAACCACGGCAGCGGGACGGTCCAGGTGGTCGACAACGTGTGCGCCGCCGACGTGCTCAGGTCCACCATCGCCGACTTCGTGCGGGCGCGGATCGTCTCCTGGGTGAAGCCGCCTTCGTCGAGAACGACGTTCTTCAGCGCCGGGTGCGCGTCGCCGAGGAAGGTGACCAGCGCGGCCGCCGAGCGGGCACGCAGTTCCAGCGGGCAGACGAGCGGACCGTGTTCGGCCTTGCCGCCCGGCACGTCCTCGGGGTCGAGCACCAGGACGTCGGTCAGCAGGCTCGGCGCCGGACGGCCGTCGGCGAGCTCGGCGGGCAGCAGCCGCCGCGGGGCGGCCACCTGTGACTTGAGCCACATGGCCTGCTCGCGCGCCCCCGCGTCCGTCCGCCTCAGCTTCGCCGCCGCGACGGCCGCACGCAGCCGCTCGTCCGGCGGATCGCCCAGGGCGAGCAGGGGTTCGTACACCCGCAGGTAAGCCACGAAGGGACGGAGCACGGGTAGATCGTGGCACGTCTACCTGCGCCGATCGCCACCGACCGGCCGGTAACCGGTGTCCGGGGAACACTGTCGTGACCGGCACACCGTGCCACGTCGCATCGAACCCCCCGGACACGGTACGGTGTGAGCAGGAAAGAATTGTCGAGACGATGCGGGGCCGCCGATTCCCCCGGCCGCCCCGCCCCTGTGCGAGGGGGTCGAGCCATGGGGCGCGGCCGGGCTAAGGCCAAGCAGACGAAGGTGGCGCGTGAGCTCAAATACAGCTCGCACGAGACCGACTTCGATGCTTTGCAGCGCGAGCTGTCGAGTAACTCCTCCAGTGACAACCACCACGAGGAACCTGTCGACAGCCGGTATGAAGACCCGTACGACGACGGGTACGACGAGTACCGTCGTTGAGCACGCGTAACCGCGCGAGGGTGGTGCCCATCCGGCATCCGCCCTCGCGCGCTGCGTGCTGCCTGCAAAACATGCGGGTCGCGAAGCGGACGAAGGAGTGAGCCGGTGGTAAGTCGGGTTGGAGTCGTCGGGGCGGGCCTCATGGGGTCCGGCATCGCCGAGGTGCACGCGCGGTCCGGATTGGACGTCGTGATCACCGAGGTGAACCAGCCGGCGCTCGACGCGGGCCGGGCGCGCATCGAGAAGTCGCTGCAACGCGGCGTCAAGAGCGGCAAGCTGACCACCGAGGACGCCGACGCGGCGCTCGCGCGGGTCCGGTTCACCACGGACATCGCCGAGTTCGCCGACCGTGAACTGGTCATCGAGGCGATCCTCGAGCAGGAGCAGGCGAAGGTCGACGTCTTCCGCCAGCTGGACAAGATCGTCGAGGCCGAGGACGCGCTGTTCGCGTCCAACACGTCGTCGATCCCGATCATGAAGCTGGGCATGGCGACGAGCCGGCCGCAGCAGGTGGTCGGCATCCACTTCTTCAACCCGGTGCCGGTGCTGCCGCTGGTGGAGCTGGTGCCCTCGCTGCTGACCAGCGACGAGACCGCCCGCCGCGCGGAAGAGCATGCGACGACGGCGCTGGGCAAGACCGTCATCCGTTCGCAGGACCGCGCCGGGTTCATCGTGAACTCGCTGCTGGTGCCGTACCTGCTTTCGGCGATCCGCATGATCGAGTCGGGCTTCGCCTCGGCCGAGGACATCGACCGCGGCATGGAGCTGGGCACGGCCCACCCGATGGGTCCGCTGCGGCTGTCCGACCTGATCGGGCTGGACACGATCAAGGCCATCGCGGACTCGATGTACGCGGAGTTCAAGGAGCCGCTGTACTCGTCGCCGCCGCTGCTGCTGCGCATGGTGGACGCGGGCCTGCTCGGCAAGAAGACGGGCCGCGGCTTCTACTCCTACAGCTGACCTCGGTCGAAGGTCGCGGGCGCCTCGAAGGCGGCCCGCCTGGCGGCGCGCCTCAGCACCGCCAGGACGGCGGGCCCCAGCAGGACGATGGCGACCGCGTTGGTGATCGCGCGACCGGTGTCCCAGCCGAGCGTCGAGGTCAGGACGGTGTACGCCGCGAACCGGCGAAGGTTGTCAAGGAGCGGCGCACCGGGCACGAAGCCGAGCTGTGTGGAGTCTCCGGCGAGGAACGGCCACGACCACAGGCTCATCAGCATCCCGAAGAAGTAGGCCGCGAAGACGCCGTAGCCGACGAGCAGGGCGATCTCGCCTTTCCCGCGCGGTTTCCGCGGGAGCAGCCCGGCCCCGAGCCCGATCAGCGACGACGCCAGCATCTGGAACGGTAGCCACGGCCCGACCCCGGCGGTGAGCAGCGCGCTGGTGAACAGCGACGTCGAGCCGAGCACGAAGCCGAAGCCCGGCCCGAAGACGCGCCCGGCGAGGACGAGCAGGAAGAAGACCAGCTCGATCCCGCCGGTGCCCGCGCCGAGCGGCCGCAGCCCGGCGTTGACAGCCGAGAGCACGCCGAGCAGCGCGAGCGCCTTGGCATCGATGCCCCCGCGGGACAGCTCGGCGAGCACGACGAGGATCAGCACCGGCAGGCTCGCCATGAAGACGAAGGGCGCATCGGCGCTGTGCGCGGCCGCGGTCGGCTGGGGATGGGTGAGCAGGGGCCAGCAGAACATGGCCAGCCCGAGGAGGCTCGCGACGGTGAGGACCAGCGCGGGCCGCGGAGTCAGGCGGATCGTGCGAGGCGGCGGGGTGAGGAAGTCGGTCATGCCGGGGTCACCGCCGCCGGTTCGCGGGTGATGGCGGTGACTGGCGGAGTTTCGCCTCGGCGCTGAGCGGTGGCCGAATGCGCGCCGGAGCGGCTGGGCGCGCGGGGGACATCAGCGGCCATGACCCGCGGGTCAGCCCAGGCGCGGCTCGGCACCCTCGGGTCATTGGCAACCTCGACCCGCAGGCCTGGCAAAGCCCGGGCTCGGCACACGGCGGGCGCACCGGCCCGCGCCGCAACTGCAGCACAGCCGCAGCCACGCACCAGCCAGTCACCACCGACCCCTGCCCGCAAGCCAGCACAGGCGCGGCGAGACACCGGTCGGACGACACCCGTGATCAACGGGCCAGGCCAGGCGCGGCTCGGCACACTCCAGCCACCGCCAGCCGCGATCCGCAAGCCAGCACGGCCACGGACCCGCCGAGCAGCATCGGCGGCGGCGGCGCGCGCTCGTTTCCCTGGGCCCCCCGCCCGCCCCCGCCCCCTCCCCTCCTCCCTCTCCCTCTCCCTCGCCCTCATGCCAGTGCCTCGGCTACCTCGTCCACCGTCAGCCACCGCTCCGGGGCCAGGATCTTGGCCACCTGCGGGGCGAACGCCGGTGAGGCGACGACCACCTGCTTCGTCGGGCCGTCCGCTACCACCTCGCCGTCGGCCAGGACCACCACGCGGTCGGCCACCGTGGCCACGAACTCGACGTCGTGGGTGGCCAGCACTACCGCGTGGCCCTGCGAGGCCAGCTCTCGCAGGGCTGCCGCGAAGCGCCGTTTTGCGTGGTAGTCGAGGCCGCGGGTCGGCTCGTCGAGCAGCACCACCGGCGGGGCCGACGCCAGCTGGATCGCCAGCACCAACGCCAGTCGCTGCCCTTCCGAAAGGTCGCCGGGGTGCGCTTCACCGGCGATTCCGGGGGCGAGCCGGTCCAGCAGGGCCCGGGCCGTTCCCGCCGGTACCTCCGACTCGGTGTCCGCCTGTGCGCACTCGGCGTCCACCGAATCGAGGTACAGCAGGTCGGCCGGGGTCTGCGGGACCAGGGCGACGCGCTGACGGGCCACTCGTGGCTTGAGCGACGCCGGGTCCACGCCACCGACGTCGACCTTCCCCGCCGACCTCGGGCCGCTGCCCTGCACCGCCCAGAGAAGCGACGACTTGCCGGAGCCGTTGCGTCCCATCAGCGCGACCACCTCTCCCGGTCCGACACGCAGGTCGACCCCGCGCACCGCCAGGACATCTCCGTATCGGACCACCACCCCTCTCACATCCAGTGCCGAACCGGTCACCGAGAGACTACGACCCACCACCGACAATTCCGCGAGTCGCGCGCGCAGCGGCCCGGCCACCCGCCGCGCGTCCCGGACCGACAGCGGCAGCGGCGACCAGCCCGCCAGCCGCCCGAGCTCGGCGATCGGGGGTGCGATCGGCGACGTCGCCAGGATCTCGGCCGGCGGCCCGGACCGCACCGAGCCGTCGCCCGGCAGGTACAGGAGCCGGTCCGCGTACTGGGCCACGCGCTCCATCCGGTGCTCCGCGACGATCACCGTCGTCCCCAGGTCGTGCACCAACCGGGTGATCGCCGCGAGCACGTCCTCGGCCGCCGTCGGGTCCAGCGCCGACGTCGGCTCGTCCAGGACCACGACCGACGGGTGCGCCGTGAGCACCGAACCGATCGCGACGCGCTGCTGCTGCCCGCCCGACAACGTCCGGAGTGGACGGTTGCGCAGCTCCGCGATGCCCAGCAGGTCGAGGGTTTCCTCGACGCGCTTGCGCATGACGTCCGGCGGCACCGCCAGCTGCTCCATCGCGTAGGCGAGTTCCTCCTCGACGGTGTCGGTCACGAACCCCGCGAGGGGGTCCTGCCCGACGACGCCGACGACCGACGCCAGCTCCCGCGGCGGGTGAGCAGCCGTATCGAAACCACCCACGACCACCCGGCCGGACAGCCGCCCGCCGGTGAAGTGCGGGACGAGCCCGTTGACGGCGCCGAGAAAGGTCGACTTGCCCGCTCCTGTCGGCCCCGCGACCAGGCACAACTCGCCCTCGTCGATCTGCAGCGACACGTCCGACAGCACCGGCCGCGAGGCGTCCGGGTAGGTCACCGTGACCTGCGAGAACTCGATCACCGCACGACCTCCGGAACCGGGGGCGCCACGAACGCCGGCAGCACCGCGACCAGCACGGACACCGCGTGCACCCAGGACACCTCCGGCCAGCGCAGCGGGCTCAGCGACGGGAACAACCGGCCCGCGTCGATCCGCGCGGTCGCGAACAGCAGCGCGCACGCCCCGACGCCGGCCGCGACGACCAGCGTCTCCGGCCACCGCCACGGGTCGGGCCGGTACGCCGTCCGCCGCACCCGGCGCCCGCCGAGGACGAAGCCCGCGACCGCCACGACCAGCCCGGCCGCCAGCAGCGGCACCCCGAGCCAGGACGACGTCCCGTCGAGCACGCCGTAGACGCCGACGCACACGCCGACCAGCCCGGCCAGGACGCAGGCCGCGATCAGCACCCGCAGGCGCGTCCCGAGGTACTCCCGGCGGCCGTAGCCCCGGGAGTCCATCGCCGCCGCCAGCCGCAGGGACCGGTCCATCGCGTCTTCCAGCACCGGCACCACGATGCCCTTCACCGCCCGCAGCCCGCGACTCCGCCCCGCTCGCAGCCGGCGGGCCCGCCGCACCCGCTGCACGCTCTCGACGAGCTGCGGGGCCACCGTCAACGCCACCGTCACCGCCGTCCCCACCTCGTACAACGCTCCCGGCACCGCCTTGAGCAGGCGTTTCGGGTTGGCCAGGGCGTTCGCCGCGCCGACGCAGACGACCATCGTCGCCAGCCGCAGGCCGTCGTAGAAGCCGCCGAGCAGCTCCTCCGCCGACGTCGGCCCGAACAGGGACAACCCCGCGGCGAGCGGGATGCGCGGCAGCGCGAACAGCACGTGCCCACCGTCGTCCCCGCCGATCAGGATCCGGAACAACACGCGCGAGGCGACGATCAGCGCGCCGACGTAGACGTACAGCCGGAACGCCAGCGCCCAGGGCGCGTCACTGCGCCGGTTCGCCACGACGAACCCGGCGACGGCGATGATCAGGCCGAGCAGCAGCGGGTTCGTCGTCCGGCTGGCCGCGACGGCCAGCGCGAGCGCCCACGCCCACCAGGCGCCGGGGTGCAGCGCCCTACTGGGCACGCCGACGCCGGGCGACGACGATCCCGGCGCCGCCGACCAGCACGATCACGACGGCCCCGGCGACCAGGCCCCAGGGGAACGAACTGCCCTGGTCAGAGGCGGCGGGCGCGGGCGAGGAGACCTGGCGGACCGGCGGCACGCGCGGCGGCGTCGGCAGGTCGTTCGCCGACTTCGGCCGCGCGAACGCCCACCCTTCGAACCCGCCCGGAGCCGGTTTCGCCGTCTGCGCGCCCTCCTGGCTCGACGTCCAGCTGCCCCCGGCGGAGGCGTGCCAGTAGCTCCAGTACGCCGTCGCCGACGGCATCCCCGCGCAGGACTCGACGTCGGGGCCGGGCTTGCCGTTGATCCGGCACGCCACCGCGAGGCCGTACTTCTGCGAGCCGGCCACCTCGATCCCGGCCTCCTGCAGGGCGGCGATGCCGTTCGCCGGCGTCCCGGTGGCGCAGCGGACCAGCGGCTGCGGGCCGAGGTCGCCGAAGTCGACGACCACCGTCACGCCGCCGCCCTCGGGGCAGGCTCCGTCGGTGCCAGCCGCCGAAGCGGGTGCGGCACCCACGAACGCGGCACCGAACAGGAGGGCGCAGACAACGGCGAACCGGGAGGCGATCATGCAGGCACTTTAACCAGGCGGACGCTCGCTGCAGGTGCGGTTCCGGCGCGACACGGAGATCCCTCGGGGGTTCCGGGTGGCGGAGCCCCCGGCCCGGGGCGAAGCTCCGGCTGGTCACCGACACACCTAGACTGCGGGCCGTGGGACAGCTCATCGCGGACGGACAGCTGCGCGTCGGCCTGATCGGCGCCGGCCCGTGGGCGACGACGATCCACGCGCCCGGACTGGCGGATCACCCCGGCACGGCGCTGACCGCGGTCTGGGCCCGGCGGCCGGAGGCGGCGCAAACGCTTGCGGAGACGCACTGCGCGGCCACCGCCGGCAGCGTCGAGGAGCTGTTCGAGCAGGTGGACGCGGTCGCGTTCGCCGTTCCCCCGGCGATCCAGGCCGAGCTGGGCGTGCGGGCGGCCGAGGCCGGGAAACACCTGATCCTGGAGAAGCCGATCGCCGCCGACCTCGACGGCGCGCGGCGGCTGGCCGACGCGGTCGCGGCGGCCGACGTGGCCGCGCTCGTCGTGCTGACCTTGCGTTACTCCGCCCAGACGCAGGAGTGGCTCGCCGGCCTCGCCCAGGCGGGCGGCTGGGCGGGCGGCGGCGCGCGCTGGCTGTCCGGCGCCCTGCTCGGCGGCCAGTTCGCCGCCTCCGAGTGGCGGCAGGAGGACGGCGGCGCGCTGTTCGACATCGGCCCGCACGCGCTCGACATGCTCGACGCCGCACTCGGGCCGATCACCGGGGTGGTGGCGGCCCGGCAGAGCCCCGGCGACCTCTGGCACCTGATGCTGGCCCACGAGGGTGGCGTGATCAGCACCGCCACGCTCTCGCTGCGGCTGCCGGTGCAACCGACCGTCGTCGAGGTCGCGGTCTGGGGCGAGCACGGCTACCGGACGCTCGGGCGCAAACCGGGCTCGGCGCAGGAGTCCTACACCGCCCTGCTGGACGATTTCGCGGCGATGATCGCGAGCGGCACGACGACGCACCCCTGCGACGTCCGGCGCGGCCTGCACCTCCAGGAACTGCTCGAGCAGGCGCGCGAACTCGCCGCGGAGTAGTACACAGGGCGGTTTCCCGCTTTTCGTTGCCCCACAACGTTTTCCCACTTGTCCCCAGAATTCATCCACAGGGTTGTCCACAGCATCCATTGTGGACAGTGCGGTCCGTTCGGAACAAACCGGTTGCCGGCCGTGCGACCATGGCCGTGAAGAGCCCGCTCGACTCAAGGAATGACCGCCTATGCCTGGCGCCGTCCCCGGCGTCGGCCCCCGCTAGGCCCGACGCCCGGCGAACCGCCCGCATGCCCCGATCCGGGGCTGCGATTCCTTGACGTGCCCTTCGAAAGGCTCACATGTCCGCCATACAGGCCTATGTCCGCGCGACGGCACCGCGCGGCCGGGAGACCGAGCAGGTCGGCCCGTTCCTCGCCACCTACTCGCCGAACCCGCACCCGATGCTCAACTACGCGATCCCGGACGACGGCGCCCAGCCGACGCCGGCCGAGATCGACGCCTTGACCGCGGCCTACCGGCGGCGGGACCTGCTCCCGCGGCTGGAGTACTTCACCGACGTCGCTCCCGGACTGGAGAAACTGCTGGTCGAAGCGGGGTACGCGCTCGAACGGCGGGTGCCGTTGATGACGTGCGCGCCGTCCGAGCGGGTCAGCAGGCCGGCTCCGGCCGGGATCCGGCTGCGCGCACCGGAGTCCGACGAGGACGTCCGGCGCATGCGGGAAGCGCAGAACACCGCGTTCGGCGAACCCGCGGAAGTCGGCGACGACGAGGTCGAGCACCTGAAAGCCGAGACCAGCGTGCGGCATCTGCTCGCGGAGGATCTCGGGACGAAAGCCGTGGTCGGCGGCGGGCTCGCGCTCGAAATCGTCGACGGCACCACCGAGATCGCCGGGATCGCCGTGCTCGAGCCGTACCGCGGCCGCGGGATCGCCGCGGCGCTCACCGCGCACCTCACCCGCGAAGTGCACGAGGCCGGTGCGCACACGGCGTTCCTCACCCCCGGTGACCTGGGGATCGGCACCGTCTACGCCCGCGTCGGCTACCGGCCCGCCGGGGAGTGCGTGCACTTGTCCCTGAGTTAGTCGTCGAAGCGGCCGGAGCGGCCCTTCTTCACGTCGCTCCGGCGCTTCTTCGACGCCAGGCGGCGCTCCTTCGAACCCCGCGAGGGCTTCGTGGGGCGCCGCTTGGCAGGTGGCGGGGCCGACGCGTCGAGCAGCAGGTTGGCCAACCGCCCCCGCGCGGCCTCGCGGTTCTGCAGCTGGGACCGGTGTTCGCTGGCCGCGATCGTCAAGACGCCGTCGACGAGCCGGGACGCCAGCGCGGCCAGCACGCGCTCACGCAGGTGCTCGGGGATCGACGGCGACCCGGCGACGTCGAACGACAGCTCGACCCGCGAGTCCGTCGTGTTGACGCCTTGACCGCCGGGACCGGACGACCGCGAGAAGCGTTCGCTCAACTCGGCTTCCGGGATGACGAACCGGGAGCCGACGACGACGTCCCCGGCGGCCACCGTCAGAACCGCGGGTGGTCGCCCGAGAGGACCGCGCGCGGGCCGTCGACGTCTTCGGCGGGCTGGACGTCGCCCAGCACCCACGCCGGGACGTGCCGCGCGGTCAGCATGGCCAGCGCCCGGTCGACGTCCTCGGCGCCGACGATCGCGACCATGCCGACGCCCATGTTGAACGTCTTCTCCAGCTCGGCGCGCTCGACCTTGCCGCGCTGGCCGATCAGCGCGAACACCGGCGCCGGCGTCCAGGTGCCGCGGTCGAGCCGGGCGACCAGGCCACGCGGCATGACCCGGGCGAGGTTGGCCTCCAGGCCACCGCCGGTGATGTGCGCGAACGTCCGGACCTCGGTCTCGGCGGCGAGCGCCAGGCAGTCCTTCGCGTAGATCCGCGTCGGCTCCAGCATCTCCTCGCCGAGGGTGCGGCTGAACTCCTCGACGTACCCGTCGAGCGGCATCCGCGCGATGTCGAGCAGCACGTGCCGGGCCAGCGAGTAGCCGTTCGAGTGCAGGCCGGACGACCCGAGCGCCAGCACGACGTCGCCCGGGCGGACCTTCTCCGGCGAGAGCAGCTGCGACGCCTCGACCACGCCGACGCCGGTGGCCGACATGTCGTAGTCGTGCTCGCCCATCAGGCCCGGGTGCTCGGCGGTCTCGCCGCCGAGCAGCGCGCAGCCGGCCTGGACGCAGCCCTCGGCGATGCCGCCGACCAGCGCGGCGATCTTCTCCGGGTGCACCTTGCCGACGGCGATGTAGTCCTGCAGGAACAGCGGCTCGGCCCCGGTCACGACCAGGTCGTCGACCACCATGGCGACCAGGTCGATGCCGACCGTGTCGTGCTTGTCGAGGGCCTGCGCGACGGCGATCTTCGTGCCGACGCCGTCGGTCGACGACGCGAGCACCGGCTCCTTCCACTTGTCGAGCTTCAGGGAGAACAGCCCGGCGAAACCGCCGACACCACCCATGACCTCGGGCCGCGTCGCCCGCTCGGCGTGCGGCTTGAGCAGCTCGACGGCTTCATCGCCGGCGTCGATGCTGACGCCGGCGGCGGCGTACGTGGCGCTCGTGGACTCGCTCACGGTGGAAGGACTCCCTACTGGAAGGACTGTCAGGGACGCCGGACGGCGTCTTCGGCACCGTACCCGGCGGGACTGACGGGGGTTGCCGCGCCATTGACCGCGTCGAGGCTTTCGAGCAGGTGTTTCCCGATCAGCGCGTCCTCCGGCAGCGGGATCGGGTACTCACCCGAGAAGCACGCCGTGCACAGCCGCGACTTCGGCTGCTCGGCCGCCGCGACCAGGCCGTCCAGGGAAATGTAGCCCAGCGAGTCGGCCCCGATCGAGCGGCGGATGCCGTCGAGGTCGACGCCGTTCGCGACCAGCTCGGCCCGCGACGCGAAGTCGATGCCGTAGAAGCACGGCCAGCGCACCGGCGGCGAGGCGATCCGGACGTGCACCTCGAGCGCGCCGGCCTCCCGCAGCATCCGGACGAGCGCGCGCTGGGTGTTGCCGCGGACGATCGAGTCGTCCACGACGACCAGGCGCTTGCCGCGGATGACGTCCCGCAGCGGGTTCAGCTTGAGCCTGATGCCCAGCTGGCGGATGGTCTGCGACGGCTGGATGAAGGTGCGCCCGACGTAGGCGTTCTTCACCAGGCCGGTGCCGTAGGGGATGCCCGAGCCCTGCGCGTAGCCGATCGCGGCCGGGGTGCCCGATTCCGGCACCGGCATCACCAGGTCGGCCTCGACCGGCTGCTCCTTGGCGAGCCGGCGGCCGATCTCGACGCGGGTGGCGTGCACGCCGCGGCCGGCGATCGTGGTGTCCGGGCGGGCGAGGTAGACGTACTCGAAGACGCAGCCCTTGGGGTCCGGGTTCGCGAACCGGGACGAGCGCAGGCCCGCGGCGTCGATGGCGATCAGCTCGCCCGGCTCGACCTCGCGGACGAAGGACGCGCCGACGATGTCGAGGCCCGCCGTCTCGCTCGAGACGACCCAGCCGCGTTCGAGCCGGCCGAGCACCAGCGGGTGCACGCCGTGCGGGTCACGCGCCGCGTACAGCGTGTTCTCGTCGGAGAACACCAGGCAGAAGGCGCCCTTGAGGGTGGGCAGCAGCTCCATGGCGGCGGCCTCGATGCCCTTGTCGGCGGCGTTCGCCGCGAGCAGGCCGCAGATCAGGTCGGAGTCGCTGGACGAGCCGGTCAGGCCCGCGTGCGGCTTGAGCCCCGCTTCGATGGTGCGTTCGCGCAGCTCGGCCGTGTTGACGAGGTTGCCGTTGTGGGCGAAGGAGAGGCCGCTGCCGGTCTCGGTGGTGCGGAAGATCGGCTGGGCGTTTTCCCAGATGGTCGCGCCGGTGGTCGAGTACCGGCAGTGCCCGACGGCGATGTGCCCCTGCAGCGACTGCAGGATCTGCTCGTCGAACACCTGGCTGACCAGGCCGAGGTCCTTGAAGACCACGATCTGCGAGCCGTCGGAGACGGAGATGCCTGCCGCCTCCTGGCCCCGGTGCTGCAGGGCGTA
Source organism: Amycolatopsis bullii (assembly GCF_014654205.1). Taxonomy (GTDB): domain Bacteria; phylum Actinomycetota; class Actinomycetes; order Mycobacteriales; family Pseudonocardiaceae; genus Amycolatopsis; species Amycolatopsis plumensis. The sequence goes on from NZ_BNAW01000041.1 coordinate 30,325, forward strand.
GAGGCCGTAGTAGGTCAGCTTCGCGACTTCTTCCCCGGGAGCCCAGACGCCGAAGACGCCACACTCCTCACGGGGTTCCGGTTCGGGCTGGTCGGACACGAGCTGCGGGTCGGAAACCACCGAGGAGCTCCTGGGAAGACGTGGTCAGGCCAGTGTCAGTGTAGACGGTCCGGACATGAGCCAGGCCCCGCCGGGCGTGGTTCTGACCACTTCGGACGGGGCCTGGAAGCCTGTACGTCTAGCACGCATCCGGCAGTGAAAGGATCTCCGTCAGCACCTGCGCACCTTCCCCGCGGCGGCGCCACAGCCACCGCTCCGGCTCGAAGATGTTCTCTTCGGAGCCGGGCATCCTGGTCGCCACGACGTCGTCCTCGGCGTTGAGCCGGACCACGTCCACCACGTCGTCGTGCACCCGCACGCCGACGACCGCGAGGACTTCACCGCGTTCGTCGGCGGGGTGGACGAACTGGTAGCCGCGGGCCACCAGTTCCTGCAGTCCGGTTTCGATGTCGAAGACGGGGGCGACGGCCTCAGCAGAGGACATCGTCGAATTCACCGTCCTTCGCGCCCGCCAGGAACGCCGCCATCTCGGCGCGCGTGTACACGAGCGCCGGGCCGGTCGGGAACCGCGAGTTGCGCATCGCGATCTCGCCGTTGGACAGCGGCGCGACCTCCACGCAGTTGCCGTAGGCACCGCTGTAGCTCGCCTTGCGCCACTCGGCACCGGACAGCCGATCGGCCGGGATGCCGTTCTCGAATCGCTCAGCCATGTTCCCACCTCTCGATGCGGAAAACCTTGAGGCAATGCATATGCATGTGCATTTGCCCGCGTGTTCGAGGCTAGCACGTGTGACTGCAATGGTAAATGCACGTGCAGAATTTCTTGCAAAGTTCGCGGACGGTAAGAATTACGAGGTCGCCGTTAACCTATCGGGTGACAGGCGGGTGCGCGAACGGAGTAATAACTACTGTTCGTTACCACTCATCGGAGCCGATTCGCCTGCGGAGGCAGGCAAAGCGGCAGCTAGATCTCTTGGCGGCGCTTCCCGAGCATCGACCGGCTGCGCTCGGGCGTCTCCGCGTCGACCGCCAGCATGTCCAGCGCGCGACTGTACTTCTCGATCTCTTCGCGCTTCTCGATGTAGTGCGCACCGGTCATGTACTCGACGTAGGCGATGTTCGGCAGTTCCGGTTCGCCGAAGCGCAACAGCGAAAAGGCGTGTTCCGCGGACAGGCCGCTGCGCGAGTACGGCAGGATCTGGATCGACACGTGCGGCAGCGCGCTCATCTCGAGCAGGTATTCGATCTGCTGCTTGAGCACCTTGACCCCGCCGATCGGGCGGTAGAGCACCGACTCGTCGAGCACCATCCAGACGCGCGGCGCGTCCGGCCTGCTGAACATCTTCTGCCGCCGCATCCGCAGCGCGACCAGCTGGTCGACCCGTTCGTCGGCCATCTCGGACCGGCCGTGGCTGAAGATCGCCCGCGCGTACGGCTCGATCTGGAGCAGGCCCGACACGTAGAGCGGCTCCCAGATCTGGATCCGGGCGGCGGCTTCTTCGAGGCCGACGAGGTCGGTGAACCAGTTCGGCATGGTGTCGCCGAAGCGCCGCCACCAGCCCGGCTCGTTCGACTGCTTGACCATGTCGAGGAACGCCCGGCGCTCCGTCGGGTCGTCGACGCCGTACATCGTCAGCAGGTCGGTGACGTCGCGTTCCTTGAACCCGACCCGGCCCAGCTCGAGCCGGCTGATCTTCGACTCGGACCCACGGATGTTGTAACCGGCCTGCTGACGGGTGATGCCGGCCTCTTCACGGAGCCGCCGCAGCTGCGAGCCCAGGATCATGCGGCGCGCCGTGGGGCCGATGTTCTGTTCACCTGCGGACGCGTTCACCGCGTTCATTCCCGGCCCTTCCGCGCTCACGTCACCAGGGGGTCCTAGCCCGACTACCGAAAGTACACGTTGGGCCGTCCTGCGCAAAGAGGTGACCCGGTTTACCGCATGCGTGTGGAGTCCTACTCTACGTAGAGTACGAGACTTTCAACACAGAACTTGCGAGGTTCAACATGCCCGACGCCGCGACCCGGACCGAACGAGTTCCCGTGGGGGTCGACCCGACCCGAGCGAGCATCGCGCGCGTGTACGACGCCTTCCTGCTCGGGAAGGACAACTACGAGATCGACCGGGAGGTCCTGCACAAGGTCCAGAAGGCGGCCCCGGAAGCGCAGGACCTCGCGTTCGAGAACCGGGGCTTCCTGATCCGCGCCTGCCGGTTCCTCGCCAGCCAGACCGGCATCACGCAGTTCCTCGACTGCGGCTCCGGCCTGCCGACCGCCGAGAACACCCACCAGGTCGTCCAGCGGATCAACCCGGAGATCAAGGTCGTCTACGTCGACAACGACCCGGTCGTGCTCGCCCACGGCCGCGCGCTGCTCGAGGAGAACGAGAACACGCACTTCGTCGCCGAGGACATCTTCGAGCCGCAGCGGATCCTCGAGCACGAGGTCGTCCGGCAGCACATCGACTTCTCGCAGCCGGTCGCCCTGCTCCAGATGGGCACGCTGCACCACTTCAACGGCCCGGACGAGCGGCCGGCCGAGATCATGAAGGAGTACATCGACGCGCTGCCGTCGGGCTCGTTCGTGGCGATCTCGCACTTCTTCGACCCGGAGGACGAGGACTCCGCGACCGCCCGCAGGATGGAGGACTTCTTCCTGCACAGCCCGATGGGCTCGGGCACCTTCCGGACGCAGAAGCAGATCGAAGACCTGTTCCCGGGGCTCGAGATGGTGCCCCCGGGTGTGGTCCGGTGCGCCGACTGGTGGCCGGACGGCCCGCGGCTCAAGGACCTCAACGTGGCCCAGCGGACCATCGCCGGCGGCATCGGCCGCAAGCCGTAGGGCAGTCCCGGTCCCCACCGGCCCTGCGTCAGTCCTCGAAACCCGTGCGTGAAATCCGCATCAGCGGAAGCCAGTGCGACAGGTCGGCCCGGGAGCCCGAAGCCGATACCCGGCCGTCGCCCACGGCCGTGGTCCAGTCCAGTTGCCCGGTGGCCAGTTCGAGCCACGTGCGCGGGTCGGTCTCGATCACGTTCGGCGGCGTGCCGCGCGTGTGCCGCGGGCCCTCGACGCACTGCACCGCGGCGAAGGGCGGCACCCGCACCTCGACCGACCGGCCCGGCGCGTCCGCCGCCAGGGCACGCAGCGACAGGCGGACCGCGGCGGCCAGCTCCGGGCGCGCCGGATCGGGCGCGTCGCCCTGCAGCCACGGGGAAATCGCCAGCACCGCCGCACGTAACTGTCCGGGGTCGACCGAACGCGAAGAGGCCATGGGCAAACAGTAGAGTGGCGCACCAAGACTTGGCAGGCACACCCGAGAACATGGGGATGACGATGGCGCAGCGGGACGAGGCGGATCGGATGGTTTCGCAGCAGCCCACCGGAAACGAAGCCGATCGCCCCGGGGGGCACGGCAAGCACAACCGCGCCGCGCGGCGCGAAGGCAGGCAGGCGCGGCGCAGCGGCAAGCACGGCACGCCCGAAATCACCGCGGAGATGCGCGCGAACGCCCGCGCCAATCCCGACAGCTGGCTCTACGTCATCGACGAGGCCTTCGACCCGAACGGCCCGGTGCCGTCGTGGGCGGTCGTCGGCGCGTACCCGGTGAACGGCGCCGGCGACGTCATCGCCGACTTCCACCCCAACGACCGCTACCGGCCCTCGCCCAAGGCGCTCGGCTTCCCGGACCCGGCGAACGACCTCGAGCACCTGCTGCAGCTCGTGCGCACCGAGCACCGCCCGCCGTCGGACCTGCCGAAGGCCGTCCTCGACGCGACGCTGTTCGTCTACGCGATGTCGCCGGTGCAGCGGACCGTCATCGGCTTCCACAACACCGACGGCCGGGTCATGGTGCCCGCCTACACCCGCAAGTCGCTGGTGCCGCGCGAGTGGCCGCACGCGCGGGCGGTGGTCGGCCGCGACATCGTCGACCTGCTCGGCGGGCACCCGGTCGCGATCAACCCGCACGACCTCATCACCGCGGTCGTGCCGGCCGAGCACCTGCTGAAGGCCATCGCCGACGAGCGGCGCTGACCTGCGGGTTCAACCCCATCGAGTGATCATCGAGTCGCCGATCCGGCGGCGCCGGTGCATCGTGAGACTGAAGAAGTCTCACGAGATCGGTGGGGAGCAAGAGGGTGAAACGACGTTCGCTGCCCTTCGCCGCCGTCCTCGCGTCCGTCCTGCTCGTGGCCGGGCAGGCGCCGGCGAAGGCCGACGACCCCTACGCCGGCGCGGAGGACCACTACGCGGGTTCGCAGATCGCCGAGGTCGAGGGCGTCGGCGAGGGCCCCGACGTGCTGTACGGCGGTGACGACCAGCTGCTCGGCCACGACGTCAGCGGGCACCAGGGCCCGGTCGACTGGCCCGGCGCGGCGGGGGCGGGCGCCAAGTTCGTCTACGTCAAGGCGACCGAGGGCACCGGGTTCGTGAACCCGCAGTTCGCGCAGCAGTACAACGGCTCCTACAACGTGGGCCTGATCCGCGGCGCCTACCACTTCGCGCGGCCGGACATCTCCGACGGCGCGTCGCAGGCGCGGTACTTCCTCGCCCACGGCGGCGGCTGGTCGGCCGACGGCAAGACCCTCCCCGGCGCGCTCGACGCGGAGTACAACCCGTACGGCGAAACGTGTTACGGCAAGGACGCCGCCGGCATGGTCGCCTGGATCCGCGCCTTCTCCGACACCTACCGCGCGGCGACCGGCCGGTTCCCGACGATCTACACGTCGACGAGCTGGTGGAAGCGGTGCACGGCGAACAACGGCGAGTTCGGCGCCAACCCGCTCTGGATCGCGCGCTACAACAGCTTCATCGGGGAACTGCCGTCGAGCTGGAGCATCCACACGATCTGGCAGTTCGCCGACCGCGGCACCCTGCCCGGCGACCAGAACTGGTTCAACGGCTCGGCGGACCGGCTGCTCGCCCTGGCGCTGGGCTGAACGGCCCAACCGTCCAATAATAGGTGTTAACTCGTCACTGATTAACGATCTTCTTCCCGGGAAAATCACCCACACGTATACCCAATTTCACGGAACTGAGTGACAAACGCCACTTCGTCCTCAACAATCGTGCTCGGGCGGCTACCTGCAGTTAGCCGCTCATCGCGAGGGTATCTGTGAAGGGAACCAAGATGTCCACTTCCCGAAGAGGGCGGTTGTTCGCTGCCCTGGTCGTCCCGGCCACGCTGCTCCTGCTCGGCAGCACGGCGCAGGCGACGACCTTCTCCCCCGAAGTCGACCCCGTGGCCGCGATCAACGCGGACATCGCACAGCACAACCACGAGCTGGGGTCGCAGATCCGGCGCGTCGAAGGCGACACGTCGACTCCGGACAGCCAGAAGTCGGCGCAGCAGCCGCAGCCGGGACAGGCCATGCCCGGCCAGGTGCTGGCCACGGTGGCCGGCATGGACGTCGCCAGCTACCAAGGCAACGTCGACTGGGCGAACTGGTGGAACCAAGGCAAGCGGTTCGTCTGGACCAAGGCCACGGAGAGCACCAACTACACCAACCCGTACTTCGCCCAGCAGTACAACGGCTCCTACAACCAGGGCTTCATCCGCGGCGCCTACCACTTCGCCACGCCGAACACCTCGAGCGGCGCGGCGCAGGCCCGGTACTTCGTCGCCCACGGCGGCGGCTGGTCCAAGGACGGGAAAACGCTCCCCGGCGCGCTGGACATGGAGTACAACCCGTACGGCGCGACCTGCTACGGGCTGAGCAAGGCGGGGATGACGTCGTGGATCCTCGACTTCCACGACACCTACCACTCGCTGACCGGCCGGTACCCGGTGATCTACACGTCGACGAGCTGGTGGGGCAGCTGCGTGAGCGGTGACTTCTCCAGCACGGCCCCGCTGTGGGTCGCGCGGTACGCGTCGTCGGTCGGCACCCTGCCCTACAACTGGGGCTACTACACCGTCTGGCAGTACACCTCGAGCCCGCTCGACCAGGACACCTTCAACGGTGCCTACGACCGGCTCCAGGCACTCGCCAACGGCTGATCCACCCCACAACCGGCTCCCGGATCGTGACGGCTTCGCGTCGCCACGACCGGGAGCCGGTTTCATGCCGTACCGTCCGAGCTTGCAGAACGCCGCAGCCACGTCCTGGGGGAACCGCACGCCGCCACCGGACGTCGGAAGCGCACGAACACCCAGCGCCCGGAAGGCATGGACCAATGACCTACCCGCCTCAGCCGGGCCAGCCCGGCCAGCCCGACCCGTACGGCCAGCCGCCTTCCGGCGGCTTCCAGCAGCAGGGCGGGTGGGACCCCAACCAGCAGCAACAGCCGTACCCGACGCAGCAGTACCCGCAGGGCTGGGACCCGAACCAGCAGCAGGGCTACCCGCCGGCCTCGGGCGGCTTCCCGGCGAACCCGCAGCCGGCGTGGGGCGACCCGTACGCCCAGCAGGCCTGGGCGGACCCGAACGCGCAGCAGCAGTCGGCGTGGGCGGACCCGAACGCGCAGCAGTACGGCCAGCAGGCCTGGGACCCGAACGCGGCCGGCCAGGTGTCCGGCTGGGACCCGGCGACCGGGGGCTACACGCAGGGCTTCGGCGGGCCGCCCGCACCGCCGAAGAAGAGCAAGACCGGGATGTGGATCGCCATCGGCGCCGCCGTCGTCGTCCTGCTCGCCCTGGTGGGCATCACGGGCTTCGTCGCACCCGGGTTCTTCCTCTCGAAGGACGACACCAACACGGCCGCGGCCCCGACGTCGAGCACGTCGGCCAAGCCGTCGGCGCCGACGTCGAAGCCGACGGCCAAGAAGCCGACGGTCACGAAGCCGACGGCACCCAGCGACCAGGGCGGCGGCGGCTCGGACGCCAAGGCCGTGCTGCAGGGCTTCATCGACAAGCTGAACGCGGGCGACAACAACGGGGCGGTCGCGCTGGGCTGCGCCGACTCGAAGGAACTGCTCAGCTCGTGGCTCGAGACGTTCCTCAAGCCGCCGCTGCAGCTGCAGCTCGGTGACGTGCCCACCGACAAGTACCTGGTCGAGGGCGAGGTCACCGGGACGTCCGCCGGCAAGCCGGTGAAGGGCACGCTGAGCGCGACGAACTTCGACAAAAAGGGCTTCTGCGTCAGCACCATGCTGGTGTCCTGAGCACCGTGAAGCTGTGGCGATCGCCGCTGGCGTGGACGTTCCTCGCGTCGGTGGTGCTGCTGCTCGGGGTCGGCGGCTGGCTGCTGACCGACCCCGCCACCAGCCGCAGTGACGCGCTGAAGACCGGCGGACTGGCCGGCGGCGCGATCGTGGCGCTGTACGCGCTGTGGCTGAACGACCGCCGTCGCCGGGTCGAGGAGCGCCGCCAGGACATCGAGCGGCAGCGGCACGAACTCGAGGCGCAGCGCGCGGAACAGGACCGCGAGCGGGTCGCGGACGAGCGGTTCGCGAAGGCGGTCGAGCTGCTCGGGCACGCGGCCGACCAGGTGCGGGTGGGGGCGCTGCACGCGCTGGCGGGGTTGGCGCGGAGCCGGCCGGACTACACGCAGACGGTGCTGGACGTGCTGTGCTCCTACCTGCGGCGGCCGTTCACCAGGTCTTCGCTCCCGGACCCGGATCCCGAGGAGGAGCGAGAGCTCACGGTCCGGTTGACGGCGCAGCGGCTGGTCACCGACCTGCTACCCGGCCGCGACGACTCCGGCCCGGCGTACGACCTCGACCTGACCGGCGCGCGGCTGGAGTACCTCGACCTTTCGGGCAGGTTGATCGGCGGCCTGCTGCTCCGGTACGCGTCGCTGCACAGCACCACGAACCTCAGCGGCTGCCGCTTCAAGGGCCGGGTGTACTTCACCGCCGCGGGCACGGAGTCCGGTCGCCAGGTGGGCTACTTCCGTTGCCGCGGCGCGGTTTTCGAGAGCCGCGCGTGGTTCAGCGGGACGAAGTTCGCCGAAGCCGCGGACTTCACGGAGACCACCTTCGCCGGGCCGGCGAGCTTCAAGGATGCCGGGTTCGCCGCCGATGCGATCTTCACCGGCGTCGACTTCGGCGATTCGCTCGACCTGCGGCGGGCTTCGTTCGAGGGGCAGACCGACCTGCGGTTCGCTTCGCTGCCGGAGTCGGTTTCGCTGTACAACACCTTGGTGCGCAACGAAAAAGACGTGCGCATACCCGCGGAGTGGGACCTGGAGGAACTGCGGGACGGGACGGCCCGGATCGTCGCCAAGGCGGGCTGACCGGGTTGGGGCCTCCGGCCGCGCCGAAGGCCCCGACCGGTCAGTCGAACAGGGCGGGAAGGGTGCGCTCCCAGGCCTCACGCAGCTCGTCGAGCGTGAACTCCGTGATGCCCTGCAGCTCCAGCGTCCCCGAATCCGGGTCGACCACGCCGGTCTTGCGCCACGGGAGGCCGCGCGCGGTGCACATCTCCGTGAAGCGGAGTTCTTCCGTGCGCGGGACCGCCACCAGCACGCGGCCCGCGGACTCGGAGAACAGCTGCACGAACGGGTCCTGGTCGGCGTCCAGGAACACCCGGGCGCCGCACTGTCCGATGAGGACGGTCTCGACCAGGGTCTGGATCAGGCCGCCGTCGGACAGGTCGTGGGCCGCCGAGATCATGCCGTCGCGGGACCCCGCCACCAGGATCTCGCCCAGCAGCTTCTCGCGGGCCAGGTCCACCTTGGGCGGAACGCCGCCGAGGTGGCCGTGGAGCTCGCGGGCCCAGGCCGAGCCGTCCAGCTCGTCGTGCGTCTCGCCCAGCAGCAGCAGGGTTTCGCCCGCCTCCGCGCCGATGCCCGTCGGGATGCGGCGGGTCACGTCGTCGATCACGCCGAGGACGCCGATCACCGGCGTCGGGAGGATGGCCGTCGACCCCGTCTGGTTGAAGAAGCTGACGTTGCCGCCGGTGACCGGGATGCCCAGCTCGACGCAGCCGTCCGCCAGGCCGTGCACCGCCTGCTCGAACTGCCACATCACGCCCGGGTCGGTGGGGGCGCCGAAGTTCAGGCAGTCCGACACCGCGACCGGCGTCGCGCCGCCGGTGGCGACGTTGCGGTACGCCTCCGCCAGCGCCAGCTGCGCGCCGCGGTACGGGTCCAGGTAGACGAACTTGCTGTTGCAGTCCGTCGCGACCGAGACGCCGCGGCCGGTCGACTCGTCGATCCGGATCATGCCCGAGTCCGACGGCTGGGCCAGCACGGAGTTGCCGCGCACGTACCGGTCGTACTGCGACGTCACCCATTCCTTCGACGCCTGGTTGGGCGCGGAGATGAGCTTGAGGACGTCCGCGCGCAGTTCGTCCGGAGTGGACGGACGCGGCAGCTTCGCCGAGGTGTCGGCGATCAGGGTGTCCTGAAAGGACGGACGCTCGATCGGGCGGTCGTACACCGGGCCCTGGTGGGCCACCGTGTGCGCGGGGACGTCGACGACGACCTCGTCGTGCCAGGTGATGACCAGGTGCTCGCCGTCGGTGACCTCGCCGATGTCGGTGGCGATGACGTCCCACTTGCGGCAGACGGCCATGAACGCCTCGACGTTCTCCGGCGAGACGACCGCGCACATGCGCTCCTGCGACTCGCTGGAGAGCACCTCGGCGGGCGTCATCCCGGTGGCGCGCAACGGAACGCGGTCGAGGTAGATGTGCATGCCGCCGTCACCGGCCGCGGCGAGCTCCGACGTCGCGCAGGACAGCCCGGCGCCGCCGAGGTCCTGGATGCCGACGACGAGCTTCTGGGCGAACAGCTCGAGGCAGCACTCGATGAGCACCTTCTCGGTGAACGGGTCGCCGACCTGGACGCTCGGCAGCTTCTTGCGGCCCGACGCCGACTCGTCACCCGAAAAGGTGTCACTCGCCAGGACGGAAACGCCGCCGATGCCGTCGAGGCCGGTGCGGGCGCCGAACAGGATGATCTTGTTGCCGGTGCCGGACGCGAAGGCGAGGTGCAGGTCCTCGACGCGCATCGCGCCGACGCACAGCGCGTTGACCAGCGGGTTGCCCGAGTAGGACGGGTCGAAGACGAGCTCGCCGCCGATGTTCGGCAGGCCGAGGCAGTTGCCGTAGCCACCGACGCCGGCGACCACGCCGGGCAGCACGCGCTTGGTGTCCGGGGCGTCGGCCGGGCCGAAGCGCAGCGCGTCGGCGACCGCGAGGGGCCGCGCGCCCATCGCCATGATGTCGCGGACGATGCCGCCGACGCCGGTCGCCGCGCCCTGGTACGGCTCCACATAGGACGGGTGGTTGTGGCTCTCCACCTTGAAGGTGACCGCCCAGCCCTCGCCGATGTCGACGACACCGGCGTTCTCGCCGATGCCGGCCAGCATCTTGGCCTTCATCTCGTCGGTGGCGGTCTCCCCGAAGTAGCGCAGGTGCTTCTTGGAGGACTTGTACGAGCAGTGCTCGCTCCACATGACCGAGTACATCGCCAGCTCCGCGTCGGTGGGCCGGCGGCCGAGGATCTCCCGGATGCGGGCGTACTCGTCGTCGGCGAGGCCCAGTTCGCGGTAGGGCTGGGTGTGGTCCGGGGTCGCCCCGGCGCGGTCGGTGGTGTCAACGGTGCTGGTCACGGTGTCCGTGTCAGGGTTCGCCACGGCCGTCAGGATACGTGCCGGGCCCGGCCGCCCCGGACGGTGGTCCACCGAAGCCGAGCGGCCCGCGAGCGGTGTGACCGAGCCGACATCCAGCGCGGCCGGGCGGCTTGGGGCGGGTGCCGCGCATTGTGGACAACTCGGGTGCGGGCTGGGCGCGCGGCCCGGAATTGTCGGTGGCGGCGAGTAACGTTGAATTCGGGGGTCCCCCGAGCGCGGGGGTGCTGCTGGGGACAACTTGGGCGCCTGCGCACCGTTGGGGACAACTCGGGGCGCGGCTCGGGCGGCGGCCCGGAAATGTCGGTGGCCGCGAGTAACGTCGAAACCGGGGGTCCCCCGAGCGCCGGGGGTGCTGCTGGGGACAACTCGGGCGCCTGCGCACCGATGGGGACAACTCGAGGCGCGGCTCGGGCGACGGCCCGGAAATGTCGGTGGCCGCGAGTAACGTCGAAACCGGGGGTCCCCCGAGCGGCCGGGGCGTTCGGCTGCCCGGAAGGGCACCCGGCGGTGGCGGCCGGAGCGCGCGAAAATCGGTCGCCTTCTGCTGGTCGGCGGCTTACCGTCGGGAATCGTGCTTTCCGCCACGTATCCCTTTCCGCCGCTGCGGCTGCCCGCGCGGCCGACCGCGAGCCGCTTCCTGCTCGCCGTGTTCCGGGCTCGGCTCGGCACGGTGCTCGGGGCCGCCGCGATCGGTGTCGTCTGGGCGCTGCCCGGTGCGCTGCTGCCGCTGGTCGTCGGGCAGGGCATCGGCGCCATCGGCGCGCACGACGGTGCCGCCGTCGCGCGGTGGGCGCTGGTCGCGGCCGCGCTCGGGCTGGTGCAAACGCTCTTCGGGACCTGGCTGCACTTCCTCAACTACGGCCTGTGGCTGCACGGCGCGGGCTCGACCCAGCGGCTCGTGTCGGCGCACACCACGCGCGTCGGCGCCGGGCTGCGCGAGCAGACCACCACCGGCAACCTCGTCGCGATCTCCACCACCGACATCAACCACATCGGCAACACCGTCGAGATGACCGGCCGCGCGTTCGGCTCGCTGCTGGCGTTCGTCGTGGTCGCGGTGTGGCTGGTCTCGACGTCGCCGCTGCTCGGCGTGGTCGCGCTGGTCGGCGTGCCCGTCGCGGTGCTCGGCATCGGGCCGCTGCTCGCCCCACTGCAGAAGCGCAAGGCCAAGCAGCGCGAGAAGCGCGGGGACGTCAACGCCCTCGGCGCGGACATCGTGTCCGGCCTGCGGATCCTGCGCGGCATCGGCGGCGAGCGGCGGTTCTTCGCCCGCTTCCGCGAGACGAGCCAGCGGGTGCGGCGGGCCGGCGTCGAGGTCGGCAAGGCCGAGGCGTGGCTGGCCGCGGCGGAGATCGCGCTGCCCGGCCTGGTCACCGTGGTGATCACCTGGCTCGGCGCGCGGCTGGCCGTGGCCGGCTCGATCGACGTCGGCCAGCTGGTGGCGTTCTACGGCGTCTCGGCCTTCCTGATCTGGCCGGTCAACGCCGCGACGGAGGCCGTCGGGTCGATCACGTCGGGCCTGGTCGCGTCGCGGAAGGTGGTGGCGCTGCTGGCGATCCGCCCGAAGCTGGCGGACCCGGAGACGCCGGTGCCGCTGCCCGGCGGCCCGCTGGAACTGGTGGACACCGAGTCCGGGGTCCGGGTGGCGCCCGGCCGCCTGACGGTCGTCGACTTCGGGGCAGGCGGCGAAGCGGTGGCCGACCGGCTGGCGCGGTTCGCCGATCCGGCCGAGGGCGAAGAGGTGCTGGTCGGCGGCGTCCGGGCGGACCACGTCGCGCTCGCGGAGCTGCGGCGGCGGATCGTCTACGCGCACAACCAGGACATCTGGTTCTCGGGCGTGCTGCGCGAGCAGCTGGCGCCGGCGCGGCCGGGCGGCGTCAGCCTCACCGAAGCGCTGTACGCGGCCGACGCCGACGACATCGTCGAGGCGCTGCCCGACGGCATCGACGAGGTGATCGGCGAGCGCGGCCGCGAGGTGTCCGGCGGCCAGCGACAACGGCTGAACCTGGCCCGCGCGCTGGCGACCGACGCCGACGTCCTGGTGCTCGACGAGCCGACGTCGGCCGTCGACGCGCACACGGAGGCCCGCATCACCGAACGCGTCGCCGAGCTGCGGCGCGGCCGGACGACGGTGGTGTTCAGCCAGAGTCCCTTGTGGACGCATGTAGCGGACGAAGTCTTCACGGCAAAGGCAGTGACGGTATGAAACGGCTTCCCACGGCGGCCCGGCGGGACGTCCGCCGCTGGGCCTGGCAGACGACCACGGCCCACAAACGCGAGTTCGGCCTGCTGCTCGGCTCACTGGCCGTGGCGACTCTGATCGGCCTGGCCGGGCCGCAGCTGCTCGGCTCGCTCGTCGACGACGTCGCGGCCGGCACCACGACCGCGCACGTCGACGTGCTGGCGGTGGTGTTCGTCGCCATCCTGCTGCTGCAGGCGGTGGCGCGGAAGATCGCGCGGATGCGTGGCGCGGTGTTCGGCGAGCTGGTGCTGGCCGAGACGCGCGAGGAGTTCGTCGGGACGGCGCTGCAGCTGCCGCTGGGCACGGTCGAGGCGGCCGGCACCGGCGACCTGCTCAGCCGCGCCACCACCGACCTCGGCCGGATCGACCACGCGGCGCGGTTCGCGGCGCCGGAGATCCTGGTCGCGACGGTGACCGTGGTGTTCACGATCGTCGCGATGGTGGTGACGTCGCCGCTGCTGTCGCTGGGCCTGCTGGTCGCGCTGCCGCTGCTGGTGCCGGTGACCGTCTGGTACCAGCGGCGGATCCCGTCGGTCATGCAGTGGATGCTCGACCGCTGGGCCGACCTGACCACCAGCGTCCACGAGACCGCGGAGGGCGCGCGCACGACCGAGGCGCTCGGGCTGACCGAGCGGCGGATCGGCGCCGCGCACGACGCGCTGGAGCAGAGCATCTACGGCGAACGCCGGATGCGCGCGCTGCAGCTGCGGTGGCTGCCGTCACTGGAGATCAGCTACGTGCTGCCGCTGGCGGTCATGCTGGTGCTGGGCCTGCTCGCGTACGCGCAGGGCTGGGCCGGGCTCGGCGAGATCACCACGATGCTGCTGTACGTGCAGGGCATGGCGGCGCCGCTGAACGAGGCGCTGTTCTGGCTGGAGGACCTGCAGGTCGCGGCGGCCGCGGCGCGCCGGATCCTCGGCGTCCGGGCGGTCGCGGTGGAGGACGGGGCGAAGGTGGCCGAGGTGCCGCGCGGGCGGGACATCGACGTCCACGACGTCCGGTTCGGCTACACCGCCGACCGCGAGGTGCTGCACGGCATCGACCTGCGGGTCCCGCGCGGCGAGCGGCTCGCGATCGTCGGGCCGTCGGGCGCGGGCAAGTCGACGCTCGGCCGGCTGCTGGCCGGCATCGCGGCGCCGTCGGCGGGCTCGGTGCGCATCGGCGGCAAGGACGTCTCGGCGCTGGCCGACGACGTGCTGCGCGGCGAGGTGCTCCTGCTGACCCAGGAGCACCACGTGTTCTCCGGGACCCTGCGGCAGAACCTGGCCCTGCCGGCCCGCCGCGCGGGCGGCGACTGGACGGACGAGGAGCTGACCGCGGCCTTGGCGTCGGCGGGTGCGGCGGACTGGGTGGCGACGCTGCCGGCCGGGCTGGACACGAAGCTGGGGCCGGGCGAGCACCCGGTGCCGGCGGCGATCGCGCAGCAGCTGGCGCTGGCCCGGGTGGTGCTGGCGGACCCGCACACGCTGGTGCTCGACGAGGCGACGTCGCTGCTGGACACGGGCTCGGCGCGGGACCTGGAGCGGTCGCTGAACAGCGTGCTGGCGGGCCGGACGGTGATCGCGATCGCCCACCGCCTGCACACGGCCGCGGCGGCGGACCGGGTCGCGGTGGTCGAGGGCGGCCGCATCACGGAGCTGGGCCCGCACGAGGAGCTGTTGTCGGCGGGCGGCTCGTACGCGCGGCTGGTGGCGGCGGCGACCTGAACCCGGACCGAGGCGAACATCCGCCTCCTCGGTCCGACTCGGCCGCCGCGGGGGCGAGCCGGACCGTGGCGGCCGAGCTGTGCCGCATGAGGAGCCGCTGCCGGCGGCTCGTACGCGCGGCTGGTCGCGGCGGCGCGCTGAACCCGGGCCGGGGCGGATTGGTCCGGAATGTCCGGAGCGGCGGACGTGTTGCTCCCCAGGGAGACGATCTTCTACCTGGGGAGTGCCATGTCTTTCGTGATGACCGCGGCCGAACGCGAGCAGTTCCTGAGCGGCGTGCACGTCGGGGTGCTGGCGGTGGAGCGCGCCGGCCGGGCGCCGCTGGCCGTGCCGGTTTGGTACGACTACGAACCCGGCGGTGAGCTGCTGATCTGGATGGAGCGCGACACGGTCAAGGACCGCTCGATCCGCGCGGCGGGCCGGCTGAGCCTGGTGGCCCAGGACGAGAACCCGCCGTACAAGTACGTGACGGCCGAGGGCCCGGTGATCGCGAACGACGAGCCTCCGACGCGCGAGCAGGCGTTGCGGATCGCGAAGCGGTACTGGCCGGAGGACCAGGCGACCGCTTACGTCGACTCCGCGCTCGGGGAGCGGTCGGTGCTGGTCCGGGTCCGGCCCGAGAAGTGGCTGTCGAACGACCAGAGCAAGAGCTGACCTCGATCCGGGGCTGTGGACAACTCGAGTCCGCAGCCCCGGAACCGTCGGTGCCCCCCGCTAGCATGGATACCGGGGGGCGCGGCCCGCCCTCAGGCCTTGACCAGCGCGTCCACCGCGCTGAAGAACATGCCGAGCCCGTCGTCCGAAGGCCCGGTCAGCGCGTCGATCGCGTGCTCCGGGTGCGGCATCAGCCCGACGACCCGGCCGTTCTCGCTGCGGATCCCGGCGATGTCGTTGCGCGACCCGTTCGGGTTGCCGCCGACGTACCGGAACACCACGCGGCCCTCGCCCTCCAGCTCGTCCAAAGTGGACTGCTCGGCCACGTAGCAGCCGTCGATGTTCTTCATCGGGATGAGGATTTCCGCGCCTTCGTCGTAGCGCGTGGTCCATGCGGTGGACGTGTTCTCCACGCGCAGCCACTGGTCGCGGCAGATGAAGTGCAGGCCCTGGTTGCGGATCATCGCGCCCGGCAGCAGGCCGGCCTCGCACAGGATCTGGAACCCGTTGCAGATGCCGAGCACCGGCATGCCCGCGCGCGCCGCCTCGATCACCGGCGTCATGACCGGCGCGAACCGGGCGATCACGCCCGCGCGCAGGTAGTCGCCGTAGGAGAAGCCGCCCGGGACGACCACCGCGTCGACGTCACGCAGGTCCTCGTCGGCGTGCCACAGCGGCACGGCCTCGCCGCCGGCGTAGCGGACCGCGCGGGCCGCGTCGCCGTCGTCCAGCGTGCCCGGGAAGGTGATGACACCGATGCGCGCGCTCACGCGTCCACCCGCTTGATCGTCCACTGCTCGATGACGGGGTTGGCGAGGAATCCCTCGGCGATCTTCTCGAGCGTCGCGTCGTCGACCGTGTCGTCGACCTCGATCTCGAAGTGCTTGCCCTGGCGGATCTCCTTGATCCCGGTGAACCCCAGGCGGCCGGCGGCGCCGAGCGCGGCCTGTCCCTGCGGGTCGAGGATTTCGGGCTTCGGCATGACGTCGACGACGACTCGGGCCACGGCAGGCTGCTCCTTATTCACGCAGGTCGTGGGTACCTCCCGAGCATAGTTCACCCTCTCGACCCCCTGGCGGGGCCCACCGGGAAACCTAAACTGGCCGACGGCGCGGAGCTGCGCCATGATGAGTCGTTGACATCTCGCCAACAGGAGGCACCGTGGCCGTCCAGGAGTCCTACGACTACGTCATCGTCGGCGCCGGCAGCGCGGGGTGCGTCCTCGCCCACCGCCTCACCGAAGATCCTTCGGCCCAGGTCCTGCTCCTCGAAGCGGGCGCGGAGGACACCGCGGACGAGATCCACATCCCCGCCGCGTTCGCGTCGCTGTTCAAGACCAAGTGGGACTGGAACTACGAGACCGTCGAGCAGAAGCACACGGGCAAGACGTCGTACTGGCCGCGCGGGAAGATGCTCGGCGGCTGCTCGTCGATCAACGCGATGATCTACATCCGCGGCAACCGCGCCGACTACGACGGCTGGCGCGATTCTCACGGCGCTACCGGATGGGGCTGGGACGACGTCCTGCCGTACTTCAAGCGGGCCGAGGGCAACCAGCGGCTCGGCGGGCCGCTGCACGGCACCGACGGCCCGCTGCACGTCGAAGACCGCCGGTTCACCCACGAGCTGTCGCACGCCTGGGTCGACTCGGCCGTCGCGTGGGGCCTCAAGCGCACCGACGACTTCAACGGCGAGAGCCAGGAAGGCGCCGGCGTCTACCAGGTGACGTGCAAGAAGGGCCGCCGGTGGTCCACGGCGGACGCCTACCTGCGCCCGGCGCTTTCGCGGCCGAACCTGACGGTGAAGACGCTGGCGCCCGCCACCCGGGTCGTCTTCGAGGGCACACGCGCGGTCGGTGTGTCCTATTTGGACAGCGGCGTGGAACGGACGGTGCACGCTTCGGCCGAGGTCATCCTTTCGGGCGGCGCCGTCAACTCACCGCAGCTACTGATGGTGTCGGGCGTCGGCCCCGCCGAGCACCTGCGCGAGCACGGCATCGACGTCGTCGCCGCGCTGCCCGGGGTCGGGGAGAACCTGCACGACCACCCGGCGTGCGGGATCATCTGGTCCACCCGTGACACGACCGACCTGGTCGACGCGGCTTCGCTCTTCGGCCTGGCGCGGTACCAGCTGACCCGGCGGGGCCCCTTGACGTCGAACATCGGTGAAGCGGGCGCGTTCTACCCGACCACGGACGGCCTGCCGGCGCCGGACATGCAGATCCACGTGGCGCCGACGATGTTCTACGACAACGGGTTGCGCGAACCGACGGTTCCCGGGTTCACGTCGGCGGCGACGCTGGTGGACGTCGCGAGCCGCGGACGGCTGCGGCTGAAGTCGGCGAACCCGTTGTGGAAGCCGGAAATCGACCCGGCGTACTACGCCGAGCCGCGAGACATGGAGACGATGATCGCCGGGCTGCGGGCGTTGATCGAGATCGGGCAGGCGGGGCCGCTGCGGCGGTTCCTGGACAAGCCGTTCCTGCCGCTGCGGCACGATTTGAGCGATTCCGAGCTGGCCGAGCACATCCGGGAGAACACGCAGACGCTCTATCACCCGGTCGGGACTTGCTCGATCGGGTCGGTGGTGGACCCGGAGCTGCGGGTTCAGGGCGTGGAGGGGCTGCGGGTGGTGGATGCTTCCGTGATGCCGGTGGTGCCGCGGGGGAACACCAACGCGCCGACGATCATGGTGGCGGAGAAGGCGGCGGACCTGATCCGGGGGCGGTCGATTTAGCGCGGCCCTCGGCCCCCCGGTTGTCCAGTTTACCGGCGGGCACCGACAGTTTCGGCGCTGTTCCGGGGTTGTGGACCCGAGTTGTCCACAACCCCGGGGTGGCTCAGCGCTTGCCGTGGAGGATGGTCACCAGCTTGGCAACCAGCGCGTCCGTCGATTCCTTGCGGCTGAACGAAGTCAACGTGAGCGGGGCCGTGAAGCGCTGGCGGGCGATGGCCTTCGTGCGGGCGAACTCGCGCAGCCCCTCCGGGCCGTGGATGCGGCCGAAGCCCGAATCGCCGACGCCACCGAAGGGCAGCGACGCGATTCCCGCGAAGGACAGGGGCGCGTTGATCGCCGTCATGCCCGTGCGCAGCTTCTCCGCCAGCTCCACGCCGCGGGACTTCGAGAACACCGTCGAGCCCAGGCCGTACTTCGTGTTGTTCGCACGCTCGACCGCTTCGTCCATGTCGCGGACCTTGGCGATCGTCACCGTCGGGCCGAACGTCTCCTCCGTCACCGCCTCGGAATCCTCCGGGACGTCGACCAGGACCGTCGGCTGCGCGTAGCGGTCGCCGACCGCCTCCTCGCCGCCCAGCACCGCCTTGCCGCCGCGGGACAGGGCGTCGTGGATGTGGCGCTTGATCACGCCCAGCTGGGACGGCATCGTCACCGGGCCGTACTGGGCCGCCTCGTCCGAGCCGGCGCGGACGTCCTTCGACTTCTCGACCACCTTCGCCACGAACTCGTCGTGGACCTTCTCGTGCACGTACACCCGCTCGACGCCGATGCACGTCTGGCCGGAGTTGGAGAACGCGCCCCACACCGTGGCGTCCGCCGCCGCGTCCAGATCCGCGTCCGCGTCGACGAGCACCGGGTCCTTGCCGCCGGCCTCGATGACCACCGGCGTCAGCGTCTCGGCCGCTGCGGCCATGATGCGCTTGCCCGTCGCCGTCGAGCCGGTGAACGCGATCTTGTCGACCCCGGCTCGCACCAGTGCCGCGCCCGTCTCGCCGAAGCCGGTGATCAGCTGCAGCACCGGCTGCTCCGGGACGATCTCGGCGAACGCGTCGACCAGCCACTTCCCGACGCCCGGGGTGTACTCGCTCGGCTTGAACACCACCGCGTTGCCCGCCGCGAGCGCGTACGCGACGGAGCCGAGCGGCGTGAACACCGGGTAGTTCCACGGGCCGATCACGCCGACCACACCCAGCGGCTGGTACTCCACCGTCGCCGCCTGGTTCGACATCAGCAGCCCCGCGGACCGCTTCTGCTTGCCGAGGATCTTCTTGGCGTGCTTGCCCGCCCACGCGATGTGCTCGATGGCCAGGACGCTCTCCAGCTGCGCGTCGGCGATCGGCTTGCCGGTCTCGTCGCGGACCACCTGGCACAGTTGAGGCAGCCGCCGCGTCAGCACGCCCTTCCAGCCTTTGAGCCGCTCGGCGCGCCCGGCGAAGCCGAGGCCCGCCCACCACTCCGCCGCGACGCGCGCCCGTTCGACGGCCGCCTTGACGTCCTCCGCGGTGTGGATCGGGTAGGTTCCGACCACCTCGTCGGTCGCCGGGCTGAGCGAGTCGAAGGTCTCGCCGACCGTCGTCGGCTTCGGCTGGACGGCAGTCATCGGCGTCTCCCGTGGGTCGAGGGTCAGCCCAGGTTACGACGTTACTGACACTGTGCCAATAGATCGTCCGGGCTTCCGCACCAGCATTGCACCGGCGATCGCCGCGGCAAAGACACCGAACAACGGGGTCACCCACAGCGGCAGGACGCCCACGGCCAGCGAGCCGAGGCCGAAGCCGGCCGCCTGCACGGTGAACGACAGCGAGAACCCGGCTGACCTGCGGTTCTTCGGCAGCACGCGCTGCAGGTTGACCGACGTCGTGGCCACCAGCGGCCCGGTGCAGCCACCGATCACCGCGACCGACGCGACCAGCCCGGGCCAGCCCAGGTCGGCGGCGAGGGCGAGCCCGCCGGCCATGAACCCGGCGAGGAACAGCCGCGGGTCGCCGGTCCGGCCCCGCCACGCGTAGAGCGCGCTGCCGGCGATGCTCGCGCCGCTCAGCACGGCGATCACCACCGGCGCGGCGGCCGCCGGTGCCCCGAGGCGCTGGACCAGGGGCAGCGGCGCCACCTCGATGGTCGACAGCAGCAGCCCGACGGTGAACGCGCAGCAGAGCCACGGCAAGTAGGTGCGGAGGCGGACCGCCGGGACGTCATCACCGGATTCCACTTGATCGGGCTCGCCCCGGCGGCGCGGGACGAGCACCGCGGCCGCCACGCAGACCGCCGCCATCATGGCGAGCGGGACGAACGTGCCGGCCAGGTCCAGCAACGCGACCAGCGCGGGGCCGCCGACCAGCACGCCTTCCATGATCATCGCGTCGACGGAGATCGCCCTGGGCAGCAGCGCGTCGTCGACCGTGTCGGCCAGGAGCGTCCGGAAGCCGCCCGACAGCGCGCCGCCCGCGATGCCCGGCAGCAGGACGAGCGCGACCAGGACCGGGGCCGGCGCGTCGGCGGCCAGCGCCAGCACGGCGTACCCGGCGGCGGTCAGGAGCAGCAGCGCGGGTAAGCCCCGCGAAGGGCCGACGCGGTCGAGCAGCCGCCCGACCGGCACCGCGCACACCATCTCGGTGGCGACGTAGACCGACATCAGCACGCCGCCGAGCCGGTAAGAGCCGGTCGTGGCCGTGGTGAGCAGGGTGAACGCGAGCGGCGCCATGGTCGCCGGCAGCCGGGCGAACTGGACACCCGCCGACCAGCGCCAGTACGCGCGATGAGTCAACAACGACATGCCGTCACGCTCTCCTGGCGCGCTGCCGCGGCATACTGATTCGGGTGAGAGCGAATCAGCCGTGATCGAGCTGGCCCTGACCGCGGCCGGGAGCCAGCGCGTCCGCTTCGCGATCTCGCCGTTGGAGGAGGTGCTGGGCGCGGTCCAGACGCTGCTCGGCCTCCGGCGGCACCCCGCGCCCCTGCCGTGGCTCTCCGGCGTGCCGGATGTGCCCGAGCTGACGGCGGTGCTGAGCGGGCGGCACTACATCACCGAGTTCCTGAGCCCGCCGCCCGACGGTCCCGAGACGACCGCCGAAGCGCAGCTCGAGGTGGTCCGCGCGACGCCGCCGGAGCAGGTGGCGCTGGAGCTGGGCATGGTCGACGCGGACCTGTCCGGGCTGCCGGCCGACCCGGCGGCCGCGCGCGACCTGCTGGCCGGCCAGCTGGAGACGGTGTGGCGGTCGGTGCTGGCGCCGCAGTGGCCCCGCCTGCGCGAGCTGCTCGCGGCGGACATCGCGCACCGGACGCGGCAGCTCGGCTCGGGTGGGATCGCGGCAATGCTGGCGGAGCTCCACCCGCGCGTCCGGCTGTCGGGGACGTCGGTGCTGGTCGACGTCCGGGCCCGCGAGCGGCTTTCGATCGACTCGCGCGGGCTGCTGCTGATCCCGGCGGTGTTCGCGTGGCCGAACGTCGGGGTGGTGACGGTGCCGCCGTGGCAGGTTTCGCTGCTGTACCCGGCGCGCGGGGTGGCTTCGCTGTGGAGCACTTCCGCGCCGTCCGAACCGCTGGTCGAGGTGCTCGGCCGGACGCGGGCGCTGCTGCTGACGACCCTCGACCGCCCGGCGGCGACGACCGAACTGGCCCGGCGGCACGGACTGGCGGCGGCAACGGTTTCGGCGCACCTGACGGCGTTGCGTGGCGCGGGGTTGCTGGCTTCGGAGCGGCGGGGGCATCGGGTGCTGTACCGGCGGACGGAGCTGGGGGATGCGTTGCTGACCGGGAAGCTTTGACCCGGAGTTGTCGACAAATTCTCCAGCAAGCGACAAGGGAATTGTGGTTGAGTCAGCCTTTCGTGGGTTTCGGCGGACACGGAGTCGTCGAGGCGCTAGAGTCGCGGTCTTCGGCCGGAACCTCGGCCGGACTGGTGTGATGACTAAGTCGAGGATGGTCAATGATTCACCAAGGTGGCGAAGGCGGAGACACGTAGTTTCGCCTGCAGCAGCCCCGTCCCTCGGACGGGTTACCTCGGCTTTTTGAGGTCGAGGCGCATCCCGACGCGAAGGCGTGGCGGGATGTTCCTCGCCACCAGGCACACCTCGGTGGGCCCGGCACCGTTGCGCCGGACCGCCAGCGAGTAGTCGTGTTGCCCCTTCAGCAGGCCGATCGCATCACAAGCCACGTCGCTGCCTTCGGGCAGTTGAATCGCGTACTCCAAGTAGTCGGTGACGCACGCGAACCTCAACGCGAATTCGTCCGGGCGCCGATCCCGCATCAGGGGAGCACATTTACCGGGCCACGCCTTTTCGATCACCATGACGATTTCGTCGCCCCGCCTCGCCGGACTGCCGAAATGTGCGATGATTTCCAGTCTTCCATCGTTCAGCCAAGTCGACGTCGCATCTCGCCGAGTACCGCCGATACCATCGACTTCGAGCGACTTGACATCCACCTTCACTTTGCGGCGCGCGCGTTCGGGCTGCTTCCACCCCGCACCAGTGCGAATGGCGAAGAAGTCGAGCAAATCGCATTCGACGATCGCCTTGACGGTGATCACCTCGCTGGCGTCGCCGTTCGGCCGCACCACGGCGGACTCCACCCAGCTGGCGATCCGCCACGAGTGACCGTGGCGCTCCTTGAGGACCGTGCAGTAGTACTGGAGCAACCGGCGGTCGAGTTCCGTTCGTGACCGCCATTCCACCCGGTTCGCGATCAGGAGGATGTACAACCCGATCACCCCGAGCAGCACCGCCACGATTGCGCCCGCCTTTATCGCCGAGTTGCCCAGCAACGCACTGAGCAAGCCGCCGAACGCAAGGATTCCCAGCACGCCTTCCACCAGACCGACAATGCCGGTGTAGATGACATATTCTCGGAGCCAGCCGAGGAAGCTCTTCAGCATTGGGCGCCCCACTCCCTGCCGCAACGGGTGCCGGACGCTCAAGAATAAGTCATTTGCGCACCTTCCGGCCAAGTTGCTCCGTCCGAGTGGACAAATTGGTGACATTCTCGAAAAACGGAAACCGAGCGTCACCACCGCCGCGGATTTCGGTGCGGCAGCGGAGGAGGGGCCGCCGGTCGGCCACCGAGCGTGTTGGCGGGCCGCCGACAACCTGCCTAGGCTGGGATCGACCACCCGTGAAGGAGTACCAACGATGCGTATCGTCCATTTCGGACACGCCTGCCTGTTGCTGGAGACCGGTTCCGAGCGGATCCTGATCGATCCCGGCGTCTTCTCCACCGGCTTCGAGGGTGAGCGGGAGCTGTCCGCCGTGCTGGTGACGCACCAGCACTTCGACCACCTCGACGTCGAGCGGCTGCCCCGGGTCCTCGAAGCCAACCCCGGTGCGAAGCTGATCGTCGATCCCGGCTCCGCTCCCGAGGTCGAAAAGCTGGGCCTGCAGTTCGACATCGCCAACGTCGGAGATGCCTTCGCCGTCGGGGACACCTCGATCAAGGCCGTCGGCGGGGAGCACGCCGTCATCCACTCCGACATCCCCGTGATCCCGAACATCGGGTACGTCTTCGACGACGGTGCCTTCTTCCACCCCGGCGACTCGTTCTTCGTGCCGGAGCAGAAGATCGACGTGCTCGGGCTGCCCACCGGCGCTCCGTGGCTGAAGGCCGGGGAGGCCGTCGACTACCTGCGGGCCGTCGCGCCGCGGGTCGCCGTTCCCATCCACGAAGCCGTGCTCGCCAATCCGGCCATGCACTACGGCCTGTTCGGCAACCTCGCGCCCGAAGGGTCCGAGATCAAGGTGCTCGACCGGGGTGAACCGGCGAAGTTCTAGGCCGCGACCGCGCGCAGCGAACCGTAGGTCGCGCCGAACGCGCGGTTCTCCAGGGCGACGTCCACCGCGTCGAGCACGGCCTGGCGGAGGCCGGGTCGGGTCAGGTCCGTGGCTGCCACCCCCAGCCGGACCAGCCCGCCCCGGCGGGCCGAGCGCGCCGCCGCCAGCACCAGCGCGAAGCAGCGCACCGTCTCCGTGCGGTGCGACTGGCTCGTGAACTCGCTCACCCGCGCGCGGCGCACCTCGCCGGTGACGAGGTCCCGCACCGCGCCGAGGTCCGCGCACAGCCGGAAACCGTGCTCGGCCAGCGCCTGCAGCGTGCCGGGGGAGGCGATCCAGCGCGGCGGCGCGAAGCCGTCCACCGACAGCCCCGCGTTGTCCAGCGCGGCCTTCGCGGCGATCAGGCGCAGGCGTGCCTCGTGCGCCGGCAGCGCCGCGAACTCCGCCTTCTTGCCCAGGTGCACCGTGCGGTGCGTGGGCGTGACGGTGTGGTCGTAGCCGTGCAGGAGCACGGAATCACCGCCGCGGGCGCGGGCGCGCACCCACTCCGTCACCGGGCCTTCGCCGGTGCGGGCGGCGTACAGCACCGACAGCGGCACCTTCCGGCGGTCGAGCTCGGCCGCGAGGTCGGCGCACCGGTGCAGCGTGCGCGGGGTGATTCCCGACAGCGAAACCAGCAAGCGAGCGTCCACGCCTTCATTGGGACGCACGCGGCTGACGTCGCCGTGAACTGCACAGAACGGGCGAGCGTCCGTTGCCGGAAGGGTCAGGCGCCCTGGCGCAGCCGCGACACCGCCACGGCGATCCGGCCGCGCAGGTCGGGATCGGCGACCTGGCCGTCGGCGACGTCCGCGCGGGACACCGGGATCCGCGCGCACGCCTCCTCGACGATCTTCGCACCCGTGTACGTCAGGACCTTGCGCAGCGAGTCGTGGGCGTCCCGGCCACCGGTCGGGGCCGCGACCGAGGACGCGTTGATCCACGCCACCGGCTTGCCGTACATCTCGCCGCCGCCGACCGTCCAGTCGAGGAGGTTCTTGAACGAGCCCGGCAGGCCGCCCGCGTACTCGGGCGTGCAGATCAGGACCGCGTCGGCCTCCTTCAGGGCGGCACGCAGCGCCGCGACCTCGGGGTGCAGCGGGTCGCGGTCGTCATCGGGGTTGAAGTGCGGCAGGTCGCCTAGGCCGGTGTACGTCTTGCTCGCGGTGAGGGTCGCGACGGTCCCCAGCACCGCCGCATTGCCCGAGCCGGCTCGCAGGCTGCCGCAGATCAGCAGGATCACGCGGCCAGTCTGCCAGCGAAAGCCCGGTGATGCGGTGGTACGCCTCGATGTACCGGTCGCGCGTGGCCGTCACCACTTCGGGTGGCAACGGCGGCAGCGCGGACACGCAGTCCCAGCCGGACGCCGGGTCGACCAGCCAGTCGCGCACGTGCTGCTTATCGAACGACGGCTGCGGGACGCCGGGCTGGTGACCGTCGGCGAGCCAGTAGCGTGCCGAATCCGGCGTCAGCAGCTCGTCGGCGAGCACCAGGCCGCCGTCGCGGCCGATGCCGAATTCGAACTTCGTGTCGGCCAGCAGCAGGCCCTGCTCGGCCGCGCGCGCCGCGCCCCGGCGGTACAGCTCCAGGGACGCCTCCCGGACCTCTTCGGCGAGCGCGCGGCCGAGCACCGACACGCAGGTGTCGAAGTCGATGTTCTCGTCCTTCTCCCCCGGCAGCGCCTTGGTGGACGGCGTGAAGATCGGCTCGGGCAGCCGCGCCGACTCGGCCAGGCCGGGCGGCAGCGCCAGCCCGCACACCTGCCCGGACCGGCGGTAGTCGGCGTACCCGCGGCCGGTGAGGTAGCCGCGCACGACCGCCTCCACCGGCAGCATGTCGAGCCGCTCGACCAGCAGCGCGCGGCCGCGGACGGACTCGGGGATCAGCGGCCCCTCGCAGGTCACGAGGTGGTTCGGGAGGACGTCGGCGAGCTCGCGGAACCAGAACACGCTCATCGCGGTGAGCACGCGGCCCTTGCCGGGGACCGGCGTGGGGAAGACGCGTTCGAACGCGGAGATGCGGTCGGAGGCGACGACCAGCAGGTGGTCGCCGCCCACGGCGTAGAGGTCGCGGACCTTGCCCGTGGCGAGCCGTTCGAGGGTGGGGAGGGGTGTCACGCACCGAACCCTAACGCGCACCCTCCGCCACCATGGATGATGCTGGCATGGCGTACGACTGGATCTCGGTGACGACCGACTACGGCCTGCGCGACGGCTTCGTGGCGGCCTGCCACGGCGTGATCGCGCGGCTCGCACCCGCGGTGCGGGTGATCGACGTGACCCACGAAGTGCCGCCCCAGGACATCCGGCACGGGGCGATGGCGCTGGCCCAGACCGTCCCCTACCTGCCGGAGTCGGTGCACGTGGCCGTGGTCGACCCCGGTGTCGGCACCGCCCGGCTCGGCGTGGTCGTCGTCGCGGAGGACGGGCTGCTGGTCGGGCCGGACAACGGCCTGCTGCTGCCGGCCGCGCAGGCCCTCGGCGGGGTCCGGGCGGCCTACGAGCTCGCCGAGCCGTCGCTGCGGCTGCCGGCGACGTCGGCGACGTTCCACGGGCGGGACGTCTTCGCGCCCGCGGCCGCGCACCTGGCGCTGGGCGTCGCGCCGTCGGACTTCGGCGACCCGGTGGACGGCCTGGTCGCGATGCCGGAGCCGTTCGTGGCCGCGTTCCCGGGGAAGCTCGTGTCGGAGGTGCTGACGGTCGACCACTTCGGCAACGTCCAGCTGGCCGCGACCCCGGCGGACCTCGAGCTCTCGGGCCTGTCCGGCGCGGTGACCGTGCACAGCGAGCGGGTGGCGGTGTCCACGGTGCTCGGACGGACCTTCGCCGACGTGCCCGCCGGCGCTTCGGTGCTCTACACCGACTCGGCGGGACGGCTCGCCGTCGCCGTGAACGGCGGCTCCGCGGCGGCCGTGCTCGGGCTCGGGCCGGCCCAGGAGTGCACGATCACCTCGTCGCCGACGGCGACCTGACCCGGGTGCAGCACCGCGGCCTTCATCCCGAAGACGACGCCGCCCCGCGGGGCACGCCGGTAGGTCGCGAGGGTGCGGATCGGCTCGGGACCGGCCTTCGCGCCGGTCTCCTGGTCGATCATCGGGACCTGGCAGCGGACGCACTGCTCCGCGTACCCGATCCTCGCGGTGCCGACGGTCAGTTCGCGGGCGTCGTCTTCGCGGTGGGGTTCGGCCCAGCCGGCGATGACGATGTTGGGGCGGAAGCGATCCATCGGGACGGGCTCGCCCTGCCCGGCGGCGATCCGTTCGTTCAGGGTGTCCAAAGAGGACTCCGAGGCGACGAGCAGCGCGTGCCCGTCGGGAAAGGCGGCCGCACCCGGGGTCTCGCCGCCGGTGACGCGGTGGTGGTCGGGGGTGAGGCCGATCAGTTCGGCGGGCCGGCCGAGCAGGCCGGAGAACCACTCGTCGGCTCGGGGGTCTTGCCGGACGCCTTCGCCGTCCCACCCGGCCATCGACACCGGGCGTCGCGGGCCGTCGCGCCGGATGCCGACGACGAGGTCTTCACGGCCGGGAGCGGACAGCGCGAGCCGGTCGCCGAGCACCCGCGGCCGGACGGTCGCCATGACCGGGTGCGGCCGCTGGGTGAGGATCTCGCTGTCCGGGGTGATGACCTGGAAGACGCGGTCGTTCGGGAGCCCGGTGAGGGTCACCTCGGCGGCCGGCACGTCGATGCCCGCGCAGGACTTGACCGGGTAGTACGTCAGCCGAGCGATTCTCGCCATCTCCGCAGGTTACCCGGGCTGCCGCCGCCGAAGCGTGCTCTTTTCAGAGCACCCTGCAAGTTTCAGAGGACCTGGGAGAGGAACCGCTGCAAGCGGGGGCTTTGCGGCTCGTCGAAGATCTCTGCCGGTGGGCCCTGCTCCACGATGCGGCCCGCATCCATGAACGCCACCTCGTCGGCCACGCTCCGGGCGAAGCCCATCTCGTGCGTCACCACGATCAGGGTCAGGCCCCGGGAGGCCAGGCCCGCCATCAGGTTCAGCACGCCCTTGACCAGCTCCGGGTCCAGCGCGCTCGTCGCCTCGTCGAAGAGCATCACCTCGGGGTCCATCGCCAGGGCCCGGGCGATGGCCACGCGCTGCTGCTGGCCGCCGGACAACGCGCTGGGCCGGTACGGGGCCTTGTCCGCCAGGCCGACGTCCGCCAAGCGCGCGCGGGCGATGGCCGAGGCCTCCTCCTTGCTCAGCTTCTTCACGCTGCGCAGCGGGAGCACGATGTTGTCCAGCACGCTCCGGTGGCCGAAGAGGTTGAAGTGCTGGAACACCATGCCGACGCGCTGGCGCAGCGCGTCCGGGTCGGCCTTGATCACCGACTCGCCGTCGAGCAGCAGGTCGCCGGAATCGGGCTCCTGCAAGCGGTTCACGCAGCGCAGGAGCGTGGACTTGCCGGAGCCGGACGGGCCGATGACGCACGTCGTCTTGCCGCTTTCCACGCGGAGGTCGACCCCGCGCAGGACTTCGAGTGTGCCGAAGCTGACGTGGATGTCCCGCAGCTCCACACTGGACGAACGCACCGCCGTCGTCACGAGGGGACCTTTCCGCTGGCGACCAGGTCCAGCTCGTCTCCGTCGCCCGGCTCGTCGGCGCGCACCTTGCGGCCGGTCCGGAGCTTCTTGTCGATGTAGTTGACCAGGTGCGTCAGCGGCACGGTGATCACCAGGAAGAACACGCCCGCCGCGACCAGCGGGGACAGGTTGCCGGTGTTCGCCGCGAGGTCCTGGCCGATCCGGAACAGCTCGCGCTGCCCGGACAGCAGGCCGAGCACGTACACCAGGCTGGAGTCCTTGACCAGCGCGATGAACTGGTTCACCAGCGCCGGCAGCACCCGCCGGACACCCTGGGGGATGATCACCAGCAGCATCGCCTTGGTGTAGCTCAGCCCGAGCGCCCGGCTGGCTTCCATCTGCCCCTTGTCGACGCTCTGGATGCCGGACCGGAAGATCTCGCCGATGTAGGCGGCCGCGATCAGCGACAGCGCCAGGATGCCCATCGGGTACGGGTTCGTGCCGACGACGTCCCGCGCGAGCGTGCCGAGGCCCTGGCCGATCAGCAGGATCGTCAGGATCGCCGGCAGCCCGCGGAAGATGTCGGTGTACACCCGCGCGGGCCAGCGCAGCCACCACTTGGTGGACAGGCCCATGACGGCCAGCACCATGCCCACCACCGTGCCGATCAGCGCCGAGGACACCGACAGGATCAGCGTGTTCAGCAGGCCGGTCTTCAGCAGATCCGGCAGGACTTGGGAAATGTAGTCCCAACTGAGGAACGTGTTGATAAAATCGTCCATTGTGGACTACTGCCCCGGCTTGAACTCGGCGGGCACCGGCGCGGTGGGCTCGAACTGGTCGTGCACCTTGACCCAGGTGCCGTCCGCGATGACCTTCTTGAGGCCGTCGTTGATCTTGTCGATCAGCTCGGTGTTGCCCTTCTTGAACGCGAACCCGTGCGGGATGGTCGTGGTGATCGCCTTGGTCACCTTGAGCTTCGCGTCGGCGTTGTTCTTCGCGTAGTCCTCGGCGGTGGCCTGGTCGAACACCGCGCCGTCGATCGCGCCGGTCTTGAGGGCGTTGAGGGCGGCAGCGTCGTTGGGGAACCGGACGGCCTGCGCGGTCGGCGCGTTCGTGCCGAGCCAGGTGTCCGAGACCGTGCCCTGGACGACGCCGACCCGCTTGCCGGACAGGGAGGTCTCGTCGGTGATGCCCGCGGTTTCCTTGGCTTCGATGCCGAGGGCCTGGTAGTTGTACGGGGCCGAGAAGTCGACCGTCTTCTTGCGGGCGTCGGTCTGCGAGATCGCCGAACTGCCGATGTCGAACGTGCCGTTGGCGACCTGGCCGAGCAGCGCCGAGAACTCGGTCGCGGCGAACTCCAGCTTCAGGCCCTCCTTGGCCGCGATGGCCTTCAGCAGCTCGTTGTCGAAGCCGGTGTAGTTGCCGTTCTCCTGGTAGGCGTTCGGCTTCGAGTCGCTCAGCGTGCCGACGCGCAGGGTCTTCCCGCCGCCGCTGTCCGAGCCGCCGCACGCCGTGAGCGCGGCCAGCAGGGTCGCGGTGAGCGCCGTGACCAGTGTCTTCTTCATGCTTCTCCTAACCCTGGAACCCGGCCGGCACCGGAGCGGTCGGCAGGAACTGCTGGTGCAGCTTAAGCCAGGTCCCGTCGGAGATCACCTGCTTGAGCCCGTCGTTGATCTTGCCGAGCAGCTCGGCATTGCCCTTCTTCACCGCGAAACCGTGCGGCACGTCCGTGACGAAGCTCTTCACGACGACCAGCTTGGCGTCCGGGTTGTCGGTGACGTTCTTCTCGGCAATGGACTGGTCCAGGATGTACGCGTCGACCGCGCCGCTCTTCAGCGCGGTCAGCGCGGCGGCGTAGTCCGGGAAGCGCACGGCCTGGGCGCTCGGCACGGTGCCGGTCAGCCAGTGGTCGCCGACGGTCGCCTGGATGACGGCGACGCGCTTGCCGGCGAGGCCCTTCTCGTCGGTGACCGGCGTGCCCTGCTTGGCCTGGATGCTCATCGTTTCGAAGTCGTAGGCCGCGGAGAAGTCGACCGTCTTCTTGCGCTCGTCGGTCTGCGCGATCGCCGAGCTGGCGATGTCGTAGCGGCCCGACGCGACCTGCCCGAGCAGCGCGGAGAAGTCGGTCGCGGCGAACTCCAGCTTCAGGTTCTGCTTGGCCGCGATGGCCTTGAGCAGCTCGTTGTCGAAGCCGGTGTAGTTGCCGTCCTTGAGATAGATGTTCGGCGGGGCGTCGCTCAGGGTGCCCACGCGCAGCGTCGAGGAAGCGCTGTCCGAACCGCCGCACGCGGTCAGCGTCAGGACGGCGGCCAGCACGGTGACGATCAGCTTCTTCATGTCACGCACCCAGGTTCTTCACGGGCAGGCCGGGGCCACCCTGCTGGAGTTCCTTCGACAGCGGGGTGTTCTTGTAGAACTGCCCGTAGATGCGGGCGACCGTGCCGTCCGCAATGGCCTTCGCGAGACCGTCGTTGAGCTTGTTCAGCAGGTCGGTGTTCTTCTTCGCCACCGCGAACGCCGACGGCGTGTCCTTGTCCTCGACCGTGTACCCGAGCTCCAGCGGGACGGCCGGGTTCTGGTCCAGGTACTTCTGCCCGATGTCCTGTGGCACGACCCAGCCGTCGAGGGTGCCGTTCTTCAGCTGCGCGAAGCCCGCGTTGTAGTCCGGGAAGCGGACGACCTGGGCTCCGGCGACCTTGCCCGCGAACTCGTCCTGCACCGAGCCCTGGACCACGCCGAGCCGCTTGCCGCCCAGCGCGGCGACGTCCTTCAGGTTCGCGCCCTTCGCCGTGACGACCGTGGTGAAGCCGGTGTTGTAGCCGTTGGAGAAGGCGACCGTCTTCTTGCGCGCCTCGGTGCTGGAGATCGTCGAGCTGCCGATGTCGAACTTGCCGCCGGCGACACCGGCGAGCAGGCTGGAGAACTCGGTGCCGACGAACTCGACCTCGAAGCCTTCACGCTGGGCGATGTCGCGCAGCAGCTCGTTGTCGTAGCCGGTGAACCGGCCGTTCTCCAGGTAGATCGACGGCGGGGCGTCGCTCAGCGTCCCGACGCGGAGGGTCTGCCCCGCGGCCGGGCTGCCCGAGCCACCGCAGGCGGCCAGGGTCAGCGTCAGCGCGCCCGCGGTGACGGCCGCGGCGATTTTCGACAGCGTGGATCTCATCGCTTCTTCCAGAGGTTGGCGCGCCCAGGGCGCGAGGAAAGCACGTCAGGTCACTGGGTAAACGTCCTGACGCTCCGGTTTCGTGCGATCGAGATTAGGGATTTCGCCCGTTCGTGTGGATTCGTTCCACTCTGTGGACGGGTGCGTCAGCTCACAGGATCGGCTGCGGCACGTACCCCGCAGCTTCGGGGAACCGCGCGAGAACCTCGGCGACGCGCTCGGCCACCTGCGTGACCTGCCGCCCGGCCGTGCCGGTGAACGAAATCCGGTCGGCGAGGAGTTTGTCCAGCTCACCGCGGTCCAGCGGGATGCGCTCGTCGGCGGCGAACCGGTCGAGCAGGTCGTTTTCCGCGCGGCCTTCGCGCATCTCGAGCGCGACGGCGACCGCGTGCTCCTTGATGGCTTCGTGGGCCGTCTCACGCCCGACGCCGGCGCGGACCGACGCCATGAGCACCTTCGTCGTGGTGAGGAACGGCAGATAGCGATCGAGCTCACGCTCGATCACCGCCGGGAAGGCGCCGAACTCGGCGAGCACGGTGAGGAACGTCTCCAGCAGGCCGTCGAGCGCGAAGAAGGCGTCCGGCAGCGCGACGCGGCGGACGACCGAGTCGGAGACGTCGCCTTCGTTCCACTGGTCGCCGGCCAGCTCGCCGATCATCGAGAGGTAACCGCGCAGCACGACGGCGAGGCCGTTCACGCGCTCGCAGGAGCGGGTGTTCATCTTGTGCGGCATGGCCGACGAGCCCACCTGGCCGGGCTTGAAGCCCTCGGTGACCAGCTCGTGGCCCGCCATCAGCCGGATCGTCTTGGCCAGGCTCGACGGCGCCGCGGCGAGCTGGACCACAGTGGACAGCACGTCGAAGTCGAGCGAGCGCGGGTACACCTGGCCGACGCTGACGAACCGCCGGTTGAAGCCGAGGTGCTGCGTCACGCGGTCCTCGAGCTGGTCCAAAGTGGACTCGTCGCCGAGCAGGTCGAGCATGTCCTGCGCGGTGCCGACCGGGCCCTTGATGCCGCGCAGCGGGTACCGCTCGATGAGGTTGTCGAGCCGCTCGAAGGCGACCAGCAGCTCGTCGGCCGCGGTGGCGAACCGCTTGCCGAGGGTGGTGGCCTGCGCGGCGACGTTGTGCGAGCGCCCGGCCATCACGGTGTCGGCGTGCTCGACGGCGAGGGCGGCCAGCCGGGCCAGCACCGCGGCGACGCGGGTTCGCACCAGCTCGAGGGAACGGAGCAGCTGGAGCTGCTCGACGTTCTCGGTGAGGTCACGCGAGGTCATGCCCTTGTGGATGTGCTCGTGGCCGGCGAGGTCGCTGAACTCCTCGATCCGCGCCTTGACGTCGTGCCGGGTGACGCGCTCGCGGGCGGCGATCGAATCCAGCCGCACGTCCTCGAGCACGCGCTCATAAGCCTCGATCACCCCGTCGGGCACCTCGACGCCGAGGTCCTTCTGCGCCTTGAGGACGGCGAGCCAGAGCTGCCGTTCCAGGACGACCTTCTGCTCCGGGGACCAGAGCGAGACCAGCTCCGCCGAGGCGTAGCGGGCGGCGAGCACGTTCGGAATGCGGGGCTTGTCCGTCACGCCCTCACGATACCTGCGCAGGTCAGCGCGCTGACGGCCCGGGGTTTCACCACTCGGCGAAGCTCCCGTCGTCGTGGCGCCAGATCGGTGAGCGCCAGGCGTGCCCGGCCTCGTCCGCCCGGCGCACGGCTTCTTCGTCGACCTCGATGCCGAGTCCGGGGCCGAGCGGGCGGGCCGCGTAGCCGTCCTGGAAGGCGAAGACCGACGGATCCGTGAGGTACACGTGCTCGCGTCCCTCGTGGTAGTGCATGCCCACACTTTGTTCCTGGATCAGGAAGTTCGGGGTCGCGAAGGCGACCTGCAGCGACGCCGCCAGCGAAATCGGGCCCAGCGGGCAGTGCGGCGCCAGCGAAGCGCCGTACACCTCGGCCAGCGCCCCGATCCGCCGCAACTCCGAGATGCCGCCGGCGTGCGACGGGTCGGGCTGCACCACCGCGACCCCGGCGTCGAGCACCGGCTTGAACTCCCAGCGCGAGTAGAGCCGCTCGCCGAGCGCGATCGGCACCGTGGAGGCTTCGACGACCGCGCGCAGCGCGTCGCCCTGGATCTCCGGCAGCACCGGCTCCTCGACGAACATCGGCTGGACGTCCTCCAGCAGCCGCACCAGCCGGCGCGCCATCGCGGGCGAGACGCGGCCGTGGAAGTCGATGGCGAGGTCGCGGTGCGGGCCGAGCGCCTCCCGCGCTTCCCAGGCGCGCGCCACCGCCGCGTCGGCCTCGGCCGGCGACGCGATCGCCGTCAGCGGGCCGGCGACGTTCATCTTCACCGCGGTGAACCCGGCCTCGACCTGGGCGGCCACCGCTTCCCGGATGCCGGCGGGCCGGTCGCCGCCGACCCAGCTGTAGACGCGGACGCGGTCGCGGACCGGCCCGCCGAGCAGCTCGTGCACCGGCGCGTTGCGGACCTTGCCCGTGATGTCCCACAGCGCGTGGTCGAACCCGGCCAGCGCGCTGGAAAGCACCGGGCCGCCGCGGTAGAAGCCGCCGCGGCGCAGGACCTGCCAGTGGTCCTCGATGCGCAGCGGGTCCTGGCCGATGAGCAGTTCGGACAGCTCGTGCACGGCCGCGCGGACGGTCTCCGCGCGGCCCTCGACCACGGGTTCGCCCCAGCCGCTGATCCCCTCGTCCGTGCTGACCTTGACGAACAGCCAGCGCGGCGCGACCAGGAACGTCTCGATGGCGGTGATCTTCACCCGGGTACTCCTGTTTCTACGCGGAATCCTTGGCGGCGGACCAGCCGCCGTCGACGGTCAGTTCGGCGCCGGTGACGAACGACGCGGCGGGCGAGAGCAGGAACGCGATCACGTTCGCCACCTCGGCCGGGTCGCCGAGGCGGCCCGCCGGCGTCGCCCGCGCGCTGCGTTCCCGGTCCGCCGTCGAGATGCGGTTCCACGCCTCGGTGAGCACCGGACCCGGCAGCACGGAGTTGACCCGCACCTCGGGCGCGTACTCGACGGCCAGCTGGCGGGCCAGCGCGACGAGCGCACCCTTGCTCGCGGCGTACGCGGGGTGGCCCGGCAGTCCGAAGTGGGCGTGCACGGACGAGACCAGCACGATCGCGCCACGCCGTTCTCGCAGCGACGGCAGGCAGGCCCGCACGGCGAGGTAGGTGCCGGTCAGGTTGACGTCGAGCTGGCGTTGCCACTCGGCCCGGTCGATTTCGTGCAGCGGCCCGGCGCTGGGGACGTAGGCGTTGCTGACCAGCGCGTCCACCTCGCCGATGTCGGCCCAGGTCGCTTCGTCGGCCACCGAACCCCGGATCGGCGTGACACCCTCGGGCAGTTCGGCGATGTCCACGCCCAGTACCCGGTAGCCGTCGTCGATGAGCTTTCGCGCGGTCGCCGCCCCGATCCCGGACGCCGCTCCGGTCACCACCGCTGTCGGCATCGTCTCTCCCGTCCTCCGAGCCAGAGAATAAATCCTAATTTAAGAGTTCACAAGGTAATCTGGGCCCATGACCTACCGCTGGGAGATCACCGCAGCCGCTCTGCACCAGGGTGTCGTGGGCATCGTGCGCACGCACGACGCGGAGTCGGCGGTCACGGCGGCCCGCGCGGCCCTGGAAGCGGGGCTGCGCTCGATCGAGCTGCCGCTGACGAACCCCGGTGCGCTGGACGCGATTTCCGGGCTGGCGGCCGCCTACCCGGACGTGACGATCGGGGCCGGCACGGTGCTCGACGAGACGTCCGCGGTGCTGGCGATCCGCGCGGGGGCGCGGTTTCTGGTGTCGCCGTCGGTGGACACCGCGGTGATCCGGACCGCGCACCGGTACGGCGCGGCGGCCTTCCCCGGCGCCGGCTCGGTGACCGAAATCGTGCGCGCGCTGGAGGAAGGGGCCGACGCGGTGAAGGTGTTCCCGGCGTCGGCGCTGGGGCCGTCATGGGTGGCGGACGTGCGGGCGGCGCTGCCGCAAGCGCCGCTGGTACCCACCGGCGGCATCGGCCCGAAGGACGTGCCAGGCTGGCTCTCGGCGGGTGCGGTCGCCTGCGGGATCGGCTCGGCGCTGACCCGCGGCACGGCCGCGGAGATCGCCGACCGGGTCGAGACGCTGTTGAGGAGCGCGCATGGCTGAGCTGGTCTTCGTCGGGTGCTACACCGGCGGCGCGGGGAACGGCACCGGGATCACCACGCTCTCCCGGTCACCGTCCGGCTCACTGCGCGAAGTGGCTTCGCTGCCGCTGGAGTCGCCGTCGTGGCTGGTCCGCCACCCGTCGTTGCCGGTGCTGTACGCGGCCAACGAGACCGAAACCGGCCGCGTGACGGCGTTGGCCATCGCCCCCTCGGGCGAGCTCTCCGTGCTGGGCACGGCCGAGACGGGCGGCGCGCACCCGTGCCATCTCGCGGTGACGCCGGACGGCCGGTTCCTCTTGTGCGCCAACTACAGCGGCGGCAGCGTGGCGGTGTTCTCGTTGTCGTCTTCGGGCACCCTGGCCGCCCGGACGGCGCTGGTTCAGCACAGCGGCAGCGGGCCGGTGGCCGACCGCCAGGAGGCGGCGCACGTCCACATGGTGGTCCCGTCGCCGGACGGTTCCGTCGTCAGCGCGGTCGACCTGGGGACCGACGAGATCCGGAGCTACACGCTGACGTCGTCGGGCAGCCTCGAGCCGCTGGCGGTGTCCTCACTGCCGCCGGGCACGGGACCGCGCCAGCTGGTGCGGCGTCCGGGCACAGACCTGGCGTACGTCGTCGGCGAGCTGGCCGGGACGCTGGTCACGGTCCGGGAAAAGACGCCGGGCGCGTTCGAGGTGGTGGCCTCCACGGCGTCCACCCTCAAGGCGCCGTCCGGGCCGAACCTGGTGGCGCACCTCGAACTGGCCGACTCACGCCTGTACGTGTCGAACCGCGGCCCGGACTGCGTGACGGAGTTCGCGCTGGACGACGCGGCGGCCGTGGCGGACCAGCCGTGCGGCGCGAACCCGCGGCACTTCGCACTGGTGGACGGGACGTGTTACGTGGCGGCGCAGTCGGAGGACGCGATCACGGCGTTCACGCTGACCGCGTCCGGCGAGGCCGAACTGCGGTACTACCCGACCGGCTCGCCGACGTTCGTGCTGCCGGTGTCGCTGCCTTGACCCGGCCTTCATAATGCGGTCATCACCTGCCGGCGGAGAGGGCCCTCCATTGACCGAACACCGGCCACGCGGGTTGCACGGCCAGACCGTGGAGGCACTGGCCAGCCGGATCCTCTCCGACGAGTGGGGCGAGGGCGCCGTCCTGGACCTGCCCGCGCTGCGCGAAGAGCTCGACATCAGCCTGACCGCGCTGCGCGAAGCGCTGAAGGTGCTGGCCGCCAAGGGCATGATCGACGCCCGGCAGAAGCGCGGCACCTTCGTGCAGCCGCGCGAGAAGTGGAACATGCTCGACGCCGACGTCATGCGCTGGCAGACCGCGGCCGCCGACGACCCCGGGCTGCTCGACGAGCTCACCGAGGTCCGCGCGGTCGTCGAGCCCGCCGCCGCCCGGATCGCGGCCGGGCGCGCGTCGGAGGAGGACCT
The DNA here is from genome assembly GCF_014654205.1 of Amycolatopsis bullii. Lineage (GTDB taxonomy): Bacteria > Actinomycetota > Actinomycetes > Mycobacteriales > Pseudonocardiaceae > Amycolatopsis > Amycolatopsis plumensis. Next base: position 67,298 of record NZ_BNAW01000041.1, read on the forward strand.
CGAGTCGCTGCGGGACGCGCTCGCCGACATGGCCGCCGCCGGCGACGACCCGGAGGCCAGCGTCCAGGCCGACCTCGCCTTCCACCGGCGGCTGATGGCCGCCACGCACAACAACTTCCTGGTGCGGATGGAACGGATCATCGCGATCGGGCTGGCCGAGCGGGACAAGCTGGTGCACAGCGCGCCGGCGGCGGAAGACCCGGTGCCGAGCCACCGGAAGGTGTTCGACGCGATCGTCGCGGGTGACCCGGCCGCTGCGGAACAGGCGATGCTCGCCCTGGTCACCAAGGCTCAGGACGACCTCGAGAAGGCGCAGCGCACACGCTCGTGAGTGGTAAGGCGGGTTCTAACCCGCTTTTTCACTCACGACCGGCTGCGGCAGGGTGCTCACCGGCGAGGGCGGCCTGGAGCATGCGGGCGGCCGCCGCGCGCGGTTCCGGGTCGATCGCGATCAGGGCGTTGACGACCGCGCCGTCGACCAGCGCGACCAGCCGCTCGAGCTCGGTCGCGGTGACCGGGGTGCCCGAGCGGGCGAAGATCTCCGTCAGCAGCTCGTTGAGCTGGGCCGACAACGTCCGCATCAGCGGCCGCAGGTACGGGCGGCGGCCGGTCGCGACCAGCCGTTCGTAGCGCAGGAGGACGGCTTCGGCGTCGGCCGCCGGGTCCCCGCTCTCCGGGCCGAGCAGCATCTCGAGCACCAGGTCAACGGTCGCCTGCACGCCGCGGTGGCGGGTCGCGAGCTCCTCCAGCCGGGCGCGGCCGGTCGCCAGCTCGGCGTTCGAGTGGTGCTCGACGGCCGCCGTGACGAGGTCTTCCAGCGAGTCGAAGTAGTACGTCGTCGACGCGAGCGGCAGGCCCGCCCGTTCGGCCACCGCCCGGTGCCGCACGGCGTCGAACCCGCCTTCGACGAGCAGTTTCGCGGCGGCCTCGACGAGCGCGGCGCGCCGTCGCTCCCCCTTCGGGGTGGTCGCAGCGGTCATGGCCGGTCATTCTGCCAACCGGGCGGACCCGGGCTCAGAACTGGGGCGCGAGAGCACGCGCGAACTGGTCCACCTGGCCCGCGTACGGCGCCGCCGAGCCCGCGGAAGGCACGCTGACCAGCACCAGCACCCCACCGGACGCCGTCCCTGCCCGGGCCGTGACCGTGCCGGCCGGCTGGGACTTGAAGACCTCCGGGATGCCCTTCGGGTACACCGCCGCGGCGACTTCGCCGCCCGGAACCGGGAACCCCGCGGACCGCGACACCGTCGAACAGGCGCCGCCCGGGATCGCCTGGGCGGCGACGACGTGGCCGGGGAGCTCGCCAGCGAGGGCAGTGGCGAGCTCCCCGTCCACCTGTTCGCACCCGGAGGCGCCTTCGGCCAACTGGCCGGTCCTCCCGTCCCCGGCACCCCCCTGCTGAGGTGGCTGGGACGAGAAGTTCGGTGACTCCCCACCGACTTCAGGACGCATCGAGCCGTCGCCGGGTTGCGCCACGCCGGGTCCGGAATGCGCGGGCACGGCGTTGTCCGTCGCGAGCATCGACTTCGGGGTACCCGCCGAGAGCACGCCGTACGCCCCGAAGCCGACGACGACCAGCGCGGCCGCGCTCACCCCGGCGGTGATCCGGTTCCGGCGGCGCAGGGTCTGGCGGCGGGATTCGCGGACGACGTCGTCGCGGCTGAACGTCGGCGACGGCGGGTCCGGCGGCGCGGCGGAGAACAACGAGCGCAGTTCCTGCTCATCCATTGGTCTCCACCTCCCGTTCGAGGACCTGCCTCAGGTTCGCCAGCCCGCGGGCGGTCTGGCTCTTCACGTTGCCTTCGCTGCAGCCCAGCGCCTTCGCCGCGCCGGTCACGTCGAGTCCTTCGAAGAACCGCAGGACCAGCACCGCCCGCTGCTTGGGCGGCACTTCCTTCAGCGCCGCGAGCAGGTCCTCCCTGGTCGCGACGAGGTCGTCGAGGCCGGGCGTGTCGTCGGACGGCTCCGGCAGCGTCTCGGTCTGCCACTCGCGCCGCCACGGACGCCGCGATTCGTCGATCGACGCCCGGACGAGCGTCTTGCGGACGTACGCGTCGGTCGCCGCGCGATCCCTGATCTTCTTCCACCTCCGGTGCAGTGCCACGAACGCCGTCTGCGCGAGGTCGTCCGCCCGGTGCCAGTCGCCGCAGAGCATGTACGCGGTCCGGCGCACGGCGTCCCGCCTGGCGGCGAAGTACTCCGCGAACTCCTGCTCGTCGCGCTGGTCCACGCGCAGTCGTGCTCCGCTCGGTCGTCGGTCGTCCGGGAGGACGGAATCAGGGGCGTCCACGGTTGCACGGACGGAGTGGGTTCGACCACTCAAGGGCTGTTTGATCCCCACGACGTGGGTGTGATGTGATCGCACCGTGACCTTGAGCCCGCCCGTACTGGACTTCCGCTCCGACACCGTCACCCGGCCGGATGAGGCGATGCGGGCGGCGATGGCCTCCGCCGAGGTCGGGGACAACGTCCTCGAGCGCGATCCCACGATCGCGGTACTGGAGGAGCGGGCGGCGCACGTCCTGGGCATGCAAGCGGCCCTGTGGACGCCGAGCGGGACCATGGCCAACCTGATCGCGCTGAGCCTGCACCTGCAGCGCGGCGACCGGTTCCTCGCCACCCGGGGCGCGCACGTGCTGGTGAACGAGCTGGGCTCGGCGGCGTGGCTGGCCGGCGGCATGCCGGACATCCTCGAGCACGACGGCGGCCCGGGCCGTCCGTCTCCCGACGCCCTCGCGGCCGCGATCGGACAACCCGGGCCGTACTTCACATTACGGACATCGCTGCTCTGCCTCGAGAACACCCACAACGCGGCCGGTGGCGCGGTGACGCCGCCCGACGAGCACGCCCAGCTGCTGTCGGTCGCCAAGGAAGCCGGCCTGACCGTGCACCTCGACGGCGCCCGGCTGTGGCAGGCCGCGGTCGCCCTCGAAGTGCCGCCGGCCGCCCTGACCGTCGGCGTCGACACCGTGTCCGCCTGCTTCAGCAAGGGCCTCGGCGCGCCGGTCGGCTCGGTCGTCGCGGGCAGCGCGGCGTTCGTCGAGCGGGCCCGCCGGATGCGGCAGATGCTCGGCGGCGGCGTCCGGCAGGGCGGCATCCTGGCCGCGGCCTGCCTGGTCGCGCTGGACCGCATCCCCGAGCTGGCCGAGTCGCACGAGAACGCGCGGCGGCTCGCCGAAGGCCTGCGCGAGTACGGCTGGCCGGCCAACACCCCCGACACCAACATCGTGCTCGCCGAGGTCCCCGACATCCCGGCCACGCTGGCCTGGCTCGACTCGCTCGGCATCCGCGCGGTGCCGATGGCGGGCAAGGTCCGGTTCGTCACCCACCGGGACCTGAGCGCGACCGACGTCGAAGAAGCCCTGCGCCGGATCAAGACCGGCGCCTGAAGAAAGTTCTGGGGACCCTGGTGAACTGGATCGTGTTCGACTACGGCGACGTGCTGAGCAAGCCGAGCGCCGCCCTGCCCGACCTGGCCGCGGCGATGGGCGCGCCACTGCCGGAGTTCCTGGAGGCGTACTGGGCGCACCGGATCCCCTACGACGCCGGCAGCACCCCGCTCGAGTACTGGCAGGCGGTCGGCGACGCCGTGGGCGCGCCGGTCGACGAGGCGCTGTCGGCCGAACTGACCCGCATCGACGTCGAGGGCTGGGGACACCTGGAACCGTCGTCCAAGGCGCTGCTCGAAGCGCTCTCCGAGGCCGGCGCGAACCTGGCGCTGCTCTCGAACGCGCCGATCGCCTTCGGCGAGTGGGTCCGCGCGCAGGACTGGGCCCGGCTCTTCCGCGTGACGCTGTTCTCGGGCGACGTCCTGTGCGTCAAGCCGGACGCGAAGATCTTCCGCCTCCTGCTCGACGAACTCGGCGCCGAACCGGCCGACTGCCTCTTCTTCGACGACCGCGAGTCCAATGTGGAGGGAGCACGGGCGGTCGGGCTGCGGGCCCACGTGTGGAACGGCGCCGACGCGGCCCGGGCCTGGCTCGACTGAGCACTCACGCGAACCACACGGCCGCCTACCCGCCGTGATCTCCATGTCCTAGGCTGAGCGTCCCCACACTCCCCGGTAGGTGCGCATGGTGACGAGCGAACGGCCATCGGCCCACGTCGACTTCGAACGGCCGAGCATCGCCCGCGTCACCGACGCGCTGCTGGGCGGGCAGAACCACTACGAGCCCGATCGCGCCGTCCTGCGGCAACTGACGGCGATCGCGCCGGAAGCGCCGGCGATGGCGCGGGAAGTGCGGCAGTGGCTGGTGCGCGCCGTCCGCTACCTGACCGAGCGGCTGGACGTCGACCAGTTCCTCGACCTCGCGTCCGGGTTCCCGACGGCGGAGAACACCCACCAGGTGGCGCAGAAGTACAACCCGGAGGCGCACGTCGTCTACGTCGGCGACGACCCGGTGGTGGAGGCGCACGGCCGGGCCCTGCTCGTCGACAACGACTTCACGCACATCTGCGGCGCCGACCCGCTGAACCCCGGCGAAACCCTCGCCGGGGTCGGGCGGTTCATCGACTTCGACCGGCCCGCCGGGCTCGTGCTGTGCGGGGTCGTCGACCACATCGCCGACCTCCAGCAGGCGCAGCAGGTGGTCAAGTCCTACGTCGGCGCGCTGGCGCCCGGCTCGTACCTGCTCCTGCTGCACCAGCACAACCCGGCCGACGGCTCCGACGCGGCCGACGTCGCGACGTCCCTTCAGGACCGCTTCGGCCGCATCGGGCTCGACACGCTCTACCGCACGCGGGCCGAGATCACGTCGTTCTTCGACGGCCTCGAACTGCTCGAACCCGGGCTGACCGCGCCGCACCTGTGGTGGCCGGACGGGCCGCGCCTGGCGCCGCTGACGCCGGTCAACTGGACCGCGCTCGGCGGCGTCGCGCGGATTCCCTAGTAGCGGTTGATGCGCCGGGGGTCCCTCTTGCCGCTGGTGACCGCCTTGTAGCCGGCCGCGCCGAGGAAGGCGATGCCGCCGATGATGGCGATCCACAGAACGGCCTTGAACAAGAAGCCGAGCACGGCGCCCAGCACCATGAACGCCACCCAGGCGACGATCAGGCCGCCGACGATCTTCCAGAACATGGCTCCTCCGACTCTTCCCCGTGGCCCCACCGGCCCGATGACTCCACAGTGCCACCCGGCGTCGGGAAACTCCCCTCGTAGCGCCAACGTTCGGGGTTAAATCAGGGTTCCCCCTGGCCGAGCCAGGCGCCGAGGCGCCGGACCCCTTCGTCTATGTCCTCCGCGCTGCCGGCGAAGGAGAACCGGACGTACTTGCCGCCGTCGACCGGGTCGAAGTCGACGCCGGGGGTGATGGCGAGCCCGGTGTCGGCGAGCAGCCGCTGGCACCAGCTCAGGCTGTCGTGCGTGTACGCGCTGACGTCGGCGTACGCGTAGAAGGCGCCGTCGGCGGGGGCGAGCTCGTCGAGCCCGATGCGCTGCAGGCCGGCGAAGAGGCGATCGCGGTTGGCGCGGTACCGCTCGACGTGCGCGTCGGCTTCCGCGTACGCCTCGGGCGTGAAGGCGGCGAGGGCCGCGTACTGCGAGACCGCGGGCGGGCAGATGGTGAAGTTGCCGGTCAGGACGTCGATCGCGCGGTGAAGGCGTTGCGGGGCGAGCAGCCAGCCGAGCCGCCAGCCGGTCATCGCGAAGTACTTCGAGAAGCTGCCGAGCACGATCGGCTCCCGGCCGTACTGCCACGCGCAGTCGAGTTCGGCGCCGTAGGAGATGCCGTGGTAAATCTCGTCGCTGATCAGCTGGACACCGTGCGACGAGCACCACCCGGTGATGGCGGCGAGCTCCCCGGGCGGCAGCACGGTGCCGGTCGGGTTGCTCGGGCTGGCGACGATCAGGCCGTCGATCGGGCCGAGCTGGTCCAGCAGCTCGACGGTCGGCTGGAAGTTCGTCTCGGCGGTGGTGGCGAATTCGACGACCTCGCAGCCCAGGACGGAGAGCAGGTTGCGGTAGGCGGGGTAGCCGGGCCGCGCCATGGCGACCTTGGCGCCGGGGTCGAAGGCGCTGAGGAAGGCGAGCAGGAAGCCCCCGGAGGACCCGGTGGTCAGGACGACGTCGTGCGCCTGGACGTCGACGTCGTACCGCTTCCGGTAGTGCCCGGCGACGGCCTCGCGCAGCTCGGGGATGCCGAGCTGTTCGGTGTAGCCGAGGGTGCTCTTTCGGAGCGCTTCCTGGGCGGCCTCGAGCACGGGCTTGGGCGCGGGAGCGGACGGCTGCCCGGCCGCGAGCGACACGAGATCGCCGTGACTGCGCTGCCGCGCCCCGGCCGCGGAGAGGACGTCCATGACGTGGAAGGGCGGCACGCCGGCCCGCAGTGCGGGCCCGGCGAAAGCTCCGAGGTCGGCCATGGGGCCAGGCTAGTAGCCGCGGTAGGCACCACCGTGGGCCATGGCCTTGATGCCGGGCACGTTGTCGAGGCTGCCGTACCGGTCGAACGAGTACCGGACCCCGGCGATGATGTTGTCGACCGGGTTGTAGATGTTGTCGTGCCCGGGGAGCTTGTGGGCGTTGAACGTGGAGTCGATGCACTGCATGAGCCCCTTGGACGGGTGCCCCGCGGCCGCATTCGAATCCCAGTTGTTGATGGCGTTGGGATTTCCGCCGGATTCGTGCTGGATAATGGCCCAAATCTTCGGGATATCGGCGTCCGTCACCGGAATCCCCGCAGCCTGGAGCGCCTTCATGGCCTCCTGAATCCATTGTTGCACATTGCCGGGAGGCGGCGAAGAAGGCGGCCCGCCACTCGGCCCGAGGCCGCCACCACCACCGCCTCCGCCACCCCCACCGCCGCCGCCTCCGCCGCCGTGGGAGGAGCCGTTGCTGTGGATGCCGCCCGTGCTCTTGGGGGCCGACGCCGAGCTGCTGGGCAGGGGGACCTGGTCGTAGCCGCCCTGGATCTGCTGGGACATCAGCTGCTGCGAGGCCTTGATCGCCGTGTCCGCCTGGGTTTGCAGGCCCGTCACGTCGCCGTCGAAACCGGCCGTGATGGTGTGGATGTCGGTCTTCGCGGTGGCCAGGATCTCCTCGGCGCTGGGGCTGGGCCCCGGCTTGCCTTCGTCGTGGGCCTTCTTCGCCGCGGCCAAGGCGTTGTTGATGTCGGTTTCGGCCTTGGCGTTGCGCTCGTTGACCGCCTTCTCCGCGGCCAGCTGCTTGTCCCCGACGTTCTTCTTGATCTGGTCGAGCGACTTCGCGAGGTCGTCGAGGTCCTTGGCGACGTCCTCGAGGTGGGTCTGCACCTTGGTGCCGGCGTCGCGGACCTGGCGGACGTACTTGAAGAACTCGTCGGCCGCGGGCCCGGCCCACACCTGCGCGTCGAGTGCGTCGGTGGAGCTTTTCAGGGATGCGTTGTGGTCACCGGCGTTCTTGCCGGCCTCGCGGAACTGCGCGGCCGCCGCGGTGATTTTTCCCAGATCGACCTTTTCGACCTGGTCGACCTTCTTCATGAAGGCTTCCCAGTTGTCCGGCGTTCCGGCGCCGCCCCCGTTCAAACCCACTTCGGTGCCCCCGAGCTCACTTGTCGACGTGCAGTTTCAGGTCGCTCGCGCCGACCTGGTCGGTTTCGGCGATCAGGCCGGCGGCCTTGCGCATGGCGAACCCCAGCGCCTCCATGTGCTTGCCCGCGGCGTCGAACTGGTTGTGCACGCCGTCCTTGAACTTGCCGACCGCGCTGTGCGCGTCGCCCGTTTCGTCCATGCCGCCGAAGGGGCTTTCCTTCTCGTGGTCCAGGCCGGTGACCTTCTGCTTGGACTTTTCGAACTCGTCCTTCAGCTTCTCCACCTGGCGGGCCGCGATGGCCATCGACTCCGGGTCGTAGACAGGCACGGTTCGTCATCCCCTTCGGAAACTTGTCTCCGCCCGATCAGACGTCGCCGTGACCAGGACGGTTCCCGCGCTTACCTTATGACTTCCCGAGGAGCGCGCGGGCGGTTCCCGGCCAACTTCCACCCGGCGGGGATCAGGCCTCCGCCACCAGCTCGCGGATCCGGGTGGCCAGCAGGGCGTTGTCGGCCGGGGTGACGGTGGCCCACTCGCGGCCGTCGCCGTCGCGGCCCACCTGGAACAGGTAGCGGCCCGCGTCCGTGTCGAAGAACGCCACCACCCGGTTCGCGCGGTGCACCACGCCGTCGCGCGAGGTGCGTTCCGCGCCGAACTGGCCGCGGGCTTCCTGGCCCAGCAGCATGCCGGAGAGCTCCTGGGCCTGGAACAGCGGGATCCCGCGGTCCTCCAGCGCCGTGACCAGCGCCTTCGCGTCGCCTTTGGCCGCCGCGTCGGCGGATTTCACGACGTCGTAGGGGAGGCTGACCGTCTGGCCGATGCCCGGGCCGAGGTCGCCGGCCACCGAGACCGCGGCCTCCGCCAGGCCGTCCTCGGTGGCCGGGATCAGCCAGACCTCGCCGTTGTCCACCACCGCCAGCACCGCCTGGCTGCGCAGGCTGACCGCGCGGCCGCGGATCTCGCGGTCCGCCCACACCCACACGTCGATCCCGAACTGGGGGCGCGCCAGCAGGTGCAGCAGGTCGGCCAGCTCGCCGGACACCCGCCGGTTGCGGGCCAGGCGCCGCTCGCTCAGCGACGCCCACGCCGACTCGACCAGTTCGAGCCGCTCGGAGCGGGTGGTTCCCTCGCTCGGCACGTCGAGCGCGACGTGCCGCCGGGGCAGTTCGAAGGACTCCCAGAGCACGTCGAACTCGAGGGCCGACAGGACGAGCGACACGGTCAGCGCACATCCCTGCCGTGGTCGCCGAGCACGTCGGGGGAGACCATCCGCTGGTCGGCGAACAGGTCCTGGTCGTCGACGCCGTAGCGGCGGACGTGCTCGGCGTCCTCCTCCTGCGGGGCCGCTTCGGACAGGAACTTCGTCTCGCCGGGCTGCTGCTTCGGGCTGATCTGCTCCGACTTCCGCAGCGCGACGGCTTCCTCCTCGGGCAGCTCGCCGACCGGCAACGGCCGCACCGGGCCCTTGGGCTGGCTCTTCTCGCGCCGCTGACGCTCCTTGTCGCCGCTCAGCGCGCCGCCGGCCACGCCCGCGCCGACCGCCGCCGCGCCGGCGCCGATGTCCCCGGGGGTCGCGCCGGGCTTGGCGACGAAGCCGCGTTCGCCGGTGTACTGGCCCGGCTGGAGCGGGGCCTGCGGCATCGCGCCGACCGTGCGGCCCTTGGCCAGCAGGCCGTCCGGGCCGCGGCCGGCGGAGCTGTCGATGCCGGTCGAGCCACCGGGGGTCCCGCCGCCCCCGCCGCCGAGCGACTTGATCGGTGCCGTCGGCGGGGCCGAGCCGGGCGGCAGCGCGCCGGGCGCACCCGGCGGGCAGAACGGTTCGCCCTGGCTCCCGGTCCCCGGGCCCGGGGTGAAGCGGCCGGACGGGTCACCGGAGGAGGTGCCGCGGCCCGGAGTCTGGACCCAGCCGGGGCCGGGCTGGGCCACCGGCGGCTTCGTGCCCGACGGCGTCGTCGACGAGCTCGGCGTCGTGTGCTGGGCGGCCGCGGCGCCGGCGGTGCCGACCGCGCCGGTCTGGCGGGCCGGCTGCTGTGCGGCCGGGGCGGGCGGTTGCTGCGCGGCGACGCCGTAGAGCGGGGTCGGCGGATCGGCGTGCACGGTGTGGGACACCGGCTGGACCACGGGCGGGTCGACGTGCACCGACCGGACCTTGTCCGAGGCGGGCTTCACGCCGCCGTCCGGGGTCACCGCGACCGCGGCGCCGGCGACGTCCAGCACCCCCGGCGCGATGCCCGGGGCGGCCAGCTTCAGCGATTCCGGGTCGGACAGCGACTGCGTCGAGAGCAGGTTCGTGCCGCTTTGCTGCGCGTACTCGTTCAGCGCCTGCTGTGCCTGGGCCTTGGCGTCGTTCGCGGCCTCGACCTGCCGGGCGTGGTCGGTCTCGAAGCCGATGAGGCTCATCAGCAGGCCGTCGGTGAGGGTGAAGCCGCCCGCGCCCTTCCGGACCGTCTCGGCGTCCGGCAGCTTGTACTTGGTCCGGTTGAAGGCCTCGCCCTGCTCGAACACCATTTCCGCGGCGTGCGCGACCTTCGTCGTGGCGTCCTGGGAGAAGCCGGCCTGCTCGGTGAACACCTGGCTCGCCGCGCCCCCGGCCTGGCTCTGCCACTCGACGCCGAGCTTCAGCAGCTGCGCGCGCAGCGTCTGGTCGGTGTGCGCGAGGGCGGTCGCGACGGCCTTCAGCGCGTCGACGGCGGTGCCGATGCTGCCGGTGCCGTCGCCGTTGATCATCCGGGTGATCTGGTCGGCGATCGCGGTGTTGGTCCAGCCGTCGAACCGGTGGTTCTGGATCCCGGCCGCGAGCTCGGAGAATTCCACGCGCCCTCCCTAGTTGCGTGCTTTCAGTGACTGCAGCGCGATGTCGGCGGCGTGCGCCGACATCTCGCACAGCTGCGGCTGCGTGAGCTTGCCGCGGGTGATGGCGAAGGTCTGGACGGCCAGCGTCTGGCCCTTCGCGACGCCGACGAGCGTCTCGCAGTCGGCGGGGTCGCCGGCCGCGCGGTAGTTCGTCAGCGCCGGGTAGCCACCGATGGTCTTGGGCTCGGTGGTCATGCTGTTCTTCTTGCGGCTTCCGGTGATCCACTGGTCGAGGTCCGCCGACACGGCCCGTACGTGGTAGGAGTGCACCGGCTCGGCGCCGTCGGCGTCGAACACGCAGGTCCGGCCGTCCTCCTCCGGCGCCTTGCGGGGGACACTGGTGATCTTCAGCGCGTCGAGCTGCACCTGCGGGAAGATCTCGCAGAGGTTGACGCCCTGCAGCGACAGGTCGGACGGCCGCTGCGGCAGCTGGGCGGCCTTGGCGCTCTGCGACGCGGCCGTGGCGGCCGTTTCGACCGGGTACGGCGTGCCTTCGGTGCCCGCGGAGCAGCCGGCGAGCGCCGCCGTCGCGAGCACGCCCCCGGCGATCCGGTTACGCACCGTGCTTGCCGCGGTCACCGAACACCGCCGCCTTCTCCTCTTCGCTGAGCTTGTAGTCCTTCGCGGCTTCGCGCAGCTGCGAGACCAGGCGCTTGAGGCCGGCGACGTACTCGCGGACCTGCCCGGCGTAGGAGCGGTCGCCGTCGGCGATCAGGGTGTTCCACGCCTGGACCGACTGCGTGCTGATCACGTCGGCCGACGGCGCGTCGATCCGCAGCTGGCCGAGCCGGGTCAGCAGCTGGTCTTCGAGGGCGTTGGCCTGCTCTTCGACGATCCGGGCGACGTCGAGGAGCTTGTCCGGGTGGACCAGGACGTCCGCGGCCGCCGGCGCCACCGGGACGGCTGAGCTGAGGTCATACGAGGGTCCTGACATGCTCTCCCCTGACGTCATACGGACAGTGACCGGCCGGCTCCCGTCGAGGCTACCAACGCGAATGTGACAGCAGCCTGAGTTTGGACGAAGAGCACGCCCGGCCGGTTCCCCCGATCCGTGGAATCAGGCGCGCTGTTTGGCGGCCGGGGCGGCGACCTCGCCGTTCGCCGCCTTCAGCGCGATGTCCGTGCGGTGGTGCGAGCCCGCGAGGTGGACCTTTTCGACGATCTCGTACGCGTGCTTGCGCGCCGACTTGAGCGTCTTGCCGGTGCCGACCACCGAGAGCACGCGACCGCCGGAGGAGACGACGGCGCCGTCGTCCCGGCGGCGGGTGCCGGCGTGCAGGACGCCTTCGAGTTCGGCGCCGGTGATGACGTCACCGGTGCGCGGCTTGCCCGGGTAGCCGTCGGCGGCGATCACGACGGTGACCGCGGCGCCGCCCGACCACTCCAGCGGCGGGTGCTCGGCGAGCTTGCCGGTGGCGGTGGCGTGCATGAGCCCGGCGATCGGGGTGCGCAGCAGGGCCAGCACGACCTGCGTCTCCGGGTCGCCGAAGCGGCAGTTGAACTCGATGACCTGCGGGCCGTCGGAGGTCAGCGCGAGGCCGGCGTAGAGCAGGCCGGAGAACGGCGCGCCGCGGTTGACCAGCTCGTCGGCGACCGGCTGGACGACGGTCTCGACCAGCTCGTCGACCAGGTTCCCGGGCGCCCAGGGCAGCGGCGCGTAGGCACCCATGCCGCCGGTGTTCGGGCCGGCGTCGTCGTCGCCGACGCGCTTGAAGTCCTGCGCGGGCAGCAGCGGGACGACGGTGTTGCCGTCGACGAAGCAGAAGAGGGAGGCTTCCGGTCCGTCCAAATAGGACTCGAGGAGGACCGGGTGCCCGCCGTCGAGCAGCATGATGGCGTGCTTGCGCGCGACGTCGATGTCCGGCGTGACGACGACGCCCTTGCCGGCGGCCAGCCCGTCGTCCTTGACGACCCAGGTGGGGCCGAAGCGGGCGAGCGCGGCGTCGAGGCGGGCCGGGTTGTCGACGACCTCGCTGCGAGCGGTCGGCACGTTCGCGGCGGCCATGACGTCCTTCGCGAAGGCCTTCGAACCTTCGATCCGCGCGGCGGCGGCGGAGGGGCCGAAGCAGGCGATGCCGGCCTTCCGCACCGCGTCGGCAACGCCGGCGACGAGCGGTACCTCGGGCCCGACGACGACGAGGTCGGCCTGCCAGCTCTTCGCGAGCCCGGCGACCGCTTCGGGATCGGCGGCGTCGACGCCGAGCTGTTCGGCGACGGAGGCCGTCCCGGCGTTGCCGGGCGCGCAGGCCAGGGCCGTGACAGCGGGATCGCCGGACGCAGCCAGGACGAGGGCATGCTCCCGGGCGCCGGAGCCGATTACCAATACGCGCACGCCGCACAGCGTATCCGGCCGGGTTCGCGGAGGACATCGCGCCGTCGCCGGGGCAGGTCCGGGTGGCCGCTGCCCACGGGACAGGCGGCGGGTGGACGGTGGTCCCGGGTGGCTCGGCTGGGTTCCATGGAGCCGGTGAACGCGCCTTGTTCTTGCGGGGTGTGCCGCGATCCACAAGTCACCGGGGGTGTGGACAGGTCGACCTGCGGTGCCGGTGGAGCGCAGGTTTTGTCCGCCGCCGCCGATACGCTGGAAGCGGGGGCAGCCCCCAGGGAGGGCGGGCCGTTTTTGAGCCAGTCGCGGCGTGTTCCCAGGTGCCCCACCGGCCCGAACGGGACGCTGACGCCCAAACCCGCACCCCACCCAGACCTCCCCACCACCCGGCCAAAGCGAACACCACCCACCTCAGCCACACCTTCAGACCGAGCCCGACCAGCAGACCCCTGCGTCCACCACTCAACAGCGACCGACTCCGCCGAAACCTGCCCAGAAGGGCGGACCGCGCCGACCGGAATTCCGGCGACCGCCATCCACCGCTCAGCTCGACCCACCGCCGAGACCCGGTCCTGCCGCGGCCGCAAACCGGGCGAACAGGAGTCCATGCGCCGTTTACCGCGTCGACCGCCCAGGTACGTACTTCGGATGCTTGCGACACCGAGGGTGGCGCGAGTAGTCAGGGCACACCCTGTGTGAAAAGAGGTCACCAGATGAAGCGCAAACGTGTCGGCTTGCTCGCACTCGCCGGGCTGGCGCTGCTGAGCGTCACCGGCGTTGCGGCCGGGTCCGCAAGTGCCGCCGAAAGCGGGTCCGCCGATGCGGCCGCGCGCGGGCGGGGCCACGATGTCCCCGTGATCATCGGACACCGCGGCGCGCCCGGGTACCGGCCGGAGCACACCCTCGCCTCCTACGAGCTCGCCTACCGGATGGGCGTCGACTGGGTGGACGTCGACCTCGTGCCCACCAAGGACGGCCAGCTCGTCGCCCGGCACGAACCCGAGATCGGCGGCACCACCGACGTCGCGAAGCACCCGGAGTTCGCGGGCCGGAAGAAGACCGTCGTGCTCGACGGGGTCACCACCACCGGGTGGTTCACCCAGGACTTCACGCTGGCCGAGCTGAAGACGCTGCGCGCGGTCGAGCGGATCCCGCAGAACCGGCCGCACAACACGCTGTACAACGGGCGCTACCAGATTGCCTCTTACCAGGAGGTCCTCGACCTGACCAAGCGCCTCGGCCGCGAGCTGCACCGGACGCTGGGGACCTACCCCGAGGTCAAGCACTCGACGTTCTTCCAGTCCATCGGCAACCCGACCGAGCCGAAGCTGGTGGCGATCCTCAAGCGCAACGGCCTCGACCGGCCGGACGCGCCCGCGATCATCCAGTCGTTCGAGGTGTCGAACCTGATCGCGCTGCACAAGCAGGTCCGGACGCCGCTGCTGCAGCTGACCTCGGCGACCGGCGCCCCGGCGGACTTCGTCGCGAACGGCGACAAGCGGACGTACGCCGACCTCGTGACGCCGCAGGGGCTGCGTGAGGTCGCGAAGTACGCGAAGTACCTGGGGCCGGATAAGGCGCAGATCATCCCGCGCGACAAGAACGACAACCTCGGTACGCCGACCGCGCTCGTCGCGGACGCGCACAAGGCGGGCCTGAAGGTGCAGCCGTACACCTTCCGGAACGAGAACCCGTTCCTGCCCGCGAACCTGCGCTCGTCGGCCGAGCCGGACGCCTACGGTGACGTCTTCACCGAGGAGGCCGCGTTCTTCAAGGCCGGCGTCGACGGCTTCTTCGCTGACCAGCCGGACACCGCGCTGGAATCGCTGCACGCCTTCCTGGGCCGGTAATCGCTTTGCCGTGAAGGGCGCTTCCGTGGACGCTGGGGCCATGGAAGCGCCCTTTTCCGGTGTGGTGCTGGTCAGCCGCGGCGACGAGACGCTGCTCTCCGAAGCGTCCGGGTACGCACACATCGCCCACCGCGTCGAGAACACCGTCGACACGCGGTTCGCGATCGCCAGCGGCACGAAGGGGTTCACCGCGCTGGTCGTCGTGAGCCTGATCGCCGAGGGGCGGCTGGCACTGTCGACGACCGCGCGCGAGGTCCTCGGCGACGACCTGCCGCTGATCGACGACCGGGTGACCGTCGAGCACCTGCTGACGCACACCTCCGGGATCGGCGACTACTGCGACGAAGAGGCCGAGCCACCGCCGAACCCCCTGCTCGCCACGTCGGCCGACTACCTCGCCGCGTTGGACGGCTGGCCGCAAGTTTCCCCGCCCGGCACGGAGTTCCGGTACAACAACGGCGCCTTCGTCGTGCTGGGGCTGATCGCCGAACGGATCGCGGGCATACCTTTCCCCGAGCTCGTCCACGACCGGGTCTGCCGTCCCGCCGGGATGACGGACACGGCGTTCCTCCGCTCGGACGCGCTGCCCGCCCGGACGGCCACCGGCTACCTCGAAGACGGCCGCACCAACGTGTTCAGCCTCCCCGTGGCAGGACACGGCGACGGCGGGATCTACAGCTCCGCACCGGACTTCCGGAAGTTCTGGCCCGCGCTGCTCGACGGCCGGATCGTGCCACCCGAGTGGACGGCCAGGATGCTGCGCCCGCACGCGGACGGCTACGGGCTGGGCTTCTGGCTGCCCCGGCCCGGTGTGGTCCGGCTGGAGGGCGGCGACCACGGCGTGGCGTTCCGGAGCACGCACGAGCCGTCGTCCGGGCTGACCGCGACCCTGATCTCGAACAACCACCGAGGTGGCGGGCCCCTGCTGGGCCGGCTGGACGAGTTCTTCACGAAGGCTTGACACCCTTCGGGACCAGGGCTACCTTCGGCGAATTCAATGGTCTGGCCGCATACCTTTCAAGAGGTGCCCGATGGATGTTTCCGACCAGCAGACCACCCCCGACCACGCGGACGACGACAGCGCCCGGCTGCACCAGCTGGGGTACGCCCAAGAGCTCAAACGGACGATGTCGGCGTTCTCGAACTTCGCCGTCTCCTTCACGATCATTTCGATCCTCTCCGGCTGCCTCACCCTCTACGGCACCGGGATGAAGACCGGTGGGCCGGCCGCGATGATCTGGGGCTGGGTGCTGGTCGGGTTCTTCGTGATCCTCGTCGGCCTCGGCATGGCGGAGGTGTGCTCCAGCTACCCGACCGCCGGCGGGTTGTACTACTGGGCGGCGAAACTGGCGCCCCGCAACGGTGCGGCCTGGTCGTGGTTCACCGGCTGGTTCAACCTGATCGGCCAGATCGCCGTCACGGCGGGCATCGACTTCGGCGCCGCGCTGTTCCTCAACGCGTTCCTCGACCTGCAATGGGGCTTCACGGCGACGCCGGGGCACACGATCCTGCTGCTGGCCATCATCCTCGTGGTGCACGGGCTGCTGAACACCTTCGGTGTCCGGCTGGTGGCGATCCTCAACAACGTCAGCGTCTGGTGGCACCTGGTCGGGGTGCTGGTCATCGTGTCGGTACTGGCCTTCGTGCCCGCCAAGCACCAGGAAGCCGGCTTCGTCTTCGGGCAGTTCGTCAACCAGACCGGCTGGACCTCGCCGGTCTACGTGTTCGCGCTGGGCCTCCTGCTCGCGCAGTACACGTTGACCGGCTACGACGCTTCGGCGCACATGACGGAAGAGACGAAGAACGCCGCCAAGGCCGGGCCGCGGGGCATCGTCACCTCGATCCTCGTCTCCCTGGTCGCCGGGTGGATCCTGCTGATCGGCCTCACCTTCGCGATCCAGGACTACGACGGCGCCGTCGGTTCCGCGACCGGCGTGCCGCCCGCCCAGATCTTCATCGACGCCACCGGGGTCACCACCGGCAAGTTCCTCCTGCTCATCTGCATCGGCGCGCAGCTGTTCTGCGGGATGTCTTCGGTGACGGCGAACTCGCGGATGATCTACGCGTTCGCCCGCGACGGCGCGATCCCCGGCTCGGCCTTCTGGCACCGGATCAACAAGCGGACCCAGACCCCGACCAACGCCGTGTGGCTCGCCGCCATCGGCGCATTGATCCTCGCTCTGCCGTACTTGTGGAGCGCGACGGCGTACTACGCGGTCACCTCCATCGCGGTCGTGGGCCTCTACGTCGCCTACGTGATCCCGGTGTTCCTCCGGGTCCGCCGGGGCGATTCGTTCGAAGCGGGCCCGTGGAACTTCGGCAAGTGGGGGAAGCCGATCGGCATCGTCGCGTCCGTCTGGGTCGCCTGCATCTTCGTGCTGTTCATGCTTCCGCCGGCTTCGCCGATCACAGTGGACTCCTTCAACTACACGCCGGTCGCCTTCCTCGTGGTGCTGGGTGGGGCCGCCCTGTGGTGGGTGGTTTCGGCCCGGAAGTGGTTCAAGGGGCCGAAGGTCCAGGGTTCCGAGGCGGAACTGGCCGCGGTGGAACAGGAACTGAAGGAGCTGGGCTGAGCCGTCGTGAGTGGTAAGGCGGGGTTGGAACCCGCTGTTGAGTCTCAGGACATCGCCGACAGTTGATGTCTCAGGACATCGCGGACACTGACCGGCCTGTCAGCG